>NZ_CP012549.1:0-1200000 GCF_025319965.1 Campylobacter sp. RM16187
TTGCTTGCAAACGAAGTTTTAGAGCTACTTGGACACGAAATTTTAAAATCAGAATATGAGTGTTACATAAAGCAGCTTAAATTTAACGAAAAAGCTTCAAATTCAGAAGTTATCGTATTTAACGCTCCAAACGAGCTTATAGCAAAATTTATCCAAACCAAATACGCAGGCAAAATAGCTCATCT
The DNA here is from genome assembly GCF_025319965.1 of Campylobacter sp. RM16187. Classification (NCBI taxonomy): domain Bacteria; kingdom Pseudomonadati; phylum Campylobacterota; class Epsilonproteobacteria; order Campylobacterales; family Campylobacteraceae; genus Campylobacter; species Campylobacter sp. RM16187. The sequence goes on from NZ_CP012549.1 coordinate 186, forward strand.
TTTTGAAGTAAAAACAGGTGCAAAACCTCATATAAACATCACTTCTCAAAAGAGCAAGCCACAGATAAAAAACGCAAAAGTAGATGTAAATCAGATAAAGGCTCAAAGCAGCCTTTTAAATCCAAGCTATACCTTTGAAAATTTCGTTGTAGGCGATTCAAACCAATACGCTTATATCACTTCAAAATCAGCCGCCGAGCAGCTTGGAAAAGCGTATAATCCGCTATTTATCTACGGTCCAACTGGTCTTGGTAAAACTCACTTGCTTCAATCGGTCGGAAATTTCTGCTTAAATAACGGCAAAGTCGTAATTTGTATCACAAGTGAGCAGTTTATAACTGATTTTACATATCATATCAACAACCACTCAATGGAGAGATTTCGCGAGAAGTACCGAAACTGCGACGTTTTACTTATAGATGATGTGCAGTTTTTAGGAAAAACGGATAAAATTCAAGAAGAGTTTTTTCACACATTTAACGAACTTCATTCAAAAAACGGCCAGATCGTAATGACTTCAGATCGTCAGCCAAAGCACTTAAAAGGTTTTGAAGATAGGCTTAGAACGCGCTTTGAATGGGGAATTATAGCTGATATCACTCCTCCTGAGCTTGATACGAAGATAGCAATTATCAAGAAAAAATGTGAATTTGATAAAATTTATCTAACTAAAGATGTGATCGAATACATCGCAACTAACATGGGCGATAATATCCGCGAAATTGAAAGCGCGATTATAAATTTAAACGCTTACGCAACGCTTATGAGACAAGAGATAAGCCTTGAATTTGCTAAAAATATCTTAAGAGATCAGATAAAAGAGAAGCGTGAAAATATAAATTTAGAAAGCATAATCGAAATAGTAAGCAAAGAGCTAAATATAAAACCAAGCGAGATAAAAAGCAAATCACGCGTGAAAAATATCGTTGAAGCAAGGCGAATCGTAATCTATCTAGCTAAAAATTTAACACCAAATTCAATGCCTCAGATAGCAAGTTACTTTAACATGAAAGATCACTCGGCAGTTAGTCACAATATCAAAAAAATAAATGAAATGATAAATGAAGATGAGTATTTTAAGATAAAAGTTGAAGAGATCAAAAACAAAATTTTGACAAAGTGATAAAATTTAAGATGAAATATGTGAATAAATGTGAAAAATCAGATTTAGTTTTTAACTATCTAAATGCTGAAATTTCAAGCTTTGAAACTGTTTTTCACATATTCATGATACCTACTACTGATACTAAAATAAATTTAAAAAATAAAGGAAGAAAACTATGAAGGCGGTAATTAACAAAAATGCTCTTGAAAGCATAGTTACAAACACAAATCCTTACTTAGAAAAAAAGGATTTAAGCGCTATAACTTCTCACATATATATCTGCGCTAAAGATGGAATTTTAAATATAAAAGCCACAGATCATGAGATAGGTCTTGCATATAAACTAAGCAATGTAAAGATAATGGATGAAGGAAATGCAACCGCAAACGGTAAAAAACTACTTGACATCATAAGAAGCCTAAAAGATGAAGAGGTAACCCTTGAAACGGTAAATAACTACCTTTACATCAAGCAAAAAAACTCAAAATACAAACTTCCTATGTATAAATTTGAAGATTTTCCTAAATTTCCAACTGTAGAAGGAAAGAGTAAATTTGACATAGATGCGATAATGCTTGGACGAAGCCTTAAAAAGATATTTCCTAACATAGACACAAATAACCCAAAATACGAGCTAAACGGAGCTCTTATAGATATCAAACAAAACTACATCAATATCGTTGGAACCGATACAAAAAGGCTAAGTGTATTTAGATTTGAAACTCCAACTCAAAATGAATTTTCGCTGATAATCCCAAAAAAAGCGATAAGTGAAATTCAAAAGCTGTTTTACGATAAGATCGAAATTTACTACGATGAAAATATCTTAATAGCTCAAAGTGCAAATTTTGAGTTCTTTACAAAGCTTATCAACGGTAAATTTCCTGATTACGACAGAGTAATTCCAAAAGAGATCAAAAAACGCCTAAAACTAAGCAGAGATAAGATGATAGAAGGTATTAAAACTATCTCGATATTATCAGACAGTATGAAGATCATTTTTGCTCCTCAAACGATAACTTTTGAAAGCATTATCGAGGATAATTCAGAAGCTAGAACTGTGATTGATTTTCAAACCGGACTTGACGAGGAGTTTTTCGTAGGAGTTAGAAATAGATATTTGATAGACTTTTTAACAAATATCGAAGAAGATAGCTTCGAGCTTGGGTTTAACGACTCAAATATGGCATTTACAGTTAGTTCAAACGAGCTAAAAACGATAATAATGCCGATAAATTTATAATTAAGGTTAATTTATGCAACAAAATTACGGTGCGGAAAATATTAAAGTTTTAAAGGGGCTTGAAGCGGTTAGAAAACGCCCCGGAATGTATATCGGAGATACTCATATAAACGGACTTCATCATATGATTTATGAGGTTGTGGATAACTCGATAGATGAAGCGATGGCAGGATATTGTGATACGATAAACATTGAGATCACAAATGAAGGCTCGGCGATAATCAGCGATAACGGTCGTGGAATCCCTGTAGATATGCACCCGACCGAAAAAATTTCGGCGGCTACGGTTGTTTTAACTGTGCTTCACGCAGGCGGAAAATTTGATAAAGATACTTATAAGGTTTCAGGCGGTCTTCACGGTGTTGGTGTATCTGTCGTAAACGCTCTTTCAAAAAAACTTGTAGTAAATATCAAGCGTGACGGAAAACTTCATAGACAAGAGTTTGCCAAAGGAATTCCAACAAGTGAGATGGAGGTCATAAAAACTACTAATAGAACAGGAACTATGGTTGAATTTTGGCCTGATGATAGTATATTTGAAGTAACCGAATTTGATGATGAAATTTTAACTAAGAGATTTCGCGAACTTGCATATCTAAACCCAAAAATAACTATAAATTTTAAAGATCAACGCACGGGTAGAACTGAAAGCTATCACTTTGAAGGCGGACTTGAGAGCTTTGTAACCGATATGAATAAATCAAATCCGGTTAGTAAAGCAGTATCATTTAGCGGCGGCGAAGAGGATGTTATAGTTGATTTTGCTTTGATGTATAACGAAACATATAGCGAAAATTTACTAAGCTTTGTAAATAACATCAAAACTCCTGACGGCGGAACTCACGAAGCCGGATTTAGAGCGGGTCTTACTAGAGCCATCACAAATTACATCGCAGCAAACGCAGCAGTTCGTGAAAAAGATACGAAAATAACAGGCGATGATATAAGAGAAGGACTTATCGCTGTTGTAAGCGTGAAAGTGCCTGAGCCGCAGTTTGAGGGTCAAACTAAGGGCAAACTTGGCTCAAGCTATGTAAAACCTATCGTTCAAAAGATGACTTTTGAGGTTTTGGTTAAGTATTTTGAAGAAAATCCTATCGAAGCAAAAGCTATAATGAACAAGGCTTTGATGGCTGCAAGAGGAAGAGAGGCAGCTAAAAAAGCAAGAGATCTAACCCGTAAAAAAGAGGGTCTTAGCGTAGGAACTCTGCCTGGAAAATTGGCTGATTGTCAAAGTAAGGATGCAAGTATAAGCGAGCTTTACTTAGTGGAGGGTGACTCTGCGGGAGGCTCTGCAAAACAGGGTCGCGATAGAGTTTTTCAAGCTATTTTGCCTTTGAAAGGTAAAATTTTAAACGTTGAGAAATCACGACTTGATAAAATTTTAAAATCAGACGAGATTAAAAACATGATAACGGCTCTTGGTTGTGGTATCGGGGATGAATTTGATGCCGAAAAACTTCGCTATCATAAGATCATCATAATGACCGATGCCGACGTTGACGGAAGCCACATTCAAACTCTGCTTTTAACATTTTTCTTTAGATTTTTAAATCCAGTGGTTGAAAACGGCTACATCTATCTTGCTCAACCGCCACTTTACCGATACAAAAAGGGTAAAAAAGAAATTTATCTTAAAGATGAAAAAGCTCTAAATGAATTTTTGATCGAAACTGGAATCGAAGGGGTTGAATTTGAAGGAATCGGCAATAATGATCTGATTGAATTTCTAAAAATTGTAGCTGCTTATAGAAGCGTGTTAAAAGAGCTTGAGAAACGATTTAACGTGCTAAGTGCGATTAGATATATGATAGAAAATCCTGATATAGTTTCAAAAGAGTATGCTGAAATTTTTCAAATTTTAAAAAAATATCTTGAAAATGAAGGACACAATATCTTAAATTCATACGTAAATGAAGATGAAATTCGCATCTATGTCCAAACCAAAAGCGGTCTTGAAGAGCTTATCGTAAATGAAAATTTATTTACAAATCCTCTTTATGAAGAGGCGCTTTTCATCAGTAATAAGATAAAAGAGCGTGAATTTAACTTTGGAAAAGATGTGGTTGAAATTCTTGATGAAGTAGAGAAAAACGCTAAAAAAGGCGCATATATCCAAAGATATAAAGGTCTTGGCGAGATGAATCCAGAGCAGCTTTGGGAGACTACGATGAACCCTGAAAATCGTCGTCTGCTTCAAATAAGTATAAACGATGCTATGAGTGCGAGCGATACCTTTAACCTCTTCATGGGCGATGAGGTAGAGCCAAGAAGAAACTACATACAAGAGCACGCAAAAGACGTCAAACACTTGGATGTGTGATGTTGGATTCTGAAATAAAAGAAAGATCAAGAAGATTTATATCTGCTCTTGAAATATCTATTCCGTTTTTTGCAGTTATACTATTTTTTGCATACGTCTTTATAAAAAGAGACGAAGTAAATTTAGAAAATGATGAAATAGTACTTTTAATAGTTTTAATAATATGTCAAGTATATTTTACTACTTATAAAATATATCAAAGTTTCAATAATACAGTATTAGACGGCACTACCGGCTCTTTTAATAGAAGTGAAGTTTTAAAAGTAATTTCAAAAAAAGCAGATCAGTTTAAAAATCGACAAGATGGCAATATAGTAATGCTAAAAATACTAAATTTAAACGATATAAATGAGCGTTATAGCTTTGATATTACAGATGTTTTACTTAGAAAACTTATTGAGAGGTTAGATTTTTTTCTAAATAAAGAAGTATCAAAAAAAACTTTAATAGGCAGATATACTAACGATTGCTTTTTAATGTTTTGTGAGGGTAAAAGCTCTCAGTTAATACATTTTTTAAATATTTTTGAAAAAAGTGTTTTATCTCATGGAATAGATGATATAGAGCTTAAGATTAAATTCGAGTTAGTTAATATTAATTATTCTAAAAATATTGAAAATTCAATATCTGTTTTAATAGAGAGATTAAGCTTAGAAGAAAATGCAAAATTTGCAATTACAGATGAATTTGAACAATCTGTTTGTAAATCTATAAAAGATAAACAATTTTCGTTTCAATCTCAGCTAGTAAGTAGTCTAAAAGATGAAGAAAATTTAAAAAATATTCTTATCAAAATTGATACTAAAGAATTCGGACTTATATCAAAACAAAAAGCCCAAAATATAGCAAATAAAAATGGATATGAGATATTATTTGATATAAATGCCATTAAGAAATTTTCTGAGTCAAAATTTAATGATGAAAGTTCTTATATTATTGAAGTTTCATCAGTCTCGATTAGAAATTTACAATTTATAAATTTTATAAAAGAATTCGTAGAGTCTGGTCAAATTAATCCAAATAAAGTTATTTTAGAATTTAGTGAAAAGATCGTTTATAATGAGATAAATAGATTTAAAGAAATTCTAAATCAATATAAAAATTTAGGTTTTAGATTTGCGTTTAATAAATTTGGTGGAAATAACGCAGGATTTGAGTATTTTAAACACCTGCCTATAGATTTTTTTATCTATGATATTGAGTTTAATAAAAATTTAAATGATGAAAGATTTGAGAGTTTATTTGCTAATCTTAATAAAACTGCTAAAAAAATAGGAGTAAAAACAGCTGTTAGATTTGTAGATAAGGCTGATTTTTTTGAAATCGTAAGAAGTGGCGGAATCGACTATGCACAAGGGTTTTATATAGAAAAACCAAAAGAAATTTAAGGAAAAATATGCAAGAAATTAATGAAAATGATTTAGGACAAGAGTTAAAATACGGTGAGAAAATTTTAAAAGAGTTTGATGTCGAGCGCGACCTTGAAATTTGGGAAAACAAGCAAAGCAGAGATTATAAGATCAAGATCACTTTGCCTGAGTTTTGCTGCCTTTGTCCACGTTCCGGTTATCCTGATTTTGCGACGATTTATCTTGAGTATGTGCCGAACAAATTTGTAGTAGAGCTAAAGGCGATTAAGCTTTATATAAATAGTTTTATGAACAAAAATATAAGCCACGAAGATAGCATAAACGAAATTTACTCTGTTCTTGAAAGAAAGCTTGAGCCAAAATGGATGAAGATCGTGGGCGACTTTAACCCGCGCGGCAACGTTCATACGGTTATTGAGATAAGCTCTGATGAGATCATTAAAAAACCGGAAATCAAAGAACCTGCAAGCACTCTCATAACTCCAAGCTATGAAAAACGCGAAAGAAGCGGTGATAGAAGCGATAGAAAACCTGCTGCGCGGACAAATTCAAGAGGTTGCTCAAGAACAAAAGAATTTGATAAAAAACCAAGCAGAGAAAGATCAGGATCTGCTAAAAAACCTGCTAAAGAAGGGTTTAAAAAGCCTGAATTTTTAGGCGAAAAACGTGCAAGAGTAGTTAAAAAAGATAAATGATGATAAATGCAAATTTGATCGAACATATCTTCAAAGCCGCGTCCATATCGCGCTGGAACGACTATCCGAAGATGACAAATTTAGTCGAGCTTGACAAACAGGCGCATAAATTTGTCATTGCTTATTTTATAGCTAAACTTGAAAAAGATATCGATATGAACTACATCATCGAGGCGGGAATTTTTGAGTTTTTCGCACGCGTGGTGGTTACCGATATCCGTCCGGATGTATTTCATCAGATGCAAAAGCAAAAGAGCGAGCAGATAAACGGCTGGGTGCTAAGCATACTTGAAAATTTGATCCGCGATATCGACGGGGGCAAATTTTTAGAGCGGCTTAGAAACTACTTGCTCAAAAAAGATAAAAAGCACGCTAAAGAACGGCTTATCCTAAAGGCGGCAAGCTATCTTGCGACTCGCTGGGAGTTTTCTATCGTCTATCAGACAAGCCAGTTTTTAAGCGATATCGACGAGCTTAAGAGTAAGGTTGAAGAGGAGCTTGAGGATTATTACGAGCTAATCGGCGTGCGAAAAATCGTGATGAATCAAAAGCTAGCAAAGCTTGTGGATCTAAGCGGACGACTTCGCTTTCAAAAGCGCTGGGCTCAAACTCCGCGCATCCCTGAAACTGCGGTACTTGGACATATGCTTGTGGTTGCGATTTTAAGTTATTTTTACTCGCTTGAGGTTAAAGCTTGTGCAAAAAGACTCGAAAACAACTTCTTTTGCGCACTCTTTCACGACCTTCCTGAAAGCCTTACACGCGACATAATAAGCCCGGTTAAATACGGTGTCGAAGGGTTAAATGAGATCATAACCGAATACGAAATGAGACTCATTGATGAGCGAATTTTGCCGTTTGTGCCGGATAGCTTTAGAGATGAGTTTAGCTACATTTTAGGCATAAGAGAGCAGGGCGGAAAGTTCATAAAAAACGAGTTTGAAAATAGAATTTGCGAAAAGAAACCGGCCTATCACGAAGGCACGATGGAAAATGTAAATGAGGATAAATTTAACGCGATTGATGGCAAAGCTCTTAAATACTGCGACAAGCTTGCGGCGTTTATCGAAGCAGGCATTTCCATAAGCTATGGCGTAAAGTCAAAAGAGCTCATTGACGGGTTTAATAATATGGATAGTTTTTTTAGCAATAAACCAAGCGTTGATGGTGTAAATTTCGCTAAAATTTGCGAGGAATTTAAAGAGCATTTTTCTCTTTTGCAAGTAAAAATTTAAAAATTTGTGCGATAATCTGAGGAGTAAAATTTAAAAACCCCTTCTCAGATGACTGCGGCACACACCAAATTCAAGTGCTCTGCTGTGTTCCCACCCTGAAGCGGTGCCTGAAAGAGGCATTGCACAGGTCTAAGAAGAGGCGAGTGCAATTTTACTAAAGTATAACTTAAAACTAATTGAGGCATTTTATGGGAGTTGGGATAAAATCTAGGTTTTTGTCGTTTTTTCGCGAATTTTTTGTATACCATCATAGATCTTTGGAATTTCGTGCGAAAATTTTTGCCGCTATTATAGCTGCTAAACTTGATCCTGATGAAGATGATTTCATAATACTATATGAAATTTCAAAAGAGATTTACGATAATGACGAGGATAGAAAAGCTGTTTTAATACAGATTACAAAAGAGTATATATCAAAGGTAAAATGTAAGGATCATCTCACTCTTGATGCCCTACTTTTAAGTATAGATCAATCTATGAAAAGCCATAAAAGATATGCTTCTAAAATAGATTTTTCACACCTTAGAAGACTTATTAACGGAGAAGAGGAAGAGACATTAATTCAGCAAAGAGTTTATGATTTTTTACTTTATGAAGTAAAGCAATATTCATCTATTGGTTAAAATTCCTAAACTCTATTTTTAAATTGGATTCTATCTTACCAGAGTCAAATTCTCTTTGTGGAGTAGTTAAATTTCCGAAATTTTCGCCTGTGTTTAAAAAATTTTGCAGGTAGTAAGTTCTATTATAGCCATGATTTTCAAGTACTTTGCTCATATTTGATATATCATCTTCACAGAGCAGATCAGCATGCACGGTCGTTCGAACTTCGAATTTAAAGTTTATGGATATCAAAAACTCAAGCGTTTGGATGAAATTTTCATATAAATTTGACTTCGTTATATCATAAAATTTTTGGCTCGGAGCTTTAAAATCAAGCGCGATATAATCGATCAAATTTTCGCTTAAAGCCATTTTTAAAGCATTCAAATTTGAGCCGTTAGTATCAACCTTAAGCAAAAATCCTCGTTTTTTCACTTCACGTGCAAGAGGCAAAAAACTGCTTCTGATAGTGCACTCCCCACCGCTAAATACAACTCCGCTTAGCTTGCCTATGCGCCTATCTAAAAACTGCAAAAACTCATCTTCGCTCACAAAGCCTTCGCCAAGCACGACAGCTGTGTTGTAGCAGTAGGCACAGCGCATATTACACCCCGTAAACCACGCCACGCACGCGGTTTTATCGGGAAAATCAAGAGTGGTAAATGGAGTTATCGAGTGAAGCGGCTTATTTTGCGCACTCACAAAATTTCACTCGTTCTTTGTGTTCACCTTTTTTACCGAGATTAAAGCTTTCAACCGGTCTGTGATAGCCCATTACACGAGTATAAACCACGCATTTTGTGCGTTTTTCTTGCAATTTTTCTAAGATCTCTTTTTCGCTCATATTTACTCCTTAACTATTTATATTGTAGCCTATGCGAGGTTAATTGTTTGTAAAAATATAGTAATATTTGCGTTATATTTCAACCAAAAGGATAAAAATGGCAAAAGTAAATTTCAAAGGCTCGCCTGTAAATTTAAGAGGCGATGAGGTATGTGTAGGGCAGCGCGCTCCTGAGGTGACACTTGTGGGTGGCGATCTTGGTGAGTTTAAGGTGGGTGCAGACAACGCTAAAATCGAAGTTCTAGTCACAGTTCCTTCACTTGATACAGGAGTTTGCGCGACTGAAACTCGCAAATTTAACGAAAAAATGGCCGGCAAAAATGCGATAAAACTAAGCGTTATTTCGGCTGATTTGCCGTTTGCGATGGGTAGATTTTGCTCTACTGAAGGCATAGCAAATTTGCGCGTGGGAAGCGACTTTAGAGCTAAAGAATTTGGCGAGAAATATGGCGTCTTAATCGATGAAGGAGCGCTTAAAGGTTTGCTAGCTCGCGCGGTTTTTGTAGTAAAAGATGGAGTTATCATCCATAAGCAAATCGTGCCTGAAATCGCAGATGAGCCAAACTATGATGCCGTGTTTGACGCGATTAAGTCAAGCGGCGGTTGTGGCTGCGGTTGCGGACATTAATTAAAATTTTGGCTTTGAAATTTACCTCAAAGCCAAAACTCCCCTCTTTTTAATTTTAAGAAATTTTAGCTACACTTCTTAAAATCTCAAAAGGCAAAATTTGAAAATCATAGATCTAAGCCCGGTTTTAAGCTCTAAAATGCAAATTTATCCAGGCGACGCACCGCTTTTGATAGAGCAAAATTTAGACGGCGGATTTTGCACGGGAAACCTCTCTATGTCGCTTCATGTAGGCTCGCATACCGATTTTGCTATGCATTGCGGCATGAACACAGCAGCAAGCGAAGAAATTTCTCTTAGCTATTTTGTGGGCGAAGCGGTTTGTATCGGAGTGAAGGCAAATTTAAACGAAGCTATCAAATTTCAAATTCAGCCACATCCAAAAAACGCTCAAATTTTGCTTTTAAATGTGCATTGTGAATTTAAAGATGAGCAAGATTTTTTTATAAATTCTCCTTTTTTGGATGAGGATTTTTTAAATTTAGCTCAGCAAAACGGCTTTAAAACCATCGCTACAAATTTATCTACGATTGATGCTCACGGGTCAAATTTGCGTCACAAAGAGGCTTTTGAAAGAGGAGTTCAAATCATCGAATGCCTTGTAAATTTAAAGCCTTTGGAGGATAAAACTTTCTTTTTCTCGGCAGCTCCTTTAAAGATAGCAAACGCCGACGCAGCGCCTCTTAGAGCTTACGCGATTTTGCAAAGCTAATTTGCAAAAATAGCAAGCTAAAATTTGTTGCTCTAACCGTCTTTACGGCCATTTATTTAAATTTACTTTTTGGTTATAATCGCTCTATGGGTAAAAATAGTCAAAATTTCGGCATAGTTTTAACTCTTCTTGGCGGGATTTTCTGGGGATTTTCGGGAGCTTGTGGACAGTATCTTTTTGAGCACAAAGGCATAAGTGCCGAGTATCTCACCTCGCTTCGCTTGATACTTTCAGGTGTGATAATGCTTGCGATTTTATACGCAAAAAGCGGCAAATTTATCTTTAGTATCTTTAGCTCAAAGAAAAATATCTACGATCTGCTCTTTTACGCGCTATTTGGCATTATGGCGTGTCAATACACCTACTTTGTTACGATCGAGCTTTCAAATGCGGCGATTGCGACTATTTTACAGTATCTTGCGCCTGTTTTAGTGCTGTTTGTGCTTTGCATAGAAGAGAAAAGATTTCCTTATAAAAAAGAAAGTTTAAGCGTATTTTGCGCCATTTTTGGAGTATTTTTGCTTGCTACTCATGGAAATTTTACAAGTCTTGTTATCCCGACAAAGACGCTTATTATCGGCATAATATCGGCATGCACCATCGTTATATACACGCTTTCTCCGCGCCGACTAATGAGGAGCTATCCCGTCACGCTTATACTTGCGTGGGCGATGCTGATTGGCGGAGTGGTGCTAAGCCTTTATGCCAAACCTTGGCAGCTTAAAGGTGTAAGCGATATGAGCGGAATTTTAGCGCTTTGCGGTGTTGTCGTTTTTGGGACTATCTTTGCGTTTAGCCTTTACATGCAAGGAGTTAAAATTCTAGGCGGCGGCAAAGCTAGTGTGATATCTGCTATCGAGCCGGTTTCTGCTGCTTTATTTGCGGCGTTTTGGCTTGGAAGTAAGTTTGTAATGATCGATATAATCGGGTTTGCACTGATTATCGTTGCGATTATAATATTAAGAAAGAGCTAACTAAGTGCGAGTAAAACCGATAAATTTAAGTATTTATCGGTTTAAATATCTATTTTTGACTTTTTGAGCCCCAAATTCCAGCCAAAATCGAGCCTGATAAGTTATGCCACACGCTAAATAGCGCGCCAGGAAGTGCCGCAAGCGAGCCGAAGTATTTAACCGCAAGAGCAACGCTTAAGCCTGAATTTTGCATGCCAACTTCGATAGCAACGGTTCTTGCCGTCTTTTCATCAAAGCCAAAGAGTTTGGATAAAAAGTATCCGCAAAATAGCCCCGAGCTGTTGTGAAGTATCACGCCGATAGCTACTAGCGCGCCTACTGTTTGGATGTTTTTCGCGTTTAGCGCCACGACGATGGCTATGATCGTGATGATGGCTGCCATTGAGATGATAGGAAGCGCAGGCAGGATCTTTTTAACGAATTTATGAAAAAATGTATTTAAAAGCACGCCGACCACTATCGGTACAAGCATGATTTTAACTAAATTTAAGAGCATACTCATGGCAGGGACTAGAACCTCTTGTCCGATGTAAAGCCAGGTTAAAAACGGCATCAGCACTATGGAAAGCAAGGTCGAAAATAGCGTCATACTAACGCTTAGTGCGACATCGCCCTTGGCTAGATAGGTCATCACGTTTGAAGCAGTACCGCCTGCACTTGTGCCTACTAGCATCATGCCTGCGGTGATTTCGTTGCTAAAGCCAAACGCTTTTGAGATCACAAATGCAGCAAGCGGCATGATGAGAAATTGGATGAAAATTCCAAGTCCAAGTGCTTTTTTCTTGTGTAAAATTTGCTTAAAATCATCGATACTAAGCGTGATACCCATGCCAAGCATGATGACGACAAGAAGTGGAACGATGTAGCCTTTGATAGCTACAAAACCTGTCGGAAACGTGTAAGCGATAAATGATAAAACTATCGCTACTATAGGAAAAAGTAGTGCTTTCATGAGTTGATTGTATCTAAAAATTAAGATTTTTTATAAAAATAGAGCAAATTTTAGTGAAAATTTTATGAAACTGTTAAATTTCTACAAGGCTACTGCTAAAATTCTCAAATTTTTAGAGTGTTTTTGAAATTTAAGCTTCAAAAAGTGTCGGCTGAAACGACTTAACTATAAAGCTTTTTCGCGTTAGCTCGCACTCGCCTAAATTTCTGATTGCTGCAAGGTGCGCCTTTGTGCCGTAACCCTTGTGCGAGGCGTATCCGTAGGCGGGATAAATTTCGCCCCATGCGCTCATCAGCTCGTCTCTGCTTACTTTGGCTAATATGCTTGCCGCGCTTACTTGCGCTACCTTGCCGTCTGCTTTTATCATAGTTTTTACACCTGTGCCGTAGTTTGCGTTGCCGTCATAAAGCAGCTCATAGCCTGCAAAATGTTGCTTAAACAGCTTTAAAGCCCGCCTTAAACACTCGCTAAGTCCTAGTTCGTCGATTTGGTGATTTGAAAAATATACGATTAAAAATTGCGAATTTACAGCGATTTCATTAAAAAGCTCTTTTCGCCTTTTTGCGCTTAGTTTTTTAGAGTCGTTAAGTCCCTTTATCTCTTTTTTAAGCACGCAAGCAGCGACCGCCAAAGGGCCTGCAAGCGCTCCTCGGCCAGCCTCATCGATACCGCAAATTTTAACTTCACTCATCAAAAAAGCCCGAAACTATCTTTCATAAAAGGCTTTATTTCTTCTAGCAAAATGCTCTTTTCTGCGTCTTTGCTTTGAAATGAAATTCCAGCCGGAGTTAGCACGAAATTTTCACTTATCTTTATATCTTTGCTTTCAAAAAGTGCTTTTAAATTTTCATCATCTAAGTTTATAAAGAGATCCTCAGGCGAGATATCTTTGCCGGTTTTAAGAAATTTTGAACTGCAAATTTTGCCCTCCTTGCCAAGATTTCTGCAAGTGGTTTTAAAAATTTCGTTGCTAAACTCAAGCGTTAAAATGTCGTTTTTAAATAAATTTTGCTCGCTATCTTTAAATTCCTGCTTGAAATTTTCCAGTTTTTCTTTTAGATTATTTTTGTTTTTAGTAACAAAATCAGCCGAGAAGAAGTCGCTTACTATCGCTTCAAACTTCATATCGCCAGTTTTTATAACCTGCAAGCCAAGAGATAAAATTTCATAGCTGAGTTCCTCGGTTACCTCGGCTTTGTGAGCTTTGCCTTTTATGGCTAGCTTGCCGCTTAATTTGCCATCTTCATCAAATTTTACATCTAAATTTAGCCAGTCGGAGAGCGCGTTTAGGGCTGTTATGTTACTATCTGTTTTTTCGATCTTGCCTTTTGAAAACTCAAATTTTTCACCCTTGAAAAAGACGTGTCCGTAAATTTTAGTAGGGAGCTCAAAGCCTTTTTCGCCTTTGAAATTTTCAAATTCGTTATCAAAGGAGTTTAGATAAAGCTCAAATTTTTCTTCGTCCGCTAGACCTGTGAATTTATAAAATTTGCCCCAGTTTTCGTGATTTATCTCATATCCAAAGCTAAGTAAAACAGCAACTAAAAACGTTAAAATTACTCTCATGTACTCTCCTAAAATTTAGTTAAAAACTAAGTGCCCATCTTGAAAAAGGCAAAATTTCACACTTTATGCCTTCTACGCTAAGCTCGGCTTGATTTGCCACGCTGATAACTTGAAGTCTGTTTACTCCAAGAGCTTTTAAATTCGCGTGAAGTTTTTTAAATTTTAAAAATATCAGATCGCTATCGCTAAATGGTATGCAAAGTATAGCAAGTTTCCTTTTAGCAAGGAAAAAATCAAACTCTTTAGTGTAAAAAATCTCCTCTTTAAATTTAAAAAGCTCGCAAAAGATGATATTTGAAAAAAGTTTTACGAAATCTTTCTTTAGACTCAGCGCATTTCGCATCACAAAATCATTAAAATAAAGCCTCTTTGCCGCGCTTGGCTGCTCAAATTTCGCTACAAGACTTATAAAGCCTCTATTTTCTAGCTCAACAAGTCCTGCATAGACGCGGTCTTTTGAGGTTTTAGAGTGTGTTTTTAAATTTTTATATAGCTCATGCGCGCTTAAATTTGCCCCTTGAAAAGCGGCGCACTCTTTTATCAAATTTATATCGGCTTCATTTAGCTTGCTCTTAAGCCTTGCTTGGAGATTTTCTACGACTTCGCTTTGGTCAAGAAAGGCTGAATTTAGGCTGTTGCCGTGCGTAACAAAATGGCTAAATAGCTGATCTTGATCTAAATTTTTAGGGAAAAACGCTATAAACTCTTCGTAGTCCAAGTAGCTTAAATTTAGTTTTTTAAAGCCGATTAAATTTATGTTTTTTGACTCGCTAGTTACGACTATGTTTTGAAGGCCTAAACTTGAAAATTTTTCTATAGCAACTGTCTGCTCGTTTGAATTTACTCCTTCTATTGCTAGAGCTTTTATGGCTCTGTTATCTTTTAAAAACTGCTCTAAATCATCTAAAATTTTAGCCTCGCTTATCCTTATATCTTGCAGGTTTATATATAAAATTTCCTCATCTTTAAACTGCTTTAGATGATCTATCACGAGTGAAGTTTTACCGCTTCCATCGCTTCCTATGATGAGAGTTTTAGGCGAAGTTATGCTAAATTTTCTATCTATAAATTTAAGTGATTTTAAAGGAGTGTTGTAAAGCGATAGCAGTTCTTTCAAATTTAGCCTTTTAAAATTTGAAAGAATTATAACATTTTTTCCTTTTAATAAGGAAAAAACTAAAATTAAATATCAAATTTTTCAAATTTCGGATAAAAACTCTTTTGAACTATTAAAATTTTTCCTTACAAAAAGGAAATAAATTTCAAAAATTCTTACTAAAACAGCTCAAAACATTGACTTTAAAAGCTCATTTTAGTAAAATCTCAGTCTTTTATGTAAGTCATAAAAGGTCGTATGTTTGCGACAAGTTCTATTTTAAAGGAAATCAAATGGAGAGAATCAGGCTTAAGCTCAAAGCTTATGACCATAGAGTTCTAGACCGCACAGTTGCAGCAATCGTAGAAGCTGTCAAAAGAACTGGTGCTGACGTAAGAGGTCCAGTGCCAATGCCTACTAAGATCAAACGCTACACAGTCTTAAAATCACCACACATCAACAAAGATTCACGTGAGCAGTTTGAGATGAGAATTCATGCACGTATGCTTGACATCGTAGCAGCTACACCTGACACAGTCGATTCGCTAACAAAACTTGACTTGGCTCCTGAAGTTAACGTCGAAGTTCGTGCGATGGGCAAGTAATCAGGCGAAAGGTTAGATAATGGAATATATCGTAGAAAAAATAGGCATGAGTAGGACGATTTCGGTTCCTAGTACACCAGTTACACTTCTAAAACTTGTAGAGACTAAAGTTTGCGAAGTAGGTGAAAACAACCGCGCAATCGTTGCTTATGCAAAAGGTAAAGCAAAAAACAAAGCTATAGCAGGTCAGCAAAAGAAATACAATCTTTCAGCTGAGTACAACAAATTTGCCACTTTAACAGTTGCAAATAGCGAAGCAGGCGATCTTGACGTAAGCCCGCTAAGTTCAGCTGCTGTTATCAAAGTTAGCTTTGATTCAAAGGGTAGAGGTTATCAAGGTGTTGTTAAAAGACACGGATTTGGTGGCGGACCAAAAAGTCACGGTTCACGTTTCCACAGACGCCACGGATCAATCGGTAACTGCGAATGGCCGGGACGTGTTCAACCTGGTATGAAAATGGCCGGACACATGGGCGATGTGAAAGTAACTGTTAAAAACGAAGTTGTAAGTTTTGATAGCGAGAACGGAATTTTGGTTTTAAAAGGCTCAGTTCCTGGACACAACGGCGCAATGGGTAGAGTAAGGATAGTAAAATGAGTAAAGTTTGCGTATTAAACGAGAAATTTGAAAAGGCTGGAGATTTAGATCTTCCTGCAAATTATGCAGAGGTAAATCCACACAACCTTTATCTATATGTTAAATCTTACCTTGCAGGTATCCGCGCAAATACAGCTCACACTAAGACTCGTGCTTTTGTAAGCGGTGGCGGTAAGAAGCCATGGAGACAAAAGGGTCGTGGCGGCGCTCGTGCAGGTTCAACCAGAACTAACGTATGGGTAGGCGGTGCAGTATCTTTCGGTCCATTGAATAATAGAAATTATTTCCAAAAAATTAATAAAAAACAAAAGAGATTAGCTCTTGAGTGTGCACTAGCACAAAAGGCTAACGATGGCAAAATTTTCGCAGTTGATAGCATCAGCATCGATAGCGGAAAGACAAAAGATGCGGCAAAAATTATCAATAGCCTAAATTTAAGAGATGCGTTGATAGTTAAAGATTTGCTTGATGATAACACGCTTTTGGCATTTAGAAATTTATCAAACTGCTATCTAGTAGATGCAAGCGAGATAAATGCGTATCTAGTATCGGTATTTAGTGCGGTTATCATTGAAAAAGCAGCACTTGAATCTATAACAAAAGAGGGCTAAAATGGCAGATATAACTGATATCAAAACAATTTTATATACAGAAAAGACTCTTGGCCTTCAAGAAGATGGTGTAGTAGTTATCCAAACTTCACCAAAGATGACTAAAAATAGGCTAAAAGAAATTTTAAAAGAGTATTTTGGAGTAACGCCACTTCGCGTAAATTCACTTAGAATGGAAGGTAAAGTTAAGCGTTTTAAAGGACAAACAGGACAACGCAGTGAAGTTAAAAAATTCTACGTTAAGTTACCTGAGGGTTCAACTCTAGAAAGCATGGAGGCGTAAGATGGCAATTAAAACATATAAACCATATACACCAAGCCGTAGATTTATGACAGGTCTTAGCAGTGAAGATATCACGGCTAAACCAAGCGTTAGAAGCCTACTTGTAAAACTACCTGCATCAGGCGGTAGAAATAACAACGGTCGTATCACATCAAGACATAAAGAAGCAGGCGCTAAAAAGCTATACAGAATCATCGACTTTAAAAGACGCAAATTTGGCATCGAAGGTAAAGTTGAAGCGATCGAATACGATCCAAACAGAAACTGCCGTATAGCACTTATCGCTTATAAAGATGGCGAAAAACGCTATATCATCAGACCAAACGGACTAAACGTAGGTGACGTAGTAGCAGCTGCTGAATCCGGTCTTGATATAAAACCTGGTAACGCTATGAAACTAAGAAACATCCCTGTGGGAACGATCGTTCATAACGTTGAGCTAAAGCCTGGTAAGGGCGGACAGATAGCAAGAAGCGCAGGCGGATATGCTCAGCTAATGGGCAAAGAGGAAAAATATGTCATCTTAAGACTTCCAAGTGGCGAGATGAGACAAATTTTAGCAGAGTGTATGGCAAGCGTTGGCGTTATCGGTAACGAGGACTGGGCTAACGTAACTATCGGTAAAGCAGGTAGAAACCGCCACAGAGGAATTCGCCCTCAAACTCGTGGTTCAGCTATGAACCCGGTAGATCACCCGCACGGTGGTGGTGAAGGTAAGAAAAATTCAGGCCGTCACCCGGTAACTCCATGGGGTAAACCGACAAAAGGTGCTAAGACTCGCCGCAAAAAAGCTAGCGACAAGCTAATTATCTCAAGAAGGAAAGGAAAATAGAGATGGCTAGATCACTCAAAAAAGGTCCTTTCGTAGACGGACATGTAATGAAAAAAGTTGTTGCTGCTAAGAAAGCAAACGACAACAAGCCGATCAAAACATGGTCAAGACGCAGTACGATTGTACCTGAAATGATTGGACTTACATTTAATGTCCATAATGGTAAAAGCTTTATCCCTGTGTATGTAACTGAAAACCACATCGGATATAAACTTGGCGAATTTGCTCCAACTAGAACGTTTAAGGGTCACAAAGGCTCTGTTCAGAAAAAAATCGGCAAATAAGGGGAGATAAATGAGTAAAGCTATTATTAAATTTATTAGACTATCTCCTACTAAAGCAAGACTTATAGCAAGAGAAGTTCAAGGTATGAATGCTGAACTAGCGCTTGCAAGTTTAAGCTTTATGCCAAACAAGGGAGCTAAATTTATAGCAAACGCAATCAGCTCTGCTGTTGCAAATGGCGGTTTTGAACCTGAGGAAGTTATCGTCAGCTCTTGCAGAGTTGATGCAGGCCCTGTATTAAAGAGATTTAGACCAAGAGCAAGAGGAAGCGCAAGCAGAATTCGCAAACCAACTGCCCACATTTTGGTAGAAGTATCTAAAGCTGAAAAGAAGGACGCATAGTATGGGACAAAAAGTAAATCCGATTGGTTTAAGACTAGGAATTAACCGCAACTGGGAATCAAGATGGTTTCCTGCTAAAGGAAATTTGGTAGAAAATATCGGCGAAGATTACAAAATTCGTGCGTTTCTTAAGAAAAAACTATATTATGCAGGGGTTTCTCAAATTCTTATCGAAAGAACGGCTAAGAAGATCAGAGTAACTGTAGTAGCAGCTCGCCCTGGCATCATAATAGGTAAAAAAGGCTCAGACGTTGAGAAGCTAAAAGATGATATCCAAAAGCTAATCAACAAAGAGGTTAATGTAAATATCAAAGAAGAGAGAAAAGCTCAAGCTTCTGCTCAACTTGCTGCAGAGAACGTTGCAATGCAACTTGAAAAACGTGTTGCGTTTAGACGTGCTATGAAAAAGGTAATCCAAGGCGCTCAAAAATCAGGTGCTAAGGGTATTAAAATTTCAGTTGCAGGCCGTTTAGGTGGCGCTGAGATGGCAAGAACAGAGTGGTATTTGGAGGGTCGTGTGCCACTTCATACACTAAGAGCGAAGATCGATTACGGTTTTGCAGAGGCGCATACAACTTATGGAAACATAGGTATTAAAGTGTGGATATTTAAAGGTGAGGTTCTTCAAAAAGGCGTTCAAGCTGAGAAAACTGAAGAAGAAGCACCAAAAAAACCACGCAGAGCAAGAAGAGGTAAATAATCATGTTGATGCCAAAACGAACAAAATTTCGCAAGCAGATGAAAGGTCGCAACCGCGGTTATGCAACTCGTGGTACTGACCTTGCAATGGGAGAATTTGGTATAAAAGCTGTTGAAGCTGGAAGAATCAATTCTCGCCAAATAGAAGCGGCTCGTGTTGCTTTGACTCGTCATGTTAAAAGACAAGCAAAAACTTGGATTAGAGTTTTCCCTGATAAGCCACTAACTAAAAAGCCGTTACAAACTCGTATGGGTAAAGGTAAAGCAGGTATTGAAGAGTGGGTTATGAACATTAAACCGGGCAGAATCATTTACGAGATGGCCGGAGTTAATGAAGAGCTAGCACGTGAGGCACTTACGCTGGCTATGCATAAGTTGCCGTTTAAAACTAAAATTGTAACGCGAGAGAGTGAAAATGAAATATACTGAGTTAAAAGAAAAAAGCGTTGCAGAATTAAACGCGTTATTGAAAGAGAAAAAGGTGCTTTTATTTACATTAAGACAAAAGCTAAAAACTATGCAGCTAAGCAACCCTAACGAGATTCGTGCAGTTAAAAAAGAGATTGCACAAATCAACACTGCAATTAGCGCTTCAAAGTAAGGGGTGAAAAATGGCATTTAAAAGAGAAATTCAAGGTGTAGTTTTGCAAAAAGCTGGAGATAAAACAGCTACGATTTTGGTTGAAAGACGTGTTATGCACCCAAGATACCACAAATTTGTAAAACGCTTTAAGAAATATATGATTCACGATGAAAAAAATGAAACACAAGCCGGCGATACTGTTGTTGCTGTTGAGTGCAGACCGCTTTCAGCACGCAAAAGCTTCCGCCTAAAAGCTGTTTTAGCAAAGGGAGTTGAGTAATGATACAATCTTTTACAAGACTTGTAGTTGCTGATAACAGCGGTGCAAAAGAGTTAATGTGTATAAAAGTTTTAGGCGGTAGCAAAAGAAGATATGCAACACTTGGCGACGTTATAGTTTGCTCGGTTAAAAAAGCGCTTCCAAACGGCAAGATCAAAAAAGGTCAAGTTGTAAAAGCTGTTGTTGTTAGAACTAAAAAAGAGGTTCAAAGAGAAAACGGATCTTTGATTAGATTTGACGAAAACGCAGCCGTAATCCTTGATAACAAAAGAGAGCCGGTTGGAACTCGTATCTTTGGACCGGTTGGTCGTGAAGTTAGATATGCAAACTTCATGAAAATTGTTTCACTTGCACCGGAGGTGTTATAATGGCTAATATCAAATTTAAGATTAAAAAAGGCGATAATGTAAAGATTATTGCCGGAGATGATAAAGGTAAAACAGGAAAAGTTTTATCAGTATTAGCAAAAAAAGGACAGGTTATCGTTGAGGGCTGCAAAGTAGCTAAAAAGGCTATCAAACCAAGCGAAAAAACTCCAAACGGTGGCTTTATAAATAAAGAGATGCCGATTGATATTTCAAATGTGGCAAAAGTTGAGGGTTAAAAATGAGTAGATTAAAAGTTAAATACAATGAAGTTGTTAAACCGGGTTTAGCAAAAGAATTTGATATCAAAAACCCAATGCTTATCCCTGCAATTGAAAAGATCGTTATCAGTGTTGGCGCTGGCGAAGGTGCGAAAGATCAAAAGCTTCTTCAAAATATGGCCGATACTATTTCGCTTATCGCCGGACAAAAAGCGGTTGTAACTGATGCTAAAAAATCAGTTGCAGGCTTTAAAGTTCGCGAAGGCTTTCCTGTAGGTATCAAAGTAACTCTTAGAAAAGAGCAAATGTATGCGTTTTTAGATAAGCTAATAAGCGTTGCACTTCCAAGAGTTAAGGACTTCAGAGGTCTTCCAAAAGACGGATTTGACGGACGCGGTAACTATAACTTTGGTCTTGATGAGCAACTAATGTTCCCTGAGGTTGAGTATGATAAGATCATGCGCACTCACGGTATGAATATCGTAATTGTTACAACAACAGATAGCGACAAAGAGGCATTCAAATTGCTTGAGCTTTTTGGTTTGCCATTTGCAAAAGGAAAGTAATATGGCAAAAAAATCAATGATAGCAAAGGCAGCTCGCACTCCTAAATTTAAGGTACGCGGTTATACAAGATGCCAAATTTGTGGTAGACCACACTCTGTTTATAAAGATTTTGGAATTTGCCGAGTATGCCTAAGAAAAATGGCTAATGAGGGATTGATTCCTGGTCTTAAAAAAGCAAGCTGGTAAGGAAGAAAAATGTTGAATGATTTAATATCAGATGGACTAACACGCATCAGAAACGCCTCTATGAGAAAGCTTGAGACTACAAAGCTGCTTCACTCAAACGTTGTTGAGGCTACTTTGGCGATCTTGGCTACTAAAGGCTACATAGAAAGCTATAATGTAGTTGAAGAGGACAAAAAGAAATTTATAAACGTTGTTTTAAAGTATGATGAGCGTGGAAATAGCGTTATAAACGAACTTAAAAGAGTTTCAAAGCCGGGTCGTCGCGTCTATAAAGGCAAGGATGAGATCAAGAGATTTAAAAACGGTTACGGAACAATTATCGTTAGCACAAGCAAAGGCGTTTTAAGCAACGAAGACGCTCACAAAGCCGGTGTTGGCGGCGAAATTCTTTGTACTATATGGTAATGAATATAAACGATGTCACGACATTGTTTATAACACCTTATAATGGAGCTTGCACGATAGGCTAAGCTTATTAGCTTGCTGTTTTGCAACACTCCAAAATTTAGCGATTAAATTTGCTAAATTTATGAGCTAAATCTCAAATTTTGAGACAACAAAGAATTTAAAGGTTTAAAAAGGGCTTTTGCTCTTTTTAGTCGTTCAAATTTAACTTTGAACGAAGTGGAATTTAGTTTCTGCTTTTTATGGTATTGTGGTATCCATTCGTATAAAGTAGACATACCCTAGACAAGTAAAAAGGAAAAAAATGTCACGTATAGGTAAGCAGCCGATAGCTATTCCAAGCGGATTAGATGTCAGCGTAGAAGGAAATTTGCTTAAATTTAAAAAAGGCAATAATACAAAAGAACTTGACACAAAAGGTCATGTTGATGTTAAGGTAGAAAACGGCTCAATCGCATTTTCTCCTAAGGGCGAAGATAGACAAAGTAGAGCATACTGGGGCACATATAGAGCGCTAGCTAACAATATCGTTACAGGTCTTACGGAGGGCTTCGTTCGCAAGCTTGAGATCAACGGCGTAGGTTATAAAGCTGCAGCTAAAGGAAGTGTGCTTGAGCTAACTCTTGGATTTTCTCACCCGATCAACCACGAAGTACCAAAAGGTGTTGAAGTAAGCGTAGAAAAAAACGTCATCACTATTAAAGGCGATGATAAGCAAGTTGTAGGACAAATCGCAGCTCAAGTTAGAGGATATCGCCCACCAGAGCCATACAAAGGCAAGGGTATAAAATATGCTGAAGAGCGCATTATCCGCAAAGCCGGTAAAACATCTAAGAAGTAAGGGATAGGTAATGACAGCAAATGTATTAAAAAGAAAACTCGCTCTTAGAATAAAGAGAAAGAGAAGAATTAGAGCTAAAATTTCTGGCACTGCCTTAAAACCAAGAGTTTCTATTTTCAAATCAAACAGAACACTTTATGTTCAGGCTATAGAAGATGTTACAGCAACTACTATCGCAGCGGCTGACGGAAGAAAACTTGGTATAAAAGCCAACAAAGAGGGCGCTGTAGTTTTAGCAAAAGAATTTGCAAAAACACTTAAAGCAAAAGGCGTAGAGGAAGCTTTATTTGATAGAAACGGCTATTTGTATCACGGCGTTGTAGCGGCTTTTGCTGACGCTTTAAGAGAAAATGGCATCAAACTATAACCCAAAGGAAAATCGATGGAAAAATATAATAGAGAAGAATTTGAAGAAGTAATCGTCGATATCGGTCGGGTTACAAAGGTTGTTAAAGGTGGTCGAAGATTTAGATTTACAGCTCTTATAGTAGTTGGAAATAGAAACGGACTTGTAGGCTTTGGCTTTGGTAAAGCTAAAGAGGTTCCTGATGCGATTAGAAAAGCGGTTGACGATGCGTTTAAAAACATTATCAACGTTAAGCTTAAAGGCTCGACTATTCCTCACGATATAGAGGTTAAATACAATGCAAGTAAAATTCTACTTCGCCCGGCAAGCGAAGGTACAGGTGTTATAGCCGGCGGCTCAACTCGCCCTATTCTAGAGCTTGCAGGTATCAAGGATATCTTGACAAAATCACTTGGCTCAAACAACTCTGCAAACGTTGTTCGTGCTACAATCAAAGCATTAAGTATGCTTAAAAGCTAAGGAGAGGGAATATGGGACTTGAAAAATTAACTCCTGCTACCGGTTCAACTCGTGAAACTAAGAGATTAGGACGCGGTCAAGGTAGCGGTCAAGGTAAAACTGCAGGCAAAGGACATAAGGGTCAAAGAGCTAGAAAAGGCTACAATGAAAAGAGAGGTTTTGAAGGTGGACAACAACCGCTTCAAAGACGTCTTCCTAAGGTAGGCTTTGCTTCTAAATTTGAAAAACCTTATGTTATCAACGTTGAGAAAATTACAGTGGTAAAAGAGCTTGGCGAAATTACAATCGCTTCAATCGCTACTGTTCATAAAATTTCAAGAAGCGTTACAAAAATAAAACTAATTGGAGCGAGTGCAAAAACTCTTGTTTCAAAGATCAAAGACGAGAACGTTATCGTTAGCGGACGTGCATAATGAATAAAACATTGACCAACAAGATACTCATCACGTTGGCATTTTTGTTTGCTTACAGGATACTGGCCTATGTGCCGGTTCCTGGCGTTAATGCCGATGTAATTAAAGAGTTTTTTGATTCAAATAGCTCTAATGCATTAGGATTATTTAATATGTTTAGCGGTAAAGCCGCTGAAAGATTAAGCATAATATCGCTTGGTATTATGCCATACATTACAGCTTCCATTGTTATGGAGCTTCTGGCTGCTACATTCCCAAATTTAGGCAAGATGAAAAAAGATCGCGACGGTATGCAAAAGTATATGCAGATCATTCGCTATGCCACAATCGGTATAACAGTAGTTCAAGCAATCGGTGTTAGTATCGGACTTCAGGGCTTAAGCGGAAGAGGTGGTGAGCAGGCTATAATGCTGGATATGAATCTATTTATAGCTATTGCGGCAGCTTCAATGTTAGCTGGAACTATGATGCTTATGTGGATAGGCGAGCAGATAACTCAAAGAGGAATAGGAAACGGTATAAGTCTTATCATTTTTGCAGGTATCGTATCGGGAATCCCATCTGCTATTGGCGGAACTGTAAATCTTGTAAATACAGGCGAATTAAATTTCTTAGTTGTTATAGGAATTTTGCTTGTTATTTTGGCAACCGTAGGTATAGTTATCTTTGTTGAGATGGGCGAAAGACGTATCCCTGTCTCTTACTCCAGAAAAGTTGTAATGGAAAACCAAAATAAGCGCATAATGAACTACATCCCTATAAAAGTAAATTTAAGCGGTGTTATCCCGCCTATCTTTGCTAGTGCTATATTGATGTTTCCAAGTACGATTTTACAGGCAAGCACAAACAAATATATCCAGGCGATAAACGACTTTTTAAATCCGAACGGATACTTTTTTAACTTTTTAACATTCTTGCTTGTTGTGTTTTTTGCATATTTTTACGCTTCAATCGTATTTAACGCAAAAGATATCAGCGAAAATTTAAAAAGACAGGGAGGATTTATACCTGGAATTAGGCCTGGCGAGGGAACTGCAGGGCATCTAAATGAGATCGCTTCACGCTTAACATTTAGCGGCGCGATATACTTGGGCCTTATCTCAACTCTGCCTTGGGTTTTAGTTAAATTTATGGGTGTGCCGTTTTATTTCGGTGGAACATCAGTTTTGATCGTTGTTTCAGTTGCTCTTGATACAATGAGAAGGATTGAGGCTCAAATTTATATGAACAAATACCAAACTCTAAGTGCGGTAGGCTTGTAAAATGGCAATTTCGCTTAAAAAACCGGCTGAAATTGAAAAGCTTCGAGCGGCAAATCAAATTGTCGCTCGCACGCTTGATTATGTTGAAAGCATTATAAAGCCGGGAATGTCGCTTCTTGAGATTGATAAAATTTGCGACGATATGATATGTGCTGCCGGTGCAAAGCCTGCATTTAAAGGACTTTACGGCTTTCCAAATGCCGCTTGTATAAGCTTAAACGAAGTAGTTATCCACGGAATCCCTGATAAAACGATTCTAAAAGAAGGCGATATAGTAGGTGTTGATATCGGCTCAAATTTAAATGGCTTCTTTGGCGACTCTGCTCGAACTTTTGCGGTTGGGCAAATTTCAAAAGAGGATGAGGCGCTGATAGCTTGCTCTAAAGATGCGCTTTACTTTGCGATTGACATCATAAGAGAGGGCATGCATTTTAAAGAGCTTAGTTATGAGCTTGAGAAATTTATCCTTGCAAGAGGGTTTGTGCCGCTTAGAGGATTTTGCGGACACGGCATAGGCAAGCGCCCACATGAAGAACCTGAAGTACCAAACTATTTAGAAGGCAACAACCCAAAAGCCGGACCAAAGATCAAAAACGGAATGGTTTTTTGTATAGAGCCTATGATATGCCAAAAAGACGGAACACCGGTTGTCGGAGGTGACAAATGGAAGGTAACTAGCAAGGATGGTTTGAGAACTAGCCATTATGAACACTGTGTGGCTGTGATTAACGGAAGAGCTGAAATTTTAAGTAAGGCATAAATTTATCGCCTAAGTTTTTACAATTTGCAAATCAAATTTTGTGAATTGTAAAATTTTAATTTGTGGTGAGTTAAAATTTTAAATTATTTATGTTGCTATCTTGCAACTGAAAATTTATGAGAGGAGGTAAATAGTGGCAAAAGACGACGTCATAGAGATTGACGGCAACGTGATAGAGGCTCTGCCGAATGCAACTTTTAAAGTCGAGCTTGACAATAAACATGTGATTTTATGTCATATTGCGGGTAAGATGAGAATGCATTATATCAAGATAATGCCGGGAGATCGCGTAAAAGTGGAACTCACGCCGTATAGTCTTGATAAGGGTAGAATAATTTATCGCCATAAGTAAATTAAAAGCTAAATTTGGCTAAAATCAGCCCTTTGCAACAAATGCTGTATGAAGAATTGTTTTCAAAGCCTACCACTTGTTTTGAAAATAGTTGGTTTAATCACTTCTTTAAACCTGATGCAGCCCTAAAAAAGTGGAATAAATTTTTAGGAGACTAAGATGAAAGTTCGTCCTTCTGTAAAGAAGATGTGTGACAAATGCAAAATTGTCAAACGTAAAGGCATAATTCACGTAATTTGTGAAAATCCAAAACATAAACAAAGACAAGGATAAAGAATGGCTCGTATCGCAGGTGTAGATTTACCGAAGAAAAAGAGAATAGAGTATGGCCTAACTTACATTTATGGTATTGGCCTTCACAAATCAAGACAAATTCTTACTGCTACAGGAATCTCTTATGATAAAAGAGTTCATGAGTTAAGCGAAGATGAAGCGGCAGCGATTCGCAAAGAGATCCAAGAGAACCATATGGTTGAGGGTGACCTTAGAAAGAGCGTTGCTATGGATATAAAAGCACTTATGGATCTTGGTAGCTACAGAGGTCTTCGCCACAGAAAGGGTCTTCCTGTTCGTGGTCAAAAGACTAAAACAAACGCTAGAACCAGAAAAGGTAAGCGTAAAACTGTTGGCGCTGCAACAAAATAAGGATAGATGATGGCAAAAAGAAAAGTAGTTAAAAAGAAAGTAGTAAGAAAAAGTATTGCCAAAGGTGTTGTTTATATAAGTGCAACTTTTAATAACACTATGGTTACGGTTACTGATGAAATGGGAAATGCTATAGCTTGGAGTAGCGCAGGCGCACTTGGCTTTAAAGGTAGCAAGAAATCAACTCCATATGCAGCTCAACAAGCGGTTGAAGACGCTATGAATAAAGCAAAAGAACATGGAATCAAAGAGGTGGGCATAAAGGTTCAAGGTCCGGGAAGCGGTAGAGAGACTGCTGTAAAAAGCGTAGGTGCGATCGAAGGCGTTAAAGTTGTATTCCTTAAAGATATAACTCCGCTTGCTCACAATGGTTGCAGACCACCAAAACGCCGCCGCGTGTAATTAGAAATTTAGGAGAATTATTATGGCAAGATATAGAGGACCTGTTGAAAAATTAGAAAGACGTCTTGGCGTAAGTTTGGCACTTAAAGGCGAGAGAAGATTGGCCGGTAAGTCAGCACTTGATAAGCGCCCTTATGCACCGGGACAACACGGACAAAGAAGAGCAAAGATTAGTGAATACGGCTTGCAACTAAGAGAGAAGCAAAAAGCTAAATTTATGTATGGAATTTCTGAAAAGCAATTTAGAAAACTGTTCCAAGAAGCAGCTAGAAGAGAAGGCAATACCGGTGCGCTTTTAGTTCAACTTTTAGAGCAAAGACTTGATAACGTAGTTTATAGAATGGGCTTTGCGACAACTCGCAGATTTGCTCGCCAGCTTGTAACTCACGGACATATTTTAGTAAACGGCAAGAAAGTTGATATCCCATCATACAGAGTTGATGCCGGCGCTAAAATCGAGATAGTAGAGAGATCAAAAAACAACCCTCAAATCGTTCGCGCTATTGACCTTACAGCTCAAACCGGAATCGTTTCTTGGGTTGATGTTGAAAAAGATAAGAAATTTGGAATTTTTACAAGAACGCCAGAAAGAGAAGAGGTTATCATTCCTGTTGAGGAAAGATTCATAGTAGAGCTTTATTCGAAATAATAAGGGGTGTAATAATGAAAAAAATTACTACATCAGCCTATATGCCGACTGAGATTTCAGTAGAGAGTATAAGCGAGAATGTTGCTAGAATAACAGCCTATCCCTTTGAGACAGGTTATGCGGTGACCCTAGCTCACCCTCTTCGCCGCCTTCTTTACAGTAGTACCGTAGGATTTGCTCCTACTGGTGTTAAGATAGAAGGCGTTGCGCATGAGTTTGACTCTATGCGCGGTATGCTTGAAGATGTTGCTCAATTTATTATAAATTTGAAGAATTTGCGATTCAAGCTTAAAAACGACTCTGAAAAAGAGATTGTAGAGTACTCTTTTAAAGGACCAAAAGAGATAAGCGGCAGAGATCTTGGCAGTGATTTGGTTGAGATCGTAAATCCTGACGCTTATTTGGCTACTATAAATGAGGATGCTGAACTTAAATTTTCGATCATTATACAAAAAGGTATAGGATATGTTCCTAGTGAAGAGATTCGCGAGGAGATGGAAGATGATTATATAGCCCTTGACGCTTTCTTTACACCTGTCAAAAAGGCTGTATATGAGCTTGAGAATGTTTTGGTTGAGGATAATCCTGACTACGAAAAGATAGTTTTTACAGTGACTACCGATGGTCAGGTTGGTGCAATCGAAGCGTTTAAGCATGCCATTGAGGCTATGTATCACCAGATGTCTGTATTTAAAGGTGTTTTAGATATTGATATCTCTGCACAGACTAGCGGTGCTATGGCTTCAGGAGAGCATGCCAAACTTCTTCAAAGTGTTGAAGATTTAAATTTAAGTGCTAGAAGCTTCAATTGCCTTGATAGAGCAGATGTTAGATTTATCGGCGAGCTTGCTTTAATGGATGAAAATGAGCTTAGAGATCTTAAAAATCTAGGCAAAAAATCTCTTGAAGAGATAAAGGCCGTAATGGAAGAGATTGGATATCCTATTGGAAGTAATGCTTTAGGCAGTAGCAAAGATCAGCTCAAAAAGAAGATAGCCGAGCTGAAAACACAAACCAGCCCAAAAGAATAAAAGGACAATAAATGAGACATAAACATGGTTATAGAAAATTAGGTAGAACGGCATCTCATCGTTCTGCATTGCTTAAAAATATGGCAATTGCAATAATAAAAAGTGAAAAGATCGAGACTACGCTACCAAAAGCAAAAGAGCTTAGAAGCTATATAGAAAAGCTTATTACAAGAGCCAGAAAAGGTGACAGTAATGCACATAGGGCAGTTTTTGCAAATTTGCAAGACAAAGAGACTACAAATAAGTTAGTAACCCAAATAGCTCCTAAATTCGCAGGACGCAACGGCGGATATACCAGAATAGTTAAAACTCGCGTTAGACGCGGTGACGCGGCTGAAATGGCTTATATAGAGCTAATTAGCGAATAACATTAGAGAGCAAAAGCTCTCTAATACACTTTTTTGTCTGGTTGATTTAAAATTTTTACTTTTATATTCTTTAAGAATAGACTCAGATTTGCCTAAATATCGCAAATTATTTTTCTTCATTTAAAATTTAATTTTGTCAAATATTGTATAATAATCCAAAAAATAAAAGGTGAGATATGATACCGTTTAGTGATGAAGAGCTTTTAAAGCCTGTTTCTACAAGTTTACAAAAAGTTATGCCTATGCTTGAGCGAGATGGTGGAGGACTCGAGCTTTTAGGCATTAAAAATGGCAAAATTTATGTTCGACTTACAGGTCATTGTCACGGCTGTGCAGCAAGCGGAACTACTTTAAAATACGGCATAGAAAGACAGCTTAGGATAGATATTCACCCTGAACTTGAAGTGATAAATATTCCTATTGGCGAAGAGGTTAATTTAGATTGATAGATTATAAAAAACTTGGTATCAAGGCCTTTTATAAAGGGCGATTTGATGAGGCGATGAACTATTTTTCGTTGGCTTATAATAAAAAAGAGGACAAGAGACTACTGTTTTTTATTATGCTTTGCTCTCTTGCTAAAAATAGATATGATGAGGCTATGATGCTCTTTGAAATTTTTAAGGTCAAAGAGAATGTGGGAATGAGTGGTGAGGATTTGGATGAAATTTTAGCCACTCTAGAGTCTAAATTTGAAGAGAAAGATGAGCTTGAAAGTCAAAATGCGATCAGCTATCATGATTTTATGCAGGCGGTTGCCAAAGAGGGTAGCTTTAAGAGCGTATTTGAAGATATTATGTTTTCTACCAGAGTTATGATAAGTAGCCGAGATGACTTTTTGCAATTTTTAGAAAATTTGATTAAAAACGATTTTATTGAGATGGGATTAAACTACATAGAAAGCGCTGCCTCTATTTTTGCCGGCGACGAGAGACTAAATGCGCTAATCGGCGAAATAAACAAAAGGCGCAAAAGTGAAGATTTACACTAAAGACTCATTTATAACAGACAATTCAAAAGAGTGCGAAAAAGGATGCTTTTTTGTTCGCACTCATACAAATTCAAAATTTATAGACTTAGCTATTGCTAATGGCGCTAAAGTCATAAGTTTAAGCGAATGTAAAGAGATTTTGGGGATTGATAAAAATATAAAAATCATAGGCATAACAGGAACAAACGGTAAAACTACAACTGCCGCAGCGATTTACTCATTATTGCTTGATCTTGGTTATAAATGTGGGCTTTGCGGCACGAGAGGCGCATTTGTTAATGATAAAAGGATTGATGAAAAGGCACTTACTACAAGTGAAATTTTGCGTACTATTAATTATTTAAAAGTTGCAAGCGAAGAGAAGTGCGAATTTTTCGTTATGGAGGTTAGTTCTCACGCCATAGACCAAAACCGTATAGAAAGTCTTGATTTCGCGATGAAAATTTTTACAAATTTGACACAAGATCACCTCGACTACCACCACACCTTCGAAGAATACGCGCGTGTTAAAAGCAGTTTTTTTGATGATGACACTTTAAAACTTATAAATATCGATGATGGAAATTTAAAATTTAACGTTAAAAACGCGCTTACTTATTCACTTAAAAAGCATGCAAATTTCACTCCTATCGCTTATGGATTAAAAAATGGCATCAATGCCATTGTCAAGACTCCAAAAGGCGAGCTTGAGATCGGCTCAAATTTGCAGGGTGAATTTAATCTTTACAATCTAATTGCGGCGATTGGTTGCGTAATGAGCTTAACGGATAAGAGTTGTAATGAGATATCGCGTGCAGTTAGTAATTTTGGCGGTGTTGAGGGTCGTATGGAAGTTGTTAGTGACAATCCTCTTGTTATTGTTGATTTTGCGCATACTCCAGATGGAATTGAAAAAGTCTTGAATGCACTTTGTCACTATGAGATTGTGGCGATCTTTGGAGCGGGAGGAGATAGAGATAATACAAAGCGTCCTAAAATGGGTGCAATGGTGCAAAGATTTGCAAAGCTTGCGATAGTGACTAGCGATAATCCAAGAAGCGAAGAGCCTATGGAGATAATAAAGCAAATTTGTGCGGGTATGAAGATGGATGATAGTGTGATTTGCGAACCCGATAGAAAAAAAGCCATTAAAATCGGACTTGAAAGCTTAAAAGGCGGGCAAATTTTAGTGATTTTAGGTAAAGGCGATGAGAGCTATCAGGAGATCAAAGGGATAAAATATCCGTTTAGCGATAAAGATGTTGTTTTACAGACTTTATCTCGCTAATTTTATCTATGACAAATAAATTTAAAATACAAAAGGTATAAAATGAGAATAGAGATTTTGGCTAGTAAAATTCATAGGGCAACGGTAAGCGATGCCAATCTAAACTATGTAGGCTCGATAGGAATTGATGAAAAATTGATGGAAGCGGCAAATTTAATAGAAAATCAAAAGGTTGAAATTCTAAATATAAATAACGGTGAGAGATTTTCTACTTATGTAATAAAAAGCGAAAAAGAAGGCGATATTTGCCTTAATGGAGCCGCTGCACGCAAAGTTTGTATAGGTGACAAGGTTATTATAGTAGCTTACGCAACAATGAAATTTAAAAAAGCTAAAAAATTTGAGCCTAAAATCGTGCATGTAAATGAGAAAAACCAAACAATATCCTAAAGTTTAGATACTCTGCAAACAGATCAAAAAATAAAACAAATTTATATAAGCTCAAATTTGATATAATCAGCCAAAACCAAAAGGATTTTTTATGTTTGAAGGACTTGATTTTTCTAAAATGGGTGAAATGCTCGAAGAAGTTCAAAGGAAAGCTCGTGAGCTTGAAAATGAAACTGCAAATCGCGAATTTAGTGTAAAGAGTGGCGGAGGGCTTGTTAGCGTAAGGGCTAATGGCAAGGGAGAGCTTCTGGATATCACTATAGACGATAGTCTACTTGAGGACAAAGAGAGTTTGCAAATTTTACTAATCAGTGCCGTAAATGACGTAATGGCAATGGTTGAAGAGAGTAAAAAGCATATGGCTTCTAAGATGTTAGGCGGATTTGTCGGAGGTGTATAGATGAGAAAAATTTTTCTTATTTTAACACTTTGTGCGATTGTTTTTGCCGCTCCTAGACCTACACAAGATGATTTTAACGCTTGCTTTGAAAAAAACTTACCAAGTATTGTGAATGTAAGCGGGAATAAAGGCATCGCGCTTAGCCCGAATTTAATAGCCGTTCCTAAAAATAGTCAAATGCCTATCAAAAACTATATCAAATTCGATCCATTTTTGGGACTTTATCTACTTGCATCGGATATCAAGCTTGAGCCAATTAGGATGAGCGATGATAACAATACTAAAAAGAGCGATTGGGTAAGCGTTACTAGCGATCTTAACGCGACTGTTTACGGACATGTCAAATCTCTTGGCGAAAGACTTGGAGAGCTTGATACTCTTACTTTTGATGTAAATGGCACAGGAGCACTTCTTGGTGTTTGTTGTAATATGCGCGGTATCGCAGTGGGCGGTAATAAATTTGTGCCAAGTAGATATCTAAAGCATTTTATCGCCTATCCTGATTTGTATTACGGAGATGTTGGAGCTAGCTTTGAGGTCATTAAGGATAAAATTTACGTAAAAAGCGTAGAAAGATTAGGTAGAGGCGCTGCTTTGATGATGGGCGATGAGATAGTAAGTATAAATGGCCAAAAATTTACCACTCTAAGAGAGCTAAATGAGAGAATTTTATTTGCCAAAAAGGGCGAAATTTTAAATTTTGAAATCATCAGAAATGAAGTAATCGAGAGGTTTGATATACCAGTTTCTAGCGAGTCAAACGCTCAAAATACTCAAAAGACAAATTTTAATGTTGATAAAACAGAGATAAAAAAAGAGTCTAAAGTAGTTAATACCGCCAGAGATTTTTTTAAGGCGCAAGGAATAACTCTTGATGATAAACTTGTAGTCAAAAAAGTTGATGAAGATTCTCAGGCTGCCGGATTTGGGATAAAACCTGGCGATAAGCTTATACAAATTAATCAAAATGAGGTTAAAAACTATAAGGATATTTTGAAATTTACGTCAAAAGAAAAAGGCGAATATATACTGCTTTTTCGACGTGAAGGTTTTGACTTCTTTTATAAAGTGCGCTAAATGAATGAAAATTTATTAAATGATTTTAAGAGTTTCTTGGCGAAAAATTTGCCGAGTGCTCCAAGCTTTCATCCGTATTTTGATGAGGCTTTAAAATATATGTTGCTTGCCGGAGGCAAACACTTTCGTGCGATGCTTTTATTAGGAGTTGTGAAAGCGCTTAAGCCCGAAGTTTTAAAGGATGCGTTTGGTGTGGCGCTTGGGTTTGAGATGATGCACACTTACTCTCTTATTCACGATGATTTGCCGGTAATGGATAATTCCCGGCTTCGCAGAGGCAAGCCGACACTTCATGTAAAATTTGATGAGGTTACTGCTGTTTTGGTTGGAGATGCTTTAAATACTCATGCCTTTTATCAAATTTCAAAGACTAATTTAAGCTCAGAAATTCGTATAAGATGCGTTGAAATTCTAAGTCAGAATGCCGGCGTTAGCGGAATGGTTTTGGGTCAGGCATTGGATTGCCACTTTGAAAACCAGAGGCTTGGATTGCAAGAGCTTACGTTTTTGCATTTGCACAAAACCGCTAAGCTAATTGCCGCAAGTTTAAAAGCCGGATGCGTAATAGCCGATATGAGCTATGAAGATAGCGAAAAAATCTACAAAGTCGGGCTTGATTTGGGACTTGCTTTTCAAATAGCCGATGATATTATAGATGCGACAAAGAGTGCCACTGAGGTCGGCAAACCTACAAATAATGACGGTGTGAAAAACTCGTTTACTAATCTGCTTGGCGTTAAAGGTGCTAAAGAGGCAAAAGACGAACTTATAGAAAAAATAGAAAACGAGCTAAAAAGCACTCATCTTGGAATTAAAGAGATAGTTGTAAATTTAATAGATAGACACTTGAGATAAAGGAAAAATATGCTAAAAAAACAGGCCGATACTATAAGATTTTTATGCGCCGATATGGTGCAAAAAGCAAATAGCGGACATCCTGGTGCACCAATGGGGCTAGCGGACGTGATGGTCGTGCTTATGAAATTTTTAAATCACAATCCAAAAAATCCAAATTGGCTAAATCGTGATAGACTCGTATTTAGTGGTGGTCACGCAAGTAGTTTGGTGTATAGCTTTTTGCATTTAAGCGGATATGATTTAAGTCTTGATGAGCTTAAAAAATTCCGCCAACTTGGCTCGCTTACTCCCGGTCATCCTGAGATTCATACTAAAGGTGTGGAGGTTGCAACTGGTCCGCTTGGACAAGGTGTGGCGAATGCCGTAGGATTTGCTATGGCTGCAAAATACGCTGCAAATTTGCTAAACGAACCAAATAATGAGGTAATAAATCATAAAATTTACTGTCTTTGCGGAGACGGCGATTTACAAGAGGGCATTAGCTATGAGGCCTGTGCTATAGCGGGAAATTTGAGTTTAAATAATTTGGTTTTGATATACGACTCAAATAATATCACAATAGAAGGCGATACAAGCATAGCTTGGAGCGAGGATGTAAAGGTTCGTTTTGAGGCTCAAGGTTGGGATGTGGCTCGTATAGATGGGCACGACTATGATCAGATTGAATTTGCACTTGAACAAGCTAAGGAAAGAGAAAAGCCTTATCTAATCATTGCAAATACACGTATAGCAAAGGGTGCCGGTGAGCTTGAGGGAAGCCATCATAGTCATGGTGCTCCGCTTGGAGAAGAGATTATAAGAGCCGCTAAAGAGGCTGCGGGGTTTGATCCTGGCTTAAAATTTACTATCGATGAAGATGTGTTGTTGCGTTTTAGAGCGGCTATTGAGAAAGGCGATTTGGCTGAGGCTTTATGGAATAAACAGGTTGAAAATTTAAGCAATGAGGGCAAAAAGCTTTTAAATTCACTTCTTAATCCTGAAATATCAAAGATAAATTTTCCTGATTTTGCAGGCAAAAAAGTAGCAACACGCGATAGTAACGGTGTGATAATAAATGAGATTGCAAAGGCTCTTCCTGGATTTATAGGCGGTTCGGCAGATCTTGCTCCGTCAAACAAAACCGAGTTAAAAGGTATGGGTGACTTCCCGAACGGACGCAATATACACTTTGGAATAAGAGAACATGCGATGGCTGCGATAAACAATTCATTTGCTAGATACGGGCTGTTTTTGCCTTTTTCGGCGACATTTTTTATCTTTAGCGATTATTTAAAACCAAGTGCAAGAATTGCCGCTTTAATGGGCGTAAAGCACTTCTTTATTCTTACTCACGACAGCATCGGAGTAGGAGAAGATGGTCCCACTCATCAGCCTATAGAGCAGCTTAGCACTCTTCGTGCGATGCCAAATTTTTATACCTTCCGTCCGGCAGACGGAAACGAGAACGTAGAATGCTGGAAAGTAGCTCTAAATTTAAATGCTCCATCGGCTTTCGTGCTATCTCGGCAAGGACTCGAGCCTCTTAATAGTGGTGAGTTTGGAAGCGTAGAAAAAGGAGCTTATCTTTTAAAATCTACGTCAGATGCGAAAATAACTCTTGTGGCAAGCGGAAGCGAAGTAAGTTTATGCGTAAAAACGGCAGACACTCTAAACGCTCTTGGTATAGGCGTAAATGTAGTTTCGGCACCATGCTTTGATCTGCTTTGCGAACAGCCAAAAGATTATGTAGATAAAATTTTAGATCCAGCCACAAATATAGTAGCTGTAGAGGCTGCAAGTGCGCTAGAGTGGTATAAATTTGCAGATATTGTTTATGGAATGAAGAGTTTTGGCGAGAGTGGCAAAGCGGATGATCTGTTTGATTATTTTGGATTTAGCCCTGAAAAACTGGTCAAATTTATCAAAGATTTAGTTAAATAATGGATTTTTTGCAGGTTATTGTTCTTGCTCTTGTTCAAGGCATAAGCGAATTTTTGCCTATATCAAGCTCGGCACATTTGGTACTTGTACCAAAGTTGCTTGGTTGGCAAGATCAAGGCTTAGCCTTTGATGTGGCGGTTCATGTCGGAACACTAACCGCAATCTTATTTTATTTTAAAGATAGTCTCAAAAAGCTTTTGGCTGATTTTTTTGCTTCAATAATGCAGCGAAAAAAAGTTGGAGATAGTACTCTTGTCTGGTCTGTCGGCTTTGCAACATTGCCGGTAGGGCTATGCGGACTAGCTCTTAATGATATTATCGAACAGTATGCCAGAAGTGGCATTATTATCGCTATTACTACTATTTTATTTGCTTTAGTATTGTTTATCGCGGATAAAAATCACGGATTGAAAAGCGAATATGATATGACAATCAAGCTTGCATTTATCATAGGTTTGGCTCAAGCCATAGCTTTAATCCCTGGCGTTTCTCGCTCGGGCATTACTATGAGTGCAGCTTTGCTTTTAGGATTTAATAGAACCGCTAGTGCAAATTTCTCTTTTTTAATGTCCATTCCTGTTATTTTGCTTGCAGGATTGCTTGAAACCGTAAAGCTTGCAAACTCTCCTTGTCATATCTCTTGGAGTGATTTAATATTGGGGACTGTAATCAGTGGAGTTAGCGCCTATATATGCGTGAAACTTTTTGTGGTTTTAATATCAAAGATGAGTATGTTACCTTTTGTAGTATATCGCCTTGTGTTGGGCGTATTTTTAATAGCTGTTTTTGTATAGATTGGCGGCGATTATGCCGCCTAATTTATTTTTGTAGTTTTTCTTGAAGCATCTCGTCAAATAGATTAAATAGAATTTGAGAAGACTCTTCGGCTTTTTTGAAATTTTCTATAATTTGAGGGATTGTAATCTTATTTTCACTCATCGCAACTAAAGAGTTGTTTATCTGCTTATGGACATTTGCGTGAGGCTCTTGAAGCTTTTTAAATGATGTGGTTTGCCCAAAAATCTCTTTGCCGGCACTATCGTACCATTTACCAAGCCTACAATTAAAATGATCTGTCATTGCCGACCAATCAGCCTTAAGAATGTGGTCGTATCCATTGAATTTAAAAATTATATGGTCTGTTTTTGCTAGAGTTATGAAAATTTCATAGTATAGCTGCTCTGTTTCGCCTTGAAATTTAATAAGTTCGCCATGAAGTTCGTCAAATAAACTTTTAAAGCTATATATGCTTTCATTTGAATTTAAAGATATTTTTTCTATTTCTTCACTTTGAACAAACATATCGTTCGCATTTTGTTTTAACAAATTTACGTTCATCTCAACTTCTGCTGTTGCTTTTTGTGTTCTTTCGGCTAGTTTTCTTACTTCGTCCGCAACTACCGCAAAACCTCTTCCATGCTCCCCTGCTCTTGCCGCTTCTATAGCAGCATTAAGGGCGAGTAGATTAGTTTGATCGGATATATCTTTAATCAAATTTATAACACTTGTTATTTCGTCTACGCTTTTATGCAGTCCTTCTGCTGTCTCACGAGATTTATTTGAAGACTCTGTGATATGCGAAATTGAGTTAATTATTCCGTTTGATTCGGCTTGCAGCCTATCTATTGTTCTTGCATTTTTTATACTACTTTGAGATAGATCTTTAATCCTTGTTATCTCTTGAATATTTTTTTGCACTGCCGCTAGACCTACTTTTGCGCCATCGATAATACTTCTAGCCATAATATTGTCTTCATTATTTTCTTGGCTTGACGATTTGTTTACTACTGAAATTTCATCTCGCAATCTTGAGTTCTCTTCAGTAAGACTTTGATTTTCTTGTTGAAGCTTTTTAATTTGCTCCTTTAACACCTCTATTTCTTGTGTGTTTTTGTTTCCAAAAAACATAATTGCACCTTTCTATACGCAATAATGACTTTCGGTCTTTATTATTGTGTGGATTTATTTTTATTAATTTTATTAAATTTACTCTTATAAAATATTAAATAAAGATAAATAAAAATTGAAAATACGATATAAATTTGTTTTGTATTAGTAAAGTGGCAGACAGGATGGGATTTGAACCCACGAAGGCTATTAACCTTACACGCGTTCCAGGCGTGCTCCTTCAACCACTCGGACACCTGTCTATAAAAGCAAAAATTATAACAGAAAATTTATAAGTAGTAGCTTATGATATATATTTTAGTGAATCAATTATCAGTGTTTGTGACAAAAAAAATGCAGAATTTATATCCATATAAGCAATAGTGTAATATAATGCGCATTTCTAACTAAAATAAGTGTCAAGGTAGCTCAGCTGGTTAGAGCGCTGGTCTCATAAGCCGGAGGTCGAGAGTTCAAGTCTCTCTCTTGACACCAATAATACCCTATTTTTAGTGCTTTTGAACGCTAGCCTAGCATTTTCCTTTCTATTCTATTGAAATTTTTTAAGATATTGCAATAAATTTTCTTAAAGTATGAAAAAATTTTATAAAATAATGTATGCTTTTTATCAGAAATAATTGATTATGCAAAAACTACTAGATGTAACGAGCGTGCAGTTGTAATAAGATTATTATTAAAACTCTTGATAATACGATTAGCAATCTATATGATTTATTCATAATGATAGAAAAATGATAGAAAACTTTACTTCTTCTTAACGTATAATATAGAATTATGAAGCAAGTAAAAACTCTAATATATCTATAATATACTAGAGTTTTTTGGAACAAGAGAAATTACCGCTCTCAGCCAAAAGACCGCCGCTACACTCATCGCCTTTGGCGATATCGTTGCCCCCCCGCTGGTACTATTGCCTGCTACGCAGCCAAAGTAGCAAGGGTTCGCCGCTGGCTAAATATCGAACTTTCCTCCGTTTCCCTGCCGGGACATCGTAGCACTCTCTCAAAAAACGATCAAGGGCGTCGCTTTTTTTCAAAAAGCTCGTAGATAGCCTTACGGCCACCCTTGACATTCACTAAGCTCTCCACGAGAAAAACGCCTATTGTTGGTAATGTTTTTTAGTTTTTATCTCATTTATATTATAGTTTGGATCAAATATTATAATGGCTTTGTCTATAACAGACAGTTCATCTTGCAAAATAGATACAATCTCTTGATAATGTTTTATTTGTTCTTTAATTTCGGAGTATTTAGATACAAGAGCCGATATTGAGTGAGACTCTACTCCGCTTCTAGCCTTTCAAGAACTGCTATAATAGATTCTTTACAGTAAATATTTTTATAGCTTAAAAAGAAATATCTCTTATTTAAAAGCTATGACAGAATTTTAGCCTCTTTTGTAATGAAAGTCTTGTGTGTTCTGCTACATAATAGCGCTTTTTTGGACTCATTTTCTAATATACTAAAAAATCTATTAATCTCTTTTTTGGGCATTAGACTATAAGTTATGGCTGTCATTGCTAAAGAAGATGGATTAAGTTTTATAAAGTCGCTATGATTGGGTTTATAATAAATTCCTTTTTCATCTTTTCCTTTCATGAATAATTTTGGAAAAACTGACTCTATAGTATCAAAATACCTAACTATATTTCTTTCGCTCATATTCCAATTCATCTCTTCATTTAATCTTTTTACGTAAATAGTTTGGTTTTCATTTAGTTTTTTAAAAATATAGAGAATATTTTCTGCAGAAAGTATTTTACTAGACATTAAAATTTCCTTTGTCATAATTCTATCATATTATGACACAATATGTCTGTAAAATAGCTATTTTGAATTAACAAATACATAAAATTTCATATATAAAGACTTTCAAAAAATCAAAATGTATCCACAACACTACACGCTTATAGTACCTGCCATTTTTAGTATTTTGCTTCTTTGTTTCATTTTGTATATATCTAATTGCTATTTCCTTGAAGTTTGGTTCTTTTATGTATAAAGCTTTAGCCTCTTCTTTTTGTTTAGGCTCAATATATATTTGTTCTTTACTTGCTTCTTCAGGTGAATAAAAATTTCTAATAACTCTTTCAAATAGTTCCCTGTATTCAGTTATATAAAGAGGCTTTGTATCTTTGATACTTCTTTGCCTATTACGCATTTGGCTTCTTATTGCCCCATTATGATTATTATTAGTTTTACAACCACGCTTTTTGCCTGCTTGACTTTTTAGTTTTATGGTGATAGTTCTAGCTATATCGGCATCCTCTGTAAATAAACAGTATTTAACAGTTATTTTTTGGTCATCTTTTAATGCTGTATCAAAGTAGTAATAGTTTGGTCTATTTTTAATTTTAGTTATGAGTTTAGAATTCATAATGAACTCCTGATCCCAACTCAAGTTTATGTAGCAAAATAGCTGTTTTTCTGTAACAATTTTAAATTGTCCAAATTTTTAGGCGAATTTTTTAAATTGTAATAAAAAACAAAGTATTGAAAAATGGAGTATTTATTAAGTTTTTGTGGTAGTATATGGCCGGGAGATAGGGATTCGAACCCCAGGAGGCTTTCACACCTCAACGGTTTTCAAGACCGCCGCTTTCGACCGCTCAGCCATCTCCCGAAAATTAGATTGTAATTATAGCTAATTTTTCTTAAAATCGCTATAGTTATTCAGTTTTTTCCTTGACGTAAGTAGCACCTTCGTTTACTTTTTCTTTTGACCACTCCACTGCATTGTTTGTGTCTTGTTTAACGCCACTCCATGTGTTTGAGCAACCAGCCATCAAAAATACTGCAGATAAAAGAACTAAAAGATAACGCATATTTTCTCCTTATGTCGTTTGGAGGCGACACCCGGATTCGAACCGGGGGTAAAAGCTTTGCAGGCTTCTGCCTTACCACTTGGCCATGTCGCCCTTAGCTTATGGTGCCCGGAACCGGACTTGAACCGGTACAGTAAAAATTACCGAGGGATTTTAAGTCCCTTGCGTCTACCATTCCGCCACCCGGGCATAAATTTTAAAAAATTGATGGAGCGGGAAACGAGATTCGAACTCGCGACCCCAACCTTGGCAAGGTTGTGCTCTACCCCTGAGCTATTCCCGCATTTTAAAAGTGTAATTTTATCCCAACTATGCTTAAAAAAATAT
The DNA here is from genome assembly GCF_025319965.1 of Campylobacter sp. RM16187. Classification (NCBI taxonomy): domain Bacteria; kingdom Pseudomonadati; phylum Campylobacterota; class Epsilonproteobacteria; order Campylobacterales; family Campylobacteraceae; genus Campylobacter; species Campylobacter sp. RM16187. The sequence goes on from NZ_CP012549.1 coordinate 41,906, forward strand.
TTTATTTTGTTAAAAAATTAAATTTATTGTAAGTAAAATGTGTATATAATCTCAAAACACTTTTGGGGTTATAGCTCAGCTGGGAGAGCGCTTGAATGGCATTCAAGAGGTCGGCGGTTCGATCCCGCTTAACTCCACCATTTAAACTTTCTTTAAGTTTCAATCCCTTCTTTTTAATTCTGTTAAATGCCTTACTTAAGGGCTTTACAGCATTTTTGATTTCCAATTAGTTGCTTTGATTACCCTTTGTGCTATAATTGTTTCTGATTAATTTAGGGACTAATTAAGGGACTTTTTTAATTCTGGGACTTTTGTAAAAAACATAAGAAAACATGAAAACGAAAGGAATTAAATGGCAAACATCTCTAAGGCAAATCTTCAAGATAAAGATATTAGAAAACTGCAACCTCCAAAATCTAAAAAGAAAATAGCTGTAGGAAATCCCAAAGAGTTATATTTGTGGCTTAATCCAAGCGGTAAGAAAACATTCTTTATAAGAACAAAGGATGATAAGTCGCTTACAATAGGTGAGTTTAGAGAAGGTATTTATAGTGTAAGCGAAGCAAGGATAGACGCCGTAAAACTACTAAAAGAGCTTGAAAGCGGTAAGGATATAGATACCATTAAAGGCAAGAATGATAAGTATAAATTTAAAAGTCTATTTAATATATACATAGAGCAAAAACAGAAAAACGGTATTAGCCAGACTTATCTAAAAAAGATTATTCAGATGAACAATCTTTATATACTTCCTAAATTTGGCGAGAGAGATGTAAAAAATATAAAGTATAGCGAACTTTTAGAGGTCTTTAATGCCATTTTTAACCCTAGTAATCCTAAAACAAGTCGTCTTGAGACAATACACCGCCTTATAAACCACTTGCATAATGTTTTTTCAATGGCTATCAAAGATAGATATATAGATCATGATCCAAGCTTTAGACTTGAAAAAGAATTTCCTACAATCAAGTCGTTTTAATTTAAAAAATCAAATAGATACAAGATATGCCGCGCTAACTACTGATGATGGGATAAGAGAGTTTTTAAAAGACTTAAAATTAGATAATAAAATGCAGCTTCAAACTAAGCGTGCCATCTATCTTCAAATTTTATGTGTCAACCGTCCGATTAATACAGCTCAAGCAAAATGGGCTGATATTGATATGCAAAACGCAGTATGGACTATACAAGCAAACGAGATGAAGACAGGATTTATGCATAAAGTCGCACTAAGCAAGCAAGTAGTTGCTATTCTAAAAGAACAGCAACTTTTTAGCGGAGATATGAAATTTGTATTTCCAAGCCTAAATAAGGATGGTCATATCCATAGAGACGCAATCAGTAAGGCAATAAGAAATATGGGAGAAAAAGATAAATATAAATGTGTTGCTACCTCTCACGGCTTTAGGGCTACTTTTAGGACTATTTGCTCTGTAAATAAAGCAGAACTTTATAAATTAGGAATAACAGAGGAAGCTATAGAGAGTGTTTTAGCCCATAAAGAATTTAATCAGATTAAATATGCATATGAGAGAGAAAAAGCAACAATGGATCAAAAACATAAGCTAATGCAGTGGTACAGCGATTATTTGTTTAGTTTATAGCACCTTAAGCAAAAATTAAATTATCAATAAAATTATATAAATTTTAATAGTAAAGCCGAATTTTAAGGCTTTACTATACAAAAATACTTTCTTAAATTATAACTCAAATATTACTAATTTTTTAAAAAAATCTAATTATAATACAATCTTTTTAATTAAAAAATACTTAAATAATATTATATGTAACTAAATATATTCAATATGTTACATTTTGATTCAGGTTTTTAGGAAATAAAAATAATATACTTCTATCAAAAATCATTTAAAAGGAATTTTTATGACTTTAAAAGAAATTTATGCAAAAGATAACGAGGTAGCAGAGATGATAGGCGTAAGTAAGAATACTCTAGCTAAATGGAGAATGTTTAAAAGCAATGGGCCGAAGTTGGCTTTTGTCAAAATCGGTCGTAATATACTATATAAACGTGACTCAATAAAACAATGGCTGGAAGATAATGAAAGAATTGATACAAAGAATTTAAAACTGATAAAGGATTCTAAATGAAAAAATACAGTAAAGAACAACTTGAGAGAGAGCTTGAAGATTTTTTGTCTTTAGGCGCTAAGCATATTATCAAACAAAAATACTCGGAAATATTCTTTTCTAGACCTATGAGCCTTAAAAAACTCAAGGAGTTCATAGAGAGCAAGCTATCTTTGAAAGTATCAGAAAAAGAGTTAAAAGCATGGAAAGAGGAGTACGAAACAAATCGGTCAAAAAATCAAAATCAAAACATAGACAATCAGAATAGTAATACACAAAAACAACAGATATTAATAAATGATGATAGCACTAATCAAGAGGAGGTTGATTCATGGCAATCATAATGAATCAATCCTCAACCAAAGAGGCGGCAACTGCAAATTTTGCTCTAGAAAAATCTGTCCTTGAAGCTCAAAAAGCTAAAGAAGAAATCTTAAAAACAATCAATAAGATGGACCAAAAAGCAAGCAACATCACAAAAGAGATCGAAATAAAAACAAATGCTTCTGTTAAAAATATAATGGTGGCTAAAGACGAAATCGTAAAGGCTCAAAATTCATTCAATAAAACAAGCCAAGCAATAAAAAATACAATGCCCATATCAACTATCGTTGCAGGAGTTTTTGGTGGATTGGTTCTAGTATTAATGTTATCATCTTTTTGGATAGTGCCTATAGCGTACAAAAGTTTAACTTACAGCTCTCAGATTCAGGAACAAGAAGAGCAGATTAGCAATCTTATAATATATTTGAAGGCAGAAAAAGAAGATATTTTTAATATTGAACAATTTGTCATATATCTATTTGATAACGATATTGGTAGAGCCAAAGCTGAATATAAAAAATGGCTTAGCAAAAATGAAAAATAATCTATCAATTCTTGCATATAGGATAAATAGCCTGATACATATATGTGGGTACATCCGTCCTCCACATATATTCAGGCTCTTGCAGAGGGCTATTACAAAAAATAAGTCAAGTTTGCAGACTTGCTAACTATTTTTTGTAATTCATATGTGTTGTTTTATCCGCCTATGCTCGCGCATAAATGGATAAAACTTACCGGCTTGTCCATTTCTACGCTAACGCTACGAAACGGAACCTAAGCCTTAGTATATTTTTTTGGATATTATATGTTGAATAGTTTTACAAAAGACAGAGAAATTAAAATCAGAATTTCAAAACAATTCGATGAAATTTTAGCTGTAAAATGTAATAAATCAGGACCTACAAAGTCTGAGTTTATTCGTCAAAGCGTTATGAACTCAGACGTAAAAGTGATCCAAAGATCATCAAATCATGTATTGGATGACGAGACTAGATTTCTTTTTTTCGGAATAGCTAACATTTGTTATTTCATCTAAGACTTTTATATTGTTCTTTACCATAATTTCTTTTATATATCTTAGCATAATCGTTAAGTCATCAAGAACTTTAAAATCTTTTAATATATCATTACTCTTTAGTATTTTTTCGTTTAAATTAGAATAGTTGTCAAAGAGTTGAAAGCTTTTATTCTCAAAATATCTCAATTTTAAAAGCCTATTTCTTTTTATAAAGTTATCATTTGAGTTATTTCTAAAAAGATTACACATCTTTAAAAGTCTTTTTTGTAATGATTTTAATTCATCATATAGTTCATCTCTCGCTATATAGAAAGTAATAATTTTATTTTAATTATTCTTTGCGATTTCATCTTTGAGTGTTTTATCAATAGAGTTGAAAGAATTATTGTTGATATAGTTCTCTAGCTGGTATTTACTTTTTACTGTTTGAAAAAATCTATTTTTATTAAAATACACAACAAGAAAGTATCCGATTGCTAAAACTATAACTCCATACAAAACATAAATATACATTACTTTCCTTTCTTTATATAACTTATAATGGAAATTTAACATATTAATATGACAGGTTGTGGCATACCACCATTTCACAATAACACTAATCCATGCACACCACTTTATCCGCTATATTGATCAGTTCTTCGTTATTGCTATGCGTGCAAAATATAATAGCCCAGCCATCTTGTTTAAGCTCTTGTAATAGATCAATTACGATATTTTCATTATCTTTGTCTAGTGCCGAAGTAGCTTCGTCTAAGAATAAAATTTTAGAGTTTTTCATAACGGCTCTTAGAAATGCCATTCTTGATTTCTCTCCGCCTGAGAGTTTATTGCCATCATCTCCTATCGTTTCGTCGATGTTTAAGTGCTTCAAATTTAATTTCTCCAAATAAGCCAAAATGCCGTTTAAATCGCGACTTGAATTTGGATATAAGATATTATTAATAATCGTATCATCATGCAAAAATGTCCTTTGACCGCAATAAGATATAGCCGCTCTTAGCTCTTTATTAGAGTAAGAATTTATGTCTATTCCGTTAATATAAATCATACCATTTGAGACTTTATAAAGCCCCACAAACGCCCTAATGATCGATGTTTTACCGCTTCCGCTACGGCCCTTTATCAGGATCAACTCATTTTTATGGCATTTAAACGAAATTTCTTTTACTAACTCTACTTCATCCAAATAAATTTTTAAATTATTTACCACCACAGGGACATCTTTATATTTGATCTCTTTTTTAAGCAAGCTGGTTTGCACCTCTTCTTTTATGCTTAAAAATTCTATTATTTTGCCTATCGAAACAAGCGCTTTTTGAATGACTTGCAAATAATTAGAGATGTTTCGAATGGGTTGATAAAATTTGCGCGAGTAGTCGGCTATCACAACTATCATGCCGACTGCAAGAGCATGATTACTAACTTGATACACGGCATATAAAAGCACTAAGGCGATTCCTATAGTGCTTAAAGTTCCTTCAATAGGCATAAAGATAGAAAGGCTTTTGGTTCCTGCTTTTCTATTTTTGTATGACTCATCGGATAGTTTGTTGAAGCGTTCTTGCTCTTTAGCTTCGGCATTAAATGACTTGATAGTTTCATATCCGCCAAGAAGTTGCTCTATACTAACGGTTATTTTAGAATCCGCTTTTTGAGTGTTGGCGGATGTTTGTTTTTGGATCCTAGCTGTCTTTATGCTAAAAATATATATAAAAGGTGTTGTGATAAGCAGGATCAATAAGACTGCAGGCTCAATGTATAGCAAAAATCCTACTACGAAAATAAAATCAAAAATATCGCTAAAAATCGTATAAAACGGTCTTTCAAAGATATATTCAAGTCTTTGAGTATCATTCATCAAAGTGTAGATCACATCTCCTTTTGACATCTTAATGATCTCTTTAAAATCGATATTGGTTAGTTTTATAAATAGCTTTTTTCTAACGTTTATTATGATTTTTTGCGCGATGATAACGACTATATAGCAGAAAAAATTTCTAAATAAAATATATACGATTGATGAAGCAAAAAATAAAACAATGCCCGCAATTGCCAGATTATAACTGCTTGGCTCTAAATTTGTAGTTTTTGTGATGAGATCATATATCAAGCCGTTATTTGCGCCATTAGATATCGCACTTATTGTAAAGCCGAAAAATTGAGCCGGAGTGACGGCAAAAAATGATGACACGATAGCCATTACAAAGTATATTATTATGACCGGCTTTGGAATTTCTGCGATTTTAATTATCTCTAGTATGGACTTCAATCTCTTGACTCGGTTAAATTTAATAAGACTCTTCTTTAGGCAGCTTCTTAAATTTATCTAATTATATTTTAGAGATTTTATGATGAAAAATCTTAAAGCAAGATATATGAGATAAAATTTTATTTCACCTCATCGCCCTAACGGAATTTAGTATCGCTATAAGTGCCACGCCTACATCGCCAAACACGGCTTCCCACATCGTTGCGTATCCTAAGGCTCCCATTATCATGATGGCGGCTTTTACGCCGAGTGCGAAGATGATGTTTTGCCAAACGATCGCACGCGTTTTTTTGGCGATTTTAAGCGCGGTTGCTATCTTTGAGGGCTCATCGTTCATTATGACGATATCGGCTGCTTCTATCGCCGCGTCGCTTCCGACTCCGCCCATAGCTACGCCCACGTCGGCTCTTGCAAGCACTGGTGCGTCGTTTATGCCGTCTCCTACGAACATCACTTTGCCCCACCCTGCTTTTTGGGCTAAAATTTCTTCTAGTTTCTCGACTTTTTGTGTGGGCAAAAGCTCTGCAAAAACTTGCGTAATGCCAAGTTTATCCGCGACATCTTGTGCGATTTCTTTGCTATCTCCTGTTAGCATTACAGTGTCTTTTACACCTTCTTTTTTGATCTTTAAAATCGCCTCTTTGGCGTCTGTTTTTAACTCATCGGTTATTATAAATTTGCCTGCAAATTCTCCGTTTATCGCTATATAAACCACCGTTCCAAGTTCGTTTGAGGCCTCAAATTTAACTCCTTGAAGAGTCATAAATTTGGCATTGCCAGCAATTATATCCTTGCCGCTTATGCTTGCTTTTATTCCCTGCCCTGCTACTTCTTCAAATTTCAAGATATCTAATTCGTTGATTTTGCTTCCCTTGCTCTCGTACTCTTTTACGATGGAATTTGCGATCGGATGGGTTGAGAAAAATTCCGCATGGGCCGCTAGCTTTAGCAACTCTTCTTCGCTTTTTATTTGTAAATTTTTGCTGCATAGCTTGATCTTGCTTACTTTAAAAACTCCTTTTGTAAGCGTTCCTGTCTTATCAAAAACGACTGTATCGACGCTGTTTAATGCTTCTAGATAGTTTGCGCCCTTAATGAGTATGCCGTGCTTTGAAGCGCCACCGATACCGCCAAAAAACCCAAGCGGGATGGAGACAACTAGCGCGCAGGGGCATGAGATAACCAAAAATACAAGCGCCTTATAGGCCCAAACCGATAGCTCTTCGTTAAAGATAATCGGCGGGATAAATGCAAGCATAAGCGCGACGAGAACGACTGCGGGAGTGTAATACCTTGCAAATTTCGTGATGAAATTTTCCGTTTTTGATTTTTTAGAGCTTGCATTTTGCACGAGATAAAGTATCTTTGAGACCGTTGATTCGGCGAAAATTTTGCTTACTTTTATCGTTACCAGCGCGCTTTTGTTTATGTAGCCGCTTAGCGCACTTTCTCCTATGTCGATCTCTTTTGGAAGCGATTCTCCTGTAAGAGCCGAGGTGTCAAAAGTAGAAAATCCCCCTATGATCTCTCCGTCAAGCGGCACCTTTTCGCCCGGTTTTACGACAATGAGATCGCCCACTTTAACGCTTTCGGGCGAGACTTTTTGTATCTGTACGCCAAACTTTAAATTTGCAAAATCAGGTCTTATATCCATAAGCGAGGCGATCGATTTGCGCGATTTGTTTACCGCCATCTCCTGAAAGAGCTCGCCTATCTGATAAAAGAGCATAACGGCAACGGCTTCGGGATACTCTTTGATAACAAAGGCTCCAAGCGTGGCTATGCCCATAAGGAAATTTTCATCAAACACTCGTCCTTTTACGATGTTTTTAGCAGCACTTGCAAGCACGCTCCAGCCGATGATAAAGTAGCTTGCCAAAAATAGCGCAAATTTAAGCGTTTCGCTAGCGGGAGCCGTAAGTGCGATGACAAAGAGTACTCCGCCTGCGACAATTTTTGTGATTATGTTTTTTATGCTGCTATTTTCATGATTATGTGAAGCGCTTTTTTGCTTGTATTGAGTGACGATAACACCGTCTTCTATGCTGTCAACAAGGGCTTGAATTTCTTTGACAAACTTGTCTACCTGCAAGGTTTTGCTACTTTTTATAAAAATTTTTTGCCCCAAGAAGTCTAAATTCGCCTCTTTTATATCAGGCATTTTTGCTATCTTTGCCTCGATCTTCGCCGCACAGTTCGCGCAGGTTAGATTCCTAAGCGATAGGGTTATCTCGCTACTCATTTTATCTCTCCATGATGTGCGTAAGTCCTTGTTCGATGATGCTTTTTACGTGTTCGTCGTCAAGTGAATAATAAACTACCTTGCCCTGTTTTTTGTGCTTAACCAGTCTTCCTTGCTTAAGTATTCTAAGCTGATGCGAGATGGCCGAGTGACTCATGCCAAAAAGTGCTGCGATATCGCAGACGCACATTTGCGATTTGGATAGTGCGCTTAGGATTTTTATCCTTGTCGTGTCGCCTAAAATTTTAAAAAAATCCCCAAGATCGTATAAAATTTCTTCGCTTTTTAGCTCGCTTTTTACTTTTTCTATCACATCTTGATGTATGATCGTGCTTTCGCAAACCGCTTCTAAATCGCTATTTTGAATATTTTCTTGCATTTTTTGCCTTTATATATGAACAATTATTCATTTGAGCAAGTATATAACTTTAAAAATGGTTTGTCAAGGATGAAATTTGCTAAAATTTAAGGCTAAATTTGGCCTATTAACCCGCACGGCTTTATTTATCGTGCGAGTTTGAAAGTGTAAAATTTAGATGAAAGAGGCTTGATTGCGAGCTTTTTGTATTCTGGTTAGATCGTATTTTAGGATTATAAATCCAAGTGCGACCATGAAAATGTCTTTAAGTATGAAGCCATCCGGCTTGCCAAGTTGCGGCATGAGGCTAAGTGTGACAAGACCAGTTAGGATCACGATGAGCGCGCCTAGAATTCCGGCTTTTGGCTTTTTGTAACCGATTGCAAGTGCGATATATCCGATACTTTCAATAACTCCTAAAAAATAGCTAGCTCCGTGAAAGCCAAAAATAGCATAGAGAAAATTTAGCCAAGTTGCCGATATAATCGGCTTTAAAAGCTCGACTTCAAACTCAAACCACTTGTAGTTACCAAATAAAAATAGCACCAAGATGAGCGCAAATCTTGCGAATTTGATCTCAAATTCCGAATTTGTAAATTTGTGAATTAAATTTTGCATGTTTATCCTGTTTTTAAATTTGCAAAATTGTAACCAAAGAAGCGTTATGTAGTGTGAAATTTGAGATTTAGCCGAGAAAATCGGCTAAATTTAGTAGCGAATTTTGTTAGTTTTTAAAAAATTCCTTAGATCTTCGTATTCGCTGTTTTCAAAGTAGCGCCATTTGCCGGGCTTTAGCATGCCAAGATCGACACGTCCGTAGCTAACGCGCTTTAGATCCATGACTTCAAGGTCAAAGTAGCCAAAAAACCTTCTTAATTCGCGGTTTTTGCCTTCGTTTATGATGACTTTTAGTTTCGTGTATCCGCCGCTTGAGCCAAAAATTTTATATGCTAAAAATGGCTTAAATTCCATTGACTTTATCTCGGTTTTAGCGTGCGCGCCCTTGGTTGCATCCTCGGCGAAAAAGCCCTCTTGCATTGCGGTTATGACTTCTTGCCCTACTTCGCCTTTAACTTTTAGATAATACATTCTTTCTAAATCGCTATCCATAAGTGCAGTTGCGATAGCCGGTGCGTCAGTTAGCAGCAAAAGCCCTTCACTAGCGTAATCAAGCCTGCCTACGCTTACAAATTTAGCAAAATTTCGCGGCAAGCTATCGTATATCGTCTTTCGTCCGCGATCATCTTTTTTGCTCACTAGCTCGCCCTTTTGCTTGTGATAGACGATCACTGTAAAATCTTTTTTAAGCTTTACGAGGCGGCCGTTTATCTTAACCTTATCCTCATCGCTAACACTTGTTGCAAGCTCGCTAACAACGCGGTTATTTACGCTAACTTTGCCGTTTTTGATGAGCTCATCGGCCTCGCGACGCGAATAACTCGTGTTGTGTGAGATAAATTTATTAAGTCTTGTTTTTGAACTTTCCATTATAGCCCCAAACTCGATAAATCATGTATATGCAGCACTCCGATCGGTCTTTCGCCCTCGTCAAGCACTACTAAAATTTGGATCTTGTACTCTTCTATCAGCTTTAGCGAATCTATTGCTAACATCTCTTTGTTTGTTAGTGTTTTTGGCGTTTTAGTTGCGTAGGTTATCGCTTTTTCGTTGATGTCAAAGCTCTCGCTCATAAGCGCTCTACGCAAGTCTCCGTCGCTTAAAACGGCCTTTAGCTTGCCTTCGTTATTAACTAACAAGACGTTACCAAGCTTGCCGTGAGTCATCGCGTCAATCGCTGATTTAAGGCTAACATCATCTTTTATGATCGGTAAATTTTGCGTTTTCATTACGTCTTTAACCTTGACAAATAGCCTCTTGCCAAGGCTTCCGCCGGGATGGAAATTCGCAAAATCCTCTTTCTTAAACTCTCTTTTTTTCATCAAGCAAACCGCAAGTGCGTCGCCAAGAGCCAGTGTGAGAGTGGTTGAGGTTGTAGGAGCGATATTTAGCGGGCAGGCCTCTTTGATGATGTCTAATTTTAAAAGAGCGTCGCTAAATTTGCCAAGGCTACTTTCCTTGCTCTTTGCCATGCCGATTATCTTGATACCAAATCGCTTGATATGCGGCAAAATTCGCACGAGCTCATCGCTCTCGCCGCTAAAGCTAATCGCCAAAACAACGTCATTTTCATCTATCATCCCAAGGTCGCCGTGCATCGCCTCGGTCGGGTGTATAAAAAAGCTTGGCGTGCCCGTGCTTGCAAGCGTGGCAGCTATCTTAGCGCCTATATGCCCGCTTTTGCCGACTCCTGTTACGATTACCTTGCCTTTGGCGTTATATATCAAATTTACCGCCTCATCTATCTCGCTTCCAAGCTTGTTAGCTTGCCTAATGAGCTCGGCGGCCTCTTCTTTTAGCACTTCGCTTGCGATTTGTATCATATCTTGCATTTTAAACCTTACATCAAATAAATTATCGGAACGATGGTAGGGTATTTTTTAACCTTCCTAAATATATGCTTTCTTATCACTTGGCGCACCTGGCTTTCAAGCATGCGGCTGTCTTTTAACAGCTCTTCTTTTACGTTGCTTAAAAACTGCACGAGCACCTCTTCCATCTCTTTACTAAACTCCGCGTCTTGTTTGTCTGCAACGAGACCGTAGCTAACTACGCGCGGTTTGTTTATAAGCTTTTGGCTGTGGCGTGAAATTTGAGCGATGATCATGACTACGCCCGCTTCTGCCAAATTTTGGCGGTCGATAACGACATCGTCTGAAATTTGCTTGTTGATCTGGTTATCTATAAAGACTTTACCGGTCTTAACGGTCTTTGCTCGTTTCATATATTTTTGGCAAATTTCAACCTGATCGCCGTCACTCATAAGATATATGTTTCGCTCATCCACTCCGCAGCTTATGGCTGTCTCTTTGTGTTTTGCGATGTGGTTGTATTCGCCGTGAACCGGAAGGAAAAATTTCGGCTTCGTTAGGCGGATCATGAGCTTTTGCTCCTCTTGCGCGGCGTGTCCGCTTACGTGAATTTCGCTAAAATCCTGATACGCTACGCTTGCGCCTGATTTGATGAGGAAATTTAGTACCGTTGAAACGCTTGTTTCGTTGCCGGGGATTGCCTTTGAGCTGATTATGATCTGGTCGGTTGGCTTGATTTTTATGTATTTGTGCTCGTCCGTTGCCATGCGATATAGCGCACTCATCGTCTCGCCTTGGCTGCCTGTGGTTACGATTAGCACCTCGTTATCTTTAAATTTGCCGACCTCATTTGCGTCTATAAAAATTTTCTTATCGAGCTTTACGTAGCCTAGCTCCATTGCTGTATAGAGGTTTCTCTCCATACTTCTGCCGATGACGCAGACCTTGCGGTTGTATTTAAGCCCCCACTCGATAGCCTGATAGACGCGGTGGATGTTTGAGCTAAATGTGCTCATTATCACGCGTCCTTTGGCTTTGGCAAATATCGCGTCAAAGGTCTTTCCTACGCTGCTTTCGCTCTTTGTGATGCCCTCTTTGTAGCTGTTTGTGCTATCGCTCATTAGGCACAGCACGCCCCTTTCTCCGTAGTATGCGATACGTCCTAAGTCCGTCGGATAGCCGTCAATAGGCGTGTGGTCTATCTTAAAGTCACCCGTGTGCAAGATCGTGCCGGCTTTTGTCGTGATGGCAAGCGCGGATGAGTCGATAATGGAGTGAGTTATATGTATCCACTCAACTTCAAAATCACCGATCAGATAAGGCTTGCGCTTTTCAACCGAGCGAAAGAGCGAGCGTTCTTGCTTTAGTCCATGCTCTTCAAATTTGTTGTTTATCATTCCAAGCGGAAGCGGTGTGGCGTAGATCGGGAACTTAAACTCTTTGTAAAAATACGGCACCGCACCGATGTGATCCTCGTGCGCGTGAGTTATGATGACACCTTTTACCTTGTCTTTGATCTTTCTAACGTAGTCAAAATCAGGTATCAAGATATCCACCCCGTGCATGCTCTCGCTTGGAAAGCTCATGCCGATATCTACGATTATCGCGCTTGTTTCAGTCTCAAACACTGTCATGTTTCCGCCGATCTCGCCAAGCCCGCCAAGCGGAGTCACGCGGATCTTATGCTCACTTGAATTTAGGTATTTAAGCGGCTCTAGACGAAGCTCGTGAGTGGCTTTGTTCGCCTCTATCGCACTTGCGATATCTTGCTGCCACTGTTCGTTACCATTTAGTTTAGCAGGCAAATTTTTCTTTGCTTTTTTGCTCTTTTTTGGCTTTTGAGTATCATCATTTGAGCTGTTTTGAGCTACATTAGCGTTTTTGTTTTCAGTATTATGATTTTTTGCAGGGGCTTGAGAATTTTGCCCGCCGTTTTGCGAATGTTGCTTTTTATGCTGTTTTGAGTTGGATTTTTTGCCGTTTTGCTTGCTCGTGTTAGCTTGTTTTAAACCCTCTGCTTCGCCGTCAAATGGAGCCGCAAAGAAATTATCTATAACGTTATTGCTCGCCTTTTGCTCGGCACTTACCTCTGTGCTGATCTCGCCTTGGTTGTTCTTGTTTTTCGGGCGAAATCTTCGTTTTTTATTACTCTTTCCTTTTGAGACTACAACTTTGTCTTCGTTCATCGTTTACCTTTAGTTTTTTAAATATTTTTAGATAAACATTGGCGTCGATCTCGTGAGGACGTAAATTTTGGCTCAAATTTAGCTCGCCGTAAATTTCAGCCAGCAAGGATTTATCGAAATTTGCAGATAAATTTTTGCTAAGCGTCTTTCTCGGTGCGCTAAAAGCGGTTTTTAATAAATTTTTAAATTTTTCATACTCAAATTTAGTTTTAAAAACAGCGTTTTTGCCTATCAAATTTTTGCTTTTTTGAATTTTTATAACAGATGAGGTTACTTTGGGAGGCGGGTTAAAACACTCGCTTGGCACGTCAAAAAGCAGCTCGCAGCCGCCTTGAAGCGAAGCTAAAATCGCCAGCGCGCTAAACTCGCTTTCGCCGCCTTTAGCGCTAAATTTGACCGCGACCTCTTTTTGTATCATCACAACAAGCCCGCGACATCTCTCATCTTCGATAGCGTTTAAAATCATCTTTGTGGCGACGTAGTATGGCAAATTTGCCGTTAAAAAGTAGTCTGTCTCACTCAAACCGCTTTCGTCCCACTGACTTAACGCATCTACGCAAAAAAGTCTTAATCGTCCGTCTTTGATCTCTTTTGCAAACTTTTTTTCAAGCAGTTCGTAAAGCTCGCTATCTATCTCGTAGCTTGTAACTAAGCTTGAAATTTGCAAAATTTTTGACGTCAAATCACCTAAGCCAGACCCAATTTCTACTATGTTTTGCATATCTTTGGGAATCGATTGGATGATTTTGTTCAGCACATTTTGATCATGTAAAAAGTTTTGCCCAAAATGTTTCTTTGCCTTGATCATTTGGCAAATTTATCCAAACTTTGCTTATAAAAAGTTTATTTTGAAAAACAAATATCATTACGGCTATGTTTTCTATCGAAATTTGGATGAAATTTGAGCTATGAATTTTTAGCATATTTATGATAGTAACTCTTAAGATTGCCCTTATAAATAATGTAATAGAATTTCTAGTAATATTTTATATAAGGTTTTTTATGAACGCTATCGAGGTAAAAAACGTCACTCATTTTTACGGCAAAAAGCTGATTTATGAAAATTTGAGCTTTAGCGTGAAACAGGGCAGTGTCTTTGGAATTTTGGGCAGAAACGGAGTGGGCAAAAGCACGCTTATAAACATACTTATGGGCTACATCCGTCCAAAAAGCGGCGAGTGCAGAGTGCTTGGCAAAAATAGCTTTAACCTTGATAACGATACCAAGCGCGATATCGCCCTGCTGTTTGAGGGATTTACGAGCTTTGATCACCTTGGTATCGCGCAATACGAGGAATTTTTATCCGCATTTTATCCGCGCTGGGATAGCAAAATTTATAATGACTTGGCAAAGCTTTTAAAACTCAGCAAGGATCAAAAGCTAAATTCGATGTCCTTTGGGCAAAAATCTCAGGTTATCCTTGCCTCGCTCTTTGCGCAAGATGCGAAAGTGCTTATATTCGATGATTATTCCATGGGGCTTGATGCGGGATATAGGCGGCTTTTTGGCGATTATCTGAAGGACTATCTTGACGGCAAAGATAAGACCGTGATCGTTACAAGCCACGTGATGAGCGATCTTGAAAATTTGATTGATGAGTTTTTGATCGTCGAGCGAGGAGGGCGAATTTTTCAAAGCAAGATGAGTGAATTTATGCGCGAATTTAAGGTTTATAAGTTGCCAAAAGAGCTTGACGTGAGCAAAGAAAATTTTAAAAATGTAGATGAGTTTAAACATCACAAAATGGCTTACGGATTTGTAAATTTAGACGGCTTTGAAGCGCAAAATGCAAGCTTTGAGGATAAGTTTTTAGGCTTTGTAGGCAGATACGAGTAGGGGGGCGGACTTGAGAGCGATATTTTTAAAAGAGATCAGTAGGCTTGGGCTCTTCTTTGGATTTTTGGCTTTGGTTTTGGCTATCTTTTTTGCTTGGTTTAGCTTTGATATTAACTATAAATTTGGCGCTATCCATCCAGAATCAGTCATCTGGTACGGCTATGTGTTTTTTGATAACGAGCCTGAATTCGCGACCTTTGCAGCGATCTTGGCAAGCTTTATCTGTGTGGCTTTAGCGCAGTTTTTGCCGCAGCGAAACCGCATAAAATGCCTGCTTCATCTACCTGCCTCAAGCTTTAAAATTTTGCTTTGGCACTATCTTTTTGCGGCTATATTTTTTGCGATTATTTGGGCTGTTTTTGGGGCTTGGCTTGTGTTTTTGGCAAGCAAATTTTATCCTGTAGTCATCACAAAAGAGATTTTTATAAACTGGTGCTATTTTTGTTTAAGCGGAGCGGTTTTTTATATCTTTACAAGCTCGGTTTTGATAGACAAAAGAAGCCTTAGAGCTGCTATCTCAAGCGTGATTTTTGTCGTAGTTTGCTTTGCGCTTGTGTTTTACGTTAAGAGCTTTGCCCTACTTCTTGTTTTGCTTTTGGTCTCTATCTTGCTTGGATTTAACGCGCTCATCTCACACAAAGAAACTTCGATAAATTTAGCCTTTTTGTTAGCCATTTACGCTGGAATTTTAGCGGTGGCAGGAGTTGGCGGATATAAATTTTACGAGCAAAAATTCGCAAACAAATCCGAGAGATATTATATATTTTACTCGCCAAGCCTTAAGGAATTTGTATTTCAGGAGAATTTGGGCGGGCATTATTTTGCTTACAGAAGCGCTAGCGGCAGAGTTTTTAAAAACGAAACAGAGTATAAAAATGAGCTTGCCTTTAACTACTATATGGATTTAAAGCAGCAAGGCAAAATGCCCGTAAAGATCGGTGATGAGGTCTTTGACGAGGCGGCTATAAGGCAGGCTAGGATGTCGATAACCTATGCGCCAAAGGATGCCACGCCGCCTAAAATTCCTTTCTATCCGCTCTTTAATCCCGATCCGAAAATTTCAGCCATACCTTTTAGCGAAGATATGATCTATCTTGACGCGGATAAATTTCGTGTTTTTCATCATGACGGCGATGAGGAGGGCGAATTTAGCCAAATTTTAAATAAAGAGGCTAAAAATTTGGGTGTGAAATTCCCGATTAAAGCTGTCTTTGGAAGATTTACAAACTTAAAGCCGTTTGATGCGGGGCTGTTTTTTAAAGATAGTGCAGGAGAGTTTTTTAATGTGAGAATTTATGATGATAAAGTAAGTTTTGAAGCAGTTAAGAGCCTTAAAAATTTTCATTATCTACATATAAACGAGAGTAAAAATAGCGAGTTTTTAGGGCTTGGCTTTAATGAGGGCAAAATTTATCTATTTAGCAAAAATTACGAGCTAAAAGAGCTTGATACGGCGAAATTTGACCCAGTTACAATGCGCCTTAGAGTGAGTTTTGATCCTAAGTATTTGCAGGTTAGATTTGATGATGGCAAGGATTATCGAGCGTATGTTTTTGATAAAGATAGCTTTGAGAAAATCGGTGAAATCAATCTAAAAGCAAAGTAAAATAGTTACCAAATTTAGCTAAAATTTAAGTAGCCAAAACTTTTATCTAAGGAGATGATTATGAAAAATTTTAGTCTTGCTCTTTGCTCTATCTTGCTTGCATTTGGCTCTTTAAACGCTCATCCGCTCGTGCCTGAAGCAGATAGAAGCGTTCAAGTGTATAAAAAAGATGCGCTCGTGCCTTGGAACCGCGAAAACGCAGGCGGTGGCGTAGGTCCTTTGCTCGGAGATTTTGCGTATAATCGCCATCAAACCACCGATCAAGACGCCTTTAGAGAGATCGGTTGGCTAACCTTGCCAAAGGGTGCTTCCATCGGGCTTCATAAGCACATCGATAACGAGGATGTTTATATCATCATTTCAGGCAAAGGCGTCTTTACCGACTCTCACGGCAAGCAGACTGAAGTGGGTCCCGGTGATGTGACTATCGCTCGTCCGGGGCAATCTCACGGTCTAGCAAACACGGGCGAAGAGCCGTTAGTTTTTATAAATGTAGTTGCAAAAACTCAAATTTTAGATAAAAAATAAAATTTTTAGAGCAAGCTTGCTAAAATTTGGCTTGCTCTTGCCCGCTTTTCTTGTTTTAGCCCGCTGCGGTTATTAAGTGAAATTTTGATAAAATCGGCGAAAATCACTTAAAGGTAAGCCGTGAATAAATTTGCCAAACGTATAATCCCATGCCTTGATGTTAAAGATGGTCGCGTCGTAAAGGGCGTAAATTTCGTAGATTTAGTGGATGCCGGAGATCCTGTTGAGATCGCCAAAAGATACAACGAAGAGGGCGCTGATGAGCTTACTTTCCTTGATATTACCGCAACTCATCTTAGGCGAGATACGATCGTGGATGTTGTGGAGAAAGTTGCTCGCGAGCTATTTATCCCGCTAACCGTGGGCGGTGGTATCAAAACGCTTGACGATATTTCACGGCTTTTAAACGTAGGGTGCGACAAGATCAGCCTAAACTCAGCAGCCATTCACAATCCAAATTTGATAGACGAAGCGGCAAATAAATTCGGCTCTCAGTGTGTCGTGGTAGCGATTGACGCTAAGAGCTTTGAGAGCGGCTATCATGTGTTTATAAACGGCGGCAGGATAGATACGGGCAAGGATGCCTTTGCTTGGGCGAAAGAGGTTCAAGAGCGCGGCGCGGGCGAGATACTGCTAACTTCTATGGACAGAGACGGCACTAAAAACGGCTACGACCTTGATATCACGCGCATGTTTAGTAAGCTTAATATCCCTGTTATCGCAAGTGGAGGTGCTGGCAATATGGAGCATATTAAAGAGGCGTTTTTGGCGGGTGCTGATGCTTGTTTGGCTGCTTCTATCTTTCACTTTAGAGAAGTTGAGATCAAAAAACTTAAAGAGTATCTGCGTGAAAACGGTATTGAGATTAGGCTTTGAGAGTTAAATTTATGCTTTGTTTTGAACTTTGTTTCCTGAAAATTAAATTTAACGGCTGTGAATTTTTGGAGATTAGAGCGTGATAATCTCTGCCGGTCGTAATGAAATTTTTGATTTCGCTCTGCCGATGGGAGTAGGGCTTGTGGACATGAGTATAAATTTGACGAAATTTTTATGTGAAAATAGAGCAAATTTGCCTGATGAAATTATATTTATAGGTTCGGCAGGACTTTATAAAAGCGGAGAAATTTTTGAAATTTATGAGAGCAAAATAGCTGGAAATATCGAAATTTCAAGTTTAGAAAATAAAAGTTACACTCCGTGTGAAACTCAAATTTCATCAGTACAAATCTGTGACAAAAATTTAAATGCCAAAGTTCCACGTGAAACTATCCAAGTAAATTCATCAAATTTTATCACGACCGATGAAAATTTGGCATACAAGCTTGCAGAGCTTGGCTATACTTTGGAAAATATGGAATTTTTTGCAGTGTTAAAAGTGGCTAAGAAATTTAAAATTCCAGCTCGAGGGTTATTTGTCGCAACAAATTTTTGCGACCAAAACGCGCATGAAGACTTTATAAAAAATCATCAGAAGGCCAAAGAGAAACTTATAAATTCACTTAAAGAGAGAAAATTGATATGAGAAATTTGCTTGATTATACGCTTGAGGAGCTTGAGAGTGAGCTAAGCCCAAAATTTCGTGCCAAGCAAATTTACGAATGGGTTTATAAGAAAGGCGCAGATAGCTTTGATGAGATGTTAAATTTGCCAAAGGCTATGCGAGAACAGCTTGCACAGGAGTTTTACTTCGATCCGTTAAGTTGTGTGAAAGCCGAGCAGAGCAGTGACGGCTCGATCAAGTATCTTTTTGAGCTTAAAGACGGCTCGCGTATAGAGAGTGTTTTGCTACCGATGAAAGAAGAACAGACTCACGAAGACGGCAAAATTTCGCGCCATGCTCGATACACCATCTGTGTAAGTTCGCAGGTAGGCTGTCGCATGGGCTGTTCGTTTTGTCTTACTGCCAAAGGAGGACTAAAGCGAAATTTAACTCCGGGCGAGATCGTGGGGCAAATTTTATGGATAAAAAAGGCTAATAATATCCCTTATGAGAGGCGTATAAATATCGTTTATATGGGCATGGGCGAGCCGCTTGATAACTTAAATAACGTCTCAAAAGCGATTAAAATTCTTATGGAAAACGACGGACTTGCTATCGGTGCTAGAAGGCAGACTGTGTCCACTAGCGGGCTTGGTTCTCAGATAAAAAAGCTCGGAGAGATGGATCTGGGAGTGCTGCTTGCGATTTCACTTCATGCTGTTACTGACGAGCTTCGCACAAAGCTCATGCCGATAAACAAGGCTTATAATATTGAATCCGTAATGCAAGCAGTCAAGGAATTCCCCATCGATATGAGGAAGCGAGTGATGTTTGAGTATCTTGTCATCAAAGATATGAATGATAGTATAAAAGACGCAAAAAAGCTTGTGAAGCTGCTTCACGGCATCAAAGCAAAAGTAAATCTTATCTATTTTAATCCTCACGAAGGAAGCGAATACGGACGACCCGAGCTTGAAGATATGCTTAAATTTCAGGAATATCTGCGCGATCATGGTGTGACCTGTACGATTCGTCAAAGCAAAGGGCTTGATATCTCGGCGGCTTGCGGACAGCTCAAACAAAGAAGCGAGAGCAAATGAGCCTGCTTGATATCTCGCAAATCATCTTTATATCTATTGTGGTGATCGCGGGGCTCGCATTAGTTATAAAAGTTGCAATTTTTGATAAGGATGAAAGATAAAACTAACTTATTTATTTGTTAGCTTAAATTTGTTTGTATTTACCTCTTTTTTATCTGTTTTTTAGCTTTTAACTTCAACTAACTTTATTTACTAACAAGCTAAAATATTTTCATTTTATATATTTAAGTTTTTAAAAATTTTGCTAACGTTTTTGTGTTGTTAGCTTGTTAAGTTAGTTCAAATTTCTCTTTTGCAAATTTATAAAATTCGGTTTTTGCGTCAAATTTTGACTTAATATGATAGTTTTTGCCGTCTAATTCAAATAAAATTTCATCCGAATGAAGCAAAAGTCTGCTCGCGCCGGTTAAATTTATCCTGTCTATTTCGCTCATCTCTTTGTCTAAAATTTTGATTATCTGCTCTCGATCTAATCCATAAAGTGGTTCGCCTAAAATTTTGTGTTCTACGTGAAACAAATGTAAGCGAATTTGATGTTGCCTTCCTGTAAGCGGAACGGCTCGAACAAAGGTTGCATCTATGTCGGCAAAATACTCTATCGGTGAAATTTTAGTAACTGCATCCTTGCCGTCTTCACAAATTTGCATACGCATTTTTACATCGTCGTAGTTGTTTGCAAGATCCATTTTGGCTTCTATTGTCATGTCGTTTTTGATCTCGCCGCTTGTCATCGCGACGTAGCATTTTTTAACTTCTCTGCTTTCAAAAAGCTTTTTTAGTTTTATTTGAGAGGCTCTATTTTGTGCGACGACGATTAAGCCGCTCGTTTCAAAATCCAAGCGATGTGCCACGCTTGCCTCTCGACCATATAGATGCCAAATTTCATCGTTTAGTGAGTATTCGCAGTTTCTACCGTTTGGATGGCTTAAAACTCCACTTGGTTTATCAAAGACGGCAAACTGCTCGCATTCAAATATCGGCTCAAGTCCGCGCGGATTCGTTTCGTAGTCAATCAGACAAATTTCACCGTTTAAAACAGCGTTTTTTTCATTCACCACAACACCATCGCAAAGAAGCCTTCCTCTATCTATAAGTCGCTGCGCTTCTCTCATCTTAAAGCCTGAATTTATCAGTACTTCATAGGCTTTTTGGGAATCGGCAATGGTAATAAATTTATTTATATAAGGCAATTTTTACTCGTTTTTGGATAAAATCTATCCTTTATTATAACACAAAGGTGATTTTATGGTAGAGAGATACTCGCGCAAGGAGATGGCTGAAAAATGGAGTATGCAAGCAAAGTATGACGCATGGCTTAAAGTTGAGATTGCTGTGGTTAAAGCGTGGAATAAGCTTGGATTTATCAGCGATGAAGACTGCAAAAAGATAGCAAATAACGCCAAATTTGACATCGCTCGCATAGACGAGATAGAAAAGACGACCAAACATGACGTGATCGCGTTTTTAACGAGCGTGAGCGAAAGCCTTGGCGAGGAGAGCCGCTTCGTGCATTTTGGCATGACAAGCTCTGATTGTATCGATACCGCCGTTGCTTTGCAGATTAAAGAGAGTCTTGAACTTATCATAAAAGATGTTGAGAATTTGATGAGTGCTATTAAAAGACGCGCCTACGAGCACAAAGATACGCTTATGGTTGGTCGCAGCCACGGAATTCATGGCGAGCCGATAACTTTTGGGCTTGTGCTTGCGATCTGGTATGATGAGATAAACCGCGCTTTAGAGCTGATTAAGAGCGCTAAAAAAGTGATAAGCTATGGCAAAATTTCTGGTGCGATGGGAAATTTTGCGCATGCACCTCTTGAGCTTGAAGAGCTAACTTGCGCTGAGTTGGGGCTTACTCCTGCGCCTGCGTCAAATCAAGTGATCCAGCGCGACCGCTACGCACACGTGATAAACGCTATCGCTATACTTGCGGCAAGCTGCGAGAAGATAGCCGTAGCAGTCCGCCACTATCAGCGCACGGAAGTTTATGAGTGCGAGGAGTACTTCAGCGCCGGACAAAAAGGCTCGAGCGCGATGCCTCATAAGCGGAACCCGGTTCTAAGCGAAAATATCACAGGTCTTTGCCGTGTGCTTCGCTCGTATGTAACGCCTATGCTTGAAAACGTAGCGCTTTGGCATGAGCGCGATATCAGCCATAGTTCAGTCGAGAGATTTGTGCTGCCTGATGCATTTGTGACGGCTGATTTTATGCTGGTTCGCCTTAGTAATTTGATAGAAAATTTAGTCGTTTATCCTGAAAATATGATGAAAAATTTAAACCTTACGGGTGGGCTTGTATTTTCTCAGCGTGTGCTTTTGGAGCTTCCAAAACGTGGAATTTCTCGTGAGGATGCATATAAGATCGTACAAAGAAACGCGATGAAAGTTTGGGCTGATCTTCAGGAGGGTAAGCAGGCTATAAATGAAAAAGGTGAGAGCCTGTATCTTCAAAATTTACTAAACGATGAGGATCTAAACAAAGCACTTAGCGAAAAAGAGATAAGAGAGTGTTTTGAGTATAGCTACTATACGAAAAATGTCGATGGAATTTTTAAAAGAGTATTTGATAAGTAAAATTTGAGAAATAGAAATTTAAGGAATTAAGTGAAAGTCATAAAGCGTAACGGAAGAGCAGAGGAGCTTGATATAAGTAAGATCAAGAAATACACAGGTGCCGCAGTTGAGGGGCTAGAAAACGTAAATTTAAGCGAACTTGAGGTTGATGCGAAGATCCAGTTTCGCGATATGATAACGACCGAAGAGATCCAGCAGACGCTCATCAAAACGGCAGTTGATAAGATTGACATAGATCGTCCAAATTGGACATTTGTCGCGGCGAGACTGTTTCTTTACGACCTGTATCACAAAGTAACGGGCTATAACGGTTACAACCATTTGCGCGAATATTTTGAGAAGGGCGAGAAGGCAGGGCGCATCATCCCTGGTCTTAAGGACAAATACGACCTTGACGATCTAAACAACTACATAAAGCCTGAGCGCGACTTGCAGTTTGCCTATCTTGGTATCAAAACGCTTTATGATCGCTATCTTATCAAGGATAGCAAAGGCAAGCCTATCGAGCTTCCGCAGCAGATGTTTATGGCTATCGCGATGTTTCTTGCACAAAATGAGCTTGATAGCCAAGGCTGGGCGAAGAAATTTTACGACCTCATCAGCAAATTTGAGGTCATGCTGGCAACTCCAACCCTATCAAATGCAAGGACAACTCGCCATCAGCTAAGCAGCTGCTATATCGGTAGTACGCCTGATAATATCGAGGGAATTTTTGACAGTTACAAAGAGATGGCGCTGCTTTCTAAATTTGGCGGCGGTATCGGCTGGGACTGGTGCAAGGTGCGCGCCATGGGCGGAAGTATCGACGGACATAAAAACGCTGCCGGAGGTATAATCCCATTCCTAAAAGTAACCAACGACATAGCCGTAGCAGTCGATCAGCTAGGCACAAGAAAAGGTGCGATAGCCGTATATATCGAGCCTTGGCATATGGACGTGAGCGATTTTTTAGATCTTCGCAAGAACTCGGGCGAGGAGCGAAGACGCGCACATGAGCTGTTTCCGTCGCTTTGGATAAATGACCTATTTATGAAGCGCATTAAGGAAAATGGGCGCTGGACTCTCTTTGATCCTGCGCAAGTGGCTGATCTGTGCGATCTATATGGCGAAGAGTTTGAGAAGCGCTACATAGAGTATGAAAACGATGAAAATATCCAGAAAAACACTGTCGTAGCCAAAGAGCTTTGGAAGAAAATTTTAACCAGCTATTTTGAGAGCGGAATGCCGTTTTTGTGCTTTAAGGATAATGCTAACAGAGCAAATCCAAACGATCACGACGGACTTATCAGAAGCTCAAATTTATGCACTGAAATTTTCCAAAACACGGAGCCTAATTACTATAAGATCAAAATCACCTTTGAAGACGGCGAAGAGAGAGTGTTTAACGAGGAAGATGACGTTACTGTAGGTAGCGGTATAACGAAAAAAGCTAAGAAGTTAAGTGCACTCGATAGCATTGGCAAAAAGCAAATTTTTATCGTTGAAAAAGAGAGCGTCGAGGGCAAAACGGCGGTTTGTAACCTTGCGAGCATAAATTTAAGCAAGATAAACACAAAGGCTGACATCGAGCGCGTAGTGCCGATAGCGGTGAGAATGCTTGATAACGTTATCGATCTAAATTTCTATCCGCATAAAAAAGTAAAACACACGAACTTATCGTCCCGTTCTATCGGACTTGGCGTGATGGGCGAGGCGCAAATGCTGGCAAATCGCGGCGTAAAATGGGGCAGTTATGAGCATTTAGCGCTGATTGACAGCATAATGGAAAACATAAGCTATCAAGCCATTTATACAAGCTCAAATTTAGCCGTTGAAAAGGGCAAATATCCGACATTTGAAGGCTCAAAATGGAGCAAGGGAATTTTCCCGATAGATGTCGCGAACGAAAATGCAAAAGCTCTCGTAAATCGCGGAGGGCTGTTTGATGAGGATACTTGCGACTGGGATAAGCTGCGAGCTAAGGTTAAGACTGACGGTATGAGAAACGGCTATCTTATGGCTATCGCACCGACTAGCTCGATATCTATCCTTGTTGGCACGACTCAGACGATCGAGCCAGTTTATAAACGCAAATGGTTTGAGCAAAATTTAAGCGGTATGATACCGACCGTCGTGCCTGATCTAAGCCCTGATACGTGGCAGTTTTATACACCTGCTTACGAGCTTGATCAAAGAGTGCTCGTTAAAGCTGGGGCCGTGCGCCAAAAATGGATCGACCAAGGCCAGAGCCTAAATATCTTCATGAGCCTAGATAAGGCAAGTGGTGGTTATCTAAATGAAATTTACACGCTTGCATGGGAGCTTGGGCTTAAATCAACCTACTATCTACGCTCGGAAAGCCCTGATAGCAATAAAGTAAATAACGTAGCCGATCGCTCGATCGAGTGCGAGGGGTGCCAGTGAGCAATATTATAAATGCTATTTTGAATTTAGTAAATAATTCAAATTTTTCGCTAAATTTTCAAAGTGATAGTAAAAATAGAGCAAACCAAATGGGAGATGCTCTAGAAAACTATATCAAGGATTTGTTTGCTGGTAGCTTTGGGTTTAGTGAAAATGAAAAAATAGCAAGATATAGCGATATTTTCTCATACTTGGGCAACAATTCAAATCCTCCTGATGCAATGTTAAAAAATGGTGATGCGATCGAGATAAAGAAAATAGAAAAAATGACTCGCTTCTAGCTCTAAACAGCAGTCATCCAAAATATAAATTAAACTATGATTTCAAGTGATTGCAAAAATGCTGAAATTTGGCAAGAAAAAGATATTATATATGCAACAGGCGTAGTGAACAATAATAAAATTAGCAGTCTTTGCATGGTTTACGGAACTGAATTTTGTGCCAAAGATGAGTGCTATGCTAAAGTCAAGAATTTAATAAAAAATAGCGTTGAATCTTGTGCAGGGATTGAATTTTCACATACAAGAGAGCTTGGCAGAGTAAATAAAATAGATCCGCTCGGCATAACATATCTAAGAATTCGCGGTATGTGGGGCATAGAGAACCCTTGGAAAGTATTTAGTTATATCTACACTAGAAATTTAAATCAAAATTTTAATTTCATGTCGATAATTAGCCAAGAAAAATGGGATAGCTTTGATAATACACAAGAGCTAATAGATTTATCTACTAAAAATGAAAATTTAAAAATTGTCAATAAAAATGTCAAAAATCCCAATAATCCGGCTCTGCTTATCCCTGTGAAATTAGTAGAATTTTCAACCAAATGAAGCTTATTAGTCTTTTTAGTGGCTGTGGCGGTCTTGATTTGGGTTTTTTGAATGCCGGATTTGAGATAGAAGTCGCAAATGAATTTGATAAAGCAATCCATAAAACATATCAGATAAATCACGAAAATACAAACTTACTAAAAGATGATATTAGAGATTTAAAAGATAAAGATTTTCCTGATGATATATGCGGAATTATAGGTGGTCCTCCTTGTCAGTCTTGGTCTGAAGCAGGCTCTTTAAACGGAATAAATGACGCAAGGGGTAAGCTTTTTTATGAGTATATAAGGATTATCAGAGCCAAAAAACCAATGTTTTTCTTGGCAGAAAATGTCAGCGGAATGCTAGCCAATAGACATTCGGTAGCCGTTGGTGAAATTTTAAGCGCATTTGATGAGTGTGGCTATGAGGTTGCCTTACATCTTGTGAATGCTAAAGATTATAACGTTGCACAAGATAGGAAAAGAGTGTTTTATATAGGATTTAGGAAAGATTTAGACTTAAAATTTTATATGCCACAAGGCTCAAGTTTTGATGAAATATCAAAATTAACACTTAAAGATGTTATTTTTGATCTTAAGGATAGTGCTATTGAAAGTGCAAAAGGAAATAAAGCGAACCCAAATGCAGTAAATAATCACGAATACTTTACAGGCTCATTTTCGCCTATTTTTATGAGCAGAAACAGAGTAAGAGGGTGGCACGAACAAGCATTTACTATACAGGCTTCGGGAAGACAGTGTCAGATTCATCCAAATGCCCCAAAAATGATAAAAATGGCTACAAATTTATTTAAATTCCAAGACGGATTTGAAAAATTTTATAGAAGATTAAGTGTGAGAGAGTGTGCTAGAATTCAAGGTTTTAATGATGATTTTGTATTTGAGTATGAAAATATAAATGACGGTTATAAAATGGTCGGTAACGCTGTGCCTGTAAATTTAGCTTATGAGATAGCTCAGGCTATAAAAGATAGTTTAAATGGTTGATTTATCTATATATCTTTTTTAAATTCCCCAAATTTGCACTCAAATTTAAAAGCATAAAATCAGCTATCACAAGTCTTGCCATCGCGGTTGCCACGACACTTCCGCGGATCCCGATGCATGGATCGTGTCTGCCGCGAAGCTCGCAAATAACCTCTTTGCCGTGGATATCTTGAGTTTGTTGAGCTAGAAATATCGAAGGAGTCGGCTTAAAATGCGTAGTTATCAAAATTTCAGCCCCGCTACTCATGCCGCCAAGGATCCCGCCTGCGTGATTTGAGATAAGACCCGCCTCATTCATGCAGTCGTTATTTTCGCTTCCTCGCATCGCGCTTGCTTTTACGCCCTCGCCGATCTCTACGGCTTTTACGCCGTTTATGCCCATCATTGCGGCTGCAAGCCTTGCGTCAAGCTTATCATATAGCCCCTCGCCAAGTCCGCTAGGAGCGTTTAAAATTCGCGTTACGACGCTAGCCCCCACGCTGTCGTGAGCCTGCTTAGCCTTTAAAATTTCATCCATCATCAAATTTTCTTTATCAAGAGCAAAAATTTCAGAGCCTTTTGCCGCCTCAAAGTCAAATTTCTCAGCTTTTATAAGCCCCACCCCGCTTACTCCGCTCTCTACTTGCACGCCAAATTCGTTTAGTAAAATTTGAGCAAACGCCCCGCCTGCAACGCGCACGGCAGTCTCTCTTGCAGAGCTTCGTCCGCCGCCTCTGTGGTCGCGAATGCCGTATTTTTTAAAGTATGTGTAGTCGGCGTGTCCCGGGCGAAAGAGCTCTTTGATGTTGTCGTAATCTTTTGATTTTTGATTTTCGTTGTAGATCACAAATCCGATTGGTGTGCCGGTACTAACACCTTCAAAAACCCCGCTTAACACCTCTATCTTATCGCCCTCGCGTCTTGCGGTGGCAAATTTTGATTGACCCGGTTTGCGCCTATCTAGCTCAGCTTGCAAAAACTCCTCATCTATCCCAACTCCCGCAGGAAATCCGTCAAGAACCCCGCCGATAGCCACTCCGTGACTCTCTCCGAAGGTTGTTAAGATAAGCTTTCGTCCGAATGAATTCATGAGTTTTCCTTGATCTTTTCTATCGCAGTTTTGGCGGCTAGCTGCTGAGCCTCTTTTTTACTCTTGCCAATCGCTCGTGAGACCTCGACATCTTTTAGCAAAAGCGCGATCTCAAACTCCTTCTTGTGATCTGGACCAAATGAGCGCACGAGCTTGTATTCAGGTGTTACTCCAAGCCTTGCTTGTGTGATTTCTTGCAAAGTTGTTTTGTAGTCTTTCATCAAATTTTTAAGATCGATGTCCGGATAGCAAATTTCAAAGAGCCTTACCGCGATATCGTTTACCGCTTCAAAGCCGCTTTCTATGTAAATCGCACCCATCACCGCTTCAAAAGCGTCTGAAAGTATCGAAGCCTTTTCGCGTCCACCGTTGTTCTCTTCGGCTGCGGATATAAATATATGCTCGCCCAAATTTAGATAGCTTGCCAAATTTGCAAAGCTTTTTTCATTGACAAGTGCGGCGCGAAGCTTGCTCATATCGCCTTCGTCGGTGTTTTTAAATTTGCGAAACAGATAATCAGCGATCACCAGATCCATCACCGCATCACCCAAAAACTCGAGCCGCTCGTTATTTTTGCCCTTTTTGCAGCTTTTGTGCGTAAGCGCGTTTTTTAGGTTGTTTATCTCTTTAAATTGATATCCGAGCCTATCTTGTAGTGATTTTAAATTTTGCATTTATCTGTCGCTTTCATCTCTTATCTTGGTTGCCGCCTCTCTTGCGAGCGTGTCGCAGCGCTCGTTTTGCGGATGTCCGTTGTGAGCCTTGACCCACGTGGCACGGATCTTGTGAGCGCTTGAAACATCTAAAAATTCTTGCCAAAGCGGCACGTTTTTAACATTTTTAAAGGCTTTTTTGACCCAGCCGTCAAGCCACTCGTTTATCGCATTTGCCACGTATGAGCTATCGGTATAAAGCTCCACCTCGCAAGGCTCTTTTAGCGCTTTTAGCCCCTCTATCACGGCGCGAAGCTCCATTTGGTTGTTGGTCGTCATCGCCTCCGCTCCGCTTGCCTCTTTTGTGTGTTTGCCGTACTCTAGGATATACGCCCAGCCTCCTGCGCCCGGATTATTTAGGCATGAGCCGTCGCTAAAAAGGCATACTGTTTTCACAGGATTTTTCCGTGATGTGAGGCAAAATTTGAGCGCTTGCTAGCTCGTGACACATCGGACAGCGGTAAAAATGAAGCGGAAAGGAGTTTTTGCAATTTTTGCAGATGTAATTAAAGCTAAGATCGGCTTTGTTAAATCCCACTTTTCTTAAATTTGTCATCACTTCAAGCTCAAATCCAAGCTCCTTTGCGGGCTCGCTGCTTAAATTTTTAGCGTAAAATAGCGATTTATACTCATCATCGCTTAAATTTACGGCGCGCTCTTGCCTATAAATGATATCAAGTACATCTTCAAGCGGCGGGAAGTCAGGGAAATTTGCTATATCAGCGCCTCTTTGTAGCCAGTTTTCAAGCGCCATTCGCCTTGCAAGCGTAAAGCTATCCTTGAGCTTTAAAATTTCAGCTGTTTTTGCCTCTAGGCTCATATCTTTATCTATCAAAATTTTCATGATGTTGATATAAGCTTTTTGAGATTTTACGTCAAGTCCGAGCTCTTCAAGCGCGTCAAGTGCGTTTAGCGCCTCGTCATACTCTTTTAGTTTTTCATACACGACGGTTAGAAATTTAAGCGCAGTTTGGTTGCGCGGAGATAGCTTTAGCGCCTCTAAAAATATATCTTTAGCCTTTTGCAAAAAACCCGCCTTGAAAAAAACCTGCCCCAAGTCAGTAAATATAGGCTCTTTTTCGCTTTTGTTTTTGGCTTTATTAAGTGCGATCGCGTAGATGTTTATCGCCTTTTCGAAGTAGCCGCTTTTGGCAAATGTGTTAGCTAAAAAGCAAAGCGACGCGCTATCAACGTCAAATTTGACAAGCATCTCTTTATGCTCGCTGCTAAGCCCTTCGGTCTTATCAAATTTCTTTAAAAATTTCTCCAACTCCTGCTTTTCGTCTTTGTTTCTAAAAACACCCCAAATGTAGCTTAAAACGGCGATCATGAGGATAAGCGAAACAAACACGACAAGCCCGAAAATCGGATCTCTAAACTCTATAAAAAAAATTTCCAATGTAAATTCCAGCCCTAAATTTTAAGCCCATTATAGCAAAGTGATTGTATAATCTCGCTTATGATAGACCCAAAATCCATTGAAAAACTCAAAGAACAAGCCGATATAATCGACATCGTAGGACACTACATCCCGCTTAAGAAATCAGGCTCAAACTACGTCTGCGTTTGTCCGTTTCACGACGATAAAAACCCAAGCATGAGCGTGAGCCCAAGTCGCGGGATATTTCATTGCTTTTCGTGCAAAGCGGGCGGAGACGTCATAAAATTTGTCATGGATTACGAGAAGCTTACATATCCTGAGGCTATCGAAAAGATCGCGATGCTTTCAAATTTCACGCTTAATTACGTAAAAAACGAGCGTGAAAATGTGAAAGAAAATAAACACGTCCTTGAAAAAGCAAACGCCTACTATCGCAGTTTGCTTTACAAGACTCCTGCGGCGATAGAGTATCTATACTCGCGAGGCGTTACGGACGCGCTTTGCGCTAAATTTGAGCTTGGATATGCGCCTGATAGCATCCAGACGATAAGGCTGCTTGAAAACGAGCAAATTTTGCCAAACGAAGCGCTTGAATCAGGCATCGTCAAGCAAAACGAAAGCGGAATTTACGCAAGCTTCATTCAGCGTATAACCTTTCCGATCTACACGCACACAGGCAAGCTTGTAGGCTTTGGAGGCCGAACTTTAGGCGATCATCCCGCCAAATACGTAAATTCGCCTCAGAGTGAAATTTTTGATAAATCAACGCTTTTTTACGGTTACCACTTGGCAAAACGCGACATCCACGTCAAAAACCAAATCATCATCACCGAGGGGTATCTTGACGTGATGATGCTTCATCATGCGGGATTTACTAACGCTGTGGCAGTGCTTGGAACGGCTCTTACGCAAAAGCATTTGCCACTTTTAAAGCGAGGCGAGCTAAGCGTGGTGCTTTGCTTTGACGGCGATAGTGCAGGCATAAACGCAGCGGTTAAGTCCGCCCATCTGCTTGCACAAAACGAGATAGACGGCAGCGTCGTTATCCTTGAAGGCGGAGCCGATCCTGCCGATATGGTGGTCGCCGGCAAGATAAAAGAGCTTCATAATTTGTTTGAAAACGGAGTTGAGATTGGGGAGTTTTATATAAGAAATTTGATAGCCAAATTTGACCTAGCTCGCCCGGTGCAAAAGCAAAGAGCGCTTGAAGAGGTGCGCGAATTTACGATGAGTCTAAAGCCGATAATCGCAAATTCTTATGCGCCGCTTGTTGCAAGCTTGCTAAAAATCGACATAAATTCGTTTACTTTGGCAAATTTGCGCTCAAAAGTCGGCACTCAAACGCAGCAAGCTATACAGGTGGCGCCTAGTAAAATTTATCAAAAAGACAAGCTTGAACTTGAGCTTTTAAAGACGCTTGCCGAGGCAAACGGGCTTAGCGATATGATTTTGGATCTGGTGAAAAAAGAGTACTTTGCCCATCACGGCGAAATTTTTGAAGCTATTTTACGTAAAGCGCCTGAAGATGAGGTCATTTTGCGTGAAATTTCGCTTGAAAATGTCGATGTAATCGAAAGCGAGGAGCAAATTTTAGAGGCTGTAAAGATACTAAAGATCAGATTTTACGAAAATATGCGAAGAGAGTATCTAGCTTCAAATCGCAGTGATAAGATAGAAATTTTAAGAAAGATAGGGATAATTTTGGAGAAATTAAAACGATGAAGGCGCTGGTTTTGTTTAGCGGCGGGCTTGATAGTATGCTTGCTATCAGGCTTTTAAAAGAGCAGGGCATCGAAGTAACAGCGGTGCATATAGATATAGGATTTGGTGCAGGCGAGGGCAAATTTGACGTGCTTGAAAAGCGTGCGGCGATGGCGGGTGCTAAGCTAAAGATAGTAGATATCAGAAGCGAATACTTGCAAAATGTGCTTTTTAACCCGAAATTTGGCTACGGCAAGCACTTTAACCCCTGTATCGATTGTCACGCGTACATGTTTAAAACCGCTTTAAACATGCTTGAGGATGAGGGCGCTAGCTTCATCGCTACTGGCGAGGTTCTAGGGCAGCGTCCGATGAGCCAAAGGCGCGATGCGATGGTGCATGTAAAGACTTTGGCTAAGGATGAAGACGATCTTATATTGCGCCCGATGTCGGCACTTCTTATGAAGCCTACAAAGCCAGAGCGCGAGGGCTGGGTGGATAGAGAGCGTCTGCTTGGACTTAGTGGCAGAGACAGAAAGCCTCAGATAAAGCTAGCCAAAGAATTCGGATTTAGCGACTTTGAAAGCCCTGCAGGTGGGTGCTTGCTCACGGTTGAAGGCTTTGCAAACAAGATAAAGGACTTTTTAAAATTTGATAAAGATATGAGCCTAAAAGATATGCAGCTTCTTAGGATCGGGCGGCATTTGCGACTTAAAAACGGCTCAAAGATGGTGATCGGACGTGATGAAAGCGATAATGAAAAACTGCTCGCGCTTCAAAATCCAAAATTTGCTCAAATAGAGTTTGACGATAGCGTTGTGGGAGCGGTTAGTTTTATAAATTTAAATGCCGATGAAGAGGATCTTAAATTTGCCGTGCGTCTTGCGCTTGCCTACACGAGAGCTGATAAAGAGCGCGAATATAGCGCCAAAATCGGCGAAAAAACTATCATCGCAAAGCCGTTTGGGGATAAAAGCCCCGCTCAGGAGTGGTTTATAACGTAAAGGAGAGGTTTTATGGTGCCAAGTCACAAAGAGATGATGCTGCCGATACTTGGATTTCTTAGCACTAAAAGCGAAGCGGATAGAAAAGAAATTTATGAATTTGTGGCGAAACATTTTAAACTTAGCGATGATGAAAAGGAGCTTAAGATACCAAGCGGCAAAGTGCTTTTATACGTAAGCAGGGCTAGTTGGGCGTTAAGCTATCTTGCCTCTATACAAGAGATTATGAATTTGCCCAAAAACAAAAGGCCTGCTGAAAAAATAGGGCGAGGCGCTTTTAAAATAACAGAATTTGGTAGAAAAATTTGCGCCGATAAGAACTCTGAGGCTAAATTTAGCTCTTGGTATGATGAAGTTTACAATAAGAATAAAATCAACAAACATAACAAGCTGTTATCCGCAACCGATCAAAATTCCAAAGATACAACTCCGATAGAAGCTATAAATAGTGCCGATATCGCGCTCAAAGAGCTTCTAAAGACTCAAATTTTAGATGAGATAAACGCCAAGAGCCCTAAGTTTTTTGAAGACTTGGTGAAAAATCTTTTGGTTAAGATGGGTTACGGCGAAGGGACGCTTACAAAAGACGGAGCCGATGGCGGCATAGATGGAGTTATAAACGAAGACGAACTTGGAATTTCTAAAATTTATATTCAAGCTAAGCGCTGGCAAGGAAGTATCACTCGCCCCGAGCTTAACAAATTTGCGGGAGCGATTTTGGATAAGCAGACGAAAAAAGGCGTTTTCATCACTACTTCAAAATTCACTAAAGAAGCCGAGCAATACGCTAAAAATTTGCAGGATCACTCCATTGCGCTAATCGACGGTGAGCGACTTGCAGAGCTGATGATAAAGTATAAAGTAGGCGTTCAGGTCAGACAAAATATCGAAATTTGCGAAGTTGATAAGGACTTTTTCGATGAGTTTATGGAGTGATTAAATCTTTACGTTTATCCTTTTGCCAAGCGTGTAAAACTCGCCGCCTGCTACGTAGTGAAGGCTTCTTAACTCCTCCTTGCACTCGTCAAATTTCCACCTGCCATCCTCAAACGCTCGCACATCAGCCCATGCTCCCACGATCTTGCCAATAAACAGGTCAAATTCGCTCTGGTTTTGCTTGTTTGTTAGCACCTTGCAAACTAACCAAGCTATGCAGTCGCTAACTAACGGCGCGTCAAAGCCTTCTTGATAAAATAGCCTTACATCTTGCATTTTAGTGGCGTTTTGATGTCTTGAAACAAAGCCTAACTTCATAACCAAATTCGCCTGTTTGACG
Source organism: Campylobacter sp. RM16187 (assembly GCF_025319965.1). NCBI lineage: Bacteria > Pseudomonadati > Campylobacterota > Epsilonproteobacteria > Campylobacterales > Campylobacteraceae > Campylobacter > Campylobacter sp. RM16187. The sequence continues at coordinate 75,319 of NZ_CP012549.1, forward strand.
CATGGAATACTAACGGCAAAATATCCGCTCTTTTCTATCAGCGAGCGAGTAAATGCGCCAGAATCAACTACCACGCTTATCTTGTCATAATCCAGCGCGCAAACCCAAGACGCACTCATCGCGTTTTCTATGCCATCAAATTTGGCGCTTATCAGGCAGGTTGGGCCGGTATTTACCATTCTGTACGCCTTTGCAAGCTCTACTTCTCTTATCATTTTTGCTCCTGTTTTGCGCTAACACAGCTTGTTAGTTAGCGTTAGTTTGCCAAATTTAAAATTTCCTCTATCGTTTTTCTAGTGTAAATTTTATCCATTCTCCAAGCTACGGCATTTTGCGCGGCGACATCAAGGATCTCTTCTAGCGCACTTTTATCTATGTTTAGCTGTTTAAGGCTAGTTGGCGTGCCTATCTTATCAAACCATGCTTTAAGCGCTCTTATGCCATCATCTGCCGAATTTGCGCCAAAAATTTCTCGTCCAAACCGCTCAAACTGCGCCAAATTTTTATCTTTATACCACTTCATCCACGCAGGCATCACTACCGAAAGCCCCTCTCCGTGCGCACAGTCAGTTACTGCGCTCATGGCGTGCTCTATCATGTGGTTTGGGAAGCTTATGCCTTTAGTGCCCGCGCGCGTCATGTGATTTAGCGCCATCGTCGCAGCCCAGGCAAACTCGGCTCTAGCGTCGTAATCGCTAGGCTCTTCAAGCAAAATTTCAGTCGTTCTTATTATCGTTTTGATGTTAGCCTCAACTTGCAAATTTATGATCTGCGGATGGATGCTTGCGGTGAAATACCCCTCGATAGAGTGCGCGATCACATCGCTTGCCGAGTAGGCCAGATACTCGCTTGTGACGGTTGCTTGAAGCCTTGGGTTGATGACTGAAACCTTTGGGAAAAGCACCTCGCCGCTTATGGCGTATTTTTGTTTGGTCTCTTCTTTTGTCACGATCGCGCCGTTGTTCATCTCGCTTGCGGTCGCAGCCAAAGTTATGATGTCAAAGATTTTAAGGGCAGCTTTTGGAGTTTTGCCTGTGAAAAAGTCCCACACATCTCCCTCATAACAAGCTCCTGCCGCGATAGCCTTGGCTGAATCCAGCACCGAGCCGCCTCCTACGGCTAGCACGCTGTCTGCGCCAAATTCTCTTGCGAGCTTGATGGCTTCATTTACTTTGCTTAGCACAGGGTTGCTCTTAACTCCGCCAAGTGCGGCAAATTCTATCCCCTCTTGCTTAAGGCTTTTTGCTACTACGTCAAATAGCCCCGTGCGCTTTATACGCTCGCTTCCGTAGAGCAAAAGCGCCTTTTTAGCGCCAAATTCTCTCATGTAAGCGCCGATGTTTTGCTCTTTGCCTTCGCCAAATTCTATTTTAACAGGGTTATAAAAGCTAAATTGATACATCTTAACTCCTTTTATAGCTAAATTTTCTAAGCGGTCGCGAAATTGACGAGTTTTGGCTTTACTATTCGCTCGTAATCTTTGGCGTTTAAGACGATGGAGCGATCAAGCAAACCGGCGTTAAAAGCGATCTCTTCAAATCTCTCAAAAAGCTTGCTATCGACGATGAGCTCTAGCCTATCATGAAAACTAAACGGCGGAACAGAGCCGATAACGCAGTCTGTTAGCTCACTAACCTCCGCAGGGCTTGCTAAAGAGGTTTTTGTGCCGTGAAATTCTTGCGTGATAGCTTCTAAGTTTGCTTTGTAATCGGCAGGAAGCACGGCTAAAATGTAGTGTTTAGAGCTTTTAAGAAGGCTGCTTGATGAGGTTTGACTCGGGTTTTCGTTTTTATAGGCGGCTAAAATTTTAGGATCTATACCTTTTATCACGCAAACAAGAGCCTTAGCACCCTGTCCCATTATCGTGCCGCGAGCTTTGGCAACGGCTTCTGAGGTGTTGGCAGGCTCGTGGTTTATAACCTTAAATTTCGCGTCGTTTTGGCTTAGAAGAGTGTTAATCTTATTAAAAATTTGCTCGGACATAAGTTTCCTTTTTGATCTTAAGCTTATGCTAAATTCTAAATTTCGGTTTAGAAATTTTAGCTTAATTTAGTTATGATTTTAAGAATTTTATAGGTCAAAAGAGATGAAAACGCTAAAAGAACTTGTGAATTTAGACGAGCCCGGTATGAAGCTCATTAAAGAGTGGTCAAAGGATGCTAAAAATAGTTGTGAATTTTTGCCGTGCGATGAAAAAAGAGCCGAAAATGAGCTGTTAGCCTTGCAAGTAACTACTCGCTCGCCGATGGGCGCGCTTGTCTACGGTAGCGGTGGGCTTGTCATAAATAACGGCTGGATGAGGATATTTGGCTCGGGCTGTGAAAAGATGAAGCGCGGGATAGTTTCGTTTAACCAAGCGGTGCAAGAAAATTTTAGTCCGTTTAGCGCTCCTTATTTGCTGATAGCAGATGATGTGTTGGGCGGAAATTTCGCGATAAATGCGGGTGGGCTTGGTAAAGACGCGGGTAAAATTTACTATCTTGCGCAAGACACTTTAGAGTGGCAAGGCCTTAATGTCGGGTATTCTGAATTTTTAGACTTTGCTTTTAACGGTAATTTGGCGAAATTTTACGAAGGATTTTTCTTTGAAAATTGGCAAGAAGAGGTTGCAATGATAAGCCTTGATGAGGTTTTTGCTTTTATGCCGTTTTTATGGACAAAAGAAGGCGCTAACATAAATAGCGTTAGCAAACGCGCTGTTAGTGCGGAGGAAAATTTCCGATTAACGCTTGAATTTATGCAGAATTTAAAGAGGTAATATGCAGATAGATATCAACAAAGTTCAGATCGAAGAGGGCTGGAAAGAGGCGCTTAAAGAGGAGTTTTTGAGTCCGTATTTTGCAAATATCAAGCAAAATTTAATCATTGCTTTGCAAGCGGGCAGAGTATATCCTCCAAATTCGCTTATCTTTAACGCTTTTAACCTAACGCCTTTTGATAAGGTTAAGGTGGTGATCCTTGGGCAAGACCCGTATCACGGCGAAAATCAAGCTATGGGGCTTAGCTTTAGTGTGCCAAATGGAGTTAGAGTTCCGCCGAGTTTGGTTAATATCTACAAAGAAATTTATGATGATCTTGGGATCAGCGAGCCAAATTCGGGCGATCTTACTTACTGGGCGAAGCAAGGCGTGCTACTGCTAAACGCGACTTTAACGGTTGGGGCAGGGCAGGCAAATTCGCATGCAAATTTTGGCTGGCAGGAGTTTACGGACGCTGCCATAAGAGCTGTAAGCGCTCATAAAGAAAACGTCGTCTTTATGCTTTGGGGCAATCCCGCAAAGGCGAAAATTCCGCTAATCGATACTAACAAACATCTTGTCCTAACGGCGGCTCATCCAAGTCCGTTAGCGCGCGGAGCATACTTTGGCTCGCGTCACTTTTCAAAATGTAATGCCTATCTTGTTAGTAAAGGCGTTAGTGCGATTGATTGGGATTTGAATAATTATAAAATTGAAATTTAAGCGGGGGGGGGGAGGTAAAATCTCCTTTGAGTTTATATTCTAGGGAAAGAAATGAGAAGAAAAGATAGAAATTTAGACGAAGTCGCGGCTTTTGAGATAATCGATAAATGCGAATATGCGGTGATAAGCTGTGTGGATGATGATGGCAGCGTATTTTCTATACCTATCTCGATCGCAAGAGAGGGCATGAGTGTCTATATACACGGCGCGGTTGCGGGCTCAAAGGCTAGGCTTTTTAAAGACGGCAAAGATGTCGAGATGGTGTGCGTGTCGTATAACAAGGTGCCGGAGCATACAGAGGCTGAATTTGAAGCGATGAAGGATGACGGAGCCAAGCTTGGAAGCAGGGTTTTTACTACCGAATACAAAAGCGCGATAGCAAAAACCAAGGTTTATCCTGTGACTGATGATACAAAGAAAATCAAAGCTTTAAGGCTACTTTGCGAAAAATACACACCAGGATACATGAGCGCTTTTGAAACTGCGGCGATGCACGGACTAAAAGCGACTAGCATATATGAGTTTAAGATACAAAGTCTAAGCGCTAAGGCGAAAATTTTGTAGATTTAAAATATAAAATAAACTATCATTTTACTGTCATTAAAATAATATTTATAAACACTTAAAATTTAACTTATATCTAAGAAAAGAACTGCTAGTATTCAAATTTAATATAATACCGATTATTAATTTATATATCTAAAAAAGGAAATCAAATGCATAAATTTAGCAAGATGGCCGCCATTGTGCTTTTTGGCGCTTCTATTTCAATGCTTCAAGGCGCAGATACAAAGTCTAGCGCAAAGCGTATGGATGCAAACTCTACTGCAGCAACTGCGCAGCTGGATATGGTTTCAGTTACCGCAAACAGAAGCGAAACCGATGTGGCGAAGTATGCTGGACAGGTTAGTATATTAACACAAGATAATTTATCAAAATCTCCTTCAATCATTGAAAATTTGGGTCAAATTTCAGGAATTCAACTAGGTGATGATCTTGGCAGGCAAATAGCCCAATCTTATAATATTAGAGGATTTGATGATAGAAGTAATAATAGAGTTATTATAGAACAGGATAATATTAGGCGTTCTCCAACTATGTTTTCTAATCTTATCTCATCTTTTCGTGTTGATAACGACTTGCTAAAAAGGGCTGAAGTCGTAAAAGGAGCATCTTCGGTACTTCATGGTAGTGGAGCTATAGGGGGTATCATTAGTATGCAAACAAAGAGCGTAGATGACTTTATCATAGGGGATAAAAATTACGGCGTGATGATCGGGCATCGTCAAGAGAGCAATCATATGAACTCAAACCGTGGGGCACTTGCGTTTAAGCCTGTGGAAAATTTAGGATTTTTACTTTATGGCAAACATGCCGATTTTGGGAATACAAAATTTGCCGATAAAGGAAATGGAGAGACTTACGCTCTTGATGATGAGCGTATCAATACACTATTTGGAAAGATTGAGTGGGATATTACGGATGAGCATGAACTAGATTTTAGTGTATTTAATTATCATGAAAATTTAGTTACGGGCTGGCAATCTTTATGGCATAATGTTGATACTGTATCTGGAGTATTAAAGCAACGCGATTATAATGTAGTGTATAGATATTCTCCGATAAATAATCCTTGGATAAATTTTTCAGCACAATATTTTAATTCTTATGCTAAATATCATAGAGTAATGACTAATCCTACTCGTGTAGTAAATTATAAAAACGAAGATAGACGATGGGGAGTGGGAGTCAAAAATGAAAGTATGTTTAATACAGGATTTTTGGAGCATAGATTAGTTATTGGTTTGGATCATGAGCATCGTAAGGAGGATGCAGTATATAGAGCAAACGGGGTATTATCGGATTTTGGTTCTTTTCCGAATTTTTACAAAGACTATGGATTGTATATTCAAGATATTATTAATATAGGAAATCTTGAATTTACTCTTGGAGGTAGATATGATTACTTCAAAAGAGGTGTAAAATTATCAGGAAGAGAAGCTTATTCTGATAAAAGATTTTCACCAAAAATAGGACTTGCCTATGAAGTGTTTGATGGTATAAATTTGCTTGCCGGATATGCTGAGACATTCAGAGGACCTACTCCAAACGAAACATCAGCACAAGGTCCTTTAAATATACATTATTACTATTTGCCAAATAACGGTTTAAGGCCTGAGATAGCAAAAGAGTATGAGCTTGGATTTTCTATAGACAAAGAGAATTTAATCGGAAATGATAGGTTATATTTTAAAGCAACTTATTTTAATGGTTCTATTAATAATATGATTAATTTAAAAGAGCATCCTGAAATGGGCACACCTCCTGCGAGTCCAATGTATGCAAGATATGAGAATGTCGATAGTGCTAAACGCAATGGATATGAAATTGAGGCTAGATATAATATAAATAACTTTGCTTTTAATACGGCATATGATCATATAAAGGTTTATGATAAACAGACTAAAAAGAGAGTTAATGTTTATGCGGATAAAATTTTACTTGGTGGACAATATACGTATACGCCTTGGAATTTGACATTGGGTGCAAACATGTCCCATTGGTTAAAGCCGTCAAGGGACACCAAAAGTTTTGTGTCTAGGGGTAAGAAGTATTATTACGTAGACAAGAGCTTTACAATAGTAAATTTAAAGGGTAAATGGACTCCGACCAATTTTGAAAACAAGATTTTTGGTCGTGGCTTTAGCTTGAGTTTTGGTATAAATAATATATTTGATAAACAATATATTCATCCGAGAAGACATACTGAAACTACCTTAGTAGGCAAAGGTAGAAATTTCTACGTCGACTTTGAAAAGAAATTTTAACTTATTTTTAGAGGCGATAAACGTCGCCTCTTTTCTTTCTATTTACTAAATACAATTTCTATTATAAAATCGCTTTTGTTATAATACTTTAAAAATTTATATTGGAATAAAATGACGATAAGAAAAGCTACTAAAAACGATGCAAAGGCTATAATAGAAATGATAAATGAGCTTGCTCTGTATGAGAAGCTTGAAAGCGAAGTTAAAATAGACGAGAGTGTTTTTGTATCTCATATTTTTGAAAAAGAGCTTGCTAGCGCGTTAGTTGCCGTTAGTGGAGGTGGCGAGATAGTTGGCTACGCTATATTTTTTCACTCATTTTCTACTTTTTTAGGCAGAGCCGGCATCTATCTTGAAGACTTGTACGTAAAAAAGAAGTTTAGAGGACAAGGGATCGGTATGAAATTTATCAAAACCCTTGCCGAAATTTGCGAAGACGAGGGATTTGGACGGCTTGAGTGGGAGTGCCTCGACTGGAATGAGCCAAGTATTAAATTTTACGAGAGCTTAGGGGCTAAAAGGCAGAACGGTTGGCTAAAATTTAGAATGAGCAGAGAAGAGATAGAGAAGATTAGTAAAATTTAGGCTCAAAAAGAGCCTAAATTTAGATATTTTGCTTTGTTTGCTCTATTAGCTCCAATGCAGCATTTTCATTAAAATTTATCATTTTTGCGATATTTTTGATAAACATCTTTTCGGTTATGTGGATTTTCTCATCAACACTAGAGAGTGCTATCAAATCAATAATTAACGCCAAAGCTTCCTGTGGATCAGTCTTAAACAAAGCGTAGTTTATATCCATTTTTTCGTTATTTCCAAGATATCCTATCAGCTCCATTTCGTCGCTGCTTGCAAAATTTGATTTGGTTATAAAATTTGCGATGTATTCTTGCTCTTCATCCTCTATTTTGCCATCTATCCTCATTAGGCTTATTAAAATTTTAATCTTCTCTTTTAGTATCTTATCGCCATTTTTGATATCGTTTATAGCACTATCAATCTCGTTTTTGGCGTTTTCAAACTCAGCCTTAGCCACTCCAAGCATTTGTATATCCTCATTTGTATCGACCTCATCACACTCATAAATGATTTCTTTTTCAAAAATTTCCTGTGCCTTTTTACCGATTTTGCTGGTTGAGTATTTAGACCAAGCAGCCATAGCAGCCGCGCCTGCCAGAGGTATCCACTTTGCAGCCATTGACTTTAGCACCTGCTGTGTCACTCTGCCTCCAAGTGTTTTGATTACACTTTGCAGAACTTTAAGGCTGGTACGCTTTACGATTACTTTTTGAGCATGAACCGCCACAAGGCCAGAAGCCATATTGCCTACTGCGCCAAATAAAATTTCAAGCATAAGCTCATTGCTGGCTTTTTTACCATTAGCTCTTGCGATATCAGTTATCATAGCCATTTGATTTCTAATCACACTGATGATCTCAGGGATCGCCGCCGCCATACCCAAGGGACCAGGCACCAAGCCCGTAGCACCTGATATACCGGCATTTATGTTGCTGTATTTTGATATGATATTACTTACCTCATATTTGCTTGGCGCTTGATTTTTAGAATAGTATTCATCGCGACTGGCTTGCACTGACTCAAACGCGTCACCGATGCCTTGAGAAATCTTGCTCGAGATCTCTTGAGTTGTCATAAACACTCCTTTAATTTTAAGATATTTGATTTATTTTATCGTTTTTTTTTTTTTTGAAATTCTTAAAATTTGTCTGGAAATTTAACTTTTTGTATAATTTACAAAAATATCTAAGGAAAGCCATGTTTGCTTTAAAATTTCGCCCAAAAACTCTTGATGAAATTTGCGGACAGACCGAGATCGTGGAAGTTTTTAAAAAATTTATTGAAAATGAAAAAATCCCGCACAGTATATTTTACGGACCTGCGGGCTGTGGTAAGACGAGCTTTGCTAGAGCTGTGGCTGGAGCGATGAGTTATGATTTTTACGAATTTGACGGTGGAAATTTAAAGATCGAAGAGTTTCGTAAAATTTTAAAAAACTATGAAAACGCGCTAAATAAACCGCTTTTTTTCATTGATGAGATTCACCGTTTAAGCAAGACTCAGCAAGAAGCGCTTTTGGTTCCGATGGAAAATTATAATGCTATAATCATCGGAGCAAGCACGGAGAATCCATACTTTACTCTAAGTTCGGGTATCAGAAGCCGCTCGATGCTGTTTGAATTTACTCCGCTTAAAAGGGCTGATTTTGAGAAGTTGCTTAGCCGCGTTAGAGCTGAAGTCGAGTTTGAGATCGATGATGAGGCGCGTGAGTATCTGTTTAAAAGTAGCGGTGGTGATGCGCGCGGGCTTTTAAATTTGCTTGAATTTGCACTAAATTTAAGCCCCGATATAACTCTTGAAAATTTAAAAATACTTCGCGCTAACGCTGTTAGTGAAGGAGTTAGCGAAGATGATACGCACTACCACTTGGCAAGTGCCTTTATAAAAAGCATGCGAGGAAGTGACGAAAACGCCTCCATATACTACCTTGCAAGGCTCATTGATGCCGGCGAAAGCGCGGACTTTATCGCTAGAAGGATGGCGATATTTGCAAGTGAAGATGTGGGTAACGCTAACCCAAACGCACTAAATTTAGCCACTAACACACTACTAGCTGTTAGTAAAATCGGCTATCCTGAAGCTAGAATTATCCTAAGTCAGTGTGCTATCTATCTAGCCTGCTCGCCGAAGTCAAATTCAAGCTACAAGGCGATAAATTCGGCCTTAAAATATGTAAAAACTGAGACTCTTTTAAAAATTCCTCCATACCTTATAAATACCGCTCCTGAATCCAAAGACTATCTTTATCCGCATAGTTTTGGTGGCTGGGTTGAGCAAAAATATCTCGAAAAACCGCTTAAATTTTATGAGAGCAAGGGTGTGGGATTTGAAAAAACGCTTGAAGAGTGGATAGCGAAAATAAAATTCAAAAAATATCGTATTTAATCTGTATTAAAAAAGTTACTATAATATCACTTTCTCAAAATAAATTACCAAAAAGGAATTGTTATGAAAAAGTCTAAAAAAGTAGTAGGCGCACTTCTTGGAGTAGCTTTAACAGGCGCTACAAGCGTATTTGCAGCTAGTGCAAACTGCGGAACGGCAAAATGTGGCGGAAGCAAAAACGGTACAGAGGTTAAAAAGGACGTAAACGCTTCATGCGGAACAGCAAAATGCGGAGCAACTGATAAAAAAGCTGCACAAAGTGCTTGCGGAGCTTCAAAAGACGGCAAAGCTGCACAAAGCGGATGTGGCGCATCTAAACAATAATTAAAAATGCAAAATATCACAAAATGCGGACTCGGACTTAGACGTGAGCATCTAAGTGATATTATAAAAAGCGGATTTAAGCCTGATTTTTGGGAGGTAACTCCTGAAAATTGGTTTTTTATCCCGCACGCTCATCGGGCAAATTTTGAACAAATAGCCCATGACAATCTTCTTGTAGCCCACAGCGTAACGCTATCTATCGGCTCTGACATAAAACCAAGTAAGAAATATCTAAAAAATTTAAAAGCTTTTTTGGATAGATATGACATCAAATTTTACTCAGATCATATAAGTTTTTCTACGCTTAATGCTCATCATACGCACGAGCTTTTGCCACTTCCGCTTACTCATGAAATGTTAAATTTGCTTTGCGAGCGAGTTGAGTATGTGCAAAATGAGCTAAAACGCGAGATTATCTTGGAAAACGCTACTTACTATTACACTCTTGAATGCGAAATGAGCGAAACTGAATTTACGAATTTGCTAATGAACAAAAGTGGCGCCAAGCTGCTGCTAGACGTAAATAACGTCTATGTGAATTCTGTAAATCATAAATTTGATCCGTATAAATTCATAGATGAGCTTGATCTTTCAAGGCTTGGTTATATCCATGTGGCAGGACATATGGACGATCGTGACTATAAAATGCTTGTGGATACGCACGGCGGCGATGTTTGCGATGAGGTTTGGCAGTTGCTAGCTTACACACTTAAAAAGCAAAAAGCCCCTTGCATGATAGAGCGCGATAATGAAATCCCTCCTCTTGCCGAGCTTATTACAGAGTATGAAAAAATGCGTGAAATTTGGAAAAGCGCATGAGCACCCACAAGAGCCAAAGCAAATTTTTTAAAGAGATAACAGGGCAAGCTAAAGCCTCTTCAAAAGGCGCAAAGCTATATACCGAGCTTATATTTAATAGATTTTATGAGGTTCTTGCTAACACAAATCCGATCTTGCTTTCAGTGATAGGCGAAGATAAATTCAAAAAAGAAGTTAGCGAATTTATAGCTTGCGGTTATGCTAAAACTACGCTTATTTGGCAGCTGCCAAAGGATTTTAGAAAATTTATAAAAGAGCGAAAGAGACTTAAGGAATTTCCTTTCGCAAGTGATCTTTTGTGGCTTGAATTTAGCGAAGTAGAGCTTTTTATGCAAGATTTTTCGACTTTGAAATTTGATAAATTTAATTGGCAAAATAGATACAAAATCTCAAAAAGCGCTAAAGTAAAAATTTTAAATTACAAAGTGCATTTAAAAGAGTTTGATAAAAGAGAAACAAGCTATCTACTTGCGTATTATGATCTAAAAACCAATCAAGCCGTATATAGAGAAATTTCAAATTTTATGTATGATTTTTTAAGAAATTTAAAGAAATTTAGCGCGTCTGAGCTACTTAAAAATTTACAAAACGAATATGAATTTGATAAAAAAGCGATGAAAAAAGAGCTTGAAATTTCACTAAAAGAGCTTTGCGGGCTTGGAATTTTAGAGCAAATTTAAACTCTTTTTTGCAAATCTTTTATACTAACTCAACTCCCTTGCCTTTAACAACCTCTCCAATTATGTAACCATCAGAGTCAGCTAGCACGCTATCAGCCTTGTCTTTACTAACTACAAGCACCAAGCCAACGCCCATGTTAAAGGTTCTCATCATCTCTTCTTCGTTTACTTTTTGAGCGATGATTTTAAAAATTTCAGGCGTTTTTATGGCTGATTTTTCTACTTTCGCGCCAAGTCCTTCAGGAAATACCCGAGGCAAATTTTCGACCAATCCGCCACCTGTTATGTGAGCAAGCGCGTTTATCTTGTCTTTTAGTCGTAAAAAATCGCTCACATAAATTCTAGTTGGCTCAAGTAGCACATCGATAAGCGCTTTGCCTTCTATCTTGTCGTCAAATTTAAGCCCAAGTTCGCTCACTACTCTTCTCGCCAAAGAAAATCCGTTAGAGTGAAGCCCACTGCTTGGAAGCGCTATTAGCACATCGCCCTCTTTTACAAATTTGCTTCTATCTATCTCATCTATCTCCGCTATGCCTACCGCAAAGCCGGCTAGATCAAAGTCTTTACCTTCATACATCGATGGCATCTCGGCAGTTTCGCCCCCGATAAGTGCGCACTGAGCTAGTTTGCAGCCTTCGGCGATGCCTTTAACCACGGTTGCTGCGCTTTCTATATCAAGTTTTGCAGCTGCGTAGTAGTCGAGGAAAAAAAGCGGAGTTGCGAAGTTGCAGATGAGATCGTTTACACACATTGCTACGAGATCTTGCCCGACTGTATCAAATTTGTTTGCGTCTATTGCGAGGCGAAGTTTGGTTCCGACCCCGTCAGTTGCGCCTAAAATGGCAGGATTTTTATATCCGCTTGGCAGCTTTATAGCACCTGAAAATGACCCGATACCGCCTAAGACTAGCGGAGTAAAGGTTGATTTTACGTATGGTTTGATCTTCTCAACAAAGCTGTTTCCAGCGTCTATATCCACTCCGGCGTCTTTGTAGCTTATCATTTTATCCCTTTTTGAAATTTGCCTAATTTTAGCTAAAACTTGCTAAAATCGAATTAAAAACCGAGGGCAAAATTTGATGAAATTTAGCAATGCTTTTGTCGTTACCGGCACAATCGGAAGCGGCAAAAGCACATTTTTAAACCTTCTTAAGATGCACGGCTTTGAGGTAATCGATGCTGATGAGATATCTCATAAAGAGCTTGAAGTGTGCAAAGATGAGGTTGTGCGGAAATTTGGCGAGGAAATTTTATATCAAGGCAAGATCAATCGAAAAAAGCTCGGCGCAATCGTGTTTAACGATAAAGAAGCTCTTAAATGGCTTGAAAATTTGCTTCATTCAAGAATAAATGCAAAAATTTATGAGCTTTGCAGGAAGCTTGAAGCTAAAAATTTGCCTTATTTTGTGGATATTCCGCTTTATTTTGAAGGGCTTGGAAAGGCTGAATTTGAGCAAGTTGTAGTTGTCTATGCGCCTACAAAAACACTTATAGAGCGTGTGATGAAGCGAAACGGTTTAAGTTACGAAGAGGCTAAAAAGCGAGTAAAGCTTCAAATGGATATAGAAAAAAAGCGCGAAATGGCTGATTTTGTTATAGATAATAGCGGAAATTTAAGAGATTTGCAGGCGCAAACCGAGGAGTTTTTAATAAATTTGAAAGGCAGATATGAGAGTATCAAAGTATAACGCAAGCGGCAATGATTTTGTTATATTTCACACTTTTGTTAGCGAGGATCGAAGCGAGTTAGCTAAAAGGCTTTGCGATAGATTTAACGGCATAGGAGCTGACGGTCTTATCGTGCTACTTCCTTTTAAAAACGGCGCAAAATGGGAGTTTTATAACAACGACGGAAGTTATGCAGCGATGTGTGGTAATGGCTCTCGTGCAGCGCTTTTATATGCCGTTACTAACAAACTAACTAACGCAAATGATATAACGCTAGCTACGGGTGCTGGAAGCGTTAGCGGTAGCGTAAGCGGCGATATGGTGGAAGTTGAACTAACAAGCCCGGTTAAGTTAGCGGATAAATTTAGTGAGGAAGGGCGAGAGTGGTACTTTTATGATACGGGTGTGCCACATCTTGTTAGTTTTTGTGAGAATTTGAGTGAGTTTGATCTGAATTTAGCTCGTAAAATGCGTCAAAACCATAATTCAAACGTAAATTTTGCCAAAGTCGAAAGTGGAAATTTACTCGTTAGAACATATGAGCGTGGAGTTGAGGCTGAGACAAACGCTTGCGGAACAGGCATGGCTGCATGCTTTTATGCGGGAGTTAAAAATTTAGGCTTAAAAGAGCAAATTTCTGTCTTTCCAAAGAGTGGCGAAGAGCTTGGTTTGAGACTTAAAGATGAAAAGATATTTTTTAAAGGCAAGGTAAGACACTGCTTTGATGCGAATTTTATGGAGTAAAATTTGGTCTACTTTGCTTCTTGCTATTAGCCTGCATGCGGGCTTTAGTGATGAGTACTACACGCTAAAAGGCAAAGCGAAAAAAGAAGCTTTTATAGCTGAAATCAGACCAATTATCGTAAATGTAAATAGCGTTATAGCTTCAAAGCGTGCATTTTGCGTAGCTTTTGTCATACAAGCTTGGAGACAGGGTCTGCGTGAGCTTGATGAGGATAATTACAAGCAGCTAGCTAAAATCGCAAGCGAGTACAATATCAGGCATATTTTTAACATAAATGAATATCTCGTGCGTATGGGCGAAATTCCCGTTTCGCTAGCGATAGCTCAAGCGGCGATAGAGAGTGGTTGGGGCGAGAGCCGCTTCACGAAAGAGGCAAATAATATCTTTGGGCACTATACTTGGGGCGAAGTAGGGCTTGTGCCACTTGATAGAGAGCGCGGTAAGCGACATAAGATCAGGATTTTTAGTAGTTTGCAAGAGTCTGTCATGATGTATGCACTAAATTTGAACTCAAACGCTGCGTATGAAAATTTTAGATTGTCCCGTGCGGAATTTGCAAGAAGCGGAAAGCTCTTTAGCGGTATTAGTGCCGCTGAGACCATGCAAAACTACTCAGAACTTGGTGAAGAGTACGTAACAATGCTAAAAACGCTTATCAATCAGCTTGATTTGACGAAGTATGATTATTGATTTTGGTTTCTGTTTTTAGTGTGGTGCTAATACTGGAGAAAATAAAAGCGTATTTGCACCGCAGTCTTTAAAATTATCTGTAGTTAAAGAGCAGATGTTGTTCGCGTAGAGGATGCGTTGGACGTGGTGTGATTTTATTTGTTTCGCTACATTTGTAAATTGTAAGCAAGAGAGCTATTCAAACTCGCTTTGCACTTTAAGAAACAGAAAAATTTAGCAGTTTGTATCATTTTATTGGAGAGTATAAAAGTCAGAGTTAAAAGAATTTCCCGCCCAAATGAGCGAGAAATTTGAAATTATTTTAAAGCAGCCTTTGCTTGTGAAGCAATTTGTGCAAAAGCTTTTGGGTCATTCATAGCCATATCGGCTAAAATTTTTCTATCTAATTCGATATTTGCTTTCTTAAGACCGTTTATAAAGCGTGAATAGCTGATATCATTTAGTCTGCATGCAGCGTTGATTCTAACTATCCAAAGACGTCTAAAATCGCGTTTTTTCGCGCGTCTGTCTCTGTAAGCATATACTAAACTTCTTTCTAGCTGCTCTTTAGCTTTTCTAAAGTGTTTGCGTCTACCGCTGTAAAAGCCACGAGCTAGCTTCAATACCTTTTTATGGCGTCTTCTTCTAACTACGCCTGTTTTTACTCTTGCCATATTTATCCTTTTTAGAAATTGGCGTTCGCTAAGCGAATCTTGCCCCTAAATTTGGGGGAGCTTGAATGACCTTGTGTCAAAAACTTAAACTTACATGCAAAGCATTGATCTAACGCTTGCAACATTCGTGCTATCAACGTATTGAGGGCTTCTTAAATCTCTTTTTCTGTTGCGAGATTTTTTGGTTAAAATGTGGCTTCTAAATGCTGAGCCTCTTTTAATCTTGTTTTTACCCACTTTAAAACGTTTAGCAGCACCACGAACTGACTTCATTTTAGGCATACTAATCCTTTTAAAATTTTTCTTACTCTTAAGGTAAGAGATGGATTATACCTAAAATTTCTTTAAAGAATTTAAATTTTATAAAATTGTATTTGCAAAATTGATCTTATTTAATTCTTAGATAGTCTAAATTTAAGTGTAAATTTGTTATCTTTTGCGCTTTGATTTTATTTTAGGGGTAAAATTTATGGACTATAGTGTTGTTATTATCGTTGCCGTGATCTTTATCGTAAGGCTCGCGTTTCTTAAAGTTTCAAAGCAAAACGAGCAGGCGATACTTGCAAGTGGCGGCAAGGAGTATGGAGTGCAAAACTCAAAAAGACTTACGATCTTGCATATACTTTTTTATTTTTCATGCCTTGTTGAAGCCGTTTTAAGACGAGCCGAGCTTGATATACAAGGGCTTTTGGGGTGTGTGCTTGTAGCGTTTGCTTTAGTTATGTTATATGTGGTTACGCAGCTTTTAAAGGGAATTTGGACGGTTAAACTCATGATAGCAAACGAGCATAAATTTAACGATCACTGGCTTTTTAGAGTTGTGAAGCACCCAAATTATTTCTTAAATATCGTGCCAGAGCTTATAGGACTTGCCTTGCTTTGTCATGCGCTGTATTCGGCTGTGGTTATCTTGCCGTTTTATGCGTTTGTGCTTTATAAGAGGATAGAGGAAGAAAATCGCTTGATAGCCGAAGTCATCATTCCAAATGGTAAAATTTAGTGGATAAATTTAAATTTGCATAAGAATATTGCTTAAAATTTAATAAGTAAATTTGAAGATGACATAAGCCCTTTGGTTAGGGCTTATGTAGTATTTGACTAACCTTTTTTTGGTGTTACAAGCATATTGACATAGCGGCCTTCTATCATAGGCTCTTTATCTCTATTGCCTGCTTCTTTGATCATCTCCCAAACTTTTTCAAGCATGACGACACCGGCTTCCGGAGCTGCCATCTCGCGACCTTTTAGAAACACTCTAAATTTCACGTGCTTGCCCTCTTCAAGGAACTCAAGCGCATGTTTTACCTTGTAGTTTATGTCATTTTGAGCTATTTTTACCGATAGTTTGATCTCCTTAACATCGATAACTTTTTGCTTTTTCTTAGCCTCTTTTTGCTTTTTTTCTTGTTGGTAACGGAATTTTCCATAATCCATGATCTTGCAAACAGGCGGCTTTGCATCAGGCGCGATCAAAACTAGATCAAGCCCTTTTTTTTCAGCGATTTTTAAAGCCTCATCTCTTGAGATAACGCCATAGCTTGTGCCGTCATCACCGACACATCTTACTTCACTCGCTCTTATATCTTCGTTGAGCAATACTTCTTCTTTACTCAAAAATGCACCTCACTCAGTTTCTCCTTTAATAAATTGGTAAATTCGTCTAGTTTCATATCTTTTTGTTCTCTGCTTCTGCGATCTCTTAGCGCTACCGTGCGGTTTGTTACTTCGTTGTCGCCAAGTACTACGATCATTGGTACGCGTTGTTTTTCAGCGCTTCTAATGCGCTTGTTTAGACTTTCGTTTTTGCTTGAAATTTCGCTATCAACGCCTATTTTTCTAAGCTCTTTTACTATCTCTTTTGCGTAGTCTAAGTGCGTGTCGCTAATTGGCACGACCACAACCTGCGTAGGCGCTACGAAAAACGGCAACTCTCCGCTTGTATGCTCTATCAAAATTCCTATAAATCTCTCAAAGCTTCCAAGTAGCGCGCGGTGAAGCATTACAGGGCGTTGGCGCTCGTTATTGCTGTCGATGTAGCCAAGGTCAAACCTCTCAGGCAGGTTAAAATCAACCTGAATCGTTCCGCACTGCCATTTTCGTTTAAGCGCGTCTGTTATCTTGATGTCTATTTTTGGTCCGTAAAACGCTCCGCCGCCTTCGTCGATACCATATTTAAATCCGTTTTCATCAAGTGCGTCTTTAAGCGCCTGGGTTGCAACCTCCCAGATAGCGTCATCACCGATCGCTTTGGCTGGCTTTGTTGAAATTTCCATTTCGTATTCAAAGCCGAAATTTTGCATAATGTTATCAACAAAGCTTAAAATTTCGAGGATGTTTTCTTTTATCTGGCTTGGCATACAAAATATATGCGCATCATCTTGCGTAAATTCGCGAACTCTGAAAAGTCCATGCAAAACGCCGCTTTTTTCATGGCGATGCACTACGCCGTATTCAAAAAATTTAAGCGGCAAGTCGCGGTAAGAGCGAATTTCATCTTGATATACTTTGATGTGTCCGACGCAGTTCATCGGCTTGATGCCGTATTCTTGCTCGTCAATCACCGTAAAATACATATTTTCTTTGTAGTTTATGTAGTGTCCGCTCTTTTTCCAAGCATCGGCTTTTAAAATTTCAGGACCTCGCACGGGCTCGTATCCGCGCTCTCTGTGAGCTTTGTATAAAATTTGCTCGATCTTGCTTCTTAATCTTCCGCCGTTTGGTAGCCATAGCGGAAGTCCGCCTCCGATCTCATCATCAAACGTAAAGAGTTTCATCTCGGTTCCAAGCTTGCGGTGATCGCGCTTTTTGGCCTCTTCGATAACTCTTATGTGCTCTTTTAAACTCTCTTTGTCCGCGTATGCCGTGCCGTAAATTCTGTTTAGCATTTCGCGTGTTTCATCGCCGCCAAGATAGGCTCCCGCAACTCGAGTAAGCTTGAAAAATCTTAAAAATTTAGTGTTCGGCACGTGCGGTCCGCGGCAGATATCTTCAAAAATTCCTTGCGAATACATACTCACAGGCCCGTCAGGAATGCGCTTTAGAACTTCTTGCTTGAGGTCATCGTCCTTAAATCTCTCGCTTATCTCTTTTTTTGAAAAACAGGTTTTAACTATATCTTTTTTTGCTTCAACCAGCTCTTTCATCTTGGCTTCGATAGCCTCTAAATCAGCCTCGCCAAGCTTGGTTCCTGCCTCATCAACTCTAAAATCGTAGTAAAATCCATCTTCTATCGCAGGTCCTACGAAAAATTTCGCTTCAGGGTAAATGCTTTTAATCGCCTCTGCCATAAGGTGTGCGCAGCTGTGGCGAATGACGTTTAGAGCCTCTTTTGAATTATCAAAATACACAGGCTCGGCCGAATTTACATTATCTCCGATACTTTGCGTATCAACTATCTCTCCATTTAGTTTGTATGCGATTATATCGCTCATATCTTTCCTTTTTTACCGAATATTCTTTTAAACAACAAAAGAATGATGCAAGATTTTATCCAAAATGAATTTAAGCTTTACTTAATATTTTGTTTGCCGATGGTTTATCTGCGCCAAAATTTGATGCGTGAATTTGGAATTTTTGAGCTTTTGTAACACACTTGCTTAAGCCTTATAATTATTAATATACTTAATTATATTTTAAGAAATTTGATGTTAGTATTTGTCCTGTAAATGGATCGTGCAATATCTCGTCTTTGCATTGTTTTGATTCATTTTTCTCCCGATTTTTGCGGAAAGGGGTGGTTGCCTTTCCGCAAGCTTAATTTTTAAATTTCAAAATTTATTATCTATATTTAAAAATAATTTTACTTTAATTTTTAGTATTTGCAATATAAAAAATTGGAATTTAAATAACTGTACTATAAATTTAAATCCGGCATTGGTTTATGACTGTATTTTTATAGAAGATGGTGGCCACGAGAGGACTTGAACCTCCGACCACTACCATGTCAAGGTAGTGCTCTACCAGCTGAGCTACGCGACCGCTAAGTAAAGGCGTATTGTAGCAAGTTAAAGTTAAAATTTATTTGAAATTTTAAAATTTAGGCTAAATTGTCCGACTCTTTTGTAAAAAAACTGTCAGTAAACTCGAGATCACTGGCGGTACTCACGGAGCAAGCCGCTTAGGAAGCAACGCGATAACCGACTGCATAGTCTTTGGTATGATAGCGGGCGAGAATTTATAACTAAATTTGAGACGTCCAAGCGGCGTCTCAATCTCTTTAAATTTGTAGTTTAAATAGCCGCAAAACTACTTTGCTATATCATCTAAGCTGAAATTTTCATCTAAAATTTTTACGCCGAGTTGCTTTAATGCTTTTGCGGTAAAGCCGTCGCCTTTTTTAAGGGTCTTGCTAAAGCTTCCGTCATATATAAATTTGTTTCCGCAACTTGGGCTTTTGGATTTTAAAACGGCAAATTTACAGCCGTTTTGCAAGGCTATATCGGCGCAAATTTTAGCCCCTTTTAAAAACTGCTCGGTTACGTCCTTGCCGCTTTTTGTAAATACTTTTTGATCTTTTATCTCGGCTACCTCTCTTGGAGTTGTAAGCCCGCCAAGCTCTTCGGGACAGATGGATAAAATTTCATATTTTGAAGCAATGTGATTAAATTTGCGCTCAAGCTCGTCTGTTTGGTTGTTTGAGCCGTTGTATTTGCAATTTACGCCAAGCAGGCACGCACTTACTAAAATTTTCTCTTTCACTTCCAATCTTACAAATTCGGAAATATTATATCTCGCTCTTCAAGCCTTTTAAATTTGCAAGTATCGCCGTAAATTCTCTTTAAAAACTCGTTGTTTATGATATCTTTTACCTTGCCTCTGGCGACCACTTCGCCTTTGTCAAACGCCACGACTTCATCGCAAAACCACAAGATATGGTTTGGCTCATGCGTGCATATCATGATCGTTTTGCCCTCGCTTGCGATCTTTTGCAAAATTTTCCAAAGCAAAATTTGATTTTTAAAATCAAGCGCCGATGTCGGCTCGTCAAGTAGCATTAAAGGCGTTTCTTGCGCCAAAGCACGCGCGATAAATACAAGCTGGCGCTGCCCACCGCTAAGTTCGCTCATGCGCTTATCGGCAAGCTCTGATATGCCGATAAATTCCATCGCCTCGCGCACTATCTGCTTATCCTTTTTGCTTGGACCAAATATGCTTTTTATGTGAGGAGAGCGCCCCATGAGCACGATATCTTTTGCGTAAAATGGGAAATTTAGCTCCAAATTTTGAGCTACGTAAGCGATATTTTTAGCCAGCCAAGATGAGTCCTTGCCGTTTGAAACCTCCGAATTTATAAGGATCTCTCCGTCTTTAAGCTCTAAGAAATTCATACAGCAGTTAAAAAATGTGCTCTTGCCGCTTCCGTTTGCTCCAAGCAGTCCGCAGATGGTGCCTCTTTTAACGCTTAAATTTATATTTTTAAGCGCAAAATCCCCATAGCTAAACGATAAATTTTTAGCTTCAAGCATATTTGAAAAACTCATTTTAAAAGCTCCTTTGCCTTGCTTCTTAAAAGCACTATCAAAAACGGCGCGCCCACAAGCGAAGTGATGATACCAACGGGAATTTCGGCCATCGTTATCGTGCGCGCTAAGGTGTCGCATATAAGCAGATAAATCCCGCCCAAAAGCCCAGCTATCGGTAGCACCCAGCGGTTATCGGGTCCTATTAGAAGTCTTGCCACATGCGGCATGATAAGCCCTATCCAAGCGATTATGCCGACATTTGCCACGCAGGTTGCAGTCATAAGCGTGGCTATAACGATAAAGATAAATTTGTATGTTTCGGGATTTATACCGAGGCTTTTTGCTTGGTTATCCCCTAAAGAGAGCAAATTTAGCTTCCAAGAAAGCGCGGTTAAAACCGCAAAACACAACGCAACGACTGCTAAAATTTCGCCAAGTGCGTCCCATTTGGAGTAGTATAGCCCACCCATCATCCAAAACGTTATCTCGCGAAGTTGCGCATCCTCGCTTACATACTTGATGATAGAAACACCTGCGGAAAATATCGAGCCTACGATTACGCCTGAAAGTATAAGCCCCACCACAGGCACTATGCCGCCGTTTCGCGCTAATGTGTATGATAAAAATACCGCCAAAAGCGAAAACATAAACGCGCTTGCCGTTATGCTTAGGAAAAATCCAGCAAATATAATCCCAAATGCCGCTCCAAGCGCAGCTCCCGAGCTAGCTCCTAGGATAAACGGCTCGACAAGCGGATTTCTAAAACAGGCTTGATACACGGCACCCGCGTTTGATAGGGCAAAGCCGATGATGGCTGCGGTTAAAATTCGAGGCATTCTGATATCAAAAACCACGATCTGATCCATCCTGCTGATACCTGAAGCCTCTAAGTCAAACAGCTTAAGCCCAAGCACGCCGATTATCTTGCTGACGGAAATTTTATAATCCCCAAGCATGAGTGCCGCGACCATGCAAACGGCAAGTATCGCGACGAGAAATATTAAAAATAGATATTTTGATTTAAATTTTGACTTAGCATGCTCGCTAGAAGTCATCTTCCACGGTCCAGTCTAAAATTTGCTCGCTTCTTAGCGCCTTAGCCGTAGCGTCATCTACGCCGTAAACTTCTTGATAAAATTTAAGCACGAACTCATGAACCTTTATATCGCTAAATAGCTTTGGATACGCAGCTTTTGCGATGATTAACATGTCGATAGGGTATTCAACGCGTCTAGCGCAGTTCATCGGCGACCAAGGCATCGCATATACGCGCTTGTTTTGCACCGCTTTTAGCTCGCCTAGCTTTTCAAAGTCAGGAGAATCCAAAAGTTCGCTTACAGGGTGATAGCCGTTTGATGTAGGAAGCACGATCACGTCAGGATCTATCGCGTAAAGTTGCTCGGTGCTTAAGATCACGTTTGTTCCATCGCCCGTAAATGCGTTTTTAGCGCCTGCGACATTTTGTATGATGAAAGATTCGGGCGTATTTACTCCGTAAGCTGTCGCCATACCGCCGTTTTTGCGGACGTTTGGATTAAGCCCCATATAAAGCATGCTTACCTTTTCGCTCTCTTTTAGCTTGGCTGTTCGCTCCTCTATGAGCTTTTGAGTGCCGTCAAGATATTCAAAAAGCTTAAGCGCCTTTTGCCTTTGATTAAACACGTCGCCAAGAACTCTCATCTCCTCTTTCATCGTCGAAATTTCAGCTCCTTGAGGAGCGTAAATCACTACAAGCGGAAGACCAAGAGCTTCGATCGTTGAGATAGTCTTTTCGACTGCGTCTTTGTTTGAGCCTCTAAGCGTGCAGTCGCCGACGCGAAGGATGACTAGCTGCGGATTTTCGTTGGCTAAATTTTCAAAATTTATCACGTTTCCCTGCGGTGAATTTATGCAGGTTAGCTCATCAAGCCAAGGGTGAAGATACTTCATCGTGTTCCAGCCGCGAAGTGTGTAGCTCTCGCCTGAGCGCCTTGTGAAGGAGTATTTGTAGTCTCTTTTCATCGACCAAGAGCCGATAACCTTAACCTTGTCAATCACGCCAAGATGCGTCATCACGCCTTCGACAAAGCCATCATCGATAGTTGCTATCTTCGTAAGCGGTTCGGCTATTTTAACCTCTACGCCGCGCATATCTTTTACTAAAAAATCTTTAGCAAATGCCAGATTGAAAATCATTAAAATAGAAATGAAAAACTTCATCAAAAGCGCTCCTTTATTTTGAAATATCAAAATAGTAGCCAAAGTATGATAAAAAAATATTTAATATTATTTAAGAATATTGATTTATTATTTGTGTTATTTATAATCTGAGTAAACCTGCCATTTTTGGCAGGTTTAGATTAGTCATTATTGTTTGTATTTGCGCTAGTTGTGAACCTAAGCATTATGTAGCCTATAATGCCTGATATGAATGAACCTAGTAAAATAGCTAGCTTGTCTGTGTGTGCAAATGCGTCAGAGTCGTGGTATGCTAGTCCGTTTACGAATAGACTCATAGTAAAACCGACTCCACATAGTATCGCTACTCCGTATAGCTGCTTGTAAGTTGCCTTATCTGGTAGCCCTGAAAAGCCAAATTTGATAGCCATATAGCTAAAACCAAATACTCCAATTTGCTTACCGATGAATAGTCCAAGAATGGTTCCAAGTGGTACAGGTGAGAGTATATGCTCTATGTCTATGCCTTTAAGTGAAACTCCTGCGTTTACGAATGCAAATATAGGCAGAATGGCAAATGCTACCCAGCCATGAAGATCATGCTCTATATTTTTTAGCATTGAATGGTTTGGTTCATCTTTAAAGCTAAGAGGTATGAAAAATGCCGCCACAACACCTGCTATAGTTGCGTGAACGCCTGATTTTAACACACTTACCCACAGAATTAGACCAACGACCAAAAAGGCTATTTTGCTTTTAACCCCCAGCCTATTTAGTGCAAATAACACTACCAGACAGCTTCCCGATATAAGCAGGGAGGCTAAACTTAGTTTACTTGTGTAAAATAAAGCGATAATAACGATAGCACAGAGGTCGTCTATAATGGCTAAAGTCATCAAAAATACTTTGAGGCTAGTCGGTACTCTTGAACCAAGCAGGCTCAAAATTCCAAGAGCGAATGCTATATCCGTAGCCGTAGGTATAGCCCATCCTCTAAGTGCAAAACTATCATCTTTGGTAAACATCCAAAATATTATAGCCGGCAATATAACACCGCCAACAGCGCCTATTATAGGCAGTCCTATTTGAGCAGGATCTCTTAGCTCACCTTCTATAACCTCGCGTTTTAGCTCAAGTCCGATTAGAAAGAAAAATACCGCCATAAGTCCGTCATTAACCCAAAGAATTAATGGCTTATTTAGACCATATTCACCAAAACTTACACTAAAAGGAGTGCGTAAAAATTCATTATAAAAATGACTTAAAAAAGTATTTTGACAAATTAGCGCAAGTACTGTAGCGATCATCAATATAATGCCGGAACTGGCTTGATGTTGCAGAAATTTCTTTATTCCGCTCTTAATTCCACTCATTATTACCTCCTGGTTTTTTAATCTTTTATATTAACATTAAAAAATTAAAATAAGGCTTTTTTAGATATAATTTTTTTAAAATTTAAGGTAAAAAATGAGTAGAAAAGCATTAAAAGATATCAAAAGAGTTGTGATTAAAGTAGGCACATCTACTCTTACTAAATCAAACGGCAAACTAAACGAAGAGAGAATTAAACGCATAGTTGCAAGCATAGCCATGCTTGCGGATGACGGCTTTGAAGTCACTCTTGTAACCTCTGGAGCCGTTGGTGCCGGCATGGGAGAGCTTAATATAAATGAGCGACCAAAGACATTAAATGAAAAGCAGGCTTTAGCATCAGTAGGGCAGGTTGCTTTAATACATATGTATCAAGTTTTATTTTGGGCTCATGGTAAGACTATAGCGCAACTACTTCTAACCAGAGGTGATTTTAGCGATAGAAATAGATACTTAAACGCAAGAAACGTATGCAGCACACTTCTGGCTAAAAAAATAATTCCTATTATAAATGAAAACGATCCGGTAGTAAGTGACGAATTAAAAGTCGGTGATAATGACACTTTAAGCGCTCTTGTATCAGGGCTTATAGATGCCGATTTGTTAATAATTTTAAGCGATATAGATGGGTTATATGATAAAAATCCAAATGTTTATAAGGATGCTAAATTTGTCAATTTAGTTGAAGACATTAATGAAGATATTAAAAATATGGCTCAAGGCGAGGGTAGTAAATTTGGCACAGGTGGCATGATAACCAAGATAATAGCCGCTCAAATGGCTACTAAAATAGGCACAAATTTGATAATCGTAAATGGCAAAAATCCTGAAAATATAATAAAAGCTGTTAAAGGCGAAGAGATAGGAACTCTGTTTTTAAGACAAGATAAGAAAATTAGTTCGCGCAAGTATTGGTTAGGATATGGCACAAGTAAAAAAGGTACGATTATCATCGATGACGGCGCGGTTAAAGCGCTAAAAAGCGGAAAAAGCCTACTAAGTGTTGGCATAAAAGATGTCAGCGGAGAATTTGAGCGCGGACAGATAGTTGAAATATTAACTGCAAAAGACGAGCTTATAGCAAAGGGTATAAGTAACTACTCTTCAAGTGAAATTTTGCTAATAAAAGGCAGAAAGAGCGAGGAGATAGAGGAAATCTTAGGACATAAATATGACGATGATGTCGTGCATATTGATAATTTGTTGCTAGTTTAGGAGGGTAGCGTGGATGAAATTTTAAAAATTGCTAAAGACTCAAAAGCTGCCAGCAGAGAGCTTTTAATTCTTAAAAGCGAAGACAAAAATGAGATTTTAAGAGCTGTTGCAAATGAAATTTTAGCAAAAAGAGATGAGATAAAAAAGGTTAATTTGATTGATATCCAAAGTGGTAAAAAAGCAGGTTTAGCTCCTGCTTTGATTGATCGTTTGACACTAAGTGATGCCAGAATAGAGGCTATGGCTAAAGGTGTGATAGAGTTAGCAAGTTTTACAGATCCTATCGGAGAGATTTTGGACGGATGGAGACATAAAAATGGCATGCAAATTTCTAAAATCAGAGTGCCATTGGGTGTCGTAGGTATAATTTACGAATCTAGACCAAACGTAACCATAGATGCGGCTGCATTGGCTCTTAAAAGCTCAAATTCTGTTATTCTAAGAGGCTCTGCAAATGCGATAAATTCAAATAAATTTCTAGTAAATTTATTTAATGAAGTTGGGACAAAATTTAAGCTTCCAAAATTTGCAATTCAACTGATTGAATCAACGGATCGCGAAGCGGTAAATCAAATGATAAAGGTACACGAATTTATAGATGTTTTGATACCAAGAGGAGGCAAAAATCTCAAAGAATTTATTGTGCAAAATGCAACGATTCCAGTCATTGAAACCGGTGCAGGAGTGTGTCATATCTATGTGGATGAAAGTGCAAATTTAGATATTGCCGTAAAAATAATAAAAAATGCTAAAACTCAGCGTCCAAGTGTTTGCAACGCTGTAGAATGTATATTGCTTCATCGTAGTGTAGTAGATAAAATTTTACCAAATTTGATTAATGAGCTGGATGGGGTGGAGATTCGTTTGCAAGATTTACTGTTTGAAAATTATTATGGATTTAATAATGTAAAATTAGCTAGCAATGATGATTTTGGAGCGGAATTTTTAGATCTTATCTTATCTGTAAAAATGGTAAGCGGAGTAAATGAGGCGATAGAATATATAAATTCACATTCAAGCGGGCATTCAGACAGCATCTTAAGCGAAAATTACGAAAATATAGAGAAGTTTTTAAATGAGATAGATAGTGCAGTCGTATATGCAAACGTATCTACCAGGTTTAGTGATGGTGGGGAATTTGGCTTTGGTGGAGAGATAGGAATTTCTACTCAAAAACTGCACGCAAGAGGACCGATGGGGGTTAGAGAGCTAACTACTACAAAATATATTGTGCGAGGAACTGGGCAAATTAGGTAGTCAAATAAGCACAATATTTTTTAGCATAATTGAAAGGATTAATATGAAATTAGGATTTATAGGCGGTGGCAATATGGCATCTGCGATGATAGCCGCCATTACAAACTCTAAAATTTGTAGTTTAAGTGAAATTTTTGTTTATGATAGAAGTAAAAATGAGAATTTAAAGTTTAAATTTGGCATAACTCCTCTTGATAGTGAGCGTAAAATAGTTCAAAATTCAGATATTATCGTGCTTGCTATTAAGCCAAACAGCTATGAAAGTGTGCTAAATTTGATTAAAAAAGATGTCAAAAATCAAATTATCGTTACCGTTGCACCAAATTTTACTATAGAGATGGTTTCTGAGATTTTAGGGTCTGATAAAAAGATAGTGCGAACTATGCCAAATACTCCCGCGGCTATAGGTAAGGGTGTAACGGCTGTTTGTTTTAGTGAAAATTTAAATGATAATGAGCGCATGAGTGTGCTTAAAGTTTTGCAAAGTTTTGGAGCCACTCACGAGATAGAGGAGAAACTGATTCCAGTATTTACCGCTATCGCAGGAAGTTTACCGGCCTATGTTTTTATGTTTATAGAAGCGCTTGCCGATGGAGGAGTGTTAGAAGGGATGCCCAGGGCTAAGGCTTATGAAATAATAGCGGCTAGCGTAGCAGGAAGTGCTGATATGATTCTTAAAACAGGCAAACACCCTGCGCAGTTAAAAGATGAGGTTTGTTCGCCATCAGGAACTACGATAGAGGCTTTAAGAGTGCTTGAAGAGCATGGAATTCGCTCTGGCTTAATTGATGCTGTTAGAACCGCAGCCAGGAAGTCTAGAGCTTAATAGCTTAAATTTGACTCGAAAATCGAGTCAAATTTAAAACGGTTTATAGACCATCATCCAGATGATGATAACCATGGCTATAGTAGGCACCTCGTTGTATGCGCGAAAGAACATGCCTGATTTGTTACAGCGTTTTTCGCGAAGTAGCTTCATATATCTGCCAAGATCAAGATGATATATCGCTAGTAGCACTACAACGGCAAGTTTTACATGTACATATCCGCTTTTAAGTAGATCCGGGATCGCCACGAGTATCAAAATTCCCGTTAAAAACGTGCCGATGATAGAAACCCAGCCCACATAGTGATACATCTTATACTCTTGAACCTCGACGACCTTTACGAAGTCGGGTTTATCCATATGCTCTGCGTGATATACGTATAGGCGCGGTTGATAAAACAGCACAGCCATCCACGATATGAACGCCAAGTAGTGAAAATACTTAATCAGATTATAGTATTCCGCCATTTGTTCTCCTTTTTATCTAAATAAAATTTCTTTTCTAGCTTCAAATTCGGCTTTGCTTATCCTGCCCTCTTCATAGAGCTCATAAAGGCGCTTAAGCTGAGCCTCGAGATCTTGCTTTTTAAGCTCGTGTTTAAGCTCATCTTTTTGCATGTTTTTCTCTACATAAACACCCGTTAGGTAGATATCAAACAGCCACCAGATACCCCAAATCAGCCAAAACAGCCAACCTATCAGTATCCAATATGTCATCGAGCCCATAAAAAACAGCGTCATCATAAAAAATCCGCTGATAAATTTGCCAAGATATATACGATGCGCTCCAAACCAGCCGCAAAACAGCCAAAGCGCATAAGCGATATATACGTTATTTCCCATTTTTCACCCTTTTTTTAAATTTTATAAATTTAAGCGATTTTGCATCAAAATTTATAAAATTTAAATGTTCTTTTTGCCATTTTTAAGACCCGCACGGCTTCATTTGTTGCTACCTTTTTGGCTTTTTAAAGCTCTGCCACAAGATAATACAAACCGCAACATCAATCATAACATCTGCAAGGTTAAAAATAGCAAATTCAAACCACTTATGCCAATACACATAATCCACAACCCCGCCGTGCACGAAGCGATCAAGGATGTTTGAGCTTCCCGCACCAAGCAAAATTCCAATAGCTATAGTGTGATCTTTTAAAATCTCTTTTTGCCAGACAAGATATGCAAAAACGGCTACAATAAGAGCTACTTGGATAAATTTAAGCCACTCGCCAAGGCTTGCAAACATCGAAAATGCAACACCTTTGTTAAAAGCAAGGACTAAAGAGAAGTATTCGCCCTGCCAACTAAAGCCGCTTAAGAAAATTTGCTTAACAAGCTGATCGGCTATAAAAACGACAAAAAAAGCGGCAAAAAATTTGATCAAAACTCTATTCATTTAGAGCTTTTGTAAAAAATTTCTCAACCTCGTCCATTTGTTTTTGCACCTTTTCAGGGCATTTTCCTTCAAGTAAAAGGCGGATCAAATTTTCAGTTCCCGAGTAGCGAAATAGCGGTCTAATGCCATCTTTTTTAAGGCTTTCTTCAAGCTCTTTTAGCCCTTTTATGCTCTCAAGCGGTTTTTTGTCTGCGATTTTTAAATTTAGTAAAATTTGCGGATAAGGCTTGATTTTAGCTAAAACTTCGCTTGCTTTCTTGCCTTTAGTTAGCATGCAGGCGATAAACTGCATCGCAGCCACGAGCGCGTCGCCTGTTTTAGCGTAGTCTGAAAAGATTATGTGCCCGCTTTGCTCGCCGCCGAAATTTATACCGCTTTCTTGCATCATCTCAAGGACGTATTTATCGCCCACATTTGCACGAAGTAGCTTGATCTTGTGCTTTGCGAGATAGTCCTCAAGTGCTGCGTTACTCATCACGGTTGCTACGACTCCGCCGCCTTTTAGGGCTTTATTTTCATGAAGATACATCGCAAGCACACCAAGAAGCGCGTCTCCGTTTGCTACTTCTCCAGTTTCATCAACCACGACAAGCCTGTCTGCGTCTCCATCAAAAGCAAGTCCGATATCAGCTCTTAATCTCACTACTTCGCTTGCCAAATTTTGCGGATATAGCGCGCCGCAGTTTAAATTTATGTTGCTTCCGTTTGGCTCATCGTTTATCACGATAGTCTCTGCTCCAAGCTCGTTAAATATGGTCGGCGCCACCCTGTAAGCCGCACCGTTGGCCACGTCTAAAACGACTCTTAGCCCGTGAAGCGTTAAGGATTTCGGGAAGGAATTTTTGATATGAACGATGTAGCGACCGATAACATCATCGATCCTTTTTGAGGCTCCAATTTCAAGCATGTGCTTTTGGCTTTGCGCGATTAGCTCGTCGTTAAAATAGATTTTTTCTATCTCGGCTTCAGCCTCTTCGGTTAGTTTGTTGCCGTGTTTATCAAAAAATTTGATGCCGTTATCGTAGTATGGATTGTGACTCGCGCTTATCATTATACCCGCATCACAGCGCATATCTTCGGTAAGAAATGCGATCGCAGGCGTTGGCATAGGACCGATTTGGCGCACGTTATAGCCAACCGCCGTAAGCCCCGCAACGATGGCTGTTTCTATCATATATCCGCTTCTTCTAGTGTCTTTGCCAAGTAAGATGGTATTGGTAACTTGAGCAAATTTACGAAAGTAAATTCCAGCAGCCATCGCCAGCCTCATGGAAGTTTGTGCAGATAGCTTTGCTCCCGCCTTGCCTCTAACTCCGTCGGTACCGAATAGTTTCATATTTATCCTTCATGATTTAAAAGCTGTTTTGCCTTATCTGTGATAAAATTTGTTGTATTCTATCAAAATTTCACAAATTTAAATACGTGAATTTTGACTGCTTTAAATTTCACTTAAATTAAGCGCTATTTAAAACTAAATTTTATATAATCACGGACTAAAATTATGAAAAAGGTATATTATGGCAAACCATAAATCTGCTGAAAAAAGAGCTAGACAGACGATAAAAAGAACAGAGAGAAACAGATTTTATCGCACAAGACTTAAAAACATAACAAAAGCTGTGCGTGTAGCTGTTGAAGCTGGTGATAAAGAAGCTGCACTAAACGCATTAAAAGAGGCAAATAAAAGCCTACACAGCTTTGTAAGCAAAGGATTTTTGAAACAACAAACAGCTTCACGCCGTGTTGGACGCTTGGCGAAGCTTGTAAACACTCTAAACACAGCTGCTTAATCACTAAAATTTTAAATGTTAGCTGACAAACTGCAACCGTTTTTGGATCGCTACGACGAGCTATCTCGCCTGCTAAGCGATCCATCTATCACCCAAGACATCGCAAATATGACCAAGCTCTCCAAAGAGCAATCAAGTATAGAAGATATCAGAAATGCCTCTAAAGAGTATTTACAAATTTTAGCCGACATTGACGAAAACAAACTTCTACTTGATGACGACGAGCTTGGCGAGCTTGCTAAAGATGAGCTAAAGAGCCTTGAAATCCGCAAAGCCGAGCTTGAAGAAGAGATAAAAATACTTCTGCTTCCAAAAGATCCAAACGACGATAAAAACATCTTCCTTGAAATTCGTGCAGGAACCGGTGGAGATGAGGCGGCGCTATTTGTGGGCGATCTTTTTAACGCTTATGTGCGCTATACCGAACTTCGCGGATACAAATTTGAAGTAGTAAGCCAAAGCGAAGGCAACACAGGCGGCTTTAAAGAGATTATCTTGCTCGTAAAAGGAAACGGCGCATATTCAAGGCTAAAATACGAAGGCGGAACTCACAGAGTTCAGCGCGTGCCAGAGACTGAAAGCCAAGGCAGAGTGCACACTTCGGCCGTAACCGTTGCGATCATGCCAGAGGTTGAAGATAGCGAGATAGAGATAAATCCAAACGACTTAAGAATCGACGTTATGCGAAGCTCGGGGCACGGGGGACAAAGTGTAAATACAACTGATAGTGCCGTGCGTATCACACATATCCCAACGGGACTTGTCGTAACCAACCAGGACGGAAAAAGCCAGCATAAAAACAAAGATGCTGCGATGAAAGTACTTAAAGCTCGACTTTATGAGATGCAAGAGGCCGAGCGCCTTGCAAAAGAGACTAGTGAGCGCAAGAGTCAAGTAGGCACAGGAGATAGAAGCGGTCGAATTCGCACCTACAACTTCCCGCAAAATCGCATAAGCGACCACCGCATAAATTTAACGCTTTATAGACTGGATGCGATCATGGCCGGCGGGCTTTTTGACGAGATAATAGAGCCTCTTATCGCTCATCATCAAGCCGAAGCCATCGCCGCTGCAGGGCTTTAATAGCAAATTTTAATCAGAGTCAGATTTTAAATTCTTAAATCTATAAAGTCCGTTTTTAACTCGTTCGAAAATTTTTCTATTTTCAAGAAGTTTGATTGTCTCTATCACGGTTGGCTTGCTTGAGTTTGTAGCTTTGCAAATTTTGGAAATTGTGAAATTTATAAGTCCGTTTTCATCTAAATTCTGGATAAAAAACTCAATTATCTCAAATTTCTTTTCGCCCACCAAAATGCCAAAAATTTCTCTCTCAAGCGCGTTCAAAATTTATCCCAAATAGCATATATCCACACTCCTGCACAAAGTGTGTTGCATATCATTACAGCCGTGCTTCCGGCGTCTTTTGCCGCGCCTGCAAGCGGATGGATATCAGGGCTTGCAAGATCTACAACTCGCTCGATGGCTGAGTTTATACACTCGCAAACCAGCACCAAAACCATGCTAAAAATTAAAAACATATTTAAAACCGCGCCAAATTTCCAGAAAAAAAGCGAGATAAAAGCAAGCGAAAATATATAAATTTCAAGCCTAAAGCTACTTTCGTTTTTAAAAATTTCCTTTAGCCCCTTAAGTGCGTAACTCCAGTTTTTAAAGAATTTGTATTGCGGTTGATTTCTCAAATTTTGACCTTAAATTTTTGAGTTATTATATCAAAATAGGCTCTTAAATTTAGGTTTGATGCGTATAATTGCAACTAAAAAGGACTAAATTTGAAACTTGTTTCGTGGAATGTAAACGGTCTTCGTGCGGTTGCTAGTAAGGACGGATTTGGCTGGCTTAATGAGGTTAAGCCTGATTTTTTGGGACTTCAAGAGATTAAGGTAAAAGAATCAGACGTGCCTAGCGATATCTATAAGCTGGGCTTTAGCGATGTGAGCTTAAATTCAGCCGTTCGCGCAGGGTATTCGGGCGTGATGAGCCTTAGTAAATTTCCGGTAGCTACATTAAAATCGCAGTTTTTTAACGACGATGAAGGGCGAGTTTTGGAGCACAGATTTGGCAATATCGTGCTTTTTAACATCTACTTTCCAAACGGACAAAAGGACGATGAGAGGCTAGCTTACAAGATGGACTTTTACGCGAAATTTTTAGCCTACTGTAACGAGCTTGTGCGCAAGGGTAAGGACGTGATATTTTGCGGCGATGTAAATACCGCTCACCGCGAGATAGATCTTAAAAATCCAAAGGCGAATTCCAAGACTTCGGGCTTTTTGCCGATTGAGCGAGCGTGGATAGATGAGGTTATAAAACACGGATTTATAGATACTTTTCGCGAAATTCACGGCGATAAAGAGGATGCTTACTCGTGGTGGAGCTACCGCTTTAACGCTAGAGCTAAGAACGTAGGCTGGAGGATTGATTATTTTTTCATTTCGGCAAGTCTTAAAGAGCGCCTAAAAGATGCGTTTATACTAAGCGATATAACAGGAAGCGATCACTGCCCTGTGGGAATTGAGATAGATATTTAGGTTACCAAGCAATTAGTGATAAAAGATGAGAAAAGTTAATAAAATTTACAAGCCAAACGCAGCACATTGGGTCGGAGACGGCTTTTTGGTTCAGCCGCTTTTTACTCATATGGGTGAAAATCGCGGAACTGATCCGTTTTTGATGCTTGATTATGTCGCGCCTATGGTTTTTAAGCCAAATTTGACCGACCATCCAAGAGGAGTCGGACGCCATCCGCACAAGGGCTTTGAGACCGTTACTATCGCTTATAGCGGCGAGGTCGCGCACAAAGACTCAAGCGGTGGCGGCGGAGTGATAAGAGCGGGCGACGTGCAGTGGATGACTGCCGGTGCTGGTATCGTGCATGAGGAGTTTCATTCGCAGGATTTTAGGGCATCGGGTGGGCTTTTTGAGATAGTGCAGCTGTGGGTAAATTTGCCAAGCAGATACAAAAACACGCCGCCAAAATACCAGCATCTCTCGCGTGAAAATATCCCTGTAGTAAAATTTGCAGACGGTGCAGGTCAGGCTAGGGTAATAGCAGGAGAGTTTGAAGGTGTGCAAGGCGCGGCAAATACGTTTACACCGATAAATGTATGGGACGTTACTATAAATTCGCTCAAAGAAGCAAGCATAAATGTGCCTGCTACTCACACACTTTTTATAGTTGTGCTAAGAGGCGAAGTAACTTTTAACGGTAGCGAAAGTGCAAGCGAGGCAAGGCTCGTAAATTTTGAAGTAAACGGCGGCGAGGTGAAAGTAAAAGCGGGCAAAGAGGACGCTAAAATTTTGCTTCTTTCAGGCGAGCCTATAAACGAGCCCGTTGTCGGATACGGACCTTTTGTAATGAACACAAGAGATGAAATTCGCCAAGCGATTGAGGATTATAACAGCGGCAAATTCGGCGATATAAGCTAAATTTTAGCAGAACAATAAGCGTAAAATTTAAAGTAGCGCGTAAGCGGCCAAAAAGCCGTGATCTAAAAGGTGGGTTATGAGAATTTTTACGCTTATGCCTATGAGTATGACACCACCTAGAATGAGGGCTTTTTTCTCTAAAAATATGCCTAAAAATTTGCCCGCGTAGCAAGCCAAAACGCAGAGCGCAAAGCAGATGAGTCCTATCAAGATACAAGCGTAGATGATATCTATCTGCTCAAAGCTAAATGTCACGCCAACCGCCAAAGCATCGACACTCGTAGCGACCGCGCCTATGATTAAAACCTTAAGCCCAAGGTCGCTTAGGCAGGTTTCGTCCTTATATTCTCTTGCCTCAAGTATCATCTTAACGCCTAAAAATGAAAGTATGGCAAATGCGATAAAGTGATCTATGGAAGCTATAAAGCTCACAAACGCTAGTCCCAAAAAATAGCCCAAAAACGGCATCAGCGCTTGAAAAAATCCAAAGATAAAAGAGACTTTAACAACCTGCGCAATGCTTAGTGTACGGCATTTTGCACCGCTTGCGATACTGAGTGCTACGCTATCCATGGCAAGGGCAAAGGCTAAGAGTAAAAGCTCCATAAATTCTCCTAAAAAAAGGCTAATTTTACACCAAAACTAATTTTTTTAAGATTAAAATTTAGCTTTACTTTGGGTGGGTTAAATTTGGCTTTTTGCGAATGCAAATTTAGCGTATGAAGATAAATTTCAAGTGATAAAAAGCCAAATTTTAATATCATTTTATTTTGTTATGGTGCCGATTTTAGGCTTACGTGGTTAAATTTAAAGGATATCGATATGAAAAAAAGTGTGATTTTGGCACTGTTTTTTGCCTTAAGTGCTTTTGGCGCTGATTGGGGCAAGATGGTAGAAGACGGGCTTAAAGCCGTAAATCAAGCCTCAAGTAAGAGTGACTATAAAAGCATGGTAAGCTCAGCACTTGATTATGCTGTAAAAGAGCTTTCAAATGACGGATTTATCAAAAATGCCGCGGCTAAAATTCCGCTTCCGCCAAGCTTGCAAACAGCTGCAAATTTGGCTAAAAAAGTTGGCGGCGACAAGTGGGCAAACGAACTGGTTGCTTCCATAAACAAAGCCGCAAGTAGCGCAGTTCCCGGAGCTGCTGATGTCTTTTCAAAGACTATAAAAAGCATGAGCGAAACTGACGTGAAAAAGATCATGAGCGGCGGCAACGATAGCTTTACGAAATTTTTGCAACAAAACTCAAGCAAAGAGCTTGAGAAGGTATTTAAGCCGATCATCGAAAAGATGATGAGTCAAAACAGCTTCGCGACAGCCTATAACGGGCTAAATTCTTTTGTCAAAAACTCGCTTGGCAATTCCCAAAGTATGAAGTCGGTTAAGTCGGTAGCTTCAAGCCTTGGCATGGGCGAATATGTGGCAAACGAAGGCGAGGATCTAAACGGCTACATCACGAGAAAGACGCTTGATGGGCTGTTTAAGGTGATGAGCGAAAATGAAAAGTCGCTTAGAAGCGATCCGATAAACTACGGTAAAAAAGCGATTGAAAATATCTTTAAATAATTTTGGCTCAAATTTAAGCGCATAAGATGACAAAAAAGATAAAGGAATTTGGCGCCGATCTCGCACTGGTAGTAGTTGCCGTCGTATGGGGCGTGACCTTTTTGCCGATGGCTGAAGCGCTTAAGACAAATGGCGTTTTTGTCATTTTGTTTTGGAGATTTTTGATCTCAACTGCTCTAATGTCGCTGATTTCGGTTAAATTTGTTAAGAAATTTGACGCAAATTCACTTAAATTCGGCTCTTTGCTTGGAGTGTTTTTATTTGGCGGTTTTGTGCTTCAAACCTTTGCTCTTAAATACACTCTTAGCTCAACCGTCGCCTTTATCACGGGACTAAATGTCGTTTTTGTGCCTTTTATTGTCTTTTTATTTTTTAGGCAAAAAGTCTATATATATTCGTTTGTCGGTGCGTTTTTATCGGCGTTTGGGCTTTATCTGCTAAGCGATAGCGAGCTTGGCTTTGGCTTAGGCGAAATTCTCTCCGTGCTTTGCGCGGCTGCCTACTCGGTTCATATCATATTTACGGGCGTTTTTGTGCGTAGGTGCGAGCTTTATCAGATGGTTTGCGTGCAGTTTTTGGTAGTGACCGCACTATGTTTTTTTGCCTCGCTTATTTTTGATACGCATAGCGTCTTGCCTGTGGCTGATTATGCGTTTTTTAAAGCGGTTATTATAACGTCGGTGTTTGCGACTGTTTTTGCATTTTTTGTTCAGTCTGCGATGCAACGCTACACAACACCTATGAAAACGGCGCTTATATTTACTTTTGAGCCTGTAAGCGCAGGGCTTTTTGGATACTTTGTAGGCGGAGAAATTTTAAGTTCATTGCAAATTTTAGGAGCGCTACTTATACTTCTTGGTATCGTTATAAGCGAAGTTGGAAGCTACTACAAGAGCCAAAAAGCTTAAATTTAGCGCCTGTTTATAGCCGCAAATATAAAAAAGCAGATCGAAGCTATAAGGATGATACTAGCTCCGCTAGTTAAATTTGCTTCAAAGCTAAGCCAAAGCCCAGATATACAAAACGCAGCCGAGATAGCAGTAGCGTTTAGCATCATTGCGCCAAGGCGTTTAGAGAAATTTTGCGCGATATATGGCGGTATAGTAAGAAGCGCGATGACTAGGATAAGCCCCACCGCGCGTATCGTCATAACTACGCTTAGCGCCATCATGCAAACTAAAACATAGTATAAAAGCGTGGTTTTTACTCCGCGAAGCTTGGCAAATTCCGCATCAAAGCTAAGAGCTTCAAACTGCCTGTAAAGCAGCGTCACTATAAGCAAAATGACACAATCAACCGCCGCCATAAAGACTAGATCGCTATCAGGCACAGCCAAAATCGAGCCAAAAAGATAGCTCATGAGATCTACATTATATCCCGGTGTAAGATCGATAAGTATGATACCAAACGCCATACCAAACGCCCAAAGTGCGCCGATAACGGAGTCCATTTTGCTCTTATCGTTTAGCGTGATAGTGGCTATCAAAAGCGCTAGAAATATCGCAAATCCACTTGCGCCCAAAAGCGGCTCAAGCGAGAAATAAAACGCCAGCCCAAGTCCGCCGTAAGCTCCGTGCGCTATGCCTCCCGCGATGAAAACCATGCGATTTATCACCACAAGCGAGCCGATAACTCCGCATGCGATACTGACTAAAAGCCCTGCCATAAGGGCGTTTTGCATGAATTCCAAATTCAGCGCTTCTAGCATTTTTGCCCTTTGTCTAAGCTCTCGCATCCGCACTCTTTAAGCGCGATCTCAACATCGCAAAAATGCTTATGCTCTCTTGCAAGATGAGCGATAAATTCCTGCTTTGAGCGATCAGGCGTGATATCGTGCATGTGAATTTTGTGATTTACGTAGGCAACTTTAGTAGCGAAGCTAAGCGCGATATTTACGTCATGGCTTATCAAAATCACGCCGATTCCTTCTTTGTTTATCTCGCTAAGCAGGCTATAAATCGCAGCTTGCCCCTTGGTGTCAATACTTGCGGTTGGCTCATCAAGCATGAGAATTTTAGCCTTTGCACAAAGCGCTCTGGCGATATAAACTCTTTGCCTTTGACCGCCTGAGAGCTCGCCTATGCGGGAGTTTGCAAACTCGCTCATACCGACTTTTTCAAGCGCTTTCATCGCTTCTAGCTTATCCTCTTTCGTATAAAAACCGAAAATTTTCCTATCGATTCGCCCCATGAGTACCACTTCTAAAACTCTCATCGGAAAATTTGCGTTTATGAAGATGTTTTG
The DNA here is from genome assembly GCF_025319965.1 of Campylobacter sp. RM16187. Taxonomy (NCBI): domain Bacteria; kingdom Pseudomonadati; phylum Campylobacterota; class Epsilonproteobacteria; order Campylobacterales; family Campylobacteraceae; genus Campylobacter; species Campylobacter sp. RM16187. Next base: position 112,885 of record NZ_CP012549.1, read on the forward strand.
AGGCACGTATCCTACGGCCTTGCTAACTTCGCTCGGGTTTTTGCCAAATATTTTTATTTCCCCACTTGTCGGTTTTAAAAGTCCTAGCATAAGCCGAAGCAGAGTGGACTTGCCACCGCCGTTTGGACCGATGATAGCTAGAAAATCTTTGATGTCATAGCTTAAATTTATCTTTTCAAATATCAAATTTTCATCGTATCCAAACGACAAATTCTCTATCTTAACTCCGTTCATAGCACCGAGATCCTATCTGCTATCAAAAGCATGAAAACTCCTAAGCCAAACATCACTAAAAGAGCTAAAAATTCGCAGTAAATTTTTAAATTTTTGTATTTTGAGAGCGCATTTACCTTTGTGCCAAAGACTGCTGCGATAAATATAACCAAACTCATGCCAAGCGCCATAAAAACGCCGCTCATCACGCCTATAAACCAACTATTTAAGCTAAATGCAAGTATAAAGACGATGATAGTGCCGGGACACGGCACAAGCGAGGCTGCAAGCGCTACGAACCACTCGTTTAGGCTCTTTGGCTTAGCTTCCATGGCTTTACATGTCGCACATCCGCAGTCTGCTTTGTGAGGGCTAAATTTGTAGTTGTGAACCTTTGGTTTTAGTGATTTTAACTTTGTAAATATCATATAAGCAGAGATCATTATGATGATGACGGCTGAGACCTTAGTCGTCAAATTTGCGGCCGAATTTGCCACGTGAGCGGCAAAGCTCTCAAGCAGGCTCATCGTGATCCAAACAAGCATGAGCGCGCCAAGCACGTGCAAAACTCCGATCTTAAGCGAAAATGCAAACGCTCTTAAGTAGCTGCCTCCGCTTGCGGCAAAATACGAAGTCGTAAGCAGTTTGCCATGCCCGGGACCCGCAGCGTGTAAAAAGCCGTAGATGAAGCTAAAAAGCATGATAAGAGCAAATTTTGAGGCTTCAAATGTGGTTGAGTTTTCTTTGATGAGCTCTTTTAGCTTGTCTAGAAAACCCACTGTAGTGCGCGCAAGAGAGTTAAATTTGGCTTCGTCTATGGCGTCGATCTCTTCTAAATTTTTGTTTTTTACAAGCGAGCTGAGCTCGGGTTTGTCTTTGTTTGGGACCTTTGGTTTTTGCTCGCTCATTTCAAAAAAAGCGGTGTTTAAATTTGAATTTGGCACCATAAAAATAGCTTCTGTTAGCCTGTAAGGCTCGTCGTTTGCGATTTTGAAGTTAAAAAATCCTTCGCGATCGATTATCTCAAATACAACTACGCGGCGAGGCAAAATTTCTAAATTTAGCTCCAAAACATACTCGAAATTTAGCCTGTTTTCTTCGATATAAACGCGCTGGCTCTTTGTTTTTACGAATAAATTTTCGCTCGCACCCTCGCCGTCATAAAAGCTAACCGTAGTAAGATACCCGCGCGGCACGATGTAGTCAAGCAAGGACTTTTGGACGTTCCAAGCCTCTTTTTCGTTTAGCTTTTTATCGGCGTCCTCGTCGTATCCTTGCATGGTTAGCTCGGTGAAATTTTCTGAAAACGTCCATGTTATCGTAGCTGTTTTAAGCGTGTCGCTCCAAGCGTCAAATTTGATCTGTGCGTGAGCGGTCGGCGTGTAAAGCGCGCAAAGTGCGCATGAGTAGGCGATGGACGCAAAAAGCGTTAATGCGGCCAGTATGCGCCCAAATTTCATCATTAAAGACTCTTAGCAAAAATTTCGGCTGTCTTTTTAAGCTCAGCCTCCCAGTCAAGCGGGAGCTGATCTATCTCAACTACCTTTGCACCTGTCTCTTTTGCGATTAAATTTGCCGATTTTTTAGAAAACTGAGGCGCTACGAAGATGACCTTTACGCCGTGCTCTTTTGCTTCTTCGATGATCTCTTTAAGCTGAGCGGGCTTTGGCTCTTTGCCTTCAACTTCGATAGAAATTTGCTCTAAATCATAGCGCTTTGCAAAATATCCCCAAGATGGATGATATACGATAAATTCGCGGTTTTTAAGGCTTGAAAGCTTGTCTTTAATAAATTTATCAAGCTCATCGAGTTTAACTAAAAATTTCTCGTAATTTGCGCTGTAAAGCTCTTTATGCTCGGGAAAAACTCTAACAAGTCCGTTTAGGATGTTTTTAGCCTGAGTCTTTACAAGCACAGGATCAAGCCAGATGTGCGGATCAAGCCCGTCGTGGCTGTGGCAGTGAACCTTGCCGTTGTGCTCGTGGCAATGCTCTTTTTTCTCATGTGCGTGCCCATCGTGATCGTGCTCTTGCATCGCCACTCTCTCTACTCCTTTTTGAGTAAAGATAAATTTAAGCTTTGGAAACGACTGCTGAAATTTCGGCAACCAAGCCTCTTCAAACTCAATGCCTATGGCAAAATAAAGTTTGCTGTTTTCAAGCGCTTTCATCTGCTTTGGCTTTGGTTCGTAAGTGTGCGGATCGGCTCCCGGAGAGACCATGGTGTTAATTTCAACCGTGTCGCCTGCAATTTGTTTTACGAAAAATTCTTGAGGCAGTATACTTACGCTAACGACAGGTTTTGCAAAGCACGCAAGCGCGCCAAGACATAAAAAAGCTAAAATTTTCTTCATTTCAAACCTTTTTCACAAATTTTTAGCGAAGTATAGCGAAAGCAACTTAGTTGCAAATTAACATAATATTATAGAAATTTAAGATATGATAGCGATAAATTTTAAATAAAAGGAGTGAAATGAAAGCAGTAGAGCTATTAAAAAAGCACAATATCAAACTCACTCCGCTTAGACTGCAAATTTTAAAAATTTTAGAAGAGGCGCAGTCTCCTTTGAGTTACGATGAAATTTTAAGCAAAGTAGATGCTAACAAGACGACATTTTATCGCTGTATGGATATTTTTGAAGCAAATGACATAGTGATAAAAAGCGAAAATAACCATAAAAATTTCTATGAACTATCAAACGGAGCTAAGGCGTATTTCGTCTGTGATGTATGCCATAAGATGACAAATATCAAGATGCCAAAAATAAGCCAAAATAACGTTAAAAGCGTAGTTGTAAAAGGAATTTGCGACGAGTGTTTTTAGGCTTCGTCCTCTTCGCCGTAAAGCTCCGCAAGATGATCGGGGATCGCCTTTGGACGCTTTTTGTCAAGGTCAAAATATACGTAAGTGGTTATGGCTTTAGCTATGATCTTGCCGTCTTTTATAAATTCGTAAAATCTGTTTGAACTAACTTTTCTAGCCTGCTTTGTCCATGTTTTTATCTCGATCTCGTCGCCTAAATAAATTTGCTCTAAATAGTCGATTTCGTTGCGTTTTATAACCCAAGTCGAGTTGTTTTTAAGCTGCTCTTCAAATGTATCTCCCACGAAATTTGAGTGCGCAAAAGCCGCTTCTTGCATCCAGATAAGATAGTATGCGTTGTTTGCGTGGTTGTTTATGTCTATGGCCTCTTTGCCTACTTTAAATTTGTAGCTAAAAATTCTCATATTTGTCCTTTTGTTTGATACAATTGTAACTCAAATTTTTAAAAAGGCGGTTTTATGAAGAGCTCTTGGGATAAAAAAGCGGCTAATTACTCAAGATATGAGGGCGAACTTAACGAATTTCAAAGAAGATTTTTTAATAAACTTGATGAGTTTGGTATAGATTTTAATGATAAAACACTTATAGATGTAGGGTGCGGAACAGGTGTTTATACTCTGTATCTATCAAATTTGTGTAAAAACGTAACAGGACTTGATCTCTCGACTAAGATGCTTGAGTGCATGAGAGAGGATGCTGATAAATTTGGTGTGTCAAATTTAAGAGTAGTTGAGAGCAGTTGGGATGACTTTAATGAGGATAATGTTTACGATATCGCTTTTAGCACGATGAGTCCGGCGATAAACAGCATAGAAGGGCTTGATAAATTTATTCGCACCGGCAAAAAGCGAGTTTTTATGTGGTGGAATAAGCAAAGACATTCGAGTGTGCTTGAGAGATTTTATAAAATTTACGGAGAACGTCAGTGGAGCGAGAGATTGCCTTACTTTGAATACCACTTGGATATGTTAAAAATTCCTGTCAAGTCACATGTTTTTAATGAAGTGAGAACAAGGGATATAAGTCTTGAAAAAATGTATGAAGATATGATCTGGCATTTAGAGATCGGAAATCTCAAATTTAATAAACAAAAGGTAAAAGATGAGCTTTTGAGCATTTGCAAAGATGGAAAAGTAACGGAAACAGTAACATCTTCAATGAAGCTTTTGGTATTTTAGGCTATAATTTAGTAGAAATTTATTAAGCAAGGTCTTATAAGTAATGTCAAGGCTTTTTATATTATTTTTTATATTCATAGAATTTTGCCTAGCTTCACAATTTACACCTATCAAACCTTTGTATTATGATAAACAAAAGGCTGAGCTGGGTAAAAGTTTATTTCAAGATACTAGGCTTAGTGCAAGTGGAACTGATTCTTGTGAGAAATGTCATAATCTATATTGGAACTCAAGCGGCACTAGTGTAAAAAATATAAAAATATCATTTAAGCAGACATTAAATTCTCCTACTGTTTTAAATTCTGCTTTGAATTATTTATTTTTTAAAGACGGAAGAATTAAAGATATCAGAGAACAAGTGATTGAAAGCATAGTCGACATAAATCAGCTGGGTAGCAGTGAAAAGCTTGTTGTAGAAAAGGTAAGTTTAAATCCTCATTATAAACATAAATTTAAAACTCTTTATAAAGATGGGGTTACTTTCAATAATATAGTTGATGCTATAGTAAATTTTCAAAAGGCTTTATTAACTCCAAATTCAAAATTTGATAAATTTATAAGCGGAGATAAAGCTGTTTTTTCAGAAGATGAAAAAAAAGGATTTGAGCTTTTTAAAAAAGCAGGCTGTATCAATTGTCATAGCGGAGTAAATTTGGGTTCTAATGTATATTATGATATGCAGCTTGATTGTAATTTAGACCAAAATGTAACTAATATTGGCAAATATAAAGTGCCCGGACTAAGAAACATATCAAAGACCGCTCCGTATTTTTATGATGGAACCTGTTATGATTTAAGAGAGACGATAGGGCATATTGCTAACTTAAGAATGCAAAATAAAATAAATCAAGAACAAATAGAGTTGATATATAAATTTTTACTAACTCTAGATGGCGATAATCCGGAAATTTTAAAATGAGAAATAAAATTGTATTATATAAAGTTCTATTTTTAATTATGTTTTTAAATATATTTATCGGTGGAATGATAGTATATAAGGCAAACGAAAATGTAAATTCTAGCTATAGTCTAAAAGAATCAGTAATAAATTTAATAGATATAAATAGGGATATAGACTTTATGCTCGGTAAAACATTCCTATACTCTGATTATGATAGGCTTATGGAGCTTCTTGCGAATTTTGATAATGGCTTAAAAGATACTTTAAGGATGCAAAACTTACATGCTTTTAGAGAGATTGTTTCCGGTATGAAATTTTTTCAAGACATTAAGCAAACATTTAAAAAGAAAGTCGAACTTATAGATAAATTTAATTCAACCGCTATATTTGCAAATTTGATCTATGATGACATACTTTTTAGTTCGTTTGAAGAGTTAAAACAGAGTAGGTATTTTAATACTATAATGTCAAATATATTGCTATTTAAATATGACATCAATACCGATTTGAGTAAAACAAAAGAACTTGTAGCCAAAAATTTATCAGAGAATAATCTAAATCAAAATGATATTAAATTTTTAAAAAATGCTAGTAGACTTATAGAATATTATGAGAGTGCTCAAGGTATTTTTAAACGTATTCAAGAACTTTATATGGAAAAAGAGCTTAGTATATTGATGAACGGAAATAGGGCCTATATGAGCATAGCTGCTACTAATTTAAAAAATTTGACTATGTTGTTTTTTGCACTTATAGGAATATCAATATTTTTGATCTATTTGGCTTATTCAAAAACTAAGAGCATATTAAAACATCTAAATGACTTGCAACAAGCTACTGACAATAGCTTTGGCTCAATAGTTTTTACAGATCTAAATACTAAGATAAAGTATGTAAATAAGATATTTGAACAGACCACAGGCTATAATCTTGAAGAGGTTGTTGGCAAAGATGCTAATATTTTAAAATCTCACCAACATAGCAGTGAATTTTATAAAAGCATTACAAATTCCTTGAAAAATAATCAGATTTGGGAGTGTGATGAGTTAATAAGTTTAACAAAAGATAAAGATTTGTTGATAGAAAAAGTAATGTTTTTACCGTTGTTTGATGCCGATGGTAATAAGGACGGATATCTGTCGGTAAAACTTGACAAGACAAAAGAGGTTATGATAGAAAAAGAGCTTAAGGAAAAAGAAGAAAAGCTAAGAGACATGGCATTTTTTGATAACTTAACCGGCTTTGGTAGCTATTTTGCCCTCACTCAAAAGCTTAACGAGTATCCAAGCGGAATGCTTATATATGTAAATATTAGTCACTTTGTGGATTTTAGATTTTTTTACAAGACTCAAACGGTGGATCTTATTATAGAGTCCTTTGCCAAAACTATAAAGCTTTGTATAGATACTTATGATATACCAGCATCTATATATAGAGTTCAGTTAGATGAGTTTTGTATTTGGTACGACGGAGAGTCTGTCGAGAGAGATATAAAAAATATACGGGATTATTTTAAAGGAAATAATCTATCTATTGTCGTGGATGACAGAAAAGAATTTATACCAAACATCAAGATGATCATAGGTGTTAGTCTTGATAGGGACACTATTCAAACTAACCGTCTTACTCAAGCTATGCTTGCTCACTATGAGGCTACCAATAGTGGTGAACCCGTAGTGTATTATAATGAAAATAGCTCTGTAGAGCAGCAGTATTATCAAAACCAGATAATGTCAAGAATTATAGAATATGCTATATATAACGATACTGTTATAGTTGAGTGTCAGGGCATATATGATATATCTTCAGACTCAGATAGTGAGCCAAAGGCAAACTATTATGAAGTTTTGGTTCGCCTTGTGGATGAAAATGGCAAAATTCGTTATCCTGGCGAATTTTTAGATATTGCTAAGAAAATTTCTTTATATAATGATATAACTAAAAAAGTTATAGGTCATGTATTTAGACTTGTGGAGAGATTCCCTAAAATTAGATTTTCAATGAACCTATCAAATAGCGATATAGCAAATGTTCAGATTAGAGATATGATAGAGCAAAAGCTTAAAATTTGCTCATACCCAGAAAACGTCTATTTTGAAATTTTAGAATCAGAAGGTGTAGATGACTATGAGGCGGTAAATTTATTTATAAATAAAATTCATAGCTATAACTCCAAAATTTCAATTGATGATTTTGGAAGCGGATATTCTAATTACTATAGGATTTTAGAACTTGATATAGACACTATAAAGATAGACGGCTCTATCATCAAAAAGCTTCCATTTGATAAAAACGCTAGATATCTAGTTCAAACTATTATAGATTTTGCCAATAGACAAAAGTATAATGTGGTTGCCGAGTTTGTAAGCTCTCCTGAAATTTTAGCTGAGGTTAAAAAATTTGGCATAAAGTATGCTCAGGGATATCTGCTGGGTAAGCCTGTTTCGCCTGACAATATCAAGCCTTAATACCTTTGTCGAATATCTTTCTTGTAAAGAAAACGAAAAATAGAAAAGATGCGAAGATTAAAGCATAAAATATATAGCTCATAATAGGATTTGATCCGGTTTCACTGTTTTTAAGCTCTTTTATTGAAACAGCATTTCTAAATTTATCTAATACTGTTATTCTCCATCCATAGTATTTTATCTGCACTTTCTTTTGGCTTATCGCAAAACTTTGCGCCATTGCTTGAAGATCGGCTGAATTAAATTTTAAATAAAATGGAAAACCAAATCCGGTATCCTCGTTTCTATAAGTCATTACTTTTGTGCCATTTATCTCTTGAGTGTATATGAAATATACATCTCTAGTCGGTCCATCCGCAGGATTTTCTCCACTTATTAGACCGTCCTTATCCACTCTTTTTACCTCTCCTCCGGTTATCAGAGCCGTTTCGTAATGCGGAAAAGAGTAATTTACTATGATGGCTAAGATTAGATGAGCTATTAAAGCAATTGTTATTAGAAGTTTTTTGGTTGATTTGCGTAAAATTTCTTGAAAAGACATATTTTTCCTTTTTTGATTTTTTAGTATTTTACAATATAAGTGTGAATTTGATATTTTTTCAAATTAAATTCAGCAAAAATCTACTAAACAAATTTTAAAATATAAATATTATTTTTATGCAGGTTTAAATTTTATGAGAAGAGTCGTTTATATAAGTATAGATGATACCGATGAGATAGGATATCCTAAATCTACCGGAATACTTGCCGAGATGATTGCTGAATTTATAGATAGTAATTTTTCACCATGCTCTTTCGTGAGTCGTCATCAACTCTTTATAGATGAGCGAATAAATTATACCTCACACAATAGCTCCATGTGTTTTACTACAAATTTGGATGAAGAGGAATTCGCTAAAGTAATCAAATTTGCAGAAAAACTACTAATAGAAGAGAGCGCTCCAAGCTCTGAACCGGGATTTGCGATAGCCTTTGAAGATGAAATTTCAAATCTAAATGAGTTTATCAAATTTGGCAAGAGAGCCAAATTTGAATACATAACAAAAGATGAAGCTTACAGTGAGGCGTCCAGACAAAATATATATCTAAAAGAGCTTAAAAACACAGGCCATGGTATCATAGGGGCGCTTGGCGGTATGGCTTTAAGGCTTGATGGTAACGACGGTAGAGTTAAAGGCAAAACCAAGATGTCAAAAGATGAGATGAGCGTAAAAGAGCTTTTGGATTTAGGCTTTTGCGATGAGGTTTTGGATGAAAATTTTAATCTCGTTGATAAAAACGAAAAGATACTGACAAAATCGAAACTAAAGTTGATAGTTAAAAATTTTAAAGCGGTTTTGCTTGTGAAATCTGATAAAAATAGAAAATTTATTCCATACGATATAGAAGAGCTTAGAGAATTTTAATGGATAAATTTCAAAATTTTAGCTTAGACGGAGTTTTTTTATTTGGCAAATTTTCTTATGAAAATGCTAGACAAATAGCAGTAAAGTGTGAGTTTTTTACAACCGATAGCGACGAGGATGAACTTGTAGATAGTGATCCGAAGAGTTGCTATAACTGTCTTTTTAGAAGATGGAGCAAGGAGAGCTTTGAATGTTTAAAATTAAGATAGTTTATAAATTTTTACTTATTGTATTCTTGTTTTTAGGAATCTCTATTTTGACATATTCGGGATTTAAATTTGCAAATGGGGACTACACGGAATTTTTTATGAGTTTGCATAAAATTTGTGGTTTTAGTATCGCTGTAATCGCTGTTTTGCATATAATTATAAAGAGAAGAAAGCTAGTAAAGCTTGCAAATGAATTTTTAGATGTGATTTTGAAACGAAAAAATCCATCCTATTGCAATATGGATAGACTTATTATGGCTCTTGAAGACCACACTATAAGTAGTGTCGCAAGTATTTTAAATTTAGATGCTGACGAGTTGGTAGATATTTTAAGAAAGGGTGAAGTGAAACTTAACGGAAAAGATCAAACTCTAAGACAAATTGCCAAGCTAAACGATGAGAAGATTTTTTATGCTCTTGTTTTGATTATAGAGAGGAAATTTGTCGGAAAGAGCTTGGACTTAAAAAGCTGCAATATATAGCCTTATTCATAAATCTTCTACAGGCTATATTTATAAATTAATTCAGTATTTTTTGTTTTAGCTACTTTTAAATATTTATAAAATAAAATTATTTTTTAATATTTTATATTTTTAACCTCATTGTAAAAGGATTTTTAGAAATATAAAAAAATCTATAATAGGAGTTTTAATGAAAAAAACAGTTTTGATTGCTTGTAGTGTTGCTTTGGCGCTTCATGCCGAAGTTTTTGAGCTTGGTCAGGTAGAAGTCGTATCTAAACTTGTAGGAGGTAGCCAAAAAAGCGATACCAACGTAGTTGTGGTAGATAGTGAGCAGATGCAAAAAAATCAGGTTAAGAGGCTATCTGAAGTAGCTTATATGACACCTGGAGTCTATGTTGATAAAAAGGGTCCAAGGGCTGAGCAAAATTTCTATGTCAGAGGCTTTGACGCTCGTAGAGTTCCGCTTTTTATAGATGGAATACCTGTTTATAATCCATACGATGGAAACTCGGATTTTGGAAGGTTTACTACCTTTGATCTATCTCGTATAGATATCTCTAAGGGTTCAAGTTCTGTGCTTTACGGTGCAAATACTATGGGTGGAGCCATAAATCTTATATCTAAAAAGCCTACTAAAGAGTTTGAGAGCAGTATAGGATATGGCGTTGAGCTTGGCAAGAGCAGCAAAACTATAGGAAATAACATTGATTATAGTATAGGAACTCGCCAAGAACTATTCTATGTGCAAGCTGGCTTAAGCTTTATGGAAGATAATGGTCAACAGCTTTCAAGTGACTTTGTAAAAGATGCTAAAGGTAACGAAGATGGCAATAGACGTGAAAAATCTGTTCAAAGAGACAGAAAAGTGCATATCAAGGCCGGCTTTACTCCAAATCAAACCGATGAGTATGCCATAACCTATGTCAATCAAAAGGGCGAAAAAGAGCAGCCTCCTTATGCAGGAAAATATCCTAAAGATAAGATTGCTGATAGATTTTGGGACTGGCCTATGTGGGATAAAGAGAGCGTTTACTGGCTTTCTCATACAGAATTTGGCAAGCTTTATTTGAATACAAAGGCTTTTTATGACACATATAAAAATGATTTGAATTCATACAAAGATAAGATCTATACTAAAAAAACTTTTGGTAGCCATTATAAAGACTACTCATACGGATTTGGCCTTGAACTAGGCGGCGATATAGCAGATAACAATACTCTTAAATTTGCTACAAGTTATAAATTTGATGAGCATAAAGAGCATGATGATGGCGAGCCGGTGCAAACATATCAAGACAAGACCTATACATTCGGTCTTGAAAATACTTATAGATTTAGCGATATGACAAGACTGATTCTAGGTATCAGCTATGATACAAGAGATGCCATAAAAGCTCAAGAGTATGGCAAGCCACTATCTGGAGGCAAGAATAGATTGTTTGACTTTGAAGTCGGCAAGAGACACTCTTTTAACTATCAAGCCGCCATTAAACATAGCTTTAATGGAATGGATGAGCTAAGTTTAAGCTATGCAAAAAAGACATATTTTCCTAGTATGAAAGAGAGATATAGCGAAAGATTTGGAAGAAATACCCCAAACCCATTCTTAAAACCTGAAATAGCAAATCACTATGAATTAGGTTATGCAAGAAGCTTTGGCGATACTCTAAGACTTGAAGGTTCGATCTTTTACTCAAAAGTTAAAGATGCCATAGGCAATGTTATGTTAAAAAATAAGACAAGACAAGCTCAAAACGTGGATAAAGCAGAGTATAAAGGCTTTGAGCTAGGAGCCACTTATTTTGCTACAGATAGCTTGGAGATTGGAGGAAACTACTCATATATTAGTGCAAAATATAAAAACAAAAATGAGAAAATTTACGATCTTCCAAAACACAAAGCGTTTGCTTATATAGATTTTAAAATTTTACCTAAATTTAGCGTTTATGCATCTGAGGAGTTTGTATCTAGCAGATATTCAGGATCTTATGAGGATACTAAGCTAAATGGGTTTGGTTTGACTCATGTCAAATTTATTTATAAGCCGACAGAAAATTTAAGTATAGATGCGGGTGTATCAAATTTATTTGATAAAAACTACGAGTATAGAGAGGGATTTCCTGAAGAAGGTAGGGTATTTTTCTCTAATATTAAATATAAATTTTAATACTTTAAGGGCTTAAAGATAGCATTTTAAGCCCTTTTTATAGTTATTTAGTTTTATATTTTAGTAATATAAAAGGGTAAATTAACTACAATTTTCCAAATTCAATAAAGGCTTTATCATGCTAAAAAAGATTCTGATTTCACTATTGATATGTTTAAAATTCGTCTTCGCCATGAGTAGTTCGGAGATAGATCAGTTTATCTCTCAAAATAGCAGAGATTTTGAAATTTTAACTAAGGAACCGACTCGTGTATATGCAAGCAATCCTACGCTTTTATATCTGCTGTATGCCCTTGCTCCTGAAAAAATTAGCGGTGTAAATTTCGAGTGGAATAATTACGAAAGACCTTATTTAAAAGATTACGTCTTAACCCAGCCTGTAGTCGGTGGATTTTTCGGACAGGGTAAAATTCCAAACGTAGAGATGCTTTTGCGTCTTGATCCTGAGCTAATATTGGTAAATGCAAGCTCAAAAAATGTCAAAAAGATGACAGAAATTTTTGGCTCTATCAAAAAACCAATGTTATATTTGAGCGGAACCAGTTTGGAAGACTATCTAAAAAGCTGGCAAATTTTAGGTAAGGTTTTAAATAGAGAGCAAAGAGCCAAAGAGTTGATTGACTATGCACAAAATTCTATAAATTTAAGCGGCAAGATCAATGAATATCTAAAAACAAACAATATTAAAAAGCTTAGAATCTATTACGCTCAGGGCTCAGATGGATTATCTACGGAGTGTGAGGGTTCGCAGCACGCGATCTTAATACCGTTAAGCGGCGCAGAGGTCGTGCATAAGTGCGAAAAAGAAAGCAGTGCTTATGGGCGCGTTAAAGTGAGCTTTGAGCAGGTTTTAAAGTATCAGCCGGATATGGTTTTAGTCTATGAAAGAGATTTTTACGACAAAATTTACAGCGATCCTAAATGGGCCTTGCTTGACGCGGTAAAAAATAAAAAAGTATATTATATCCCTAGAGAGCCATTTAGCTGGTTTGATCGTCCGCCTTCATTTATGAGATTTTTGGGTATCAAATGGCTTATTAATTTAGCCTATCCCGAAGCGTTTAAATTTGATATAGTAAGTGAAGCTCGTGAATTTTATAAGCTATTTTTAGGACTTGAGCTAAATGATGAGCAGATAGGAAAAATTCTAGGCAAGAGCAAATAGATGAGTAAAAAATCCTTTTTATTGTTGCTCTCTTTGCTGATATTATTTATTTTTGGTTCCTTGTTGCTTGGCAAATACGGCTTTAGCGCAAGCGAATACATAGAGTATTTTGCCGCGCTTTTAAGCGGAAGCGATTTAAAAGAATTTGAGATCATGCACACGCTGCTAACTGAAATTCGTTTTCCTAGAATTTTAGCCTGCTTGCTAATCGGTGCTAGCCTTGCGATCTCGGGTGCTGCTTATCAAGCGATGTTTGTAAATCCGCTTGTTTCGCCTTCGATCCTTGGAGTGCTTGCGGGTGCGGGCTTTGGCGCGGCGCTTGGAATGTTTTTTCGCCTTAGCGACGTGCTGGTTCAGCTTAGTACTTTTGCTTTTGGCTTTTTAGCGGTTGTGTTCTCGCTTCTTATCTCGGCACTTTATTCTCGCTCGGGAAGCGTCATAGTGCTAGTTCTTGGCGGTGTTATCAGCGGCTCGCTATTTACCTCTTTGCTTTCAATTCTAAAATACGCCGCAGATCCTAATGACAGCCTGCCTGCGATAACTTATTTTCTCATGGGAAGCCTTAGCTTTGCTTCAAAAAGCTTTATGGAAATTTCGATCATCCCGATGTTTGCGGGTATCATCTTGCTTGCGCTTTGCGGTAAATACTTAAACGCCCTAAGTCTTGGCGAAGAAGAGGCTAAAAGCCTTGGCGTAAATGTCATGCGAGTTAAAATTTTTGTCATTTTAGTTGCCACTTTTGTGAGCGCTCTAAGTGTCACGATCGCAGGTATCATCGGCTGGATAGGACTTATCGTCCCTCACATCGCGCGCTTTGTTTATGGCGCGGATAATAGAGCCGTGCTAACCAGTTCAGCCATGATCGGAGCGATATTTTTGCTATTTTGCGATAGCTTTTCGCGCCTTATATTTACATTTGAAATTCCTATCGGCATAGTGACATCGCTCTTTGGAATTCCGATGTTTATCATCATCTTGCGCCGCGCTAAAAAGAGTTTTTGATGCTGGTTGAGGTTAAAAATTTAAGCTTTGCCTACAAAGATCGCATAATACTTGATGATATCAGCTTTGGCATAAACGAAGGCGACACGCTAAGCATACTTGGAGCAAACGGAAGCGGCAAGAGCACATTGCTTCGTATCATGCTTGGGTTTTTAAAATTTAAGGGCGAAGTCTTAGTGGTCGGCAAAAGCGTAAGAGAGTACTCTAAAAATTCTCTTGCAAGCCTTATAACCTACGTGCCTCAAACTCACGCGCCGTCATACGAATATACCGTGTTTGACGTGGTTTTGATGGGCGCGCTTTGTAGGACGCCGCTGTTTTCAAATTTTTCTAAGCGCGATAAAATTTTAGCCGAACAGTCGCTTGATAAGATGGGAATTTTAAAGCTAAGAGATGAGCCATATACTCGAGTAAGCGGCGGTGAAAGGCAGCTTGCATATATCGCGCGCACGCTGGTTCAGGGTGCAAAGGTGATATTTATGGATGAACCTACGAACGGGCTTGATTTTGGCAATCAGATAAAGCTTTTAGAGATGATAAAGATGCTAAAGGATGACGGCTACACTTTCGTGCAGACTACGCACTATCCGAGACATGCGAAATTTGTCTCAAATTTGGTGCTATTTTTAAAAGATGGCAAAATTTTAAGCTTTGGAAGCAGCGAAGAGCTCATAAATGCCGAAAATATCGATAAAATTTATGAGGTAAATTACGAAAAATACAAAGATAGGCTATAAATTTAAGGAGAGAAAATGATACTGAAATCAAACTATGACGAGATAGATTTTAACGAACTTTATAAGGCTCAGCGTGCAAAAAGCTCCTTTGGCTCAAAGAGCGTGGAAGACTGGGACAACAAGGCTGCGGGCATAAATGAAAGCGTGCACGAGAGCATTTATATAGATGAGTTTTTAAGTAGGGTTGATTTTAACGCAGTTAAGAGCGTGCTTGACTTTGGTTGCGGGCCTGGAACTCTTAGCTTAAAGGTTGCGCCTAAAGTTGAGAGCGTATATGCCTATGACTACTCAAAAAATATGCTTGAATTTACCAAATCAAACGCTGATAAGTTAAATTTGAGCAATATCAAAACCGCTCAAAAAGCGTTTGAGGATGACTGGAGCGATGTGCCGATTTGTGATGTTGTCTTTGCGTCAAGATGCCTTGAAGTGGATGACTTGCGCGGCGCACTTGCCAAGCTCATATCAAAGGCAAAAAAGGCTGTTTATATAACTTTTAAAGTCGGAGCAAGCTTCGTGGATGAGGAAATTTTGCGTGTGATGAAGAAGGAGGTCGAGCCAAAGCCTGATTATATCTATCTCGTAAATATCTTGGCGCAGATGGGCTATTTGCCAAAGCTTGATTTTATAAAGAGCGAAAACAAACACACCGCCGCAACAAGTGCTGATGAGCTTATCAAAAAGGTAACTTGGGGCGTAGGAAAAGAGCTAAGCGAGGCTGAAAAAGAGCGTTTGGCAAGCTACTTTCACAATGGATACGAGCTTAAAAACGAGCCTATGCTTTGGGCTTTTGTGCGAGTTGATGTTTGAAATTTGAGTTGCAAATTTAACTAGGAGATGAAGCAAATTTGACCTCATCGCAAGGTCAAATTTGGCTTGTTTGATTATTTTGCCGCGGCTTCTACATCTATTTGAAGCTTTACTTTTTCAGATATCATAGCGTCTGCGTATTTTGTGCCGACGTTAAAATCCTTTCTCATTAGATCGCCGCTTATACTAAAGCCGATTTTCTCGTTGCCTTTTGGATCTTTGTTTTCGCCGCCGTATTCAAAGTCAAGCTTGACAGGCTTTGTCACGCCTCTGATAGTTAGATCGCCGTAAATTTTACCTTCGTCGTTGCTCTCTTTTTCAAATTTGGTCATCTTAAACGTGATCTTATCAAATTTGTTCACATCAAAAAAATCCTCTGAAAATAGGTGGTCATCGCGTTTTTGATTATCCGTATCTACGGATTTGGCGTCTATTGTTACTTCAAGAGCTTTTAGCTCGTTTGTCGCTTTGTCGTAATCAACTTTAGCATCGTAAGCTTTAAATTTGCCGTTTACTTTGGCTATCTTAAGGTGCTTAACCTGAAATCCTAGCGTGCTGTGAGCGTGGTCTACTACGTAGTTTTGCGCGTAGCCAAAGCTTACTAAAAGCGCTGCAATGGCGGATAGTTTGATCAAATTTTTCATCTGCAATCCTTTAAAATAATTTCTTAAAATTATATTTTGGATTTTGCAACGAATAATAAATCGGTTATATTTTGTGTTTTATTTTAATAAGTTAGAGGTAAAATTTAAGATAAATTTATGAAAAGAAAGTCCGTGTAACTCTGCACGGACAAATTTTATATCAATTAAGCGCCGATTATGATTTGGCTTGCTTTAATAACCGCAACTACCTCATCACCGGCTTTAAGAGCTAGGTTTTTAGCAGATTCGTTTGTGATGATAGCGCTTAGCTTATCTCCGCCGGCTATCTCGATAGCTATCTCAGCATTTACAGCACCCTCTTTAACGCTAGCAACCTTGCCTTTGATTTGGTTTGTTGCGCTTAGTTTAAGCTCGTTGTTGCCTTTTGCAACGATGATGCTTGAGGCTTTGAAAAGATAAACTACTTTTTTACCTACTTTAAGATCAAGAGCTTTTTCCGAATCAACAGTTACTGTAGCTTTTACTGTCTCGCCGCCTTTTAGCTTGCTTACGATTAGTGAATTAACCACACCTGTTTTTACTTCAACAATCTCTGCTTGAAGTTGATTTCTTGCGCTGAATGACATTTTAAATCCTTTGTTCTTAGTTCGATTTTTAAATCTTGGTAAAATCTTAACAGCCTAAACTTTACCAAAACTTAAAATAAAATTGTATAGAAAAATAATTTAATTTGATTTTTGATAATATTTTAAAAGCTCGGTAAATTCGCTATTTCATCGCTAAAATGTTCAAAATAAATATTTCAAATCTAAAATTTAATATAAATTTATATATCTAAATTTAGGCTAGCTATATCCAAGGCTTTGAAATTTGGGGCGCTTGATGAGAAATTTGAGGGGTTAAGAAGATAAACTAACGGCTTTTGGAGGTCAAATTTAACTCCAAAGCCGTTAGTGTGTATTAAATCAGATAGGTAAAACCCTAATGTTTTGACTTAAATTTTGTTGTAAGACGGACTCTATCGCATATAGCGTTCCGCCTGCTCCGCTTGCGCATCCCGAGCATGCTCCAAGGTAGCGGATATAGATATCGATGATGCCTTTGTCGTTTTTCTTGATGTCAAGGATCTCCATATTGCCCCCATCCATCATAAGCATAGGGCGAATTTCAGCGTCTATTACGGCTTCAACCGCTTTAAGTTGCCCAACTACCGTAAGCTCTTCAAACGCTAGATCAGAATCATTGCCAGAAATTTTAGCATCTGCAATAGCTTTTAGCTTTTCAGCTTCCATCTGTGCTCTAGTTTCAGCTAGGATATCCACCAGATAATACTCTCTTTTTTCATGTCCGCCGGGCTTGATGCATGATTTACAAAATGCACCGGCTTTTGTGTACTGAGTTATCTCTTCAACCGTTTTTAAGTCGTTCATCCTAATAACGTCGCGAATCGTGCCAAGGCTTATGCGGGCGCACTCACATACGATGATCTCATCTTCAAAATGATCAGGATCCACGCCTTTATAACTTGCTGCAGCCGCCTTGATAACATCATAAGCCATAACCGAACAGTGCATCTTTTGAGGTGGAACCGCAGGAGTGTCAGGATCATCACGCATCGCTTTTTCTACGTCTATGTTTGTGATCTTAACCGCTTCATCAACCGTTTTTCCTATACAAAGCTCAGCCATAGTGTCCGAGCTTGCTATCGCCGTGCCACAGCCAAAGCTTTTAAATTTCGCGTCCATGATAATGTCGGTCTTTTCATCTACCAGCCAGTATAATCTCACCGCATCGCCGCAACTCTCAGCTCCAAAATCAGCTACTATCAGCTTGCCGCCGCGCTCTTTTGCCTCTTCTTCTGTGATTTGTCCCATATTGCGAGGGCTGTTCATCAGGTCTTGAACTTTTTGTGAGTACTCATCCCAAATAGAGCCGCCGATTAAATCGTGTTTTGCCATTTTATTCCTTTTGAGACCTGTTAGCTATTTAGCTAAATCAGCTCTCTTTCTTTTTAAATTTCTAAATTTTATTAAAGCCCGCTTATATGACCTTGCGGCGTATAAGCAAATGTGCT
This sequence comes from Campylobacter sp. RM16187, assembly GCF_025319965.1. Lineage (NCBI taxonomy): Bacteria > Pseudomonadati > Campylobacterota > Epsilonproteobacteria > Campylobacterales > Campylobacteraceae > Campylobacter > Campylobacter sp. RM16187. Next base: position 131,107 of record NZ_CP012549.1, read on the forward strand.
TGAAATAGCTCTTAGTCTCTCAACCGCTTTTTTGATATGCACTATCGCGTAGTCGATCTCTTCTTCTGTGGTAAACCTAGAAAGCGATAGACGCAAAGCGGTGTGAGCTAGCTCCTTATCGGCTCCGATAGCTTCCATGATAGGGTTACTCTCAAGCGTTTCACTTGCGCATGCCGAGCCTGTTGAAGCAGCAATACCTGCTTGGTTTAGATCCCAAAGCATAGCTTCGCCTTCTACACCTTTAACTGCCGCTAATATCGTGTTTGGAAGGCGGTGAGCCCTATCTCCGACAACTGAAATTTCAGGTATCTCAAGTAGTGCGTCTTCAAGTTTGTCTCTTAGTCTTCTAACGTGCAGGTTTTCAAATTCTATTAATTTATTGCTATTTTCCAGGGCTTGAGCCATACCGACGATGCCTGCTACATCAAGCGTTCCGCTTCGTCTGCCGCCCATGTGCTCGCCTCCGTGAAGCAGGCTTGTAAGCGGTTGAGAATTTTTGATGTAAAGCCCTCCGATACCCTTTGGACCGTGAAATTTATGCGCCGAAAAGCTCATGAAATCAACATTCACATCTTGAACGTCTATCTTTATCTTCCCTACCGTTTGAGTGGCATCGGTGTGAAATAGCGCTCCGTTTTCGTGCGCGATAGCCGCAAGCTCTTTTATAGGAAATATCGTTCCTGTTTCGTTATTTGCCCACATTACGCTAACAAGAGCGGTCTTATCATCTATCAATTTTCTTAAATCGTCCGGATTTAAAAGCCCGTTTTCATCTACCGGGATATGGCTTACTCTTATGCCAAACTGCTTTAAAAACTCGCACGCAGCGCTTGTTGCAGGGTGTTCGACAGAGCTAATGATGATATGATCTTTTTCTTTATTTAACATATGATCGAAAAACACGCCCTTTATCACCCAGTTGTTGCTCTCAGTCGCGCAACTTGTCACTATGATATCGTCTTTATCGCGAGCATTTAGCGCAGTGTAGAGCTGATTCATGGCACGGCGAAGAGCTGGATGCGTCTCGCTTCCAAATCTATGAAGGGAGTTTGGATTGCCGTATTTTTCGCAATAAAACGGCTTCATCAGCTCGAAAGCTTCAGGATCAACCATCGTAGTTGCGTTATTATCTAAATAAACTCTCAAATTTTTACCTTTTAATTAGGATAGATTTTATCCTTTTTTATTTTTTCAGGATATTATAACAAATTGCATAAAATTTAGTTTAAAATTTGGGCTTAATTTTTTCAAATTTGGTGTGATTTTGATATTAAATTTATATTGAAATTCTTTATCAATTTACTATTTATTCGAAGTTTAAGCTGTCTCGGCTTCTCTTTAAGATGTAATGCTTTTAAAATTAATTGATTTTCTTAAGTTTTACAAAGCAAAATTCTTGAAATTTGCCGGTTTTATAAAATTTATCTTTAGTAAAACAGCTTATCGTAAAACCTTGCGCTATCGCCACACGCTTCGCTGGTTTGAAATAAAAACTCGCCGCTTCTTTTATTTAAAAATGCATCAGAATACATATTTTTAATCGACGTATTTGAAGCAACCGTCTCTTGGGTTTTGTTATTTATCACCACAACTCTTTTGCCGTCTATAAATTTTTGCATTAACGGCAAGAAGCCTATTTTTTCGGTAGTGATGTTGTAGTCAAACAGTGTGTGTCCGCTTAGAGATATTATGTTTTTGCTCTCCGGATCGCAGGTAATGACGTTTATATTATCGCCTCTTATGAAGCCGACTCTTGCATTTTTGCCCGCTTTCAAGCAAGAAAAATCAGCCTCGTTAAATAACTTTGAGTCCGTAAATAAAAAGCTTGAGTTTTCAGGCAGCTCTGTCATGAAATTTTTAGCCGTTTCGCAGTAAGACACGGTAAGAAATTTTGCGACAAGATACCAGCTCCAAGGCACCACAAGAGCTACGATAAGCACGAGAGAGCTTGTGAGTTTGTTAAAATTCGCCCCCTTTACCATAACAATAAATACAAAAACGCAAAGTATAAAGTAAAATGGATATATCAGTAACATTTCATCGCTTTAAATTTATCTATATTTTATCTATCTAACTCAAATTTTCATATTATATTACAAATTTTTATGATTTACACAAATTCTGTCCAAATCCAACCGCTTAATTTATCTCCCTTAGCATCGCCTCGCTTCTTTCAAAGCTAAAGCCCTCATCCTCATCTTGCTTTAAAAATTCATTTATAAATTCGCGTTTTGAGATAGCGGTATCAAGCTCCTTGTCGTTGCCTTTTTGATAAGCTCCGATGCGAAGCAAAATTTCATTTTCTTTTATTAGCGAATAAAACCTCTTAAATTTAGCTACGTTTGCCTTATGTTCGGGCGTGATTAGATCGTTCATCACACGCGAAGCCGAGTTTAGGATATTTATCGGCGGATAGATTCCAAAGTCCGTTAGCTCCCTGCTTAGCACGATGTGACCGTCCAGTATCGAGCGGCTTTGATCGGCTATCGGATCGCTCATATCATCACCATCAACCAAAACCGTAAAAAACGCCGTGATAGAGCCTTTGCCTTCCTCTTTGCCCGCCCGCTCCATAAGCTGAGGAAGCAGTGTAAGCACTGAAGGTGGATAGCCTTTAGATGTAGGTGGTTCGCCAAGCGCAAGACCTATCTCGCGCTGCGCCATGGCAAATCTCGTCACGCTATCCATGATAAATAGCACATCCTTGCCTTGGTTTTTGAAGTATTCCGCCACGCTCATAGCGCAAAACGCACCATATTTTCGCATAAGCGGGCTATCATCGCTTGTTGCTACGATTAGAACCGTACTACTTAGATCGCCGTGCAAGTTCTTTTCGATAAATTCAGGCACTTCACGACCTCTCTCGCCAATGAGTGCTACTACTTTAACAGGCGCTTCGGAATTTTTTACTATCATTCCCATTAGAGTGCTTTTACCAACTCCGCTTCCTGCAAAAATTCCAAGCTTTTGCCCTTTACCGCAGGTTAAAAGCGCGTCTATACTCTTAACTCCGACGCTAAAAATTTCATTTATAAGACCTCTTTTCATCGCGTCAATCGGAGCTTTCATGATGGGCACAAACTCATCCGTGTATATAGCACCTTTGCCGTCTTTTGGGCTCATAAATGGATCCACAACACGTCCAAGTAGGGCGTCACCGACCGGAATTTTCATGCCTTGGTCGCTAAGATAGACAAGATCGCCTATCTTGTAGCCCTCGACAAAGCCAAATGGCGAGATGACAGCGCTATCTTGATTGATCTCAGTTACCATACCAAGACCTCTTTTGCTTTTATCGCGAGCAACGATTTGCACGATGTCGCCTATGCTTGATTTAAGTCCTGAAATTTCGATCGTGGTTGATGAAATTTTATTTATAACGCCAAAGACGTTTGAAAGGGATAAATTTGAGCTTAGTTTGGATTTTAGACGTTCTAAAGCCACTAGAATCTCACCTCTTTTGGAGAATTTATGAGAGCGAAGAACTCTCTTCTGGTATCTGCATTTTTGATAAAAATTCCTCTTAATGCCGAAGTGGTTGTGGTTGAGTTTATCTTTTCAACCCCTCTCATCTCCACGCACATATGCCTTGCTTCTATCACCACGCCAACACCTTTTGGCTTGATGACTTCTTGAATGGCGCTTGCGATCTGCTCGGTCATCTGCTCTTGAATTTGAAGCCTTCTGGCAAAGATATTTACCATGCGAGGAAGCTTGCTAAGTCCCACAACCTTGCCGTCTGGTATATACGCCACATGAACGCGCCCGATTATAGGAAGCAGATGGTGCTCGCAAAGGCTGTAAAACTCAATATCTCTCATCAAAACCATTTCGTTGTTTGAGCTTTCAAAAAGTGCGTCGTTAAGCACCTCTTTTGGATCTTGCTCATATCCTTGAGTTAGAAATTTAAACGCTTTAAAAACTCTCTCGGGAGTCTTGATAAGTCCTTCGCGATTTACATCTTCGCCGATTATCTCAAGCATGTTTTTAACCGAGTTTTCAAAGCTAATTTTTTGCCGGTTTTCTTGCATTTTCGATTTCCTTAAAATTTAGTGATATTTTACATTAAAGCGCCTTTTGCATTGATAAATTTGAAATTTATACAAGTAATAAGGAAAAATTTGATATATTCATTAGAAAATTTTTATTTTTAAAAGGAAATAAATGGAACTCAAAACCAAAGTTATAGACACTGCCAATGCTTCGGTAACGGCTAAAATCTCAAGCGAAGAGATAAAATCAAAGCTTGAAAATCTTGCTAAAAAAGCAGCTAAAAATATGAAAATGGAAGGCTTTAGAGTTGGTAAAGTGCCTGTAAATTTAGTCTTAAAAAGATACGAAAAAGAGCTAACCAGCGATGCGGAACAAGACGCTTTAAAAGATCTTATAGACGCCGCTTTAAAAGAGCTTAATAGAAAAACAGATGAGGTTATCGGCGAGCCGATGTTTATAAAATTCGAAAGAGAAGAGGGCGCTATCGATACCGAGATAGAAATTTCATTTAAACCTGTCGTAAATTTGGACGGATACGAAGAGCTTATACCTGAATTTTCAACTCCTCGCGTTATGAAAAAAGAGATTGACGAGAAAAAAGACGAGCTTTTAAAGATGGTAGCTCCGCTTGAGAAAGTTGATAAGAAAAAGCTAGAAAAAGGCGACTTTGCTAAATTTGACTTTGAGGGCTTTGTAGACGGCGTTGCGTTTGACGGCGGCAAGGCTGAAGGATATGTGCTTGAGATCGGTTCAGGTCAGTTTATACCCGGATTTGAAGACGGTATGGTTGGTCTAAAAGTCGGTGAAGAAAAAGATGTGGAAGTAACATTCCCGGCTGAGTACGGTGCACCAAATTTAGCGGGCAAACCGGCTGTGTTTAAAGTGAAATTACACGAAATTCAAGGCAAAAACATAGCTAAAGAGATAGATGAAGAGCTACTAAAACAACTTATGCCAAATGAAGAAAACGCTAGCGTTGAGCTACTTGAAGAGAGAATCAAAGATCAAATCAGGGCCGATAAGCAATACAAGCTGGTTAACGAAGAGCTTAAGCCGAAATTTGCAGAAGCTATCGTGAAAAAGTATAAATTTGATATACCAAAAAACATCGTAGAGCAAGAGATAGATATGCAATTCCGCGGCGCGTGGAACAGCTTTAGCGAAGATGAGATGAAGAGCTTTAGAGACGATAAAGACACTCTAACTAAAAAGCGCGAGACATTTCGTGAAGACGCCCAAAAGAGCGTAAAACTAACATTTATCATAGATGAGCTTGCTAGAAAAAGAAATGTAGCGGTAAGCGATCAAGAGCTTATCCAGGCTGTTTATTTTGAGGCTTACAGATCAGGACTTGATCCAAAGCAACACCTTGAAAACTACAAAAATCAAGGAGTTCTGCCTGCTATCAAGATGTCAATGATAGAGGAGAAGCTGTTTAACGAGATGTTTGATAAAAAAGAAGAAAAAGCTGAAAAGGAGCCTAAGAAAGCAGCTAAAGAAAAAGACGAGCCAAAGGCTGAGAAAAAGACAACAAAAAAGGCGGATAAATGAGCTATTACGTCCCATACGTAATCGAGCGAACAAGCAAAGGCGAGCGAAGCTATGATATATACTCTCGCCTCTTAAAAGATCGCATTGTAATGCTAAGCGGAGAGATAGAAGACGGTATAGCCTCTTCTATCGTGGCTCAAATGCTGTTTTTAGAAGCTGAAGATCCGGATAAAGATATCTACCTATACATAAATAGTCCGGGCGGAGTTATCACAAGTGGCTTTAGTATATATGATACAATGAACTACATAAAACCCGATGTGTGCACGATCTGCATAGGTCAAGCCGCGTCAATGGGGGCGTTTTTGCTAAGTTGCGGAACGCCCGGCAAGAGATATGCGCTTCCAAATTCTCGCATCATGATACACCAACCACTTGGCGGCGCTAGAGGACAAGCGACTGATATAGAGATACAAGCGAAAGAAATTTTGCGTATGAAAGAGATTTTAAACTCTATTTTGGCTAAGAATACAGGTCAAAAACTAAGCAAGATTGCCAAAGATACCGATCGCGACTTTTTCATGAGTTCGTTTGAAGCCAAAGAGTATGGGCTTATCGATAAAGTTTTGGAGAAAAGCTTTAAATAACGAGGTTAAATTTGATTAAAGTTAATAAAAAGAAGGCTGAAAATACCGTAACTATAAAAGACAAGGAACCTGCAGAGTTTAATATATATGGGTTTTCCGAGGATGTTATAAAAGAGCTTATAGAGGAAAATATCCCATCTATTCCTAAAAATTACTCTATTTTCTTTGAAAAGATGCTTGATAAAAAGTCTGATGATTTTAAGAAAAAAATTACCGAGATTATAGAGATTGAAGATGAGATAGGTAGAATAGAAGACTATAGGCAAATTTACATCGAGCGAGAGATTAAGCAGAGTTTTGCTCAGATAAAAAGCATGTTGCAAGCGGTCGCACTTATATATAAAAACCTTGGAATTATGAAAACTATTATAAAAAAACGCTCAGATAGCCTTGAAGCAAATTCGAATTTACTTACAGTTCAAAGCGTATTTAATGCATTTAATGATGACTTGGATAAGCTTAATGCTTTAATCAATAAGCATATTGACGTTATCAAATTAAACTATGAAGAGATCAGTAGAGTTTTTAAAGTCGTAGAGGAACAATCTATATACGATCCTAAATTTGATCTCTATAATAAAAAGTTTTTCTTAAAAACTTTGGAATCAGAGCTTCAATATGTAAAAAAATATGGATATAAATCATCTTTTATGCTTGTAAGGCCAAAAGATGAAATGATGAATCTTTTAGGTGTTAGAGATAGGCAGGCGATACTTAAAAACATCTCAAGATTTCTTCTTAGGACATCAAGAAGAAGCGATATTTTAGCACATTATGGCGATGGAATTTTTGCTATGCTTATGAAGCACACCGATATAGAAGGTGCAAAAAAAGCTTGCGAAAGAATTGCCGATATGTTCTATACAACGACATTTTTGATAGCTGAAAGCGATATAGAGATAGATATAGAGATAGCGGTTTGCGATCTGAATACCACAAAAACTATTGAAGAGGTTCTTTCGCATACATTGGATATGCTTGCAAAAAGCGGACGACATAAGTCAAAATACGTGATAGTAGAGGATAAGTAGTTTAATCATGGTGTTAGCAGTTTTAACATATCCTGACAAGAGGCTGTATCAAAGATCGGCAGATATAGATACCTTTGATCAAAATTTACATACTTTTTTAGATAATATGTATGATACAATGATAGCAAAAAATGGCATCGGATTAGCTGCTATTCAGGTTGGAAATCCGATTCGGGCATTGATTATAAATTTAGTCAATGAAGAGAGTGAAATCCAAGAAAGAGCCGATCTGCTCGAGATAATCAACCCAAAAATAGTTCGCAAAGAAGGCGAGCAAATTTTTCAAGAAGGCTGCCTTAGCGTGCCAGGATTTTATGAGGATGTTAAGCGTGCCGAAAAGATAACCTTAAACTATCAGGATAGACACGGCAAAGAGTGCGAGCTTGAAGCGGACGGGCTTTTAGCCGTTGCGATACAACACGAGATTGATCACCTTGACGGACATCTTTTTATAGAAAAAATCGGCTACAACAAACGCAAAAAATTTGATAAAGAGTATAGGAAGTTAAAGAATAAAACTTTATGAAATCGCTAAAATGCGCTACTTACACAGATGGTTTAAAGATTGTTGATGTAGAAGCAACATTTAATAGAGGGTTGCCAGCACTTAGCATCGTAGGGCTTGCAAGCGCAAGTATCAAAGAGAGCGAAGCAAGGGTAAAGTCAGCTCTTCTAGCTCAAAATTTCTCCTTTCCCGCTCAAAAAATCATCATAAATCTATCTCCTTCAGACATGCCAAAGACGGGCAGTCATTTTGACCTTCCTATCGCGCTTTTGATCGCTTTGCAAAAAGAGGTTAGGAGCAACTCATTTAGCGAATTTTTCGTATTTGGCGAGCTTGGACTTAACGGAAGCATCAAGAGCACGGCAAGCCTGTTTTCTATACTTTTGTTTTTAAGCACAAGTGTTACAAAGGCTAAGGTTTTAGTGCCAAAGGAGATAGCTAAAAACGCAGCGATGATACCGAATTTAGAAATTTATGCCGTAAGTAAGCTTGATGAGGCGATAAAATTTTTTCTTGATGAAGAGTTTAAGCAGCAGTATTTAGTCAAAGAGACTCATCCGCTCTTTTCAAATTTGACTCAAATTTGTGGCAAAAGTTATGTCGCAAACTCAAAATTTGAGCTTGATTTTAAGGATATCAAAGGTCAGACTAGAGCCAAGAGAGCTTGCCTCATAGCTGCTTGCGGCATGCATAACATCATCTTTGAAGGAAGCCCTGGGTGTGGTAAAAGCATGAGCGCAAAGCGCTTAAGATATATTCTTCCGCCTCAAAATTTAGATGAAATTTTACTAAGCGCGGCATACGCGTCGCTAAATTTGCAAGATCACGAATTTAGCGTGCTTAGAGCTTTTAGAAGCCCGCATCATACATCGACAAAAAGCTCTATCTTCGGGGGTGGAACGGCAAGCGCAAGGATAGGCGAAGTAGCACTTGCAAACGGCGGGATACTGTTTTTTGATGAGCTTCCGCATTTTGGCAAGCAAATTTTAGAAAGCTTGCGCGAACCGCTTGAGGATAACCAAATCCACATCTCAAGGGTAAATTCCAAGATAACTTACAAGACAAAATTTATGTTTGTTGGCGCGATGAATCCATGCCCGTGTGGAAATTTGCTCTCAAAGCAGCTAAATTGCAGATGTTTAGAAACCGATATCAAGCGATACAAGGCAAAAATTTCAGAGCCTCTATTAGATAGGATCGATCTGCACGTGCTTATGGATGAGGTTGCAAGTAGCGATAAAAGCGATATATCAAGTGCCGATATGCAGCGTGAAGTTTTGCATGTTTTTGAAGCGCAAATGAAGCGAGGACAAAGTGAGCTAAACGGCAAGTTAAGTGACGAAGAGATAGCTAAATTTTGCATTTGCGATAGTGAAGCTAAAAGCGTGCTAGATATGTCGGTTGGGAGATTTGCTCTAACTCAGCGTGGTATAAATAAGACTTTAAAGGTGGCTCGCACGATCGCCGATCTTGACGGCTCGCAAATCATCAAAAAACCTCATATCTTAGAGGCTTTAAGCTTTCGAGTAAGGAGCGAAGCATGAAAAAACTCTTTTTAAACACTTCTAAGCTTGATGAGCTAGCTTGCTTAAAATTTGGGCTAAGCAACGAAATTTTGATGGAAAATGCTGCAAATGCACTTGCAAAAGAGGTGCGTAAAAAAGTTAAAAAGGGCGTAAAAATTTTAGGTGTTTGCGGTAGTGGAAATAACGGTGCAGACGTAGCTGTTGCTCTTAGGATGTTAAGCGGCGAGTATGAGTGCGAGCTCTTTTTGGCGTTTGAAAAACAAAACGAGATGCTAAAAATTCAGCTTGATAGAGCATTTAAACTTGGAGTCAAGCAAGTTAAAAAAATCGGCAAATACAGGTGCGTTATAGATGGAATTTTTGGCTCCGGGCTAAATAGAAATTTAGATAAAAAGACGGTAGATCTCATAAGTTCTATAAATGAAATGAAAGCCTACAAGATAGCTTGCGATATACCAAGCGGGCTTAACGAACTTGGAAATAGCTGTGGTGCCGTTTTTAAGGCGGACATAACTATAACTATGGGAGCTAGGAAGATCGGGCTTTATTCTGATTTTGCCAAGGATTTTACGGGCAAGATTAAACTTGCTAATTTAGGTCTTGCCGGTGTTAAATTTGAAGGTGAAACCGATACTTTTAAACTTCAAAAAAGCGATATGAATTTGCCTTTTAGAAATAAAGCTAACACTAACAAGAGTGATTTCGGACATGTTTTTATAGTTAGCGGAGAGCTTAGCGGAGCAGCTCAAATAGCCGGAAAAGCGGCTTTAGCGATGGGTGCAGGGCTTGTTAGTATCGTTAGTGAATCTAAAAATTTGATAACAGATCCGATTTTAATGAACGCAAAAGAGATAAGTGAAAAAATGGCTTATGGGGCTCTTGGAATGGGGCTTGGAAAGCTTGATGAAGTTAAAAAAACAGAGCTTTTTAAAACTCTTAAGAGTAAAAAAGCGTTAGTGCTTGATGCCGATATGTGTTACGAAAAGCTTACGATAGAGCTTTTAAAATCCAAAAAAGATATCGTTATAACGCCTCATCCAAAGGAGTTTAGTTCGCTTTTAGAGCTTGGTGGATTTGGGAAATTTAGCGTGCAAGAAGTTCAAGAAAATCGCTTTGAGCTTGCTAGAGCGTGGAGCAAAAAATTTCCAAATGTGCTGGTGCTAAAAGGAGCCAACACGATCATAGCTTACAGCGGAAACGTTTACGTTATGCCTTATGGAAGCGCCGCACTTTCAAAAGCAGGAAGCGGTGACGCACTTAGCGGCATAATCATCTCTTTACTCGCTCAAGGCTACACTGCGCTTGATGCAGCGATAAGTGGGACTATAGCTCACGCGTTAAGCGTGCGAAAATCAAAGCAAAATAACTACTCAATCACTTCAAAAGATATCATAAAAGGGCTTAAATGGTTACGAAAAAAATAGCGGTTTTATTTAGCGGAAGTGGCTCAAATTTAGAGGCGATTCTTCAAAAAGTTCATAATAAAATTTTTAATAACGTTAAAATCGAAGTAGTACTAACACTAACAAACAAAGCTAACGCTTACGGCATAGAGCGCGCGCGCAGATATGGGCTTGAAAGCGTGATCATAGAGCATGCGAATTTTGCTTCAAGGCAGGAGTTTGATCAAGCGTTAGTTGATGAGATAAAAAAATATAATGTCGATCTAACCGTGCTTGCTGGCTTTATGAGAATTTTAACTCCGGTTTTTACAAATCAGATAAAAGCTATCAACCTTCACCCGTCACTTCTGCCGCTTTTTAAGGGTGCTCATGCTATAAAAGAGAGCTTTGAAAGCGAGATGTTAGTAGGCGGCGTTAGCGTGCACTATGTTAGCGAAGAGCTTGACGGCGGCAGGCTTATCATGCAGCGAGCCTTTGAAAAAAGTGATGATATGAGCCTAGAAGAGTTTGAAGAGAAAATTCACGCTATAGAGCATGAAATTTTGCCTGAAAGTATTGTAAAAATTCTTTGTAAATAAGAAAGTTTATAGAAGCTAGAATTTTCTAGCTTCTGATTTGGTATTATTTTAATTCGCTCTCAAGTTTAAACCCGCCGCCAAACGCCTTATAAATTTCCACGACCGAGTTTATAACGTTTAAATTCGCGCTTATATTTTGAAGCTCTGTAGCAAGCAAATTTCTTTGCGCGTCAAGTAGTTCAAGGTGGCTGCTGTAACCCTCGTCAAATTTGCTTTTAGCTATCTTATAAATTTTTTGTTGCGAATTTAAAAGCTCTTTTATGCTTTGCTCTGAAAGCTTTGCGTTTTGTCTTGAGATAAGTGCGTTTTTAACTTCGCCAAGAGCTGTTTTTATAGTTTTTTCGTAGTTTAGAGCCGCTATTTGCTCGTTGGTTTCGGCGATTTTTACATTGTTTTTGATGCGTCCGTGGTCAAATATCTTTTGAGTTAAAGAGCCTCCTAAGCTCCAATTGGTTGCGTTTGATACGAACAGCCTAGCAAGATCCTCACTAACAAATCCAAAAAGTCCGGTAAGAGATATCGACGGATAGTAAGCCGCCCTAGATACGCCTACTAGAGCGTTTGTGCCTTTTAAAGTTTCATAAGCGCTAGCTACATCACTTCTTCTAAGCAGTATGTCTGCGCTTATACCGGCTTTTACTTCAGGCTCTTTTGGTAGTTTTTTAGAGCTTTTTATGACACCTTTTAAAATTTCATCGTTGCTTTTGCCGCTCATTATGCTAAGCGAATTTAGTGCTAGGCTGATTGAGTTTTTGATGTCTACAAGGCTTGCTTTGGCGCTATCTACTTGAGCTTTGCTTTGTAAAAAGGTTATGTTATCGACACTTCCAAACTCAAGCTGAGTTTTTCTAAATTTCATTATCTCTTCATAGTTTTTTAGTGTATCGCTTAGCACCTTTTCTCTCATGTTTAAAGCAACCAGAGTGAAGTAGCTTTTGGCGATATTTGACGCTATGGTAAGTCTTGCGCTGTCGTAGTCAAATTTGCTCGCTTTTAGACTTGATTTAGAAGCTTCTATACTGTTTTTGACCCTGCCCCAAAGATCGATCTCGTAGTTTAACCCGAAATTTAGAGAGTGGTTTGTGTATTTTACATTGTCTTGTTTTGTATAGGTTTCACCGCTTGTTCTAGCTCTTGTAGCACCTGCATTTAAATTTACGCTGGGAAACAGATCCGCACTTGCTATACCAAGGCTTGCTTCGGCTTTTTGCAAATTTAAAAAGGCTATCTTAAGATCAATGTTGTTGTTAAGCGCTTCTTCAACGATGACATTTAAATTTTCATCGCCAAATTCTTCCCACCATCTGTCTTTGATATCGGTTATGAGCTGATAAGTCGCCTCGAAATTTGTATCGACATTTGGCAGCTCAGGTCTAAACGAGCAGCCTGCAAAAAATATCGCAACAGCGATTATGAGTAGATTACGCATGGGCGCTCTCCTTTACTTTTGGCTTTTTATCCCAAAATTTGTTGTTTAAATTTTCAAGCAGATAGTAAAACATCGGCACAAAAAAGATCGCTATCGTGGTTGCCGCTATCATGCCGCCGATCACTCCCGTGCCAAGCGCATGACGAGACGCAGCTCCCGCACCGGTGCTTATAACCATTGGGAAAACTCCTAGCGTAAATGCGATAGAGGTCATTACTATCGGGCGAAATCTTAGTTTAGCTGCATTAACAGCCGCTTCAAAGGCGCTCTTTCCGCTTTCGCGCTCTTGCATCGCAAATTCCACGATCAAGATCGCATTTTTAGCCGACAGTCCGATAAGAAGCAAAAGCCCTATCTGAAAATATATATCGTTAGTTAGCCCTCTAGCCCAAACCGCCACAAGCGAGCCAAACACCGCAAACGGCACGGCTGTGATAACGGCAAGCGGGATGAGCCATCTTTCGTATTGCGCGGCAAGGATCAAAAACACAAACACCATACCAAATATAAACGCCGTAGTGCCCGTTCCTTGCGAGCTAACCTCTTGATAGGCGCTTCCTGACCAGCTTATAGCGTATTCGTCGTTTGATAGTTGCTCTGCGACCACTTCGCTTATTGCCTTGATCGCGTCTCCTGAAGTGTAGCCGGGCTTTGGATCGCCCATGATTTTGGCAGCCGGAAAGAGGTTAAATCTATCCACGATATCAGGCCCCACTCCTCGCTTTAGCGTTACAAGCGAATTTAACGGTATCATCTCGCCGCTATTTGACTTGACAAAGATATTTCTAAAGTCCTCCGGCGAATTTCTATATGTATCAACAGCTCTTACATAGACGTTATAGGACTTGCCAAGCATGTTAAAGTCATTTACGTAGTATGAGCCGATGGTTGCTGCTATGGTGCTAAAGATATCTGGCTCGCTTACTCCTAAGAGCTTTGCCTTTTGCTTATCTACGGTTAGGTTATACTGCGGATAGGTTGTCTCAAGTGTGGTTCTTACGCTTGTAAGCTCCGGGCGAGCATTTGCCGCAGCGACTACTTTTAAAGCGTCTTTTTCGATCTCGTTGTATGTTTTGCCGGTTTTATTAAGCAGATACATATCAAATCCACCCGTTATACTAAGACCTGTTATCGGCGGGACGTTTACGACGAAGGTCATGGACTCTTTTGAGCCCCAAAATGTCTTGTTAAAATGGCCTACCAAAGCGCTAGCCGAGCTATCTGCGCTCTTTCTTTCGCTCCAATCTTTAAGTCTTATGAAAGCAACTGCCGAGTTTTCCTTAAGTGCGCCCGCAAACATATCATATCCCACAAGACCTGTTACAAATTCGATATTTGGGTTTTTGGTAAATGCGTCGCTTATATCCTTCATCTCTTTTTTGGTTCTATCCATGACAGAAGCGGGTGGAAGCGAGGTTATAGCTATTATTGAGCCTTTATCCTCAGGCGGCACTAAGCTGCCAGGGATTGAATTAAACAGCACAAATATAGCGTATCCCATAATGCCTATGGCGATGAAGCTTGGAATGATATGTCTTAGAACTTTTGCGACGCCTGCTGTAAATACGCTCGTGCTCCAGTCAAAAAATTCGTTAAATTTACGCACGAACCAAAATGGCTGCGACTCTTGCTTTTTAAGCATAACCACACAAAGTGCGGGTGTTAAAGTAAGTGCGACAAATCCTGAGATACAAACAGAAACCACTAAAGTAAGCGCAAACTGACGCTGTATGACGCCAACAAACCCTTCCATAAATGCAACCGGGATAAATACCGCAGAAAGCACAAGCACGATAGAAACTACCGGTGCAGCAACCTCTTGCATCGCTTTTATAGCAGCGTCTCTTACGCTGATATCTTCTTCATGCAAAATTCTCTCTATATTTTCTATAACGATGATAGCATCATCAACGACTATGCCGATAGCAAGCACGAGAGCAAACAGCGTTATCAAATTTATCGTAAAGCCCATCGCATAAAGCCCTGCAAAAGTGCCTATGATAGATACGGGCACTGCAAGCATAGGTATGATGGTTGCGCGAAAACTCTTTAAAAACATATACATAACGACCATTACAAGCACCATCGCCTCTAAAAAGGTCTTCATAACCTCGTTTATAGATACTTGTATAAATTCGGTCGGGTTATAAGCGACCGTGTGCTTAAATCCGGTCGGGAAATTTCTTGATAGCTCGTCAAGCTTTTTATTTACGGCATTTGCGGTCGCAAGAGCGTTTGCGCCGTTTTGCAAGAAAATGAGCATAGGCACCATCTTTTGTCCGTTTAGCATACCTTCAAACACATAACTTCTTGCTCCAAGCTCGACGTTTGCTACGTCTTTTAGCTTTAGCATAGTGCCTTCTTTTGAAGTTCTTAAGACTATATTTTCAAATTCTTGCACGCTTTTTAGGCGTCCTTCGGGTCTAATAGAAAAGACGTAAGGATTGTCCGTAGTGTTTGGCTGCTCTCCTATCTTACCTGTGGCGTATTGTTTGTTTTGCTGATTGATTTGAGCTATGACTTCGCTTGTTGAGATGTTAAATTTAGCAAGCATATCGGGCTTAAGCCAAATTCTCATAGCATAGTCTTTGGTGCCGATAACCGCTGTATCTCCCACTCCATCGACCCTTTTTATCTCATCTTCGATATTTGCCAGCACGTAGTTGTGCATCTTGATGATATCCATATCTTCGGAGGTAAATGAGATAACTTCAAGCATGCTTGAGCTTCTTTCTCTTACCGTTACGCCTCTTTGCTGAACCTCACTAGGAAGCTTTGCAAGAGCCGCTTGAACGCGGTTATTGACATCGATTGCGGCTTGTTTTGAGTCAGAGCCTATCTTAAAATATACGTTTATGCCCATAGTGCCGCTTGAACTTGAAGTGCTTTGTATATAAAGCATATTTTCAACGCCGTTTATCTGATCTTCGATAGTAGTTGCAACCGAATCCGCAATGGTTTGCGCATCCGCTCCCGTATAAACCGCGCTTACTGAAATTTGAGGCGGGGTAAGTTGCGGATACTCTTCTACCGGCAGACCTTTAATCGCCATTGCGCCTGCTATTACGATGATTATAGATATTACCGTTGCAAAGATAGGTCTATCTATAAAAAATTTAGAAAACATCTAGTTTTTCTCCTTATCAACTTGCGCACCGGCTCCAACTCTAATCTTTTTAAAGTTGTTTATGATGATCAAATCACCCTCTTCAAGTCCGCCGCTAACTACCGCATAGTCCTCTTTTTGATATGAAATTTCTATGTTTTTTTGCGTTACTTTTTGATCTTTTAGCACAAGTACGAAGGTGTTCATAGCGTCTTGCTGGATGGCTACTTGAGGAATTTTAAATCCGTCTTTTTGATAAAATCCATCCATAACTACGCTTGCAAAAGCTCCCGGCATCAGCTTTGCGTCTTTGTTTTCAAATTCTGCTTTAGCTAGAACGCTTCCTACATTTACATCCACTACATTATCTATAAAGCTTACTTTGCCTTTAAAAATTTCGCCTCCCGTTTTTAGCGTGGCGTTAGCGCCGTTTTGCGCCCAAGAGCCTGCCTCTACGTTTTTAACTCTATTTAGATTATCAACATCGGCGATATAAAATTTAACGCTTATCGGATCGATTTTGGTTAGTCTTACAAGCTCCGTTGCACTAGCTGAAACAAAAGAGCCCACATCAACCAAATTTTCGCCCAAAACTCCATCAAACGGCGCAACTACGGTCGTATAGCCAAGATCTATCTTTGCGTTTTTAGAATTTGCCTTTACGCTTAGCAAGGTTGCGTTTGCGATATCAAGAGCGCTTTTTGCCGAGTCAAATTCCTTTTGGCTTACGGCTTTTTTCTCGTATAGTTTTTTTACTCTGTTAAATTCGGTTTGAGCGTTTTTAAGAGTTGCGCTTGCGACTCCAACGCTTGCTTCAAGAGCGTCATAGCTTGCTTGATATTTTTCAGGATCGATTAAAAACAGCTTGTCTCCTGCCTTTACCTTGTCTCCTGCTTTAAAATACTGCTTTATCAGAGTGCCTGAAACCTTCGGTCTAAGCGTTACATCTTGGTTGCTTGCTATTTTGCCGGGGTATTCAAAGGTGATCGGGATATCTTCTTTTTTGGCTTTTATGATATCTACTTTTGCAGGCGGAATTTGCTTTGGATCTTGAGCTGATCCTGACTTTAAACTATCTTCTTTAAAACATCCGGTAAATAGAAGCGAAACTATAACTAGAGTAGAAATATTTTTAAAAATATTCATAAAATAACCTTGTTGATGTAGTTTTTAATATTGTAACTTATGTTACAATAAAATCGCTATTTTACTCTTATTTGATTTTTTTGTCAATCTTTAAGACAAAAACTATTTTGTAATACCTTTTAGAAAAATTTTAATGCATGTTTTAACATGATTTTCGCGCTCTTTTGCACTTAATACTATATCACTATTCAATAAGATAGCATGATAATGATAAGGGTTCCTTACTAGTCCGCAAAATAAAGATGCTGCTGTTTTAGGGTCTATAGACTCATCAAGCTGAGATTTTATCTCTTCTCTCTCCATAAAATTTACTAAAATTTGATTTACTCTATTTATAACTTGCTCTAAGAACATATTTCCTAAGGAGGCGTTATTTTTGTAACCTTCAATAAGCATAATTCTTGTTATTAAGGTAGTTTTTCTATCACATACAATATCAAAAAATATAGTTGCAAATTTAGTTAGGAAGTCGTCTATCTTGTGAGAAATTTTTAAATTTATCTTTTCATCTATCTCGGCGCAGAAGTTATCTAAGCTACGCTCAACAATAGCAGTAAATAGGCCCTCTTTGTTATTAAAAAATTTATATACGCTTGCTAAAGATCCACCGCTCTTGTCTATAATATCACTTAAGCTGGTATTCTCATATCCTTTGTTTAAAAAAGACTCTAGAGCCACCTCCATAATCTTCTCATACCGCTCTTGACCACGTTTAGACATTTTGACTGACATACTAAATCCTTGGTTAAATTTATTCAAAAAAGTGAATTGAATGTTATTGTAGCTCTAATAACATTAAATTTTCTTTATGAATATATAAAATATAAAATGTAATTTTAAATTTTTATATTTTATTTGTCAGGATACACGAATATAGTTTCTCTGTTGATATTTACTCTCTTTTTATCATCTTTTGCATAAGCATTTATATTTATAGATACGGGTTTATTTCCACTTTTGTCGAAATTTATAATATTTGATGATAGCACTACCACGACCTTCTTTTTGGCTCCGGCTTTTAATACTATTTCATCTTTTGGACGGTCAATTTTAATATTTGTATTATTGATGTCAAAATAATAGGCATGTTCTTTATTATCTGTATTTTGGAATAAAAATGTATATGCGTTTTCGACTCTGTTACTTTTTGTAATTTTATATAGCTCGCTCGTGCGATTTATGTTTAGCAGCATGTACTCTTTCTTTGTGCTCATAAACGCTAAAATCACCGCGGCGATGCCGATAACCACTATATAAGCGATGGTTCTAAATCTAAAATAATTAACTTTCTTGCCTGATTTTAGCGAGTTATCGCTCGTCCAGTCTATGAGTGTCTTTTTGCCAAGTTTGCCCATTACTTTACTGCACGCATCCACGCACTCAAGGCAGTTTATACAGTCAAGCTGCATGCCTTTTCTTATATCTATATGAGTTGGGCAAATTTTCACACAGGCCTCACATCCGGTGCACTCATTTTCAGGCTCAGGCGGCTTTTTCCAAAGCTTGATGTTTTTATCGTAAATTTTACCGCCGCGCCTCTCGTCATAAATAACTTGAATCGTATCATCATCAAACATAACAGATTGAATTCTCGCATAAGGACAGATATATACGCAAAATTTCTCCGCTAGCCAAACCACGTCAAATATTATAAAAGCGGTTATAAAAAACCAAATTCCCATTAAAAATTTATGCTCGCCACTGTTTTTAACGTAGCTTATAAAATCCTCTGGCGGCACAAAAAACCACAAGAAATTTGCCGCAGCCAAACAGGCTAAGACCGACCAGATAGCTACGCCCAAGAATTTTTTGAAATTTTGCCCATCTATAGGCTTTTGTTTGTTATTTATGTTTTTGTGAAGCTTTAAAATTTTAGTCTGGATGAGATCGCGATAAATTACGCGAAATATCGTCTGCGGACAGCTCCAACCGCACCAAACCCTTCCGCCAAGCGTCGTAAGAAAGAATATAGTAAGAAAAAATATGATAAGCACAAACGGCATCAGATAAAGTTCTTGCGTATCAAAGCTGTTAAAGAGCAGGTGAAGCTGCTTTTTGTCAAAACTAAGCAGGAAAAAGTGGTTACCACCGATTCGGATAAACGGCAGTATCAGCGCGATACAGGTCAAAATCGAATAAAAAATATAGCGCTTTTTGGCATAGTTAGACTGTGGATTATCTGTTAAATTTGACATCAAAATTCCTGTTTTAAAAATGTAATATTTTAAATTTAAATTATAGAACTTTTGTAGTTAAAGCAATCTTATAATAAGCGTAAAACTAAATAAATTTTGAAATTTAAGAAAATTTAAGTATAATCGCACTCTATTTTAATCGAAAGGTGGTGAGGGTCGTGCCGGGAATTAAGGTACATCCTAATGAGTCTTTTGACGAAGCGTATAGGAAATTTAAAAAGCAAGTCGATAGAAACCTTGTTGTAACTGAAGTTAGAGCAAGAAGATTTTTCGAGCCTATGACTGAAATTCGCAAAAAGCAAAAAATTTCAGCTCGTAAAAAAATGCTTAAACGTCTTTATATGCTTAGACGCTACGAGTCAAAACTCTAACCAAATTAAACTAACTAACTTCGTGTTAGTTAGTTTAACTTCTTTATTAGCCTAAATTTGCCATAATATCTGCATTTTTTAAGAAAAGGAAATTTATGCGTAAGTTATCCGTTAGCCAAGCCTCCGAAGTTTTAGGCATAACAAAAGAGGCGATCTATAACAGGATAAGACGAAAAAGCTTAAAATCAATCGATGAAAAAGGCGTTAAATACGTGCTAATCGAAGATGATGAAGCAACTAACGAGCCACAAACAAAAGCCAAAATAACCAAAACAAACACTAAAAAAATCGTTAGTGAAAATTCAAGTGAAACTAGCGAAGAGCGAAGTGAATTTATCAAATTTTTACTAACACAGCTTGAAGAGCTAAAAGAGCAAAATAGAAATTTGCAAGGCGATAAAGAGCGTTTGCATGCACAAAAAGAGCAAATTTTAATCGCTAACAAAGATGAAATCGCTGAAATTTACAAAGAGCGCGACGAGAAATTTAGATATTTTTTGCAGATGCTTGAGCGTCCGCTTTTAGCAAGACAAAATGGCGAATATATCCGTCCGATCGATGTTGAATTTGACGAAGGCCATGAGACGATCCATAGTGAAGAAAAAGCTAAATTTGATAACGAAGTAAAAGATGAGCCAAAGGTCAAAAAATGGCTTAGCTTAAGCGAATTTTTAAAAAGCTTAAATTTAAAAAATAAAAAGATAAAAAAGATACAAAAACTGATCATTAAAAATATCGGCAAGTCGAAATTTATCAAATTTAAAGACGGCGTGATATGGGTAAGAAATGAAAAATCAATAAAACAGATAGTAGGTGAAGTATGAAAAGAATCAAAAAAATTGCAACTTATGCCGCTGTAGGCGGATTTGGCGCGGTAGTTATGGCAGGTCTTGCGGGATGTAGCGGAGGCGGAGAGGATCAAAGCGTAGTGCAAGAAGCGGCGCAAGCTCAAGGAGCTTTCGTTATCATAGAAGAGACCGCACCTGGCTCTTACAAAGTGCTTGAAGAGTATCCAAGCAGTGAAACCAGAGTCGTGCTAAAGCAGCTTGACGGCAAGGAGCGCGTGCTAACAAAAGAGGAGATGGATAAACTAATCGCCGAAGAAAACGCTAAGATCGATAACGGTACTTCAAATTTGACAAAACCTGATGCGCAGCTTAGTAGTGGCGGGCTTGGGCTTGGTGAAGTTTTATTATCTTCGATTGCAGGAGGTATTTTAGGAAGCTGGATAGGTAGCAAGCTGTTTAACAACCAAGCTTTTCAAAACCATCGTCAAACAGCATATAAAAACCCTTCGACTTACTCAAGAAGCGTTGATAGCTTTAATAAAGCTAAGGCTACAAGCTCTGCAGGCAAGCCTGCCGGAGGTAAGAGTGGATTTTTCGGTAGCGGAAGCAAAACTAATCAATCGGCAGGTGGATGATGTTAAATTTAAAAAAAGTTAAGCCTTTAGATAAGGCGTTTTTAGAAAGTATCGGCTTTGCTTGGCACACAGATAGCGACGATAGCTCATATATCGCAGATGAGCTTGTGGAAGTTAGCGAGCAAGAGGCCGAAGCCTACTACGAGGCCGCAAATGAGCTATATGATATGTTTGTAACCGCCGGACAGCATATAATAGATAGTAACCTCTTCCACGAGGTTGGCATACCTTTTAATCTTGTTGATATGGTAAAAGAAAGCTGGGAAAACGAAGTTCACTGGCATCTTTACGGGCGTTTTGATTTAGCTGGCGGACTTAACGGAAAGCCTATAAAGCTCATTGAATTTAACGCCGATACGCCGACTGCGATATTTGAAACGGCGATTATCCAATGGGCGATTTTGAAATTTAACGGCATGGACGAGAGCTCGCAGTTTAACGATCTTTACGAAGCCTTAAAGGAAAATTTCAAGCGTCTTGTAACGCTTAGCGAGGATACAAGCGAATTTAACAAGCTCTATGAGGGCTGGAAAATTCTGTTTAGCTCTATTGCCGGCAGTATCGAGGATGAGCAGAGCGTAAAACTACTTGAGTATATCGCTAAAGAGGCCGGGTTTTATACTGATTTTGCCTATGTTGATGAGGTTGAGTTTAGCGACGAAGAGGGCATCTTCAAATGCGGTGAAAATTATGAATACTGGTTTAAGCTTGTTCCCTGGGAAGATATTGCCGTGCAGGAGGGTGAACTCGCACTTATTCTTAAAAATATAATGGCAAATCAAAGAGCCATCATATTAAATCCTGCCTATACGCTGATGTTTCAAAGCAAGGGTATTTTAAAAATTCTTTGGGATCTTTATCCAAATCATCCGCTTTTGCTCGAGGCTTCAGACAAGCCGTTAGCTAACAAAAAATGCGTTAAAAAGCCCATATTTGGGCGCGAAGGAGCAAACGTTAGCATTATAGAGTCTAACGGAACCGTTAGCGTTAGCAGTGATGGCGAATACGGTGCAAACAGAGCCGTATATCAAGAATTTTACGAATTTAATAAAGACGAAAGAGGTGATAGCTATCAGGCTGGAGTCTTTTTTGCCTATGAGGCTTGCGCGCTTGGATACAGAAAAGGCGGAGAAATTTTAAATAACGCTTCAAAATTCGTAGGACACTACATAAAGGGGTAAACATGAAAATAGTCTGCCTTGATGCTTCAACTTTAGGAAGTGATGTTAGCCTTGATGTTTTTGCTAAATTTGGAGAATTTGTAAGCTATGATAAGACTGATAAAAGCGAAACTATAGAGCGTTTAAAGGGCGCTGATGTCGTGATAACTAACAAGGTTATTATTGGCCGTGACGTTATGGACGCGACAAATTTAAAGCTGGTTTGCATAAGCGCAACAGGTATGAACAATGTCGATCTAGACTATGCAAAAGCTAAAAATATAGCCGTTAAAAACGTCGCAGGCTACTCGACTAACAGCGTTGCACAGCATACTTTTGCTTGTTTGTTAGCGTTAGTAAATCGCATTAAATTTTACGATGATTATGTGCAAAGCGGCGAGTGGGTAAAGAGCGAAATTTTTACGAATTTAGATAGATCTATCGGCGAGATAAGCGGTAAGAATTTCGGCATCATCGGACTTGGTGAGATAGGACGAAGCGTGGCTAGGATAGCTGTGGCTTTTGGTGCAAACGTAAGTTACTACTCAACAAGCGGAGCAAACGATAACGCCGAGTTTAAAAGGCAAAATTTAGACGAGCTTTTAAAGAGCTGTGATATCGTAAGTATACACGCTCCTCTTAATGAAAAAACACGAAATTTGATCTCTTCTAAAGAGCTAAATTTGATGAAAGAGGGCGCAGTGCTTATGAACTTTGGACGCGGCGGCATAGTTGATGAAAGCGCACTTGCTAAGGCGATCGATGAACGAAATTTGATGGCTTGCGTAGATGTGCTTGAAAGCGAGCCGATGAGAGAAAATCACCCGCTTTTAAATATCAAAAACAAAGAAAACTTAATAATCACACCACACGTCGCCTGGGCGAGCAAAGAGGCGCGTGAGAAGCTCATAAATTTGATAGTAAAAAATATAGAAAATTTTATAAAGGAGAGTTAAATGGCTAGCGAACATAGCTTTGATATAAGTGCGCAAGTTGATCTGATGGAGGTTAAAAACGCTCTTGAAGCAGCGAAAAAAGAGGTTGCCGCTAGGTATGACTTCAAAGGTATCGCTGCTGAAATCGAGCTAAACGAAAAGGATAAATTTATCACTCTTCTTAGCACAAGTGATAATAAAATCGACGCTTTAAAAGATATCGTCATCTCAAAGCTTATCAAGCGCAATATCCCGCCTGTAGCAGTTAGCGAAAGCAAGCGAGAAAGCGCAAGCGGAGGAAAAATAAAAGCCACTCTTAATCTAAACGATACGCTTGATAGTGAAAATTCAAAAAAGATCACAAAAGCCATAAAAGACGCAAAACTAAAGGTAAACGCAACGATCAGAGGTGAAGAGGTAAGGGTTGCGGGCAAATCGATCGATGATCTGCAAGAGTGCATAAGGATCGTAAAGTCTTTAAATCTTGAATTACCGCTTAGTTTTAGAAATTTAAAATAATTATAATACTTTTTTTGGTAAATTTACGACTATTATATATAAAGATTGTTTTATAAAAAGGAATTAATTATGGGTTTTAAGAATATTATAGAAAAATTTGCAGTTAATTACGCTCATAATTCTATGCAAAAGTCCCTTTATGATGGGCTAAATATAAATATTTTAGATAATAAATTTAACAAAATTCCAAAGCCTGACACTGAGTATATGCTGTACGCGCACGTGCCGTTTTGCCACACTTTTTGCCCTTACTGCTCATTTCATAAGTATCATTACGAACAAGAGCTTGCGGTTCATTATTTTGCGAATTTGCGCGAAGAGATGAGACAGGTTAAGGAAGCCGGATTTAACTTTACATCGATGTATGTCGGTGGCGGAACCACGCTTATAAACGAGCCTGAGCTTGAAAAGACACTTGTGCTTGCAAAAGAGCTTTTTGATATCAAAGATATATCGTGTGAGAGCGATCCAAACCACATCGATCCTGAAAATTTAAAGAGATTTCAAGGGCTTATCGACCGCTTAAGCGTGGGCGTGCAAAGTTTTAGCGATGATATCTTAAAAAAAGTTGCCAGATATGATCGCTTCGGTTCAAGCAAGCAGCTTCAAGAAAAGCTAAGAAAAGCTATGGGCGTGCTGCCTACGATAAGCCTTGATCTTATTTTTAACCTGCCAAATCAGACCAAAGAGCAGCTTTTACATGATGTAAAAATCGCAAAATCAATCGCTCCTGAGCAGATAACGTTCTACCCGCTTATGAAATCTCCGCTTACTCGTGACGCGATAGCTCGTTCGCTTGGCGTGGATGATAGCGATAACGAGCGCGAGTTTTATGAGCTCATTTGCGCAAATTTCAGCGACTATCACCAAAGTAACGCCTGGGCATTTGGTCGCGATAACGCAAATTTACGGGATGAATACGTAGGAAGCCACCATGAGTATCTTGGAATCGGAAGCGGTGCGTTTAGCTTCTTAAACGGAGAGCTTCTCATAAACGCATTTAACCTGCTTGATTACGGAAGGATGGTGAAAAATCATGAGAGCCCGGTCATCGCAAAATGCAGCTTTACTAAAAAAGATCGCCTGAAATATATCTTCTTAACCGAGCTTTTTGACGGCGGAGTTGATATAGCCAAATACAACGAATTTAACCGTGCAAACATCCATAAAGAGCTGTTTGTCGAGCTAAATTTGCTTAAGCTTGTAAATGCGATCTACGAAGAAAACGGCATGATTAAGCCGACGTTTTTCGGTAAGTATATCTGCCTTGTTTTGATGCGTGATTTTTATGCGGGCATGGATAAGGTTCGCGCAATATTTAAAGATGATGCAAAGATCAAACGAAGCAAAAAACTACGCATAATGGAAGAAAACACCGAGCCAAATTTCGATAACTCAGTCATCTCTCCAAAAGCTGCGGTTTAATAAACTACATAAATTCAAGCGAACTTGCTTGAATTTGTTTTCTTGTCTATATTTGGAAATTTAGTTTAAAAGCCTACTTTTTTCTCTTCGTCAAAGGCGCTTGAAATTTCGCGTTTGATCTCATTTTCAAAGTCTTTAAGAGTAAAAATTCCATCATCTCTAATGGCGACTTTAAGAGCTGTGTTTTTAAGCACGAGCATGATTTGCGCACCGCTTAGATCAAATTTTGCAAGCTCTTTGATGTCAAATCCATCTTCAAAACTCGCATTTTCAGGCATAACCTTACGCCAAATGGCAAGGCGTGCCGCAAAATCCGGCTTTTTAAACTCTATTTTATAGTCAAATCTTCTTGAAAACGCACTATCAAGGCTTTGCAAGAAATTTGTCGTGGCTATCAAAACGCCTTCAAATTTCTCAATTTGCTCTAAAAAGATATTTTGCATTTGATTATGCATCTTATCAGCCCCGCTTGAGCTCTCCGTCCTTGTGCTTAGAAACTGATCGGCCTCATTTAGCAATAATACGGGCTCACTCTTGCTTTTAGCGCAAATTTCTTTATATGTATCAAAAATTTTGCGCACATTTTGTTCGCTCTCTCCAACATATTTGCTTAAAATTTTGGAGCAGTCAAAGCTTAAAACCATCTTTTTAAGGCTCTTTGCAAGCCCTATGGCGCTCATCGTTTTACCGGTTCCAGCAGCTCCGTAAAAGATGATCTTAACGTCTATAGCTCGGCGCGACTTGATACCCCAGCTTGAAAGGCGAGCTAAGACCTTTTTGTCAACTTGCTTTAAAATCGCATCCATTAGCTCTTTTGTCTTGTCGCTTAGCACTACATCATCGATACTTGTCGCAGGCTCGATCAGCTCGAAAATTTCTTGCTCTTTAACTATGCTTGCGAGTTCAAGCTTCTTGCTCTTTTTCTCGTTTTTTGGATGCATTATGCGCTGCAAAACGTCATCGTTTATAAAAAAGCTTCGCGTGATGTTGCCTAGCGTGCTTAAAATCTCGTCGTAATCAATCAGCCCGCTTTCAATAAGCCTTGAGCCGTCATCCAAAAGCGAGCGGTTTTTAGCCCTTTGAAACTCATCACCGCCCAAAATACTAGTAAGCGCATTTAGATCGCGGGAACTATCAAATTCGCCTGCGTACTCCTCTTTTAAAAGAGCTAGAAAGATAATTTGCTCCTTTTCATCAAGCGAATTTTCTTTAAAAATTTGCTCAACGACAAGGATGATTTTAGTTAAATTTAGGCGTTTTTTTATCGTTTCGTTAAGGGTTTGTATCTCTTTTTCGAGCCTGTTTTTAGCCTCGTTTGAGCTGTTTGGATCAAAAAGAGCAAATCTCGCATAAAGTTCGATGCGTAAAAACTGATCTTTAAGATACTCCAAATGATCCTCATACGCTGTAATCTCAGGCATCTTGATACTAACATTACCGTTTTCTAAAATTTTTAAAAACGCCGCAGAGAGTGAAATTTCGGTGTGAAGTAAAGTGAGTAAATTTGATTGATTTGGCTTGGTTTCGGCAGTTTTAAATATGCTAAAACTTTGATTTATCCAGCCGTTATCAATGAGTGATCTGATATCTTCTAAATGATTTAGGAATTTATATCCGCTCTCGTCGCCAAATATAGCTTTAAGCACGTCATAAACGCTGTTTTGAGCGCTACCGTCTATGTAGGCTTTGCTTAGAAATTGAAGAATTTTGGCCTCGTTTTCATTGCAGTTTATGAGCGCGCTTAAATTTGAGTCTTTGGCGTTTGAGCCGATAAATTCAAGAAGATATTTCACTTAGTTCGCCCTTTGCGATTTGATCTTTTAAAACTCGTTTTAAAACCTTGCCCGTAGCGTTTTTAGGCAGTTCTTTTACGAAATGTATATGTTTTGGAATTTTAAAATTAGCCAAATGCTTTTTAAGATGAGCTCTTATGGTTTTTTCATCCGTGCTCATATCGTCTTTAAACTGTATAAACGCCACGACCTCTTCGTCCGCGTGCGCATCGCGTATTCCTACTACTGCCGCAGCTTCGATGGCTTCGAGTTTAAAGAGCACCTCTTCGATCTCTCTAGGATAGATGTTTATGCCTTTTGAGATGATTAGATCTTTTTTGCGATCAACGATAAATAGATATCCTTCCTCATCGACCTTGCCAAGATCGCCCGTCCTTAGCCAGCCGTTCATTATCGTTTCGTCCGTTGCGTCAGGCATATTTAAGTATCCTTGCATGACGCAATCGCCCTTTACGATGATCTCGCCAACTTCACCGGTAGCAACTTCCATCATCTCGTCATTTACGATCTTTATCTCATATCCCGGTAGAGGAAGCCCCACGCTTGCTATCTTTTGCTTGTTGCTTGGATTTATCGCGACTGCAGGCGAACACTCGCTAAGACCGTATCCTTCAAGCAGTTTAGCGCGTGGAAATTTCTTTTTAAAGTCGATTATAGTTTGCTCTGCAAGTGGAGCTGCGCCGCTGATAAAGAGCCTTACGCAGTTAAACCACTTGAAATACCATGGAATTTTTGCCTTGCCGATAGCCGTGTATATCGCAGGAACTCCAAGAAATATCGTAGCTCTTTTGAGCAAGGTTTGCTTAAGCACGTTTGAAAACGGAAAGACTGATTTAACAAGTATCATCGAGCTAGCCGAAAAGATCGGAAGTAGTATCATAACCGTAAGAGTGAAGCTGTGAAACATCGGTAAAAAGACCATAAATCTATCTTTTTTGCCGATATAAAAGAGCTCCATAGCGCCTATGATGTTTGAAAATACGTTGCGGTAGCTTAGCATCGCGCCTTTTGGCTTGCCGGTCGTGCCTGAAGTGTAGATGATGTGAGCCAGATCGTCTAATACGGGTTGCTTTATTAGATCTAACTCTATTTTGCAGCTAAGAACGGTTATAAAATTTATATTCGAATCATTATAGCTACTAAATTCACCTATCCAGATGATTTTTTCTAAATTTGTCCTGCTTTCAAGTCCTTTAATCTCTTTTGATAAATTTGAAGAGGCGAAGAGTGCTTTCGCTCCACAATCGTTTAAGATATACTCAAATTCCTCGTGTTTTAAAAATGTATTTATAGGCACAGCAATAGCCCCTATGGCCGATATTGCAAAGTAGCTTATCAGAAATTCTTCCGAATTTGAAACTATCATTGCTACTTTATCGCCAAATTTTACTCCGATACTTTGTAAATATGCTGCGACTCGATCGATGCTAAATTTAAGTTGGCTATAGGTAGTTTTGTATCCTTCGCCATAAATTATCACACCTTTTGGATTTTTATTGCAAGACTCATTAAGCATCTCGTAAAAGTTTTGATAAATATAACTCATTTTATACCTTAAAATTTATATTTTATACTCAAATTTATAGCTTGAGCATTTCCCCTGTCGAAGGTTCCGTTTGGATAGTTAGGATTGCCGCTGTAGTATTTTACGTCGCGTTTTTTTCTATCTTGGTAAAAATAACTCATACTAAGTTCTAAATCATCACTAAATTTATAGTTAAAGCCTGTTCCGTATACAACGGCCTTTGTATCAGGTAGGTCAAAGCTAGTTGTGCTACTTAAAGAAGCCGCCTCATCAAATATGATAGAGCCCATAACTCTTAGTTTTGAAGTCGCATTGTGGGCTATACCGAAACGATAGGCGTTTGTATTTTTCCAATTTCTGATTTTCGGCTCATCAAAGGCTTTAAAAAACGGATTTGAGTATTGGGATATGCCTGCATTGGGATAGTCGAAATTTAGCTCTTTCCATGCTGACCAGTAAGTTTTCTCATAAGCAAACATAAGGGTTGTGTCTTTTATTTCGTATGATAGCGCTAAATTTAAAGATGCTGGAAGCGGAACATTTAATTTAGCCTTGCCTCCATAAGAGCCGTTTGGAAACGCTCCTAATGGATGAGCCGGTGCTTTTATATCAGTATCTCCTTTTAGTTTCATATCTACCTTTGAGCGATATGTGGCTACTAGGCTTAATTTTTCGATAGGTTTATATGTCAAAGCTACGTTATATCCGAAATTTACTCCATCGCCTTTAATATCTTGGTCAGCTTTAAGCGGAGATTTAATATCTTGAGCAGCCTCTCCCTTTGTATACACAGCTCTTAAACCAAAACCTATAGCCAAGTTGTCCGTGATTCTGTAAGCTACGCTAGGATTTAGCTCCATTACTTTTAGATCAAACTTCTTTGATGTAGCTTTAGGCAATTCATCATCCCATCTCATTGACATTCCAGCAGGCACAACTAACGATATACCAAATTTCCAGTCTGCAATATATTCAGGCGATACAAAATGAAATGTCGGAAGAAGGGCTTTTGATTTTCTTGACTTGTATTTTTTGCCATTATAATGAGTGTATTTGACGTTATCTAGTTGCAAATATGAAAAAGAGCTTTCAAATTGATGTCTAGGATCATCCAAAAACAACATATTTGCAGGGTTAAAATAGGCTGCATCGGGACCAAAACTGGTTGCGATATTTGAGTTTAAAAGAGCTATACTATCGCTACTTTGTTCAGGCAGTTTAAACCCGGCACCGTTTAAAAGGCTACAAGCCACCAAGGAAACCAATAAATATTTTTTCATACAGCTCTCCTATTTTATAAAATTTCTTAAAATTTTTATCTCATCCGCCCAGATACTCTCGTCAATAGTCTCAAGTATAAGCGGAATGTCATCTGTTCGTTTGTCTTTTATAATGTTTTCAAATGTTCTTAGCTCTAAAAAACCTTTTCCAAGACTTTCGTGCCGATCTTTTTTAGACGCCAGGCCAAATTTTGTATCATTTAAATGCATTGCGCTTAGATATTTTATGCCTATTATTTGATCAAATTCGCTCATAACATTTTCGTAATTATCTTTTATATCATATCCTGCAGAAAAAGTGTGGCAGGTATCAATGCAGACACCGATTCTACTCTTATCTACGCATTTTTTAATCAAATATGCGATTTGCTCGAATTTAAAACCTAGATTGCTTCCTTGTCCTGCCGTATTTTCGATGACAAGCTTTACGTTTGAACTATTTTCAAGGATGAAATTTATCGAGTTTGCTATGTGGTCTAAACAGGTCTCGGTTGAAATTTCCTTTAGATGCGAACCTGGGTGAAAATTTATCATTTTTAGACCAAGTTCTTCTACTCTTGAAATTTCGTCTAAAAACGCATCTATTGAAATTTTACGTTTTTCACTATCAAAATGACCTAAATTTATCAAATAACTATTATGAGGCAAGACATGATCTGGTGAAATTTTAGATAACTTTAGATTTTCTTTAAATTTAGAGATATTTTCATCTGTCAAAGGCTTTGCACTCCATTGACGTTGATTTTTGACAAATAACGCGAAGGCGTTTGCGCCTATCTGCATCGCATTTAACGGAGCATTCTCTACTCCGCCACTCGCACTTACATGTGCACCGATATATTTCATTCAAGCTCTTTTATTATTATTTTTATTCTATTTTTTGCATCGTTAAAACTAATATTATTATTGCAAACTTCATATTGTATTGAATATTTACTTAGATTTTGACTAAACCCGCACTCATTTGTTACTAAATTTTGTCTATCATATATAGGTTCTCTCTCTAAAATCTCTTTAAAAAACTCATCATAGTGCTCATTTAGAAAAAATATTTTATTAAACTCTTTTTTTTCGTAACAAACTGCACTGACGCAAATTCGATCAGAAATTTTTATATTTGCCAAATTTACCCCTGAGCTGTAGATTTGCAAATTTAGAGAATTTGAACTTTTATGAAGAAAGCCTACGTCGTTGATTTTTATAATCGGAGATAGAATTGTTATAGCAAACGTGTTTGAAACTCTTTTTGTTTGCAAGCCCGCACAGCTTGTGAGTATAAATATTATAAAAAATATATTCGTAATTTTTAAAAATTTATTCATTGAATACTTTCTATTAAGCTAATTTTAAATATTTATTAGATAAAATTGCACTTCCGCTTAATTTAGTGGCCCATTCGTCTAGCGGTCAGGACATCGCCCTTTCACGGCGGTAACACGAGTTCGAGTCTCGTATGGGTCACCACTTCTAAGATCTATCTTTTAAAAATTAAAATTGTATCTTTAAACTGCTTAATAGATAATTATTTTTATAAGTCAGATTGATAGTAATATTTATTCTGCAAATTCTATGCCGATTTTTATTGTATAATCTGGTTTTTAAAAAAATATTAAAGAGAGTAAATGACATATTTTCAATGTGATTATGCAAGTGGAGCTCATCCTAAAATTATCGAAAATTTAGTTGCGACAAATAACGATCAATGTCTAGGATATGGCAGTGATAAATATTGTGAAAGCGCAATAAAAAAGATCAAAGACGCTTGTAAAAAACCTGATGCAGATGTATATTTTTTGGTTGGAGGCACTCAGACAAACTCTATAGTTATAGCCTCTATTTTACGTCCTCATCAGGGCGTAATTTCTGCAGATAGTGGTCATATAGCCGTCCATGAAGCTGGAGCCATAGAAGCTGGCGGACATAAGGTCTTGATTTTACCTTCAATTGATGGAAAAATAACGGCCGAGCAGGTTAAAGAGTGCTGTGAACTACATCAAAAAGATCCTGTAAGACATCATACGGTTCAGCCTGGAATGGTATATATCTCATTTCCTACCGAGATTGGCACGCTTTATTCAAAGCAAGAGCTTAAAGATCTTAGTAGTGTTTGCAAAAGCTTAAACTTACCACTTTTTATAGATGGCGCCAGGCTTGGATATGGGATAATGAGCGAATTTTGTGATCTAAATTTAGCGGATATTGCTGAGTTTTGCGACATTTTTTATATCGGAGGCACCAAGTGCGGAACTCTTTTTGGAGAAGCTGTGGTAATTACAAACAACACTCTTAAAAAAGATTTTAGGTATATAATGAAGCAGCGTGGTGCGCTTTTGGCCAAAGGTAGGATGCTTGGAATCCAGTTTGATACGCTATTTACGGATAATCTTTACTTTGAAATTTGTAAAAATGCCGTTTCTTACGCGCTTAAAATTAGAAAAGCCTTTGAGGATAAGGGCGTAGAGGTTATGTCAAATTCTCAAACTAATCAGCAGTTTTTCGCGCTTAGTGATGAATGGCTTGAAAAACTAAGCCAAAAGTATGTATTTCAGTTTATTTATAAAATGACTGACGGGCGAAATTTTATCAGGGTTTGCACTAGCTGGTCTAGCCAAGAGAGTGATATTAATAGCTTGATAGAAGATATTTCTGCTTTATGAAGCTAGAAATTTTATAAATTTTTATATAATCTTGTTTTTAAAATTTTATACAAAGGACTTAAAAATATGTTTGAATGGATGAGCTCCCCTGAAGCGTGGCTATCGCTCGTTACGCTTACGGGACTTGAGATAGTCTTGGGAATTGACAACATCATTTTCATAGCGATTTTGGTCGGCAAGCTTCCGCCTCATCAGCGAGACAAAGCCCGCATAATGGGACTTGCGTTTGCGATGATTACGCGTATATTGCTGCTGCTTTCGCTATTTTGGATTATGAAGCTTACAAAGCCGCTATTTACCGTGTTTGATTTTACGATTACGGGGCGGGATTTGGTGCTAATTTTAGGAGGGCTTTTCCTCATTGCAAAATCCACTCTTGAGATCCACTCAAACGTAACCGGCGAGCATCACGAGCAAAAGACACCTAAAGCGGCTGGATTTTGGATCATCATCACCGAAATCGCCATCCTTGACATCGTATTTTCGCTTGATAGCGTTATCACAGCGGTTGGTATGGCCGATCACATCGAGATCATGATACTTGCGGTTATGATCGCAGTTGGCGTGATGATGTTTGCTTCCAAGGCGATATCAAATTTCGTGGACAACAACCCTACGATCAAGATGCTTGCCCTTGCCTTCCTTATCCTTATCGGATTTGCGCTTGTGGGCGAAGGTCTTGGCTTGCACGTGCCTAAGGCTTACATCTACTTTGCGATGGGCTTTTCCCTATCTGTTGAGCTTCTTAATATCTACGCGAGAAAGAAAGCTCGCCAAATAGAAAATCACTGATAATCTTACTCTTTTGGCTGCTTTGCGGTCAAAAGAGTTTCTTAAATTTAAGCTAGTTTAGCACAAATTTTACTTTCTTTTTGCGGTAGCGCCAAATTTATCGCTCGCTCAAATTTAAAGCCAAATTTGTGATAGAATTCAGCCATGAACTTAATCAAAGACCCCATTAGACCGCTTATCATCACTCTAGCTACGCCGGCCGGGCTTGCTATGATGTTTAACACCCTTTATAACGTCACGGGCACTTACTTTGCCTCTACCATCTCAACCACTGCGGTTGCAGGTATGTCGATGAGCTTTTTGCTTTATCTTAGCGTCGTTGGTATCGGGCTTGGCTTTGGCTCTGCGCTTACTGCGCTCATTGGAAATTCACTCGGGCAAAAAAGAGAATTTCTAGCTAAAATTTACGCTCAAAAAGGCGTTGCTTTTGTACTTCTTTTTGCTATCTCGATGGGAATTTTAGGTTATATTATCACTCCGAAATTACTCATTTTTTTAGGCGCAAACGATGAGTTTTTAGGTAAAGCGCTTGAGTATATAAGGGTGATTTTCCTAGCATCTCCTTTTTTCTTAGCGATTAAAGGGTTAAACGGCGTTTTGGTAGCACTTGGCGATACGAAAACGCTTAGAAATTGGCTTTTTGTAGGTCTTTTTATAAACGCTCTTTTTTGCTACGTCTATCTTTACATCTTTGATCTTGGAGTCGGCGGCATAGCGCTTGCAACCGCTAGCGTGCAGCTTTTAGGTACTCTTTATCTATCCAAAAAAGTTCGCGATACGGGCATGATTGATTTTAAAAATTTGACTATGTTTTTGCCTGACTGGCGAATTTACTCCAAAATTTTAAAACAAGCTGTGCCTGCTTGCCTAAACTATCTTTCGATGTCTTTTGGCGGGCTTATCTTGCTTAAATTTATAAGCCACTACGGCACAAATGCAGTCGCAGGATACGGTATCGCGCTTAGGATCGAGCAGATCGTGGCACTTCCTACCGTAGGCATAGCCGCAGCCGTTCTTAGTATCATCTCGCGAAATTTTGGCGCCAAAGAGTATGGGCGTGTGATCGAGTGCTACAAAAGCGCGCTTAAAATTTTGCTTTATTTCTGCCTTTTTGCTTGCTCTTTTTACGTGTTTTGCGGCACTTATATCATCTCGCTTTTTGACGCAAATCCGGAGGTTATAAGTGCTGGACAAAGCTATCTGCTCATAAATTCCTTTGCCTTTTTGGGATATGCGATCATAAACATCTCAGGCAGCGCACTACAAGCGATAAAGCAGCCTATCATGGCGTTTGTGCTAAATGCTATGCGGCTTATCGTGCTTCAAATTTGCATATTTTCGTTCGTGGTTTATGTGCTAAAAGGAGTGCTTGTGGATATTTGGGTCGGCATGTTTTTCAACGTATATTTTACAGCCGGATGCTTTTTGGTGTATATGTATTTTAAGCTCAAAAAGCTGCCAAGAAAGGATAGGTTATGAATCTTAAAGAAAAATTGCTTCAAATTTTACAAGCTCATAGCGAGAAGAAATTTAGGATTTTTTCGCAAAAATTAATAACTCAGCCTGAAATTTTAGGCGTTAGAACGCCTACTCTTAAACGGGTAGCAAAGCAACTCGCGCAAGAAGTGAGCTTAGATGAAATTCGTCTTTTTGAGCCTGTTTTTCATGAAGAATTTGCTATCAAGGCGTTTTTGATTATCGATATAAAAGATGATGAGAGTAAATTCGCGCTTGCAAGCGAATTTGTAAAAACTATGCCAAATTGGGCGATCTGTGATCAGTTTGATGCGATAAAATTCAAAGATGGCAGATTTGTAAATTTGCTTCTTTCGCAGTGTCTTAGTTCAAATTTGGAGTATGAAAAGCGCTTTTTCTATGTTTATTATATGAGAAATTTAGAGGCATTTGAGCTTAGCAATTTTTTTGAAATCTGCTTAAAAGAAAAAGATGATAGATACTATGTGAAAATGGCTATGGCGTGGGCTTTAGCTGAAATTTTTATCAAATTTAAAGAGCCTGTTTTAAATTTACTTGAGAGTAAAAGGCTTGATAAATTTGTGCAAAACAAGACGATCTCAAAGATAAGAGACAGCTTTCGCGTTGAAAAAAGCGTGAAAGATGAGCTCGTAAAGTTTAGAATTTGATTTGGTGAATTTTGTTAGCCTAGTTAAATTTGGTCGTTTTTAAGTGTTAAATAAAGATATCTTGCTAAAAAATAAATTTTAATCTAAAATTTATTGACATTGAACTAGATTTTGGTTAAAATGCGCTTTTTCAATGAAGTAGGTACACATACTTCGGGGTGTAGCGCAGTCTGGTTAGCGCACTTGGTTTGGGACCAAGGGGCCGAAGGTTCGAATCCTTTCACCCCGACCATCTATGTGGTGAGTGTAGCTCAGTCGGTTAGAGCATCAGATTGTGGTCCTGAGGGTCGTGGGTTCAATTCCCATCACTCACCCCACTTTGGCGCTCGTAGCTCAATTGGATAGAGCGACAGACTTCGGATCTGTAGGTTATGGGTTCGACTCCTATCGGGCGCGCCACTTTGTTGTTATGCGCTCATAGCTCAGCTGGATAGAGCAACGGCCTTCTAAGCCGTAGGTCAGAGGTTCGAATCCTCTTGGGCGTACCATTTGGTTTGTTTAAGATTTTTTAGATAAACTTTCATTCTTTATACACGTGCGGATGTGGTGAAATTGGCAGACACGCCAGACTTAGGATCTGGTGCCTCACGGCGTGAAGGTTCAAGTCCTTTCATCCGCACCATTTTTAACATTTTTCCCCTTTAAAATCCCCTAAAATACGAGCTTCCGATAGCCTCTTAAGGTTAGAAAAATATCAAAAGTGTAAGCTATGTGTAACAAAGTGCTTAAAAGTGCCTATTTTAGGGCATTTATAAGATACTATACGGACTAATTCATCTAACCTATTTTATAAAAAAGCCCTAAAATACGGCATTTAATAAGCCAAAAGTGTAAAAAGTAAGTGTAGCAAAAAAGCCCTTTATTTTTAAAGCTTACTTATAGCTATTTGGCATAAAAAATAATAATTAAACATTTTTTAAGCTTAGAAATTGATATAATAAATCGTTGTTATTTAGTTCTACAAAATATTAATTAAAAAGTTTAAGAATACACCAAAAAACAAAAATAGTTATGAAAATTGCACTTTTCAATACAAATTTTTTACAAAATGTCGTTTTTTAGGGTTTTTGCGTTCTTTTCGCTCTTTGTGCTTTTCACTTTTCAAGCATTTTTAGCCGTTTAAGCTTTGTGAAACTTAAAGCACGTTTCACAACTTCAAAAAATGCCAAATTTTTATAATTTTTCTTAAGGTTTCAATCAAAAAAAGTTAAATTTTTAGTTTTCTTAATTTAAGGTTTGAAATGCTTTTGAGCTAAAAATATATTTTTCTTTTGATTGCTTTGCTGTCTTGTGTATAAAATTTGCTCTTTTTTGATACACAAATATTTTGAATATTAAAATTTATATACTATGAATTGTATTAAATTTCTTTGATTTCTTGCTATCTGCTTGATTGTGTTGTGTTTGCCTGCTTTCCTGCTCTCTGCCGGATTAGGTTAAATTTGCTTGATTTCTTGCTGTTGTGCGGATTTGCTTCTGCCTGCTTGATTTCTTGCTATTGTCCGAGCTGGATTAAAGCTTCTCAAGTAAGTTTAATTTGCTTAATTTTATTCATCCTTACACTGAATAAATTATATCTCGTTTAGGTTTTGGCGTAAGTGTTTAAAGCCCGTTTAATAGGCTTTTAATAGATGTATTTTTAAAGGATTATTTTTTCAATTCCGACATTTTTAAAAGCGAATTGTAGTTAAAATTTATGTGCGTTTCTTTCGGCTTGTGTTGATAAAATTGTCTAATGCTTGTTTTGAGTTAAAGCGGTCTTGTAGCCCTTTGCGGTTTAGTGTTCTGCCGTCTGTAAATGCTTTAAGTTTGATATATCAGGTGGTTATCATCGGTAAGCCCTCTAGCGTGTAATCTGTGCGCTATTTTATCGGCTGTTTCTATGCTCTGCGGCAGCTCGTTTTTAATACTTACGTAAAAAGTCTTATCGGTTGAGCTGTCGTATAGTCTTGCTTCGCCACTTGTTCTACGCTTATAAACCGGTTAGCAAAATTAAAGAAACCCTGCTTAATAGCGTAATAAAATATCGTTGCGCCAAGCTGTAATATATTGCCTATAGTTGCGTTTGCATATCCTGCGCTTATAAGCTCCTTTTGTAGCCCTATAACATCATCTTTTTTAATCGATATTAAAGGCTTATAGCCTATTGTGTCCCTTAGATGTCTGTTAAATTTGCTCCTGCGCTCTTTTAGGCTTATTGTTTCGCCTGCTATTGTTCTACCATCAAAATACTTGTCTGCAATATCGTTTAGCGTTGTCTTGTGCTGTTTTTTAGCGACAATAGGTATCTTTAAATCATCGCCTAGCCTAAGTTTGGCTAGTATTTAGGCTCGCTTGTTGTAGCAATATACCTCGTTAAATCCGTCCCTATCGCTCCCGATTGTAGATTGTTTTGAAAAATTTCAGTCACTCTATCAAGCACACCCTGACAAAGCGAGATGATGATGCCGTAGTTTGTTATAGGCACTATGGCGCGAGAGGCCTTTTGCATGCGGTTTTTCATGATGGTTTTGTTTATCATGCAGCCTCCGCAGTGGATAATGAGTGCAAATTCGTCTAAATTCGCAGGATAATCCTTGCCGTTTGTGTAGCTAAATTCAAGCTTTTTGCCGCTAAATTTGCTAAGCATTTTTGGGATCTTAACCCTTGCTATGTCGCCGTCTTTTGCGTTGTGAGTGCAGGCTTCGGCTATTAAAATTTTATCGTTATCTTTTAGGCTTTTAGCGCGCTCAGAGCCTTTTATAAATTCGCTCAAATCGCCCTTTAGCCTTGACATCAGGATAGAAAAAGTAGTGATTTTCGCCTCTTTTGGAGCGGTTTTTACGACTTCTAAGACACACTGCGAGTCGCACACTATCAAATTTGGCTTGAACATCTGCGCGGTTTTTGATACGTCTGCACTACTTGAGACGCAAACGTAAGCTTTGCCGTCTAAAATTTGCCTTATGGCTTGCACTTGAGGCAGTATGAGCCTGCCCTTAGGCGCTTCATCGTCAATCGGCGTTATAAGTAAGACAATGTCATTAGGATTTAAAATTCCGCTAAAAAGATCGTCAGTATCTTTTGAAATTTGCTTTGAAATTTCGGCTAAATTTTCATAAATCAGCTCTAAATTCAGACTCGTTTTGGCAGAAGTTTTGACAAATTTAAATGGCTTTATCAAATTTAAAAACTCGTCCTTTGACTCTTTGAGGTCGCACTTATTTACAAGCACTAAAAAAGGCTTGCTTAGGCTTTTAAATTTAGCAATAAGCTCACTTTCAAATTTGCCAAATTTGTTATTTTCCACGACCAAAACGGCTATATCGATATTTTCTATCGTCTCGTTTGTCTTTAAAACTCTTTGCTTGCCAAGTTCGCCCACATCATCAACGCCCGCCGTATCAAATAGCGTAGCGGCGCCAAGCCCGTGTATCTCGATACTTTTTTGCACCGTGTCAGTCGTAGTTCCCGCAACATCGGATACTATAGAGGCGCTTTGATTGCTTAGCATGTTCATGATGCTTGATTTGCCGACGTTTCGCCTGCCGAAAATCCCTATGGCCGTGCGCATAGATTTTGGAGTGTTCACAGCCCTTGCCTTTGGTTAAAATGCACGCTGTTGCCGTTTGTAAGCGAAATTTTATCTCCTATTAAAGTAAGCATTTCATCAAATCTATCGTAAATTTCCGCCACGCTTTCTTTTAGACAAAATTTATTCGGATAGAGACTGTATAGATCGTGATATCTGCCTTGCGTGATTGAAGGCATGATGACGTTTGCACCGCTTCTTAAAGCCATTTTACGCCCTTCGTTTGGATCAAGCGTCTCGATAGCGGTTGTTGCAGGTATATTTATCTTAGGCAATAGCAGTCTTGTTAGAGCGTTTGCTTTTAGGGCAAGCTTTATCTCGCCTGCTTTTGAGTGCTCAAGCGGCGTGTTTGTAGAGGGTATAAAAGGCCCTATGCCTATCATGTCAAAGTCGTGTTTCTTTAAAAACATCAGATCTCTTGCTAGGATTTTAGTGCTGCTTCCCGGCAAGCCCACAAGCAAGCCGCTTCCCGTCTCGTAGCCTAAATTTCGTAAATTCTCTAAGCACTTTATACGGTTTTTTAGGCCCATGTTGGGATGAAGGGCTTTATAAAGAGCTTGATTGGTAGTTTCTATGCGAAGCAGGTATCTATCTGCACCCGCTTCTTTGTAGGCTTTATACTGCTCAAAGCTCTTTTCGCCAAAGCTAAGCGTGATATGAACGCCAAATTTCTTTATCTCGCGTATGATCTCGCAAATTTCATCATCTTTAAATGCGCCACTTTCGCCTGATTGCATTACGATAGTTTTATATCCGCTTATGGCGGCTTCTTTAGCGCAAGAAACTACCTCATCTGTGCTCATCTTGTAGCGTTTTAGACTTTTGTTTTTGCTTCTAAGACCGCAGTAAAAGCACTCTTTGGCGCAGATATTTGAGATCTCTATAAGAGCTTTTAGATGCACCTCTTGTTTTACAAATTTTTGTCTAACTCTATTTGCCGCCTCGAAAAGATACTCGCAGTTATCATCATCGGCGATGATCTTTTCAAGCCCGTAAAGCGAAGTGGTATGGGTTGCTTCAAGCTCGTTTATAAATTTTATAGATGACAATCTCTTGCGCCCTTTTCCATATCGCTTATCAAATTTCTAACTTTTTGCGCAACGCTAGGCAAATTTTCCTCAAGCTCGCTAAGATACTTTGGAATGATCACGTTCTCGCCAAGCTCTCTTGCTTCGGTTGAACCGTAGTCTAGCAAATACTCCTTAAGCGTTAAGATTGCATTTGGCAAGCAAAGATACTTGATCTTGGCGTTTTTGGCATAAGGCATGAAGTGATCACCCGTGCGACCCTCGCGGTAACAGGAAGTGCAAAAGCTTGGAATTTTGTCTTTTTTCATCACGTTTAGCACGAATTCGTCGATACAGCGGTGATCTCCGATTTTAAATTGCTGATTGTCAAGCTCGTCTTTGATATTTTTCTTAGAATACCCGCCTATGCCTATGTTTGTGCCTGCGTCCATTTGAGAAATTCCGCACTTTCTTATCGCCTCATCTCTTACGGACGGCTCTTCTCTAGCCGTTAGGATAGTGCCTGTAAACGGACACATTAGGCGAATGATCGCAATAGCTCTTAAAAACTCATCATCACTTAGCGCATAAGGCATGTCGTTTGCGCCGGCTGAGGTCTTTTTGATACGAGGGAAAGATATAGTATGCGGACCTATACCGAAGTATTTTTCTAAACTCATGGCATGATAAAGCAAGCCTAAAATCTCAAATTTATAGTCATAAAGTCCCAAAAGTGCGCCTATAGCCACATCATCAAGCCCAGCTTTAAGAGCTCTATGAAGCGCAAAAACGCGCCAGTCGTAAATGCCTTTTAACGTATTTTGCGGATGGTATTTGGCGTAAGTTTCTCTGTGATAGGTCTCTTGAAATACCTGAAAAGTGCCTATGCCTTCAGCCTTAACTACCTTATACTCGTCTTCAAAAAGAGGAGCGGCGTTTATGTTTACTCTGCGGATGTTAAGGTTGTTTTTCCTAACGCTGTAAATTTCTCTTACAGTCTTTGCGATGTAGTTATAATCACTCTTTGGATGCTCGCCGTAAACCGCTATCAGGCGCTTTTGCCCCATGTCAAGCAGGCTTTCTATCTCGTTTTTTAGCTCCTCTTCTTTTAAAATTTTCTTTTTTGTAGCGGTGTTTGAAGCAGCAAATCCGCAGTATTTGCAGTTATTTACGCA
Source organism: Campylobacter sp. RM16187 (assembly GCF_025319965.1). NCBI lineage: Bacteria > Pseudomonadati > Campylobacterota > Epsilonproteobacteria > Campylobacterales > Campylobacteraceae > Campylobacter > Campylobacter sp. RM16187. The sequence continues at coordinate 171,934 of NZ_CP012549.1, forward strand.
TGGGCTTGAGATGTAAAGAGGCGAGAAAAGCACCATTCTGTTGCCGTAAACTTCCTCTTTGACCTCTGTTGCGGCTTCAAAAATTTCATCCCAAATTTCATCATGCGAGTTATTTAAAAGCACCGCCGTTTCGTAAGGAGTTAGCATAGTGCCTTTTATGGCGTTTTCTTTGGCCTTTTTTATAACGGCTCTTACTTCGTCTTTGCTCGCGTTTTTGGTTTGAGATAGAATTTCTTCTATCTCATTTTCGTTTATGAAGTCTTCGTATTCGTGTTTGCTAACCCAATCTAAAATTTTTTCATATCGTTCATCTGTCCATGACATAAATCGCCTTTAATGAGCGGGTTTTGCAGCATCAACCGCCATAAGATCGTTTTCTACCCATTTTGGGGCGTGATGGTGCGCATCATCAAGCGGCACGTCGCCTGCGCCTATCCTAAACATAGCCTTTAGATCCTCTACGTTTATAACAGCAAGGGGCATATGCACGCAAAACGCAAGCAAGCTTGTTAGTATCGAGCCCCAAACATGGAAGTAAAACATCCATTTAACGAAAATTTTACCCATCGCAGCAGGATATGCATAAAGCAACCAGCCTGAAACTATAAGTCCAAATATCATAAACATAAATATAAGATAAGCGGCTTTTTGACCGGCGTTAAATCTGCCTTGAGGAGCTACCTCTTCAGGACCGAATTTGATACCAAACAGTCTTCTTGGATATCCGCCGAAATTCTTAAACCAAGCGAAAGTATCGCGATCCCAGATGAGTAAATTTCTCATCATCAAAGCAAAACGATCGAAATTTAGGAATACAAATCCGAAGAAATTTATCGTAAATACTATGCCTATACCGATATGCCAATCCATCATAAGCTCTGAAGTAGGCTCATCTACAAGTTGAAAGTAGATCAAAACACCCGTTACGATAAGAGCTATCCAAGTGATTAAGTTTACGTTATGAAAGACCTTTTCTGATAGAGGAAATTTTAAAACTCTTTTTTCATGCATGGTTAGCTCCTTGTAAGATCAAATTTTTGCGATCGAAATAAGCATTAGTATGCAGAAGTTTTTCGGCTATCTCGCCCATCGGTTCGGTCTTTAGATCCTCGTAGGATTTCGCACAGCTTGGGTTTTGATGAGAGCTTGTAAGCTTTAAATTTTGACAGCGCTTGTCATCTTTATATAAGCCTTCTTGGCGCATTGCGATATAGGATTTGCGTCTTTTGATGATGTCTGTGATGGCATATCCAGTCATCGCAACGACAGCCGTCATCACTCCGCCAGCTTTTAGGAAATCTCTTCTTGAGAAGATTTTGCCTACCGGTTTTTCTATGTATTGAAATTTCATCTTTTGTCCTTTAAATTTATGCTTTTAGAGGTAGAGGAAGCAATGGATGAAGCCACGACGTTCCCATAGCATGAACCGGCTGACCGCCGCCGTTTACGCAGCCTCCGGGGCAGTTCATAACCTCGATAAAGTGATATCTGTTAGAATCTTTCGTGATATGTTTTAGTATCGTGCCGAGGTTTCTTGAAGCGCCGTTTACTACCGCTACTTTAAGCTCGAGCGTCTTACCGCCGTAGTCTTTTAAAGGGATAGGTATAACCGCTTCGGTTAAGTCTTTATCATACCCTCTTACAGGAGTTAGCTCAGGATCTCTTAACTCTTGTCCCGATAGCAAGAAATAAGCCGTTCTGAGTGCAGCCTCCATAACGCCTCCGCTGTTGCCGAATATCGTTCCTGCGCCTGTATATACGTTCATTGTTTTTTCCGGATATTCATCGCTCATTTCAAGCGGATTTATGCCCTTTTTACGGAAAATTTCAGCTATATCGCGAGCCGTAAGAGTTGCGTCTATATCAGGGAAGCTCTTTGTATCCGCAGGAATTTCACCTGTCTCTTTTAGATACTGGTAAGCCGAGTTAAACTCAGGTCTGCTTGCCTCGTAAATTTTAGCAGTACATGGTGTAACGGTCGCTACGTAGATATCGCGCGGGTCTTTGTTCCAGACAAATTTAGCCGCCCATGTTTTAGCAAGCGGTCCTCCCATTTGGATAGGCGATTTTGCACCCGAGATGTGAGGTATGAGCTCGGGATGGAAAATTTCAGCATTTCTAACCCAAGCCGGACAACAGCTCGTAAAGTGCGGGAAAGGGTGGTGCGAAACGTGCTCTAAATCAGGGCTTCTCTCGCCAAGTAACCAGTATTTGATCTTTTTGATTAGCTCGGTTCCCTCTTCAAGGATAGTGTGATCAGCGGCGAAATTTACGTCGTACATATTAAAGCCCGCCATCTCAAGAGCGTTATACATCTTATTTATCGTTAGTTCGCCCGGTTTTCCGCCAAATTCTTCAGCCAAAGAGACACGAACGGCAGGAGAAGGGTGTGCTACGACAAAGGTCTTTTTGTCTTCAAGTTTAGCCATAACCTCATCGACAAAGCTCATCTGCTCGATAACGGCAAACGGGCAGTTGATGAGGCACTGACCACAGGCTACGCATAAATTTTGATCTATCCTGTGTGCGATGCCTAACGAGCCTTCTATCGCATCCGTTGGACAGAAAGAGCGACAGGTGTCGCATCCGACGCAATTATCTTGATTTATCGTTATGATACCTCTAAGTTCGCCTTTGCGATAAGTGCCTTCAAATTCAGCCTCACCGCCTCTTGAATTTGCAGACGGCGGGAAGGTATTTATCTTATAAACACTCAGCATAAAACCTCCTGATATTTATTAGTACTATTATTAAATTAGTATTATTATAATAATACTAATTTAATTTTCATGATATTGTATAGGTAGTTTTATTAAAAATAGATAAAATATAAGAATTAATGTATGAAATGTATTCTACTACAAAAATACTTTTATGAAATTTAAATATATAGCAAAAATTTCTATATTTAAGTAAAATATTTTAAATTTTTACAATAAATTATATTTTATATATTAATTTAATTTTAAGACGCTGTGAAAATATTTTTTGAAAAAGGAGTCGATAAATTTGACTCCTTATAAAATTATCTTATTTAGTTAGATCGGCAAGAACTTTTGCAGCATGATCTTTTGCTTTTACGCTTTTATAGACTTTAGAAATTTTGCCTTTTTTATCTATCACAAAAGTTGTGCGAACTATGCCAAGATACTCTTTACCATAATTTTTGCGAATCTGCCAAACTCCGTAAATTTTCGCTACCTCTTTATTTGCGTCACTTAGTAAAATGTGCCTTAAATTTTGCTTTTCTATAAAGCCCGCATGACTTTTTACACTATCTGGACTTATGCCGATTATAACTGTATCGCTTGCGATAAAATCATCATAGATCGCGCTAAATTCGCAAGCCTCGGTAGTGCATCCCGGAGTGTTATCTTTAGGGTAAAAATAAAGCACGACATTTTTGCCGATGAAATCTTTTAAATTTACACTCACGCCGTCTTGATTTTCAAGGCTAAATTCAGGCGCCTTATCGCCGGCCGCGAGAGTTACCTTGCGCTCGATATCCTCTTTGCTAAATTCGCTTTTTACTTCACAAGCTTCTTTTTTCTTGCAACTCATTTTTTACTCCTTAAATCTTCTAAACTAAGTCCGTTTTTGCCGATACTTTCAACCTCAAGTGTTTCTATCATCACAAGAACCGCGGCGGGATCTTTGCCAAGTACTCTTACTAGAGTATCGGTAACTTCGGCGATGATCTGCTTTTTTTGCTCTTTTGAGGGTTCGGGGGCTGAAACTTTGATATTTACAAATGGCATTTTTTCTCCTTTAAAATTTCAGTGATTATAGCTAAAATTAATAATAAATTTAGCTTAAATAATTTTGCATATAATATAAGTAAATTTAATCTTGTAAACATAAAATACTTACCAACTCTTTGTTTTTGCAAATAATATTAAATTCAGTGTAAAATACTTAAAATATGCTATTAGATAGTAAAATATATAAAATTTAAATTTATCTATAAATTAAACTATATTTTGCTTTGAATTTATTGCAGAAAGGATAAATATGAAAATAATTTCATTAGTTTCCGCAGCTCTTGCGGTAGGCTTGTCTTCAGCCATGTTGTTTATTGTTGCTACGCCTGCAAACTCAGGAGTTCTTGCTCATCAGATCAAAAAGCAAGGCGAGCTCGGACAAGTCTTCATAAACCCCTATGACGTAGCGCCGCTTACTGCTATAGTAGATCGTGCCGGCAAAGATATAACCGATATCCACGTGCGCGTACTTGGCAAGCCAAACGGAGGAGTTGATATTAACTACAACGTTTCGCAAAACGCTCTTTTAAACCACGACGGCGTACCTATATGGGGGCTATATCCCGACTATCTGAACCAAGTTGAAGTAAGCTATGTATTTAAGAGTGAAAAGAAAAAAGAAGTGTATAAAATTTACGCTCAACCGATCGTAACCTTAAGCCGAGATTTTAGATTTGAGCATATGCAAAAGAGAGTTCCAAAGAAAGTAGATCCCGAATTTAAAGATAGACTCTATCTTATCAATAATACAATTACGGGAATTTATAAGCCGTTTGACTGGCGAAGCGGATACGGCGGTGCGGCTAGCTGGAATGACTACACAGAAAACTATATCGTAGATACTACAGGCGAGGTTAGATGGTATCTTGACTATGCTAAATTTTACGATCGCCGCGAGAGAAATGTCGAAAACACAGGTATGATGATGGGGTTTCATCAGCTGCCAAACGGCGATATAAGCTTTGGAATGTCGCAAAAATATATGCGATATGATCTTATGGGCAAACAAGTTTATGAAAGAATTTTGCCGCGCGGCTATATTGATTTAAGCCATGAAGTTTTGCCGATTAAGGGCGATCATTTATTACTTCGTGTAGGCAAATACAACTATTACCACAAAGGTGGACAAATTTCGCACACTATCCGCGATCATATCATTGAGCTTGACAGTACGGGTAAGGTGGTAAACGAGTGGGATCTAAACGAAATTTTCGGAAATAATGTCTATAGAAGTAACCTTATAAAGGCGCTTGATCCACGTGCGATTTGTCTAAACATCGACATGAACGCAAAGGAAATCGACACTAGCTCGGACGCTCCGTTTGGCGATAAGATCGGCACCGGCACAGGGCACAACTGGGCTCACGTAAATTCTATCTCTTATGATCCAACCGATGAAGGTATCATCCTTTCGCTTCGCCATCAAGGTATCGTAAAAATCGGCAAAGATAAAAAAGTTAAATGGATACTGGCAAGCCCTGAAGGCTGGAGTGATGACTTTAAGGCTAAAGTTTTGGTTCCTGTTGATAAAAACGGCAAAAAGATAAAATGCGAAAATTCTAAATGTGAAGGTGATTTTGACTGGTCTTGGACACAGCACACCGCTTGGCTAACGGACAGATACGAAAACAAAGGTAATATCAAGCATTTAAGCGTGTTTGATAACGGCGACGGGCGAGGTATGCAGCAGCCTGCATTCAAAGAGGATAAATACTCCCGCGCGGTTGAATACAAAATAGATGAGAAAAATTTGACCGTTGAGCAAACTTGGGAATTTGGCAAAGAGCGCGGATTTGAATTTTATAGCGCGGTTACCAGCAACACCGAGTGGCAAAAAGATAAAAAGACTTACTACATCTCAAGCTCAAACGTAAATCTGCTTCGCCCTGATAAGACTATAAAGATGGTTTTAGTTGAGATCGATCCAAAGACAAATGAGATCAAATTTGAAATGGATGTGGAGTCTGCGTCAAGAGATGACGTGGCTTATCGCTCGCTTGTTATAAATCCAAATATATTTGAATACTAACTTTTTTAACGCGGCTAAATTTGGCCGCGTTAATCCTCTTTGAGAGCTTAAATTTGATATAATTACTCAAATTTAAAGGTTGCGTTTGAAGACACTACTTGAGCTTGAAAAAGAGCGAAAACTAATACTTTCTAAATTTTTCTCATATCGCATATTTGTTACTTTCATAATATTTGTATTTATTTTTTACTTTTTGTATCAAATCTTTACCGAGGCTCCATTAAATACGCAATTTGGTTTCATAAAAGGTAAAAATTTAGGTCAAATTTTAGCCTTGATACTCTCTTTGGTTATTACTTATATCTTTTATCATAATCTTTTCTTTTATTTTGCAAAAAAGGAAAAAAGTGAATTTGCGAAAAAATATAAAAAATTTTACCTTGAGAGCTACTTTAACTCGCTTGGGTTTAAATATGAGATGAATAATCATATAAATTTATTTTATATAATGCAAAGCAGATTGTTCTTTAGTATAACCGAACAGTTTGGAAATGATCTGGTAAGCGGAGAGATAGATGGAGTCAAATTTAGCTTTAGCGACTTAAAATTAATCGGTAAAGATAGTTTCTTTAATCCAGCAACTATGGAACAAGAGAGTGTTGAAGTAAGTTTTTTTAAAGGGATATTTTTTATGGCTGATTTTAATAAAAAGATAGAATCAAAAACCTTTGTGCTAGCAAAAGGCAAGCCGCATGATCCTCTAGCTAAACGATTTATCGTTGATAATGCTGAATTTAACGAACTTTTTAGAGTTTATACAACCGATATCCAAAATGCAATGTATATACTAAGTCCGGCTTTAATGGAGGCTATTGTAAAGCTTGCTAAGTATATGAGAGTTCCTATTGGATTAAGCTTTGTTGACGGGCGAATTTATATAAGGATTGATAGAGGCATTGATAGCTTTGAGCCTGATATTCATAAGAACATTGTAAGTAAAAAATTAGACAAAAAGATAAAAGCCGATTTAGATGGCATGTTTGACATTATTAGGATATTAAAATTAACTAAAATTTATAGTTGATTTATACGGATTATTTGCGAATTTGGCAGATAATGTTTTAACCTCAAATTTATCATTTCTTTTATAGTATTTCATAAAATATCAGGACTAATAAGGAGTTGTATGAAAATTTTTACTAAATTTATAAAGGTTTTGGCTACACTTGGGCTTTTTAGCTCCTGCGCTTTTGCTCTAACCGACGGGATAGAATATAAGGTGCTCGAAAGACCGCTTTCGGTAGGCGATAATACTCTTACTAAAGTATTTAGCTACGCTTGCTCGCACTGCTATAAATTTGATAAAGGCGTAACTCAAAAAGTAATGTCTAAACTTGATGGAGTTAAATTTATACCTTATCATCTAAAGTCAAAAGGTGAATTTGGCGAGACTGTGAGCGGAATTTTAGCCTCTATGATCTCACTTGATGAGGAGAAAAATATAGGCTATTTTGATGATAAATCTCTGTTTAAAAGAGCAAAATTTGCCATTTATAGATCATATCACGACAAAAACGAACAATTTAGTGACAAAAACGAGTATATAAATAAAATTTTAAAAGATACCAAGGTAAACAGAAGCGACTATGAAAAGGCTTTAAGCACAACAAGAGCGCAAGAAATTTTATCTAGTTGGGACGATAGCTATTCGGTTGCTGTTTTAAGTGGAGTACCCGCCTTTGTCGTAAATGGAAAATATCTAATTAATCTAGATGCGGCTTATTCGATAGATAAATTAATTGAAATTATAAAAGAACTTTTAGGAAAGTAGATTATGGATTATAATAAAGATAATAAAGGTTTTGTCTGCTGGATATATAACTTTCAGCGCACAAGGAAGCCTTGGATGGCTCTGTTTTTAGTATGTATCGGTTTGCTTGTCGGATCATTTTTTTGTGGCGCCTCAGATCCTCTTAGTATGATTATTAGATCTATTTTGGCGATTATTTTACTTGGTGCTATTATTGCCATGATAGAGCCTAAATCTTTTGCGGTAAAATTAATAGCCTATATTTTTATATTTTTAGGTGTTATTTTCGGACTTAGTTATACAAATGAGAGCAAGACACTATCTTTGGAAAATTTCTCATTCCCATTTGGACTACCTCTTAATGAGTGGATGCCAGCTATTTTTTTGCCTAAAAGTGCCGAGATTAGTAGTTCTTTGTCAGTAGTAGGCTTTATCGGTTTTGCATTTATTGGAGCGGTGTTTTTGGTCATGATCTTAAGTTGGTTTGTTTACAACGCAAGAAGTAGCGAGATAAATCCCATCTAGCATTAAAATTTTGTATTTGATAGCCTGCTAAATTTAATTAGCCAGCGTTTTTGCCCGTTTTGTTTATGAATCGGGCAAATTTCTTTTAAATTTCCAATCAAATTTTGCAAGACTTTTTATTCTTTTTGGCTTGTTACTAGGATGTATCCCGCTTCTGAGATATTTTTAAATTTTATCCCAAGCTCTCGCTTTAGACGCAAGATGATATTTTGTATAGCACCCTTGCTCACGACCTCGTTTTCATAGACGAATTCCTCTATCATTTCGTAGCTAACGAGCTTGTTTAAATTATACGCAAAGAGCCAGAAAAATTTATTTTGCAAATATGTCAGATAAATTTCCTCTCCGTTTTTATAAATTTTCTCCTCTTTTAAATTTATGCTTATTTCGTCGCTGATTTTGATTAATTTTTCGTCTTTTTCGTAGGTTAATGCAATTATCATTGAGCGAAGATCTTTGATGTCGATAGGTTTTTTTAAAAATAGCGCAGCGCCTTGTTCTATGCTTTTCATCAAATTCATATCCGTATCGTAAGAGGTAAAGACGATGAATTTTTGATGAGGTTTAAGCCTTGAAATCTCTTTCATCATCTCAAATCCATTCATTATCGGCATATGGATATCCGTTATGACGATGTCTGATTTTTGTTTTTTAAAGTATTCAAGCCCCTCGCATCCGTCCGCGGCGACTCTAACGCTAGCGCAATACGGCTTTAGCCCGCTTGCTATGAGCTCTCTTGACATATCGTCGTCTTCAACGATCAAAATCGATAGCTTTTTTAGTAATTTTAAAGATTCGTTATTCATTTATCGCCCTTTAAATCAACATCGAAATTTAACTCAAATACCGTAGGAAGCGCTCTGTTTACGAGTTTAATATCTCCGTTTATCTTTCTGTTGGCAAGCTTTTTAGCAAAGTACAGTCCTATGCCGCTGCCTTGTTTTTTGGTAGTTTTTGGCTCGTCAAATATCTTGTGGCTCATCGCTTCGCTCACCCCGCTTCCAAATTCGATGACCTCTATATAGCACCTGTTTTCATCGAATTTTACATCTATTTGCACTCTTCTTGACTTGATATCGTCTTTAAATTTATCCACCAAAGCGTCTTTTGCATTGTGGATTAAGATAAGTAAAATTTGCTGGATTATATTTTCTATCTGATTTACTTTTTTATCTTCAAATTCGCTTAAAACCACATGCACATTGGCTCTTGTAAGCTCGGTGTGCATAAGAGTTAAGAGATTTTTAATGCTCTGCTTGACGCTAAATTCTCTTATGTTTTCGCTTGTTTTGTAAAAATTTCTAAAGATATCTATGGTATTGCTTAGTAGCAATATGGACTTTTGCCCTTTTTCAAGCATATTTTGCAGAGTCTCTTTATCTAAATTTCCATCTTTTTTAAGCATAAGCAGGGTTGATATCATCAAATTTAAAGAATTTACAGGCTGGATGAATTGATGATTTATCCCGCTTATAAGCTCGCCCGCTTCACTCATTTTGGCTTTGTGAGCAAGGATTGCTTCGTATTCGTCTTGGCGCTTTTTGATCTTAGCGTACATGAAGTTATGAAGTGAATTTGCCACGAACGCAAGAGCTATAAAGGCAAAAAGCAAGGCAAGAGCGTTTTTAGTCGTTGCTTCAAGCAGCTCTTTAGTCTCTTTTGCATTATCCGTTCCTGCGCCGATAAACCAGTTTAAAGAGGGAATTTCGGCAATCGAGATGAAATTTGAGTCCAAAACAATGCTTTTTATATCCTCATCTTTTAAAAACATCTCTTTAAATTTTTCTTGAATTTGCTCTTTTAGCTTTTCGTCTTTCATCTTGGTTAAAATTTCGCCGCTATGAGTAACGATAAATGAGTATGAATTGGGAGGAAGCTTGAAGTTGCTGATCTTTTCAAATATGCTTTTAAGCTTTACTACTCCGCAAAGCACGGCTGCAAATTTGCCGTCTTGGTAGTTTGGAACGCACAAATTTAGAGTCTCTTGCTCTAATATAGCGTGTTTAGGCATGAAATTTACTGTCGGTTTGTTGCTGTTTTTTGTCTCAACATACCAAAAGAGACTAAGTCTTGAATTTTTTACTTCATCGCTTTTTGGTATATTTTCTCCGTTTATATAAATTTCTCTATTTTCCTTTAAAAGCTGGATAAGATCAAATTCCTGAGCATCGCCCAAAAAAGCTTCGGTAAATTTTTTGATACCTTTTTCATCGTCTAATATATCTGCATTTTGCATAAATTTAGAAGCTTTAACAAGTGAGTTTATCCTCTCATCAAGCCAAATTTGAAATATTTCTACGATATTTTCACTTGTTGCGATTTTGCTTTTGTTCGATAGAGTAGTGATATGATGTTTTGCGTTTTTGTATACGTTTGCGCCAAGCAATACAACAAATAGGCTGGAAAGAATTATGATGATATAAATTTTGAAGTTGTATCTGTTAAATATATCTATCTTCACTTGCCGTTTTCCTTAAATTTAAGCAAGCAGTATATCTAAAAAGGTCTGAAAATTCAGACCTTTTTAGAGTTGTTAACTAGAGTGATGACCTTTGAAACCGCCATGACAAGTAGAATGATTAAGCATAAGCCAAAGCCTAAAAGCGTGCAGTCAGCCATCGACATAAAGTGCTTTGAAGGTATCAGATACCAGCCGTCTGCATAAAGATCCACAAGATATTTTTGCAGTCCGCTTAAAGTAACTCCGTCAGGAACTATAGGATTATCATATCCGCAATCACCCGTTGGCAAAAACCAGTCAGGCGCCCACTCGTGAAGCGGCAAGTTAAACGGATAGGTCGGATCGGTTGAGCATCCTTGAACGCCAAACGGATCATCGCCATGAACGGCGGTGTGAATTTTAGCGAGCTTTACGCTATACATTATGCCTTGGATCGCGCCCCAAAAAGAAAACAGATAGCCTATAAGCGCAAGGGCTAAATTTTTAGGGTTGATAGCTGCAATGATGCCTCCAAAAGCCATGCATAAAAAGGCAAATCTTATATATACGCACTGCTCGCAAGGCGGCATGTAGACGTACTTTTGAAAGAGTGAGTGCGCTAAAACTACCAGCGCAACACTCACAAAAGTCATGAGCAGCCAAGGAAATCTGCTATCTTGCCAAGACGAAATTTTATCTATGAGGTTCATATCTTTTCCTATTTTTTAAGCAACTCTTCTATAAGGCTTGCAAAGCCTTCTACGGATGTGATAGAGCTTGTGTAAATCAGATATTTGCCGTTTACGATAAACGCAGGAACTCCTTGAATTTTAGCCGCGTCGTAGCTTTCGTCCCATTTTTTAAGAAGTTCTATGACTTTTGGATTTTCAAGCTCTTTTTTGTATTCGTCCATAGTTATTCCCGCAGCCTCAAGCCCCGTTTTTAAAAACGCCTCGATGTCTTTGCCTCCGCCCCAGCGCTCTTTTTTGTCGTGATAGGCTTTATAGTAGGCGAATTTCGCCTTTTTAAAATCAAGCCAACTAATCCCTTTAGCCTCGTCTTTTACGGCTAAAACGGCTAAAATTTTACTTGCCGCCTCTCCGTATTCGGCTTTGGTTTTTAGATGATAGGGCATATATTTTAAGTCCGCAACCTTTTCAACTACTTTTGGAGTTACGCTTTTATCATACTTATAGCAAAACGGGCAAGCGTAGCTAAAAACTTTTGTCAGTGTCCCGTTTTCCACGCTTAGAGGTTTTTCAAGGACTATATAGTCTTTACCTTCGGTAAAAGCGTTAGCGCTAACGGCGCCAAAAAGCAAAGCGGCGGCTAAAATTTTAGTCGTCTTCGTAAGTAGAGATTTCATCTAAACTCCTTTGAATTAAATTTATGTAGTGTAATTTTATAAAATCAAACTTCCACAAAAATAACGCAAAAATAAATTTAAGCTGAATTTACTCAAAACTATTAATATATAAAATTAAATTTGAAATATAAATTTGATTTAAACTTAGTTTAATTCTCGTGTGGTTTTTGCGTTAGTAAGATTATATAAATTTATCCAAGCGGTAAATCCGTAATCAATTTATTCATTAAGGAGATGATTATGAAAACAAAATCTTTGCTTTCATCGGTTTTAGTTGCAAGTATGCTGGTATGCGGCGCTACTACATCCGCACTTGCACTAGGAGGACCAAGCGGAGCGGCTCTTGATTATCAAGTCGCCGGAAAACTGGGCGGGGTGTATATGGATCCTTATGGACTATCTCCTTTAAGCGCTATCATAATGAACGGCGGATACGTAATAGAAGATGCTGCGGTTAAAATTTTGCCTAAAAAGGGAGGTGAAATTTTAAGCTACAAAGTAGGTCCTCAAAGCCTAAAAACTTACGGCGGAATTCCCGTAGTAGGGCTTTATGCGAACTATCAAAACGAGGTTGAAGTAGAATACACTAGAGTTTTTAAAGGAGAAAAAGAAAAGATTAAAGAGAGTTATAAAATTTACACCGCGCCTTATTATCAAACCATGATAGGCACTAGCGGCGCGAATGCCGCTCCTTACAAGGAGGTAAAGGTGCATAAGGTGGATAGTGAATTTAAAGATAGAATGTATCTTGTTAATAACGTCATCGGCAAGGCTGCGGGCAGGAATTCCAACTTCGTCTGGAACAACCCTATCGGCGGAGCTGCGGAGTGGAATTATCTATCAAACGTATTTGTAGTAGATACTCAGGGCGAAGTTCGCTGGTATATGAACGCAGACAAGCTCTTAAATTTTAACGATATGTATAATACGGGCATTATGATGGGATTTCAGCAGGCAAACGACGGGGCGATCACTTGGGGATTTGGTCAAAGATACGTTAAATACGACCTAATGGGACGCGAAATTTTTAATCGCAGACTACCGCTTGGATATCAAGACTTCTCTCATTCGCTTGATAATATGCAAAACGGCAACTACCTAATTAGAGTTGCGAATTCAAACTACAAAAGAGCCGACGGCAAAAACGTCCGCACCGTTAGAGACGTGATAATCGAAGTCGATAGTGCAAGCGGCAAGGTCGTAGACGAGTGGAAGCTATACGATATCCTTGATCCTCATAGAAGCGACGTTATCAAGGTGCTTGATCAAGGTGCGGTCTGCTTAAACGTAGATGAGAGCCATGCGGGACAAACCATAAGCGAAGAGGAGCTTGCTAAGCTTGACACCAGCGATAAATTCGGCGATATCGCAGGAACGGGAGCCGGACGAAACTGGGCGCACGTAAATAGCGTGGATTACGATCCGAGCGATGATAGTATCATCATAAGCCCTCGCCATCAAAACGCCGTTATAAAAATCGGACGCGACAAAAAGGTTAAATGGATACTTGGAGCTTATAAGGGCTGGAAGGGCGAATTTAAAAACAAGCTCTTAACGCCGATTGACGCAAAGGGCAATAAAATCATCTGCGAAGATGAATTTACGAAATGTCCGGGGTATTTGGACGAAAAGGGCGGATTTGACTGGACTTATACTCAACACACCGCGTTTAGGATAGACGAAAAATCCAAAAAAGGACTTATCTATATCACCGTTTTTGATAACGGCGATTCGCGCGGATTTGAGCAGCCTGCGTTAGCGTCTATGAAGTATAGTCGCGGCGTTATCTATAAGATAGACGAGAGTAAAATGACCGTCGAGCAGGTTTGGGAATACGGCAAAAACCGCGGATCGGAGTGGTTTAGCCCTATAACCTCCTTAACAAGATATGAGGCGGATAAAAACTCTATCATGGTGTATTCCGCAACGGCAGGTATGCAATACGATCTATCAAAAGGTAAGATGTTAGGCGCTCCAAAGCCTGAGATAGACGAATTTAAATGGGGAGAAACCGAGCCGAGCGTGCAAATTCAGTTTATAGGCACGGGCTCAGCCTATCAAGCGTTTCCTATAAGCATACAAAAGGCTTTTGAGAAGTGATTTGCCAATAGCCCTAAAATATATTTTGGGGCTATATTACTCTTTTTAAATTTAAATGTAGTGATTGCACATAAAATTTAAGCTAATTTTAATATGAGAATTAAAGATTAAAATTGTAATAAGTTTCAAAAGACGATTAATGTTAAGAATTTAGTTAATATCTAATTAGGAGGATTTATGAAAAAGTTACTTTCATCAGTAGTAGTTACAAGGGTTGCTTATCGGCACAAGTTCCATCGCAGCAGGCGGACCAAACAGTCCTGTCGGCTATAAATGTCCGGAAAACTCGGTGCAGTTCTTGTGAACCCTTATAAAATGACTCCTCTTACTGCTATCATTTATAACGGCGGGTACAACTTAAAGGATGTCAAAGTCGTCGTAAAAGGGAAAGGCGAAAAGGTGTTGATATAAAATACTCAGTATCTGACAAAGAGGTTTTAACGCATGGCGGTATTCCTGTTTGGGGACTTTATGCCGATCATGTAAATAACGTCGAAGTTAGCTACAAAAGAAATGGCGAAGCTATGAGCGAAACATATAAAATTCACGCTCCTGCTATCTTTATGAACACAAGCGGCACAGGACAACATACTTCGCTACCAAAAGCAAATGTCGTAAAAATGGATGAGAAATTTAAAGATAGGCTCTATTTTATAAACCATCTAATCAGAAATTCACTGCCAAATGCGGGGCAGGCGTTATGGAACTATCCTGCAGGCGGTGCTTTACCTTGGGATCTTGAGGCTATGAACTGGGTTGTGGATACAAACGGCGATATAAGATGGTATATGAAGTCTGATGTTATACGCGATCCTGATAACCTATATCGCAAGGGTAATATGATGGGCTTTCAGCAAACCAAAGACGGATATATGCTCTTTGGTATGGGGCAAAGATATATCAAATTTGACCTAATGGGGCGCATAGTATTTGATAGAGTGTTGCCAAATTCATATATAGACTTCTCCCACCATATAGAACAAACCGCAAAAGGCACTTATCTAATGCGTGTTGCAAGCGCAAATCAAAAAAGAGCAGACGGCAAAAATGTCCGCTCGGTTCGTGACGTTATCGTCGAGCTTGACCAAGACGGAAAAGTCATAGACGAGTGGAAAATTTACGATATCTTAGATCCTTATAGGGACGTAAATATCCTAGCACTTGATCAGGGCGCAGTATGTCTAAACGTAGATGCCGATAAAGCCGGAACAACCGCAAATAAAGAAGAACTTGAAGATCCAAATGCTCCTTGGGGAGATATACCGGGTGTTGGCATAGGTAGAAACTGGGCTCATATAAATTCGGTCAATTATGATGCAGCAGATGACAGCATAATCCTTTCTATACGCCATCAAAGCGCTGTCGTAAAGATAGGCAGAGATAAAGAGGTTAAATGGATACTTGCCTCAAAAAGAGGCTGGAACGATAAACTAGCCAAAAAGCTACTAACTCCTGTGGATAAAAACGGCAAAGCGCTTGATTGTGATGATAACGGAAGATGCGAAAATACGGATTTTGACTTCTCTTGGACTTCACATACCGCTTATAAAGTAAATGAAAAGAGTAAGTCGGGAAAATTCATGCTAAGCGTATTTGATAAGGGCGATGCAAGATATAACGAGCAGCCAGCACTTCCTACCGAAAAATACAGCCGTGCGGTTGAGTATGAAGTAGATGAGAAAAATATGATAGTTAAGCAGGTTTGGCAATACGGTAAAGAGCGCGGATTTGACTGGTATAGCGCTATAACTTCGGTTGTGAAGTATCAATCGCAATACGACTACATGTTTATATATTCAGCTGTTGCCGGTCTTGCAAAACAGCTTCTTAAAATGGGTAAAACAGAACCTATTTTAAATGAGGTAAAATACGGCAGACAAGATGTTAAAGTGAAGATTAAATTTACAGATATGGGACCTGCTACTATCGGTTATCGAGCGCTTCCTATCGACATAAATAAAGCCTTTAAATAATCCTTTCTAAATTTGCCTGCTTGGAGAGCACTTCTTTTGCTACTCCTGCAGGCAACTATTAAAAATTCGCCCTTTCAAATTTTACTCCTTGCGTGCGTGCTATTTTCAAAACAATTAAATTTTAAAGATTTTTTTGATAAACTCCGTAAATTTTACAATATGAAAGGCGTAAGATGAACCCTTCTGAATTTATTTGGATGGATGGAAAATTGGTTAAATGGGAAGATGCTAAAGTGCATGTTTTAACCCACTCGCTTCACTATGCAAATGCCGTATTTGAAGGCACAAGGGCTTATAAAACTGATAAAGGTTTAGCGATTTTTCGTTTACAAGATCACACAAACAGGCTTTTAAAGTCTGCAAAAATGACAATTTTAAACTGTACTTATACTCAAAAAGAGCTTGAAAATGCACAAATAGAGCTTTTAACGGCAAATAAATTTAACGGCAACGTATATATTCGCCCGATTATATTTTTAGGTTACGGCATTATGGGACTAGCTCACACAAAAGCTCCTGTAAATACCGCAATAGCCGCATGGGAGTGGGGTGCTTATCTTGGCGATGAGGGGCTTGAAAAGGGCATTAGAGTTAAAATTTCAAGCTTTGCCAAGCTAAATCCGGCAGGTCAAATGAATAGAGCAAAAGCAAGCTCAAACTACCTAAGCTCGCAAATGGCAAATTACGAAGCAAAAGATGCGGGCTACGATGAAGCTCTGCTTTTAGACAGCGAAGGCTTCGTGGCTGAGGGTCCTGGCGAGTGCTTTTTTATAGTTGAAAACGGCACTATCGTAACACCTCCAAACGATAATAGCCTAGCAAGCATTACTCAAGATACCGTTATCAAGATTGCTAAAGATTTAGGCTATGAAGTTCGCCGCGAGCGAATTACTAGAGATCAGGCTTACGTGGCCGATGAGGCTTTCTTCACGGGCACGGCAGCTGAGGTAACTCCGATAAGCAGTATCGATGCTAGGGTTATCGGAAGCGGAAAACGCGGAGAGATCACTAAAAAACTGCAAGATGCTTATTTTGACGTAGTTTACGGACGAAACCCAAAATATGCTTCAATGCTAACTTATATTTAAAATTCTAAACAAGGATATGAATGCCAGCAGATTTAAATGATTATTTTAATAAAAAGAACAATAGTAGCGGCGGAAGCAATAACGGTCCAAAGCTGAATTTCAAGGCACCAAATTTACCAAAGAATTTTGGAAAAATGTCAGGACTTGCTTACGTTATCATAGTTATCATAGCTATTTTAGCTATTACTCAGCCTTTTGTGGTTATAAACTCGGGCGAAGTAGGCATTAAGGCTACAGCAGGTAAATATGATCCAAACCCAATGCAACCGGGCTTTCACTTCTTTATACCAGGAATTCAAAGAGTTATAATCGTAGATACCAGAGTTCGCCTTATAAACTATACTTCAGGTGAGGATATGGGTGAGACACAAAAATTTTCAACCCAATCTCAAGCGGGAATTATTCGCAAAAACTCAATTTCGGTTTTGGACGCTAGAAACCTTCCTGTAAGCATAGATATCACCGTTCAATACCGCTTAAATCCGGAAAATGCACCTCAAACAATCGCTGCTTGGGGTCTTAGCTGGGAAAGCAAAATAGTAGATCCTGTAGTGCGAGATGTGGTAAGAAGTGTAACTGGTAAATATACAGCCGAAGAGCTTCCTACTAAGAGAAATGAGATAGCTGCTCAAATAGATGAGGGAATTCGCAAAGATATCGACTCTCAGCCAAATAGGCCGGTAGAGCTGCTTACCGTTCAACTTAGAGAGATCATCTTACCTGAAAAGGTAAAAGAGCAAATTGAGCGCGTTCAAATCGCTAAACAAGAGGCGGAGAGAACCAAATACGAAGTAGAGCGTGCAAACCAAGAAGCGCTTAAAAAGGCCGCTCTTGCAGAAGGAACCGCAAAGGCAGCTATCATAGAGGCTAAAGGTAAGGCTGATGCGGTTAAGATAGAAGCCGATGCTCAAGCGTATGCAAATAAAGAGGTTGCCAAGAGTTTGGATCAAAATTTGCTAGAGTTAAAACAAATAGAGATTCAGGGTAAATTTAACGAAGCTTTGCGTGAAAATAGCGATGCTAAAATTTTCTTAACACCTGGAGGATCGGTACCAAATATTTGGGTTGATACAAAAGACAAGGCAAGACAATCGGCTATTGAGCGTTAGAAATAAATTTTAAGAGAGTGCGATGAAGATAGATTGGGATAAAGTCGGAGGGATGATACCTGTAGTAGTGCAAGAGAGCACTACAAATGATGTTTTAATGCTTGCTTTTATGAACAAAGAGGCTTTAAATTTAAGCGTTCAAACCGGCTTTGCCCACTATTTTTCACGCACAAAAAATAGAATTTGGAAAAAAGGCGAAGAGAGTGGCAATGTCCAAAAAATCGATGAGATATTTTTGGACTGCGATAACGACACGCTCTTAATCAAAGTAGAGCAAATAGGCGGAGCGGCTTGCCATACCGGTAAGAAATCTTGCTTTTTTAGGAAATTTGAGCTTAATTCAAGTAACAAGAACTTAAATTTAGATAGTAAATTGCCGGATATAAAGACAAATTACCAGATAATTGACAAAGTATATCACGAAATTTTAGATAGAAAACTCAACGCAGACCCCCAAAAGTCTTATGTGGCAAGCTTGTTTAAAAAGGGCGAAAACACAATACTTAAAAAGATCGGCGAAGAAGCGACTGAGTTTGTAATGGCTTGCAAAGATGCTTCCAATACCAAAGATGAAAAAAGTAAAAACGATTTGGTGTATGAGGCGGCTGATTTGTGCTTTCACTCTATGGTAGCACTTGCCGCTCATAATATTCACCCTGATCGCATCAAAGATGAGCTTGCTAGAAGGTTTGGAGCAAGTGGAATCGAGGAGAAAAAATCAAGAGATGTTAGATAAGCTAAAAGATGGACTAAGCTTCTATCTCGAGCATTTAGGCTGGATAGATATAGCGGCCTATATATGGCTTGTCTTGATGTTTTTTATCCTTTTTGTAGTTTGTATATATGTAATTACAAGATTTCATCTTTTAGGCTTTTTGTTGATGTTATTAAATATAGTAGCTTTTGGTGTCGGGATATTTTATATAAATCGTTTCTTGGATGAGAATTTGAGAACTAGAAATTTAGAACTAATATCACAAAAACAACTTTCATACTCAAATACTCTTTTGGTTGATTTAAGACTTACAAATTTATCAAAAAATCCATTTAAATATTGTAGGATTGATCTTAAATTTTATAAGCCTTCCGGAAATAAGCTTAGAAATCAAATAAATATGTTAAGACCGATCATGAAAGATAAGATATTTCTTAAAGAAATAGTGGATATCAACGAGACAAGGCGCGTTCAAGGTGTGATAAACAATTTTAGATTGAGTGATTATAACATAACAGTTAGTTCGGAGTGTTTTTAATGCTAGAGTATTTTAATATTTTTCATATTCTGATAATTGTTATATTATTGCTTCTTTCAGGACTCTTGGCGTATCTGTCAAAATATGAAGAAAACAAAAAAATATTTACTTCTTTAATAGTTATAAATTTTAGCGTTACTCTTCTGATAGGGATATTTTTAATGTTTGTTGTGGACAAATATACTAAAAAAGCTATTTTAGAAGGCATTACTAAAAGTAGAGTTTTAATGAATGAAACCGTAGTAATTAAGGGTGTCATAAGAAATATAGGCTCATTTGATATATCTAACTGCAATATCATAGTAAAGCTGATAAATGACCCTATAAGTAAGGAAGGTTTAAAAGGCGATGCGATATTTAAACCAAGCGGATTATCTATATTTTCATGGCTTAAGAATGATAAAGATGCTCGTCCGAACACAATCGAGCAAAAGGTAAGTATTGCTAAAAATTTAAAGATAAGAGAGGCTAGAAATTTTAGTGTCTCTATGCCATATCCTCCGTATTTTAAAAATACTATGTTTATAACTAAGCTGGATTGCTATTAATTATTTTATAAAATAATCCCCATTAAAACTTACAAGCGAGTATTTTCGCTCATTGCCTATACTGCTTACAAGATCTTTGAGGTTTAAAAACTCAAGAGTATCGGCTCCTATAAATTTACATACCTCATCTTTATTCATCTTATAACTGATAAGCTCTTCAAAGCTTGGAGTGTCGATACCGTAGCGTTCAGGAAATTTAAGCTCTGGGCAAGCGACTCTAAAGTGTATCTCTTTAGCTCCCGCAGAGCGAAGTAGCTCTACTATCTTTTTACTCGTAGTGCCTCTAACTATACTATCATCCACTACCACTATGCTCTTGCCTTTTAGTATGCTTGACATAGGATTTAGCTTGAGCTTGACCTTAAGATTTCTCATCGCTTGAGTAGGCTCAATGAAAGTGCGTCCTACATAGTGGTTTCTTACTATAGCAAGTTCAAAAGGTATCTTGCTCTCATTTGCATATCCAAGAGCCGCAGGAACTCCGCTGTCAGGCACAGGCACTACGAAATCAGCCTTTATGCCGCTTTGTTTGGCTAGGGCAGCACCCATATTTTTACGCACGTCATATACGCTTTTTCCCTCTATGACGCTATCCGGGCGTGCGAAGTAGATGTATTCAAACGCACAAATTCTAGGATCTGGCTTAAATAGTTCTATGCTTTGAAACTCGTCTTTGCCGTTTTCAAATATTATCATCTCTCCTGGTTTTACATCTCTTATAAATTTAGCTCCCACGAGATCAAAGGCACAAGTTTCGCTGGCTATTATGTATCCTCCGTCTTTTAGTTTGCCTATAGATAGAGGTCTTACGCCATATTTATCACGCACGGCAAAAATTTTATGTCTGGATTGAATTATGAGGCAATATGCACCTATAATTTTTTTTAAAGCCTCTGTAATACGATCTTTTAGATGTTTTTTCTTGCTTCTTGCTATTAGATGGATAATGTTTTCTGTATCCATATTTGACTGAAAGATCGCTCCTTCGTCTATGAGGGCTTGGCGAATTTCATCTTTATTTATTAAATTTCCGTTATGAACCAGTGAGATTGAGCCTAGATTGTAGTTGGCGGATATCGGTTGTGCATCGTCTATAGAGCCGCTTCCTGCAGTCGAGTAGCGGTTGTGTCCTATCGCCATATCACCCTTTAAAATTTCAAAGCTTTTCTCGTCAAAAACATCGGTAACAAGTCCTGTGGCCTTTATAGTTCTAATATATCCGTTATCACTAGCGCTTATTCCGCTTGCCTCTTGACCTCTGTGCTGCATTGCAAACAGGGCATAATAAGCTGTTTTTGCCGCATTTTTTGAATTAACCACTCCTACTACAGCGCACATTTTTAGACCTTTTTTGTTTTATTTTGAAATTTATTTTAGCTAAACTTATCTAAAATTTTTAAAAATTTTAGATATAAAATAATATAAAATTTATAAAAATAGCCCCTTAAAACCCTAGACAATCATCAATACCGTATAGTCCGTTTTTTTGAGAGGCTAGCCAGATAGCGGCTTTAATCGCGCCTTTGGCGAATGTTGCACGACTCGTTGCAGTATGATTTAACTCTATAAATTCTCCATCGTTATAAAATCCAACAGTATGTCGCCCCACAACATCTCCTCCGCGCACCGCTAAAACCGCGATCTCATCTTTGCTTCTTGCTCCTATTAGACCCTCTCTGCCTGTTACCATAACTTCTTTTATATTCAAATCTCGTGCATTTGCCACACGCTCTGCAAGAGTTAGCGCAGTACCGCTTGGGGAGTCTTTTTTATGTCTATGGTGCTGCTCTACTATCTCTATGTCAAATTCTTTTAGCGTCTTTGAGGCTATTGCTGCAAGGCGGTTTAGCACAGCCACACCAAGACTCATATTGGTAGCTTGCAGTATAGGCATCGTATTTGAGGCTTGAGCTATTAGCTGAGCTCCATCCTCTCCAAGTCCTGTTGTGCCTATTACTAGTGGTTTTGGATTGGTTCTTGCATAATTTATTAGATTTATTGCCCCATCTTTTATAGTAAAATCAATTACTACATCACAATTTTCAAATAGCTCCTCAAAACTATCCGTTACCACTGTATTAAGGGCAAAATCAATAGGCTCTATCGTATAAGCGGCAGTTAAAACAGCTTCTTTGCTATATTTTAAGCACTCTATTATCATTCTTCCCATTTTTCCACTTGCGCCGTGAATTCCGATTTTTATCATGACTAATCCTTTTTAATTTAAGATTTGTAATTTAGCATATTTTTGATAAAAATAGCGATAAATAGATAGGGCTAGTATGAAACGAGGATTGATAAATTTTACTAGAAGTTAAATTTAGCCGAAATTTCGGCTAAATTTGAGTTAGCTTAGGCTTTCTACGTAGCTTAACGCAGAAAGAGCAGCTACTGCGCCATCTCCTGCAGCTACTACGACTTGTTTTGGAGCATCTTTTCTGATGTCTCCAGCGGCAAAGAGTCCCGGTATATTTGTTTGCATTTTTAGATTTACATCTACCTGACCTTCGTTTGTCATTTTACATAGAAATTCACCATTTTCTTGCTTTAAAATTTCATTGTTGACATTTAGTCCCACGAATGTGAAAATTCCAGGAACTTTTAGATCGCGCTCTCCATCTTTTGTATTTAATATAAGTCCGTTAAGACCCATTTTATCGCCATAAGCCTCTTTTATGGTAGCGCTTGTGATAAATTCTATCTTCTCGTTTTTGCGAGCCTTTTCCAAAGTCGTTGGAGCCGCGCGAAAACCCTCTCGTCTATGTATGATATAGACTTTAGAACAGATATTGGCAAGATAAATCGCCTCTTCTATAGCAGTATCGCCGCCACCAAGAACGGCAACTTCTTTATTTTTATAAAAAAATCCGTCGCATGTAGCGCAGGTGCTTACGCCTCTTCCGAAGAACTCATCTTCGCCCTTAAAGCCTGCACTACGAGGAGTTGAGCCGGTAGCTATGATTACAGATTTTGCACTTTCCTCTTTTCCTCCGTCAAATACGATTTTAAAGGTTTTATCTGCATTTTGGCTAACTCTTATTATGTTTACCATCTCGTGTTTTAATCCAAATTTCATACATTGAGGAGCCCAAGTGCTCATGAAATCCATTCCGCTCTCGCCCGGATTTTTTTGGCCAGGATAGTTTTCTATCTCGGAGCTTCCCGTGATTTGTCCACCAGGTTCGCCTTTTTCAAACATAACAACATTTTTAAGTCCGCCGCGAGTCGCATAAAGTCCGGCACTTAGTCCTGCGGGACCACCACCTATGATAGCTAAATCCAACATATTTTATTCCTTTTAAATTTTATTTATTTTTGAATCTTGTTTATAAATTTTTTCGTCCTGATGGATCATCTCAACACTACTTGGCAATGTAGTAATATTCAGAAGATTCATAAGTTTTAAAATAGTATTTATATCTGATGTAATATAAGTTATATTTTCCTTTGGTTCAAATCTTTTTTGGAATAGATCAATTGCTACAATAGGCAAATTTTTATTTGAAATTTCTAAAATTTTGTCTAAATTATTCATATTCGAGCTAAAAACAACTAGTAAAAATTTACTATTTTTCGGCATAAAAATTTCATTTTTCTCATAAAAAGTTAAAGAGCTAAAATCTACAAATTTGTATTTTGAGAATCTATAATTATTGTAAGCAAAAACCGAAGCAATTAAAGCGGCGCCAATAAATGAAGCAAAAACCGAAGTCAGGGGGAGTAAAGTCCCCCGTCTTTTTATGCTCATTAAAGAAGCGAATTTATCTTATCTGCTATTGCTTGTTTTGATTGAGCTCCTACCATTTGTTCAACAACTTCGCCATTTTTAAAGAATAGCAATGTAGGAATTGATCTTATGCCAAACTCAACCGCCAGATCTTGAACCTCATCTGTATTTACCTTGCAAATTTTGGCTTTGCCGTCAAATTCTTCCGCAAGCTCATCAATAACCGGAGCAAGCATTCTGCAAGGTCCGCACCAAGGCGCCCAGAAATCAACAAGTGCAACACCCTCTTTGGCTACGTCGAAGTTAGCCGATGTAAGCTCAATGTATTTTCCCATAATTTTCTCCTAATTGAATTTTGGATTGTATTATACATAAACAAGTTTAAAAAATAATAAATAATAAAAATTATAAACTAATATTTTTTATCCACTTTATATTATCATTTTCTATTGTTATCAGATCCACTTGAAAATCGGAGTTTAATCCATTTTGAAGCAGATAAAAATCAATAGTTTTTAAAATTTTCTCAAATTTAGCAGGAGTTAGTCTATATATTGCTTCATACTCTCCTTTGGTTGCTTTGACCTCTATGAAGTGTAAAATTTCATCTTTTTTTGCGATAATATCTATCTCGCCAAATTTTGAGCTAAAATTTCTATCTAAAATTTCATATCCCTCGTTTTTAACATGCCTAGAGGCTATATCCTCTGAGCTTATTCCAAAGAGATATTCATTTAAGCCCACTTACTGTTCAATCCTTATCATAAATGGCTTTTCTCTTATAAATTCTTGCTCTTCTAGTATTCTTATAACTCGTTTGACATCAGCCTCTCTACTTGTATGAGTTGTAAAAAATAGAGTTGCTTTTTTGTCATTTTCTTCATTTTTAATATGTGGTTTTTGTAAAAAACTATCGATTGAAAGATTATTTTCGCTCATTAAATTTGTAATTCTAGCCAAAACACCTACTTTATCATCAACCTTTAGTCTGAAATAGTATTTGGTTCTAATCTCATCTTGGGCAAGTAACTCTAGGGATTTTATCTCAAGAGGTGATTTGTATCCCATCATCGGGAAATTTGTGCCTCTGGCAACATCGATTAGATCGCTTATAACAGCACTTGCGGTAGCGCTTCCACCAGCTCCTGGACCATAAAACATGGTTTCTCCGACAGCATCTCCTGCTACACTTACTGCGTTCATGACTCCATCGACTTTGGCTATCATCTTATCTTTCGCTACAAGTGCAGGATGTACTCTTAGCTCTACTTTATCTTCTACTTTTTTAGCTATCGCAAGAAGTTTGATGACATATTCAAAGTCTTGAGCGAAGAAAATATCGTCTTTTGTAATGCCTTCTATACCCTCTATCAGTATGTCTTCAGGATCTCCGTGAACACCGTATGCGATACTTGCTAGTATTAGCAGCTTATGAGCCGTATCAAATCCGCCTATGTCAAAGGTAGGATCAGCCTCTGCGTATCCAAGTTCTTGAGCTTTTTTAAGGGCGTCTTCAAATTTGACTCCGCTATTCATCATAGAGGTTAGTATATAGTTGCTGGTTCCATTCATTATGCCGTTTATAGATAGAATTTGATTAGCGCTTAGACCTTCTCTAAGGGCTTTTATGATAGGAATTCCGCCAGCCACACTAGCTTCAAAACCAAAAGGAGTGTCTCCTGTTAGATTTTGAAGTTTAAATCTATGGTAAGCTAAAAGTGCTTTGTTTGCTGTAACAACAGCTTTTTTTCTATGTAGAATCTCACTTACGACTCTATAAGGTTCATCAACTCCGCCCATCAATTCTACGTAAATATCGATATCGTCTCTATTGATAACGCTATTTATATCATTTGTAAGCGGTAAATTTACATCACGTTTTTTGTCTAAATTTCTTACAACACCAATGACCGGTTTTATCTCCTTGCCGGCTCTTGCGCTGATTAGCTTTTGATTTTGAATCAAAATTTTAGCCACCTGTTCGCCGACTGTGCCAACTCCTAAAATTGCTACATTCATTAGAACTCTTTTAGATATTTTTTGATATTTCTTGCCGCTTGCCTAATGCGGTTTTCATTCTCTATAAGTGCGATTCTTACATAATCGTTGCCACCTTCTCCAAAGCCTATTCCGGGACTTACGGCCACACAAGCTTTAGTTAAAAGCTGCTTGGAAAACTCTAAGCTTCCTAAATTGCCCACTTGAGGAGGTATTTTTGCCCATACAAACATACTCGCACTTGGTTTTTCTATTTGCCAGCCTGCGTTATCGAATGCTTCTATTAGGACATCTCTGCGCTTTTCATAAATTTGGCGAATTCCTTCTACACAGTCTTGAGGACCGTCTAATGCCACTGTTGCACCCACTTGAATAGGGGTAAACATTCCGTAGTCAAACCATGATTTGATTTTTTTAAGCGCTGCACAAAGCCTTTTGTTTCCGCATACAAAACCAACTCTCCAGCCAGCCATATTATAGCTTTTTGATAGAGTATAGCACTCTACTGCTACGTCCTTTGCTCCTTCGACTTCAAAAATACTAGGGGTTTTGTATCCGTCAAAAGTAAGGTCGGCATAGGCGATATCTGAAATAATGTAAAATCTCTCTTTTTTTGACATTGCCACAAGTCGCTCGTAAAAGCTCTTTTGAACCGTTACAGTGGTAGGATTGTGAGGGAAATTTACAACTACATATTTTGGCTTTGGCGAACTTGAGTAGATGGTATTTTGCAAATTTTCAAAGAATTTATTCTCGTCAAGCTCATATTTTTCATTATAAACTAGAGGCATTTTTGCGACATTTCCACCCGCAATGATAAACGCTTGAGTGTGAATAGGATATGCAGGATCAGGCACGACCGCAATGTCTCCTGGATTTATAATAGCCTGAGTAAGATGTACAAAGCCCTCTTTTGATCCCATTACCGCTACAGCCTCCGTTTCCGGATCTAAATTTACGTCATATTTGCGCTTATACCAGTTGCAGATAGCAAGGCGGAGTTTATAGATCCCTGCTGACGCGGAGTATCCGTGAGTCTTATCTTTTTGTGCGCTCTCACAGAGTTTATCGACTATATGTTGAGGAGTCCTGCCCTCGGGGTTTCCCATAGAAAAATCTATAATATCTTCTCCCGCACGACGTGCGGCCATTTTTATAGCATTTACCTCTGCAAATACGTAGTTGGGTAGTCTCTCAATCGTATTAAAGCGAATTTCATCAAACATAGCTATCTCCTAGTTATTGTATATGGATTCTTAAGCCTCTTTTTATATTTTCAAGGCTGTTTGCATCGTCTATTGTAATGTATTTTGCGTTTGAAGGAAGTATAAAATTAATTTTAGTCGTCTTTTTGTTTTTTCTTTTTTCATCTATCAAATTTAAATTTTTATCCAAAATTCTAACCAAAGCAAACCAACTATCGCCATTTTTTGCAGTTATTTCGACCTTGTTTGCATCGCTTACATCTATAAAATATGGCTCAAGAGGTTTTGATAGTTCTATCTCTTTTCCTATTTCTACGGCCGTTAAATTTAATATGGATTTTGAGGTATCAAGTGCGTATTTATAAGTGAAGGTATCTGTTCTTTCAATAGCTTGTATAATGGTATTTGTATTTTTAAAAGCAGTATATAATGAGCCTGGATCAAGCATAAATTTAGTATTTAGCCTAATTCCCCAAATCGTAGCTTGGGTATTTGCAAATTCGGTTGTTAAAATTTCATTAAATCCAAGGCTGTTTAGCGCTTCTTTTACAATCTTTATCAAAAGTAGCGGATTTGCTTGACTTGATATAAATTGTATATCTAAATTTATTTTCTCTTTATATGAAGTAGGAAATAGCGAATTTGACTTTAGCGTGTTTGAAATTTTAGCTATATTAGGTCGTCCGTCTTCATCTAGATAATCCAGTCCATCTCCAAATAGTGCAGTTGTATTGGCGCTAGTTTGACCAAGTATGCCATCTACTATCTCTAATACATTGGCTCCAAAAGCAAAAGAAGCCGCTAAAGCAAATGCAATAATTTTTTTTACCAAGATTTGCCTTTATTTAAAGACACAAAATCATCATAGCTAATAAGCGTTATCTTGTCTTGTTCTACTAAAAATCTCTTTGGATTATCGGTGCTAAATTTTACAACCTCTCCATCTATATCTAAATTTATAGAGCCGTGCCCGGTTACTACTAATTGCTTTTTATCTAAAATTATATTTAGAGGCTTATCCGTATCGACAGATCTTTTTTTGCTACTTTCAAGATCTATAATGCCTATCCAAACTTTCTTGCGTGGATGAATTTTAACTTCGTTTAATCCGGTTGTTATATATTGGCTTCCTATTTCGGTAGATTTTATTTGATTGACTTTTGAAGTGTCTATTTGCAATATTGTCTCAGGCTCTATTTTTTGAACTTTCTCTTCAGGTTTAGGCTGCTCTTTTGATTCATTTTCATCTATTTGATCAGCTTTGGCCGGTTCTTCTTGAGGTATGGGAGCAGATACAATTATAAGTTCAGGCTTTTGCTCTATATTTTGCTTTGCTATAGGTGCCGGTAAATTTATAGTGACATTGGTCTCTTTTATGCTGTTTATATTTTTTTCAGCCTCTTCTACTACTACAGTATTCGTATAGCTTACACTTCTATTTTTGTCTTCAAAGAGGCTAGATATGCTACCTATATGTTTATATCCTTCAAAAAACCATACTAAAAAACTTACTACAATCAAGATAATAAGAAGCCAAAATAAACCCCAGGATGATTTTTTACCAGTAGATGTGTATGATGAAATTTTTGGGAAAATGGCCGTGCTTTTTTGTGGAGTTTCATCCTTGTGTTTAGATACGAATTGATCATATTCCTCTAACCACTCTTTAAAATTTACATTATATTCACGTTCTAAAATTTTAATAAAGCCTCTGACATTTAGTCTTGCAAGCTTCTCATAATTTCTATCGATAATATAACCTACATATTCAGCTTCTATATGCGTTTTTCTGGCTATTTCGTTTAGTCCAATCTCTTGTAAGATACTAGTTTCATTCATTTATAATCCTGTCGCAAATTATGGCGAAAGCCGCACTTACATTTAGCGAATCCCAGCCGTTTTTCATCTTTATACCGACGCACTCATCGCATTTTAAGATCGCTTTTTTCGGCATTCCTTCGCCTTCACTTCCCATAACAAGAGCTGTTTTAGGACCAAAATTCATCTCATTTACGTTTTTACCGCCGCTTGCCGTTGCGTAGAGCTTAAATCCGCATTGCTTTAACTCATTTAGCGCACTAAGCCCGTCTTCTACAAGAGCGATATCTATCTCGTATGCTGCACCGCTGCTTGCTCTTATGACGCCTTCCATGGCAAGACTTTTAGCCACTACGACTATGCCCTCACATCCCAAAGCATGAGCGGTTCTGATGATAGCACCTATATTTCCAACATCGCTGAGTCCATAAAGCACGGTTATAAAATTTCGCTTTTTTAGCTCGTCAAACTGCTTAAAACCAAACTCTTCAACTTCTGCTAAAAAGCCTTGATGGTTGCCTCCGCGTGCAAGAGCTTGTGCTTTTTGATTATCCACTCGCTTGATAGGCGCTCCAACGGAAGCGATTTGCGAAAATGTAGCTTTATCGCACTCTTTTGCAAGATAGATAGTTTTAACGCTTTTTTTATAGTGCTTTATAATGTGTAAAAATAGCTGTTTTCCATATATAATCATCGGCTCATAATAGCTAAAAATCAGTAAAATTTAGCTTATTTTGTTAGATTTTCGTATATTTTCTTTACGTTTTCGCCTGTGATTTTGGCGATCAGTTTGGCTTTGGTTTTTGGTGGGATATCAAGAGAAGTAATGTCATCTATAGTGATTTTTTCACCGCTTTGATGCGCGCTTTTATCTATCACGATACACCATTCGCCTTTTAAATTTGAATTTTGAAGCTGCTCTTTTAACTCTTTTGCGCTTGCGCTGAATTTGGTTTCAAATTTTTTAGTCGCCTCTTTTATGGCAAAAATTTTTCTCTCAGGTTCTAAATTTGCTATCTGCTCTATCAGTGCAAGCACTCTTTTTGGACTTTCGTATATGACTACAGGATAGGGCGAATTTAGTGCGTTTTGTATAGCTATCGTTCGTTCTTTGCCCGTGTTTGGCAAAAAGCCTAAAAAGGTAAATTCTTTATCACAAAGTCCGCTTGCAACGACTGCTAAAAGTAGTGCGCTTGAGCCGCTTAAGACTTCATAGTCAATCCCATTTTTGATAGCAAATCTTACTAGCTCAACTCCGGGATCGCTAATGGCGGGCATTCCTGCATCGCTTACATAAGCAACCGTTTTTTTGAAAATTTCCGTATCCAAATTTGAAAGAATTTGAGCTTCGTTATGAGAGTGAAGCGAGATAAATTTTTCTATCTTTATATCTGAGTTAAAGCGAGAATTTAAGAGATTTATAAGAGATTTAGTAACTCTTGTGTCTTCGCAAAAGATCACTTCACATTCACGCAAAATGTTTAATGCGTGAAGTGAAATGTCCTCTAAATTTCCTATCGGAGTAGGAATAAAATAGAGCAAAGTATTATTTCAAGTTATATTTTTTCTTAAATTTATCAACTCTACCGGCAGAGTCAACGATCTTTTCGCTTCCTGTAAAGAACGGGTGGCACTCGCTGCAGATATCTACTCTGATCTCGTTTTTGTTTGATTTAGTTGTAAAAGTGTTGCCGCAAGCACAAGTTACTTGGCACTCAACAAATTCCGGATGAATCTCTTTTTTCATTTTTTATCCTTTTATAGCCTGTTTTTATGATTTGTTTCGTTCATAGAGTAAGGCGTGATTATACAAAAAAACTTTTTAAAAATCAAATTTAAACCAAAACCTTAGAAGCGATGCCTAAAATCGCAGTTTGCGAGCGAAGTATATTTTTTGAATTTAGACTGTATTTTTTGCTTATTTTTTCGCGTTCAGTTTGGCTAAAGCCACCTTCCGGGCCTATGATTAAGAGTTCGTTTTGTGTGTAATTTTCAAAATTTACTCCGCCAAAATCAACTAACGCCACATCTTTATAAGCCTTGATAATCTCATCTAAATTTTTATAAATTTCAATTTGCATAATAGAATTTCGCCCGCACTGTTCGCATGAGCTGATTAAAATTCTCTCAAGCCTGTCTTTATCAATTTTAAAGTTTTTTTGAGAAAAATCAGAGTAGAAAAATATAAGCTTATCAACTCCGATCTCGTTTAAGCTAGGCAGAGTTTTTTCTATCACTTTAGTATCTATGATAGCCCAGCCAAGGCTGAAATTTAGCTCTTCGCTCTCTACACTATGCTTAAAAACAAGAGATAGCTCAGCGCTTT
This sequence comes from Campylobacter sp. RM16187, assembly GCF_025319965.1. Classification (NCBI taxonomy): domain Bacteria; kingdom Pseudomonadati; phylum Campylobacterota; class Epsilonproteobacteria; order Campylobacterales; family Campylobacteraceae; genus Campylobacter; species Campylobacter sp. RM16187. The sequence continues at coordinate 202,950 of NZ_CP012549.1, forward strand.
TTTTATCTAAATTTGAAATTTCATAGATATAATTTTGCCCGTCTTTAAAATTTCTAACGTCAATTCGTTCGCCAAGCTTAGCTCGCCTTACTTTAAGGTGCAAAAACTGCTCGTTTTGAAGGCAAATTTGCTCATCTCCCGCCTGCTTTGAATAAAGAAATTTCATCGCACACCGCTTGCGATAAGAACGAGCGCAAGATCAAGCAAAATTTTAAATCTCATCTTTTTTCTAAAATCTATAAAATTTTTACTCCTCATAGCTACTTTTAGCTTCTTAAACTCCATCGCTCCAAGCCCGATAAGAAGCACCCAAACTACTATCATCACAACCGCTCTAAAACTCAGATGAAAGTAAAAAACACTCATTAGCAAAAGCCCTGTCATCATCATGGCTGCTAAAAAGCTGTAGTAGGCTGGCAGGAAAAATCTAATCCTTTTTGCGTAAGATGGCGAATTTGCGCCAAATTCTATGAGGCAAAAGTGAATTATGATAAGTGCTATTAAGATGATGGCAAGCCCCAAATGCAAGCTAAGCGCCATCTCGTAAAGCTCTTTTAAGCTCTCGTTAAATTCCATTATTTCCCTTCAACTACCGGCTCAGGCGGTAAATTTTCATCTATAGTTACGTTCGCATCAGGCACGGCTATGGGCACATCACTTGGCGGAGTTTCGTTTAGATCAAGTAAAACTTGCTTCTTTTCATCCTCACAACCTGCAAAAAACAGCGCCAAAATTAAAGCCAAAATCCCAAAAATTTGCCTCATCAGACCTCCTTTGGGTTTATGATTTTTTGTCCCAGTTTTATCTTTTCAAAGAGCTCTTTATCGTCCCATTCGCTTATGATTTCAGGCGAAAATATAATATCTTTTAAATTTATCTCGCCCATTTTGGCGTTATACGCGTCATCTCTAAAGCACTGCGCATAGCCTGTGTCGGTCTCATGCACGATGACGCTATGAATTTTTACTTCGCGCTCGCCATTTTGCATGACAGTTGATTTTAAAAGCCTGTCAATTAGCACGAAAAATATCCTGCAAAACTGCTCGGCAGATGGATTTACGGGTATTTCTATCCAGCGTTTTGAGTGCTTTTTTATGTCATCTAAGTACTCTTTGTCGTCGCCGCTAAAAAGTGTAGTCGTGTGATCAAAGCTGTCGATTAGACACTTGATATTTTGCTTCATTAAGCCAAAGTCATAAACCATACCTGCGTTATCTAAGAAATTTGACTCAAGCAGGATTTCAGCCTTGTAAGAGTGCCCGTGGATGCTTGTTCTGCATCTTTTTGAGCTACAAAATCTCACGATGTGAGCATTTTCAAATTTAAAAAGTTTTCTAATAATCATTTAAACTCCGTCCTTATCACCCCAAAGCCTTATGTGCACGCGATCAGTGTAGTTAAAGCCAAATTTTATGCAAAATTCAGCCACGCTCTTTGCGTTTTTTTCAAGGCTTATTTTATCATAACCTTGAGGCATGCAAAAAACATCATTATCGCAAATTTCAAGGATCTCAAAAATCTCATCCGCGGCTTGTCCGCCCTGGATCAACTCATCATTTATCACAAATTTATAAAAACTCTCTTTTGCGCTGTTTTTTATAGCTTTTAGAGCCGCTTTATTTATGCGTTTGGTCTTGTTTTCGCCACTTGCGCTTAACTTAACGCTGATGGCAAAAATGCAATTTTTATAAAGTTCAAATTTGCTAAAATCAACTTCAATCGTGCCGTTTGTCTCAAAATGTACTTCGTAATTTTCATCAAGCAAATTTTGAACCAAATTTATAAAATCTTCGTTTTTATGGTGTAAAAGCGGCTCGCCACCGGTTATGACGACGATTGGCTTTTGATGTAAATTTTTATCGTATTTTTTGATGATAGATAAAATTTCTTGAGAGGTTAAATTTTGGTATTTAAAGTGGCTTGTGTAAACGGCTCTTATGGTGTCGCAACCCATTAGCGCCTCGCCTGTTTTTGGTGAAATTTTACTTACGCCAAAGCCTTTGCAAGTTAGGTTACACCCTGCAAAGCGTAAAAATATGGCGAGTTTACCGCTACTTGCACCCTCGCCTTGTATGCTTAAAAAGCTCTCGACCAAATTTAAACCCAAATTTTACCTTTCAAATTTGGCGAGATTATATCAAAATTTAGCCGCCTGTTTGGTAAAAGGCTCTGCTTGAAGTTTCGTTTGCGACTCCCGCTTCCCATCTGTTTTTCTCAGGCTTGTTTTGAAGCACTTTGCGTAAAACTTCGCTAGCACCCTTGACATCGCCGGCTTTTACCGCGTCTTTTATACTCATCGCGTCTTCAAAGTATAAGCACGGTATCAAAAATCCTTCGGCAGTTAAGCGGATCCTGTTGCAACTCTCGCAGAAATCATGCTTGTGCGGATCTATAATGCCAAATTTGTATCCGTCTTCAAGCATATAAATACTAGCAGGGCTTGTAGGCAGTTTGCCGTCGCTTATGACTTTGTATTTTTGCCCGATCACGTCTAAAATTTCAGCCGCTTTCATCCCTTTAAGCTCGTCGTCCGCGTGCATGTTTTCCATATGCTCGATAAAGCGAATTTGACAATCTCTACTCTTTGCAAACTCAAGCAGGCTTATTAGTTCATCGTCGTTTACGCCTTTTAGCGCAACCGTATTTATCTTTACTTTAAGTCCTGCGTCAAGTGCGGCTTCAAAGCCTGTTAAAACTTCGTGCAAGACGCTTTTTTGCGCGATAAATTTAGCTTTTTCTATTTTTAGGCTATCAAGAGACATATTTAGTCTTTTAAGGCCCGCGTCTTTAAGCGATCTTGCGTAGTGCTTTAGCATATAGCCGTTGGTTGTAAGGGCTAAATCTATATCGCTTTTATAGTCATGTATCATTCTTATAAAGCTATCAAGATCCTTTCTTAAAAGCGGCTCACCACCTGTGATACGGATCTTTTTTACACCCTCGTCAATTGCGACTTTAACAAATAAAAACAGCTCCTCAAAGCTTAGTAAATTCTCTTTTGGTGTCCATTCAAAAGGGGTTTTTGGCATACAGTACTTGCATCTAAAATTACAGCGTTGCGTTACTGAAATGCGCAGATAATCAACAACTCGTCCATGCCCGTCTATCAACATCTTTCTACCCTTAGTTAATTTAGATTTTTATCTAAACAAATTTATAAGCATTATATGGAGCTTACCTTTAAAATTTTTTAAATTTTGACTATTTTAGTGATGTTTATTTTTTATATTTTATAAGTTTAATTAGTTTTATTTATTTAAATGAGTTTATTAAATTTGAGGACAAATTCGACTTTGCCTATTCCAAGTCTAAGATCTTTGGCTATTGTTTCTATGTTTTTACCATCTTTATACATATCTATAATTCGTTTTTCGTCAGTTTCTTCACTATTTGATGTTATTTTTCCTATGGTTTTAGTTCGTTCTTCAAGTGTGTAGATCCTGTTTTGCTGCTCTTCTTGAAAGCTGTCTATGGAAGTTTCTATCCCTTTAAGAGTATTTACTATAGGGATGATTTTTGAGTTTATCTGCTCGTTTAGTCTTTGTTCTAATCGTAATTCTATCGCTTCTACATCTATATTTGCACTTCCTGCTATCTCTATATTGTTAAGTTGTTTTTTTAAGAGATGATTCTCTTGTATGATACCTTCTAATACTTTTTCATATCTTGAAAATTTCTTGCCAGCCTCCATGTCTTTAAACACTACCAATAAAAAAAGTATTACTAAAATAAGTCCAAGTCCAATAAAAATTATAAAATCGCTACCCATTATTTCCCCTTAACTCGCGTATCATCACGCGCTCTCTAGCCGTTACATATCCGTTGTAGTCGCTCTCATCGCTTTCATGCATCTTTATTATCTTGGCTGTTTTTTCATCAACCGCTTCAAAAAACACCGCTAAATCCCGCTTCGGAAATATCGGCATTGAAATTCTAGCGTAATAACTGCCTCCGGTGCTAAATTTAGCCTCTTTTATCGCAAAATTTTCAAAGCCGATGCCTTCTATCACCGAGCTTTCGTTAAGCTCAAGCTTTGAAATTTTTTCGTTTTTCAAATATGCGTTTAGTTCGTCAAATTTGCGGTGCAGTTCGGTTAAAAGCGTGAGCAAAACCTGATCGCTCTCTTTAGTTTCACCTCTTGCCTTAGCGCGCTTTAGCCACTGTCCAAGCGGATCATCCTCGCTACCGCTTAATTTATCAAATTCAAGCGTAAATTCGTCTTTTCTATCTAAAATTTCTTCAAAAACGATATCTAAATTCGCAGGATAAAGCCTCATAAATCTATCCAAATAAATATAAAAAACATGATTCCAAGATAGCCGTTTAGCGTAAAAAAAGCTCTATCTATTTTTGTAAAATCCCTGCGAACGATTCTGTGCTCTTCAAATAAAATTACTCCGCTTAATATAACCCCGATAAATGCCCAGAGTCCCAAATTTGCAGCCCAAGCAAATAGCAGCCAAAATAAAATCGCATTTATATGAAAAAGCGCAGAGATAAACATCGTAGCCTTTTCGCCATAAATCGAAGGTATGCTAAAAAGCCCTTTTTGTTTGTCAAATTCCATGTCCTGAAGCGAATAAAGCAGGTCAAATCCCGCAACCCAAAACATCACGCCAAGGCAAAGCAGCACGCTCCAAAGCGGTATGTTAGCAGTTATCGCTACGGCTCCTGCGATCGGAGCTAGCCCAAGCGATAAGCCAAGCACCAGGTGCGCAAGCTCGCTAAAACGCTTAAATAGCGAATATCCGCCAAGGATAGCTAAAATCGGAAACGACAGCCAAAATGCAAGATCGTTGATAAGCCAAGCAACTATCACGAAGATCGCGGCATTTGCGATGATAAAGAGAAGCAAATTTGAGCGTCCTATGCGCCCGTCCACGCTTGGTCTGTTTGCGGTGCGAGGGTTTAGTTTGTCGATATCTTCATCCATGTAGCGGTTAAAAGCCATCGCAAAATTTCTCGCACTCACTGCGCAGATAACGCCTAAAATAAGCAGTTTCCAGCCAAACCAAGCCGAGTTATTTACGTGCTTGCTCGCAACTATCATCGCCGTAAAGATAAACGGCAATGCAAAAACAGAGTGCTTAAATACGATCAGTTCGCCGATATCTTTTAACGTCGTTAGAAATTTTTGCATACTTTTCCATGAATTTAAGTTTTGCGTTATTTTATCTTAAATTGCAAAAATTTGCTAAAATTAAGCAGTTTGATATGAATTTAAAGGAAAACCTATGAGAGACGTAGTAGTTGTAGGAAGCGGAATTTCAGGGCTTTTTAGCGCTTACTGGTGTGTGAAAAACTCTCTTAGCGTAGCTGTCGTGTCCAAAACGCAAAAGCCTGAAACAAACGGCTTAAATACCCTAAATTTATTTTTAGGCGCGCACAAAAGCCTCTTTGATGAGGTTTTAAAATTTGCCAAAGGCGATGGCTTTGTAGGTTTTAAAAATTTAGCCGACAAGGCGTTTTTAAGCTGGCTTTTAAAATTTGGCGTAAATCAAACTAAGTCCAGCAAAAAGCTTGAAATTTTAACGCGTAGATACGGACTAAAAAGCTATGAAATTTATCAAAATTTAGCAAGCGAAATAGGCGATTTTGAGTTTGAAAACAGAGGCGAAGCGCTTTTGTTTTTTGATGATAAAAAATACAAATTTATGCTTGAAAATATCAAATTTCACGATGAAAATTTTGAAATTTTAGATGCGCACGATCAAAACGCATTCGGTTTTGTTAAAAACGGCGTCAAAGGAGCTTTAAATTTAAAGAAAAACGCAAGGCTGGACGCACAAAAACTCTATGAAAATTTAAAAGCGTTTTTAGAGCGAAGCGGAGTTGCTTTTATAAACGATGAGATCGTTGATTACGAGATTAGCGGAGATAAGGCAAAAGCTGCGATCGGAAGACTTGGCAGATACGAGGCAAGCAGCTTTATTCAAGCAAGCGGTGATGATAAATTTCTAGCTAAAAAGCTGGGTGTAAATTTAGATCTCATAAACGCAAAAATTTATGAAGTAAGCTTTGAAGCAAGTGAGGATATAACGCCTAAGATGCCGCTTATGGTAGATGATTTTGGAATGAGTATAGATGCTAAAAACGGGCTTATAAACATCGTCACAAAGCCGCAAATAAACGCAAAAGATGAGATGGTGGATATAAAAGAGATAAATGAAAATTTAGCTAAGCTAAAGCCGTATGCTTCATTTTTTGAGCTTAAAAATCCGACTTTTAAAGCTAAAAATTTGGCATTTACGCCAAATTCGCTGCCGATATTTGGACGAGATGAGAGCTATAAAAACCTGCTTTATATAAGCGGTTTTGGGCTAAATGAAAGCCTTTTTGCTCCGTGCGTTTCTAAAATTTTAACCGATATGATAGTGCGTGGCGTTTCAAACGAAAACAGCGATGACGTGCTGCTTTTTTCAGGTCTTATTTCGTGAAGGAACTTGCTCTCATAGGCGCTACGGCAAGCGGCAAGACTGATCTTGCTCTTAAGCTTGCAAGCGAATTTAACGGCGTTATTTTAAGCCTTGATTCCCTTTGTGTTTATAAACAGATCGATATCGCAAGCGCCAAGCCAAGCGAGGCGGAGCTTGCTAGTGTGAGGCATTTTGGGATAAATTTAATATATCCAAACGAACATTTTGACGTGGGAATGTTTTTTAAAATTTATAAGCAAGCCCGCGAATTTGCATTAGAAAGCGACAAAAATTTATTTATAACAGGTGGAAGCGGCTTTTATCTAAAATCCTTAATCTCAGGGCTCTCGCCAAAATTTGAGCGACTTGAAAGCGGACTTAGTAACTCTGAAATCCATGAATTCGCAAGTAAAATAGATCCTGAATTTGCCTCCAAATTTAGCCAAAACGATACATATAGGCTAAACAAATGGCTTGACATCTACGCTCATATTTTCAAGACCGAAAATCGCACTAAAGAGTTTGATACGCAAAATTTGATTAAAGCTGTGCAGGATAAATCGTGGCAAATTTTAGAGATCTTAACTCCGCCAAGTATTTATCTGCGCGAAAATACTTATGAGCCCATCATTTCAAATTTAAAAATTTTCGAGATAGTTTGGGACAAGGAAATTTTGCGTGAGCGCATAAAAATTCGCACCGAAAATATGCTTAAAAAAGGGCTTTTGGCTGAGGCAAAAATTTTGTTTGAGAAGTATCCTAGCGAGCCAAAACCGCTTAAGTCAATAGGTCTTAAAGAGTGCGGCGAATTTTTAAGAGGCAAGATCGATGAAAGCGAGCTTTTGGAGCTGATTTCAACGCATACGGCTCAGCTTGCCAAGCGTCAGCGCACATTTAACCGCTCTCAGTTTGAGGATAAATTTAGCGGCTCTATAAAAGAGTGCGAGGATAGGATCAGAGAGTTTTTGAGCTGATTTAAAATTTGCAGCTAAAATTGCTATAAAACAACAATAAAAAAGGAAAAATTTGCTAGTTCATATCTGCTGTTCTGTTGATAGTCACTACTTTTTACGCCGTTTGCGCGAGGATTTTCCAGACGAGGAGCTGATCGGCTATTTTTACGATCCAAATATCCATCCGTATAGCGAATTTTTGATGCGCTACGAGGACGTTAAGCGCTCGTGCGACGCGATGGGTATCAAGCTGATATGTGGCGAATACGACTATGAAAGCTGGCTTGCGGGAACCAAAGGGCTTGAGGATGAGCCTGAAAAGGGCAAGCGCTGCAAATATTGCTTTGATTTTCGCGTGGGAAGTTCGGCTGCTAAGGCGCTTGAGCTTGGACAAAAGTCGGTTACAACGACGCTTTTAATGAGTCCAAAGAAGGATTTTAGCCAGCTTGAAGCTTCGCTAAAAGAGGCGGTAGAGGGCTATGATCTTGAAGCTGTGGCGGTTGATTACCGAAAAAACGGCGGCACAAACGAACAGTTTGAGCTAGCAAAAAAAGATAAGCTTTATCATCAAAATTACTGCGGGTGCATTTTTGGTCTTAGCAAGCAGCGAGAGGCACAAAATTTGCCTTTAAGTGAGCTTGCAAGCGAGATAAACGGGCGGGTTTTGCCGGGCAGTATCGAAGAGCGGCTTGAGCTTTATAAAAAAGTGCGAGAGTGCGAAGAAAAGGGCGTGAAATTTCATCTTTCGCGCAAGTATTTTTTAAACTACCGTTTGCTTAGAGCAAGTGTGAAATTTGATAAATTCATTGTGCCTAGCTACTTTTTGCTCTACTCAAATTTTAAGCGTGCGAGCGTGAAATTTAGCGTAAATGAGGCAAAAAATTTGCTTGATGAGCTTAGAGACGGTGTAACGATGATGAGTTTAGCCAAATTTAACGAACTTACGGGGTGCAAATACACTAGCGTTAGCGAGCTTTGCAAAAATCCGCCAAGCGTGGAGGCTGAGCTAAATTTAAGGCGAGAAATTTGCGGGGATTTTAGCCAAAATCCTATAATTGTGCTTGATGAAATTTTAGTCGGTAGATATGAAATTTATGGCAAAAGCGTAACTTATAACGACAGCAGGGAAATTTTGGTTTTAGAGTAATTTTGTACTCGAAATTTGGCTTAAAATTTCCTGCCCAAAAAGCTAAAATTTAACTCAATAATCTTTCTCTTAGCAAAAATTAGCTAAAATCGGGTCTATATTTTAATGATTAAGGCTTAGCAGTGATAGATATAATGCAAATTCAAAAAATCCTCCCGCACAGATATCCTTTTTTGCTCATTGATAGAGTTGTAGAGATCGAGCCGGCAAAGCACATCGTAGCTTACAAAAACGTAACCATCGGCGAACCGGTTTTCCAAGGGCATTTTCCCGATCATCCGATATATCCTGGCGTTATGATCATCGAAGGCATGGCGCAAGCAGGCGGAGTGCTCGCGTTTAAGAGTATGAGCGATGAGCATCAGGCAGGCATTAAAAACAAAGTTGTCTATTTTATGAGCATAGATAGGGCTAAATTTCGCCATCCGATCCGCCCGGGCGACAAGCTTGAATACCGCCTTGAAGTGCTAAAACACAAAGGAAATATCTGGGTTCTTGACGGCAAGGCTTATGTGGACGGAGTGCTTGCTTGCGAAGCCGAGCTAAAAGCGATGATAGTAGATAAATAAAACTCGGTAAATAGGCAAAATTTGATGAAAAATATCCATAAAACAGCAGTCGTAGAAGAGGGCGCTAAGATCGGCGAAGACGCGATAATCGAAGCCTACGCCTATGTCGGAAAAGACGTGGTACTTGGTAACGGCGTGCTGGTTAAGCAGGGCGCTAGGATCGTGGGCGATACGCATATAGGCGATTTTAGTAAAATTTATAGCTACGCGATCGTGGGTGACATACCTCAAGATATCAGCTACAAGCCTGAAAGCGATACCGGTGTGCGAATAGGCAAAAACGCTACAATCCGCGAATTTTGCACAATAAACTCAGGCACGCATAAGGGCGATGGGCTAACCAGAATCGGCGATAGTGCATTTATCATGGCGTATTGCCACATAGCGCATGACTGCATAATCGGCAATAACGTAATTTTAGCAAACAACGCAACTTTAGCAGGGCACGTTGAGATGGGAGATTTCGCCGTGGTTGGCGGACTAACTCCTGTGCATCAGTTCGTGCGAATCGGCGAAAGCTGCATGATAGCAGGTGCAAGCGCGCTTAACCAAGATGTGGTGCCGTTTTGCTTAGCTGAAGGCAACAGGGCCTATATAAGAGGGCTAAATTTGGTTGGAATTCGCAGAAGATTTGATAAAGAAAATGTTGAAGAGATAAATAGGGCTTATAAATTTTTATTTAGACACGAAGGCGGGTTAAAAGAGGCTGCAGGCGAGCTTTTAAAAACCCAAAATAACGAAAATGTAAAAAAAATGTGCGAATTTATACTAAGCACGACGCGGGGAATTCCGCTTGCAAAAGGAAGAGAATAATGGCAAAAAAGTGTAATTTTTGCGGCGAAGTCGAATCAAGCGACAGAAGGCTGCTATCTGATATAGACGGGCATGCTTTCATATGCGAATACTGCATAAATGCCGCTTACAATATGATTTACGGCGATACCAGCCTTGAAAAAAACGAAGAAATTTTAAAGCATGATTATAAAAATTTGACCCCAAAAGAGTTAAAAGAGGTGCTTGATAACTACGTCGTGGGTCAAGATACTGCAAAAAAGGTATTTAGCGTAGGAGTTTATAACCACTACAAGAGAATTTTTAAGCAAAGCGAGATCGAGGATGATACCGAAATTTCAAAGTCAAATATCTTGCTTGTAGGACCTACAGGAAGCGGTAAAACTCTGATGGCTCAGACTTTAGCTAGATTTCTTGATGTGCCTATAGCTATTTGTGACGCGACAAGCCTAACCGAGGCGGGATACGTAGGCGAAGACGTGGAAAACATCCTAACTCGCTTGCTTCAGGCGGCTGACGGCGATGTGAAAAGAGCCGAGCAGGGCATTGTATTTGTCGATGAGATCGATAAGATAGCAAGGATGAGTGAAAACCGCTCGATAACTCGCGATGTCTCAGGCGAAGGCGTGCAGCAAGCGCTTCTTAAGATAATCGAAGGAAGTGTCGTAAATATCCCTCCAAAAGGCGGCAGAAAGCATCCTAATCAAGACTTTATCCAGATAGATACTTCAAATATCTTGTTTGTTTGCGGTGGGGCGTTTGACGGACTTAGCGATATTGTTGAAAGACGTATCGGTAAAAACGTGCTTGGATTTAACCAAGATAAGCGCAGTAAGGATGAGAGGTCAAATTTGCTCCAGCTACTTGAGCCTGATGATCTGGTGCATTTTGGGCTTATACCTGAGCTTATCGGAAGGCTTCACGTCGTAGCTACGCTAAATGAGATAACCGAAGATGATATGGTGAGAATTCTTACCGAGCCAAAAAACGCGATCTTGAAGCAGTATCAAAAGCTATTTGCGATAGATAAAGCCACACTTAAATTTGACGATGAGGCGCTAAGAGAGGTTGCTAGACTTGCCATCGAGCGAAAGACCGGTGCAAGAGGGCTTAGAAGCATAATGGAAGAGGTAATGGTAGATATCATGTATGAGCTGCCGGAGCTTGGCGGATATGAGGTGGTGATCACAAAAGACGTAGTAAGCGGCGGTGCTAAGCCGATTTTAGTAAAGCAAAACAAACTAAGTGCATAATATAAAAGGTAAAAGATGATTTTAGATCAAATTATTGGATTTTTCTCAAGTGATATGGGTATAGATTTGGGCACGGCAAACACGCTTGTGTTGGTAAAAGATAAGGGTATCATCATAAATGAGCCTTCGGTAGTTGCCGTGCAACGTGAAAAATACGGTAAGCAAAAAATTCTAGCAGTAGGACATGAGGCTAAAGATATGGTCGGTAAAACTCCGGGCGATATCGAGGCTATAAGACCGATGAGAGACGGCGTTATAGCGGACTTTGATATGACTGAAAAGATGATTAGATACTTTATAGAAAAGACTCACAGACGTAAAAGCTTCATCCGTCCGCGCATCATCATCTCAGTACCTTACGGTCTAACTCAAGTTGAGAGAAAAGCCGTCAGAGAAAGTGCGCTTAGTGCGGGCGCTAGAGAGGTGTTTTTGATAGAGGAGCCTATGGCTGCAGCGATTGGAGCAAATTTGCCGGTTCGTGAACCGCAAGGAAATTTAGTTGTCGATATCGGCGGCGGCACGACTGAGATAGGAGTTGTCTCCTTAGGAGGTCTGGTTATTAGTAAATCAATTCGCACTGCCGGCGATAAGATCGATATGAGTATAGTAAACTACATAAAAGAAAAATATAACCTTTTAATAGGCGAAAGAGCGGGAGAGGACATAAAGATACAAGTAGGCTCTGCTATACAGCTTCCTCAAGAGCTTACTATCGTGGTCAAAGGGCGCGATCAGGTAAGCGGACTTTTAAGCAGGATAGAGCTAACCAGCGAAGATGTGCGAGAGGCGATGAGAGAGCCCCTTAAAGAGATAGCTGACGCTCTAAAAACAGTGCTTGAGATGATGCCGCCTGATCTTGCCGGTGATATTGTAGAAAATGGAGTGGTTTTAACAGGTGGCGGAGCTCTGATAAGAGGACTTGATAAGTATCTATCCGATATAGTTAAGCTTCCTGTATTTGTAGCCGATGAGCCGCTAATGGCTGTTGCAAGAGGAACCGGTAAGGCCTTGGAAGAGATAGGACTTTTGCAACAACTAACAAATGAAGAGTAAAATTTTATTTGTTATTTTAATCGGAGCCTTGGTGCTTGGCTCTCTTTACAAGGGTGAGATATTTAGCAAAGAGGTTGTAAATTTAAATAGCTCTATTGTCAAAATGTATGATGATGGCATTAAAATTATAGTCAACAAGGTAAATGAGCATTTTAGACAAAAAGAGGAGATAATATCTCTTAGGACTCAAAATGCTGAGCTTGAAAAGTCTGCCGTTCTTTTGGCCTCATTTGCCAAAGAGCTAAATGAAATTTTGATAGATAAAAATTCAAGCATATATGAGCCCAAAATTCAGCTCGTTAGAGCGTTAAGCTATGTAAATATAAGCGATTATAATAAAATTTGGCTTGATAAATTTGATGATTTTAATAGCTCTAAAATTTATGGGCTTATCTATCAGGGCAAGAGTGCCGGCATAGTAATATCCAAAGACGATCGCCCTATGGCTATCTTGCAAAATGATCCTAAAAATATATTTGCGGTTTTTGTGGGAAATGAAAAGATCCCAGGTATAGCACATGGCAATAAAAACGGACTTTTGATAAAATTTATTCCTCAATGGCTTCATCCAAAAGAGGACGATGAGGTCTATACAAGCGGGCTTGACGGGATATTTTTCAGCGGAGTTCCTGTAGGAAAGGTTACAAAAGTTATCGAAGAGAGTTTATATAAGAGCGTATTGGTAGAGCCGTACGTAAAAGTTGATATTCCATCATATCTATATGTAGTTACAAAGGAAAAATAATGCCAAAAAGAGAAGATATAAAAACAGTTTTATTGATAGGTTCAGGACCTATTGTTATCGGTCAAGCCTGCGAATTTGATTATAGTGGCACGCAAGCGGCTAAGACTTTAAAGAGTTTAGGCTATAAGGTCGTGCTTATCAACTCAAATCCGGCTACGATCATGACCGATCCTGATTTTGCAGATGCTACTTATGTAGAACCTATTACAAAAGAGAGTATAAAACGTATAATAGATAAAGAAAATGTAGATGCCATTTTGCCTACTATGGGTGGACAAGTGGCTCTAAACGTGGCTATGCAGCTACATGAATCAGGAATGCTTGAAGGCGTGAAATTCTTAGGCGCTAGACCTGAGGCGATCAAAAAGGGTGAGGATAGGCAGGAATTTAAAGCCGCTATGCAAAGAATAGGTATGGATCTGCCAAAGAGTAGATACGCTTATAACCTTGAAGAAGCTATGTCGGCTGCTAATGAGATAGGATTTCCTCTGATTATTAGGGCCTCTTTTACTCTAGGTGGTGCAGGAAGTGGAGTTGCATATAATATTGATGAGTTTAGAGAGCTTGCGCAAGCTGGTATAGATGCAAGCCCGATACATGAAATTTTAATAGAGGAGAGTTTGCTTGGTTGGAAAGAGTATGAGATGGAGGTTATTAGAGATAGCAAAGATAATTGCATCATAGTATGCTCTATCGAAAACCTCGATCCAATGGGTGTGCATACAGGAGATTCTATAACTATAGCCCCAGCGCTTACTCTAACAGATAAAGAGTATCAAAAGATGCGCGAAGCAAGCTTTGCTATTATCAGGGAGATAGGCGTAGATACCGGTGGAAGCAATATGCAGTTTGCTATAAATCCGAAAAATGGCAGAATGGTAGTTATAGAGATGAATCCACGCGTATCTAGAAGCTCTGCACTTGCCAGTAAGGCTACCGGTTATCCTATAGCAAAGGTTGCTACTCTTCTTGCCGTCGGTTTTAGCCTGGATGAGATAAAAAACGATATAGCCGATACTCCTGCATCAAGAGAGCCTGCAATTGATTATATAGTGACTAAAATTCCTCGCTTTACTTTTGAAAAATTTCCAGGTGCGAATCCATATTTAGGCACTGCGATGAAGTCTGTGGGCGAAGTAATGGCTATAGGAAGAACGTTTAAAGAGAGTATCCAAAAGGCACTTTGCTCTATGGAGAAGGATTTTTACGGATTTAACTTTTTAAATTTAGATAAGAACGCTCTCATATACGGACTTAGAAATGCTAATGAAAATCGTCTTTTGATGATTGCTCAAGCATTTAGAGATGGACTTAGCATAGATGAAATTAACGAATATAGCAAGATAGATCCTTGGTTTTTGGATCAAATTCGCCAAATAGTTGAATTTGAAGACCGCATAGATATGGATATCTTAAACGATGAAAATTTACTTAGAGAAGCTAAATCAATGGGCTTTAGCGATAAGATGATAGCTCATCTTATAAATTTAAAAGACAATCTTGAGCTTAGTCAAAATGACATCTATTTTGCCAGAAATAAGCTTGGTATTAATCTTGAATACAATGAGGTAGATACTTGCGCAGGAGAGTTAAAAGCGCTTACTTCGTATCTGTATTCTACGACAAATATCACTAAAATTCCACAAAATTTATTAGCCGATGATTCTAAAAAAGTGATGATAATAGGCGGTGGACCAAACCGAATAGGTCAAGGCATAGAATTTGATTATTGCTGCGTGCATGCAAGCTACGCTCTTCGCGATCTTGGCGTAAAGACTATAATGTATAACTGTAATCCAGAGACTGTATCAACAGATTACGACACGAGCGATGTGCTTTATTTTGAGCCGATTGATTTTGAGCATGTACGCTCAGTCATCGAACGCGAAAAGCCAGATGGAGTGATAGTGCATTTCGGAGGACAAACTCCTCTTAAATTTGCTAAGCGCTTAACTATAGCCGGTGCTAAGATTATCGGAACTACTGCTCGCGTTATTGATATCGCAGAAGATAGAAAGAAATTTAGCGAATTTATAAATAAAATCGGAGTAAAGCAACCCGTTAACGATACCGCTACAAGCGAAAGCGAGGCTATTAGAAAGGCTAATACCATAGGCTATCCGGTGCTTGTGCGTCCTAGCTATGTACTTGGCGGACGTGCTATGAGAAGAGTTCATAGTGAGGCTGAACTAAAAGAGTATATGAGCGAAGCTGTGAATGTAAGCAACAATTCTCCTGTATTGCTTGATAAATTCTTGCAAGATGCTATTGAGCTTGATGTCGATGCAATAAGCGACGGCAAGGATGTATATATCGGTGCTATTATGCAGCATATCGAGGAGGCGGGCATCCACTCAGGCGATAGCGCGTGCATACTGCCACCAATGAGTTTAAGTAGCGAGATGATAAAAAAAGTCGAGAGCCAAACTCGCGATATAGCACTAAATTTGGGCGTTGTGGGACTTATGAATATCCAGTTTGCTATCTATCAAAATGAGCTATATATGATAGAAGTAAATCCTCGCGCAAGTCGCACCGTGCCTTTTGTAAGTAAGGCTACGGGCGTTCCTATGGCAAAGGTTGCAACCCGCGTTATGTGGCAAGGAAATTTGCGTGAAGCGCTTAAATTTTACGACGCTTACGGAGTCGTCTTTGAAGAGGAGGGCATCCTAAAACCGCGCGTTAAAAATCACGTTTGCGTTAAAGAAGCGGTATTTCCGTTTAATAAACTAAGCGGCGCAGACTTAATCCTTGGCCCTGAGATGAAATCAACAGGCGAAGTTATGGGTATCAGCAGTGATTTTGCAAGAAGCTTTGCTAAGTCACAAATTGCAGCCAGCAACTCGCTACCTACAGGCGGACTCGTCTTCTTAACTCTTGCAGATAATGACAAGACATATGCTATTAATCTTGCAAAAGAGTTTATAAAATTAGGGTTTAAGATTATAGCAACAGGTGGAACGCATAAAATTTTAAAAGATAGCAATGTAGATGCGGAATTTGTGTATAAGATAAGCGAGGGTCGTCCAAATATAGAGGACAGGCTTAAAAATGGCGATATATCTTTAGTTGTAAATACAAGCGATAGTAAGTCAAATGCCGAGGATGGCAAGAAAATTCGCCAAAATATCTTGCGATTTAAAATTCCTTACTTCACTACTATAGCTGCTGCACTTGCCGCTGCTAAGTCGATTAGAAGCGTTCAAGACGGTTCAGCACATGAGGTAAAATCACTTCAGGAGTATTTGGGCTAAAAGCAATAGCATGAAGCAAAAAGATTTCGTCATAAAGGCTATGGTTGAAAACGGAAATTTGGCTACGTTTTCACAGCTTTATAGACTAACCGATGTTAGTTCGTGGCAGACTAAAACTCCGTTTGCCACGATACGCAGGATAGTTCAGACAAATAAAGAGTTTTTTAAAATTCAGCCCGGGCTTTGGGGGCTTAGCGAATTTAAAAGCGAAATTTTATCAAAGCTTAATATAAAAGAGATTGCACGAGAAAACGAGTTTACTCACTCTTATTTTCAAGGCATTATCGCTCAGATAGGCAATTTAAGAAATTTTTATACTTATATACCGCCGCAAGATAAGAATAGATTTTTCATCGATAAAAAACTGCATGAAGTAGCTACGACTAGTAAAATTTATGAATTTTCTTATCCAAAAATCATAAAATTTGCTAAAACTATCGATGCGATATGGTTTAACGAGCGCAAGCTACCTCATTCATTTTTTGAAGTAGAACACTCAACTGATTTTAAAAATTCTCTTAATAAATTTTACGAACTTCAAGACTTTAACGCTAAGATGTTTATAGTAGCCGATAAAAATAGACGTGCTCAATTTAATAGCGTAATTAGCGCATCTATATATGAAAGTATAGCCAGTAGCGTGCGTTTTGTTGATTATGATAGCATAGTAAAACTATATGAAAAAGAAAATTTAAAGGTTCAAGTTGGAATTTGAAGTTCAAATCACCGAGACACTTGTAAAAAAGCTTTTTATTAAAGCAGAAAATAAGGAAGTTGCACGTAAGATTGCAAAATCAGCTTATGAAAATTGCGAAATAGTTTTAAATTCGGATGATTTTTGCGATGTTGAGTTTGAAATCAAAGAGCAAGTTAAGCTGAAATCTGAAATTTAGGGCAAAAATGGGGCAAAATTTCACGAATTTTGATGATTTTTTAGGGCTACTTAGGAAAACTAACGCAAATTTAAGCTATTTTACTGATTTTGAAAAGTGTGATGAAAATTTGCAAATCGTTTCGATAAAGCTTCACACTCTTAACTTTTTGCTAGGCAAAAATGATTTGAAAACAAATATTAACAGACTTTTTAAGTATGATAAAGAGTGCTTTGATGTCTTAAATTTGCTTATTGCGGTTCGTGATAAAAATACAGATGTAATTGATAATAACAGGGTTTTAACTAAGATTAAGACATATTTTAACGACCCAGAAAAAATCTATGAATTTTTTTGTGAAACAGGACTTGATAAAGTTTTTATAAGTGGGAAAATTAAAAATTTACATGATTATGTATTTGGAGTAGAAGTGGGGCTTGATACAAATGCTCGTAAAAATCGCGGTGGAAGCAATTTTGCGCGAATTATTTCAGAATATTTTAATAGTGAAAATATTTGTTTTCAAACTGAAGTTAGCAACCTAAGCCTTGGCTTAGATTTAGGAAGCGATCAAAAGAGATTTGATTTTGTTGTCAAAGCCGGTGAGCTAACATATTTGATAGAGACAAATTTTTATAATACGGGCGGTTCAAAACTAAATGAAGTAGCCAGATCCTATATAGAAATTTCGCACAAAATTTCACTTTATGATAGATTTAAATTCGTTTGGATAACAGATGGACAAGGCTGGTTAAGTGCTAAAAATAAGCTTGAAGAAGCTTATAAAAGTGTGAAGATTTACAACCTATCTACGCTTCATCTTTTTACTAGTGAGCTAAAACATGGCTGATAAAGTAGAAAGCAACTTCACTCTTCTTCAAGGCGATTGCTTTGAAATTTTGCCGAAATTTACAAAAGAATTTGATCTAATCTTTGCCGATCCACCATATTTTTTATCAAATAACGGCTTAAGTATCCAAAGCGGACGCATAGTAAGCGTCAATAAAGGCGAGTGGGATAAGAGCTATGGCATAGATGAGATAGATAAATTTAACCTCTCTTGGCTTAGCCTAGCCAAAAATGCCCTAACCGACAACGGAAGTGTAATGATAAGCGGAACCTATCATAATATCTTTTCTATCGGGCGCGCTTTGCAAAAGCTGGATTATAAAATTTTAAATATCATAACATGGCAAAAGACAAATCCGCCTCCAAATTTTAGCTGCAGATACCTCACTCACAGCACAGAGCAGATTATCTGGGCAAGAAAGAGTGAAAAGCATAAACATATATTCAACTACGAACTTATGAAAAAACTAAACGGCGATAAACAGATGAAAGATGTTTGGAGCTTTCCTGCTATTGCTCCTTGGGAGAAAAGCTGCGGCAAGCATCCGACGCAAAAGCCGCTTGCTCTTTTAGTGCGTATAATTTTGATGGCAAGCAGTGAAAATAGCGTTATCTGCGATCCTTTTAGCGGTTCAAGCACGACGGGAATAGCTGCAAATTTATTAGGACGAAAATTTGTAGGCATAGAAAAAGAGGATGAGTTTATAAAAATTTCTCAAAAAAGAAGACAGGAGTTAGATGCAAATTTTATCAATTTTAAACTTAAATTTTCAGACATTCGACTACTTGAACAATATAGCTTAGATTTTTAAGAAATAGTATTTAAAATAAAGTAATATTTTATTTATGATTAAGATTAAATTTATATACTTATTTTTTAATCTCAAGGTTGATCTATGCAAAAAAATATAAGCGAATTCTTAGGCACACTCTCTACACTTTTTGGCGGTATTTTATGGGGTTTTAGTGGGGTTTGCGGACAATATCTATTCGAACAAAAAAATATAAGTCCAGATTGGCTTGTTCCTTATAGGCTGTTTTTGGCTGGAACAGTTTTGGTAGTATATTTTATGATCTCAAATCCAAAGCTGGCTTTTAAGCCTATAAGAGATACTAAGCTGCTTTTAGAGCTTATGATATATGCCTTTTTCGGTCTTTTGATGACGCAATATACATATTTTTGTGCCATAGAGCTATCAAATGCCGCAGTTGCAACGGTCATACAATACTCTGCGCCCGCAATGATATTAGCCGTTGTATGTTTAATGGATAGAAGATTTCCAAAGCAAAATGAACTAATTGCTTTAATACTTGCTATTTTAGGTGTCTTTTTATTAGCAACTCATGGAGATTTTAATACTCTTGCTATCGGAGGAAAAGCTTTAGTTTATGCGCTAATAAGCGCAACAGGCATTGTCATATATAGCCTTGTGCCGACAAGACTTAATAAAAAATATCCAGTTGCTTTAAATCTGGGTTGGGGTATGGTGATAGCTGGAGCTGCTTTGGCACTCATAACCAAACCTTGGAGCTTAGATGGCGTAAGCGATACTGATGGCTTTTTAGCTTTTTTGTCTGTCATCACCTTAGGCACTATTTTTGCCTTTAGTTTTTATATGGTAGGTGTTAAGACAATAGGTGCAAGCAAGGCTAGCATGATAGCTTGCATAGAGCCTGTTAGTGCCGCTATTTTTGGATATTTTTGGCTTAAGACCGAGTTTGTTTTATTAGATTTTATCGGGTTTGTATTTATAATATCTTGTATTTTAATACTTTCTAAAAAGGAGAAGGCGAGATGATATATCTTGCCCAAACCGATACTACAGCTGGATTTTTAAGCAAAGATTATCGTGAACTAAACCGAATTAAAGGGCGAGACGAAGATAAGCCTTGCCTTATCACTACATCAAAATTTAGCGAGCTAAAAACACTCGTGCGAGTTCCAGATAAATTTAAAAATTTAGTTCGCCGAGCAAGAAAAACTACATTTTTATATCCAAATTTAAAGGCCGTGCGAGTTGTTAAAGAGTGCGAGCATGCTAAATTTCTTGATATTCACGGCTGGCTTTACTCAACTAGTGCAAATTTAAGCGGAGAGAAATTTGATGAAATTTGGGCAAAAAGTGTAGCGGATAATATAGTGGATATCGAGTTTAAAGAGAGCGCAAGCTCAAGGATATATAAAATTTCAAATAAAAGAATAAAAAAGCTTAGATAAGTCTTTTTATTATAATATTTTCTTGAAATTTCAATCTTTATCTTTTAAATTTTACATTTAAAACATTTATAGAATATACATTAATATTAAACCAGGATAAATTTAGTTTCAATATGTAACATCAAATGCCTAAAATAAAAATATAAAAATAACTTTAAACAAAAATTTTTTACTAGAGTGTTAATATTTCACCATAAAAATCTACCAAAAAGGATCCAAAATGAGTGAGTATATCAACCAGACTTTGGAGTGGATAAAGAGGACAAACCCAGGTCAGGCAGTATTCGTCCAAGCCGCTACTGAAGTGCTTTATAGCCTAGAGCCTTTGATAAAAAAAGAGAGCAAGTACCAAAAACATGCCATATTAGAGCGCATAGTAATCCCTGAAAGAACGGTTATTTTTAGGGTAACATATACCGATAACAACGGAAAGCCTCAGGTCTATAACGGTTATCGTATCCAGTTTAACTCAGCTGTTGGTCCATATAAGGGTGGGCTTAGATTTCATCCTAGTGTTGATCTTGGTGTGTTGAAATTTTTAGGATTTGAGCAAATTTTTAAAAACTCTCTTACAGGCGTTAGAATGGGTGGCGCAAAAGGCGGAAGCAGTTTTGATCCAAAGGGTAAAAGCGATAATGAGATAATGCGTTTTTGCCAAGCTTTTATAAACGAACTATACCGTCATATAGGCAATACCGTAGATGTGCCCGCAGGAGATATAGGTGTGGGTGCTAGAGAGATTGGGTATATGTTTGGACAGTATAAAAAACTAACTGGTAGATTTGATGGGATTTTAACAGGCAAAGGCTTAAATTGGGGCGGAAGCCTTGCTAGAACGGAAGCTACAGGATATGGGGTAGTGTATTTCACTCAAAATATGCTGCAAAAAGCCGGGCTTGATCTTGAGGGCAAAAGATGCTCTGTAAGCGGAAGCGGAAATGTCGCCATATATACTATAGAAAAGCTTTATCAGGTGGGGGCATTGCCTATTACGGCTTCTGATTCAAGTGGTTACGTATATGATAGCGAAGGTATAGATGTATCTTTACTAAAGGAGATAAAAGAGGTTAGGCGTGAAAGACTTAGCGAATATGTGAAATTTAGACCAAATGCAAAATATGTAAGCGTGAGCGAATATAAAGAGGGCAGAAATGGAGTCTGGGATGTGCCTTGTGACGGAGCTTTTCCTTGCGCCACTCAAAACGAGATTCATTTAGCCGATATAAAAGTGCTTTATGCAAACGGTTGTCGCTTTGTTACCGAAGGTGCAAATATGCCAAGCACTCTTGATGCGATAAATTTTATGCTAGCTCAAAAAGATTTTTATTTCGCTCCTGCAAAAGCTGCAAATGCCGGAGGAGTCGGCACTAGCGGAATAGAGATGATGCAAAATGCCGGTATGACATCTTGGAGTTTCGAGAAAGTAGATAGGATGCTTCATAGTATTATGAATCATATTTTTGAACTCTCTTACGAGACGAGCAAGGAGTTTGGCGATGAGGGCAACCTTGTGCTTGGCTCAAACATAGCGGGCTTTAGAAAAGTGGCTGACGCGATGATAGATCAGGGCTATGTGTGATATATAAATAAAATTTCAAGGGAATTATTTCCCTTGAAATTTATCATCTAAAATCTGATCGCAAATCCTAGTTTTGCACTTGTTTCATCGCGCTTGCCTACGATTTGATTTGCCTCTATATTGATTACGCTTGCTTTGCTAGGAGTAAATTTAACACCTAAACCGGCACCGCCGCTAAATCCTTTTTGGCTAAGGTTAATGCCGTTTGGTTGTTGGACGGTTTGTAGTTTTGAATCTCCGTCAAATTCATACTCAAGTTTAGCATTTATGTAAGGAGCAAATTTTTCAAATTTGTTATAGGATATAACAGTATCAAATTTTACTCTATTTGAATTTATGCTATTAAATTTAATTTTTTCTTTGTTTATCTCTACTTCATCGTCTTTTACGTGTGTAAAACTATATCCTAGCTTAGAGTCAAAATCTATCGCTCCTATATTTGCAAGATATCCTATGCCTACTCCAACGCCATAATACATTGCACTTGTCTTGTAGTTAACTTTACCTAATGTTTTAAACACAGAGTCGTAGTCGGTTTTGTTTTTACCTATTCTTAAATGTCCGTCTATGTATATATTGTTGTCTAAGTTGTATTTTACTAGCGCTCCAACACCTATAGCCTTTGTGTTGCCGTCTGATTTGGCTGCGTTGATGTCGCCGTCAAATTTAGCATATCCGTATTCTAGGAACGCTCCTAAAAGAGAGTTGTCATAACTCTTAGCAAGCCCTGCAATAGCGTTAAACCCATCGGCATCTACATTTCCATTGTCGTAGTTTGAACTAAATCCACTTATATTAGCAAAACTAATTAGTCCAAGATCCGCATCGTAATATGTAGGTTTTATAGAGTCGGTTTGTATATTTGCAGCATGCGCCACCAACTTGCTATCTAATCTTCGTTTTATATCTATCATAGCTCCGTTTATACCATCATTTAGTCTATTGTTTAGAGTCATAGACGCTACTGAACCGCTTAGTAAAGAGTAGGCTTGTTGATTTATCTTACCCTGAGGCTTTGGTTCTGGTTTAGGCTCAGGTTTAGGCTGTTCAGGTTGTGGTTGCGGTTCAGGCTTTGGCTCGGGTTTAGGCGCAGGAAGTGAATTTAAAGTAGCTACCAGAGTTTTATCTCCCTCTTTTTTAACGCTAAAATCATAAATTGTAGTTACACCCTTAATAGCCTCTACTTTTATCTTTTCATCGGTGATTATTTTACCTTCACCTTCACTTTTTATCAGATTTACTTTATCGTTAGCTTTTAGTACAGGAGAGTCGCCTTCTATGGTTACTCCTATTTTTGTATCTATAAGATTAGTATCGTATTTTCCCGTTATGGTTACTATCGTATCGCCGTTTTTCGTATCGCTTGGAAGGTAGAAATTATATTTTTCAAAGTTGCTTAAAAATCCTGTTTTTACGTTTTTAGAGTGGATATTTAAAGTATTGCCAAGTGTCGTATATTCGGCTTTAATCTTGTTGTGTTGGTCTATATGCGTAAGTCCGCCTTGTATAGAGTTAGCAACCTCTATATCCCCATATAAATTTACTATATTGTTTATATTTTTGCCACTTCCGCTTGCGCCTCCGTATATGGAATTAAATTTTGAGTCTTTTACGCTTACTACGTTTTTACTAGCCGAATTTTTATCGGAGTAGCCGCCAAATATATTGTTTCCTTTAGAATTTACCACATTTACGGTATTTTCCTCTACCAAACCGTTGTCAGACTTTCCTCCATATATATTTCTTACGCTAGAGTCAAGCACCTCCGCTTTGTTCCCTTTAGCCTCTTTACCTTTCCACGAATCCCCGCCTTCAATATTTTTGTTATAAACTTTTGACTTTCTAACGATTACGGTGTTGAAATTCGCTCTTTCATCCCCATCTCCGCCATTTACTTCGCCGTACATATTTGAGTTCTCTACTATCAAAGTATTGTGAGCAGAAAAAGCTTCAGAAGAACCCCCTGATGTATATCCCGTATCTTCGTCTTTGCCGGCAGACTCTCTTCCTACCGTAGAATTTTTGATGGTTAGTTTATTGTATTCAGATTTTCCTTTGATACTAGCTCCGCCTTCTGCGCTATCTATTACCGAGTTTTCTACCGTAACCGTATTTTTAGTAGAGTCTTTGTCGTATGATACTCCGCCTACAACGTATCCTTTAGAAATATTAGTTTTGTTTTTGATGTTTATTGTATTATTGCTTGCCAAACCGCTATTGGATCCGGAGCCTATGATGTTTATAGGGTTTGTGTTGTTATAGCCGTCCACGTCTATTTTTACACCGCCTACATCTTCGCTTTCTTTATATGCGCCGAATATGAAACCGTCTATTTTGGCGTCTGTTTTGTCATTGATAACTAGAGGATTTTTTGTTCCTATTCTATATGGATAGTACGTTCCCGTATCTTCATTGAAATAGTCTGCGATTTTGTTACTTTTAAGGATAGGGGGAGTGAGGTCGCTAGCTATTGTCGTTGTTGGAAGCCATAAGGCTACTGCCGCTGATATATATATATATATATCTTTTACTTGTCTGCCTAAAAGAATTTGCTTGAATGCAATCTTTCATATATACTCCTTGATAGTAAATTATAAATTTTAAAAATTTATTTGCGGTCTATTATAGTTTAAAATTAATTTTTTAAAAATTAAATAGATTTAAGGTTAAGTTTTTGATTAAATTGAGTTTCTTTTTGTTACATATTTAAAATTTTGTATTCAAAGCCTAGATTTAATATAATTATCAATAAAGGAGCCGATATGAAGTTTATAAACGCTTTTTTTATAGGAATTTTATTCGTTTTAGCAGTTATTTTTACTCTTTTTGTCGGGCTTAAAACAAGCTATTTTGACTATTATAAAGTATCTGAATATTTTAATATAATTTTTGTAGATAGTGTGCCTTGGCTTTGGATTTTACCGATCTCTTTTGTATTCGGATATCTTATTTTCTATACACCTTTTAGAAAATTTATACGAATTTTTTACGCCATTATTTTATTAGTCTGTGCTCTGTCGTGGCAAGATGAGTTAGGCAGAAAGATCGGTGAATTTATTTTTAAAGGTGAATTAACCACCATTAAGCCTTCGCCCGATTCAAATATAACAATCAAAGGAAATGTTATATACACCGGGCGCAAACAAATTTACTTTCTTAGAAGTGATACCGGCAAGGTTGTAGAGATCAAAAGATTTTAGGCTAAAATTTTCTTTACTGTAAGACTTGCTAAATTTAGTCCAAATACAGCCGTCACTCCCATAAAGCTTCCAAGCTCTTTACACTGAGGTAATTCTGTAGAAAATACCACTTCAAAGTCGCCTTGAAATCCTGATCTTTTAAGCTCGCTTCTATATTTTCTAGCAAGAGGGTCATTGTAGGTTTGCCATACAGAGGCTACTTTTACTTGTGAGGCGTCTATGCGTTTTGCTCCGCCCATAGAGGCTATTATTTTTTTGGACGCAGCATTAGCAAGAGAGATTTTTGCCGCCATATCGTCTATGGCATCTACTACGACATCAAATTCGCTAAAGTCAAAATTTTCTATAAATTTAGGCGTTATAAGCTCGCAAATAGGCGTGATATTAGGATAAATTTTAGCAAATTCACCTACTTTCACCACTCCTGTCGCTTCGCTGTAAATTTGGCGATTTTGGTTCGTTATGTCAAATGTGTCTTTGTCTATGATGGTGATGTGCCGGGCACCTGAGCGAGCGAGCGCATCTACGCAGATACCGCCCACTCCGCCCACTCCGCAAACTAAAATTTTAGCCTTTTGAAGTTTTGCGAATTTTTCATCGCCCAAAAGCCATCTTATGCGAGTAAATCTATCTATTATCTCGCTCATTTTATGCTCTTTTTTAAAATTTCTAGGCTTGAGTGAGCCGTCATATCAAGCATTATAGGTGTTAGGCTTGCATAGCCTTCGTTTACAACGCTTATATCGCTTGGTTCGCCTTGTTCATAATCAAGCGCAGCGACTCCTAGCCAATAATACTCTATCCCTCTTGGATTGCGGTTAAGCGTAGCGTGAGTAGCATAGCTTCGCCTGCCTACCGGCACAACTTGATAGCCTTTAAAATCTTTTTGCGTAACAGCAGGGATATTTACGTTTAAAAACTGCCTTTCAGGCAAGCAAATTCGCCTGTCAAGCACGCGAGGAACGATAAATTTAACTATTTCTCGCGCCAAAGAAAAGCCAAGCATATCGATGCTGTCGTTTTTGTAAAATTGCGAAAAGGCTATACTCTTAATCCCTTGCAAAACCCCCTCCATAGCTGCTCCGCATGTTCCGGAATAGGTTATATCCTCGCCCAAATTTGCACCGTGATTTATGCCAGATATTACCAGGTCAGGCTTTTTGTGATATAAGGCATGAAGCGCTAAGTATACGCAATCGCTTGGAGTAGCGTCGTCAAGCTTGAAAAAATTATCATCTATTTTTATAAATCTAAGCGGTTTTGTAAGTGTCAAAGAGTGTGCGCAAGCTGATTTTTCAGAGCTTGGAGCCACTATAGTTACATTTGTGTTTGGTATCTCCCTTAAAGCTCTGGCTAGTTCGTGAAGCCCTTTTGCCTCAAATCCGTCGTCATTTGTGATAAGAATCTCTCTCAAAATTTTCCTTTGAAATTTTATTGAGCTAATTATATCCTTTTTTACAAATTTGGTTTTAAGGCTTGTATCTTTTAATAATCCTAACTTTCAGCCTAAATCGGCTATAATGAAGCTAAAAAATTTGGATAAAAATGAGTAAAAAACTATTAGTTTCATGCCTTGAGCCTTCTGCAAATTTGCATTTGGGTGAGGTTTTAGAATTTTTGCCTAAATATGAAATTTTAGGGATTTTTGACGAGAAATTCGGTAAGCCTTATATGAGGAGTTCTGAATTTTCCGCAATGGGATTTATAGAGGTATTGCCACTTTATTTTAAAGCCAAACGTGCTATAAAAGAGATGGTAAAGCTAGCAAAAGAGGCCGATCATATCTTGCTAATAGATTCTCCTGCATTTAATCTTCCTCTTGCAAAAGCGATAAAAGAGGCAGGAGTTAAGGCTCCTGTTACTTATTATATATTGCCGCAGGTTTGGGCTTGGAAGCCAAAAAGAGTAGCAAAAATTGAAAAGTATTGCGATAACTTGGCTTCGATTTTGCCGTTTGATGCCAAATTTTATAATCGCTGCATTTATGTCGGACATCCATTGCTTGATGAGCTTAGAGTGCGTAAAAATACTCTTATAGACAGTAAAAAATTTGCTTTTATGCCGGGCTCTAGAAAGGCCGAGATAGCTCGTCTGATGCCGATTTTTAGAGAAGTTGCAAAAAAGATAGATGGAGTAAAGCAGCTGGTAGTTCCTTCTCATTTGATGAATGAGCTGGAAATTTACGGAGATATAAGTGAATTTGAGGTTGTAAATAACGCTCCAAGAGCCCTTTTGCAAAGTGAATTTGCGTTTATCTGCTCGGGAACCGCCACTCTTCAGGCGGCACTGATTGCGACTCCGTTTGTTTTAGCCTATAAGGCTAAGGCTATTGATATGTTTATAGCCAGGATACTTGTGAAGCTGAAATTTGTAGGGCTTGCTAATATAATGCTTGATTTTATGGGAGAAGGCAATCTTCATATTGAGCTCTTGCAAGATGAGGTAACGGCTGAAAATTTATTAAAAGCATATGAAAGTTGTGATAAAAATAAATTTATAGAAGGTTGTGTAAAGCTGCGCAATTATTTGAAGTACGGCTCTGCTGAAAATGTAGCCAATATAATAAAAAAGGATTAAAATGACTGAATTGATGACGGTTTTTGGGTATGAAAAGATAACTAATGAACTTAAAAATTTAAAGAGCGTAGAGCGTCCTAAGATAGTCGAGGAGATCGATATAGCAAGGAGTCACGGCGATCTTAAGGAGAATGCCGAGTATCATGCGGCACGTGAGAAGCAGGCCTTTATCGAGAGTAGAATAGCCGAGCTTAGCGATATAGTAAGCCGTGCAAAAGTTATCGATCCGACCGAATATGAGCACGAAAAGGTTAAATTCGGCTCTACGGTTGTAATTATGGACGTTGAAACCGAGATGGAAAGAACATATACCCTAGTCGGCACTCCTGAAAGTAATTTAGAACGCGGTCTAATATCGATAAATTCGCCTCTTGCCAAGCAGCTAATAGGTAAATTCGAGGGCGATGAAGTGACTTTAAATTTACCAAACGGTAGAAGCGACGTGGAGATAGTTTCGGTAGATTATAGGCCTATTAAATTTGGAGACTAGACAATGAACGTAGGAATAATAGGGGTTAGCGGATATACCGGATTTGAGCTAATAAAACTACTTTTAAATCATCCTAAATTTAAGATTAACTACCTAGCTGCAAGTGCCGAGAGTAGAGTAGAAGAGATTTTTCCGTCTTTAAATAGTATTTTCGAGTTTGACGTAAAAGTAGCGGACGCTAAAGAAGCTGCTAAAAAGTGTGAACTTGTATTTTTGGCCCTTCCTCATCAAGAGGCGATGAAGTATGCCAAAGAGCTTTTAAGCTTAGGTGTAAAAGTTGTGGATTTTTCTGCTGATTATAGGCTAAGCCAAGCCCTTTATGAGAAAAATTACTGCGAGCATCTGGATCCAAAAAATTTAGAAAATGCCGTTTATGGACTGGTAGAGCTAAATAGGGACAAGATAAGATCTGCAAATTTAATAGCAAATCCGGGTTGCTATCCTACCGCTTCTATTTTAGCTATAGCTGCGTTTTTGCCACATATCGATAGAGATTTTGGCGTTATAATCGATGCAAAAAGCGGTGTCAGCGGTGCCGGCAAAAAAGCAAGCACAACAACTCATTTTGTAAGCGTGAATGAAAACGCAAACGCTTATAATCCTATAAAACACCGCCATAGCGATGAGATAAAAGAGCAAATTTCGCTTCTTGCTAGCACTCAAATCCCAACTCTATTTGTACCTCATTTGCTTCCTATAACCCGTGGAATGCTAGTAAGCGTCTATGCTAAGCTAAATAGTCAGATAGAGCCTTTGGAAATTTTGCGTAAATTTTATAAAAATGAGAAATTTATTCGTATCATTAATAAGCCTGCTAATATCAAAGACGTTGCAGGAACGCACTTTTGCGATATCACAGCCTATGTAAGCGAAGATAAAATTTTTATAAATTCAGCCATCGATAATCTTTTAAGAGGGGCTAGCTCACAAGCCTTGGCTAATGCGAATTTGATGAGTGGATTTGAAGAGAGCTTGGCTTTACCAACTTTAACCGTAATGCCTTAAAATGAGTCAAACTATCATAAAAAACGGAGCGATTTTTATTGCCGATGCTCACGAAAATGAAAATCGCCGCCATTTTTTAAAATTTTTAAAATCACTAAAAGAGGGCGAGATAAAGACTTCGCAACTTTTTATAATGGGCGATATGTTTGATTTTTTCTCCGATTTTTGCGACTATTCTCTTGAGTTTGCGAGTGAATATATAAAGCTTCTTAACGAGCTTGGAGAAGGGATGGAAATTCATTATTTTGAGGGAAATCACGACTTTAATCTTGGTAAAATTTTAAAAAATATCAATGTATATCCTATTGAAAAACAGCCTGTAAATTTCTTAACTCAAAATCAAGAGAGTGTTCAGATAGCGCACGGAGATATATTTTTGCCTTTTATTGATAAATATGCTTTGAGATTTTTGAGACTAAAGCTATTTTTAAAATCTATTAATTTCATTGATAAAATTTTAAATTTTAAAATTTCAAAGGCGATTTTTTTAAAACTTAGAGATAAAAATTTAAGCTATAAAATTTTAAATTTTAGAGAGATTATAGCTAGACACTTAGTAAATTTTGACGCTAAATTCGTAATTGAAGGCCACTTTCATCAAGGAGAGATTATAAAATTTGAAAATAGCGAGTATATAAATATTCCTTGTTTTGCACACGATCAAAGTTATTTTGTAGTAGAATATGACAAAAATATTAAGTTTGCCAATACAAGGGGCCAAAATGTTTGATGATAAAGTTTTAAAAACCGGTTCAAACGAAATGGAGCTTGTTGATTTTCGTATCTTTAAGCAGACGGGAGACAAAGTATATGAGGGTATATACGGAGTAAATGTCGCTAAAGTGCGTGAAATCATTAAGATGCCTAATTTGACCGAATTACCCGGTGTTCCTGAATATATAGAGGGAATTTTTGATCTGCGCGGAGTTGTTATACCTGTTATAAATTTGGCCAAATGGATGCAGATAAAAGAGCCTACCGGAGTAGCTATAAAGCCTCGAGTGATAATATCAGAATTTAGTGAAATTTTAATAGGTTTTATAGTTCATGAGGCTAAAAGAATCAGACGTATAAGCTGGTCTGATATAGAGGCTACGAGTTTTTCCGCAAATTCAGGCGCTCTGGATAAAGGTAAAATCACAGGCGTTACTCGTATAGAAAACGATGAAGTATTACTGATACTTGATCTTGAAAGCATAGTTGAAGAGCTTGGAATTTATAGCCCTAAGATAGAGGTTGAGATAGATAAGACCAAAGCTTTAACCGGACTGGCTTTAGTGCTTGACGATAGCTCTACCGCAAGAAAACTTGTAAAAGATACTCTTGAAAAGATGGGTTTAAAGGTGGTTGAGGCAAAAGACGGAGTGGAAGGACTTGCTAAGATGCAAGATCTATACGATATGTATGGGGATAAGTTGCATGATTATTTAAGAGTAATTTTAAGCGATATTGAGATGCCTCAGATGGACGGATACCGCTTTGCAGCTACTTT
Organism: Campylobacter sp. RM16187; assembly: GCF_025319965.1. Classification (NCBI taxonomy): domain Bacteria; kingdom Pseudomonadati; phylum Campylobacterota; class Epsilonproteobacteria; order Campylobacterales; family Campylobacteraceae; genus Campylobacter; species Campylobacter sp. RM16187. Next base: position 233,414 of record NZ_CP012549.1, read on the forward strand.
AAAAGATGATAGTAGATACTCTAGTATTCCGATAATATTCAACTCTTCATTAAATAATATGTATAGTGAGGCTCAAAGTAAAGAGGCCGGCGGTGCAGCATACCTAACTAAATTTGATGCCACTTTGCTTTATAATGAGGTGCTTCGTGTCATCGAAGTACATAAATCTGCTAAATAGGGGTATAAGATGGATGATATGAAAGAGATACTTGAAGACTTTTTAGTAGAGGCCTTCGAACTTGTTGAGCAGATTGACCATGACCTTATCGAGCTTGAGTCAAATCCTGAGGATTTGGAGCTTTTAAATAGAATTTTCCGTGTAGCGCATACTGTTAAGGGCTCATCATCGTTTTTAAATTTTGATATCTTGACTAAGCTTACTCATCATATGGAAGACGTTTTAAATAAAGCTAGAAAAGATGAGTTAAAAATAACTCCAGATATCATGGACGTAGTTTTAGAGTCTATAGATATGATGAAAGGGCTTTTGCACGGCATAAGGGACAATGGTAACGATACTGATGTGGGTATAGAAATTTCTGATATTTGTGCAAGACTTACAGCTATTTCAGAAGGAGAAGCGGCTCCTGCGGCTGAACAAAAGCCTACACAAAAGGTTCCTGAGATAAAACCGGAGCCAGAGCCAGAGGTTGAACCTGAACCTGAAATAAGCGATGAAAATTTATCAAATTTAACAGATGATGAGGTTGAGGCCGAAATAGAGAGATTGTTAAAGGTAAGAAAGGCTGAGGATCAGGCTAGACGTAGTCAAAAGGCAGCATCAGCAGCATCTGCTCCTGCCAATAAGCCAGCTCCTGAGCCAGCAGCGCCTAAACCAGCACCCGCCCCTAAGGCAAATGAAGCCGACAAGGATAAGAAGGTTCCGGCAGCATCTAGCGGATCTGATGCCGAGCAGACAATCCGCGTAGAGGTAAAAAGACTTGATCATCTTATGAATCTTATAGGCGAGCTAGTCCTTGGCAAGAATAGGCTTATAAAAATTTATGACGATGTCGAAGAGAGATACGAGGGTGAAAAATTCCTTGAAGAGCTAAATCAAGTAGTATCCGGTTTAAGCTTGGTTACTACAGATATCCAGCTTGCAGTTATGAAAACCAGAATGCTTCCAGTAGCTAAGGTATTTAATAAATTTCCTAGAATGATTAGAGATTTAAGTAGAGAGCTTAATAAGCAGATAGATCTTGAAATAACAGGAGAAGAAACAGAGCTTGATAAATCTATAGTAGAACAGATCGGCGATCCTCTTGTTCATATGATTAGAAATTCTTGCGATCACGGCATAGAAAATGCAGCAACCAGAATTGCTGCAGGCAAAAGCGAAAAAGGAACCATCGAGCTAAAAGCCTATAATGAAGGAAATCATATCGTAATAGAGATAGCTGATGACGGTAAAGGTCTTGATGCCGATATGCTAAAAGCTCGCTCCGTAGAAAAAGGAATTATTACCGAGCGAGAAGCAGATACAATGAGTAACAAAGAGGCTTTCGGACTTATATTTAAGCCCGGATTTTCAACGGCGGCAAAAGTTACTAACGTAAGCGGACGTGGCGTGGGAATGGATGTCGTTAAGACAAATATAGAAAAATTAAACGGAATTATAGATATAGAGAGTGAGCTTGGAAAAGGCACAGTAATGAAGCTTAAGATCCCTCTTACTCTAGCTATTATGCAATCTCTTTTAGTAGGAGTTCAGGAAGAATTTTACGCTATTCCGCTTGCAAGTGTTCTTGAGACTGTGCGAGTGCCTGTAGATGATATATATACAATAGATGGAAAAAATGTGCTTAGACTTAGAGACGAGGTTTTGTCTCTTGTAAAACTTTCAGATATTTTCGGTGTCAAGCAGGTATTTGACAACGGAGATCAGACTTATGTTGTCATAATAGGCGTAGCCGAAACAAAACTTGGAATTATAGTAGATAGTCTTGTAGGACAAGAAGAGGTTGTTATAAAATCCATGGGAGAATATTTACAAAATATCCCTGGAATAGCAGGCGCCACGATAAGAGGCGACGGAAGAGTAACTCTAATAGTAGATGTGGGAACTATGATGGAGATGGCAAAAGATATCAAAGTGGATATAAAAGCCAGTATGGAATCATCAAAGGCGGTTAAAGAAAAGCCAAGCGATTATAAGGTCTTGATTGTAGATGACTCTAAAATGGATAGAACTATCATGCAAAAATCCCTTGAACCGCTTGGAGTAACTGTTCTGGAAGCTACTAATGGAGTAGAGGCTCTTACTATCGTGAAATCAGGCGAGCATGCACTTGATGCAATTTTAATAGATATTGAGATGCCTAGAATGGATGGATATACATTGGCAGCAGAAATTCGTAAGTATTCAAAATATAGAAATTTACCTCTAATTGCTGTTACTTCCAGGACTTCAAAGACTGATAGACTAAGAGGTGTTGAGGTGGGAATGACTGAATACATAACCAAGCCGTATTCGTCAGAATACCTTGAAAACGTAGTTAGAAAAAATATTAAATTGATAGGATAGAACATGAATGACAAATTAAATCAGGTTCTAAAAAGACAAAAAAAACAGATGGCTGATCCAAGCGAGAAGGATAGAGACGAAGTAATCCAGCTTGTCGGGTTTATCGTAGGCGAAGAGGAGTATGCTATACCTATTTTAAATATAAAAGAGATTATTAAGCCTATTGAGTATACTCGTGTGCCAAGCGTTCCAGATTATGTCCTAGGCGTATTTAATCTAAGAGGAAGCGTTATCCCTCTTATAGATTTAAGAAAGAAATTTGCTCTTGGCTCGGTTAAGCCTGGCCCAAGCACTAGGTACATAGTAATGAAAGATGAGGAAAATGTGGCAGGCTTTGTCATAGACAGGCTAACGGAAGCCATTAGGATAAAAAGAAATAGGATAGATCCGCCGCCTGAGACTTTGATTAAAGACAAGGGTATGATATACGGCATAGGCAAAAGAGATCAAAATATACTTACGATTTTAAAAGTCGAAGCTCTTTTAAAGCGTGATTTTTAAAAGGTTATAAATTGATAAAGCTTTGTGTATTTGATTTTGACTCCACGCTTATGGATGGAGAGACTATAGATTTTTTGGCCCAGGCTTGTAAAGTAGGAGATGAGGTAAGCAGGATAACTAGGATGGCAATGGCTGGAGAGCTTGATTTTTTCGAGAGTCTTACTAAAAGAGTTGCTTATTTAAAGGGTCTTGAGCTTTCTATTGTTGATGAAATTTGTGAAAATTTACCGCTTATGAACGGTGCTTTTGATCTTATAAATCATTTAAAAAGTAAAGGTATAAAGGTTGTAGTTTTTAGTGGCGGATTTCATTCCGGCACGGATAGGGCGCAAAAGAAGCTTAAATTTGACGCATCTTTTGCCAATATTTTACACCATAAAGACTGTAGGCTTACCGGGCTTGTTGGTGGCGAGATGATGTTTGGCTTTTCCAAAGGAATTATGATGCAAAGCCTGCAAAGCCTGCTTGGTATTAGCAAGGAAGAAACTATGAGCGTGGGAGATGGAGCTAACGATCTATCGATGTTTGAGCACTCGAATATAAAAATAGCCTTTTGTGCAAAAGAGATTTTAAGAGCCAAAGCCACTCATTGCGTGGATACAAAAGATCTAAGAGAGATTATAAAACTAGTATAGGGAGAGAATATGTTTAATAATGATGTTAAATTTTCACTTTGGTGTGATTTTATAGAGCGAGATTTTTTAGATAATGAATTTGTAAAACTTATAAATTCCAATACTATAAATGGAGCAACTTCAAATCCCGCTATATTTAAATCAGCCTTTTTGACCTCTCCTGCTTACAAGATTACGATTAAAGAGAACGAAAGAAGACATGAGAAGCAAATTTATGAAATTTTAGCCGTGCAGGATATTAAAATTGCTGCAGATAGGCTTATTCAAAACTATGCCAATGACGATGATGGATTCGTTAGTATCGAAGTAGATCCAAACTTATGCAACGATACGCAAGGCACTATAGAAGAGGGTATTAGGCTATTTAATACGGTTATGATGCCAAATGTTATGATCAAAATTCCGGCTACCAATGCAGGGTTTGATGCTATGAGCGCTTTGATGGCTAGAGGAATTCCCGTAAATGCTACTTTGATATTTTCTCCAGAGCAGGCTATTAAATGTCTTGATGCTTTTGAAAGTGGTGCTAAAGAGTATCAGAAAAAATTCCCGAATACAAAAACACCAAAGGGCGTAATAAGTATATTTGTAAGCAGATTTGATAGGCTTCTTGATGGAGTGATGCGAGAAAAATCTCTTCCTACTGGGCAGATAGGCATAATGAATGCTACTAAAATTTATATAATCATACAAAATAGAAAGTTAGATAATGTTAGAGCGCTTTTTGCAAGCACAGGAGTAAAAGGGGATGATTTAAGAAAAGATTATTATATAAGAGAGCTGATGTATGAAAACTCTATAAATACAGCTCCGCTTGATACCATTAAGGCTTTTATAGAGCAAAAGAGCGAGCCTAAAGAGGCGGTTAGCGAGGATAGTATAGAGAAGTTTTTTGAGGTTGTCTCTAGGGCCGGCATAGATATGAATAGGGTATATAAAGAGCTTTTAAGCGATGGTCTTAAACAGTTTTTGCAGGCTTATGACGATATAATGAAGGCGTTAAAGCAAGAATAAAATTTGGAACTTAATATGGAAAGTTTACAAAATGAAGAAATTTTAGATCCTGGGCGCTTGCAAAGAGATAAGCTTGATGCTTATCTTACAGAGCTTGTTTCAAAAGGTGGAAGCGACCTACATATTAAAGCAAATGGAGCCGTGAGAGCTAGATATAACGGTGAAATTTACAAGATGAGCGATGAAGTGTTGAGCTATGATGACACGCTAGCTCTTACTAAAGAGATTCTAAGAACAAATTTTGATAATCTAGTTGCTAAAAAAAGTGTAGATTTTACGTATAAATTAAATGAAGATTATCGTTTTCGTGCTAATGCCTTTTTTCAAATAGATGGTGTTTCTATGGTGTTTAGAACAATACCAACCAAAATCCCAAATATGCAAGATCTATTTTTGCCACCTGTTCTTGAAAAGCTTTGTAATACTGTAAACCGCGGATTTATACTTGTGACAGGTCCTACCGGAAGCGGCAAGACAACCACTCTAGCTAGTATGATTAACTATATTAATAAAAATAAAAATAGACATATTGTTACCATTGAAGATCCTATCGAATTTATCTTTTCGGAAGAAAAGAGTATTATAAATCAAAGGGGTATAGGTCAAGATGTGCATAACTTTTCAGATGCCTTGCGTGCAGCTCTTCGTGAAGACCCCGATGTAATACTTGTTGGAGAGATGAGAGACTTGGAGACCATTAGAACAGCTATGGCTGCTGCTGAAACAGGACACCTTGTTTTGGCTACCTTGCATACTCTTGATGCGAAAGAGACTGTTGGTCGTGTTATAAATATGTTTCCAAAAGAGGAACAAAATCGTATCAAGATGACATTTTCTTCGGTTGTAGAAGCCATTATATGTCAAAGATTTGTTAGGACGATGGATGACAAAAGGCGTGTAGCAGTTGAAGTGCTTGTAAAAAACACCAGAATTAAAGATATGATATTAGATGGCAGAGAGGATGAAATTTACGATGCTATAGAGCAGAGTAAGAATACTTATGGTATGCAGACTTTCGAGCAACATCTTCTTGAGCTTTATAAAGAAGGCATAATAGATAAGCAGGAGGCTTTAGAGAAATCAAGTAGAAGAAATGATCTTGAGCTAAGAATTAAAAACGCAGATCTTGCTAAAGAGAAGGCGAGATTGGCGGAAAATAGAGATAATGATAGCAAAGAAGAGGGCATAATAGCTCTTAAAGAGATATAAACTATATACTTTTACTATTAGCAACTATTTAAAGTATAAATTTATAAATATTTTGGTATTATCAGCACTTATTTTTCATGAAAGGAATACGATGTTAGAAGGTATCGTTAGAGAGAGTATCGGCAAAAAAGCTGCTAAAGCTTTGAGAAGAGATGGTTATCTAATCGCGAACATTTACGGCAAGGGATTAGAGAATATCGAAGCGGCATTTAAGGTAAATGAATTTATCAAAGAGGCTCGCAAAAAAGAGAACCTTGCGTTTGATGTAAAAGTTGGCGACAAGACCTTAAAAGTCGTTATAGTTGAGTATCAAAAAGATCCTATCACAAATGCGCTTAAGCATGTTGATCTAAAAGTGGCTCTTCCTGGAGTTATCTCAAAATATATGATCCCTGTTAAGCCTTTTGGAACTCCAATCGGTCTTAAAAATAAAGGTGTTTTGGTTCAATCTAAAAAGAGACTTGCAGTAAAATGCACAGCTGAGAATTTACCAAACGCATTTAATATTGACGTAAGCAAACTTGATGTCGAAGATACTATCTTGGTAAGAGATATTTCAGTTCCAGCAGGTGTTACAATGGTTGATGCAGGCCATGTTGCCGTAGTTGGAGTTGTCAAAGCCAAATAATTAAGGCAAGGCTTTGATCCTTATAGTTGGGCTGGGAAATCCCGGCTCACAATATGAAAAAACAAGACACAATATCGGGTTTATGCTTATAGACCTACTTAAAAATGAAAAATTTACAGATGTAACCTCTTCAAAATTTCAAGGCGAACTTTTTAAATTTTCAAATTTGCTTCTCTTAAAACCTCAAACTTTTATGAACTTATCCGGAAATAGCGTAAAAGCGGTAAAAGACTTTTACAAGCCTGAACGCATAATTGTAATTCATGATGATTTAGATCTAAAACTTGGAGTTGTTAAGTTTAAGATAGGTGGCAGCAGTGGCGGCCATAACGGTATAAAATCCATCGATTCCTTAATAGAAAGCGATTATGAACGAGTTAGAGTGGGTATAGGAAGAGCTCAAAATTCAAGTGTGACCGGGCATGTTTTGGGTAATTTTAGCCAAGATGAGAGTGAGTGTCTTAATAAAGTTCTAAATTATACAAAAGAGGCTGTAATAGAGCTTATTAAAAGCGATATTAATACTATTTCGCAAAAATATTCTAGCAAAAAAGGTATATGCACGTGAATTTGTATGCAAAATATATCGGCTGGAGCTATTTTAAATCATTTTTGATTATATTTTTTTCATTAGTTTTGTTTTATACCGGCATTGATATTTTGACAAATTTAAAAGATATGCCCTCAAGCGCAAACCTAAAGTTGCTATATTTTACGCTTACTTCGCTTACCGCGATTGGTTATGTATTGCCACTTTCTTTAATTTTTGCCTTGATTGTTACCAAATTTAACATGATTAGAAGTAATGAGCTTGTTAGTTTTTACGCTCTTGGAGTAAGTAAAAACGCTCTTATTAAACCGCCTTTTTTTATCTCTATTTTTATAACTTTGGTCTATATAGGGCTTAATTTTACTCCGTTTGCATACTCTTATGAATTTCAAAGAAATTTGATTAAAACAGCACAAATTTCAGGCATTAGCTCTGATATTTTTTTAAAATTCGGAGGCAAATTTGTATATATAGACGAACTAAATCCTGTGAGTGCAAACATGCGCGACGTAAGAATTTTTGATATAGCGGACGGTAAGTTATTAAGCGCTACTTTTGGTAGCGAAGCGAAATTTGATGAGAATAAATGGACTTTAAAAGATGCGAATGTCACAACCATGCCTAAGGTTATAGAACTTGGTAAAGACGGCCTTGATATCAAACACTATGAAAATCTTATCGCGCTTGAGGGTTTTAAGCCAAAGACGATAGAGAGCGCATATCAATCAAATTCATCGCTATCGATTCCGGACGCATTTGATTTTATTACTGCTTTTGAGAAAGAGGGGGTTGGGCTAAATTCTGCTAAAACAACCCTTTATAGCCTACTATTTTCGCCGTTTTTTGCTCCCGTTATGGTGCTTATTATATATTATTTTTTGCCCGTTACAGGACGTTTTTTTAATTTAGCACTTACAAGTTTTATATTTATTATAATTACGCTTTGTAGCTGGGGAACTCTTTTTGTGCTGATGAAATTTGCCCATAACTCTGTAGTTTTGCCAGAAATTGGAGTTATCTTGCCGCTATTTTGTCTATCAGGCTTTGCCCTATATCTTTATTTTCGTAACCGTTAAGAGAGTTTTAGGCAAAATTCCAGTAAAATCTACCTATTTTTATTAAGGTTAGATCGATGAATTTTGAAAATTTGGCTCAAGTTTATGGGACTCCTCTTTATATATATGACTTCAGTCATATAGCTTCACGCTATGAAACTCTAAAAAAAGCATTTCATGCAAGAAAATCTTTGGTTTGTTATGCTGTAAAAGCAAATTCAAATTTAAGCATTTTGAAACTTTTAGCCTCACTTGGAGCGGGGTTTGACTGTGTAAGCATAGGAGAAGTAAGACGTGCCCTAACTGCCGGAGCAAAAAGATATCAAATCATCTTAAGCGGAGTTGGCAAAAGAGATGACGAGCTAAAATTTGCACTCGAGAATGAAATTTTGATGATAAATTTAGAGAGTGAGGCCGAGATGTATCGGCTGGAAAAAATTGCTCAAGATCTTGGCAAAATAGCTCGTATAAGTATTAGAGTAAATCCTGATATAGACGCCAAGACCCATCCTTATATATCGACCGGACTAAATGAGAATAAATTCGGCGTAGATATAACAACTGCAAAAAAAATGTATCTGCATGCTAAAAATTCGCCTTTTCTCGATCCTGTTGGCATACACTTTCATATAGGCTCTCAGCTTACTGATATAACCCCGATAATAGAAGCCTCAAGAGTGGTGTCAAACCTGCTTAGAGAGCTAAAGGCTATAGAGATAGATATTAAATTTTTTGATGTCGGAGGCGGAGTTGGCATAGTATATGATGGCGAGGAAGAGCCAAATTTATATGGTTACGCTCAAGGGATTTTAAGCACTCTTAGCGGACTTGATGTCACTATAGTCTGCGAGCCAGGACGATTTATAGTGGGTAATTGCGGATATTTTCTAACTAGAGTTTTATATGAGAAATTTAATAAACAAAAGCGTTTTGTAGTGGTTGATGGGGCTATGAATGATCTAATTCGCCCAAGCCTTTACGGGGCGTATCATAAAATTTCAATCGTTGGCAAAGAAGGTAACAAGAGCGAGTGCGATGTGGTCGGGCCAATATGCGAGAGTGGAGATTTTTTGGCTAAGAATATAAATTTACCACCTTGCGATAGTGATGATTTGATTGTTATAAGATCTGCCGGTGCATACGGTTTTACGATGAGTAGCAATTATAACTCTCGTCCAAGAGCCGCTGAAATCGGTATAAAAGATGGAAAAGATTTTTTAATTAGAAAGCGTGAGAGTTTTGAAGATCTGATAGCACTTGAGAAGGATCTGATTTGATCTTTATCGATGTTCAAGGAACCTTGATAAGCGATAGCGATAAAAGCCTTATAAATGGAGCAAAAGAGCTTATAGATTTTTTAAATTTTAAAAAAATTCCATACGTAGTGATTACAAATAATACAAAATTTAGTAGTTTGGATTTTTTAAAAGAGTTGCGAGACAAAGGACTTGATATCAAAGATAAGGCGTATATAGATCCTTTTTGCGTTTTAAAAGATATTTTGCCCGCTTGTCAAGTAGCCGCCTTTGGCTCTGATAAATTTAAAAAGGTATTGCAAAATTTAGGATATGAGCTAGAGTTTTCAAATTTAGCCAAAGCTGTTTTGGTAGCGAGCGGGGATGATTTTAAATTTGATGAATTTAGCAATATGATAGAGATTTTACAAAGCGGCGCAAAATTAATTGCTATGAGCGAAACCAGCGTATATAAAAAAAATGACAAGAGCTATCCAGGTGTAGGTGCTATGGCCAAGATGCTAAACTATGCCACAGGATGCGAATATAAGGTGGTTGGCAAGCCAAGCGAGGAGTTTTATAGGGTTGCTTTAAGGTTATTAAATTCGCAAGGCTTTAATGCAAATTTTAAAGATGTTTTGATAATAAGTGATGATGCAAAGGGTGATTTAGTAGGTGCTAAAGAGCTTGGAATGAGGACTGCTCTGGTTTTAAGCGGTAAGGTTGATAGTGCCTTAAAGGCTGGAGTGGAGCCAAAATTTGTAGATAAAATTTACAAAGATGTAAGCCTATTTTTAAAGGAACTAGATGCAGAATATAAATGATTTGCGAGAAGAAATCGACAAGATAGACGACGATATCTTAAAAAAACTAAATGAGAGAATGAGCTTTGTCAAAAAAATAGGCGAGTTAAAGCAAACTAGCGGTACTTCGATATATCGTCCTGAGCGCGAGAGGGCGATATTAAACCGTCTTGAGAGCTTAAGCTCAAATATTTTAAATAAATCTGCAATCGAAGCTATTTATCTTGAAATTTTTGCCGTAAGTAGAAATCTTGAAATGCCAGAAAAAGTCGCTTATCTAGGGCCTGAGGGCACATATACTCATCAAGCTGCCGAGAGTAGATTTGGTGCGATGAGTGCGTATTTACCGCTTGCCAGCATTGAGGCTGTTTTTACGAAGCTAAAACACAAAGAGGCTAAATACGGAGTAGTGCCTATAGAAAACAATACCGAAGGTGCGGTGGGAGCGACTTTAGATTGCCTTGGAAGATTTGAGAATATAAAGGTTGTTGCAGAGCTTTATATGGATATTCACCACTCTTTTGCAAGTGTTTGCGAAAATTTAAAGGATATTAAAAAGATATATTCGCATCCTCAAGGATACAATCAGTGCCGTAAATTTTTAGACGATCATTTGCTTTTAAATGCTGAGTTTATACCTACGAAATCCACTGCAGAGGCTGCTAAATTTGCAAGTGAGGATCCAAACTCTGCGGCAATTTGCTCTAAGATAGCGGCTAAACTTTATAATGTGCCTATCTTGTTTGAGACTATTGAGGATAATATGGCAAATCGAACGAGATTTTTTATACTAAGCGATTTTAAAAACGAGCGTTCGACAAAGAATAAAACTTCTATCTTAGCAAAGACAGATCATAGACCAGGAGGGCTTGCGGATCTGCTTACGGCATTTAGAGATGAGGGGATAAATCTAACTAGGTTGGAGAGTCGTCCTATAAAAGAGCGTGAATTTAAGACCGTCTTTTATATCGATTTTGAGGGGCATATCGATGATGAAAATGTCCAAAGAGCTATAGATAAAGCCAATAGTTTTGGAGACGAGATAGTTTGGCTAGGAAGCTACATACCAGGAGATCAAAGATGAAATTTAACGATAAGTTGGCAAATTTAATAAATTATGAGGCTGGCAAGCCAATAGAGCTTGTTGTGCGTGAATTTGGCATAGCGCCAAAGGATGTAATTAAGCTAGCGAGTAACGAAAATCCTTTTGGAACAAGTCCAAGAGTTATTGAGGCGATAAAAAATTGTGCGCAAAATATGTATCTTTATCCTGATGATAGCTATTATGAGCTAAAAGAAGCCTTGTCGGCTAAATTTAACGTGAATACGAAAAATATAATAATAGGCTCCGGAAGCGATCAGGTGATAGAATTTGCGGTTCATGCCAAAGCAAATTCGAAAAATGCCGTATTGATGGCAGGAGCAACCTTTGCTATGTATGAAATTTACGCCAAGCATACCGGAGCAAAAATTTATAGAACTCAGGCTAAAGGGCATAATCTGGAGGATTTTTTAAAAGTTTATAATGATAAAAAAGATGAAATTTCTATGATCTTTTTATGCTTGCCAAATAACCCTTTAGGAGAGTGTCTAAATAGAGATGATGTGTATGAATTTTTAGAGCAGATTGATAAAGATGTGATGATTGTAATAGATGGCGCTTATAATGAATTTGCGAGATTTAAAGACAAAAATAAAGAAATTTGTCCTAAAGATTTGATAACTAAATTTAAAAATGCTATTTTTCTTGGTACTTTTTCTAAAGCTTACGGACTTGGAGGAATGCGCGTAGGATACGGAATAGCCGATGAATTTATAATAAATGAACTTGGCAAACTAAGAGCCCCTTTTAATATAACTACCCTTAGTCTAAAAGCGGCCATAGAAGCTCTTAAGGATCAGGAATTTGTAGATAAGACCGTAGAGGCTAATTTTCAAGAGATGAAAAAATATGAAAAATTTGCAAAAGAGCATAATATAGAGTTTATTGATAGTTATACTAACTTTATAACTTATAACTTTGAGCGTGAAAATGCAAGCGAGATTGCCAAAAATCTGCTAAAAAAAGGTATAATTTTACGTGATTTGAAAAGTTACGGTATGAATTCAATTAGAATTACCATAGGTTTGCCAGAGCAAAACGATAGAGTTTTAGATGAATTAAGGAAAGCTATAAAATAAAATATGGATTTTAAAACCGCATTTCAACAAATCGGACACATTTATCAGAGCCTCTCTATAAGACAGCGCATAGTTGCGGCAAGTTCTGTCGTGCTTGTGGTTGGATTTTTAGTCTTTTTAAGCATTTATAAGAGCTCTCAGACAAACTATGACGGATATAGCGTTCTTTTTGAGAGTGTTAATCCTAGCGACTCGGCACTTATTATTCAGCAGCTTGAAAAAGACGGGGTTAAATATAAAATTTACAATGAAGGCACTATTTTAGTCCCAAATCAAGATGTTTACAAAGAGAGAATTTCGATAGCATCCTTGGGTATTTTAAAGGATAATAAAGTAGGCTTTGAGATCTTTGACAAACAAGAATTCGGAGCTACCGACTCTGAACAAAAGGTAAAATTTCAAAGAGCTTTAGAGGGTGAGCTTGCTAGGACAATAGAGAGCCTAGCACCTATAGAAAAGGCTATGGTGCGCATAGCCATACCAAAAGAGACTCTATTTACAGAAAGAACTACTCCGCCTTCGGCTTCAATAGTATTAAATTTAAAAACCGGAAATAGCTTAAATTTAAAGCAGATTTCAGGTATTAAAAATTTAGTTTCGGCTGCGGTTGCAAATTTAAGCACTCAAAATGTAAAGATAGTAAATCAAGATGGAATTCCTCTTGGCGAAGAGGATGGCGAATACGATAGCGATCAGATAAATCAGCAGATAAAATATAAAAGAGAGTCGGAAAACGCACTTGAGCAAAAGATTATAAACGTTCTTTCCCCTATAGTTGGAGGCACTCATAAAGTAGTAGCCAAGGTAACTATAGACTTTGATTTTGCCAGAAAAGATAGCGAGAGCGAGACCTTTGATCCAAATTCTGTAGCAAGAAGCGAACAGAGCGTAGAAGAGAAGCGACAAGGCTCTAAAGAGCGCGAAGTCCAAGGGGTTCCTGGTGCTGTTAGCAATATAGGTCCGGTTGAAGGGATAGATGATAAAAAGCTTGAGGAGCAGTATTCTAAGAGCTCATCTACTACAAACTATGAAATTTCAAAAAAAGTTATGCGTATCAAAGATCAATTCGCTACTATCAAGCGCTTAAGCGCTGCTGTAGTAGTGGATGGTAGATATGAGAATAAAAGAGATGAAAACGGAAATTTAACTAAAGAGATCGTATATACTCCTCTTACAAACGAGCAGTTAGATAAGATTAGTGCGCTTATAAAGCAATCGGTGGGATTTGATACAAATAGGGGTGATGAAGTAACTGTAAGTAACTTTGAATTCCAAAGACCTGGCACAGATACTCCTGCAAATAAAGTAAATTCGTTTTTTGATACCTATGTAAATCCTTTTATGCCTATATTTAAATATATATTTGTCGGAATTTTATTATTTATATTTTACAAAAAAGTCATCGTTCCGTTTATGGAAAAGATGCTTCAAAATATCAAAGAAGAAGAGCCTGACATGCAAGATGATATAGTAGATCTTGAGGATAGTGAGGATGCCTTAGAGAAATTTAAAGCAGCTAAGAAAAAGGTTGAAGAGCAGCTTGGAATCGGAAGTGATTTTAATGAAGATGAGCTTAGGTATGATGTGCTACTTGAGAAGATGAAGCTGATTATACAGGAGCGAAGTGAAGAGGTTTCTGTATTGCTTCAGGATATGGTTAAAAACGACTCTGACTTTAGTAACCGTAAGGACTTTTAATGGCGACTAGCTTAACCGAACAACAAAAGATGACTTATGATGATCTCTCGATGCCTGAAAAAGTTGCGATACTGCTTATACAGCTTGGAGAAGATGCTACCACTCTTTTATTTTCGCATATGGAAGTTGATGTTATCACTGAAATTTCAAGATATATAGCGACTGCAAAAAGTGTTGATAAACAAGTAGCTGCAGCTGTTTTGGAGGAATTTTACGCTCTAATGCAGTCAAATCAATATATGAGAAGCGGTGGCTTAGAATATGCCAAAGAGATTCTTTATCGTACCTTTGGTCCTGAGACTGCACAAAAAATTCTTGACAAGCTTGCAAAAAGCATGGAGAGTTCAAAGAGTTTTGGATATCTAACTAAAATTAAACCTCAACAGCTTGCCGATTTTATTATGAAAGAGCATCCTCAAACTATCGCCTTGATTTTAGCTCATATGGATCCGACTAGTGCCGCCGAGACACTTTCATTTTTGTCGGACGAGCTTAGAAGCGAGGTTGTGATTAGAATGGCGAATTTGGGCGATATTAGCCCATCTGTGATCAAGCGTGTATCAACAGTGCTTGAAGGCAAGCTCGAAAGCCTTACTTCGTATAAGGTTGAAGTTGGCGGTCCAAGAGCCGTTGCGGAGGTGCTTAACCGTCTTGGTCAAAAGGCCTCAAAATCCACTATCGAATATATCGAGGATGTCGATGATAAGCTTGCCACTACTATTAAAGAGCTTATGTTTACGTTTGAAGATATTAATACACTTAATCAAACAGCAATTAGAGAAATTCTTAAAAATGTCGACAAAAAGGATCTTATGATAGCCCTTAAGGGTTCTGGAGATGCACTTAAAGAGAAATTTATGGGTAGTATGTCTCAGCGCGCAAGCGAAGCGTTTAAAGAAGAGATGCAATACCTCGGAGCCGTTCGCGTAAAAGACGTAGAAGAGGCTCAGCGCCGCATAGTAGAGCAGGTGCAAGCCTTGGCTGATCAGGGAGTATTCCAAGTCGGTGAAGCAGAAGAGATGATAGAATGAGAAGCAGCGTAATAACCAACGAAGAGACTAAAAGCCATTTCGTAGAGAGCTATAGATTTAAGGTTTTAGGTCAAGAAAAAAAGGCGAATGATAGCCACGAAAATGAGCATGCAGACAAAAATAATATCAATAGCGAAAATTCAAATATGGCTGATTTTGCTACAAATTTTGATCACTCTATAAAAAATAATCCGCAAATACCAATATCTCAAAATCCAAAAATAGAGTCAAATTTCGTAGAAGAGCTTTTAAAGCGCACGGATGAGCTTTCGGGAAATATCATAAAGCTTCAAATGCAGATAGAAAACCAAGAGAGCGAATTTGCAAAGCGTCTAGAAAATGAGACTATAAGAGCTAAAGAGGAGGGTCTTAGGCAGGGTTTTGAAGATGCTAAGGCTAAATTTGAGAGTGAATTAAAATCTCTTGAGTCAAGATATCTAAATTCGGTAGCGAAGCTAGATGGCGAAGTTGCTAAATTTGAGAATTTTCTAAGCTCAAGTGAAAACGAGCTCTCAAACACGGCAATCGATATTGCAAAAGAGATTGTAAAAAAAGAGATTTCATCAAATTCTTCAAGTGTTGCTTATGCGCTTGCAAAATCTTTAATAAAAGAGCTTAATGAGGCTAAAAGGCTGCAAATTAGAGTTAATATTAAAGATTTTGAGTTTTTAAAAGAGCATTTTGGCACCAGCGAAAATATAGAAATTTTAGCCGATGAGGCTATAAATGTCGGCGGTGTTATAGTTATGAGCGATGCCGGGAATCTTGATGGAACCATTGAGGCTAGGTTTGAAAAGATAAAAAGGATAGTTGGCGAATAGTATATGAATGATATAAATTTAAAATCTATGAATATAGAAGAGCTTGAGGAGCTTTGTAATAAGATAAGAGGCAAAATTTTAGAGACAGTTAGTAAAAATGGAGGGCATCTTAGCTCAAATATTGGTGCGGTTGAGCTTATAGTAGCTATGCACTATGTATTTGACAAAGAAAAAGACCCGTTTATCTTTGATGTTAGTCATCAAAGCTATGCTCATAAGCTTCTAACAAATCGCTGGGATAACTTTGATAGTTTGCGTAAATTTGGCGGTATAAGCGGATATACTAAGCCAAATGAGAGTAAATATGACTATTTTATAGCAGGTCATAGCTCCACTTCAATATCTTTGGCCGTAGGTGCCGCAAAGGCTATAAGGCTTAAAAATGAAGATCGTTTGCCAGTCGTGCTAATAGGCGATGGCTCTATGAGTGCCGGAATGGCTTATGAGGCTTTAAATGAGCTTGGCGATAGAAAATATCCCTGTGTGATAATCCTAAACGATAACGAGATGAGCATAAGTAAGCCTATAGGAGCGCTTAGTAAGTATTTAAGCCAGATGATGGCAGGACAACCTTATCAGAAATTTAAAAGCAGGGTTGAGAAATTTCTAAGCTATATGCCAGACGGTGCTGCGTATATGGCGCGCAGGATGGAGGAGGGTATCAGGCTTATAACTCCTGGGATGTTTTTTGAGGAGCTTGGGCTTGAGTATATAGGTCCTGTAGATGGTCATGATATAAGGGCTGTAATAGATGCTTTTGAAGTGGCAAAGAAGATGAAAAAGCCTGTTATCGTCCATGCGCAAACCCTAAAAGGCAAGGGATATGAGAAGGCCGAGGGTCACTATGCTAACTGGCACGGAGTCGGACCATTTGACTTAAAAAGCGGGGAGAGTATCAAAAAAAGCGCTCCAAAATCTGCCACCTCACTCTTTGCGGAAAATTTGCTAAAACTTGCCCAAAAATATGAAAATGTGGTTGGAGTAACTGCGGCAATGCCTACCGGAACAGGAATGGATCTACTTATTGAGAAATTTCCAGAACGTTTTTGGGATGTGGCGATAGCGGAGCAGCATGCGGTAACATCTATGGCTGCTATGGCTAAAGAGGGATTTAAGCCTTTTATCGCCATATATTCGACCTTTCTTCAGCGCGCCTTTGATCAGGTGATACACGATGCTTGCATTATGAATCTAAACGTTGTTTTTGCTATGGATAGAGCCGGAGTTGTAGGAGAGGACGGAGAGACTCATCAGGGTGCCTTTGATATAGGCTATCTTCATGTCATACCAAATATGACTATTTTTGCTCCTAGATCTGCGGAAAATTTTAAACTTATAATGGAATATGCTTATAGGCATGTTGGAGCTTGTGCATTTAGGTATCCTAGAGGCAACTTCTTATTGGACGATGGAGAATTTGAGTCAAAAGAGATTAAATTTGGCAAAAGTGAAATTTTATCTAAAACAGATTCAAAAGTGGCGTTTATAGGATATGGAAATGGAGTAGGGCGTGCAAATGTGGTCAAAAAGGCCTTAGGGGATAAATTTAATCCGACTCTTGTGGATTTGGTATTCGTAAAACCGCTTGACAGAGAGCTTTTGTTGGATTTAGCCAAGGATAAAAAGGTTTGGTATGTTTTCTCAGATAGTGCTAAAAGGGGCGGAGTAGCTGAAATTTTAAGCGCATTTTTACAAGATGAAGCTATATATGATGTGAGAGTTATTAGTTTTGAGTATGGAGATAAATTTATAGAGCATGGTAATACAAGTGAAGTTGAGAAGGGATTAGGGCTAGATCCGCATAGTATTTCTGAAAAAATACTAAAAGATAATTTATATTAATAAGTATAAAGAACTTTTAAATAATTTTTTTGTATAGTTAGAAAAAATTAAAAGGGAGTTATATGAATTATATAAATTTACTAAAAGAGCGCGGACTAAAAGCCACTCCACAAAGAATCAGCGTCTTGAAAATTCTAGATCGTCATATGCATCCTACTATAGATGAGCTATATGAGGAAATTTTGGTTGAAAATCCATCTGTATCGTTAGCTACCGTGTATAAAAACCTAAATACACTAAAAGACGAGGGATTGGTAGTAGAGGTTAATATGCCAAATCAAAAGGCTAAATACGATATCTTTGAGCATCCTCATATACACGTTGTTTGTCAAGGTTGTGGAGGGGTAAGCGACATGAGCTATAATGATGCTTTGCTTGATGAATATAAAGAAAATTTAGAGAAAAAGCTCGGAAATTTCATTGAAAAGCTAAATGTACTTGTAACTGTAAAAAGTTGCAAACACTGTAATAAATAATTCCATTATCTCTTGATTGGGGTGAGAAGCTCTCACCCATATCGGTTTTTTATATTTTGATTTAAAATTTTATCCCCAAACCCACCCTTTGTATTAAAATCAGTATACGGTAGTAACATTGCTCGTTTAAATTACACTTGTTAGTGTGCTAGGATTACTATCTTTACCATAGCTTCCCCGCGCTATCTTTGCCAAAAATTTATACTCACTTTTTAATACTTATATCCAAAATTCGTTATTTTTCTACTAAGTCTGTTTGCCAATTTGCCATCTGCAATCTGGTATCTATCTGTCTTATTTCTTTTGATAGTCTGTCGATCTGTTTTTGTAGGCTTGACACATCAACACTGCTTAGGATCTTAATCTCTTTATTAGAATACATATCTATCTTCTGGCTGGCAGTTGCGATGAAATTTCTAAGTATATTTACTTTTAACCCCAAAGTGTCACGATCCGCTATCAAATCCACTAAGGCTACCCCCTCAATTTGAGCTTCGCAATTTGTCTTATTTATCTTCTTAATTAATAAATTTAACTCCTCTATATTCTCATCAAGCTCCCTTAAGAGTTCTTTTGGCTCCTCGGCAGGAGTATCGTTTTCTTGAACTTTGGCATTATTGTTTAGCCTAATGCGAAGCTGTTCGATTCGTTTTTGCAGATCGGAGCGTAGGATTAGAGCTTCTGCTAATTTCATCTTATTTCCTTTAAAATTGATATGATAGAAATTATAAAATTTTTGCTTTTTTAGTCGCTGCAATTGAACTTAAGATAATCTCATCATCTTTTTTTAACTCGTTTAAATTGGTCATTTTACCATCTTTTAAAACTCTTACAAATGATGAAATTTGATCAAAAAACCTCTCTTGTTGCATAAAGCTTTTATTTAGAATCGATATTTGATTCTCAAATTTTAGTATTTTTAGATTTAGAGCATTTTTTAGTTTTAAATTTAAGTTGTTTAAAATTTGATATTTATGATCTATTTTTTGTTCTAAAATTTGCTTTGATAGACGGTTTTTAAGCATATTTAAACTGCTTTCTTTTTGCTCAAACACTCTTTTAATCGCTATATCAATTGCATCTAAGTATCTATCTATCATCTGCATAAATTCATTCATATCCGGAAGTAGTGAAGTCATAGCGGCACTTGGAGTGGGTGCTCTAAAATCAGCCACAAAATCTGTGATAACATAGTCTATCTCGTGTCCTATCGCGCTTATTATAGGTGTTTTAGATATATAAATTTCACGTGCCAAGCATTCATCGTTAAAGCACCATAGATCCTCTCTGCTTCCGCCTCCTCTAGCCAAGACTATTACGTCAAGTCCGTAGCTATCAGCCTTTTTAAGAGCTTTTATAAGAGCCTTTGGGGCGTTTTCGCCTTGAGTTAATGAGTCGAATATGAAAATTTCACTAAGTATCCATCTTTGATTGATAATTTTTAGCATATCTTGTAGAGCTGCTGAGGTTTTAGAGGTTATGATGCCTATTTTTTTAGGAAATTTAGGCAGACTTTTTTTATTTGAAATTTCAAAAAGCCCTTCTTTTTCAAGCCTCTCTTTAAGCTGCTTGAATGCGAGCTCAAGCTCTCCATCTCCGCTCGGTCTAATAGAAGTGGCTATAAGCTGATAGCTACCACTTGGAGAGTAGAGGGAAATTTTGCCATAAATTATAACTTTCATGCCGTCTTTTATATCAAATTTCAGCTTTTCATTGTTAAATTTATAAATTACCGCAGAAATTGAGGCTTTGGCATCTTTTAGCGTAAAATACCAGTGTCCTGAGGCATGTTTGGTAAGTCTAGAGATTTCTCCTTCTACCTCAACGTATGAAAATGTCGTTTCAAGCAGTGTTTTGGCTTGCTCGTTTAGTTCGCTTACGCTTAGCAATTTTTAAATTTCCTGGCTACAAAAAGTGTAGAAATATCCATCGAAAAACTTTTACAAACTTCGATTTCAAATCCCGCTTTTCGCAACTCATCCACAAAGCTTTCTGTATCTAAGAAATTTTCTATAGAGCTTGGCAGATATTCATATGCCTCTTGGTTTTTAGATATAAATCCACCTATTTTAGGCAAAATTTTACTTAGATAGAAGTCTCTTATTTTTGTTAAAAAGCCAGATTTTTTTCTTTTTGTGAACTCTAAAACAACGATATATCCACCATCTTTTAATATTCTATTAAATTCTTTTAGCGCAGCCTCTCTTTCGACCACATTTCTAATTCCGTAACTTATACTTAATACATTTGTGCTTGCATCATCTAATGATGTATTAGTTGCCAGAGCCTCTATGAATTTAAACTCTGGAAATTTTTGCTTAGCAACTTCAAGCATACCACTTGATGGGTCTATGCCTGTCAAAGAGTTGATTTTCACATTAAATTTATTTGCCATATTTTTCCAAAAACCCATCATATCACCGGTGCCGCATGCGACATCGACTATGTTTATACTTTGATTTTTGAATTTTTCAAGCACTATTTTGCAGGCTATCTTACGCCACCTAATATCTACACCCATGCTCAAAACTCTGTTTGCAAGGTCGTAAGTCGGAGCAATTTCATTAAACATTTGAACTATTTTTTCTTGTTTTTGCATTCTCTTTCTTTAGCTGTAATAAATTTTTAAATTTTTGGAAACTTTGCTTAAATTTTTAATAAATTTTATCTTTTCTTTTAAAATCTCATCTCTTATCTTAAAAATTTGCTTGTAAATTTTACTTTTTAATTTCGCTATTGCTTGATCGTCAATGCCTTGCTCTTTTTCGATATTATCTAAGATAAGTAACCATATATCTCTATCTTGCAAGTCGCCAAATAGCTCTTGAATCTCTTTTGCCCTGTCTTTGCACTTTTCAAGAGATCTAATTGCAAAGAGATCGATGAAGTTTTCAAATAGATATCTAAGCCTTTTTAACTCTATTCTTGTTTCATGAAAAATAGCATTTTCTCGCTCGCTATTAAGCATTAAAAGATCTTTTTTTAACTTTAAAATTTGAGTTCTGATTGCTTTTGCTACAATTTTTTTAATAGGCTTATCGTAGTCTTCGCCTTTGTAAAAATCGCTATCCTCTTTTAAAAATATCTCCCAATCCCTAAAAATTTCATTGCTTTGAAGACTGCTTAATATAGCTTTTATTTCGTCGTTTTGTCTATTTTTTATATTTTCTAAAATTTGAGTTATTATTTTGGCTTTTTTTTGTTTTTTTAAAAACTCTAAAAATACGTCTATATCTCGTTTTGTATTAGTAGAGTTGGCTAGAACTTTAAAATTTTTACTAAAATGAACCGTTAGCTTCTCATCAAAAATTTTATTTAATAGTTTAAGCAAGGATCGCGTTTTGCGTAGATTTACTCTTATCTGATGAAGCTCCTCTTCATTACTTGTTTTTAGATACTCTTCTTTATGAAATTCTATAAATTTATAAATTTGAAAAAATAGCACTCTTGCAGCATCTATTGAACGAATTGAGCTCGGAAAAGACAGCTTTATATCTTTGTTTGTATCTAAAATTTCTAATGCTTTTTTAACATCAAATTTCATATCCGGTATACCAAATAGAGCTAAATTTTTATTTTTGTATCGTTCGTCTTCAGTGATTTCAGATGTGATATGATTGGCTAAAAAATCAGGCATTATAAAATTATTCGCATCCTCTACTTTTAAAAATTCTATTTCAAGCGTAACTAATCCTTCTAATGCGCCTTTGTAAATGTCGATATTTGCAGGGAGATTATTTATCTTAAACTCAAATCTATCTTTTTCTATTGGTATTGCTATAGAGTTTTTAAAAGCTTTTCTGTATGATTTTTCATCGCAAATCTCTTCAAATTCTTGCCTGACCATTCCTTTTCCGATTTTTTTAGTCATAGTAAAATTGTTGTTTGATTTACGGAATCTAATCTCTTCAAGGGGTGTGATTTTGGTATAAAACTGCATTACATTTTTGCTATCTAGTAAAATGCCATCTCTTTTAAGAGCATCAATAGCTAAAATACCGTCTAATACAAATTTACGTTCTATCTCTAAGACCAAATACAGCTCCTTAAACTATTTTTAATTGTATCAAAAGCTAGCTTAAATTGTAAATTTACGATTTTAGTCTTATGAAATTAATTTTTAACTCAAATTGTGATAAATTATAAAAAATTTTAAAGGAGTTTTCGTGAATAGAAAGATAAATTTTAGCGCAGGACCAAGCGGACTACCTCTAAGTGTATTGGAACATGCTCAAAAAGAGCTTATAAGCTACCAAAACAAGGGCTTTTCTATAATGGAGATAAGCCATAGGAGCAAAACATTTGAAGAGGTTCATTTTGGGGCGATGGATAAGATAAGGAAGCTTTACAGCTTTGGCGATGAGTATGAAATTTTATTTTTACAAGGTGGAGCGCATTTGCAGTTTGCGATGGTGCCTTTAAATTTATCTATGGGCGGAACCGCAGAGTATGTAAATACCGGAGTATGGACCAATAAAGCCATAAAAGAAGCCAAACTTCTTGGTATAAATCATAAAGTTGTTGCAAGCTCTGAAGATACGAAATTTGACCGTATTCCGGAGAATATAAAATTTAGCGATGATGCCGACTATGCTTATATTTGCACAAACAATACAATTTACGGCACTCAGTATAAAAGCCTTCCAAAGAGCAAAGCACCGCTTGTCATAGATGCTAGTAGTGACTTTTTCTCTGAACCTCTTGATTTTACAGATATTGGCTTATTGTATGGAGGGGCGCAAAAAAATGCCGGCCCAAGCGGTGTGACGGTAGTGATAATTCGCAAAGATCTTGCCGAGCGTCTTAATAACGATAGAGTGCCTACCATGCTTAGATATAAAACTCATACAGACGCCAAGTCGCTATATAATACTCCTCCGACATTTGGCATCTATCTTCTTGATCTTACTATGGGATGGCTGCTTGAGCAGGGAGGTCTTTTCGCCGCAAAAGAGAGAAATGCGGCAAAGGCGGCTCTACTGTATGATGCTATTGATAATTCTAAAGGATTTTATAAGGGGCATGCAAGGAAGGCTGATCGCTCGGTTATGAATGTAAGCTACAACATTGCCGCAAATGCAGATCTTGAGCCTATTTTTATTGCCGAGGCGGAAAAGGCGGGAATGCTAGGGCTTAAAGGACACCGTCATTTGGGCGGAATTCGTGCTTCAATTTATAACGTAGTAAGTCTAAATGATGTAAAAACCTTAGTTGAATTTATGAAGGAATTTGCCAGAAAGAACGGGTAAATTGATAGTATATTAAATCTATTTATAATGATTATTTTGATAGAATCGGCGTTTTTATATATGATTTATCTAGTAAGTATTGAAAATTAATTTTAGATTTTATAAAATACCAAATAAAGGGGTTGGTTATGCTAAAAGATATTGAAATTTTTAGAACATTAACAGATGAACAGCTTAATAAACTTGAGGGCATAAGCATAATAAGACGCTACAATAAAGATGAATTCTTATTTATGGAGGGAGAGGTTCCTAAGTGGTTTTATGTATTGCTTAAGGGCAGGATTAAAATATACAAAACCTCTCCAAAAGGTAAAGAGGTGTTCGTTCATGAATTTTTACCGGTCTCTCCTGTGGCAAAATTTGCAAATTTTGGAGATACGCCTTTTAACGGCTCTGCGGTTTTTGTCGAAGATTCTGAGGTTTTAATGATAGATTTTGATAAATTTAAGAAAAATTTTATGAGCGATGCAAATTTATGCATGGAGATTATTAAATCTTTGTCTGAAAATTTTAGACTCGTACAAGGTATGCTTCATAGAGAAATCGCTCTTGGAGTAGAGGGTAAGATAGCGCTTTTTATAAGTGAATATCAAGATGGTCTTCCTTCTAAAAAATATGCTCAAATAGCCCAAATGTTAAATACCACTCCTGAGACCTTTTCAAGGGTAATTACAAAATTTAAGAAAAATGGATATATATCTATCGATGCAAATAAGAATATCAAGATACTAAATCATGATAAGCTTAAAGAGTTGTATGAGACTTAAAAATTTTTAAAGAAGCGAACAATTTTAGTAGATTCTATCTGCCGCCAAATTTTAGTAGCGCACTTCCCCATGTAAATCCACCGCCAAAAGCATCAAGGAGTATAAGATCTCCATTTTTAAGCCTTCCTTCTTCGTAAGCATCATTTATAGCCATTGGTATTGATGCCGCGCTTGTATTTCCGTATTTTCCTACAGTGACTACACATTGACTATCTGTAAAATTTAGTCTTTGTTTGACAGCTTCTATGATACGTAAATTTGCCTGATGAGGTATAAAAAGATCTACTTTATCACTTGTAATGCCATTTTTATTAAGTATATCTATAACACTTTTTGTAAGTGTTTGCACTGCGATTTTAAAGACCTCATTTCCGGCCATATGAATAAAATTTAGTTTATTTTCAAGCATAGCCTGCGATATCGGATTGGCGCTACCTCCACCTGGAGTTATAAGTAGATCAGCAAAATTTCCATCACTTGCCGTATGGACATCCAAGATCTCATTATCATCTCTAGCGCTTATTATGGCTGCTCCGCTGCCATCTCCAAAAAGTATGCAGGTGCTGCGGTCGCTGTAATCAACTATTGAACTTAATTTTTCCGCTCCTATAATTAGGACGTTTTTTTTAGCACCGCTTTCTACAAGAGATTTTGCAAGCTCAAGAAGGTAGATAAAGCCTGTGCAAGCAGCACTTATATCAAATGCTGTTATTCCTTCTAATCCTAAATTTTTAGCTATTTTACAAGCTGTTGACGGCATGCAAAAGTGATCCGGGCTAATCGTGGCACATATGATAGTATCTATCTCTTTAATATCAATATCCGCTCTTTGAATTGCTACTAAAGCAGCTTTTGTGGCTATTTCACTCGTAATTTCACCTGTTGCAATGTGTCTGGTATGAATTCCTGTGCGTTTCACAATCCACTCATCGCTTGTTTCTACCATTTTTTCAAGGTCAAAATTTGTAAGGGTGTCCTTTGGAACATAAGCGCCGATTGAGATAAGAGAGGCTTTTTTCATCAGTTACCTTGCAAAGCTTAAAAGCTCGTCTTTGATAACTTTATTTATATCTGAATCTGCAAAGTTTAGAGCTTGAAATATAGCATTTTTTATAGCTTTTGCATTGCTTTTGCCATGGCTTATGATTACGCAACCATCTACACCAAGTAGCGGGGCTCCTCCGTATTCATCATAATCGACTTGTTGTTTTAAAGTTTTAAAAACCTTTTTCATTAGAAGTGAGCCGGCTATTGCTATAGGGGATTTTTTAACATGTTTTTTTATTATTTTTGTTATAGCGTCAGCTACACCCTCGCTTGTTTTAAGCAAAATATTTCCTACAAAGCCATCGCATATTACTACATCTACGCTTCCGTCAAAAATTTGATTGCCTTCGACATTGCCTACAAAGCAATCTAATTTAGACATTAGGCTAAAGGCTTCTTTTGTAACCTCATTACCCTTACTTTCTTCCTCGCCGTTTGAAAGAAGTCCTATTTTTGGGTTTTTTATTTTAAGAATTTCTTTTACGTAAGCTTCACCCATGATTGCAAACTGAAAAAGATGTTCCGCTTTACAATCTACGTTGGCTCCGACATCCATTACAAGAGTTTTTTTGCCCAAAACATTTGGCATAAGCGTAGCAATCGCAGGGCGCAATACGTTTTGAATTCTGCCTACTCTAAGAGTAGCCAGACTCATTGTGGCACCGCTATGACCTGCCGAAACTACGGCTTTAACTTCTTTGTTTTTTAGGAGTTCTATAGCCTTATATATTGTGCTATCTTTTTTCTTTAGTGCATTTGTGGCACCATCAGACATTGATATTGTTTCGGTTGCTTCTATGTAGCTTATGTATTTTTGTAGATGAGATGGTACTAGAGGTTTTAAAACTTCTTCTTTTCCTGCCAAAACAGCACTAAATTTAACAGTTTCTAAAGCCTCTACAACACCCTCTATTATTGGTTTAGGACCAAAGTCCCCGCCCATTGCATCAATGCAAATGCTTGTCATATTTTTTAGTACTCACCGGTTGTTTTATTTACACGATGAGGCATTTTCCATGAACCGTCTTTATCTTTAACAGGTATAGGAAGTGTTACTTTATAGTGTGTTCTACGTTTTGCTGCACGTGTATGACTCACTCTTCTCTTAGGTACTGCCATGTTACTCTCCTTTATAAATTTTCACAATTTTTACAGTAGAAATAGTCGCTTTTAAAAGCCTCTATTTCACTTGATAATATCTCTTCTAAATCTATATATCCGTCGAAAAATTCGATAACATCTTCAAGTTTTTCTTCGCTATCTTTATAAATCCCATCACTTATAAGTAGATTTAAATTCTCTTTTGGACTTAGTATTATATCTTCGCCACATCTATCGCAGTTGTGGCTCATATTGCCACTTATTAGAGCTTTACACTCTACTAGATCGGAATTTACTCTTTTTAAATTTCCGCTAAAGCTAAGATTTTCTCTTTTTATATCAAACGGAATTTGATTGTTTGCAATTTTTGCAAATGCTATTTTCAAAATTTTCCTTAGCAGATATCTCTGGATGCAAAGAAAAATTCAATTTCTATTTTTGCATTTTCTAGACTGTCGCTTCCATGGACCGCATTTGCATCAATATTTTCTGCAAAATCGGCTCTAATAGTTCCAGGAGCGGCTTCTTTAGGATTTGTTGCGCCCATTAGCTCTCTATTTTTAGCTACCGCATTTTCTCCCTCAAGAACCATAACAACAACTGGTCCGCTAGTCATAAATTCAACCAAATCATTGAAAAATGGTCTCTCTGAATGAACTGCATAAAATTTCTTAGCATCGCATTTGCTCAGTCTAATTTTTTTCATAGCAGCTATTCTAAGTCCGTTGCTTTCAAATCTATCTACTATTTTACCGATTACGCCTTTTTTTACAGCATCAGGCTTTATGATAGAAAGTGTTCTTTGCATAAAATTTCCTTGTATTGTTTATTTTGTTTTAAGAGAGGGGATTATATCAAAAAAATTATTAAAAACAAAATAAGCCCTTTTTCGGGCTTATTTTTTAAAATTTTAAGCTATAACAGCAGTTTCGCCCTTTCTCATGTCTGCGCCAATTTCACTGCGTGACGGCTGGCCTTCGTAAGGCATATCCCATACGATACAGCCGTCGGTCGGACAGGCTGATGCACAGGCTGGCTCGTCATTGTGTCCTACGCATTCTACGCATTTATCTGCGTATACATAGTATATATCTTCTCTGGTTGGATTATCGCTATCATCCACTATGGCTTCTACCGGACATTCGTCTATACACGATCCGCAACTGATACAAATATCTGTAATTTTTACTGACATTTTTTCTCCTTAAATTAAAATTTTCGTAACAATATCAAAATATTTTTAAATTTGATATAAAAAAATAAATTTTATTTTTTAGATTTAAATTTGTAAAAATACAAAATTTATCTATTATTAAACTTGAGACGATATAATTTCGCCAATAATAAAAATTATTTATTAAGGAGAAATAATGATAGTAACAAAAAAAGCACCTGATTTTACAGCTGCAGCAGTTTTAGGTAATAATCAAATCGTAAATGATTTTAACCTATATAAAAATATTGGCGAAAAAGGCGCTGTAGTATTTTTCTATCCAATGGATTTTACCTTTGTTTGCCCAAGTGAGATAATAGCATTTGATAAGAGATATGATGAGTTTAAAGCTCGTGGTATAGAGGTTATAGCTGTATCTTGCGATAATCAATTCTCCCATTTTGCATGGAAAGAGACTCCAGTAAGCAAAGGCGGAATAGGTCAAGTTCGCTTCCCTATAGTAGCTGATATGACAAAAGAGATTGCACGCGGATTTGACGTGTTAATTGATGAGGCCGGTGTTGCACTGCGCGGATCTTTCTTATTGGATAAAGACGGCACGGTTCGCCATGCAGTAGTAAATGACCTGCCTCTTGGAAGAAATATAGACGAGATGATAAGAATGGTTGATACTATGATATTTACAAACGAGCATGGCGAGGTTTGCCCAGCAGGATGGAATAGGGGTGATAAGGGTATGAAAGCTGATACGGCTGGAGTAGCTGACTATCTAGCGCACAATGCAGATAAACTATAATCTTTCAACTATATTTTTTATACAAAAGATAAAGAGGTGGAATATCCGCCTCTTTTTATATTCTTATAAAATTTTAAAATTTATAAGTATTTTTTCTAAATCCAAGTTACATTTTTTCAATA
The DNA here is from genome assembly GCF_025319965.1 of Campylobacter sp. RM16187. Classification (NCBI taxonomy): domain Bacteria; kingdom Pseudomonadati; phylum Campylobacterota; class Epsilonproteobacteria; order Campylobacterales; family Campylobacteraceae; genus Campylobacter; species Campylobacter sp. RM16187. Next base: position 261,876 of record NZ_CP012549.1, read on the forward strand.
ATTTAATAAAAAAAATAAGAAATTTTTACTATAATTAATAGTTTCTACTCTTTTATGGATTATAGGGGATGAATAGATGAACAAAGATCTACATTTTAGTTTCATTGGCGGCAAAGCCATAATACTTGAAAGAGCGATTGATGTTTTTGAAAAAATTATTAACAAAAATCACTCTGTGCATTTTTTAAATTTATATAATGGTGTAAAAGTAGAGTGTTTCGGTAAAGTTTTGTCCATTGAAAATGAGTATGTCGTATGCGAAGTTAATCTTATGCAGATTTTGGCTATGAAAGAGGAGAGAAATGCCTATATAGTGCAAGATGAGTATTTTGCAAAAAATATAGTAGCTGATATAGTTTCTGTAGATATAGCAAATTCTACTGTAACTTTAAAAAATTTCACATACGCAAATAACCTGCATGCAAATTTAAGAAAATTCCAAAGAGTCTATCCAAATCGCTATACCAAAGTTATTCTAAGTGATGAAAATGGAGAAATTCAGGGGAATTTATATGATATTTCAGAGGGCGGAATAGGAGTAATTAGCACAAATTGCGGCACATTTAGAAGCGGAGGTGTTATAAAAGCCAAATTTGTCCTAGAAATTCCTGCAACCAAAGAGATAAAAGATATAGAAGTGGATTTAAAACTGATAGTAGAGCTTGTTTATAGGGGTGCCGTAAGGTACTGTTGTCAAATTATAGAAGGGCAAGATATTCAAGAAACTATAAATCAATTTACTAAAGAGCGTGTAAAAGATACTGTAAAAGAGCTAAAAGAGCAACTAAGTCTATACCAATAAAGAGATTATATGAAATCTATACAAGAGAATTTAAAATTATTTTATATAGGACTAAAGAACAAAGAGCCGTTTTTGTATAAAAATAAGGATCTAACAACACATGCTGCTATTATAGGAATGACTGGTAGCGGGAAAACGGGTCTTGGTATAGGTATTTTAGAAGAGGCTTGCATAGACAATATCCCATCTTTTATCATAGACCCCAAGGGTGATATGACGAATTTGCTTTTAGCCTTTGATGAGATGAAGGCGGATGATTTTTTGCCATATATGGATGAAAATGAGGCGCAAAACAAAGGCTTAAGCAGATCCCAGTTGGCTCAAAAAGAGGCTGAAGCATGGAAAAACGGAATAGAAAATTCATTTCAAAGCTTAGATAGAATTAGGCTTTTTAAAGATAGTGCGGAGTTTAAAATTTATACTCCAAAAAGCTCTTCTGGTCTTAGCGTTGCTCTTCTTGGGGATTTTATATGTCCAAATATAGAGAATGAGGAGGAAATTTCTGAGTATATAAGCTCGCTCACTAGCTCGGTTTTGTCACTAATTGGTATAGATATAGATATAAATTCAAAAGAGCATCTTTTAATATCAAATATTTTTGTGAATAAATTCGGATTAAAAGAGGATCTTAGTTTAGAAGAACTCATTGGCTTCATAGCTGAGCCGCCGTTTAATAAAATTGGTGTTTTTGATATTGAGAAATTTTATCCCTCTAGCGAGAGAATGAAGCTTGCCGTTAAGCTTAATACTATTTTGGCAAGCCCTGATTTTCGTGCTTGGTTAAATGGAGAGAGACTTGAAATTTCAAAGATGCTCTTTACAAAAGAGGGTAAAGCAAAATGTAATATTTTTACTATTTCTCACTTAAATGATAGTGAAAGAATGTTTTTTGTCACGCTTTTATTAAACGAGATAATTGCTTGGATGAGAAAAACAGAGGGAACAAGCTCGCTTAGGGCGATTTTATATATGGATGAAATTTTTGGATTTTTCCCGCCAAACGGTAACCCACCCTCGAAAACTCCAATGCTAACTCTTTTAAAACAGGCTCGTGCTCATGGGCTTGGAGTAATTTTAAGCACACAAAATCCGGTAGATCTTGACTATAAAGGACTTAGTAATATCGGCACTTGGTTTATTGGCAGGCTTCAAACCGCCCAAGATAAGGCCAGGGTAATAGATGGAATGACCGGGATTCAAGGCTCATCTATGGATAAAAACGAGATAGAAAATTTAATCTCAAATTTAGCTAAACGAAATTTCTTACTTAAAAATATCCACGAGGACGGACTTAATGTAATCTCTACAAGATGGGCTCTTAGCTATCTAAAAGGACCTTTAAGTAGAGAGCAAATTTCAAATTTGATGAGAGATAAGAAGACCTATTTGAATATTAAAAATACAAAAAGTGAAATTTCAAGCAATAATCCAAAACCAATTTTATCTCAAACAATAGATCAAATTTATGATTTAAGCCTAGAGGATGAGGCTAACGGTTATTTATACGCTAAAGCTAAAGTTAGGTTTTGCGATGTCAAAAAGAGAGTCGATTTTACAAAAGATCTAAATTTGTTATATAGGTTAGAAGAGGATTGTTCTGATATAGATTGGAGTGAAGCTAGCGAGGATGTGCAAATTCACATATCTAGTGAACCAAAAGGAAAAATTTCTTATATGCCGCTTCCTGCTAAAATAACCGGAGTTAAGGATTTTAAAGAGATTACTAAAAAATTTAAAGAGTATATCTACCGAAATGTAAAACTAACTCTTTATAGCTCACTTGGGTTAAATTCAAATCCAAACGAAAGTAAAGAAGAGTTTTTTATACGTTTAAGCGATAGGTGTAATGAAGTTTTAGAACTAGAAACAGCAAAGCTTAATGAAAAATTTACAAAAGAGAGAGTAAAGCTTGAGGAAAAATTAGGCAAAGCTATCTTAAAACTTGAAAAAGAGCAAAGGGATGTGAAAAATAAAGGCCTTGAAGCCGCGATATCCGTAGGAGCTAGCCTGATCGGAGCTATTTTTGGTAGAAATTTATTAAGTAGAACAAATTTAGGCAAGGTTGCAAGTGGCGCAAAATCTGCGAATAGAGTATTAAAAGAGCGCGATGATGTAAAGCTTGGCGAGCAGGCTGTGGCTGATATAGAGACTCAAATAGAGGAGCTTATGGCTAAATTTGAAAATGAAGCCAGTGAGCTAAAATTAAAAAATGATATACAAAATATCACTATAGCTGAAATTGAAATATCGCCTAAAAATAGTGATATATATGGTGAGAAAGTCTATCTTTTGTGGAAATAATTAGTTTCATTGTACCAAAGTACAATATACAAACTATCTATTTTTTTAATACAATTACACAAAAATAGAAAAAGAGGGGAATTATGAGCAGTTCGGGTTTCGTAAAAGAAGTGATAGGAAGAGCTATCGTCGTAGATATGCGAAGTCAAGAAAGAGAGCTTAATAAAGGTGATGTTTTAAATATAGGCGATACTGTATTTACAAGCTCTGAAAATGATAGCATTGTCTTATCTTTTGGATCAGAAGATATAGCTTTAGTAGGAATTGATAGTTTAAAAATAGATCAAAGTATAGTTAGTGCAGAGAGCTTTGGCGATGAATCAAATTTGCAAGAAAGCTCACTGGAAAAGGCGATTTTAGAAATTCAGAGTTTTGAAGCTATAGAAGAGGTGACTACTGAAAGTTTTTTTATTGAATCAAACGATGGTTTTGACTCCAAAGCTATTTATAATGCTAACAATGCAGAACATGCTAGCATTTCTAGTGACTCTACTCTTGATTTAAGTAAAGTTTCAGATATGAAACACGAAGAGCAAACTAAACTTATGAAAGATGCTATTATAGAAAAGGTATCGGCTCAAGACATGCTTGATGTCGGTGATAAAAAAGATGGTCTAGAAAATAGTCTAAACGTCGAGAACAATAAGGATGTATCCATCTCTTATAGTAATGAATATAAAAATAGCGATACTTCATCGGAAACTACTAATGCTACAATATCCATTAAGATAGAAAGTGAAATTCAAGTAGATATTTAATAAATTTGGCGAAAAATATACTTCGCCAAAACCTTAAATTTCTCATAAATTTATAAGAAAATCAGATAAAATTAAATAATATAATATCCTTAAATCTAAAATAGGATAAAAAATGAACGAAAACATTATAGCTTATGCCTTAGCTTACCTTCTGGGCGGGATTCCATTTGGATTAATACTTGGTAAATTTTTTGCTAACGTAAATATACAAAATGAGGGTAGTAAAAGCATTGGCGCTACGAATGTTTTGCGTGTATTAAAAGAAAAAGATCCAAAGCTTGCTAAAAAGATAGCTATATTAACCGTAGTTTGCGATGTTCTAAAAGGTGTTTTGCCTATCTTGATAGCTAAATTTATAGGGCTTAGCCCTGCTACCCTTTGGGCTATGGCTGTTTTTTCAGTTATCGGCCACTGCTATTCACCATTTTTAAAATTTGAAGGCGGTAAAGGGGTGGCAACTGGAGCCGGTGTTTTGATGATATTTTTGCCTATTGAGATTATAGTAGCTCTTGTTGTCTGGTTTATAATCGGAAAAGTGCTAAAAATCAGCTCTTTGGCATCTTTAGTAGCACTTTTTGCGTTCATTATCTCATCTTTTATAATTCATCCGCAAATCCCTGATATCGACTCTCACGCCCCTATATTAATAATAGCTTTTATCGTATTTTATAAGCATATTCCAAATATCAAAAGATTGATTAGCGGGCAAGAGAGTAAGGTGATATGATAACTACGCTCATCAAAGATTATGAGTTTGAAACCATTATAGGTCTGCTCGAATTTGAGCGCATAAGATCTCAGAAAGTGCGTATAAATGTAGAATTTCAAAGCAGTGACTTTATAGACTATGTTGAGGTGATAAATTTTATAGAGTCTATTTACAATGAGCATAAATTTAAAACAGTTGAAAATTCGCTTGAAGTCTGCTCTAAAAGTCTAAAAGACAAATTTGGCTCTCTAACTTTACTTAAGATGGAAATTTTAAAAATCGAGATTCTTGATAATGCCTTGGTGGGAGCAAGGTTCGAGAGTAAATATTAAATTTTTTTTAAAGTATCTTGAAATTATCCTTAATTTATGATACAATCCGCGTATAATTTACACCTCCAAGGAATAATCAAATGAGAATTTTAATAGTAGAAGACGAAGTAACGTTAAATAAAACGATTGCCGAAGGCTTACAAGAATTTGGATACCAGACCGATAGCTCTGAAAATTTTAAGGATGCCGAATACTATATAGGTATCAGAAATTACGATCTTGTGCTTACAGATTGGATGTTGCCTGATGGAGATGGTGTTGATCTCATCAGTGTTATTAAAAATAAATCTCCAAGAACCGCTGTTGTAGTGCTATCTGCAAAAGATGACAAGGATAGCGAAGTTAAGGCGTTTAGAGTAGGTGCGGATGATTACATTAAAAAGCCTTTCGATTTTGACGTATTGGTAGCAAGAATCGAAGCAAGATTGAGATTTGGCGGAACTAATGTTATTAAGATTGATGATCTTATAATAGATCCGGATGAAGAGAAGATCACATATCTTGGACAAGATATTGAGCTAAAAGGCAAGCCTTTCGAAGTATTAACTCACCTTGCTCGTCACTCTGATCAGATAGTTTCTAAAGAGCAGTTGCTGGATGCCATCTGGGAAGAACCTGAGCTTGTTACTCCAAATGTAATCGAGGTAGCAATCAATCAAATACGCCAAAAAATGGATAAACCACTCAATATATCTACAATCGAAACCGTTAGAAGACGCGGATATAGATTTTGCTTTCCAAAAAAAGCTTAAGAGCCAGATTTATAATTCAATTAGCATCCGCTTCGGCGATGCTAATTGTCATCATCTCTGTGATGCTATATCACTACATCAAGGTAACTATCTATGAGGGTATTTCTCAATCTTTGATGTATGAGGCCAAAATTCTCTCGACAAGTTCAAATTTAAGCCAAAAAAGGGGTAGTTTTGAATACGGTACTCTTGATGGAAGTACAACTACAGTAAATATAATAACAAAAACTTCAAAGTCCAAAAACCCATATTTTGTAAATGAAAAAGTTGGAAATAAAACCTACTTGAAGCTATATTTTCCATATATAGAAAGTTCATACATAACTCTTACTAAAGAGACTACTATACAAAGTAAGCTTATAGATCAAATTTTAGTAGATATTATGATAGTAAATGCAACGGCTATATTTTTAGTGCTTTTTTACGCGTTATTTTTATCAAGAATGTTGCTTGTTCCTATTAAAATTTTAAGCTCAAAACTTAGTAAATTAAACGAAAGATTTTTAAAAGAAGTTAGTATAGATGAGCTGCCCGATGAATTTACTCCGCTTGGCAAGAGTATCAACCGCCTAATAGGTAGAATACAGACCTTTGTGTTGTACCAAAAGGAGCTTTTTGTCGGTGTTGCACATGAGCTAAAAACACCTCTTGCTGTGATGAAAACTAAAAATGAAGTGACTTTATTAAAACCTAGAGATAGTGAAAAGTATATAGAGGCTCTTAAAAACAACAACGAAGAGATAAACGGTATGAATAAGATGATAGGATCTATCCTTGAAATAGGGCGTCAGGAGGGGGCTCAGTTTGAAGAGGCGGTCCAGATAGATATTATAGAATTTTTGAATAAAATGGCTAATAATTTTAAAATTTTGGCTCGTGGTGACGATAAGGATATTGAGATAAATTTATCTCCTAAAACTCTTAAAATGACCTTGCAACCTACCTTGCTAACACATATTATTCAAAATTTCGTTCAAAATGCAATCAAATTTTCCCCTCAAAAATCTACAATCACGATAGTTTCAAGATTAAAAGATGAAGAATTTGTTGTAGAAGTAATTGATGAAGGTATAGGTATAGATGAGAGCAAAGATCTTTTTGCTCCGTTTAAACGATTCGGAAATAAAAGCGGTGCGGGTCTCGGGCTATTTTTAGCTAAAGGTGCGGCCCAAGCTCTAGGCGGAAGCGTTAGTATAAAAAATAGAGCTGACGGAGCAAAAGGAGCGGTTTCTTCGCTTGTTTTACCAATATTAAGAAATATAAAAAAATAAATCAAAGAGCGGTATATGGCAAAACGAACAGCTGTTATAGATCTTGGGTCAAATTCTATGAGAATGGCCATATTTGAGAGAACCTCAAGATATGCGTTTTATATACTGGGCGAATTTAAGATGAAGGTTAGGCTCGGTGAAAGTGCCTATGAAAATGGCGGCGCAATAAGTAAAAAATCAATGCAAAAAGCTTATGAGGCATTTTGTGAATTTAAAAGCATAGCTAAAGCGTATAAGTGTAATAAGATATTTTGTATGGGTACTTCAGCCCTTAGAGACGCTCCCAATTCAAATGAACTAATAAGCCTGATTAGACGAAATTTGGGACTTAATTTAAAAGTTGTAAAAGGGATTGATGAGGCTAGCTTGGGCGGGATTGCGGCTTTAAATTTGCTTGAGCCTATGAGCGAGTTTATTACGATTGATATAGGTGGAGGCTCGACTGAACTTGCTATGATTAAAGACGCAAAAATAGTAGATGCCGTTTCTCTTGATGTAGGCACGGTAAGACTAAAAGAGCTATTTTTCGATAAGAAAAATTTAAAAGGTCTTAATGATTTTATGAAAGAAATTTTAAAAGATCTGCCAAAAAACTTTAAAAGCAAAAATATAGTGACAATAGGTGGAAGCTTAAGAGCTATATCAAGCGCTATTATGCAAGCGCAAAACTATCCTTTAAGATCGGTTCATAACTTTAGCTATAAATTTGAATCGCAAAAGGAATTTATACAAAATTTAACCAAAGCAAGCGTGCTTGATCTCGATAAATTTTATATTAAAAAAGATCGTTTTGATACCATTAGGGAGGGTGCTTATATATTTTTAAGTGTGGTAAATAGCTTAAAATGTGAGCATGTGTATACAAGTGGTGTAGGATTTAGAGAGGGTGTCTACCTAAGCGATATATTGCGCCCTAGTAAGAAATTTCCACCAAATTTTAATACTAGCGTAAGAAGTTTGCAAGATAGATTTTTGCTAAATAACAACAAAATGGTCGTAAAATATGCAAAAGATGCTTTTGTAACGCTTAAACCGCTTCACGGAATCGATGATAAGTTTATATATGAACTTGAGACCGCCGCTAGACTTCATAATCTAGGACAATGTTTAGGATTTTATGGAGAGCATATAAATTCTGCAAATTTTGTTATAAACGCTTTAAATTATGGCTTTTCACATAGACAAAAAGCACTTATAGCAACCATTGTAGGATTAAATGGTAAAAAAACTCTAGGAGAATTTGAGAAATTCAGAGATCTTTTACCCGAAGAAGATATTGTAAAATGGCTGAGTTTTATTCTAAATTTTGCCAAGATATTGGATATAAACTGCACGCATAAGAAGCTAAAATTTGAGCTTAAAAGCCAAATGCTTGAAATTAGTGGGGCAAAAGAGCAATTTATGACAAAAGAGAATATTAAAAAGATCGCTAAGCCTGCGACATTTGCAATAAGCTTCGTTAGTTGAGGCTAGCCTTGTCCTTGTATGCGCTCAAGGCATTTTGCCTATCTTCAAGATACTGTCCTATTCTCTTACGATTTTCTTCAAAAAATGCCTCAAAGTCATTTTCGCTATTAATAGTGTCTTCACCAAATTTATCTAGTAGCACATTTGAACTGCCCACCAAGACAAGGTATTTTTTGTTTTGATGGTTTAATAGCATAACCTTGTTTGTTCTATCAAGCGGTTTTTCATATAAAATTTTTACATCCTGACTTTTATCGCTATTTAGCCATCCGGCAAGATTTAGTTTTCTGCTGCCTCCTGTTTTTTTGACTATGAAGTTTTTAAGCAGCCAAAGAGCTATGGCAAAGGCTATAAGAACACCTATTACCATATAATATCTTGCGTCAAAGATATTTTGTATATCAGGCTGAGTATTTATAGTTGTAGACGTTTTGGGCTGGATTATCTGTTCGCTTTGTGAAATAGGTTGCTCGTTTTTAGTTGAGGCGGCAGCTGTGCTTACGACTCTGATTCTGAGTCCAAATCCGTCAGAGGTTTTAGAAGCCGTTACTCCTATTGAAGAACTGCTTTTTATGCTTAAAACTACGCTATTTTGCTTGGGTTCTATGTATAGTTCTTGAAGTATTTTTGAGTTTAAGTTTTTTTCAACAGCCTGATCGAAATTTAGCCCGTTAAATATAAGCATTGTCATATCGTTTTCACGCTTTTGGAATATATTTCCCTCGTAAGGTGCGTCAAATGAAAGCATTACATCGACCCTATCGCTTCTTTCATATATATTATATGTGAGTAGGTTTGAGGCAAATAATGAGACGGTAAAAGCAAAAATAGCAAGCAAATTTCTCATAATTGCTCTCTTTTGAAGTATTGAATTACTGATTTTGAGTCTAAAATTTCATTTATGCGGATAGCTAAATTTTTCTCATACACCATTACTTCGCCCTTGCCAAAAATTCGGTTGTTAATGAAGAGTTCCACACTTTCGCCGGCAGGCTTTTCAAGATCTATAACCGAGCCGTTTTCAAGCTTTAAAAGCTCTCTTACGCTAATTGTTGTCGTGCCAAGTTCGGAGATAAAGTCTACGCTTATATCCATTAACTCGTCATAGCTTTTAAAAAGTCCGTTTTTTTCTAAAATTTGTTCTAGCTCCCGATTCATGCCTTTTTGTACCCTATTTGAAATGTTCTATTTTTTATTTTATAGATTCTCTTTTCTTCAAGCTCCACAGGAAAGCCTTGCATACGCCCGAGATATTCTGGAGTACCCATTTTGTAGGCGTTATTTTCTCGTTCATTTAGTATGTTTTTAGCATATCCTATTGCCAAATTTGCACTCTCTTTGCAAATATCACTTAGTTCATCCTCGGCTAGCTCATCAACTCCCAATAAAATTTTAGCAAACTGATTTAAAGTCTCTTTTTTAAAATAAAGGTAGAATTGATATTCGTCCCTGCCTTTATAAATTGGTAGGCTAGAGCCATAAAATTCGCCATTTAATGTTTTTGCTTCACTGACTTTATATCCGAGAGTATCTTCACAAAGGTGTTTTATTCCTATCTCAATTATATCCATCATTTTAATTTCCTTGATATCAAATAACTTCAATTATACTTCAAATTTATATAATTTACTATAAATTTAAAAAAGCTTATTGATTTCTTCTATCAATTTTTTACCGCTAAATTTCGCCGTTAGCTTGACGATTTCGGTGCCGATTATCGCTCCGTCTGCAAAGCTTTTAACCTCGCTAACATCAGAGCTGTTTTTCACACCAAAGCCCACAGCCACAGGCAAATCGCTCTTTTGCTTTAAATTTGAGACTAAATTTTTAAGCCTATCTATGCTCGCACGCTCAGATCCGCTTACGCCGATAGCTCCAAGTGCGTAGATGAAGCCTCTGCCGATATTTAAAATTTTATCCGTTCTGTGGGCTGAGGTGACGCTTATTAAAGGCACCAGATCAAGCCCAAATTTATCACATAGCGCGCTTACCTCTTCGCACTCCTCATACGGTAGATCCGGGATGATAAATCCGCTTATGCCGACCTCACTTGAGCGCGCGATAAATTTTTCCACTCCGTAAGAAAACACGAGATTATAATAGACCAAAAAGACAAGAGGCTTGTTTATGCGCCCTTTGCACTCTTCAAGCAGGTTAAAGACAGTGTCCGTGTTTATGCCTTTAGTTACAGCATCAAAGCTAGCTTCGGCTATCAGTTTACCGTCAGCTAACGGATCAGAATACGGCACGCCAAGCTCAACCAGATCAAGCGCGCTTTCGTCCAAATTTAGCAAAAACTCCTTCGTGTGCTCAATGCTTGGATAGCCAGCGACGATGTAGCCGATGTTTGCCTTTTTACCTTCAAAGGCCTTAGAGATCTTAGCCATAAATTTTTCCTTTCTCGTATCCTATGACCGTGTTCATGTCTTTATCGCCTCTGCCTGATACGTTTACTACGATGGTGCTTTTTTTGCTCAAATTCGGACAGAGTTTTTCCAGATACGCAAGCGCGTGAGAGCTCTCTATCGCAGGGATTACGCCTTCAAGTCGGCTTGTAAGACGAAGTGCGTTGATACACTCATCATCGCTTATCGGATAGTATTTTGCGCGTTTTATATCGTGCAGGTGCGCATGCTCAGGGCCCACCCCCGGGTAGTCAAGACCTGCTGAGATACTATGAACCGGTGCTATCATGCCGTAGTTATCTTGAAGCACGATGGTTTTCATACCGTGTATGATGCCTTCGCGCCCTTTGGTAAGCGTGGCTGCGTGATATGCAGTATCCGCTCCAAGTCCGGCGGCTTCTATGCCTACTAAATTTACGCTCTCATCATCCAAAAATCCGCTAAAAATTCCTATCGCATTACTTCCGCCGCCAACGCAAGCTATCACGTAATCAGCCTTCACGCCATACTCTTTTAGCTGCTCTTTGGTCTCGCGTCCGATCACACTTTGAAGATCGCGCACGATCTTTGGATAAGGATGCGGACCCACGACCGAGCCGATCACGTAAAAGCTGCTTTCTATCTCGTTCACCCACGCTTGGATAGCCGCAGTGGTGGCTTCTTTAAGCGTTTTTAGCCCGTCATGTATGCTTACAACCTTTGCGCCAAGCAGATCCATCCTAAAGGCGTTTAGCTGCTGCCTAGCTACATCGGTTGCGCCCATATATACATCACACTCTAGTCCAAGCAGTGCCGCAGCAGTCGCAGTCGCCACGCCGTGCTGTCCGGCTCCTGTTTCTGCTAAAACTTTCTTTTTGCCCATTTTTTTAGCCAGCAGAGCTTGACCGAGGGCGTTATTTATCTTGTGAGCGCCGGTGTGGTTTAGATCCTCACGCTTTAGATAAATTTCATGCCCGTAATGTTTGCTTAGGCGCTTTGCGTGATAAAGCGGGCTAGGGCGACCGACGTAGTGCTTTAGTAGGTCGTTAAGCTCGTCTTTAAACTCCTGCGTGCTAGCGATCTTTTCGTAAGCCTCTTCAAGCTCTTCAAGCGCAAACATAACCGTTTCAGGCACGAACTGCCCGCCAAATTTGCCAAAATACGCCTTAGTGTTCAATGCCGTCTCCTTGGTTTATAGTGTCTAAAATTTCTTTGATTTTGCTTGGAATTTTTATCATATTTTCATCTTCAACTTTGCTGTTTACGTCGATTATAAGCGGTTTTAGCTTTAGAGCTTCTTTTGCGTTTTGCGTACCTATGCCGCCTGCTAATGCAAAACTAAAAGGCTTTAGATCTCTTAAAATTTGCCAGTCAAAACTCACTCCGTTACCGCCTAAATTTTTGCCTTTATAGTCATAAAGAATCAAATCATGCGGTTCGTTTGTGCTGACAAGCTCATCTTTTACGCTTAAAACTTTCCAGACGCTAACTCCAAGATCTTTTAAATTTGCGTATAAATTTTGGCTTATCTCTCCGTAAATTTGAGCCACGTCAAGCCCTGCAAATTCGCAAATTTCCATTATCTCACAGCTACTTTGCTCGCCTCTTGATGACAGGCCACACTCGCCTGCACCTACAAAGACTCCGACACATTTTGCACCGAATTTATGAGCTAAATTTGCTATTTGCCTAGCGGTTTTTATATCTACTTGTCTTGGGCTTTTTGCAAGGATTACGCCGATAAATTTTACTCCCAGCTCAAGCACGCTTTTAGCCTCTGCTTCGCTTTTGATACCGCAAATTTTAAGCTCAGTTTTCATTATTTTGCACCGATATAGTCTTTAAAGTACTCATAAACTCTACCGCTATCAATCGCCTCTATCACAGCAGCCTTTGCGTCCATCGGATTTGAGACGAAATTTGCCGTGTAGAGCGCAAACATCGCGTTTAGCACGACTATGTCAAATTTCGCTCCTCTTTCTTCGCCTCTTAAAATTTTAACCAAAATTTCAGCGTTTTGCTCAGGCGTGCCGCCCTCTATCTCGCTGTGAAATGCGCGCTTGAAGCCAAACTGCTCAGGGGTTATGGAATATTCGTAAATTTCGCCGTTTTTAAGCTCGATTATCTTTGTTTCATCGCACAAACTTATCTCATCAAGCCCGTCTTCACCGCGCACTATCAGCGCATGCTCGCGTCCAAGCAGCTTTAAAGTCTGTGCGTAGAGCTTTAAAACAGGCTTGTGATACACGCCTACGAGTTGGTTTTTAAGCCCCAAATTTGGATTTAGCATAGGGCCAAGCACGTTAAACACCGTCCTTATGCCAAGGCGAGTGCGCACCTCTTTTACTTCCGCAACTAGCGGATGGAAAAACGGCGCATGAAAAAATGCTAAATTCTTTTCTTCAAGTAGCTCTCTTAAGGTGCTGAGTGAGTTTGACATGGTTAAATTTATGCCCTCTAGCACATCTGAGCTACCAGATCTGCTTGAAACTGCCTTATTGCCGTGCTTTGCGACTTTAACTCCAAGGCTTGCCAGGATAAACGAAACCGCAGTTGAGATATTTATCGTTTTAAAGCCGTCTCCGCCGGTACCGCATAGATCTATCATCGGTGAGTAGTCGCGGTAGGTTTGCGAGTATTTTAGGATATTTCTAACAAGGCTTGCGAGACTCTTTGGATAAAGACTTTTTTCGCTAATTAGCACCAAAAGCGCTGCAAGCTGAGTTATCTCATACTCTTTTGAAGCGATAATCTTGCAAATTTGCTCAAAATCCCTATCATCAAGCCCTACGTTATCTTGAAGCTTGATCAAAAAGCGCTTGAAATTGGCAGGTTCGCTCTCTTGTGCTTTGGTTTCGCTTTTAAAATTTATGAAATTTTCGATTATCTTTTTGCCGTATTGCGTGAAGTAGCTCTCAGGATGAAACTGGATACCAAAAATAGGTCGGTTCACATCGCAAAGCGCCATTATAACGCCATCTTCGCTTACTGCAAGGGCTTTTAAATTCGCAGGTAGCTCATCTACATAAAGCGAGTGATATCGCATAACCTCAAATTTGCTAGGTAGCCCCTCAAAAAGCGGACTTTCTTCAAGTACGTCAATAAATGAAGTCTTGCCGTGAAAGGGCTTTTCAAGACGCTTGATGACCGCGCCGCCAACTAGTCCTATCGCCTGATGTCCAAGACAAATTCCTAAAATCGGCACGTTTAAATCGCTTTTTAAAATTTCAAGGCAAACTCCGCTATCTTTTGGATGTTTTGGCCCCGGACTTAGCACGATCTTGCTTGGATTTAGCCTGCGAATCTCTTCTAGCGTGATCTTGTCGTTTCGCACACTTATGACCTCTTCGTCGGTTAGCTCTTTGATGTATTGCTCGACGTTAAAGACGAAGCTGTCGTAGTTATCTATCAGAAGTATCATTTATTTCCTTAATTGCAAATAGTTATTTTAGACTATTTTGACTTTAAATTTAAGAAAGAATATAGTGTTTATTGTATAAATTGACTTCAAATTGATCCGATTAGTTTTAGACTATTCCATTAAAATATAAATTTGGAGTAGAGATTGTTGTTTGATTAAAGCGAAAGTAGAGTTTGATCTTTAAATACGAAACAATCGGTTTAGTGTTTTGCACTTGTATTCTAAAAGCAGATTTTGGATTTGCATATATAGGATTTTGAAGTTCTATATCGTTTCTATATTCCTTGTTGATTTCATGTGGTATTTTGATGTCAACTAAAATCTTTTTAGTTATTTTTAGTATACCAGCCGGTTTTTCATAAGATCCAGCTTTGGCAATAGGAAGTAGTGTAGAATAAACTTCTATCGAATTTAGTAATATTGTATTTTCGGTATTATTAATAAAACTAACATCAAATATGGGAAGCTGATTTCTGTTTTTAATGTTTTGAAATTTAAACAAGTGGCTATTTTGGTTCGATTTTTGGTATATGCTCTTATTTAAAATTTTAATACTTGCTATCTCGACACTTTGTTCTCTAAAAGGATAATATTTATTTAGTATTTCTCGAAAAGAGAATATGTAGTTGCTTATATACTCCCGGCTCCAAAATTCAATACATACTAAAGAATTATTAAGCGCAAGATATCCGTTTAAATTATTTTGTAAAAATGTATCATTCTCTAGAGTAGTAGCAATAATAATTTTTCTTGGTATATTATTGGATTTTAAAATAAATTCTATATCTTTTTTTACATCATTTATAAAATTTCTTATACTACTTTTACTGTTGACATGATTTCTTAATTTGCATTGACATATAATGTTTTTTTCATATGACAAGATGTCTACCCCGTGTTGTTTTTGCCCATTTCGACCATACAAGCTAAAGCTTGTAGTATTATGTATATTGTTGAGTAAGTCACAGACTATACTTTCAAATAATTCAAATGATTTTGGTGTAGGTAACTGATATATCATTATTTATTTTAGTATATATTATTTGAACTCTCTACATTTGTTTTTAAAGACGTTTAGCACCGAGGCGCGTTTTTTGCAAATTTCTTTGTATTCGTTTTGAGCAATGCTATCTATGACGATACCGGCACCAGCTTGGATAAATACTTCGCTAGTGCCGTTTTTAGGCACAAAAACCGCACTTCTTATAAGGATAGCTTGCTGCACGTCGCCGTTAAAATGAAAAAATCCTATCCCGCCTCCGTATGCGTTTCGTTTGTAAGTTTCAAGCTGCGAGATGATCTCCATAGCGCGAATTTTTGGTGTTCCGCTGAGTGTGCCGGCGGGAAAAATGCTAGAAACAACCTCAAAAGAGCTTGCATCATCGCGCTTAATGCCGTAAACGTCGCTAGCCATGTGCATAACGCTTTCGTAAAAGACTACGTGCATCGGGTTTTTTACGCTTACGCTTGAGCTTTTTGCCACGCGTCCGATGTCGTTTCTGGCTAAGTCGATGAGCATTTTATGCTCGGCTAGCTCTTTTTCGTCGTTTATAAGCTCGTTTTTTAGCCTCTCATCATCTATGGCGTCCTTGCCGCGACCTCTTGTGCCTGCAATGGGAGCTACGAAAATTTGAGAGTTTCTTATCTCGCAGACTAGCTCCGGGCTTGAGCCAACGATATCGCCGTGCGGAGTCGGGAAGTGAAACATATAAGGGCTTGGATTTGCCTTGCTTAAAAGCTTATAAAACTCAAAGCTGTCCATGTCGCTAACTAGCTTTAATTGCTCGCTTAGCACTACTTGAAAGATATCTCCGCTATATAGATACTCCTTGGCTTTTTGAGTCATACCCAAAAAGTGCTCGCACTCTTTGTCTAAGTCGGTGCAAATTTGATAAAAGCTCTCTTTAGCGGTGAAATTTGGCTCTTTTACCTCTTTTAAAAAGTCGTAGTATTTGGCTTTATCACCGTAAAACGTGTAAATTTTGCTAGTTTTATCAAAGTGCAGATAGGCTCTTGCATTTGCGTAGAAAAAATTTGGAAATTCATACTGTGAGCTTTGAAATTCTGGAATTTTCTCAAAATATCTAACGCTTTCATATCCTAAAACTCCAAAAAGCCCAGCAAAAGGCGCACTGTGTTTTTGAGCTAAAAAATAGCTCTCAAGCCCCGTGAAATCAACCTCATCGCTGCTTATGTATTCGCAGTCTATGCCGATGATAGCTTGAGTGGTGTCTTCAGCTAAAAAGCTGTTTTTAAATTTTTGTCTTATCGCTTCGTAATAAATTAAAGGCTCTAGTAAAAGCATGTCAAATCCTAAAAAATAAGTGAAATATTATATGTAAAAAGAGCTTTTATACGCATAAAGGGCTAAATTTGTGCTATTAAAGTCGAGAGTATGAATAAAAATAATAAAATTTAAGTAGCTAGACCTCAAAAGAGGTCTAAGATCACTTGGTCAAAGCTTTGTGTAAATTTGCCTGTGCAGCGCTTAGTTTTTCAACTACGTCGCAGTTTTTCACATCGTATCTTTTGGCGATATTTTCGATATCTTCATAAGCTACGGTAGTCTTATCGCCCTCTTTGTAGATAAGAAATTTTAGCGGAAGCTCAAGCGCGATTTGCGGTTCGCACTGCATTAAAAGAGTGCCGACCTTTGGCGCGCCAAATACCACAACGCTAGTTTCAGTCATCTCAAGACCTGCCTCTTTAGCCAGTTTTGAGTGGTTAAATACGTCAAAAAGCATGATGCCTTTTTCTTTAAGGATGTTGCTAAATTTAGCCACCGTCTCATCTACGCTTAGAGCGCTCGTGCCTTTTATAAGCATGTTTTCACCTCCAAATGCCAGCGAAGCCATAGCTACCGCTGAAACAAGTAGTTTTTTCATCTTGATTTCCTTTTTCAATTAGATTAGAGCGTAATTATACTTTAACAAGCTTAATGTTAAAATTCGCTCCAAAGGTTTAAAATGTTTATCGGATATGTGATTCTAGGCGTTTTTGTCGGGTTTGTTTCGGGATTTTTCGGTATCGGAGGCGGTGCTGTCGTCGTGCCTGCGATGATACTTTTAGGCTATGATATCAAATATGCAATCGGCGTTAGCATCATGCAGATGGTCTTTAGCTCCATTTTTGGCTCGTTTGTAAATTTGCGCTCTAAAATGCTTGATCTAAGGTCTGCTTTGGTGCTTGGGCTAGGCGGATTTTGCGGTGCGCTTAGTAGCGGGTTTATCGTCTCTCACTTTTCGTCTAAATTTTTGCTTGGCGCGCTTATAACGGCTCAGATCATAAATTTAACCAAACTTTTAACCAGCCCAATCGAGCCAAAAGGAGAGCAGAACAGCTCGCAAATTTTGCTATTTCTCATAGGTCTTATCACGGGAGCGGTGGCTATTAGTGTAGGCATAGGAGGCTCTGTTTTTGTTATGCCAGCGCTTATCGGGTTTTTAAACTATGATATCAAAAAAGCCGTTAGCACGGGACTATTTTTCGTAGTGTTTAGCTCGACTGCGGGCTTTATAAGCCTTGCTTCACATGGACTGGTGCACTATGAGATAGGAGTTGCGATCGGGCTTGGCTCGCTTCTTGGGGTGTATTTTGGCGTAAAGACATCGCACGCCATAGATAAAAAGAAGCAAAAATACTGGATGGTCGCTCTTATAACGACCATCCTTGTAATTACGATTAGAAAATTTTTAATAGCTTAAAATATTTCAAACACGTGAGCTTGAGTTAGCTTTCTTTCAAGATCTTTTACGTAATCTCCCACAGCCTTATCAAACTCTTTTTTGGTTTGCATTTTTATAACTGAATTATTATTTGAAAAATTAAAATCTTGTAAATTTAGCTATCTATTTGATGCCTAATTTGAAGATTGAAATTTAATAATTAATCAGATATTTATGCCGCTTTGATTAAAATAAATAACTTAAATTTTAGGCAAAAATATGAACGACACTATCAAAATCACAGGTGCGCGCGAGCACAATCTAAAAAATATAAATTTAGAAATTCCAAAGAATAAATTAGTAGTTTTTACAGGACTTAGCGGTTCGGGCAAGAGTACGCTAGCATTTGATACGCTTTATGCTGAAGGGCAAAGACGATATATTGAGAGTTTATCTGCTTATGCAAGGCAGTTTTTGGATAAGGTTGGAAAGCCCGATGTCGATAAGATCGAAGGTCTTACGCCCGCGATCGCCATAGATCAAAAGACCACGAGCAAAAACCCTCGCTCGACGGTCGGCACCATAACCGAAATTTATGATTATCTGCGGCTGCTTTACGCGCGCGTCGGGATTCAGCATTGTCATCAGTGCGCAAAGCCCATTTCAAAGATGAGTGCAAGCGATATCATAAATGAAATTTCAAAGCTTCCTGAGGGCGCAAAGCTGATCATTTACGCTCCGCTTGTGCGCGAGAAGAAAGGCACATGGGCGGATCTCATCGAAAATTTGCGCCAAAAGGGCTTTGTTAGAGCGCAGATTGACGGTGTTACTGTAAGGCTTGATGAGGAGATAGAGCTAGCTAAAACCAAAAAGCACACTATCAAAGTCGTAGTTGATCGCCTTGTGATAGACGGCTCAAACTCTCAGCGCTTAGCAAGTGACGTTGAAAAGGCGCTTCACGAGAGTTACGGCGAAGTTGAAGTTGAAATTTCAAACGCCGAAGAGCTTGGACTAAGCGAAAAGTTCATCCACTACAGCGAGCATATGGCTTGCTTTGACTGCAAAATTTCATTTACGCCGCTTGAGCCGCTTAGCTTTAGCTTCAACTCTCCAAAAGGAGCGTGCGAGCACTGCGACGGGCTTGGGATTCGCTACAGCCTTGATATGAACAAAGTTATAGATGAGGAAAAAAGCGTAGAAAACGGCGCTATAAAGTTGCTTTACGGCTACAATATGAGTTATTATTATAAATTTTTGCTTGCCTTTTGCGAGCAAAACTCTATCGACGCGAGAAAGCCATATTATGAGCTTAGCGAAGATGAGAAGCGACTCGTGCTTTACGGCAACGCAAAAGAGGTCGAGTTCTTTTGGAAGAGGCATAAGATAACGCGTAAATTTGAGGGCGCAGTAAAGATCAGCTACGATCTTCTTAAGGATTACAAGGATTTTGACGAGTATATGAGCGAGCGCATCTGCTCAAACTGCGGTGGACATAGGCTTAGACCCCAATCCTTAGCCGTACGCGTAGCAGGACTTGGGATAGGCGAAATTTTAGATATGAGTATCGAAAACTGCGTTGCGTTTTTTTCGGATGAAGCCAAATTTAGCTACTTAAGCGAGCAAGATAGCATGATCGCGGCTCCTATTTTAAAGGAGATAAACGAGCGGCTTTACTTTCTTTATGACGTGGGGCTTGGCTATCTCTCGCTTGGGCGTGATGCGCGCACGATAAGCGGCGGCGAAGCGCAAAGAATTCGTATCGCAAGCCAGATAGGAAGCGGGCTAAGCGGAGTTATGTACGTGCTTGACGAGCCAAGTATCGGACTTCACGAGCGAGATACCTTAAAGCTTATTAAGACACTTAGAAATTTGCAAGCCAAAGGCAACTCGGTCATAGTGGTGGAGCATGATAAAAAGACGATAGAAGAGGCGGATTTCGTCGTGGATATCGGCGAGGGAGCGGGTAAATTTGGCGGAGAGATTATATACGCCGGAGACGTTAAAAATCTGCTTAAAACAAGCACTCTAACGGCGCAGTATCTAAATGGACAGCGCTGCATAGACTATCAAAAAAATCGCAAACAAGAAAGCTGGCTTGAAATTTCAAACGTAAATATCAATAATATCTCAAATTTAAGCGCGAAATTTCCGCTTAGAAATTTAGTCGGTATCACGGGTGTTTCAGGTTCAGGCAAGAGCTCGCTCGTGCTTCAAACCCTGCTTCCGGAGGCGCAAGAGCAGCTAAATAGAGCTAGAAAAGTAAAAAAAGTTGCAGGCGTAAATTTAAGCGGACTTGAAAATTTAGATAAGGTCATATATCTTGATCAAAGCCCGATAGGACGCACTCCGCGCTCAAATCCTGCAACCTACACGGGCGTGATGGACGAGATAAGAAATCTCTTTGCGCAGACCAAAGAGGCGAAACTAAGAGGTTATAAAATCGGACGCTTTAGCTTTAACGTCAAGGGCGGCAGGTGCGAAAAGTGCCAAGGCGAAGGCGAGATAAAGATAGAGATGCACTTCTTGCCAGATGTGATGGTAGTTTGTGACGCTTGCAACGGCTCAAGATACAACGCCCAGACTCTGGAAATTTTGTATAAGGGCAAGAGTATCGCCGATGTGCTAAATATGAGTATCGATGACGCGGTTGAGTTTTTTAAGGCGGTGCCAAAGATCGCGGCTAAGCTTAAGACGCTGCAAGATGTGGGGCTTGGTTACATCACGCTTGGGCAAAACGCAACCACTCTAAGCGGTGGCGAGGCGCAACGCGTGAAGCTCTCAAAGGAGTTAAGCAGAAGCGATACGGGAAATACGCTTTATATCCTTGATGAGCCTACGACGGGGCTTCACTTTGCCGATGTGGACCGTCTTACGCGCGTGCTTCATCACTTAGTCGAGCTTGGAAATTCGGTCTTTGTGATCGAGCATAATATGGACGTGATTAAAAACTGCGATTATATCATCGATATGGGGCCTGAGGGCGGCGCAAAAGGCGGTAAGATCATCGCTAGCGGAAGCGTTAAAGAGGTGGCTAAAAATCACAAAAAAACAGGCTCTTATACGGGTAAATTTTTAGCTGAAGAGCTTGAAGAGATGAAGGCTAAAAAAGGCAAAAAAGATGCAAAGAGCGCTCAGTGATTATCTTGAAATTTGCAGTCGCATACTAAGCGCGGCTAGAAGGCATACTAACAAAGAGGATTTTATCGCCCAAATCATAAATCAGATCTCGTTTAGACATACAAAAGAGCTTTATGAAATTTGGTTTAAGCAGTGCCTTGAAAAGCGCGACTGGAAAGGCGTAAACAGCCTGATATTTCAGCAAAACCGCTTGGAGCTAATTCCCGGTAGCGCAAGCGGGTATGATCACTGCATTAGATTTTTTAAGCTGTTAAATAGCGTTGCGTGCGGTGATTTTGAAGCTATTGAGCAAATTATCCCGCCAGGCATCGTAGCTAGCAAAAACGGCTACACGCTGCTAGTTGTCGGCATAAATTTATTTTTTGCGATGCGGTACAAAGATGAGGCTAAGCTTGAAGCGGCATTAAAGGCGGCGAGGAAATTTATAAACTCAAAAAAGCCTGCCAATGAGCGAGCCCAAATCGCCGCTATGGTTGGAATTTGCGATAAAGACGCGGAAGTTATAAGTGAAAATTTGCAAGCCTTCTGCGCGGGATATAACAGAACCGACGTTTTGCCTTACAAAAAGCTGCTTTGTATGCCTGCACACGGCATTTACTGCCTTGCGAAAATTTTGCTTGACGAGGAAATTTTTAATCAAATAAAAATGCCAAAACATCAAAATTTCTCCTGCGAATTTGCCGCTTGGCGAAACGACAATCAAAATCCTGAGCTAAATTTATATTTTACCTATCCAGAAGAGCTTGAAATTTTTAACCAAATTTTTATGCACCCGCCCGTAAAGAGCATGCTTCATCAGCCATATAAGGATTACGAGCGAGTGCCGTACTGGTATATGGATGAAAAAGCGATGGTAACGGCTCTTGCAAAGCAGATCGCAGATAAATTAAGGAGTGAGATATCATGAGACTTTGGACGATCAGCCCTGTTTATCTGGACGCAAAAGGTTTAGTAGCGTTATGGAGAGAGGCGCTTTTAGCAAAGCATGTTTTAAATGGGCTTACAAAGGGGTATAAAAACCATCCGCAGCTTGATAGATTTTACGCGCATGACAACCCCAAAGAGCTTATAAATGCCTATTTGCAAGAGGTTTATGACGAGGCCTCAAAAAGAGGATATAAATTTGATAAAAGCAAGATAGATGCCTTTAGTAGCCAGAATTTATCGCCGGTGCAAGTTACAAGCGGTCAGATAGAGTATGAATTTGCGTTTTTGCAAGAGAAGCTAAAGGTGCGAGATGTGGCGATGTATGAGCGAAATTTGAGCGTGAACGAAGTTGGGATAATGAGTATTTTTAAAGCTGTAAATGGAGATGTCGAGCCGTGGGAAAAGATAAAGAGTTAAAAGAAATTCCGCGCAAAGGCGCAAGATCGATAAGTGAAATTCCTACCGAAATTTTAGAGCGGTTAAATTCAGGCGAGATCCAAACGGCAAATTTGACCGAATGGCTTGCCGTAAATCAAGAAATTTTGCTTGCAAACGTGCTTGTGCAAATAAACAAAAGCGAATTTTTAGAGCAAATTTTAGCTCAGGTTAAAAGCCTTAAAAACAAAAGCGCAAATTCCGTTAGCAAGACGATCGGCGCCGAGCTTTTTAAGATTGCAAGCGTGGATAAAAGCGGACAAATTTTAAAAGCTCTTAGCACTCACAGATCTGATACTGTAAGGTGCTGGGCGGCTTATATGACGGCTTGTGATGATAGCCTTGATATAAGCGCTACTCTTAACGCTATAAAGCCGTTTGCCGCGGATTCTCACTTTGGCGTTAGAGAGATCGCTTGGCTTTGCGTGCGAGGTAAAGTCATCTCAAATTTGGACGAAAGCATAGAAATTCTCTCAAAATTCGCACTTGATGAAGACGCTAATATCAGGCGATTTGCAAGCGAGGCTACAAGACCGCGCGGAGTTTGGTGCGAGCATATATCGGCACTCAAAGCCGAGCCTTGGCGCGCACTAGCCATACTTGAACCGCTTAAAAGCGATAGCTCAAAATATGTGCAAGATAGCGTGGCAAACTGGCTAAACGACGCGAGCAAAACGCAGGCTGAATTTGTGCGTGAAATTTGCGCTCGGTGGAGCGAGCAAAGCAAAAGCAAGCAGACCGCATATATCGTAAAAAGAGCGCTTAGAACGCTTAAGAAAAGCGATGACATATAAAACAGAGGCGATAAAAAGTTCTTTAAAAGGAATTGCGGTGATTTTTAAAAAAATAAGAATAAGTTAAGACTATCCTTATTTAGAGAAACCACAGATGATTTTATGTGAGCTTTTATTATTCATTGCGCTCATTTGGAGGCTTGTTAAGCTCTGGTATTAACATAGTTTATAATCACGATAAATCCGCTTCCTGCACGAAGCTCAAAGCTAAAGTCTCTAGCTCTGCCTAGAAATTTTGGATCTGAGCTGAAGCTGTATTGATTTTTTACGATACAAACGGGCAAATTTGCCTTGCCTAAAGCTATTATGCTATTCATATTCTTAAGCGCTTTTTGGCTAAATTTCACATCTCTTGCGCGTTTTTGCAAGGTGCAAATTTATATCATCGCTTGGCGCAACTTGAGCGTATCCTCCACCTGTCGCCTCGCCTTTGATGCCAAATACAGGCCCAAGGCTTGGCTCTCTAAGTGCGGCGCAGACTCTTTTATCAAGCCTGCTTAAAGCGTCGCTAAGTCCTATGGTTACGGTTGTCTTGCCCTCTCCAAAGGGGGTCAGGTTTGTAGCCGTTACAAGGATCAAATTTGAGTTGCTAGTAGCCAAATTCGCAGCCACTTTAGCCTTAAATTTGCCAAAAAGCTCTAAATTTTCTTCATTTAAATTTAACTTTTTAGCCACCTCTTTGATGTTTTTTAAATTTGCCTTTTTTTCTATCTCGTGATCGTTTAGCACAAATTTCCTTAAAATTTTAGATTAGTTCAAAGATTAAAATTTATCAAAAAGATATGAAAAATTTGATTAAATTTGTCTGCAAATTTAAATTTCACAAGGAAAAGCCATGCAGAAGATAAATGTCTTGCTTTTTGACGACTATACTAGCCTTGATGCGCTTGGACCGCTTGAAGTGCTTTCAAGGCTTAAGCAGCACTATGAGATAGACTATTTTTCACTTGACGGAAAAGCGGTTAAAAGCTCCATAAACACGCAAATTTTAACTCGCAAAATAAGCGAGATAAAAAGCCACGATATCCTGCTGGTGCCTGGCGGATTTGCGACAAGAACGCTTATAAATGACGAGCGGTTTTTAAGCGAGTTAAGAAATTTGGCTAACGCTAGCAAGATAGTTTTAAGCGTCTGCACGGGCTCGGTTTTGCTCGCTTGCGCAGGATGTTTAAAGGGCAAAAGAGCCACTAGCAACAAGTCATCTTGGGAATTTGTGACAAAGGCTGGCAAAGACACGGAGTGGATAAAGCCCGCCAGATGGGTAAAGGACGGCAAATTTTACACTTCAAGCGGAGTTGCAGCCGGCGTTGATATGGCGCTTGGTTTTGTGGCTGAAATTCACGGAATAAAAACTGCGCGAGATATCGCAAAATCGATGGAATATATCTGGAATGAAGATAGAAATTTCGATCCATTTGTATGAAATTTAAAAATAGAGTGAAGTTTGTTTATAGCAATTTTTTGATACAATTTCTTAAATTTTTCGTAAGGACAAGATATGATTGAAGAGTTTAAAAAGAGGATAAAAACGCTTCCACCGCTTCCAAAAAGCTTCCATAGGGTTTTGCAAATTTGTGAGAGCGATAGCGGAGTAGGGGAGCTTGCTAAGGCCATCGAAGGCGATCCAATGATGGTTGCTCAAATTTTAAAAACGGCAAATTCTCCGCTTTACGGCTTTAACAGGCAGATCAAAACGGTTTTACAAGCGGTTAGTTTATTTGGCAAAAATATGACCAAATCGCTTGTGGCTAGCTCAACCGTACAAGGCATGCTAAAAGTAAGCGTGGAGCCTTATAGCGTGAGCCCTGAGCAGTTTGTAAATATCTCAAATTTGCAAGGCGCGATCGCAAAAGCGTGGTTTAAGCGCATTGCGCCTGAGAAGATGGATGATATGTTTTTATGCGCGCTGCTTCAAGATACGGGCAAAATTTTGATCTCTGATGAGGTAATTAGACGTGATGAGGTGATGTATTTTAAAGAAGATATCGCGATGAGCTTTGATATCGGCGCGGTTGAGATGAATAACTTCGGCACTACAAGCGTGCTCATAGCTGCTGATATATTTGATCACTGGGGCTTTGAAAAGGGTATCGTAGAAAACATCCGCCACTCAAACGATCCAAAAAATGCGCCTGATGAGCTTAAACAAACCGCATGGGCGCTTTACATCATAAGAGTTTTGGCAAATCAAAAGCAGCAACTTAGCGATCTAAACGTCCAAACTGCGCTAAATTTGGCTGCTGAAAACGGCTTTAACGAGCAAATTTTAAAAGAGGTTGTAGAAGAGATAAAAGAAAAAGGTGTTTAGTAGTTTAGGGCGGTTTGCTCGCCTTGAACTCAGCTTCTGCTCTACTTTTGCGCAAATTTAAATCAAGGAAAAATAATGAACGGCAAAAAAACTCTTACTATCATCGATACTTTCGGCTTTTTTTTCAGGCTTTATTATGCGATGCCAAATCTTAAAAATAAAGAGGGCAAGCCAAGCGGAATGATAAGCGGATTTGCAAATTTTATCATGAATTTAAGAGAGGAATTTCCAAGCGATTATATCATCTTTGCGCTAGATAGCAAGGGTAAGACACTTCGCCACGAGATGGCTGGTGAATACAAAGCCAACCGCGACGAGCCGCCGGCACCGCTTAAAGAGCAACTTCCAGTGTGTATAGAGATGATACGCCAGATGGGGCTTTGCGCGATGTCAAAGGAGGGTTATGAGGCCGATGATATCATTGCAACTGCGGTAAAAACGGCAAAAGAGCAAGATATCTTCGTGCGAATCGTAACGCACGATAAGGACCTTTATCAACTTATCGAAGACGGTAAAGTAAGCATATATAGCCCGCAAAGCAAGATAGATCACGATAGCGCAAGCTGCTTGGAAAAGTATGGCGTATTACCTTCTCAAATTCGCGATTTTCTAGCTCTTACAGGAGATAGCTCAGATAACATCCCCGGTGTAAAAGGTATCGGCGCAAAGGGCGCTAAAAAGCTGCTTGATGAGTTTGGAAACTTAGAAAATATCTATGAAAATTTAAGCTTTATAAGAAACGATCGCACAAGGCAGATGCTAGTTGATGACAGGGAAAATGCCTTTTTAAGCAAGCGGCTAACTTCTCTTTTTTACGATGCGGTAGAGATAAAAAGCTTTCAAGCCGCGCTGTTTCCGACGCAAAATCCGCTTTTAAAAATCGCCGATTTATTGCGCGAATACGATTTAAACCGCATTTTAAAGTCGCTTCAAAATAGCGAAGAAAATGCCGAATTTAAGCTTGGATTTAACGCGCATTTGCTAACTGATGAAAGCGAGATAGAGCGCTTGCTAGAAGGCATAACGGACGAAACGATGGTTGCTTTTGATACCGAAACTACGGGCATAGACGCAAATAATGCTAAAATCGTGGGCTTTAGCTTTTGCTTTAACGACACCGATAGCTACTATGTGCCTATTGCACACAGCTATCTTGGAGTTAGCAAGCAAGTAAGCCTTAAATTTGCGGCTTGGGCGGTAGGTCAAATTTACAAAGGCTGCGTCATAGGGCAAAATTTAAAGTATGATTTTAAGGTCGTAAAGCAAAATTTAAACCTCAATCCGCCTAAAAATTTTAAAGATACGATGATCATGGCGTGGCTTATGGAGCCTTCGCAGGCTGTGGGTATGGACGCGCTTGCAAAGCGGCTTTATAATTACGATACGATCAAATTTGAAGATGTGGTCAAGCGTGGCGAAACATTTGCCAGCGTTAGCCTTGAAAATGCCGCAAAATACGCGAGCGAGGACGCTTGGATAACGCTTAAATTTTATAAGAGCTTTTTAAATCTGCTTGATCCAAATTTGCTTAAGCTTGCAAACGAGCATGAATTTCCTTTTCTTATCACGCTTTTTGATATGGAAAATCGCGGCATCAAGCTAAACAGGCAAAAAATGCAAAATTTAATAATTCAAAATGACGCCACTATCAAGCGACTTACTGCTGAAATTTATGAGCTAAGCGGCGAGAGCTTTAATATAAACTCCGTTAAACAGCTTGGCGAAGTGCTCTTTGAGAGGCTAAATTTGCCTGCCAAGAAAAAGACTAAAACAGGCTACAGCACCGATGAAGCCGTGCTTACCGAGCTGCTTGAGGCTCATCCTGTTATCGCTAAACTGCTTGAATACCGCGAAATTTATAAGCTTCAAAGTACTTATTGCGAACCGCTTTTAAATTTGGCTAAAAACGATGAAAACAGCCGAATTTATACAAATTTTATGCAAACGGGCACGAGCACTGGCAGGCTTTCTAGCAAAAATCCAAATTTGCAAAACATCCCTGCGCGCGGAAGCCTTGCTTATGAGGTTCGCGAGACGTTTGAGGCAAAGGATGGCTTTAGTCTTGTGGGGCTTGATTATAGCCAGATAGAGCTAAGGCTGCTTGCGCATTTTAGTAAGGATAGTGCGCTGCTTGAGGCGTTTGCAAATGATGAGGATATCCACGCCCGCACGGCGATTAGCATATTTGGCGAGAGTAATGCGCAAAATAGAGCCGTGGCAAAGAGTATAAATTTTGGGCTTATCTACGGTATGGGTTCAAGTAAGCTCTCAGGGCAGGTCGGTATCTCACGCGCCGAAGCAAAAGAGTATATAGAGCGCTATTTTAGGGCTTTTCCAAGCATTAAGGGCTTTTTAGAAAGCATTAAAACCGAGGCTAAAAATAATGGATTTGTTACCACCTTGCTTGGTCGCAAAAGATTTTTTGACTTTAGCACGGCAACTCCGATGCAGCTTGCGATGTATGAGCGCGAAGCGGTAAATACGATATTTCAGGGCTCGGCTGCTGATATTATAAAGCTTGCGATGGTAAAAATAGGCAAAATTTTAGACGAGCGAGCCAGTATGCTGCTTCAAATTCACGATGAGCTTATATTTGAGGTTGAAGACGGCTTTGCGCAAGAATTTGGCGAGCAGGCAAAAGAGGTAATGCAAAGCATTTATAAGCTTAATGTTCCGCTTAAGACTTCACTAAATATAGCGAAAAACTGGGGTGATTTGAAGTAAAAGGCTTTATATTGCCTTTTACTTTTGAACCTCTTTAAGGATTAGGTTTATTTTGAATTTTTGATCCACATTACCGCTTTCGGATATCTTTTGAAACGCTTTTATAATTTTTTCTTGCATAGTCTTAATCTCTTTGCTTTGATGCTCATTCTTTTGTAAAAATCTGATAGCGCTTTGCAGAAAATTAGAATCATGGCAATATCTTACCAGCTCATCCTCTCTTATGTTTTCTATTAATTGTTCAGCAATAGGATCCTTAGTTTCAAATATGTGTTTTATGATATTGTTTGCGGATGAAATTTTATTGAGTTGATTTTTGTCTAAAAAGTTATTGTATAAAGACTCTATCTTGTCATCAAAATTTAACATTAAATCAAGTGATTCGGTATATATATTTTGATGTATATTTTCATCGAAAACACTCTTTAAATAGTCGCATAGTATCTCTATCGCAAAACTATGATACTTCTCTTTGTTTGTTGTATCAAATTTCTTTAACGTATCTATGTATAAAATAAATGCGTCTATCCCTACAATATGAACTATATTTTCTTTATCATCTTTTAGGTGATTATATAGATTTGTTATGAAGGTTTTATTGTCATATTTTAAGTCAAGCACACCCTTAAGATATTCGTTGCGAATTTCGGATTTAATTTCACGATATTTTTCTTTTTCTATCAGTGCGTTTATTGATTCTTTTAACAAAGTTTCGTCAATAACCGAAGTCTTAAAATACGACACTATATTTTTCCCTATCATATAATAATCTTGATCTGTAGTTAATATGAGTTGATGGGCTAAATCTTCAGTGTTTGCATTGTTTTTATAAAGATCGTAAATGTCTTCAGGCAGGTCGCGATAGTTTAATTTTCCTATTAGATTATCAATATCTGCTGATGAATTTGTTGCGTTTATAACAGCTATGGCTAGTACATAATTGATAATGTTTTCTTTTATGTTGATTTGAGTATTTGTATATTTTGTTATAAATTTAGAGTAGTCATTTAATGCGTTTATAGCTCGTCTTATTACTCTGATATTATTAATATTGTGTTTTTCAAAATACTTTAATGCAATATCTTGAAAGCATATAAGTTCTTTTGAGATAAGCTCAAACGATTCTTTTGGTGTAGGGTTGTAGTAAAACTCATAATCCATAATCTTATCTTTGTATTTTGACAAAATTTCTTCTTCTATATTTTTACTTGACAAATTATTTTCATCTACTTCTTTTGTGGTGCTATTTTTAATTTGGTTATTTTCTATCTTCTCTTTATTTAAGATCATAACAATATGGCAATTTTTCTGTTCTTTTAATTCAGATATTAGACCTAAAATATCTTTTAAATTTATCTTTTCAGATACTCTTTCAAAATCATCAAAACAGATTATAATATCTTTAAAATCTTTCTTTTTAAAAAAAGATATAGAGCTTATTATCGCTGTGCCTAAATTTGGTGTTATCTGATCAATAATATCATTAAAACAAAGGTCTTTAGCTTTTTCTGTAAATTCTGATATGTATTTATTCCTTGCATAAATTTGTAAAATTATCTCTCTTTTTATCTCTTGTATAGTTTCTTTTCCAAACAGCGATATGTATATTGATTTTTTAAAGTCTTCATCTAAACTGCTTGAGAAGTTGTTCCAAAAAGTAGTTTTGCCAACACCCCACTTTCCGTCCAGAACAATGCACCTTGCACTGTCCATTTTTAATATCTCTTTTAGTCTAGTCTCAATTTTTTCTTTAGATAGAAAGCTCATAAGGTCACTCCTTTGTGTTTTAAAGCGATGTTGTATATTATTTAAATTATTATAAATTTTATATTTAGTTTCTTTAAGGTGACATTTTCACCTATTTAATAATCTTAAATTATCTTATTAAAAATGATATTTAATAAAAACTATAAAATTTAAGCTGATTGACGCCGTGTATTTGCTAAAATTACGCTAATACTCTAAAAAATAACATTCCAAAAGGAGAATTAATGGAGTTTTTGACTAGTTTAAGCGAAGGCACGCAGTTTGCCATTCAGCTTATAGTTGTTCTTGTCTGTCTGTTTTACGGAGCGAAAAAGGGCGGCATCGCGCTTGGTTTGCTAGGCGGTATAGGACTTATCGTTCTTGTATTTGGCTTTCACATTCAGCCTGGTAAGCCGGCGATTGCCGTTATGCTCACCATCCTTGCCGTCGTTGTTGCGAGTGCGACATTGCAGGCAAGCGGCGGACTTGACGTTATGCTTCAAATAGCGGAGAGAATTTTAAGGAAAAATCCAAAATACGTAAGTATCCTAGCGCCGTTTGTAACGTGCTTTTTAACGATACTTTGCGGAACAGGACACGTTGTTTATACGATTTTACCTATCGTTTATGATATAGCTATCAAAAACGGCATCCGTCCTGAGCGCCCGATGGCTGCAAGCTCGGTATCTGCGCAAATGGGTATCATCGCAAGCCCGGTTTCAGTTGCGGTCGTAACCTTAACCGCATTTTTAGTAAGTTCCAAGACTCAGCTTGCTGGATTTGATGGCTATTTGGACCTTCTTAAAATCACGATACCTTCGACGTTTTGTGGTGTTTTAGCAATCGGAATTTTTAGCTGGTTTAGAGGCAAAGATCTTGATAAAGACGAGGAATTTCAAGAGAAGATAAAAGATCCTGAGTTTAAAAAATATGTTTACGGCGAAAGTGCTTCTTTACTTGGTCAAAAGCTTCCACAATCAAGCTGGAACGCGATGTGGATATTTTTAAGCGCTATTGCAGTTGTTGCTCTACTTGGATACTTCAAAGAGTACCGCCCTGCTTGGCCTAAATCAAATCCTGCGAAAGTAGTCGAGATCGTAGCTGACGGTAAAGCCGTTAAGAGCTTTAATGTAAAAGACGGCAAGATCGTAGCTACAGTAAAAGACGGCAAGATCGAAGAGACCGTTGCTTCAAGCAAGGCAAAAAGCTCTATGAGCTATGAAAATATCGAAATTTACAGCAAAGACGGCAAACTAACTCAAAGCCTAAGAGCTGAAAACGGCGGCGTGGTGTTAAGTGTCGGAGATAAGAGCGAGACCATAGCTTCAGCTAAGATCGCAGTAAAAGATAGCGTGAAAAAGCCCGCTCCTATGGGCATGGTTGATGTTATCCAAATTTTCATGCTACTAGCCGGTGCGCTCATCATCATCTTTACAAAAACAGATGCGAGCAAGATCAGCAAAAACGAAATTTTCCGCTCAGGTATGATCGCACTTGTTGCGGTGTTTGGAATTTCATGGATGGCTGAGACGATGTTTGCAGTTCACACTCCGATGATGAAAGAAGCTCTGGGAGATATCGTTAAGCAGCACCCTTGGACATACGCGGTTATGCTGCTTTTGGTGTCAAAATTTGTTAATTCTCAGGCCGCCGCGCTTGTGGCTTTCGTGCCGTTAGCTCTTGGTATCGGCGTTAGCCCTGCGATCATCCTTGCGTTTGCGCCTGCTTGCTATGGATACTACATACTTCCTACATATCCAAGCGACCTTGCGGCTATTCAGTTTGACCGCTCGGGCACGACAAGGATTGGTAAATATGTTATAAATCATAGTTTTATTATTCCTGGACTTATTGGAGTATTCTCGTCGTGCTTATTTGGCTGGATATTCGCGAGTCTATATGGATATATGGGCTAAAATTTAGAATTTTTTATCTGCTTAAGTCTTGTAGAAAGAGACTTAAGCAGTATATTTATATGTGTTGCGAAATAATATAATTTAGGTAAGACTATAAATTATTACACTTAATATTATTTTATTTTGATACTATTTTATAATTTTAGTGGTATACTTATATGATTATAAATATTTTTTAAATACATTAAGATTGGATGGAAGTGAAAAGACCAAATAGCTATTGGAACTCTCAGATAGAATCTCAAGAGGGAAGTGTTGAGCGTATGATGAAAGATGAGCTTATGCGAAAGAAAGCTTATAAAAAAAATCAAAAAAATTTTGTAAAGGCATTTGAAGACAGGATGGATTTTTATATAACATCTAGTATTGTGGTAATGAGTTTGGTGTTAGTCGGCTTTGTACTAAAGTATATGGTTTAATTTTTTATCAATCTGCTTAGCTATAACTCATTTTTTAGCCTATCGCCAAATTTAGCTCTATCGCTCATATATACAAAGCTTAAAACTTCCGCAACCGCCCTAAAAAGCTCAGCAGGTATCATCTCGTTTATATCGCACACCTTGTAAAGCTCTCTTGCAAGCGGCGGATTTTCTACGATCTTAACGCCGCTATTTATGCCGATATCTTTGATGCGAAGTGCTAGGAAATCGACCCCTTTAGCTATAACAACTGGCGCTTTTTCTTTGGTTTTATCATATCTTAGCGCGACTGCGTAGTGAGTCGGGTTGGTGATGATGACGTCAGCCTCTGGGATATTTTGCATCATCCTTCGTCTGCTTGCTTCCATCTGAAGCCTTCGAATACGAGCTTTTACTTGCGGATCGCCCTCCATCTGTTTGTATTCGTCTTTAACCTCTTGCTTTGTCATTCTGAGATCTTTAAAATACTGAAAACGCACGATAAGAACGTCAACAATCGCGATAACAAACAGCACGATGAGCATGACAAAGGCTAGGATTATCATCTTTTCTTTAAGCCAGTCAAGTTGAGCTACCATAGGTAAAAATATAGTGTGTGGAAGCTCTTTGATAAAGCTTAAAAACATAAAAAATCCAACGCTAAATACGATGGTAACTTTTAGAGTCATCTTTATTGATTCGATTAGTTTTTTTAGTGAAAAGAGGTTTTTAAGCCCTTTTATCGGGTTTATTTTGTTTAAATTTGGCTCAAGCGGCTTTGTGGTAAAGATAAATCCAAACTGGATCAAATTTGCGATAATTCCTGCGATCGCTACGCAAATGGTAATCGGCAAAATCATCAAAAGCGCTCTAAAAACCGTTGTGAGCGCGATACTGTAAATAAGCTTTGCATCTATCTCTTGTCCGATCAGGCTCTGATAATAAACATAAAGCGCGAAAAACTGCTCGCCTAAAAAGCCAAGTAGTAAAATCACGGCAAAGATGGCCACAAAAAGGGTGATAAATCCCGCTAAATCCTGACTTTTGGCGACGTTTCCGTCCTTTTTGGCGTCCTCGATCTTTTTGGAGGTGGCTTCTTCGGTTTTTTCTTGATCGTTTTCTGCCATTATCTACTTAGCCGTATTTAAAATTAAGCTAAATTTCTTGGCGTAATTTAGTTGAAAATTTTGAGCCGTGTTTAATAGCAAGATAAATTTTACCAAGAAATTTCCTTTGTGGTTTGAATTTAGTGATTATATCAAAACTGCTTTGCATTTTTAAATTTAAAAATTTAAATTAAATCTAAAATAGAAACTTTTAAGTAATAATCAGAGATATTTTATCCTAATTACTTAATACTATCTAAAAATAATTTTTAATAAACAATAAAATTTATCATAAATTAATAGAAAAAATTATATTATTCTGTGATTTTATTTTAAATTTAAGGATTAAGTATGAAATTTAAGTTTATCTTACTAAGTTCAGCTTTGGCTAGTTCGATGTTTGCGAACGATTTGATTAAAGAGGCGCTTGACGCAGGTCTAGTTGCGATCCCAAGCGATCCACACGCTCTTGCAAAGATGATAAATGAAGCTTCACCTGACTCTAAAGAGTTTCCTACGACAATGGCGGCTTATGAGCTTGGCAAAAGGCTTTATTTTGATCCTCGCCTTTCAAAATCAGGCATTATCAGCTGTAACACTTGTCACAACTTAGGGCTTGGCGGAGTTGACGGCGTTCCTGCTTCAACAGGACATAAATGGATGCCAAACCCGCACCACGTAAATGCTCCGACCGTTTATAACTCTGTGTTTAACGCGGTTCAGTTCTGGGACGGACGCGCAGCTCACCTTGCAGCTCAAGCGGCCGGTCCTATGACAGCTCTTCCTGAAATGGCTTCAACTCCAGAGCTTGTAGTAGATAGACTTAAGTCGATCCCTGCTTATGTGGCCGAGTTTAAAAACGCATTTAACAGCGAGATAAATTTTGACCTTGTTACGACTGCGATTGGAATTTTTGAAAGAACGCTTGTAACTCCTTCAAGATTTGACAAATTTCTAGAAGGCGATAAGAATGCACTAAATGAAGCGGAGAAAAAAGGTCTAAAAATGTTTTTGGATAAGGGTTGCGCATCTTGCCATAACGGTGTAAATTTGGGTGGAACTCTTCAGCCGTTTGAGGTTGCAGGCAAGTATGAATTTGCAAACATTGGCGATTTTAAAGGTGATGCAAACGGAATGGTTAAAGCTCCTACACTCCGCAACGTAGAGCTAACCGCACCATACTATCACAACGGAGCTATATGGTCGCTAAGTGACGCTGTTAAAGCGATGGGAAGCATACAGCTTGGAATCGAGATAAATGACGTTGAAGCTGCTAGTATAGTGACATTTTTAAATTCGCT
This sequence comes from Campylobacter sp. RM16187, assembly GCF_025319965.1. NCBI lineage: Bacteria > Pseudomonadati > Campylobacterota > Epsilonproteobacteria > Campylobacterales > Campylobacteraceae > Campylobacter > Campylobacter sp. RM16187. Next base: position 296,531 of record NZ_CP012549.1, read on the forward strand.
TACAGGAACTATGCCAAAGGTTGAGTACCCAATGTTCCCTGCTTCAACAGATAAAACTTCAAAGCCTGAGCTGGACTACTAAAATTTATGATCGGGAGGTTCTCCTCCTGATTAAATTCAACTTAAATTTATAAAAAAAAGTATATAATCCACTCCTTATAACCAACAAAGCTCCACAAATCTTTTAAATCAAAAGTGCTTTTTGGTAACTTACCAAAGAAGGGATAGCAATGTCAAAATATGCTATTATAAAACACGGCGGCAAGCAGTATAGAGTGAGCGAGGGCGAGTACCTTAAACTTGATCGCTTTGAAGCCGAAGCAAAATCTAGCGTCGAAATTACAGATGTTCTAGCTGTAAACGATGGCGAGATAAAGGTAGGTGCACCGTTTGTTAAGGGTGCAAAAGTTGTCTTAGAGGTCGTAAATGAAGGTAAAGACAAAAAAGTCGTAATCTACAAAAAACGCAGAAGAAAAGACTCAAAGCTTAAACGCGGTTTTAGAAGACAGTTCACACGCGTTAAAGTAGTAAGTATCGCAGCCTAAGGAGATTAAGATATGGCACACAAAAAAGGTCAAGGTTCTACCCAGAATAACCGAGATTCCATCGGTCGCCGCTTAGGCGTTAAGAAATTTGGCGGCGAATTTGTTCGCGCCGGAAATATCATCATCCGCCAAAGAGGCACGGCAACTCACGCCGGAAGCAACGTTGGTCTTGGTAAAGATCACACGATATTCGCACTTATCGACGGATATGTAAAATTCGAGAGAAAAGATAAAACAAGAAAAAAAGTTTCTGTTTATCCGGCTGCTTAAATTTTAGGAGGGCTTAGCTCTCCTTTTCTTCATCAAATTTTTACAAAAATATTTTACTCTTACTGCGAAATCAAATTAAATACTATTGTATTATAAATTTATGTTAGGCAGATTTATAATTGTGAGAATTTTAAAATCAAATTTTAATCAACAAAAAGATATAATGAAAAGAAAATTTTAAGGTAAATTTATGTTTATAGATAGTGTAAGTTTGACATTAAGCTCGGGTCACGGCGGAGCGGGTGCGGTTAGCTTTAGACGCGAAAAGCACGTGATACTGGGCGGACCTGACGGCGGAGATGGCGGAGATGGCGGAGATGTGTATTTTATCGTTGATAACAACACTCACACGCTAGCCGCATATAAAGGTAAGCGCGCTTTAAAAGCTCAAAACGGAGAGCCGGGTATGGGTCGCAGAATGACCGGTAAAAAAGGTGAAAATTTAGAGCTTATAGTGCCTCCGGGAACTGCCGTGTATGATGCTGATAGCGGAGAGCTCTTGCTTGACCTAACCAGGCAAGGTGAGCGAAAGATGTTTTTAAAAGGTGGCAAAGGCGGTCTTGGTAACGTGCATTTTAAGAGTTCGACCAACCAAGCCCCAGAATACGCTCAAAAAGGCACTCCTGAAGAAATTTGCAATGTGCGCCTTGAGTTAAAACTAATTGCTGATGTAGGGCTTGTAGGCTTTCCAAATGTGGGCAAATCAACGCTAATTTCAACCGTTTCAAATGCCAAGCCGCAAATCGCAAACTATGAATTTACGACACTTACACCAAAGTTAGGGCTTGTAGAAGTTGATGAGTTTAACGGCTTTGTTATGGCCGATATTCCTGGTATTATTGAAGGAGCAAGTGACGGTCGAGGGCTTGGAATTCAGTTTTTAAAGCATATCGAGCGAACTAAAATTTTACTTTATATGCTTGATCTTGCTAATTATCGCACTCTTGAAGAGCAGTTTGACACACTTAAAACAGAGGTTGGTAAATTTTCAAGCGAGCTTGCAGGCAGAAAATATGCTATTGCATTAACCAGAATGGATGCTTGTGAGGAGATAGATAAAATTTCTACTTTTATAGAGAAATTAGGGCTTGGAAAAGATCTTTTAAGTTATAAACAAGACATTTATGAGTTTGATTCAAAAAAGCCATTTTTCGTTACGCCGATATCTTCTGCAAGCGGTGAAAATATAAATGAGCTTAAATTTGCGCTTTTAGAGCTTTTAAAATCTGAAAAATAATCTATTTGAAGCAAGATGGGCTAAAGTGATGCAAGAACAAACAAATATCGTTTTTATGGGAACGCCTGAGTATGCAACTAAAATTTTAAAAGCTCTTGTCGAGGCTAAATTTAATATCGTAGCGGTTTTTACTCAGCCTGATAAGCCGGTAGGCAGGAAGCAAATTTTAACTCCAAGTAGTGTTAAGACGTATAGCGAGGCAAATTTGTCTAATGTGCCGATCTTTCAACCAAAAACTCTGCGCGATGAAGCAGCAGCTGCGAAAATTTCAAGCTTGAAGCCTGATTTTATAGTGGTTGCTGCTTATGGAAAAATTCTGCCAAAAACTATTCTTGATATCGCCCCCTGTATAAATTTACATGCCTCCATTCTGCCTAAATTTAGGGGAGCTAGCCCTATACAAAGCGCTATTTTGGCAGGAGAAAAAATGACAGGCGTAACCTCAATGCTGATGAACGAGGGGCTTGATACGGGCGGTATGCTAGAGTTTGCCTATACGAACTGCGAAGATAAGATGGCTGGCGAGCTTTTTGACGAGCTTGGAGATATGGCTGGCGAGCTTATAGTTAAAACTCTTCTGAATTTTAAAAGTTTGATTCCTATCAAGCAGGACGACACTCAAAGTTCAGAGTGTAAGAAGATTCAAAAATCAGATGGACTTTTTAGCTTTAACGAGAGCACGCAAGAGATCTATAATAAATTCAGAGCTCTTACTCCTTGGCCGGGGATCTACCTTGAAAGCGGGCTTAAAATTCTCTCTTTGGATATCAAAAAAGATATTTGTATTGGCGATAAAATTGGTGAAATTTTGCAGGTAGATAAAGATAGTTTTACGGTGGGTTGCAAAGACGGTGCAGTGAGCATTAAAACATTGCAAGAGCCGAGTAAAAAGGCTGTTGATGCCAATTCTTATATAAACGGTAAGCGTCTTAATGTCGGCGATAAAATTTTGTGACAAGAGCTAAATTTGGTAGTTGAATTTGTTAATACTATCCCTTCGACTCAGGAATTTTTGTGTGAAAGTGTGCGAGCTGGTGCGATAAAGCCGCCGTTTATGCTCGTAGCAAACGAGCAAAGCAAGGGTGTAGGAAGCAGAAATAACGAATGGCAGGGCTTTAGAGGAAATTTATTTCTCTCTTTTTGTGTTGATAAACATTTCTTGCCAAGCGATTTGCACGAGGCTTCGATATCTATCTATTTTTCGATGATTATGCGCGAGCTTTTGGCTTCAAAAGGCTCTAAAATTTGGATCAAATGGCCAAATGACTTTTATATAGAAGATAAAAAAATAGGCGGAACAATTACTTCAAAAATAAGTGAAGTTTATATTTGCGGAATGGGACTAAATCTTGTCGCTGCCCCAAAAAATGCAGGAATTTTGGATATTGAAATTAGTCAAAACGACCTAGTTTGGGGATTTTGTGAATTATTAGAAAAAAAGATTTTATGGAAGCAGATTTTTAGCAAATTTAGGTTAGACTTTCAGAAATCAAAAAAATTCATCACGCACATAGACGGCAAAGAGATATCGCTGCAAGATGCAGAAATTTGCGATGATGGAGCTATTTTAGTAAATGAAAAAAGGGTGTATTCTTTAAGATGAGCGAGATAATAACTATAGCAAACCAAAAAGGCGGTGTCGGAAAGACGACCACTGCCGTAAATTTGGCGGCATCTTTAGCGGTTGCCGAAAAGAGGGTTCTACTCATAGATATCGATCCTCAGGCAAACGCAACTACGGGAATGGGATTTAGTAGAAACGATTATGAATACAACATCTATCACGTTTTAACAGGGCGCAAGAAGCTTTCTCAAATCGTTTTAAAAACTGAAATTCCTACACTTTTTCTAGCTCCGTCAAATATCGGCTTAGTAGGTATCGAACAGGAATTTAACGATCAGAGTAAGGATTATAAGCTAATCCTTAAAAATAAAATCGCCGAAGTTTCGCACGAATATGATTTTATCATCATTGATAGCCCTCCGGCTCTTGGAAGCATAACCGTAAACGCGCTAAGTGCGAGCGATAGCGTGATAATACCTATACAATGCGAATTTTACGCACTTGAAGGTCTGGCGCAAATTTTAAATACAGTTAAGATAATCAAAAAAACGATAAACCCAAAGCTTGCTATCAAGGGCTTTTTGCCGACTATGTATAGCTCGCAAAACAACCTTTCAAAAGAGACTGTGGCGAATTTAAAGCAGCATTTTGAAAATAAGCTGTTTAAACTAAGAGACGATAGTGAGGATTTTGTGATCGTGCCTAGAAATGTAAAGCTTGCCGAGTCTCCGAGCTTTGGCAAGCCTGTGATACTCTATGATATCAAATCTCCCGGCTCTCAAGCCTATCAAAATTTAGCTTACGCGATTTTAGGATAAAAGATGGCTAAAAAGAGTAGTTTAGGACGCGGATTGGGAGCTATACTTGAAGATGTGGAGCTTGCTTACAAAGCAGAATTAAGCGGCGGAAACCGCGATATAGTAACTGAAATCGACGTAAATTTAATAACCGAAAACCCGTATCAACCACGAAAGCACTTTGATGAAACGGCTTTAAGGGAGCTAAGCGAGTCTATAAAAAGGCACGGACTCATCCAGCCTATAATCGTCATACAAAAAGATGACGGCTATATGCTCATAGCCGGCGAAAGAAGATTTAGAGCGACTAAAATTTTAGGCGCTGAGAAAATAAAAGCCATAGTTGCCGATATCGAGAGTAAAAATTTAAGAGAGCTTGCACTCATAGAAAATATTCAAAGGGAAGACCTTAATCCTATCGAGCTTGCAAATTCTTATAAAGAGCTGATCGATGAATACAAAATCACTCAAGAAGGGCTTGCAAACATCATACATAAGAGCAGAACTCAGATAACAAACACAATGCGGCTTTTGTCTTTAAGCCTTCATACTCAAGATCTCATAAAAGAAGGAAAGATAACCCAAGGACATGCTAAAGTAATCGTAGGTCTTGAGCCAAATTACGAAAAAATGGCTGTTGATACGATAATAGGGCAAAGACTAAGCGTTCGCGAAACTGAAAATTTGGTGAAAAATTTAAAAGACAAAAGCAAAACTACGCAAAAAAGCGGCTTTAAAATCGATGAAGAATACGCTAAAAAACTTGACGATTTAAAAGAGCTGCTTGAACAACTCCATATAAAATCAAAAATAAAAAACAGAAATTTGATACTTGAATTTAAAGATATATCGGATATTGAGAAATTTATATATAAAATAAGATAGAAATTTGCTAATAAATTTAGCTTATTTTTTCTTTTAATATTGTAGAATAAACCGATTTTTTGTTTTTACACAAAATATACAGAGTTATAAGGAGATTTAATGTTACAAGTCGATTTGCCATTGGTAATTCTAACGGCAGCAGTTTTTATAGGACTTATCATTATTTTAAATTCAATCCTCTATCAACCTCTTATTAATTTTATTGATTCGAGAAATGAGGCCATTAAAAATGATGAAGAGAGTGCCGTTAGAAATACAAGCGATCTTAGTGTTCATGAGGCTGAGATTGAGCAGATAATTATGTCTGCTAGAAACGAAGCCGGAAAAATCAAACAAGAGGCTTTAAATGCGGCAAAAGAGAGTGCAGCCAAAATAATAGAGCAAAAGCGCGCTACTTTAGAGGCTGATTATGAGGCATTTATGCAAAATTTGCAGACTCAAAAAAATGAGTTTAAGTCTGATTTGATTACTAGGTTGCCTGATCTTAAGAGTGTTCTTAGAACAAAATTGGCAAAAATTTAAGGAGAGTGTATGAAGAAATTTTATCTTATTTTGCTTGTTCCGTTTTTTGCTTTAGCCAGCGAATCTAGTGAGCACAGCTATGATATAGTGGCAAGAATTCTAAACTTTTTAATGTTTTTTGGAATCTTGTATTACTTTATAGCCACTCCTGTTAAAAATGCTTATAAAGCTAGAATTGAAAGTATAGCGATTAGACTTGACAATATTCAAAAGAAGTTAAGAGAGTCAAAGGCTAAAAAGAACGATGCGCTTAGAAGAGTCGAAGAGGCTAAAAGCAATGCTATAAGCCTTATAGAGACTTCTAGAAAAGAGGCTTTGTTGTTATGTGAAAAGATAAAAGCAGAGACTAATCAAGAGCTTTTAAGCCTTGAAAAGAGCTTCCAAGAACAAAAAGAATTTGAAAGAAGACGTGCCGTAAAAAACGTTGTAGTTGAAATTTTAAATGAAGTTTTTGAAAGCGATAGCCTTAAAATCGATAAAAACGAACTTGTTAATATTGTTCTTAAAAAGGTTGGCTAATGAAAGAGTTGATAGCAAAAAAATATGTAAAAGCTTTAATGGCTGATCTTAACAGAGATGATCTTGAGAAATTTATAAGCGATCTAGATGTTGTTGTAAGTGCATTTAATATTAATAAATTTAGAAACATTATAACTTCTCCTAGTGTAAAAAATGATAAGAAAATCGATCTTGTATTATCTTTTTTAAGTAGTAATAATTCTAAAATTATAAATTTTATCAAGCTTTTAGGCGAGAATAAAAGGCTTGATATCTTGCCTGATATACTTAATGAGCTTGCAGTGCAAAAAGCTCAAATGGATAATATTTTCCGTGGCACAATCTATGGAAATTTTGAGATTGATCAATCTCAAATTACTGAGCTTGAAAAAAGCTTTTCTAAAAGATTTAATGCAAAAATCATGTTAGAAGCTGTAAAAAGCGATTATAACGGTATAAAAATAGAGTTGGACGATTTGGGTGTGGAGGCTAGTCTTTCGATGGATAGACTTAAATCTCAAATGACTGAATATATATTAAAAGCAATTTAAAAGGAGAAAAAGCGTGGGTGCAACGAAAATAAAAGCGGATGAAATTAGCGCTATCATCAAGGAAAGAATCGAAAATTTCGATCTTAGTGTTGATGTTGAAGAGACAGGTAAAGTTATCTCGGTAGCAGATGGAGTTGCGAATGTTTATGGTCTAAAAAACGTTATGGCTGGCGAGATGGTTGAGTTTGAGAGCGGTGAAAAAGGTATGGCTCTTAACTTGGAAGAGAGCAGTGTCGGTATAGTTATCCTTGGTAAAACTGATAACATTAAAGAGGGAAGTTCGGTAAAACGTTTAGCTAGACTTCTTCGTGTCCCTGTGGGTGATGCCCTTATAGGACGTGTTGTAAACTCTCTTGGCGAGCCAATAGACGCAAAAGGTCCGATTGACGCTAGTGAGACAAGATTCGTCGAAGAAAAAGCAAAAGGTATCATGGCTAGAAAATCTGTTCATGAGCCGCTTCAAACAGGTATTAAAGCTATTGACGCACTTGTTCCAATCGGACGTGGACAACGCGAGCTTATCATTGGTGACCGCCAAACAGGTAAAACCACCGTAGCAATCGATACTATCATCAATCAAAAAGGCCAAGATGTAATTTGTATATACGTTGCTATCGGACAAAAACAATCAACAGTTGCTCAGGTTGTTAAAAAGCTTGAAGAATACGGTGCAATGGATTATACGATAGTTGTAAATGCCGGCGCATCAGATGCTGCGGCGCTTCAATACCTTGCTCCTTATGCGGGTGTAACTATGGGCGAGTATTTCCGTGACAACTCACGTCACGCGCTAATCATTTATGATGACCTTTCAAAGCACGCCGTAGCATACCGCGAAATGTCACTTATCCTTCGCCGCCCTCCGGGTCGTGAAGCATATCCGGGTGACGTTTTCTACCTTCATTCAAGACTTCTTGAGCGCGCAAGTAAGTTAAATGACAAGCTAGGTGGCGGATCTCTTACTGCGCTTCCTATCATCGAGACTCAAGCCGGTGACGTTTCTGCGTATATCCCGACAAACGTTATTTCTATTACGGACGGTCAAATTTTCCTTGAGTCGGATCTATTTAACTCAGGTATTCGCCCTGCGATTAACGTTGGTCTATCTGTTTCTCGTGTCGGTGGTGCTGCTCAGATTAAAGCTATTAAACAAGTTTCCGGTAACTTAAGACTTGACCTTGCGCAATACCGCGAGCTTCAAGCGTTTGCTCAGTTTGCGAGCGATCTTGACGAGAGCTCAAGAAGACAGCTTGAACGCGGTCAAAGAATGGTTGAGATCTTAAAACAACCTCCATATAGTCCTCTTCCTGTAGAAAATCAAGTAGTTCTTATTTTTGCTGGTGCCAAGGGTTATTTAGATGATATTTCTGTAAGTGCAATCAATAAGTTTGAATCAGAACTATATCCTTATATAGAGGCGAAATATCCTGAAATTTTTGATCAGATTAGAACAAAAAAAGTACTTGATAAAGAGATTGAAGAGCTTTTACATAAGGCACTAAAAGACTTTAAAGCGACATTTGCTGCTAACTAAGGTTAAGATATGTCAAATTTAAAAGATATAAAACGAAAGATCAAAAGCGTTCAGAACACTCAAAAGACAACGCGTGCGATGAAGCTTGTTTCTACTGCTAAACTTAGAAAAGCGGAAGATGTGGCTCGTCACTCTAGAGTATATGCGCTTAAGATCAATGAAGTTTTATCAGAGATTGCATATAAGATCAATCAATACGGCTCTGTTGATTCGGAGAGTAAATTCTTTAACACTAAAAATAGTGTAGAGAAGGTTGATATTATCTTTGTAACAGCTGATAAAGGGCTTTGCGGAGGCTTTAATATTCAGACTATCAAAACCGTTAGAAATATGATAAATGAATTTAAGGCCAAAAAAGTTAAGATCAGGCTAAGGGCCATTGGCAAAAAAGGAATAGAATTCTTTAACTTCCAAGGCATAGAGCTTCTTAAAACTTATGTCGGATATAGCTCATCTCCTACTTACGAGAAGGCTCAAGAAGTCATAAAAGAGGCTATTGATGATTTTATAAACGGAGTTACCGATAAGGTTATTTTAGTTCATAACGGCTACAACAATATGATATCTCAGCAAATTCGCATAAATGATATTGTGCCTGTTGAGCCGCCTAAAATAGTTGAGGTTGAGACTAACTCTTTAATGGAATTTGAGCCTAGCGATGATGACGGTAAAATTTTAGATGAACTACTTAAAAAATATTTTGAGTATAGTATGTATTATGCGCTTGTTGACTCTCTTGCAGCTGAGCACAGTGCTAGAATGCAGGCGATGGATAATGCAACAAATAACGCAAAAGAGCGTGTTAGAGAGCTGAATCTGGCTTATAATAAGGCTAGACAACAGTCTATTACCACTGAGCTTATCGAGATCATCAGTGGCGTTGAATCAATGAAATAAAAAGGAGTATTAATGAAAGGTATTATTTCTCAAGTAATGGGACCTGTCGTTGATGTCGATTTTAGCGAGTATTTGCCAAAAATCAACGAGGCCATTGAGGTAAATTTTGAAGTGGAAGGTAAGAAGAATAAGCTTGTTCTTGAAGTTGCCGCTCACCTTGGAGATAACCGCGTACGAACCATTGCTATGGATATGAGTGAAGGTCTTACTAGGGGTTTGGAAGCTACTGCTCTTGGAGCGCCTATTACTGTACCGGTTGGTGAGAAAGTTTTGGGAAGAATTTTTAACGTTATCGGCGACTTGATTGACGAAGGTGAAGAATTAAATTTTGATAAGAGATGGTCTATACACCGTGATCCTCCTCCGTTTGAAGAGCAAAGCACAAAGAGTGAAATTTTTGAAACAGGCATCAAAGTAGTTGACCTTCTTGCTCCTTATGCAAAAGGTGGTAAAGTTGGACTATTTGGTGGTGCTGGTGTTGGTAAGACGGTTATTATTATGGAGCTTATTCACAACGTTGCGTTTAAACATAGCGGTTATTCTGTGTTTGCAGGCGTTGGAGAGAGAACTCGTGAAGGAAACGACCTTTATCACGAGATGAAAGAATCCAACGTTTTGGATAAAGTTGCCTTATGCTATGGCCAGATGAATGAGCCACCGGGGGCAAGAAACAGAATCGCGCTAACAGGTCTAACGATGGCTGAGTATTTCCGTGATGAGATGGGGCTTGACGTTCTTATGTTTATTGACAACATCTTTAGATTCTCTCAATCAGGTTCAGAGATGTCAGCGCTTCTTGGACGTATTCCTTCAGCCGTTGGTTATCAGCCTACACTTGCAAGCGAAATGGGTAAATTCCAAGAGAGAATTACATCGACCAAAAAAGGCTCAATTACATCCGTTCAGGCTGTTTATGTTCCGGCAGACGACCTTACAGACCCTGCTCCTGCGACAGTTTTTGCTCACCTTGATGCTACTACGGTTCTTAACCGTGCTATTGCAGAGAAGGGAATTTATCCTGCGGTTGACCCGCTTGACTCAACTTCACGTATGCTTGATCCGCAAATTTTAGGACAAGAGCACTATAAAGTTGCACGCGGTGTTCAGGCTGTTTTACAAAAATATAAAGACTTGCAAGATATTATTGCGATTCTTGGTATGGATGAGCTTAGCGAAGAGGATAAAGTTACAGTTGATAGAGCAAGAAAGATAGAAAGATTCTTGTCTCAGCCATTCTTCGTGGCTGAAGTCTTTACAGGAAGTCCCGGAAAATATGTAAGCCTAGAAGAGAGCATTGCTGGCTTTAAAGGAATTTTAGATGGTAAATATGACGATCTTCCTGAGGCAGCGTTTTATATGGTTGGAAATATAGACGAGGTAATGCAAAAAGCTGAAAAACTTAAAGGCTAAAATTTAATAAGGAAGCGTAATGAATAAATTACATTTAGAGATTGTGACGCCTGAAGGACTTGTTTTTTCAAATGATGTTAAAAGCGTGGTTTTGCCTGGAAGCGAAGGAGAATTCGGCGTTTTGCCGGGACACGCCTCTTTGATATCGCTATTAAAAGCGGGTCTTGTAGATATAGAAAACGAAGATAAAAATCACGATATCGTAGCTATAAATTGGGGATATGTGAAAATTGATGAAGGCAAGGCGGTTGTGCTTGCAGATGGTGCAGTATATGTATCAGGAAGCTCTGAGAGTGAGTTAGCTCACTCTCTTGAAAAGGCAAAAGAGCTTATTCAGAGCATGAGCAGTGAGACAAATGCATTTGCGGCAACAGTTGCAAAACTTGATAGTATGGCGAGAGCTAAATAGTGGCAGGTCTTGATATATTTTTAAATTATTATTCAAGAAGTAGCTTTATAACTATTTTTGTTCTTGCTTGGCTATCGCTATATTTTATTATAAGTTTTACCATACTTTTTTCTCGTATGGTAGAACTTGCCTTATGGAAAAAAAAAGAGCAAAATGCTTTAGAATCACTGTTTATGGGTTCTAAAGTAATTTCAAACGATTCTTCTTTAAAAAGATGTGCCTCCGGTAAAATTTGTAAAGAAAAACTTGGTATTTGTATAAGTATGGCGGAAAAAAATGCCACAAGCGGTGTTACTTGGCTTGGGATTATTGCATCTACATCGCCTTTTATTGGGCTTTTTGGCACAGTTGTGGCAATACTTGAGACCTTTTCAAAGCTTGGACAAGGAGGAAATTCGTCCCTTGGAGTAATAGCACCCGCCATATCCGAAGCTCTTGTAGCTACAGGAGCAGGTATTTTTGTCGCAATTCCTGCATATACCTTTAGTTTGCTTCTCAAAAGAAAGGCGTATGAGCTTATGAGTATTGTTAGAAGAGAAGCTGATATGTTAATCGCAAACAAAGAAGAGAGCTAAATTTATGATAAATCTCGAAGAGACCCCAGAGCTTAATATCACCCCTTTGGTTGATATTATGCTTGTTTTGCTCGCGATACTTATGGTGACTACTCCGACTCTTGTGTATGAAGAGCAGATAGTTTTGCCTGACGGATCCAAGACGAAAACACTCTCGGCTGAGCAAAAGGATCTAACTGTTATAGTGGATGCTCAAAGAAAAGTTAGAATAGATCAAAGCACTATGAGCCTTCAAGAGTTGCCTGATAATATAGCTCTTTTAAGTGCGAAATATGATAAAAATTCAGCTGTTTATATAAAGGCTGATAAAAATTTACTATATGATGATGTTATGTTTGTATTAAAAAGTATCAAAAATGCCGGATTCTCAAAGGTAGCACTCCAAACGAATGGATAAAATTTTAGAGCCAAAATTTAATACTTTTAGCTACTTTATACTCTCTTTTATTCTGTATATTTCTATTGTGAGCGGTATTTTTATAAAACTTACGTATTTTAGAAGCGAAGAACCTAAAAAATATACCGATACAAAAGATGCCTTTATGGATATTATGATAGTTGAGCGTGAGCAAGATATAGTAGTAAAGGCTCCTGAAAAAAAAGAAGAAGTGGTAAAAGTAGAGGAGCCTGAAAAAAAGATTGAAGAAGTTAAAGAGGAGCTAAAGCTAGATACTACAAACAAACCTTTAGAGCCAGAGGTAAAGCCAGAGCCTGAAATTGTCCAAAAAACAGAAGAGCCGAGCCTAAAGGATCTTTTTAAGGATATAAACATATCTAAGCTTAAAGACGATAAAGTTGTAAAAAAGACCGAGTCTTTAAAAGAGCAGAGCAGAAAAAAGCCTGAAAAAAATCAATCTCAAAACTCTCAAAAAAAGGCAAGCGATGTTATAAATGCATTAAAACTTGATAAAGTAGCGAAAGCTCCTAAAACGCAAATGACAGGCGAATATCACCCTTATTTCGGGCAGATTGAAAGAATTTTGCAGGCAAAATGGAGTGCTTATAAAGCTGATTCAAACGATAATGCTGAAGTTGAAATTAGTATAGATTTGAGTGGAAATTTTAGTTATGATATTAAAAAATTATCATATAATAGCGAATTTAATGACAAGGTCAGGGAATTTTTACAAAGTATGACCTTTGAAAAATTTCCGCCTTCCGAGTTAGGAAGGACGGTTACTCTTAAAACCACACTGGTAGATAAAATAGAATAATGGAGGAAAAATGAAAAAAATTATTTTGATACTGAGTTTTGCTTTAGGCTTATTTGCCGCCGACGCTACCATATCTATTATAAATAAAGGCATGGTTTTGCCTAAAATAGTGCTTCAAGATGCTACGACTATGGTTTCTGATCAGGCATTTAAAAACAGATTCCATAAGATTATGTTAGGCGATTTAAAGGTAAGCTCTGATTTTGAAGTAGTAGATGAGTATATAACTAGTAGCTATGAGGGAGATTCTGATACGAATGTTATGAGTCACAAAAACGCTCAGTTGATTTTTAGATACGCTCTTGAGGGTTTGCCAAACACATCTCTTGTCTTAAGAGTTAAGCTAATAAATGCTAAAACCGCGACCACTCAATATGAGAGAATTTACACTATGAATGACGGTGCTAAATTTCCATTTTTGGCGCATAAGGCAATAGTCGAGCTTGTAAATGAGCTTAAGATGCCTCCTGTAAATTGGATGGAAAAATTTATAGTTTTTTCCAAATCTACAGGATCTAAACAGAGCGAAATTGTAGTGGCTGACTATACTTTAACCTATCAAAAGGTGCTTGTTAGGGGAGGGCTTAATATATTCCCTAAATGGGCGGGAGCCGATCAGAAAGCATTTTATTATTCAGACTACAGCGGCTCTAAAATAATTTTATATAAATTTGATATAGCAACAGGTCAAAAAACTAAAATTTTAGATACTAAAGGCGGTATGCTTGTGGCTTCTGACGTTAGCCAAAGTGGCGATAAGATGCTTCTTACTATGGCGCCTCAAGATCAACCAGATATCTATCTATATGATTTAAATTCCAAAAGACTTTCCCAGGTAACAAACTACACAGGTATAGATGTAAATGGAAATTTTGTAGATAATGATACTAAGGTAGTTTTCGTATCCGACAGATTGGGTTATCCGAATATTTTTTCACAAAATATAGGCGGAGGTGCTGTTGAGCAGATGGTATATCACGGCAAAAACAATAACTCAGTAAGCACATATCAAAACTATATAGTTTATTCAAGTAGAGAGAATGAAAAGAGTGATTTTGGAACCAGAGATTTTAATATCTATATGATTTCAACCAAAACAGACTATATAAGACAACTTACTGCAAGCGGTAAAAATCTATATCCTAGATTTTCTAGCGATGGACAAAGCGTAGTATTTATTAAAGAGCTTGGCGGTCAAAGTTCACTAGGAATAATACGCATAAATGAAAATAGGAGCTTTCAGTTTCCTTTAAAGATAGGCAGAATACAGTCTATCGATTGGTAATGTTATTAAAAAAATATGATATAATCACTAAAATTTTTGCAAAGGATTAAAATGAAAAAAGTAGCTTTAGCTTCTGCTGTTGTCGCAGCTTTACTAATGAGTGGTTGTAGCTCAAAAGCCCCTGAGGTTGATATGAGTGCTGATTCTAAACAAGGTAGCGCATCTACTATGGGTTCTAGCGATAGCATGATGAGTGCTAGCGATAAATTACAACAACTAATATCTATGGTTGAAGGACATGTTAAAAACGTATATTTTGATTTTGATAAATTTAATATCAAAAGCGATATGCAATCAGTTGTAAATATGAATGCTAGCGTATTTAACCATGCAGATGCAAAAAATTTAACTATTAAAGTTGAAGGAAACTGCGACGAGTGGGGAAGTGATGAGTATAACTATGCTCTTGGTCTAAAAAGAGCGAAGGCTACAAAAGACGCTCTTGTAAAACAAGGTGTTGCTGCTGATAGAATTACTGTTGTTAGTTATGGGGAGAGCAATCCTGTTTGTACAGATAAAACAAAAGCTTGCGACGCACAAAATAGACGTGCCGAATTCAAAGTTCTTCCATAATAACATATGATAAATTTAAAAAAATTAGCGACTCTGTCTTTTGGAGTCGCTATTTTATACTCTGCTGAAATTTCAGTATTTGATGCCGGTAATTTAGATAGCACAAACCCTTATGGTCTAACCGATAGTGAAAAAGTTCTGCTTAAAAATAAGCAACGCGTAGAAAATTTAAGCAGAAACATGGGTGATGTAGAGTCTAGTTTAAGCGGGGCACAGGAGAGAATTGAAGGTCTGCAAAGTATTATGGACGGCATTAATGAGCGAATATCCAGGTTAGAAAAACGCATAAACGATCTTGAAGCCCAAACAATAAATAAAGAAGATAGTCTAAAAAACGATCTTGAAGTTCTAAAAAAATACTCTGAAGAGACTAGAGCGATTCAGGAAACCAATAATAAAAAAATTACAAAAACTCTTAAAGACCTCGGCACACTTATAGATAAATCAAATGCAGCTAAAGAGGAGTCAAAATCTACGAAAAACAAGTCTGAAGAGTCAAATAAACAGACTTCAGCAGATTTTACTAAGCAAAAAATTCAAGATGTCGCAGCTGATGCTAAGAAGCTTTTTGATGAAGGAAAGCTGGATGAAGCTAAGGATAGATATGAATTTTTGATAACAAAAGGTCATAAGCCGGCTGCCGCAAATTTTTATCTTGGCGAAATTTCATATAAACAAAAAGCATACAATAATGCCATAAAATATTATCAACAAAGTATAACTCTTTACGATAAGGCTGATTATATACCAAAACTATTATATCATACTGCGATTAGTTTTGATAAGATTAATGATACTCAAAGTGCAAATCGATTTTATAAAGCATTGAAATTAGGCTATCCTGAAAGTAAAGAAGCCAAAGCCTCTCCTGATAGATAAGTCAATTTACATTAATAAATTTACGATATAATCATACTTATTTTAATTTTTAGGAGAAAGTGTGAATCAAGTTATATCTATGTTTTATGAGCTAAAAGACGCTAAGACAGGCGAAATTTTAGAATCTAACATGCAAGAAGGCGGTCAAATTTCATTTTTGACAGGTAGAGGACACATAATACAAAAACTAGAAGATGAGGTTAGTTTACTAAAAGCCGGAGATACAAAGAGAGTTATTATAGAAGCGGCCGATGCTTGCGGACTTTATGATGAGAGTGCTCTTCAAAAATTACCAAAAGAACAATTCGCAGGAATTGAACTCAAAGAGGGAATGGAACTATTTGGACAAGGAGAGGACGGCTCAAACGTTCGCGTTACCGTAGCAAAAATAGACGAAAATGAAGTCACTGTTGATTTTAATCACCCTTATGCTGGTAAAGACCTAGAGTTTAACGTTCAAATAACAGAAGTTAGAGAGGCTACTGAAGATGAGATAGCTACTGGTGTTGTTGCTCATGCTCATGCTTGCGGATGCGGTAGTGGACATGGACACAAAGAGGGTGGTTGCTGCGGAGGTCATGGTCATGATCATGATGAAGATGGATGCTGTGGCGGAGGACACCATCATAATGATGGTGGCGGATGCTGCGGAAAACATCATCACTAAGAAACTATAATGAAATTTTCTTTTATATTCCCTGGTCAGGGGTCTCAAGCCATTGGAATGGGCAAAGAAATTTATGAAAATTTCAATGACGCTAAAGAGCTTTTGCATAATGCAAGTGATGCTCTTAGCGTAGATTTCAAGAAGCTTCTTTTTGAAGAGAACGAGCTGATTAATCAGAGTGAGTTTACTCAGCCTGCAATAGTTTTAAATTCTTTAATGTGCTATTTGGCTCTAAAATCAAAATTAAATTTAGAGCCAAATTTCAGCCTCGGACACTCTCTTGGAGAGTTTAGTGCCTTGGCTGTAAATAGCGGATTTGACTTTGTAGATGCACTTAAGGTGGTAAATATCAGAGGTAAGCTTATGCAAGAGGCTTGCAATGGTAAAGATGTGTCTATGATGGTTGTTTTAGGACTAAATGATCAAATTGTCGAAGAAATTTGCGTAGGCGCTCAAAAAGATGGTTTGCAAATTTACGCAGCAAATTACAACTGTGATGGACAGATAGTCGTAGCCGGAGTTAGAGAGCATTTGGCTAAATTTGAATCAGTATTTAAAGAGGCTGGGGCAAAGAGGGCTATGCTTTTAAATATGTCTGTTGCCAGCCATTGCCCTATTCTTAGTAGTGCAAGCATAGGTCTTGTTAGCCATCTTGAGGCGACATTAAAAGATAAATTTAAAAGTGTTATATCTAACGCAACTGCTAAACCATATAGTAGCAAGAATGAGGCTTTAAATTTATTAAAAGATCAGCTTGTAAAACCTGTTTTATATAAACAAAGTATTCAAAATTCACAAAGTGAAATTGATATTTTTGTAGAATTTGGTTCAAGCGTGCTAAAAGGGATCAATAAAAAGATCACTAATAAACCGACCTATTCTGTAACGGATATTAAGAGCTTGGATGAATTTTTAGTATTTTTGGAGGGTAAATGATAGCGATTTTAGGTGCAATGCCTGAAGAGATTACTCCGCTTTTGGACGCTTTAAAAGATTATGAAGAGATACGTTATGCGAATAATGTTTTTTATTTGGCGAAATTTAAAGATAAAGAGCTTGTAATCGCATATTCAAAGATAGGCAAAGTGAATGCCGCCCTGACGGCTACAATAATGATTGAAAAATTTAAGGCTCAAAAACTACTTTTTACAGGTGTTGCCGGCGCTTTAAATGAAAATTTAAAAATTAAAGACATGTTGTATGCCGAATCATTGGTGCAGCATGATCTTGACATTACAGCGTTTGGTCATCCGCATGGATTTGTGCCAGGTACAAGTATATTTATGAAAAGCGATGGAAATTTAAATGTCCTGGCTACTAAAATTGCTAAACAAAAGGGAATAATTTTAAAAAGCGGAATTATAGCTACCGGAGATCAGTTTATTTGTGAACAAAGTAAAAAAGATTGGATAAAAAATACATTCAAAGCCGATGCTACAGAGATGGAAGGTGCCAGTGTAGCCCTAGTATGTGAAAGCTTAAATGTGCCATTTTTTATTTTAAGGGCTATAAGTGATGAGGCTGGAGGTGGAGCGGAGTTTGATTTTGACGAATTTTTACAAAGCTCTGCTAATATAAGTGCTGATTTCATCCTCTCTATGATTGAGGAGTTATGATAGAGCTTAGCAAAAAGCTCCTTCGCATAGTCGGTCAGACGAATGCGAAATACAAGATGTTTGAAGAGGGCGATAAAATTTTACTCGCCCTAAGCGGTGGCAAGGATAGCATGACACTTGCCCACTTGCTTAAGCATTTTTGCTCGGTAAGTCCGCTTAATTGGCAGTTTGAAGCAGTTACTGTGACTTACGGTATAGGTGAAAATCTTGAACTTATAAAAGAGCATTTTAAACTACACGAAATTCCTTACAAAATTATTGACACTCAAATTTTTGAATTTGGCAGAGAGAAAATTCGTGAAAATACGACATTTTGCAGCTTTTGCAGTCGTATGCGTAGGGGCTATCTCTACACTTATGCTCTTGAAAACGGCTTTAATAAAATTGCGATCGCTCATCATCTTGACGATGCGGCAGAGAGTTTTTTCATGAATTTTACTTATAACGGCGCGCTTAGGACTTTGGCTCCAAGATATAAGGCTGAAAATGGGCTTGATATCATTAGGCCTCTTATACTTGTGCGAGAGCGTCAAATTCGCGACTGTGCGATTAAAAATGAGCTTCCCTTGATGAATGAAGAAGAGAGCTGCCCTGCTAAACAATACGGCGGCAAATCGCCTCGCGCAAGAGCTGAAACCAAAGCGATGCTAGCAAATTTGGAGAGTGAGAATCCTAAATTTTTTGTCTCTTTAAAGGCTGCGTTTGAAAATGTTCATTTGGATACATTTTTTGGCGCTGATGAATAACTAAAAACCTTGTAAAACTATACTGTAAAGCTCGTTTACCTCTCTATCATCTAGTAAAATCGTAGATTTTTTCTTAAATAGATGTTGAATTTTTTCAAAATTTAGATTTAAATTACCAAAACAATTTGGGTGAGATGGTAAAAATCCTCTTGTTAAGGATATAAAGCCTTCTATTTTTTCATCGCAAACAAAGCAGGTTGGTTCATCGTGAAGCCTTCCTTCATGCTCTAAAATTCGCACATAAGCCTCTATAATAAGGCGTTTCGGATTTTGTTTTAAGAGTCTTTGGGCACAAATTTCAATCTCTTGAAAGTATATCTCATCAATATTCTCTACATCCTTTAAGTGTGTGTAAAATAATCGCATAAATTGCTGCCAAATTATTAGGCGCTCTCGTAAAATCAGCCAGCTAAAACCAAGGTGTAGCACGCTTCTAAGGTGAGGCAAAAAATTTGCGCTCTCTACAAGCTCAAAATCTATTTTGTATCCTTGCATGATACTAGGATGGCGCGCTCCGTAAAACCTGTAGCATTTAATAAGCGAATTTGAAGTCAAAAGATAGACGATCATATCCTCATCTTTGACTTTTTGCGTGTGGATTATGTAGCCTTGCATTTAGATTGTAAAGAAAGCCTCGATCTTATCTCTAATAAGCTTCATATCATTTATTCTATTAACTTCGTCTCTAAAACTGCTTGCACCATCAATTCCTTTAGAGTATTGGTGCAAATGTTTTCTAAAAATAGATACTCCATAAGTGCCATAATGAGCTATCATGGCATCAAAATGAGCCAATATAATATCTTTCTTTAACTCACTGCTTACTTTATTTGTAGTTTTTATTTCGTGAAATATCCATGGCTTGCCTATACTGGCACGCCCTATCATAATTGCATCGCAACCAGTTATTTTAAAAACTTCAGCTGCATTTTTTTCGTCTATATCTCCATTTGCAACTACTGGGATTTTTACAGATTCTTTAGCTCTTTTTATAGCATTATAATCAACTTCTGCACTGTATCCACCGGCTCTTGTTCTTCCGTGAATACTTATAAAATCAGCTCCTGCATCTTGTGCGGCGAGAGCTAAAATTTCAGGTATCTTCTCGTCAAACCCAAGACGCATTTTTACGCTTAGCATGCTTTTGTTTGATGTCTTTTTTATCGTTTCTACTATTTTTTTGAGATTGTCTATATCTTTTAGAAGTGCCGAGCCTGCACATTGCTTAACTACTTTTGGAACAGGACAGCCACAATTTAGATCTATGCCGTCTATACCGTCAAATTTGTTTATAATCTCGACTGCTTTTTTGATAATTTCGCTATCACTTCCTGCAATTTGAACGATATATGGAGTCTCTTCCGGGGATTTTTTAAGCATTTCAAGCGTTTTATCGGAGCCTTCATAGACAAGTGCGTTTGCGCTTATCATCTCGCTAACCGTCACATCGCATCCAAAACGCTTGACTACGCTTCTTAGAGGTAGATCCGAAAAACCAGCTAAAGGTGCAAGAAAAATAGGTTTTTTGCTAAAATCTATCATCTAAAAAGCATATTTGCAGGTACCATTCTGCCATTTTCTCTAAGGTAGAGTAAAATTCTAAAATTTTGATACTCATAAGGGTCTGAATTTTCTAAAATTTCACGAACACGCTCTATCATTTGAAGCTCGAATAGCACATACAAATATGCCTCTTCCGCATCTTGATGAGAGCTCTTTAACCTTTCAAATATCCCCATGAGAGTATCTGGGGTTAGTTTATCTTTTAAAACTATAGCACTGTGGTTATACTGCTCTTTTGTGATTTGGTGATGGTTTAGAATCTCAAAAATTTCTTCACTATTCATATCTATTTCATCGTTTACAAAACGATCTATCATGATTATGACCTCTTCACCACTCTTTTCAAATCCAAATCTTTTAATATCTGTAAAAGAGCCAAGCCTGATGAGCTTTTCGTTAGCTTTTTTTGAAATTTCATCATTTAACTCTTGGTAGCTTTTTACTACTTCAACGAAGTAGTTTGGTATCTTTTCTAGTTTGTTTAGCTCATTTTGTATAAATAGCTTATTGTCTTTTGGTAGTTTAAATTTCTTCAGATCCATAACTTCGCCATTTTGCACGCTTTTTACAATTTTGACAACATTGTCTAGCTCATCGTTACTAACTGCAATTTCGTTATATTTTTTCCAAGGTGATAAAATTTTAGTTATCTGCGAAGGTGTTTTGTAAAGCTCTGTTTTAAACTCTTTGTTTGTATCAAGACCTAAAAAAACTTCTTTTGCTAGCTCGTTATAAAGATGCTCGTCTTTTTTTATTGAGCGTTTAAATACATATATTTCAAATCCATGATATGCAATATGGACTATGGAGAGTATAGCAAATATAGCAATAGGGATTACTATCCATGCAGCAAGTGGAAGAGTAAGTGAATACTCAAGAAAGTTAAAAGTATGCTCTGAGGCATCTAGTGAATATACAAAAATGCCGACTAATACTATATAAATTAAACTATAAACTATAAAACGTCTAGTTTTCATAACAATCCCCTATTTTTTAGATGTTTTTTCGACTATCTCTCTACAAACTATACAATATCTTGCATGAGGTTTTACTTTAAGTCTTGGTATTCCAATATCTTCTTCACACATTTCACAAATTCCGTAAGTCTTGTTGGTTATCTTGCTAAGGGCTACGTCTATAGCGGCCAATTCGTATCTTTGTTGTGCACTTATTGATTGTTCTATTAGCTGATCGGCATTTACAGTTGCTATATCAAATTCATCGCTTATGCCGCTATCTCTAAGAGCTGCCAACTCGTTACTTGCATCAAGTATATTTTTCTTTATTTGGATTTTTCTCTCTTCCAAAATAGATTTAAAAAGTTCTAGATCGCTTTTGCGCATCTGTTTCCTTTACTTATGATATGGGTGATTTGCATTTATACAAAGAGCCCTAAAAATTTGTTCAAAAAGTATTAGTTTGGCTATTTTATGAGCCATTGTAAGAGGGCTCAGACTTATAATTTTATCCACTTTTTGTTTGAAATTTTGACTAAGCCCATAAGCTCCACCTATAAAAAATGAAATTTGCGAATTGCTTTCTAAAATTTTAGCAAATTGAATACTATCAAGCTTTTCGCCCTTTTCGTCAAGTGCTATACAAAAACCCTTTAAATTTGGCTCATAAATATCATCATAGCTTTTTAATGCCGATTCGCTTCCGGCACTTTGAGCTTTGGCGATTTTTTCATTGAATATAGTTATATCAGAAATTTTGGCAAATTTTGATGACATTTTTATATACTCTTTTATCTCGTTTTCAAAGTTATCAGCTTTGGATTTTTGTATCGAGAAGACAGAAATTTCCAATACCTACTCTTCCTCTTCATCATTATCATTGTTTTGCAAAATAAGCTCGGCACTCTCTTCTTTTACAGGCTTAGAATTCGATAGAAGCCTTATCATATCACTTACAAATTTTTTATGATCTTTTCTTTCAACTATAGCGTCTATCAGTCCGTGTTCAAGCAAAAATTCAGATCTTTGAAATCCTTCCGGAAGATCTGAGCCTATAGTTTGCTTGATAACTCTTTGCCCAGCAAATCCTATAAGTGCGCCAGGTTCTGCTATGATAATATCTCCAAGCCAAGCAAAACTAGCACTAACTCCACCCATTGTAGGATCTGTTAGTATCGATATATAGGGTACCTTAGCCTCATCAAGCAGTTTTAGTGCTGCGGAAGTCTTTGACATCTGCATTAAAGAAAATGTGCTTTCTTGCATTCTTGCTCCGCCTGATGCCGAGATTATTATAAGCGGGTGTTTTTTGTCTATGGATCTTTTGATAGCTCTAACTATCTTTTCACCTTCTACTGAGCCTAGGCTTCCACCCATGAAACTAAAGTCAAAGACCACAAGCTGTACGTCCATATTGTCTATTTTTGCTTCGCCGCATATTACGGCACTGCTTCTTCCAGTTTTCTCTTCGCTCTCACTGATACGCTTTTTGTATGATTTTTTATCCACAAATTTAAGCGGATCTACAGGTTTTAAGTTTTTATCAAATTCTACGAAGGTTTCAGGGTCGCATAAAAGCTCTATTCTTCTTTGAGGTTTGAGTCTCATATGGTATCCGCATTTCGGGCATACGTTAAAGCAGGCTTCTACCTCTTTATAATACATTAATGAGTGGCAGCTTTCGCACTTTACCCAGTGCGCAGGAGCTTCACTCGGAGATGATTGATTTCTTGTTTTTGAAAAAATATCTAAAAAGCCCATTTTCTACCTACTTAAATATAAAAATTATGCGATTATATCTAATTTTAGCATTGTATTTGCTTATATTTGATTGTTAAATTAGTTAAATTTAAATTTTATATATTTAAAGTTTGTAGTAAAATTTATTTTACCACTCTATGTATGTTTTTGCTTTTTTGATGTCTGAAATTTTTATTTTGATAGGTTTATTGTCTACTTCAAGATCTATTTCATCGTCATTTACGGCTAAAATTTTACCTTTTAGTTTTTGATTTCCTCCATCGATTGAGGCTGTAATTTTTACAAGCTCTCCTATGCTTGAGCTAAAATGAGCGATTGTTTCGAGCTTTCTTTCAAGTCCGGGACTGCTAACTTCAAGAGTATAGTCACCATTAACAGGTGGTTCTACATCAAAGATAGGTGAAAGTAATCTTGATACTTTTTCACAGTCGTCTAAATTTACTCCATCTTTTTTAGTAATATAAATTCTGTAAATAGTTTTGCCGTTTTCATTGGCTAGTTCGGTATCATAAAGCTCTACCCCGCACTCTTTAATTAGTTTTTCAAGATTTTGCATTTTTATCTAAATCCTTTGAAATTTTATCAAACAAACTATCCATATGATTTTGATACTCTAGCCTATCATCAAATTTGAAGTGAAAATTCGGGCATCTATACCAACCTTCAGCTTCCATGCAGTGGTTTTGTAGATATTTTGATATGCGTTTTAAGTGACTTAATACATAGGCTTGTTCTTTGTCGTCAAACGCCATCTTATCAAGATATACAAAGGCGTCATATCTACCTTTTTTGCACTCTACATCAGTTACGCAAAGACCTCTTAAAAACTCATCCTCTAAAGTCGCAAGAGCTTCAGGAATAAGCTCTTTCAACACACTTTCGGTTCTTAGTCTTTTAATTTCGGCTGAATTCATAGAGTTGCTTGCTCCTCAATCTCTTTAAAGCTTTCTATATAATCACCCTCTCTTATATCATTATACCCATCTATACCCACCCCGCACTCATAGCCTTTTGCCACCTCGCGAACGTCGTCTTTAAAGCGTTTTAGTGAGCTTACCGTACCTTCATGAACTACTATACCATTTCTAATGAGCCTTATTTTTGCTCCTCTGTTTATACTGCCTTCTGTTACCATACATCCAGCTATAGCACCTATTTTTGGCACATTTATTACTTGGCGAACTTGAGCTTGTCCTAAGTGCTCTTCTCGTAATATAGGTGACATTAATCCGCTCAGTAGCACTTTAACATCATCTAGAAGGTTATAGATTACATTATATGTTTTAATCTCTATTCCGCTTTCTTTCGCTTTTTCTTTTATCTCTCCGGTTGGACGTATGTTAAATCCTAAGATTACACTATTTTCACTGGCTTTTGCTAAAGCTACGTCGCTTTGAGTTATTCCGCCTACTCCAGAGTGTATAATATTTACCTTAATCTCATCATTTCTTAGTTTTTCAAGACTTGATTTTATAGCTTCCAATGATCCGCCAACATCTGCTTTTACAATAACAGGCAGTGATTTTAGCTCACCTTCCGCAATCTTTTCACTAAGCTCTTCAAGGCTTACTTTTGTAGTCTTACTAAGCTCTTTTTGACGTAGGTATTCTGCCTTTTTCTGAGCATATTCGCGAGCCTCTTTGTCTGTTTTAACACTTATTAGAGTCTCTCCCGCCTCAGGAATTTCACTTAAACCCATTATTACGCCACATTCACCGGGCTTTATCTCTTTTAAAACATTGGCTTTATCGTCTGTTATACTTCTTATTTTACCGTAGGACACTCCTGCCACTACAGTATCTCCAACTTTTAAAGTACCGTTTTCTACGATTATGGTTGCAACAGGTCCCCTGCCTTTTTGTTGCGAGCTTTCTATTATGGTAGCTTTCGCATTTGCTTTCGCATTTGCCTTAAGTTCCAGAATGTCTGCTTGCAGAAGCACTATCTCCAATAGGTCTTCTATACCCATTCCTGTTTTTGCTGAAATAGGAACAAATTCATATGCTCCGCCCCATTCGGTAGATAGTATGTCAAGATCTGCGAGTTCGCTTTTTACTTTGTCCGGATTTGCTGCCTCTTTATCCATCTTATTGATAGCTATTATAATAGGTACATTTGCAGCCTTAGCATGACTAATGGCCTCTTTTGTCTGTGGTTTTACTCCATCGTCGGCAGCAACGACTATTATAACTATATCTGTTACTCCTGCCCCTCTAGCTCTCATGGCAGTAAAGGCCTCGTGGCCAGGAGTGTCTATAAATGTTATGTTTCGATTATTTTTGTTAACCATATATGCGCCTACGTGCTGGGTTATACCGCCAGCTTCTCCGGATGCTACGCGTGAGTTTCTTATATAGTCAAGCAAAGATGTTTTACCGTGATCAACGTGACCCATTATCGTTATAACAGGAGCTCTTTGAGTTAAATTTTCTTCCCCGTTTTGCTCATCGTATGCCTTTACGTAGTCAAACGCCTCTTGAATATCTACAATATTTATTTCCACTCCAAATTCATCGGCTAGAATTTCTATCGAATCCTCGTCTAAAAAGTCGTTTTTAGTAGTCATCATACCTAGCATAAACAGTTTGCTAATAATCTCACTAGGCTGTTTATTTAACTTCTCAGCAAATTCATATACACGTATCTCTTTTGGGATCTCAATAGATGTTATTGTCTCGCTGTTATTTGAGTCTTTTGAAACTTTTTTATGTTTTTTTCTCGAGCGCCTGCTTATGCCTTGCTCTAAAAAAGATCCTATCGAGTTATTTAAAGACGGCTTATATATATTTGTCTGTTTAGTTTTTTGAGTCGGCTGTGGAGCAGGCGTTCTTACTGAAAAATCAGGCAGAACCACTACATCCTCATCTTCTAAAACTATATCGGCTAGATCTCTATCACTTAAGAGATCGACTTTTTGGATCCCATCTTTTTTAGTTGCAATTACAGGTTTTTTCTCTTTTTTTTTCTTTTTAAGCGTAGATTCTGCGTTATTAAATGAGAACATACTCTCTAAATTTCTAATAGGCTCGTTTTCGGTTTTTTCTGCTTGTTTTATAGGTCTTGGAGTAGTCGCAGACTCTTCTTTTTTTTTCTTAACTATCATAAGTCCTCTTCTTTTTTGAAGACTTACGTCAGCTAGGCTCTCTTTTAATTCAAGTTTTTTTTCAACTATGACAGGTTTTTCAGGTTGCTTATCCTCTTTTTGTCTTGTATTTTCTTTTGTTTCTATTTCAGATTTTATTTCAGGAATTTCTACTTTTTCTTTAGGTTGTTTTGTTGAAGCTTGCCTTGTTTTAAGAGTTTTTTCTGCTACCTTATCATCTTTTTTGGTGGTTTTAGAAGACTCTTTTTTAGTATCTTTGTTCTCTTTTTGCTCTTTTGTCTGTTTTGGGGCTGATTTTTTAGGCTCGGATTTTTTCTTTTCAGGCTTTTTCTTAAAACTTTCCGGAATTTCTCCTGTCTGCACATATGTATATAGCGCCTCGGCCTCTTCAGGCGTAACTCCGCTGGAGTGTGTTTTTACTTTTAACCCTAGCTCATTAGCCTTTTCTACAATTTCTTTGCTAGGATAACCTAGCTCATTTGCTATCTCTGAAATACGAACAGTCCCCATTTAAGAGTATCTCCTTTAAAATTTGCCCATTTTTTAAGGTGGCGATAAAATTTCCCGCCACTCTGCCGAGCGATTTTTTCAAATTTTTTTCATCTTTTTTTAAACAGTCTTCACATATATAAAAACTTCTTCCATTTCCGCTACCAAAAAAAAGTGAAGAATTAATGATGCGAAATCTGCGTAAATCATATTGTTTGAATCTTATCTTACAAACTACGCACATTCTAATGGGAATATAATTTTTAACCATATATTATAACTTTTGTTTGCTTTTTTTTAGCTTTTTGAGATGATAAATCCGTTATTATCAAATGATAAAATTTCAACTCTAAAATTTTTAAATTTATCTTTTAGTCTCTCTTGTAGATTAGCGGCATCTGATTTATAAGTTATATTTAAAAATGTCGAACCACTTCCAGATAGTGTGCTCATCAAAGCCCCGTTTTCATAAGCCGTTTTACGAACATCAAAGAGCTCAGGAAGAGTTTGCATTCTAAGTTCTTCATGCATCATATCTTTTGATGCTATTTTTAAAAGATCGTATTTTTCTTCTAAGAAACAGGCTGTTAAAAATGCCGAATGAGATAGATTACTCACGCATTCACTCATTGAGTAGTGTTTGGGCAGTTTTGTGCGAGACTCTTTTGTGCTCATTGGCTTATCTGGAATAACCACCACGGCTTTAATATCGTCTCCTATGGCTTTTTTAATGGAATTTACCTGATTATTATGCACTACAGAGGTTACAAAGCCTCCAAGAACTGCTGGAGAGATATTGTCAGGATGATTTTCATATACTAAGGATCTATTTAATACTACGTTTTTATCGATCTTAAACTCAGCCATAGCATAAGCCGAAGCAATCGCAGAGGTAATAACTGCAGATGAGCTCCCAAGACCACGAGAAAATGGAATATGATTTTTAAAAACCATTCTAAAACTATCTTTTTTGCCTGTTAGTTCATAATAAATCTCATTAAAAATTGATAGAAAAAGATTATTTTTTTTGAGTTTTATATTTTCTGCGCCTTCGCCTATTATGGATATTGATGAAAAATTTGCTCTTTTTATATCAATTTCGTTATATAAACTCAAAGCAAGTCCTAAGGTATCAAAGCCAGGACCTAAATTTGCACTTGTTGCAGGAACACTGATAGTCAAAACAACTCCTAAACCGCTTGGATAATATAGTTTGGTAGAGTATCAAAATTTAAATTTAAAACATCTAAATTTGATGGCAGTTTGAAATTTCCTGTTTCAGTTTTTTCCAACTTAATCTCGTCTTGAAATTTAACAAAACTTAGAGCCTTATTTGCACGTATAGGTGCATTGTCATTTAGTTCAAAACCGCTTACTGCGTAAAACTCACACTCTTTTATGATGCTTAATGTCTTTAAAATTATATATGAAACTTTTATACCCATAAAGCTTCCGGGGCCATTTGCATATATTATTTTTGAAATTTTATATCTGTTTTTATTTAAAATTTCATCTATTATTTCTATTAAAGCCTCATCGGATTTTTTATCACTTTGTATCTCTTGTATAAACTCACCTTTTTCATCATATATACCAAATAAAAGTGGAGAAGTGAGCGCTATGACTAAAATTTGGATATTTTTTATGCAAATACCTTTTGGTATTCAAGTGATAGCTGATCTTTTAGGGTCACAACTTCATAGTTTTTAGCATCACTTAAAATCGCTAAAGTAAGTTCGTGATTTAGCTCGTGGCTTCCAGCAAAAGATGTATAATCAGCCATTAAAGGAGCGCCCATCAGGCTAAGATCTCCAATTGCATCTAGGATTTTGTGTCTTACGAATTCGTTTTCAAACCTAAGCCCTTCCGGGTTTAAAATCCTAGTATCATCTATTACTACGGCATTATCAAGACTTCCACCAAGTGCTAGATTATTGGCTCTTAGCATCTGGACATCTTTTAAAAATCCAAAAGTTCTAGCTCTGGCAATCTGCTCTATAAATGCACTTTTGCTAAACTCAAACAGGTATCTTTGCTCGCCTATTATAGGGTGATCAAATTTGATTGTAAAATCAAATTTTGGATTTTTTGACGGCGTCACTTTGGCAAATTTACCGTTCTTGCTGACTTCAACCTCTTTTTTTATTATAATTACTCTTTTGTGATCATCGAGTTTAGCGGTGCCGGCTTCATCAAGCATCATGCAGTAGCTTATCGCACTTCCGTCCATTACGGGAACCTCGTTTGCGTCAAGAACTATACGTATATTATCTATTCCGTATCCGCTAATTGCAGACAACAGATGCTCTATTGTTGATATATAGCCTTTTTGAGAGCCTATAACAGTTGCCATTTGAGTATTTATAACATTTTTCGGTTCTGCTTTAAAACTTATACCCAGATCTTTTCTATAAAAAACTATACCCGTATTTGCACTCATAGGCTCTAAGATTATTTTTATCGGCTCACCCTTGTGAAGACCTATTCCAACACCTTCTACAGCCTTTTTTATGGTTGTTTGTTGCAAAATTTTCCTTTTAAATTTTCTAAATTTTTCGTATTATACAATTTTTTGGTAACAAATAATAAATTTTATTTACCATCAATCATCTTTTTTGCGGCATTTAAAACATTTAAGACATTATCTTTCATCCAGCTTGTATCCATCCACTCTTCAGGCCTCACCTCTACGCCTTGAACTATCATTCCAAAATGCAAGTGATCTCCCATGGCAAGCCCGCTTACTCCGGTAGCCCCTATCTGATCTCCCGCCCCTATCTGATCTCCTGTTTTTACCGTTATTGAGTTACAGTGTCCATATAGTGAAAATACTCCAAAGCCATGATTAATAATGATAGTTTGCCCGTAAATTCCATTCTCTCCGGCAAAATCCACTGTGCCGTTGTTGCTTGTTATAATGCTTGCGTTTTTAGTAGAGGCAAGATCTAGCCCCATATGCCAAGACTCACTAATGTCTTGTCCATCAAAAGTATAATATCTATGATCGCCAAAACTTGCAACAGCCTTTGCGTTTTTAAGAGGATAGAATTTTTTTAGACTAAATTCGCTTATGGTATCTGTAGATATTTTTGATGTGATGTCAGAGATTAGTTTCTCGTTGGCTCCGCGTAAATTTTCGTTTACGAATTTCATTTTTTCTAGATTTGACATCGACTCGTGATTTTGTGCGTATTGTGCAGCTAGCTCGGGTATCTTCTCGTTTAAAAATCTATTTTGGTTATCAAGTTTTATTTTTGAGCTTTTATAAGTTCTGTTTTGATAAAAAAATCTTATCTTGCTCTTTGTGATATTTCCCGCATAATCTATCGCGACCACATCTGCACTAAACGAGCTTTGTGTCGCGGGCCAAGCTACTAAAGAGGCATAGTAATCATCTTTATAAAATTTAGAAGGTATAAATTTCTTGCCGAAATTTGTCTGTATATATAGCTCTTTTAATCTCTCGTCCGTTACCTTAAATACGACCGTTGCACTTCCGCCTTTATTGATTGCGTAGGAGTGATTTAGGATGTTTACTTCAGGTCTTTTGCCATCGACTATGACTTCAACATTTTTTGTCTGCTTGTTTCCCATAAAAAAGCCCCATTTACTCGCATCAATCGCTTCAATGCTCATGGTATAATTCTTTTTTTGAGACTGAAATCCGGTCTTTGGAAATGATAAATTTATATCTAAAATATCCAGGGGGGCTTCAAAATTTTGGTTAGTTAAAATCATCTGATGCTCTGCATCAAGCATGCTTATTTTTAAAGATTTTATACCGCTTTCATCGGTTATTTTTATAGGTAAGGGTGATGTAAGGTTCCAATAAATTTGATCCTCTATCGATATCAGCGGTTTTTCTTTTTCAAACGATTTTGAGCTAAACAGCATAAAAATTCCAGCAATTATTAAAATAAAAAGCACACTATAAGCTATAAAATTTGATCTATTTTTTCTCATTAAATAATCCTAAAACCTAATCTTATTTTTCGAGATTTTACTAAAAAGCTATAAATTTGGAGTAAATTTATAAAATTTCGCGTATCTTTCTGGCCTCGCTCATCCAGTCTTTAAGTTCATCCCATTTTTCATTTTTAACCAAATTTTCACACTCGTCTAGCTCTTTTTTGAACATATCGATTGCGTTTATTAGATTGTCTTTATTTTGTTTAAAAATATCGCTCCACATTACAGGAGAGCTTTTGGCTATTCTTATCATTCCGTTAAATCCTGTTCCACTAAGAGCGATAATGTTTTTTTTATTCTCTTTTTTAAGAACGCTGGAAGCCAGTGAAAAGCTGATAGCGTGAGGCAGATGAGAGATTACACTGGCGTGGTGATCGTGCTCTTTTGCACTCATAAATGTGATTTTCATACCAAGATGAGAAAATAGCTCGACCGATCTTTTTACGTGTTTTTCACTACTCTCTTTAAAATCGCAAATTGCTACGACTGCACCGTTAAAAAGCCCTGAAAATGCAGCTGTTGGACCTGAGTATTCGGTGCCTGCCATAGGGTGAGCGGGAATAAAATTTCTTCTTATTTTTTCAGGAACCGCCTCGATAATCTTCTCTTTTGTGCTTCCAAGGTCTATTATCGTTGTATCTTCATCGATATCCTCAAGTTCTTTTACGATTTTTATTATCGCTTCAACCGGAATTGCTAAAAATATTATGTCGCTTTTTCTTTTCATCTCTTCTAAAGTTAAAATTTCATGTACCAAACCAAGCTCTAAGGCTTTTTGTTGATGTTCTTTGTTTGCATCCATGCCACTCACGCAAGAGATTAGTTTTTCATTTTTTAAACAAAGCCCCAAAGAACCGCCTATGAGACCAAGCCCTATGATACCGATTTTCATAAAATACCTTTGTAAATTTATATTGTTTAAAATTAAAATGTGTTATTATACCACCTAATACTCATTTTTAGGTTAAATTCAATGAAAAAAAGCGTTTTTTTAATACTTACTGCAGCGTGTTTAGGCAGTGCTGTAGAGATAAAGTCTATAAATTTCAAAGGTCTTTTACGCCTATCTCCCGAGGTTGCAAAAGATATTATGGGGCTAAAAGTAGGAGATCAATTAACTGGTGAAAATAGCGATGCTGCAATTTCAAATTTATTTAAACAAAACTATTTTGACGATATTTACATCGAAGAAAGCGATGGCAATATCCTAGTCATCGTAAAAGAAAAACCGAGTATAGCAAGACTTGATATAAAAGGTGTTGTAACAAACGATAAGACTACGATAGATCAACTAATTGGCATAAAACAAGGAAATATGTATGACGAACTCGCTATCAGTAGAGCAAAAGAGCGCATTAGACAGTTTTATGAGTCAAAGGGCTATTTTGATACGGTTGTGGATGTAACCAAAGAGAGTGTAGCTGGCAATGACAGTAGTTTATTTGTAACCTTGAATGTAAATCGTGGTGAAAATATCATAATTCAAAAGGTAAATTTAGTAGGTGCAAAAGTTTTTGATTATGGTGATATAGAGCCTGTTGTGGCTAATAAAGAACGTGAATTTATGGGTTGGATGTGGGGCAGAAATGACGGAAAAGTAAAACTTTTTGAGCTACCAAACGATCCGGGACGAATCCAAGATAAATACTTTCAAAAGGGCTATCTTGACGCTACGGTTTCTACGCCATATCTAAATGCCTATATGGATAACTATACTGCAGAGCTTACTTACTATATCAGTGAGGGTGAGCCTTACAGAGTATCTAGTGTTGATATAGAAGCACCTGAGTTTTTAGAGCTTGATAAGGAAAAAATTTTAAAAGAATTTAAACTAGAAGCGGGCGATAGGATGAATTCGGCGAGGCTTAGACGAGATATGCAAAAGCTTGATGATATAGTGGCCGATAGAGGATACGCTTTTGTAAAAGTTATGCCAAGAACGGATAAGAATAGCCAAGATAAGAGCGTGAGCATAGTTTACGAGGTGGCTCCTGGAGATAAGGCGTATATCAGAAACGTTCAAATTTCAGGAAACGATAGAACCGTAGATAGGGTCGTAAGAAGAGAGCTTTATTTAACAGAAGGAAATTTATACAGCAGAACTGATCTTGAAGATAGTAAAACAGCGCTTAAGAGAACCGGATACTTTGAAGATGTGGAGATAAAAGAAGAGAGGGTGGGAGCTAATGAGGTTGATCTTTTAGTAAATGTCAAAGAGGCCTCAACCGGATCAATAAGCGGTGGTATAGGATATGGAAGCTCTGATGGATTGCTACTTAATGCAAGTGTATCTGATACAAACGTATTTGGTAGCGGTATGAAAGGCGTATTGAGCGTAGATAGAAGCGATAATGAGCTTTCAGGGCAGATTGGCCTTACCAATCCAAGAATATTTGATTCTGAGAATAGCTTAGGAGGAACTCTATATGCCAACGATTACGATTGGAATAACTATGACGAAAGATCTTACGGGTTCAATACTGTTTTAGGAAGAAAACTGACTAGAAATTTAAGCGCTTCGATAGGGTATGTCATAGAGCAAAGCAATATTAAAAAGCTAAACGAGACCCTTATTAGGACAGGCTATAAAGAGGGTAAAAGTCTAAAAAGCGCCTTTATTCCGTCTATTACATATAATAATACAGATGATTATTATTTGCCAAGAACCGGCATAATAGCCACTACCAGCCTTGAATACGCAGGAGTTGGCGGAGATGAGAAATTTATAAAAAGCAGAACAGGATTTAACTGGTATTTTGGGCTTAGGGAGTGGATTGATTATGATTTAATCTTAAGATACAAGGCAAATTTTGCTAAAATTTGGGATAGAGGATATGTGCCTATTAACGAGAAGCTGTATTTAGGTGGTATTAAAAATTTAAGAGGATATGATTCAAGGACAGTCTCCCCTAAAAACCAATATGGAGATGAAACGGGAGGAACTATATCTTTTAATAACTCATTTGAGCTTAGTTTTCCTATAATAGATAGGGTAAAAATGCGTGGTGTGTTATTTTTTGATTACGGCAAGATAGGTCAAAACAGTATAAATGAGA
Organism: Campylobacter sp. RM16187; assembly: GCF_025319965.1. Classification (NCBI taxonomy): domain Bacteria; kingdom Pseudomonadati; phylum Campylobacterota; class Epsilonproteobacteria; order Campylobacterales; family Campylobacteraceae; genus Campylobacter; species Campylobacter sp. RM16187. Next base: position 330,102 of record NZ_CP012549.1, read on the forward strand.
ATACAAGATACTCAACCGGCGCAGGTATAGAGTGGATCACTCCTATAGGACCGCTTCAACTGATTTTTGCAAAACCGCTTAACGATAAGCCAGGAGATGAGACCAGCTCATTTGAGTTTACAATCGGACAACGCTTCTAAAGGCTTATTTTGAATATAGGTTTTGTCTATATTCTTTTGTAACTTTTGGTTTTTATATGATAAACGATGAATTTTATATGAATTTAGCCTTGCAAAAGGCTTGGGAATTCCAGATTTTAACCTATCCAAACCCTGCGGTCGGCTGTGTGATCTTAGATAAAAACGGTGCACTTCTTGCCTGCGAAGCTCATGAGAGAGCAGGGGAAGCTCATGCTGAGCTAAATGCTGTAAAATCGGCACTTTTTAAGCTAAATCCTGATTTTAAATTTCCAAACGGTTCAAATGAGCTTTATGAGTTTATTTTGGCTAATCATAACGGTATTTTAAAGGGCTCAAAGGCCTATGTAACCCTTGAGCCGTGCTCCCATCACGGAAAAACTCCCCCTTGTGCAAATCTGCTTAAAGTTTTAGGTTTTAGCGAGGTCATAATAGCCAGGCGGGATGAGAATAAAAAGGCAAGCGGTGGGGCTGAAATTTTAAGAGGCAGTAGTATTAAGCTTAAATTTGATGTTTTAAAAGATAGAGCTGATGAGCTTATAGAGCCTTTTTTGTCTTGGCAAAGTGGAAATTTCAGCTTTTTTAAAATAGCCCTTTGCGCAAATGGAGTAGCCACCGGCGGAGTCATATCAAACGAACAAAGCCGCACTCATATGCATAGACTAAGAAGCGCATCAGATCTGCTTGTAATAGGTGGCAATACAGTGCGAACAGATCGTCCGACTCTTGATATCAGACTTATAAAAAATGGTAAAAATCCGGATATTCTTATCTACTCTAGGACTCAAAATTTTGACAGAACAATTCCGCTTTTTAATGTTAGTGGTAGAATCGTTGAGATATCAAATAGTCTTGAAAAGGCTTTTAAAGTTCCTCTTGTGATGTTTGAAGGCGGGGAGAGTTTTTTAAACTCACTTGATGAAAGAGTAAGCTGGGTGTTAATCTATCAATCAAGCGAGTTTAAAAATTTGCAAAATTTAAGAGCGAATTTAAGGCTAAAAAGAGTGTTTGGCTCAAATTTTGGCAGTGATAATTACGGTTGGTATAAGATAATCAAATAAGCCTATCTAATCTTGTTTGTAAAAACCGCGTTTATAAGGCTATTTACACCCTCTTTGAAAATCCCTTCCAAGGCTCTTTCGTAAGCGTGCTTCTCTTTCCATACAGGAGTAGCTACACCGCTTAGGCTTTCTATCTCTTTTCTTGCAGAGTAATAATCACTCACATCGTCGATAAGCCCTACTCTTTTGGCGTCAGAGGCTAAAAACACTCTGGCATTGGCCCACTCTAGGCTTTTATTGATATCTAAATTTCTTGCAGTGGCTACATCTTTTACAAACATATCGTAAGATTTTTTGACCAGTTTTTCAAGCTCATTTCGCTCAATACTGCTCCACTCTCTGGCAAATGTTCCTACCTCTTTAAACTCTCCTGCCTTTACAACTTGCTGAGATATTCCGATTTTATTGGCTAGTTCGCTTATATTAGGAGCTTGAATTATGACCCCTATTGAGCCTATAAACGAGCCCGGATTTGCCAAAATTTTATTTGAATTTACTCCAGAATAGTAGCTTCCACTAGTCATTGTTCCGCCCGCATAAGCTATCACGGGTTTTTCGGCTCTTAATTTTTTTACCGCCATAGCTATCTCTGTGCTTGGCGCAAGAGCTCCTCCGGGGCTATCTATGAACAGCAAAACACCTTTGATATGATCATCCTTGGTCGCCTCATGTATCTCTTTTAGCGTCTTTTGGCTATCTAAGATCATGCCACTTATATCTATTTGGACCAAATTTGGTGTATGTACGCCCTTTGAATCAGGGTAGATGAATATCAAAAATAAGATTAAGAGAAAAATCATAGTTTTAAAATATTCATTTATAAATTTAAATATCGCAACTATCGGCGAGAAAAGTAGTTTTAAAAAATTCAATTTCTTTCCTTATTAGTCTAAATTTAAAGGTTTGCCTTGGATATATAGCTTTTTGCACTCTTTTGCGTGTAACAAAAACATCAAAGCAAGCCCATCTTGCTCTGTGTTACCAAATCTATCATACAATGCCATATCCGCCAGTTTTCCCTCTTTAATCTCTCCAAGATTTAAATTTAGGGACTTTGCACACCATGAAGTGGATGCAAGGAGCAAAATTTTAGCTAAATTTTTTAAATCAAAATCGCTATGGATTAATAAATTAGCTCTCAATTCGTCTAAAAAATTTAGACTTATATTTGAACTAAGCCCGTCTGTGCCTATATTGAAAGAGATATTTTGATCTAATAAATTTTGTAAATTCAAAGTCTTTTTACTTAGTAGCCTATTTGAAAAAGCGCAATGCGTAACGCTGTGAATAGAGTTATCAAATTTGCTAAAATCACTCATATAAACGCAGTGCGTAAAGAGAGTTCTAACGTCCTTAAATAGCTCAATAAAACTATCCACGCTATAAAGAGGTTTTGGAAATTTACTAAATTTACCAAGCCACTCTTTAAATCCGCCTACGCCACTTTTTAGCCACTCTCTTTCGTGATCTGACTCCATTAGGTGCGTTGATACTAGTAAATTTTGCTCTTTTGCGAGATTTATAGCGGCTTTAGCTAAATTTGGGTGCGTAGAGTATGGCGAGTGAACGGATATAGCGGGAGTGAAAAATTCGCTTTTAAATTTCACGCTCTCATCGAAACGCTTTTTAAAGCCCTGCCAATTTACATCTAAAAATTCCTCATTTGAACCTAAAATCTCGTTAAAGTATATTACTCTAGCAGAGCTATTAACACAGGCTTTGAGGTCTGTTCCGAAGCTGGAAACCGCACCTATAGTGCCTACTCCGCTTTTTTGCATGGTTTTTATGGCGGATTTTATAACTTCTTCATTAGCTTGCTGCGAAAGCGTAGAGCGAGAGTTTATTACGCTACTTAGCCACTCTAAAAAATCCCCATAAACTAGACTGGTTTTATTTGCGCTAAACTCTAAATGAACGTGCGGATTTATAAATGCCGGTGCCAGGATTGCTTCTTTTTCTTCTATAAATTCGGCATTCTTAAATTCTTTTTTTAGCTCGCTCGCTTCGCCTATTTTTATTATCTTGTCGTCAAAAGCAACTGCCTTATCTTGTAAAATAGTGAAATTTTCATCGCAGAGCATTATAAATTTTGGCTTTAAAATAGTCATTTTTAACCTTTTTTTGTTGTGATTGTAACAAAATTTTCTTATTTCAAAGCTTCAATATGATCGGATGAAGCAACGGCTGATAAAAACAAAAATTTAGAAATAAAAATGTATAATTAAAGCTAAATTTAAAATTTACAAAAAGGAAATACGATGGATAAAAAATTTAAGGTTATGGTTATTCAAGGACCAAATATTAACATGCTGGGCACTAGAGAGACATCTATTTACGGCGTTATGAAGATGGAGGATATCCATAATCAGATGAAGATTTTTGCAGAGCAAAACGATGTAGATATAGAGTTTTTTCAAAGTAATTTAGAGGGCGAACTTGTAGATAAAATTCAAGAATGCTACGGCGATGCTGACGGTATTATAATAAACCCTGCAGCCTATACACATAGCTCTATTGCCATAAGAGACGCATTAAGCGCCGTTAGCTTACCTGCGATAGAGGTTCATATCAGCAATATTCACCGTAGAGAAGAATTTCGCCAAAAGAGTATGATATCTGCGGTAACTGCCGGTCAAATAGTTGGTTTTGGACCTGTTGGATACCATCTGGCAATGATTGCAATGCTTCAAATTTTCGAGCAAATCAAAGCGGTAAGGCAGGCTCAAAATACACAAGAATAATTAAAAAATCATGAGAAATTTTATTCTAAAAAATGAAAATGCCATATATCATGAGTGCGGATATAGCTGTGATAATGCGCTCTTTGTCGATATTAGTGGCAGAAGATTTTTTTTAACAGACGCTAGATACGGGATAGAGGCTAAAGAGTTAGCTAAAAACTGTCAAGTATTGCAGGTTCAAAGAGGCTTGATAAAAGACGTCAGAGAATTTTTACGAGACAAAAGAGTTAAAAATTTGACCTTCGATCCTTGTGATTTTAGTGTGGCAGAGTTTGAAGAGCTAAATAAAAATTCAAAAATAAATTTTAAGCCAAAGCCTAATTTTTCGCAAATTTCACGTATTTTAAAGAGCGAGGATGAGGTTAAAATTTTAAAAGAAGCCACAAGATTAGGAGCTAAATGCTTTGATGAATTTGCAAAATTTGTAAGAGAAAAAGGCGAAGGAATGAGCGAGGAAGAGCTATTTTTTAACGCTGAGCTCATATTTAAGCAAAAAGGATCACTTGAGCTTAGCTTCTCCCCGATTGTGGCGATAAATGAAAATGCAGCCAAAGCGCATGCGCTACCAAGCAAAAAGAGACTAAAAGAGGGCGACTTACTCTTGCTTGATGCCGGAGTAAAATTTAAAAGATACTGCTCTGATAGAACAAGAACAGCTTGTTTTACATCCGATTTTAACTTTTCTAAAGAGCAAAAATTTAAGAATCAAAAACATCAAGAGGTTTACGAGATCGTAAAAGAGGCTCAAAGTTTGGCCATAAACTCTATTGAAATAGGCAAAAAAGCCAAAGAGATAGATGATGTAGCGCGCAAATTTATATCTAAGCACGGCTTTGAAAAGGAGTTTTTCCACTCTACAGGACATGGTGTGGGAGTAGATATACATGAGCTTCCAAGGATATCGATGAAAGACAAAACGCTTTTAAAAGCCGGGATGGTTTTTAGCGTGGAGCCAGGAGTATATATAGAGAATGAATTTGGTGTCAGAATCGAGGATGTGGTTGTAGTTCGAGAAAACGGAGCTGAAATTTTATGAGGTTAAAGGGAATGAGACGCTTTGTTAGAAGCGTTTTTTTTCCAAAAGTTTTAAGTTTTAAATCCGATTTTAAATATAGCGTTCTTTTGGGCATAGGTGGAAATATAGGGGACTCTAAAAGGCGTTTTGATAAGTTTTTTAGACTTTTGCAAGATGATAAGCGGATAAATTTAGTAGAGAGTTCTCAAATTTTGGTAAATGAGGCATTTGGTTTTAGAGAACAGGCGGATTTTTACAACGCTGTGATTTTGATTCAAACTAGCCTTAGTGCGAGAGCCTTGTTGAAAGTAACTTTAAATTTAGAGAGGCGATTTAGGCGTGTAAGAAGTTTTAAAAATGCGCCAAGAACGCTTGATATAGATATATTGTATTTTAGTGGGCGAAATAGAAATGACTCTAGGCTTACTCTTCCACATAAAGCAGCAGGAGAGAGACTAAGTGTAATTTTACCGCTTGGTGTGATGAAAATGGGTTTTAAAAGGAGTAGATTTGGCAACTAAATTTCATACATTTACAGGTGAAAGCAGTATAGAAGCGCTAAAAAAAGCTAGAGCTCAGTGTGGTGAAAAGGCGATTTTGGTAACTACTAAGCAGATTCAGCCAAAGACCATAAATAAAAAACCTTTATATGAAATTTTAGTTAGTGTTGAAGAGGATGAGCCACAAAAGCAGCCTTTAAAGCCGGTAAGTTTAAAGGGCTACGATCAATTTCAAAATATTAATCAAGCTCCTAAATTTGAGATTATAGAAGAGCCTAAAAATAGCGATTTTGTGCCTGATGATGAGCTGTTTGGAAATAAAAAAAATACAAACAAAGATAACGATATACTAATAAATATATCAAAGGCTGCAAAAGAGATAAGTGAAATAACAAAGATGAGTATGGAAACCAGCCCAAATGAAGGACAAAATCCATTTTATAATAAAAAAATAGATGATGTGGCAAAGCAGATGAACGCCATCGGAGATAAAGTAAATCTGATGATGGATATGCTCTGGGAGGATAGGGCTTCTAACAGAAATAATCTCATTATACCGCCTGAGTTTGCGAGCATATATAAAGCTGCGAAAAAAAGCGGTATGAAAGATGAGCATTTAAGCTCAATTATGCAGATTACGATTGAAAATATGCCTACTTCTATGAAAACCAATCCAAATGCGGTAAAAAGATATTTTTACTCCTTGCTTCGTAAAATGCTTCCTTGCAGAAACGAGCAAAAAAATAGAAAACAACGTATTATGATGCTAGTAGGACCCACAGGAGTTGGCAAGACAACGACTCTTGCCAAGCTTGCGGCACGATTTGCTTACGGTAAGGATATAAGGTATAAAACCGGAATAATTACTCTTGATACATATAGAATCGGCGCCGTAGAGCAGCTATTTCAATATGCCAAGATGATGAAGTTGCCAATCCTTGACGTAATTGAAGTGGACGATTTTAAAGATGCTCTTAAACAGCTAAATCACTGCGATGTGATCTTGATAGATACTACGGGAAATTCTCAGTATGATAAAGAAAAATTAGCTAGGCTTGAAAAGTTTTTAAAGAGTGCTGATGCTCAAATAGATGTAAATTTAGTGCTTTCTGCAGGATCAAAAGTAGAGGATCTATTGGAAATTTATAACGGTTTTAGCTTCCTTGACATAGATACTTTGATAATTACTAAATTTGATGAAACTAAAATTTTTGGAAATGTATTCTCTCTTATTTACGAGACAAATACGCCTGTAAGCTACTTTTGTGTAGGGCAAGAGGTGCCTGATGATCTAATGGAGGCTAAGGGCGAATTTTTAGTAGAGTGTATATTGGATGGATACAGCAAAGAGAGTGAAGATGAACAATCAAGCTAATAAGCTAAAGACTCTTGTTTCTTCAATCAAAGCTCTTAGAAGCACTCACTTTATCGCTGTTACAAGCGGTAAGGGCGGAGTCGGTAAAAGTACTATAAGTGCAAATTTGGCAAATATTTTAGCCAGTAACGGCTATAAAGTGGCTTTATTTGACGCTGATATCGGACTTGCAAATTTAGACGTGATTTTAAATGTAAGAGTTAATAAAAACTTGCTTCACGTATTAAAAGGAGAGTGCTCTCTAAACGATATTTTGGTTCAAATCAAGCCAAATTTAATCCTGATTCCCGGAGAGAGTGGGGATGAAATTTTAAAATTTAATAATCAATTTTTATACGAGAGATTTTTGGATGAGGCTAGCGCTTTAAATGATCTTGACTTTTTAATAATAGACACAGGGGCCGGAATAGGAGGCAATACGCATCTATTTTTAGAGGCTGCTGATGAGGTTATTGTGGTGACTGTTCCAGATCCAGCCGCAATAACCGATGCCTATGCTGTTATAAAAGTGACTTCAAGAGTAAAAAACAATATCTTTATGCTTTTTAATATGGTGAAAAATGATAAAGAGGCTGTTAAAATCTTTGAAAACATCCGAAAAGTCGCCAAGGCCAATATTACCAATGATCTTAACCTTGAGCTAATAGGCTATCTTAGCGAAAATAAGAACGTATCAAAGAGTATTAAGCAAAGGACTTTATTTACAGATGACGCCGAATTTTCGACAAGCAGCGGAGAACTAAAGGAGATAGCATCAAAACTGCTTTATAGATTGGAACGAAAAGTGCTTGATACAAGCGAAAATAGAAGCTTTGGCAGCTTTTTTAAGCGGTTGATTGAGCAATTTTAAAATAGGATGTTATTTTGCGAGCGGAAAATTTTATAGCTTTTTTTACTGTATGCGGTTTTTTTATAGGGCTTATGTTTGTTACTTTAAAGGTTGATGAGCCTATAGAGATGATGATATATACTTTTTTGATAACATTCTTTTTCTACCTTCTGATACATATTGTTATAATGAACTACATCGATGTAAGGAATATTTTTAAAGGACATTTTAATAAGCATGAACATGAGGAGAGTGCTGATTATTTGATTACTGAACTTAGCGTAAGGGAGAAAAGAATCGAGAGTATGCTTGCTAAACTTGCTGTAGAGAATGCGCTTATAAAACAGACATTAAGTAATAATAATGGACAATCTAAAGCAAAAGCAGCTTAATGCCTATTCCGCAACTATAAAAAAAGAGCAAGATGATATAGTTTTGCAATATATGCCCGCACTTAGGGCTATGGCCTTTAGGCTCAAAGAGCGTTTGCCTGCTACTATTGATGTAAACGACCTTATAGGCATAGGTGTAGAGGAGATGATAAAACTCTCCAGAAAATATGATAAAGAGCAAAATGATTCTTTCTGGGGGTATGCTAAAAAGCGTGTTTACGGTTCGATGCTTGATTTTTTAAGAGGACTTGATGTGGTAAGCCGAGCTAGTAGAACTCTTATAAAATCAATAGATACTCTTGTAGATCAGTATTTTAATAAGTATGAGTGCGAGCCCGATGATGAGTATCTGGCAGATGCTCTTGGTGAAGATATAGAAAAAATTCGAGACGCCAGAAATGTAAGCTCAGTAATAGTGACTCTTGGAATAGACGATCAAATGGATATAATGAGCGAAGAAAACACTCTTGATAGGATAGAAAAAGAGAATTTGATAGAGAAAATAGAAGAAATTTTATCTACTTTTGATAAGCGCGATCAACTCGTCGTCCAGTTATATTATTACGAAGAGCTAAGCTTAAAGGAGATAAGTGAAATTTTACAAATTAGCGAAGGAAGAATTTCGCAAATTCATAAAAGATTAATGAATAAACTAAGAGAGAGGCTTGAGGGTAAATAATGGCTGATATTTTAAGTCAAGAAGAGATAGATGCGCTGCTTGAAGTCGTAGACGAGGATGCAGAGGGTGCCGATATAGGCATAGGGGGTTCGTCTAGCGAGGATCAAAGACAGATTATAATCTATGACTTTAAAAGACCAAATCGTGTCTCCAAAGAGCAGCTTCGTGCCATAAAAGGCATACACGATAAACTTGCGAGAAATTTGGCTTCTCAAATTTCAAGCGTAATGAGAAGTATTGTAGAAATTAGACTTCATAGCGTAGACCAGATGACTTATGGCGAGTTTTTGATGAGTTTGCCAAGCCCAACCAGCTTTAACGTATTTTCGATCAAACCTCTTGACGGTAACTGCGTGCTTGAGATAAATCCAAGTATAGCCTTTCCTATGATAGATAGACTTCTAGGTGGCAATGGCGAGGGTTTTGAGACAAGTAGAGAGCTAACCGATATAGAGGTAAATTTGCTTGACGCGATACTTAGAATGATGATGCAAAGGCTAAAAGACAGTTGGAGTATTATTACCGATATGTATCCAAACGTTGAGGCCAAAGAGAGTAGCCCAAATGTCGTTCAAATAGTCTCTCAAAACGAAATCGTAATAATGGTTGTCATGGAGATCATAGTCGGCAATTCAAGCGGAATGATAAATATATGCTATCCTGTTATCTATCTTGAGCCGATTTTATCACGTCTTGCGAACCGTGATATAATGCTTGGTGAGACAAGTGCTAAAAAGAGCAGAAACAAAGAGTTAAAGACGCTAATAGGTCGTGCCGAAGTATTATATGAGGCGATACTGGGTAAAGCGGTAATAAGCGTAAATGAGTTTTTAAACTTAAAAGAAGGCGACATACTACGTCTTGATCGCTCTGCCGATAATAGGGCTATTGTCACTATAGACAAAAAAGAGGTCTTTTTAGCAGAAGTAGGGCTTCATAGATTTAGAAAATCAATCAAGATAGAAGAGCTTATTAGAACCGATAAGGATGAGATCAAGCATATTTTGGAGCAATACGAAGAGGAGCGAAAGGCTAGGCTAATGAGCTATGAGCAAGAAGAAAATGATTATGATGAAAATATGATGGAAGAGAGCGATGAATATAATGAATGATTTTTTTGAAATTTTTATAAACGAGTGCAAGGCTACTATCGAGGGACTTACCGGTAGGACTCCTGAATTTGGTGCCAAGGCTGAATTTGACGCTCCAAGTCAAGAAGGCATTAAGCCGCCTATTGCCGTAGCAAATATAAATGTTAGCGGTGATATAACGGCTAAGATAATGCTTGTGGCAACTCCTGTGCTTATGAGTGCTATAGGTGAATGGATGATGGGAGAAGAGGAAATTTCACGAAATGAAAGTTTAAGCGAAGATGATTTGGATGCTACCAAAGAGGTTTTTTCAAATATCTTAGGAGCCTTTTCTACATCACTTGGAGCTCAAAAAACCTTGCCAAAGCTCAATTTTGAAATTTCAAAGGTAAATTTTATAGACGAAGACTCAAATTTTGATATAAGCAGCTTTGAAAAAATCTATATTTACAATGTAAATATAGAAGATATTAGTGAGCAGATAGGCGTTGTTGTAGATTTTTCATTTTTTAGCTTTTTTAATAAAGATCAAAAAAAAGGTTCTGATGCCAGTGAAAAATCAGGGCAACATAAGATGGAGCTGAGTCCAACCGAACTTCAAAATATCAATCTCATTATGGATGTTAGGCTGCCTATCAGAGTTAGAATCGGATCTAAAAAAATGCTTTTAAAAGATGTTTTAAGCATGGATATAGGCTCCGTAATAGAGCTAAATCAGCTTGCAAACGATCCTCTTGAAATCCTTATTAACGATAAGGTGATCGCACTTGGCGAAGTTGTAATAGTGGACGGAAATTTTGGTATCCAGATAACTGAAATCGGTAGTAAAAAAGAGCGTTTAGAGCAGCTTCGATAAATTTGATATACTTGCCGTTTTTAAAATAAGAAAATTTAAAGAGAGTTGATGGAAGAAATTTTAAATGATTTAAGCAAATTTAGAGATTTTTTAGCTTATAAAAATCCTAGTGTTACCTTTTTTGGCTCTGCTAGATTTGAGCCTGATAATAAATATTGTAAAATGGCTTATGAACTGGCTTTCGCTCTGGCTAGCGAGGGTTTTGCCATAATAAGTGGAGGGGGAGGCGGTATAATGGAGGCCGCCAATAAAGCCGCCTATGATAGCGGCAAGAGTCCTTCCATAGGGCTAAATATCGTGCTTCCTTTCGAGCAGGTTACAAATCCGTATGCTACCGACAAATTTGTATTTTCTAATTTAAACGCACGCAAATTTGCCCTTATTGAGCGCTCAAAGGCATTTTTAGTATTTCCAGGCGGATTTGGAACTTTAGATGAACTGTTTGAAATTTTAGTATTAGCTCAAATCGGTAGAAAAAAATCTAAAATTTATCTCATAGGAAGTGAATTTTGGAGTAAATTGGATGACTTTATTAAAACTACTTTAATAAATGAAAAATCTATCAGCAAAGAGGATCTAAACATCTACGAAATATCCGATGATCTTAAAAAAATTTCAGAAGGGATTTTAAAAATTTAATGATATTTTATGAAATGAGATAAATTTATCCAAAGTATTTCAAAAAGGAAGATATGAAAATTTTAATAGCTATGAGTGGCGGAGTGGATTCTGCGATGAGTGCTAAGATGTTAAAAGAGCAGGGGCATGAGATCGTGGGTTGCTATATGAAACTGCACAAAAAACCCGGATATCACGAAAAAAACATAGAAAAAGTAGAGAAAGTATGTGATTTTTTAGGTATTAAGATGCATATTTTAGATCTTGAAGAAAAATTTAATAAATATGTATATTCGCCTTTTATAGATACTTACAAAGAGGGTAAAACTCCAAATCCTTGCGCTTTGTGTAATAAATTTATAAAATTTGGTGAGCTTTTGAAATTTGCTAAAAGTATAGGATGTCAAAAGCTAGCTACGGGACACTATGTGCAAATTGAAAACGGATTAATAAAGACAGCAAGAGATCCGAATAAGGATCAGAGCTACTTTATTGCACAAGTTCCAAAAGAAGTTTTAGCCGATATGATATTTCCTCTTGGAGACAAGATGAAGAGCGATATCAAAGAGATGGCTAAAAATTTACCTGACTTTAAAGAATTTGGCGAGCAGGCCGAGAGTAGCGAAATCTGCTTTGTGGATACTACATATATTGATATTTTAAATAGGCATTATGATACAAATTTGCCGGGAGATGTGGTAGATGCCTCAGGTAAAATTATAGGCAGACATAGCGGATATATGCACTATACCATAGGTAAAAGACGAGGTTTTGAAGTGTTTAGTGCGCACGAACCACATTTTGTTTTATCTATTGATGCCACAAAAAACCAGATAGTGGTGGGCACTAAAAGCGAACTTGAAAAGAGCGAAGTGTTAGTCAAAGAATTAAATATGTTTGTGAATGAGAGTGAATTTGAGTGTGAGGTTAAAGTAAGATACCGAAGCATACCGCTTCAGGCTCATGTTGTTATAGATGATGATATTGCAAAGATAAGTTTAAAGCAGAGCGCTTACGGAGTTGCCAGCGGACAACTTGCCGTATTTTACAGAGGTGATTTTGTTATAGGGAGTGGGTTTATAGTCTGATTAATAAATAAAATTTATATGTTTTAAGCAAACAAACCTTAAAATTCATCTAAGATTATGAAAGATTGTAAATTTAGATGGATAAAATTTTTCTCGCTTTGCTATTACTCGATTTTTATTGCACTTTCTATCTATATTTCAGGCGGATACGCTTTAATAAATTTACTTAAAAATTTTTATATCATACTTGAAAAGTCTATAAAAATTGATTTAAATTTGATAGATATAGTATTAAAACTTTAGTCGGCAGTTGAAGAAATTTAATATCTGTTGTTTGCGAAATTGAGTTTGCAATAGAATCAGAGTCTATGATAAAGCCCGCAATAAAAGAGTTTTGCAAAGAGCTAAAAAGCTAGATCCTAAAAACCGCATAGTTCAAAAAGAGCATTAAAAATAGAGCAGCAAGTTCTAATGGTATATTTAAATCTGACAACTTCCGTTTCATCTACTGATCAAAATTTAAATATAAGTTTAAAGATAGGTGGTCTATCCGGCAAAATTTAGCAAAGTTAAATAGAAATGATATTGCCAAAAACTCGCTTTGATAAAATTGGCTATAAAAAGCATAAGCGCTATCTCGAAAAAGCACTCAAACTAAGATAATAAGGTGTTGGTCATATACAATCTACGCTTGCAAAAAATGGAGAGATAAAAGATCTAAAATATCCAAAAGCTCATCAAAAACCGCATTGAATGAGACTGCACTAAAAGAGCCTTAAAAGATGCTAAAAGCGAGTTTGTGAGGTTTAAAGAGGATATGAATATAAAGCTAAGCCTTAAATTTATACTAAATAGGATATTTAAATTTAGGTTCGTTTTGGTAAAATGGGCTATCTTAAAAAACACAAAGGCAAAATCTTATGAGAGGTTATAAAATTTTTTCCGGTACGGCAAATGTTGAATTTTCTAAAAAAATATCTCAATACCTTTCTCTCCCGCTAAGCGAGTCATCGATAAAGCGTTTTAGCGATGGCGAAATAAGCGTGCAAATAGGCGAAAGTGTGCGCGGCAAGGATATATTTGTAATTCAGCCTACCTGCGCTCCGGCTAATGTAAATTTAATGGAACTTTTAATATTAACGGACGCTTTAAGAAGAAGCTCGGCAAGCTCTATAACGGCTGTAATTCCATATTTTGGATATGCAAGACAGGATAGAAAGGCGGCTCCTAGAGTACCAATTACTGCAAAACTTGTGGCAAATATGATTCAGGCTGCAGGCATAGATCGTGTCGTCACAATCGATCTTCATGCCGGACAAATTCAAGGATTTTTCGATATTCCGGTGGATAATCTTTATGGTTCAATAATATTTAACGAGTATATAAAAAATAAAAATTTAAAAAATCCAATCATTGCAAGCCCTGATATAGGTGGAGTGGCTCGTGCTAGAAGTGTGGCTAAAACACTTGATCTTGATATAGTAATCGTAGATAAACGCCGCGAAAAGGCAAATGAGAGCGAGGTAATGAATGTAATAGGCGATGTTGCCGGAAAAGATGTGATTTTAGTAGATGATATGATAGATACTGCAGGCACTATAGTAAAGGCTGCCGAAGTGTTTAAAGAAAAAGGCGCTACAAGTGTGATGGCATGTTGCACTCATGCGGTTTTAAGTGGACCTGCGTATGATAGATTAAGAAGCGATGCATTAGATGAGCTTGTGGTAACTGATACCATACCTCTAAAAGAGCAGCATGAAAAAATAAAAGTCTTAAGCGTAGCACCTATATTTGGAGAGGTTATAAGACGCGTATATCACAATGAAAGCGTAAATTCTCTATTTTTATAAAATTAAAGTCGGTGAATTTGTCTAAATTTGCCGACTTGGCTTCCGGAAAAATATAAATTACTCAAATACAATCTATTGTTTATAAATTATATATTTTTTTATATAGATTTAAATATCCTAATTATATAATACTAAATATAGAAATTTATTACTAAAGGAATACTATGTTTAAGAAAATATTATTTAGCACCGCCGTTTTTATTATCGGACTTACGATGTCCGCTCAGGCTCATCAGGTTATTGCCAATAGCGTAGGTAAAAATAAATTTGAAGTAAAATTTTGGGCTCATGATAAATTTGAATCCTACTCTTCGGAGCAACTTTTGGGGGCGAAGGCTTATGATGAGAATTTAAATCGTATCAAAACCGGCATAGCTTATAATTTTAATGATGCTAAAAAAGCTCCTGAAGTACTGACAGAAAAAGCTCCTGCAATAGTAACTATGTTTTTTGATGCAAACTACTGGGTGCAGACTGACGATGGCTATATAGTAGGAGATAAAGTAAAGACTAAAGGCATCGTGTTTGACGCTATTAAGAGTATAAAAATCGGTAAAACATATTTTTCTTGGAATGAGAAATTTTTAAATCCTATAGGACTAAAACTAGAAGTTATAGCGTTAAAAAATCCTTTAGAGGTTAGAGTTGGAGAGTCTTTGCCCGTTTTGGTTTTAAAAGATGGCGAACCTCTTGAGGGTGCTGGTTTTGAGACTGCAAAAGACGATCTTAAAACAGTCACTAATAAATTTGGCATTGCGCTAATTCCTATTAAGGAAAAAGGTCTAAATATTATCGCGGCAAAGAGTGCAGAGCCTATATTTACGGATCCGAAAGCCGAAAGGCTACTTATCCAAAGCTCAATATCATTTGAGGTTAAATAGTGAGAATCCTACTCCTTCTTTCACTATTTCTCTCGGCCTTGTTCTCTCATGGACTCTTTTATAGCGTTCACGAGGACAAAGCCGTAATAATAAACGCAAATTTTACAGAAAAAATTCCGGCCGCTTACGCAAGTATAGTTATATATGAGGGTGAGTCGGCTATACCTCTTTTGACATCTAAACTTGATAGCGGTGGCAATTTCGCATTTTTACCGCCTAGAAGTGGAGAATACAGAGTGAAAATCAGTGCAAGTAGCGATCATGGAAGCCACGATAAAGAATTTAGTTTAAATGTAGATGAAGGTAGCCTAAGCGGATATAAAGAGCCTGTTTATCAGAAGTATTTAGGGATTTTAAGCGTTATAGGCATAATATTTGGAATTTTTGGTATCATTGTGCTAATTAAATCTAAAAAAGCGTGATAGGTGCATATATCTGAGGGAATTTTAAATAGCGAAATTTTAGTAGCTGGCTGGGTCGTATCTGGCGTAATCAGTGCATATGCTCTATACAAAATGAATTCTCAAGAGATACCGAAAGTCGCCATGCTTACATCTTTATTTTTCATAGGTTCTTTTGTCCATATTCCGGTAGGGTCAACTAGTGTTCATCTGCTTTTTAGTGGTCTTATAGGCGCTATAGGTGGTGTGAACGGATTTTTGGCTATATTTATAGCTCTTTTTTTTCAGGCTTTACTTTACGGATTTGGCGGTATAGGAGTGCTTGGCGTAAATACTCTTATTATAGCTGGACCGGCGGTTTTTCTGTGGTATTTTTTAAGACCCAAGATAACAACTCATCTAAATTTTGTCTCTTTTGTTGGCGGATTTTTGCCCGTATTTTTTAGTGTTTTACTATTGATTGGAGTTTTGATTTTAAATAGTGTGCATCTTGACTATGCAGTATATATGATAATTTTATTTAATTTGCCACTTATGATAATAGAGGGTCTAATATCTCTTTTTGCGCTTAAATTTATTATGAGATATAGACCAAATTTCTTATGAGTAAGCCGGTTTGCTATCTTTTTATAGTTTTGATTTATGATATTTTTTTGCTTTCGGCTAGCGAATTTTATCCTCTTGACTTTTTAATCCCGTTGCTTGCATTTTTGCTGTTTGCAGAGAATAAATTTAAAGTTTTAACCTGGCTTTTAACGCTTAATGTTTTTTTGTTTTTTGTTGTTTTTTCATATATTTTAAACGGTGATTTTTTTATCGCAAAAGTAGTTTTTAAAAGGACAAATTTGATACTTCTTTTAGTGCTTAGCCTATTTTTGGGCAGGAATCAATACTTTTTAATTAAAGCTCTTTATTCTATAAAAATTCCTCAAAAATTACTAGCGGTAATGATTATAAACAGCAAATTATTTGAAGAGCTTTTAAATCAAATTTCTAAGATACCAAACACTTTACAAGTGCGTGGTGTAAAGGTAAATTTTTCTATTTTTACCTATAGGGCCTATGCTAATTTGATTGGAAAGATTATAGTTAATGGATTTGATAGATCGTTTGAAATCTACTCTGCTATGAGAGTTAGGGGATATAAAGGATATATAAGTTTTTTGGATATGCAAAGAGCAAATTTAAGTGAAATTTCGCTTTTGATTTTGACCTTGATTGCAGCTGGTTTTAGGATTTATAAATTTGTAGGATAGAGATGGAAAATATAATAGAGGTTAGAAATTTATCCTTTGGATTTGATGGAAAAACTGTTTTTGAAAATATAAATTTAGATATCAAAAAGAATTCTAAAATTTTAATTTATGGTGCAAATGGAGTTGGTAAAAGCACATTTTTATCTATTTTGGCATCTATTAATAGTGCAACAGGCGGACAGGTCATAATAAAAGAAAATTTAAAAATTTCATATCTTTTTCAAAATAGCAACGATCAATTTATAGCTCCAAGCGTAATTGAAGATGTAGCTTTTTCGCTTTTGGCCGAAGGAGTGGATGCTAAAATAGCTCAAAATAATGCTACTGAAATTTTAGAAAAATTTGAAATTTCACACCTTAAGGATCGCTCTATCTACAATCTCTCGGGCGGCGAAAAGAGGCTTGTGGCAATAGCCGGAGCTTTAGTAAGAGATGCCGATATATATCTTTTTGATGAGCCGTTTAATGAGCTTGATAGTTATAAAAGCGAGCTTGTTTTAAAAAATTTAAACGAAAAAAACAGAGCTTTTGTGATAATCACACATCATAAAAGAGATATTTTTGATAAAGATACGATTAGTTGTGAATTTTTTAAAGACGAATTGGTTATAGATGATTTAAAGAGCTAGCTAAGGGCTCTTTAAATCAATGTTCACCTTTATGTAGGAAATAAAGTCCTAAACAAAGAGCCAGAATAGACACTGCTAGGTATGCCATTTCAAGAGGTGTATTAAAATTTGCATGTAGGACTCTTTGGAAAAAATTTACGATTAAAACCATTACTATTACTTTTGCCAGCTTATCTTTTAGCTGATCTAGCGAATGCACTTCAAGCACGCTAGAGTGTCTTGAGTCTTTCATATGTTCGATTTCACCGATAAAAAGCTCGTAAATTCCAAAGCTAAATATAAAAAGCACTAACGCCATCAAATAAAGATCTATCGCTCCCACTATGACCCCTACGACATCCGAGTGAAAATTTTCAGGATGATGCCCTTTAAAAAAGTAAGCGTAAATATCTCCAAAGATAACAAAAATATCGTAACTTGCGATAATAAACAGCACTATAGCCCCAAGCAGACAAAATATTACAGGCAAGATGGCAAAAATTCTGCTTGACCACATTAGCCTTCCAAATATACTCTTTAGCATAAAATCTCCTTAAAATTTAAGAGCCGACATTCTATAATATTTTGACTGAATTTGCAAAAATAATTAGAAAAATAAATCATAATATTAAGCGGTAGCCGTAAAATTTATATATGATTTTACGGCTAAATTTATAGCTAATCTTGTAGTTCAATCCATTTTTGCGCGATTCTTACTGCGTTTGTGGCAGCTCCTACGCGAATTTGATCGGCTACACACCAAAGATGAAGCACGTTATTTCGGTAGTTATCCTTGCGAATTCTGCCGACGTAAGTGTCGTTTGTGTTGCTTGCAGTTAGCGGCATAGGATAAATTTTTTCTTTCGGTTCATCTTCTATAACGATGCTTGGCGCGTTTTTTAGTATCTCTCTTGCGTGCGCTGCGTCTATGTCTCTATCAAAATGTATAGTGATGGCTTCCGAGTGGCTTCTAAGTACAGGCACTCTCACGCAAGTCGCGCTTACCTCCATCTTTTTATGAAGGATCTTTTGGGTTTCATTAACCATTTTCATCTCTTCTTTTGTGTAGTCGTTATCCAAAAACACGTCAATGTGCGGTATGAGGTTAAATGCAAGCTGATGTGCAAAAACCTTCGGCTCGCACTCATCAAGCTTAAACTCAAAGAATTTTTGAAGTTGCAGCACAAGCTCTTCCATACCCTCTTTGCCTGCACCGCTTGCTGCTTGATATGTAGCCACGTCTACTCGGTTTATGCCAAATGCGTCATCAAGCGGCTTTAGAACTTGTACCATTTGGATGGTTGAGCAGTTTGGGTTGGCGATTATGCCACGATTTGTCCATTGAGCGATATCTTGCGGGTTGCACTCAGGCACCACTAGCGGGATATCTGCTTCCATTCTAAAGTGGCTTGTGTTATCTATGACCACAGCTCCGCTTTGCGCTGCAAATGGCGCAAATTTAGCCGATATAGAGCCACCAGCACTAAAAAACGCTATATCGATCTCGTGTTCGTCAAAGACACTCTCTGTAAGCTCAACGACCTTATACATCTTACCGTTAAACTCAACTTCACTTCCTGCACTTCTTGAGCTTGCAAGCGGTAAAAGTTCGTTCACCGGGAAATTTACCTCTTCCATCACGCGAAATATCTCTTCTCCTACAGCCCCTGTAGCACCCACTACAGCAACGTTAAATTTTCTCATAGCCACTCCTTTATACCGTATTTATCAAGTTTATCACGCAAATTTTCTTCGCTTAAATTTAAAATTTCGCAAGCCTCTTTTATATTTCCGTCCACGCTTTTTATCACATCTATGATGAGCTCTTGCTTGATCGTCTCTTTGTCTTTTACCCTTCTAGCTTGTAAAAATAGATCTGCGGCTGAAATTTCTTCGCCTTCGCTCATTATCGCAGCTCTTTGAACTACCGAGATAAGCTCTCTTATGTTACCAGGAAATTCGTAGCTTTCAAGCTCAGCTTCGGCTTCTTTTGAAAATTTCTTAGCGTTAAAGCCAAATTCAGAGCACGAGCTTTCAAGCGCTTTTTTTGCGATTGGTAAAATTTCCTCTTTTCGCTCTCTAAGCGGCGGTATCATGACAGGAATAGTGTTTAGCCGATAAAAGAGATCCTCTCTAAATTTGCCCTGTTTTATCAAATTTTCTAAATTTGCGTTAGTCGCACATACGATCCTAACGTCTATCTTCGTGCTTTTGGTTGCGCCAAGCCTCGTTATCTCGCGCTCTTGCAGCGCGCGCAGAAGCTTTGGTTGAAGAGATATAGGCATCTCGCCGATCTCATCTAAAAACAAAGTTCCGCCGTCCGCAAGCTCAAACTGACCTTTTTTTTGCGCGGACGCGTCGGTAAAAGCTCCTTTTTCAAAACCAAAAAGCTCGCTTTCAATGAGATTTTCAGGGATCGCCGCCATATTTAGCGCGACAAAAGGCTTGTTTGTGCGAGGCGAGTTTTTATGTATGAAATTTGCAAAGAGCTCTTTGCCAACCCCGCTTTCTCCCATAAGCATTATGCTTACGTCCGTTGCCGCCGCCTTTTTGGCTATATTTACAGCTCGCTCAAGTTTTGGCGAAGTAGCGTAAAAGTCGCCGTTAGTCTCTTCTTTTTTTCCGTTTTGTTTTTTAAAATTTGAAGGTGTTTTTTGATTTAAAATTTCAACTCTTTTTATGGCTTGATAAAGAGTTTGGACATCAAAGGGCTTTGTTAAAAAGTCTTTTACCCCAAGCCTAACACTCTCAATGGCTTTGTTAAGAGTGGCGTTGCCCGTCATTATGATCACATCAAATTTTCCGTCCAGCGTCTTTATAAACTCTAGTCCGTCCATCGTAGGCATGTTTATATCCGTTATGATAAGCTCGGTGTCATCACTCATTTTTTTAAGCGCTTCAACAGCGCTTTTGTAGCTTTTGATTTTTAGCTCTTCGTATTCGCCAAGGGCTATTTCAAGGGATTTTCGCATATTTATGTCATCTTCGACAATGACTATATTCATAATCTACTCTTTTATCTTAAATACGCCGATAATAGCAGAATTTGGCTTAAATTTAATAGTAAATCGAATCGGCAAAAGCGTAGTGTCAGTTTTGGTGTGTAGATTTATACCTTTTGAATTTTGGCTATGAGTGTAGAAGTCTTGAACTTTAAATTTCTGCGACAAAAAGCACTCAAACAGCTTTTCTTTGTGCGAATTTAAATACTCTAAAGCGCTATCCTTCGCATCTTTCTGTTCGTCTATCTCACACAAAAACTCATCTTCAAGACCGGTTAAAACCATGGCTTTTGAGATAGCGAAATTTTCGTAATTTACAATGTGATTTTTAGTAGAAATTTTGGCCCAAAGGATAAACTCCTCCGAGCCAAAAATGTTGGTTATTATAAGGATTAATAAGCAAAAATTTCTTGCCACTTGCTTTGATCTAGCTTAAGTTCCATTCTAACGCGATACAAGCCGTCTTTGAAGTCGTATTCGACTATTGAGGCGTTTTTGATAAGACCGCTTACTTGAGTAGTGATAGTTGAGTCCCTTAGCATCGCGTCTCTTACGGTATCTTTTGAGTTGATTTTAACGCCGTAAAGTTTTTCTGCAAGCTGTCTGTGCGCGTCAGCTATCGCGGCACGTTTTGCAAGCGCTAAAGACTGAGCTTGAGAGACTGTGTTAAGCGGTGCTATGCCCTCTCCAACAGCGCTAAAAGAAGCTTCCACCGGAGCTGTGTCATATATCATCTTCTCTTGTCTCATCACATCTCTGATATCGTCTTTATCGACTTTTTGGACAACAACATCTTGCTGTGCCATATTTGCAGTGACATCCTTGCCGGAACAACCACTCATGATCAGCATAGCTACGCCAACTATCGCAACATAAAAACTCTTCATTTTATAACCTTTTTATAAATTTCATTTAATTAAGCAAAATTTATTCCAAAATACTACCGCTATCTTCGCCGTTTTCTTCGCCTGCTTCAAAGTCTTGGTTATCGCTTTCTTCTTTAGGGCATTTTGCTACGCTTACCACGTCATCACCGTCTACGTTTACGACGATTACACCGCTTGTGTTGCGTCCAGCCTTTCTGATGCTTTGCATATCGACTCTTATCATCTTTCCGCTTGAAGTTAGCGCCATCAGATCTTGTTCTTCATCGACCATCACGACACCTACCAGATCGCCTGTGCGGTTGTTTAGCTTCATGCAGATTACGCCCTTGCCGCCACGATTTGTTAAGCGGTACTCTTCGGCAGTTGTGCGCTTACCGATACCTTTTTGAGATATGCTAAGCACCTCTTGCTCGTTGTGTTCTATTACTGCTGCGCCTACGACTTCATCGCCAGGTTCTTTAAACTTAATTCCGGTTACGCCGCGAGCGGTTCTTCCCATCTGGCGAACTTTGCTAACGTTAAATTTAAGGCACATTCCTTTTTTAGTAACGACAAATAGCATCTTTCCAGCCGCTACGTTATCAGCGTTTTCGTCTAAATTTTCATCTTGAATTTGCTCTTCTTGCACCACCTCTACGCTTTCATCGTCACTTATAGGCGGTATAAATTCATTTCCGTCGCTTTCAACGATTAGCGCTGTTACCAGCTCGTCGTTTTCATCTAGGCTAATAGCGCGAACACCGATAGAGCGGATATTTTTAAACTCGCTTAAATTTGTGCGTTTTACTACGCCGTTTTTCGTAAAGAAAGCAAGCGATTTACTCTCGTCAAAATCAGTCGTCGGTATGATAGCCATGATCTTTTCGTCAGGCTGAAGCTGAACTAGATTTACCACCGCTTTACCCTTGGCTGTGCGGCTTCCTTCAGGAATTTTATAAACTTTTAGCCAGTATAACTGTCCGCGGTCAGTCACAAACATCAACGTATCGTGAGTATTTGAAGTAAAGAAGCTCTCGATAAAGTCATCATCGTAAGTTGTCACAGCCACTTTACCTTTGCCGCCGCGTTTTTGCTTCTCGTACTGCTTGCTTGGCACGCGTTTTATATATCCGCGGTGAGTGATAGTTACAACCATGTTTTCATTAGGGATAAGATCTTCGATGTCGATATCATCGTAGTCATCGACGATCTCGGTCACGCGAGGAACCTTAAATTTGCTCTTTATCTCGATTAGCTCTTCTTTTATTAGCTTTTCAAGAAGCGTTTCGCTCTTTAAAATTTCATCAAGTCTTGCTATCTCGGCAAGCAGCTCTTTAAGCTCGTTATCGAGTTTTTCGCGCTCAAGACCGGTTAGCTTGCTTAATCTCATATCTAAAATCGCATTTGACTGAAGCTCGCTAAGTCCAAATTTAGCCATCAATCCATCACGAGCTGAAGTCGTGTCAGGGCTATTTTTTATAAGTTCTATAACTTCGTCGATATTGTCAAGCGCGATCTTAAGACCTTCTAATATATGCGCTCTTGCGCGTGCTTTTTGAAGCTCAAAAATAGTTCGTCTAATTATGACCGTTTTGCGGTGATTTAAAAACAGCTTAAGCAGATCAATGAGTCCAAAAATTTTAGGCTCTTTGTTGTCGATCGCAAGCATTATCACGCCAAAGGTGCTCTCCATCGTGGTTGATTTAAAGAGGTTGTTTAGCACGATATCGCTCATCGCGTCGCGTTTTAGCTCGATAACTACGCGAATGCCGTCTCTATCGGACTCATCGCGCACCTCGCTGATACCCTCTATCTGCTTTTCTTTAACTAGATCTGCAATCTGCTCGATGAGGCGCGCTTTGTTTGTTTGGTACGGAAGCTCGTCGATTACGATCACATCTTTGTTTGGCTTTTTTTCGATGTGAGTTTTTGCTCTTATCTTTACGCGGCCTCTACCCGTACGGTAGGCTTCTATGATACCTTTTTTACCAAATATTATGCCGCCTGTGGGGAAGTCCGGACCCTTTATATGCTCCATAACCTCTTCAAGAGTCGCGTTTTTATTTTCAAGAACGAGCAAAAGCCCGTCGATTAGTTCGTTAAGGCTGTGCGGAGGGATATTTGTAGCCATACCGACCGCGATACCGCTTGAGCCGTTTAAAAGCAAATTCGGCACTCTGGCAGGCAAAACGTCCGGCTCAACAGTGCTATCGTCGTAGTTTGGGATAAAATCAACCGTATCTTTATCTATATCTCGCAGTAGCTCTTCAGCCAGTATCGTCATCCTAGCTTCGGTATAACGCATCGCAGCAGCGCCGTCGCCATCGACTGAACCGAAGTTTCCTTGACCGTCCACGCTTGGGTATCTCATAGAAAACGGCTGAGCCATACGCACAAGCGCGTCATATACCGCAGTATCGCCGTGCGGGTGGTATTTACCGATGACGTCACCGACTATACGGGCTGATTTCTTATACGGGCTTCTTGAGCCCACGCCAAGGTCGTTCATGGCGTATAAAATTCTTCTGTGAACAGGCTTTAGCCCGTCTCTTGCGTCAGGAAGTGCGCGTCCGATGATGACGCTCATAGAGTAGTCTAGATAGCTTGCTTTTATAGAGTCTTCGATGTCTATAACTTCGATATCTTGATTTGCTTCAAATATATTTTCCATTTGTATCCTTAAAATTAACTCATAGATTTTAGCTGAAATTTGATAAAAAGTTGCTAAATACTAATACTTTGCATCGGCTAATACTAGTGCGAATAGTACTTGAACTCCAGCTTTTTCAAGTGTGTTTTTGGCTTCTAAAATTGTTGTGCCTGTGGTTATTATGTCATCGACTAGGATAACTGGAAATTTGGGCTTTTTGTTGATTTTAAAATTTCTTGGATTTTTGAGGCGATAGGCTAAGTTTTTTCCTGCATAGGTTAAATTTGAAGTCGCATGTAAGCTGGCATAAAGTGGCTTTATCTCCTTATTTTTAAGAGCTCTTGCTAAAATTGCCGTGTGAGAATAGTCAAACTTAACTCTATCATCTATCGCAACCGCATTTATAAAAGAGCCGAATTTAAACTCTTTAGCAAACTGTTTAAAGCTTAAATTTGCTAAAATTTTATAAACAAAATTCCCATGAAATTTATGTTTTGAGGCGAGCAAATTTTTAATTTCAGAATAATCAAAAAAACTGTAAATTTTAAACTCATCCTCTAAAATTCTAGTTCTTAAAGATGAGCTTTGAAGATGATTAGCGCAAGTTTTGCAGACTGTTTTTAGGCTAAAATTTCCACAATTAACACAACGCATCTAGCTTTTTATAATTTGAAGAGCAGCTCTTTTTACAATATCGTTTAAAAGCTCATTCAAAAATTTATCAAAAACTCCGCTTGTATGAATAGGTGCAAATTTTGTCTGGCTTTGGGCTACGTTTTTTGTAATAGTAGTCTCTCCTTTTTTAATTGTAAGCAGGAGTTTAGCATTGCCTTTTAGGTTATCACTGCCATATCCGCTTAAATTGGCCCTTAGTTCAACTATCTTTATATCTACTATTAGATCGCTTGAAAAATTACTCACATTTCCACCAAGCCTTACTAGCTCGTTTGTGATGCCATCTTGTAGCCAAGCTTTAATATCGTTTTGAAGTGTGACATACTCGCTGACACTTCCCTTTGAATCGGTAATTGTAGCTATTACACTTTTGTTTTGGCGCATATCTGTTACGCTATTTATATGAATCTGTCTATTGAATCCTAGGTTGCTTGAATTTGATTGATATGGGCTTAAATTTATCACATCACTTCTTTGGGAGCAGCCTAAAAAAGCAAAAGCGATCAAGACCGACAGGATGTATTTTTTCATAAATTTACCTTACATCTTTGAAATTTCTTCCGCGACCTTGTTGGCTGCTTGTTTTACCAGCAAGGATACGTAGATGTCAAACTGTCCTGTCCTGCTTACTGCAAGCTTTTTTACCTCTTGTTTTGTAGTGATGTTTAGCATTCTGCTGAAGTTTATATTTTTGATCTTAAGCACGCCAAAAAGCTGAGAATTTAGCTGCTCTTGGTTTCTGCTGTAAACGCCTTTAAGCTCGGTAAAGGCAAAATCCAGTCTATATGTATAAGGCGAGGTTTGATCCTCTACCACAAGGATGCCTCGCGAGAGTAGCTCTTGCTTTAAAAACATATAAAATAAAAGCTCAAGCCTTGGATTTGAGTTAAACATAACCGTACTTCCGTTGGCTCTTATGTATTTTATGCTTTGAACGTCCTCTCTTTCATCTGTTATCCTGTGTAAATAAACCTTTTTAAGCGCGACTTTCGTGTCTATCATATTTTTTTTAAGGCAGCATTTTATGGCAACGTCGCTTCTGTATTTTGCGCCGTTTATCGTTACCGTGTCTGCTGAGCCCTTGCAAGAGCTACAATCAACAGGGATCTTCATAACCTCTTCGAAGTGAAATTTAGCATCGCTTGAAGATGAGCTAGAGACATTGCTGGCTAAAACAGGTCCGTCGCTTGTCTTGGAAGAGCAACCCAAAAATATAAAAGCCGCCGCTATCATCAAAAAAATCGTCTTAAATTTCATCCTACATCCTTAAAATTTTATATTAACCAAAGCAAATTTTATTCCGCCTGCGAATTTAGCCCGAATTTAAGCCTTAATCTATCTTAAGCACGCTTAAAAACGCCTCTTGCGGTAAATTTACCTTGCCTATAGCCTTCATCCTTTTTTTACCCTCTTTTTGCTTTTCAAGCAGCTTTCTTTTACGCGTTATATCGCCGCCGTAGCACTTGGCGGTGACGTTTTTGCCCATTGATTTAACTGTCTCGCGCGCTATGATTTTATTTCCGATACTTGCTTGGATAGCCACTTCAAAGAGCTGCCTTGGCACGATCTCCTTCATCGCTTTTACGAAGTCGCGACCCTTGCTTTGCGCCTTGCTTTCAGGCACGATGATGGATAGTGCATCGACCGTTTCACCGGCAACTTTGATATCAAGCTTTACTAGATCTCCTTCGCGGTACTCGCTAGGCTCATAATCAAAGCTCGCGTAGCCTTTTGTGCTTGATTTGAGCTTGTCGTAAAAGTCCATAACGATCTCATTCATCGGTATGTCGTATTCAAGCAGTACGCGCTCAGGAGTGATGTAGTCCATTTTGGTCTGGATCGCTCTGCGGTTATTTAAAAGCGTGATGATGTTGCCTAAAAATTCAGTCGGCGTGATGATGGTTGAGCGCACGTAAGGCTCTTTTATCACTTCGATTTTATTTACAGGCGGAAGCTGGCTTGGGTTTTGGATGGCTAAAATTTGCCCGTCCGTTTGGATAACTTCGTATGTTACAGTTGGTGCAGTTGCGATTAAATCAAGGTCAAATTCACGCTCTAAGCGCTCTTTGATAACCTCCATGTGAAGTAGTCCCAAAAATCCCACCCGAAAGCCAAATCCAAGCGCTACTGAAGTCTCAGGCTCATGGCTTATCGAGCTATCGTTTAGCTTGAGTTTATCAAGCGCGTCGCGTAGATCTTCAAATTTATCCGTTTCTATCGGATAAAGCCCTGCAAATACAAATGGCTTTGCTCTCTCAAAGCCGCCAACCGGCTCTTTGAGTGGATTTTTAGCAAGTGTTATCGTGTCGCCAACTTGCACATCGCTTACGTTTTTAAGCCCAAGAACCACGATACCTACTTCGCCCGCGCTTAATTTACTTGTCTTAATCGGTGCTATCGGATTTGGATACATGAGATCAAGCACGATATGCTTTTTGCCCGTGCCCATAACCAAAATTTCATCGTTTTTAGCTAGTTCGCCGTCGTATACGCGCACAAGAGCCAGCGCGCCGAGGTAGTTGTCAAACCAACTATCGTAAATCAGCGTCTTAAGCGGACTTTTTAGCTCTCCGTGAGGTGGCGGAACACGCGTGATGATGGCTTCAACCAGCTCTTTTATGCCTATGCCGCTCTTTGCACTTACTTCGATAGCGTTTGAGCAATCAAGCCCGATAACGTGCTCTATCTCGTTTTTTACGCGCTCTGGATCGGCCGCCGGAAGGTCGATTTTGTTTATCACAGGGATGATTTCGAGATTGTTTTCAAGTGCGATATAGACGTTTGCGATCGTTTGAGCTTCGACTCCTTGGCTTGCATCAACCACAAGCAGCGCTCCTTCGCAGCTTGCGAGGCTTCTGCTTACTTCGTAGCTAAAGTCAACGTGACCCGGAGTGTCGATTAGATTTAGGATAAATTTTTCGCCGTTTAGATTGTATTCAAGCCTTACGCTTTGAGCTTTTATCGTGATACCGCGCTCTTTTTCGATATCCATCGTGTCCATTATCTGGCTACTCATCTCGCGGTCGCTTACTGCTCCGCACTCTTGGATCAAGCGGTCTGCGAGTGTGCTTTTGCCGTGGTCGATGTGGGCGATGATGCTGAAATTTCTTATGTTCTTCATTAAATTTTGCTCTTGTGTTTTAAAATTTGTCTTATTTTGCCAAAAAATCTTTTATTTTTCGCTAAATTTGAGCATTTATACGTCTGCCTATATCTTTTAGTTTTGAAAACTGCTCGATGAGGTTTGGTGCATCATCAAGGCTTATGGCAAAGGTCCATAGGTATGTTATTACCGAGTAGATATGTCCTGCTGTTGCTTTATCGTTTGCAAGAGTTATGATCGCTAGACTAAAAAGTATGGCGGCACTTATGCCGATGATTAAAAAGCTCATCGCTTCGCGGTTTGATATCCTTACTCTTAAGTGTGAAAGTAGCTTATAGTGCCTTTTTAGCTTGTTTTCTCTGGCTTCTTTTATCCTACCAACCTCTTTTTCTATCTGGTTGTTCAGTCTTAAGTAGAGTTTGTCGTTTTTGCTTATGTATCTTGGCAACAAAAGAGCAAATATAATAATTACTATAAATGTCGCTAGACCCACGTAAAATTCGATAAAAAATAGCATCATCACAGAGCCGAAAATAGAAACCGCCGAAGTAAAAAGCATAGGAAAATGCTGCTCAAAGAAATCTACAAATTCCCGCGACAAATTTGCTCTTGCTATTATTACGGAGTCGTTTTTTGACTCTTTTTTCTCGCCCATTATGACTTTTACGGCAAGATCTGCATAAATTTTAGTAAAGACCTGCGTATCTACCTTGCGTCTTGCGGCACCTATACACCAGCCTATAAGCACCATAAGCGAATAGGTAAGCGCAAGTAGGACTTTGCCCTCTATGATGGCGTTTATAGCGATACCTGCTAGCAGTGGATATACAAGAAACAGTCCGTTTTCGGCAAGCACCAAGCTAAATGCTAAAAATAGCTTTTTGAAATTTTGCTTGGCAATAAGTTTTAGCGTTTTAAAAGCGCTATTTTGCATGAAATTCCTTTGCTTGAATTAATCTAAATTTTATAAGCTTTTAAATTTTATGTCAAATTTAAAACTAGTTGTAACTATTGACATTACAATAAAAATTAGATAGACTTCGCTCATAAGTTGTAATTAAAAACATTACAACAAAATTTTAAAGGATATAAAATGAAAAAAGTAGCTATCATAGGCGCAAACGGAAAGAGCGGCAAAGAGTTGGTAAAAGAAGCCTTGCTTCAAGGTTATGAAGTAACCGCTATCGTGCGAAACAAAGAGTATAAAAACGATAAGGTTAAGGTTGTTTATAAAGACGTGTTTGAGCTTAATAAAGAAGATTTAAGCGAATTTGACGTAGTTATAAGCGCATTTGCGGTATGGACGAAAGAGACTTTTCATCTTCATGCAAAGCACACCAAGCATCTTACCGATCTTCTTAGCGGTAGTAAAACTAGGCTATTTATCGTGGGCGGAGCGGGAACGCTTTATATAGATAGCGACCGCAAAGTAATACTAATGGACGCACCTGATTTCCCGCCTGAATACTTAGACGTAGCAAAGGCTGACGCGGGATCGTTTTATGAGCTAAAAGATAGAAAAGATACTCTTTGGACTTACGTTTCGCCTGCTCTAAATTACGATGAAAACGGAGCCAGAACAGGCAAATATAAAATCGGAAGCGATGAGATTATTTTAAATTCAAACAGCCAAAGCTACATAAGCTATCCCGATCTTGCCTTGGCGATAATTGACGAGATAAAAAACCAAAATCATATAAACAGGTGCCTGACCGCGGTAAGCGGCTGAAATTTATGTTTTTGCCCGTAAAATTTGCTATTTTTAGCTAGAATAACGAAAAAATATTTTTAGGTAAAAATGCAAATAGGGCAAAAATTTTCAATCGCGGTTCATATTCTTTTGAGTGTCGAGTTTTTTAAAGAGGATAAAAACACTAGCGAATTTCTGGCTGAAGGTATAGGGGTAAATCCCGTAATCATAAGAAATATCACGGCTCTTTTGAAAAAAGCTAAATTGATAAAAACTTCTCCCGGTGTAGGCGGACTATCCTTGCTAAAACAGCCAAGTGAAATTACGCTACTAGATATTTATAACGCGGTAAATTCGGATCAAAAAGAGCTTTTTAAAATACATCAAAAATCCCCTACCGCCTGTCCTTTGGGCGGGCAAATTCAAAATTTGCTAAGCGGACATTTTTTAGCCGCGCAAAACGCTATGCAAAATAAACTCTCTGGTATAAATTTACAAAATTTACTTGACGAACTAAACACCTTAGGTTCTTAATCGGGGTTTGTTTTTAAAGTTGATTTGGGCAAATTAATGCTTTTAGTCAAGATGAAATTAAAATAAATTTTAAAATTGCCGATATGGAGTGCATATTTAAAATATTTAGTAAATGAAATCTTAAAATATACAGAAAAATATTACCTGTCTTATTCTAGAATTTTAAATACTTTAATAATAAATTTGATAAAATCGGCAAAAATTTAAAGGAAGTAATATGATATTTGTAGATGCTTGTTTTAAGAAACCGACCCCTTATACTCCTGTGTGGATGATGCGTCAAGCCGGGCGTTATCTACCTGAATACATGGCTGTTCGCAAGTCGGCCGGGGATTTTTTATCGCTTTGTAAGGATTACAAAAAAGCAAGCGAAGTGACTATCCAGCCTGTTGAAATTTTAGGCGTGGATGCAGCGATACTTTTTAGCGATATCTTGGTTGTTCCGCTTGAAATGGGCATGGATCTTAAATTTGTGCAAGGCGAAGGACCGGTATTTAGCGATCCGATCAAGACAAAAGAGGATCTAGACAGGCTTGATATCCAAAAATCTATCAAAAATTTAGACTACGTATATGACACGATCAAACTAACTCGCGAAAATTTAGCGCAAGATAAGGCGTTAATCGGTTTTTGCGGCGCTCCTTGGACGATAGCTACATATATGATCGAAGGTGGCGGCACGAAGACTTATGCGATTAGCAAGAAGCTTTTATACTCAAATCCTGAGTTTATGCATCAAATTTTAGCCAAAGTTACTACCGCGCTCATAGGATATATGAAAGAGCAGATAAGAGCGGGCGTAAATGCGGTGCAAATTTTTGATAGCTGGGCGGCTGCGCTTGAGATGAGTGCGTATTTTGAGTTTGGCTGGAAGTATATCATGGATATAGTTGATGCACTTAAGGCTGAATTCCCGCAAATTCCGGTGATTGTATTTCCAAAAGGCATAAGCGGATATCTTGATAAGATAGATGGAAATTTTGAAGTGTTTGGCGTGGATTGGAGCACTCCAATCGAGCTTGCTAAGGCAAAACTAAGCCCGAAATTTGTGCTTCAAGGAAACATGGAGCCGACTAGACTATACTCAAAATCTGCGATTGATGAGGGAGTTGATAAAATTTTAAGCGTGATGAATGGTGCGCCTCATATATTTAACTTGGGGCACGGAATTTTACCTGATATACCTGTTGAAAATGCAAAACATTTCATCAGGCAAGTTCAAGAAAAAAGTAGAAAATAAAATTAATATAAGAAATTTAAAAAATGGAGTTAAACGTGTTTAGAAAAATTTCATCAAAGATAGCTTTATTTATATTTGTTTTACTATCTATAGCATTTACCATAATGGCGGTTATAAATTACAACAAAACTAAAAATTCAGTTTTAGATGTGACGGAGATTTCAAAGGAGTCAACAACTCTTGCGAGTGGCATATTTGTTGATGAGTATATGAGTAGTAGGATAAAAGCGGTAGAGGATGCTGTGAGCTATCTTGAGAAAAATCAAGAGCTTTTTTTGGGCGACAGAGAGGCTCTTCAAAAAGACCTTGCAAATATCACAAGCTTTATGAATTTGGAGGAGTTTTTTATAGGATTTGCAAATGATGGCGAGATGATTAGCATATCTTTTGCTAACGATAGAAGAGATCCTAAAATATCGGTATTTAACTCTCAAAATAAACAGTATGATGCGAGGACTCGCGGTTGGTATAAAACAGCTGTTGCTAAAGGAGGACTCGCATTTACGGCTCCTTATGTAACCAAGTCAAAAGGTCTTTTGGTGATGAGCGTTATTAAACCTGTTATGATAGAAGGAAAAGTAGCTGCTGTCCTTGGTATAGATATGCTTATAGATGAGCTTGGAAAATCTCTAAGTAAGATAAAAGACAGTCCAAGCGGCATAGTGTTTATCATAGATATGAATACAAAAAGCATGGTATATCATCCTGATAGAAAAATGGTTGTAGAAAAAGACGAGACAGCTTTAAGAGTTGCTCAGGATTTTATCGGATATTACGAAAAATACAAGGATAAAACTTTTGCATACGAGATGAATGGAGACAATAAAGTAGCGTCTTGTAGTGCATATGATACTATCAACTGGCTTGTTTGCTCGGCGAATTTAGTATCCGATTATGATTTGGCACTAAATTCAATTCTTTTTGACCAGATTCTTATTTCTGTGATATCCACTATAGCTATAGTTATTATTCTAATGGTCATTATTGGTTACTTTTTAAAGCCTTTAAATTTCATTTCAACAGGACTTGTTTCATTTTTTAAATTTTTAAATTATGAGATAAAAGAGCCTGCTAAACTGGATGTAAGAACTAAAGATGAGTTTGGAGTAATGGCATCTTTAATAAATGAAAATATCAGCAAAATACAATCAGCCAAGATATCTGAAGATGAGTTTATAAGAAAAGCAAATGTCTTTGTCGATAATATAGAGTCAGGTAAATTTACGGCCACTCTTGATGCGGATGTGCAAAATCCTGCCCTAATGAATCTCAAAGAAGCATTTGCGAAGTTGTCTTTAAGTCTTCAAACAGGAGTAGCTACAAATAGCAATATAATATTTGATACATTAAATAGATTTAAATCTCAGGATTTTAGCGCAAGAACTAATGATAAAGGCTTGGTAGCCTCAGGAATTGATCTTCTTGGTCAGGAAGTTTCAGGAATGCTAAGACAAAGTCTAGAACAAGCTAAAATTTTAGAAGAAAAGGCCGAAGCACTAAAAGGACTAATGAAACAACTCACCGACGGAACCAACATCCAAGCAAATTCTCTTCAAGAAAGTGCTGCAGCAGTAGAACAGATGTCAAGCTCAATGAATGCTATAAGTCAAAAAGCAGAAGATGTAACAAGACAATCAGAAGAGATAAAAAACATAATAGTAATAATAAGAGATATAGCAGATCAAACAAATTTACTAGCACTTAACGCAGCAATAGAAGCAGCACGTGCAGGAGAACACGGAAGAGGCTTTGCGGTAGTTGCAGATGAAGTTAGAAAACTAGCGGAAAGAACTCAAAAATCACTAAGTGAGATAGAGGCTAATGCAAATGTCCTAGCTCAAAGCATAAATGAGATGAGTGAGAGTATTAGAGAAGAGAGCGAGGCTGTGCACATGATAAATCAAGCCGTAAATCAGATAGATGATCTCACCAGACAAAATGTCCAAGTGGCCAATAGTACAAACGAAGTTACTTCTGAAGTTGACAATATGGCTAAAGTTATAGCAGAGGATGTAAGAAAGAAGAAATTTTAATGTCCATTGTTTTTGGACCAGTTAGCTCCAGGCGGTTTGGTAGATCGCTTGGAGTTGACCTGTCTCCTGACAAAAAATCTTGCAATTTTGATTGTGTCTATTGCGAATTAACCGCCTCAAAAACTGTTGATAAAATTTCAGATCCTATTAGCATAGAAGAAATTATTAAGGAAGTTTCAGCTGCACTAAAAATCCACAAAGATATCGATGTGATTACGCTCACTGCAAATGGCGAGCCAACTTTATATCCAAATTTAAAGGAGCTTATTTGTAGATTAAATTTAATAAAAGATAGTGCAAAGTTATTGATTTTGTCAAATGGAACGGGCGTGCTAAATTCTAAAATTTATGATGCGATTTTGGCGCTTGATATAGTTAAATTTAGCCTTGATAGCGCTATTCAAAAGACATTTCGTAAAATAGATCGCGGAGATAAAAAACTTATAGTGTCTGATCTAATAGAAAAGATGTCTGAGTTTAGAAACGAATTTAAGGGCGAGCTTGTGCTTGAAATTCTTGTAGTAAA
Organism: Campylobacter sp. RM16187; assembly: GCF_025319965.1. NCBI lineage: Bacteria > Pseudomonadati > Campylobacterota > Epsilonproteobacteria > Campylobacterales > Campylobacteraceae > Campylobacter > Campylobacter sp. RM16187. The sequence continues at coordinate 363,739 of NZ_CP012549.1, forward strand.
AGGCTTTAACGACACTAAAGATGAATTTGAAGCTTTAAATTTAGCTATAAATAAAATTGCCCCATCAAGAGTAGATATAAGCACCATTGACCGTCCTCCAGCCTATCCTGTAAAAGGCGTTAATAGAGATACTTTAGAAGAAATAGCTGGCTATATCACAAATATACCTTGTGTCATAGCCAGCGCTAAATATGGAGATAAAATGCTTGATTTTACCAAAGAAGAATTACTAGAACTCTCTTGTCGTCGTCCTCAAAGCGATATAGATGTGAAAAATAGTTTTTCTGAAATCTCAAAGCACAATTTAAATGAGCTTATAAAAGACGGCAAGATATATGAAACAAATGTAAGTGGAGTTAAATTTTATAAAATACCTTGATTTGAAGCATATTTTTTTATTATTTACTCTAAATATAAGCTATTTGTCTGAATATTTAATAGAATTTTTGAAATTTATATATTTTAAGCTAAATTTTATTGACAAAAGACATATTTTTTTCTATAATACGGCTTCTTTTATCAATGTTCCGGATTAGCTCAGCGGTAGAGTAGTCGGCTGTTAACCGATTGGTCGCTGGTTCGAATCCAGCATCCGGAGCCATTTCCTTATAAAAACCCTTTTAAAACCCCTATTCTACCGATATTTCTTAAGCTTTAAGGTTTCTTGGTTTTGTCAAATTTGTTCCCTATTTGTTCCCGAAAATTTTTAAGATTCTAAATTGTTATATAGTGTTTTAATATTTTCCAGAATGCTATATTTAATTTTTCTGCATATATTTCTTTGGATATACAATTATTTGAGTATTCAATAGTATTTTTTGATATTCGATAATATTCTTGTAGAATAATTTAATTTTTAAAATAGAATGTATTTTATAAAAGGCTTCCCAATACTTCAGCATCCTTCTTGCTTATTAATGCTACTATAGATAATAAAAAAATATTGCACTCTAAAATACACTAATATAATCCAAACTACAACAAAGTATGAAAAATTTTCTCAAAAAGTCTATTTTTTCAAAATAAAAATGCATGATCAGTATAATTAATATAGAAAATAAATTAAAAAGGACTTGAAAATGAATAATTTCTACGATAATCAAGACTATAAACAGCTTCTAGAATGTATAAAGTCTCAATTTGCAGGTAAAGTGATGTTAAATCGAGAGCAGACCTCAAAAATATTGGGCATAGGTCTATCAACTCTTGATCTTAGAATCTCTCAAAACAGAGACATTCCAAGGTATATCAAGATGGGTGATGCAAAAAATTCTCGTATAGCCTTTTCTATAACAGATATAGCTGCTTATATATTTCAAAAAAGAATTAAGATCAGCGGACAGTAGCCCTAGATGAGTCCTATAAAAATAAATGGCTATGAGATTGTAGTATCTGCCCTCTCAGAGAATTTAACTCCGGATAAAGCTATAGAATCTACGGGAACTAGAACAGACTAAACGTATTAAATATTTGCGCAGAAAGTCAGGGTCTAATAAATATTTTATTCAAAATCCATATGGCTCCTTGTTTGATGCTTCCAGTCATAGTTTTCAAAGTAGCGAGATAATGGATATGATCAATAACAAGATAAATTCCTTTAAAAAAGATTATAAGATCCAAACAACAACAGACAAGAATGGTAAAGTTAAGAAAAAGTCATGGCAGAAAAAAATGACTCCTTTTACTGAAATTTTAATCACTTTCGGAACAACTAGGCCAAAGAATTCCAAGGAAGGATTAAACGATCAAGAGGTTAATTTGATAAATAGTCTTGATCTAAGAAGTCAAGCTCAAAGATTTGTTAATGCGTACTGTCTAAAATATGGAGTTGAGTGTATTTCTATAGCCGAACATAATGATGAGAAAGTCAAGCATTATCAAATCTTATTCGAAAATTACGATTATTCAAGACATGCTTGCATAAGACGCAGCAGAAAAGAGATGCAACAGTTTGGCTCATCGCTTCAAGACATGGCTGCTGATGCTTTTAGTCAGATAGCCGTAAGAGGAGTTAAGGGCAGCAAGAGTGTTCATAAAAACCTTAAACAGATGCATCAGGCTGAATTGGAGTTCAAAAGCGAACAAGAATTACACAAGCAAATATCGACTTTTATTAATCAAACCATATCGAAATTTATTACAAAGGATAAACATCTTTTTGGGGATGAGTATTACGAACTCGATCCGAGCGAATATAGCAAGTTAATCGGCTCTTTAAGAAAACAAGTATTGCAAATTTTTCAAGACAAAATCTATATTGTTTCAGAAATCGAGTTAAAAGAGCAGATAAATGAATTAACTACCCAACTTTTAAAAAATAGTGAAATACTTCAAGAAAATAAAGATTTGTTAGAAAATAGTGACAAGCTAAAAACTACAAACAATCAACTCGTTCAAGAAAATGCAAATTTACTTAATCAAGATAATTTAATTAATGAGCAAAATCAAAAAATAGAAAATTTAGAGAGCATAATAAAAACAAATGAGGAGGAATTTGGTAGTGCAGATGAGATTAGGGAAAAATTCAAACAAATAGACGTTTTAACAAAAGAAAATAAGGAAATTAAGGGCGAAACTGCAATGGCTAGAGCAGAAGCAATGTGTTTCAAGCAAGAATCAGAGCAAAAGGAACAAGAAATAAAAAACTTTCAAGAGAAAATAAAGCCACTCGAGGAAAAAGCAATACAAGCAGATATCTTAGAGTGTGAGCTTGTAGTCTACAAGGATAGGAATTTAGAACTTTCTCAACAAAACAACAAATTAAAAGATGAAAAAGAAAGCTTGAATAAAATTATTGTCTCTCAAAGCGAAGAAATAAGTGCTCTCAGGCATTTTAAAACTAAAGTAATCAATTTCTTTTCAAGCATCATAAAAAAGATACCTGTTATAAAAGACTTTTTACAGAATGAATTGCCAGAAGTGGCGAGTGAAGTACAGACAAAGATGACAAATATGAAATATGAAATGAGTTTATAAGATTCAATAACAAAATAAATAGAGCTATTAGTAGAAAAATATAGAAAAATTTAAGCAAATAAGAAAAGTGTGTTTGATATTTTATAATAAAGAAATTTTTGATATTAAATAGATTAATATAAAAGATAATTACTAAATATGGTTAGATAAGATATAGTATATGTCTAAAAATATTATTTTTCGAGTATAAAATTAGAGTGTGAAAAAATAACTTAACTCATTATATATTTCTTATTTTGTATAATATTATGTCTAATATTAATATTTTTAGATATTTGAGTTTTGGTCATATAGTATACACTATTTTTATAGTATAATTCTATATATTAGATTAATCTTATTTTTTATTATTACTTTAAAGTAGAAATATGTTAATTCAGTATTCTAAAATATCTGTATTGTTTGATATTAATGAAGATGCACCGTTTTTTATTGGGTTATATATTTATAAAAAATTTGCTCGCTTTTTAAAAGAAGTTTGTTGTATTAAACAAAAATTCAAACTGAATAGCTGTGAATGTCTTTATTGCCAGTTTTTTGAACACAAGAAAAACTATCGTGATTTTCGTATAGATTTTTCATTAGGAAGCAAAAGTTACAACTTTAACATATATTTGTTTAACAATTCCGCACTAAAACTTCCTTATGTTGCTTTGGCTGTCTATCTTATGCTTACAAAAAGTCGTATCGGAAAAAGAAAAACTACTGTTAAAAATTTTCATATGTTAGTAAACGGTCAAGATATTATATCTGATAATTCTATATCACTACCAAAAGAGTATACAAAAATTTTTGATGTCAAAGAGTTTTTAGGTAATATCAAAATTGAATTAGCTACACCACTTAAATTAAAAAGAAATAATAAAATTTTATATCCTGATGACCTTATTTTAGACGATATCATTCAATCAATATGTAGAAAATGTAATGAAATATTTAAATGCAATAAATTTGAACATTTTAAAACAAACATTGAAGTAGTAAGCAAAAATTTATATTATAAAAATATTATTAAAAAACAATCTGTACGTGATTCAGGGATGAATTTTAGTGGTATCATGGGTTATTTATCTATTAAAAATGTAGATATAAAGACCTATGAAATATTAAAACTAGGAGAGTTGCTGGGCGTTGGTAAAAACTGTACTTTTGGACTTGGAAAAATAGTAATAAAGGAAGATAATGAGTAAGTTTAATGAGTATTTCGATGAGAGCTTTGAGTGGCTACAAACAACTTTTAAGAGTGTTAATATTGATTCATTGCTAAAGAATGATATGTATATTGTAGCTGGTGATTTTTACGGTATACAGCAATTTATATTTAATGATTTGCAGAGTAAGTCAGCGGCTAAAGTATTGCGTGCAAGGTCGGCTTATGTTCAAATTTTTACACAATTTGCGGCTAATTATATATGTCATATTTTTGGTATTGATTCAAATCATATAATTAGCATAAGTGCTGGTAAATTTGAAATTTTACTTCATAAGTTTGATACTGAAAAATTTAAGCAAATTAAAAAAGATATTGAAAGATATTTCATTAAAAATTTTTGTGCCAGTTCTGGCATAAGCTTAGTTTGCATAGGTTGTTGCAAGAATGATTTTCAGGATAAAGTAGCCTATGGACGCTTAAGAGAGAGTATGTCGGATCTTTTTGAAGAGGCTAAATTAAAAAAATTTGATCTACCAAATTTAGACACTATTGTACTGGATCAAAAAATAGATATAAATTTTGTAAGCTTAGGCTCTAAATTAGTAGCAGATGGAGTGCAAACATATAAATCAAATGAGCTAGAAATAGAACTTAATGGATTTGTTTGCGATATTGTATTGGATGAGAGAATTAAATCATATATTTTTAAAGATAATTTAGAGATTGTGGATTTTAATACGCTGGCACGAAATTCTATAGGAGCTGAGGCTATAGCTGTATTAAAAGCAGATGTTGACGGAATGGGTGTCTTTATAAAAAATAGCAACATAACTCATAGTTTTGATAATTTCGATCTATTTTCAAAGACTTTGGATAGTTTTTTCTCTATCCATATCCCGCGTATTATGAAAGAAAAATTCCCGCATACTTATATTATTTTTGCTGGCGGAGATGACTTATTGCTAATTGGTGCATGGAATGAAGTTTTAGAGCTATCTAGATTTATAGAGAGTGAATTTAAAAAATTTATCAAGAATAATGGGCTTAGTATATCCTTTGGGATAGCACTGGCTAAATCATCAACTCCAATAAGTTATTTATCAAATATTAGTGAAGAGCTTTTGGATAGATCTAAAAAATTTGAAAGAAATCAAAAAGTAAAAGATGCTATAACTATGTTTGGTGAAACTTCCAGATGGAGTGATTACAAAGAAGTATTCAAAATCATAAACAATGAGTTGGAGAAGTTGAGTATGACCGATGTCACTATGGCGTTTTTATATAGACTTCTTGAAGTTTGTAATATGCGTAAGAGTATTACAAAAGATATAAGAAACGCTCTATGGAGATCAAAGCTGGTATACAGTTTAAATAGAAACTTACCGGATGCTCCAGAAAGTTTAATTTATGTATTGAACGATAATATAGAAAATAATCCTGAGGAGACAAAAATGAGTATATGTGAGTTTATTTACAAAAGGAGAGAGAGATGAAAGTTGAATTTGTGCTTGACTACAAAAAAGATATTGAGTTATTTAATAAGACGGCTGAAGCTATGGCAGATAGCATAGCAAGTGCTAAGCCTGAGACTAATACTACTCAAATGAGAAAATTTTACGACTCTGTTTTAGAACTTTATGATCGCTCTTTAATGGCAGAGAAAGATTTTAATGAGATTTTACCGTTTGTCAAGATGCTCAATTCAAAAGTGAGTTACGCAAAAGAGCGCAAACATGCAAATGATGCTTTTGTTGGTATGATAAATGATTGTGTTAGGCAAGTTGATAGCAAAGAAAAGCTAGAAGTTTTTAAATTATTTTTTGAAGCTGTTTTAGGTTTTAGTAAAAGCAAAAAGGATAAAAGATGAAAATTTATGAGTTAAAAGGTCAAATAAAGCTTTTAAGCGGACTTCATATAGGCGGTGGTGATGATACTATGAAAATAGGTGGTATAGACAATCAGGTAATTAAGCAAATAAACTCAAAAGAGCCTTATATACCAGGTAGTTCATTAAAAGGCAAGATGAGAAGTTTGCTTGAGTGGGATTTGCGTCTTGTTAATATTAGCGATGATCAAAGCAGAGGCAAGCCTTTTTCAGCTAAATTTTTAGGTCTAGTTCCAGAGTCTGAAAGAAAAAATGCAGAAAATTTATTAAAAATTTTTGGAGACAGTGATACGCAAGCCAATAAATTTGGCATAACTCGCATTAGTTTTTCAGACTGCCCTTTAACACAAGATATTCGTAATAAGGCTAAAGTCGGTGCTTTGAAACTAACCGAAGGAAAATATGAAAACGTAATAGACAGGGTAAAAGGAACAGCAAGCAATCCACGTCAAACAGAGCGAGTTTCGGCAGGTATAGAATTTGAATATGATATAAAACTAAAGACGATTGACAATGATGATAAAGCCGAGTTTTTTACTTTAATAGAGCGTGCAATGACTTTGCTTGAAAGAGATTATCTTGGCGGAAGTGGTTCTCGTGGGTACGGAAGAATAGAATTTAGCAACAAAAACAACTGGAATGAGTTATGAAATTATATAAAACAACCTTAATGCCTGTATCGTCGTTTGCGACACAGTTAAAAGGCGATACCTTTTTTGGTATGCTTTGCTGGGCTATAAGGTATAAATTTGGTGAAGAGAAGTTAAAGAAACTTATAAAAGATTATGATAAAAATCCATTTTTAATAGTCTCTGATGGTTTTTTGAGCGGTTTTTTACCAAAACCTACTATGCCTAGCCAAATGTTGGGTGAAAATAAAGATTTCAAGAAGGAAAATAGAAAGAAGCTTTGGATTAGTTATGAAAATTTGATTAATTCTAAATTTTCACAAGCAAAAACAGCTGATGAAGTTGGTGAAATTTTAAAAGAAAAAGGTTTTGAAACTTACAAAGAAAAAGCTGAAATCATTACAAAAAATATTATAAATTACACTTCTTTTACTGCTGATGACCCTTATAGCGAACTTGAGTTTGTATTGCCACCACAAGATATTTACATCCTTCTGGATGATAACAAATTTGGCTTAGCAGAACTCAAAGAGGCTATTTGCCTGATAGGACAGATCGGATATGGTAAAAATGCAAGCATAGGTAAAGGCAGATTTGAGATAAGCGATTTTGCAGAGATATTGCAATGGAGTAGCAGCAAGGCTTTTATGACTCTTAGTCCTTGTGTTTTACAAGGTATTGGCGATACAAAAGAGTGCTTTTATGAGCCATTTACTAGATTTGGCAAGCATGGTGGATATTTGGCAAGTAGCGGTAAATTTGAAAAGTCTCCACTCCTTTTGGCCAACACAGGCGCCGTTGTTGTGTTTAAAGAAAATCGCGACATAAAATTTATTGGCAAAATGATTACGGGACACTCAGAGCAAAAAGACACTATTCATCAGGGCTATTCAATAGTTTTACCGATAAAGTTAATAGGAGATTAAAATGAGTTTTGTAAAGCACTACAAATTAAAAATAAAATCAATAAGTCCTGTTCATATCGGCACCGGAGATTGCTATGAACCTATTAATTATGTAATGGATAGAGTTGAAGATATCATAAAAGGTGAAAAGAAGTCAGCAAATTTTTTATTTGCTTTTGATGAAACAAAATTTTATTCTAATTTAAGCAATATCGATAAACAAGAATTTACAAAGTTAATAAGTCAAACTGACACAAAAGAGATTTTAAATTTGCAAAAATTTATCATTAAAAACAAAGAAATTGCAAGAAAAGCAAGCATAAAAAGAATTAGAGTAAGCGATGAAATTTTCAAAGAATATACTGAAAAAATAGGCAAAGCAGTACAAAAAGAGGGTGGTAAAAACTATAACCAAAAAGAAGTTTTAAATCAGCTTCTGATACAAAAATGCTACACCATGCCAAATGGAAAGCATCAAGGAGTCATACCTGGCAGTTCATTAAAAGGTGCCATATCTACTGCATATCAAGAAATGCTTAGTGAAAATGCTGATTATGAAAAAGATGTAAAAACAAAACTCATGAGTACTAATTCTGCCAACCCGTTTAGATTATTTTTAGTAGGTGATTCTAGTGAAGCTAGGACTAAAATATACAGAACTGTTAATATAAAAAGAAATTTAAAAAATGACGAGATTAAATCGAATTACGCTCTAAGTACAAGACTTGAAGCTATTGTTTCCGGTCAAGAGATTGAGGCAAGTCTTAGCACAAAGGAAGATAAAAGTGGCAAATTTCTTGACATAAAAGATATAATCAGATCTTGCAATAATCACTATATGCCTATATTTAGATCAATGTTTGATGAGGATGATGCGGTACGCGATGTTTTAAGTGATAAATTTTACGATTCCTACAGGGAGTTTAATAAAACATCCTTGAAAGCAAATGAGTTTTTACTTAGAATAGGCAAGCATAGCGGAGCTAGAGCTGTTACTGTAGAAGGCATTAGAGATATCAAGGTGTATCACGGTAAAAAAATAGGCTATAAATCCGAAAAAGAAGAAACCACCGCATGGCTTGTAGAAACAGCTAAGAAAGATAATGAAATGTATTACAATCCACTTGGTTGGGTGCTTTGTAGTATTGAAGAGATAAATTTATAGGGCGCTTGTCCTATAAATTTAATCATCAAACAAATATTTTTTATTAAGCTTAAGCTTCTTTCTGGAATATATTTTATTTGATGTTGTTACTCTGGATTTTAAGTTGATGTATCTTTTTGTTTGTGCAATTAAATTTATATCTCTAACTTGTCGTTTTAGTTTCATTTTTTCTTATCTTTACTAAATTTATATAATGAGTTGTTAAACTACCTAAGAGAATTAGCTTCTGATTATTGTCATATCAGGAGCTGTTGTCTCTATAATCTCTAAGAAATCTCTTTGTCTCATTTGGATACCTCGTTTTGAATTTTTGACCCAACTTTATAAATCGTATATGTAGATATCGCGATTTTGGTTATATTAGCTATGGCAGGTATTATTAAAATAATTGGCATTTTTTATCTCCCTTTTTAGTCTAGTAAAGTATCGATAGCCTTTTTGGGGACATAAAACTCGATAGTCGCTTGAGCGACAGCCTCTAAGATTAAAATAATTGGCATATTAAACCCCTTTTATAGTCTATTGTTACGAATTTGAATGGTGATTGCTACCGTTCAACATGAATATTAATATCGCTAATTGTTATATCAATAGCAAAATTATTAAACATAATTAGATCTCATATTCTTTGATTTTAATACAAGATAGGTTTGCACTCAAGGCTTGTTACTCAAGGGCAAAACTGTTTTTTTGATTGAGAGAATTATAAGACACCGTATGGACACTATTTGTCATTTTTAAAATAAATACATATTAACTAGTTTATTTTATTAATTATTTGATTGATTTATAATTCGATTTCAAAATTATAGGCAATATAGAAAAGTTCAATCCCCTAAAACGGGGAGACTCGAGTTAAATGAGGACATGTATGTCCTCGTATGGACGGAGACTAATGAGTTGTTTCAATCCCCTAAAGCGGGGAGACTCGAGTTAAATAATGGTGAAGTTATATATCGAGCTAAAATGTTTGGTTTCAATCCCCTAAAGCGGGGAGACTCGAGTTAAATGTGAGGGGAAGAAAAAGGTGAATAGATTTACTATTGTTTCGTTTCAATCCCCTAAAGCGGGGAGACTCGAGTTAAATATGGAAGGGTATACTATTTTAACCCTATACCCAAAGTTGTTTCAATCCCCTAAAGCGGGGAGACTCGAGTTAAATCTTGAAAGGAGAAGACAAATGTCAGATGTTCTATTTGGTTTCAATCCCCTAAAGCGGGGAGACTCGAGTTAAATTAGAGATGGAAGGATATTTTACTTTAATCCACTAAAAGGTTTCAATCCCCTAAAGCGGGGAGACTCGAGTTAAATAATCTTACAAAGGAGAAGACATTGAGTGATATCCTCTTGTTTCAATCCCCTAAAGCGGGGAGACTCGAGTTAAATCAAATATTTGTTTGAGAAGCTTTTAAAAGCTTGTGACAAGTTTCAATCCCCTAAAGCGGGGAGACTCGAGTTAAATATTATACCTTAACACTTTAGGCCCCATCGGCCTAAAGTGGCTTGGTTTCAATCCCCTAAAGCGGGGAGACTCGAGTTAAATAACCATAGGAGGGATAAAATGGCAACACAAAAAGATTGTTTCAATCCCCTAAAGCGGGGAGACTCGAGTTAAATTTGGCAATAGTTGGGTAGACCAACTAGAAGATGCCCAACCGTTTCAATCCCCTAAAGCGGGGAGACTCGAGTTAAATCACATCATCTCAAGAAGATGATATAGAGTTCTAACAGAACTCGTTTCAATCCCCTAAAGCGGGGAGACTCGAGTTAAATACTGGGTCCTGTTGGGCTCAAGTGGATTGATAGTTTGTTTCAATCCCCTAAAGCGGGGAGACTCGAGTTAAATTAAAAAACAACAACAAGCTTTCGATGAAGTAATGAAGTTTCAATCCCCTAAAGCGGGGAGACTCGAGTTAAATAACAAAGAGGTTGTAGCTACTGCTAAAAACGGTAGTGAAGTTTCAATCCCCTAAAGCGGGGAGACTCGAGTTAAATAATGGCGAAAGAACAAAAAGAGTACCTTATAGACAAGTTTCAATCCCCTAAAGCGGGGAGACTCGAGTTAAATTTGATAAAAAAGAAGTTGAGCATGAAGTCGCTGTACTGTTTCAATCCCCTAAAGCGGGGAGACTCGAGTTAAATACAAAAGATGGTAACAAAATATTGGTTGGTCATCTAGTTTCAATCCCCTAAAGCGGGGAGACTCGAGTTAAATAATAGTTGTTGGTCACATCAGAAGCCGTGATGCTAAAGTGTGTTTCAATCCCCTAAAGCGGGGAGACTCGAGTTAAATTAAGGATGGTAGAATATACTACTTCAATCCAGTTCCAAAGTTTCAATCCCCTAAAGCGGGGAGACTCGAGTTAAATTAGAGTAATCGAAGAAAAGGTAGAATTCGCCTAATAAAAGGTTTCAATCCCCTAAAGCGGGGAGACTCGAGTTAAATTTGATAGTCTAGATGACGGTATTAGACAACCTATTGAAGAAAGTTTCAATCCCCTAAAGCGGGGAGACTCGAGTTAAATCTGACCGTAAAGGTCAGGAGCATGATGTCGCGGTAATAAGAAGTTTCAATCCCCTAAAGCGGGGAGACTCGAGTTAAATGTGGCTTGATAGTCTTCCAAACCACAGCAAAGAAGAAGAAGGTTTCAATCCCCTAAAGCGGGGAGACTCGAGTTAAATAATTCCTAAAATAGGGTTAAAATGGCTTGACAGCTTAGTTTCAATCCCCTAAAGCGGGGAGACTCGAGTTAAATAGCCTAGACAACGCATTAAAAATTGACAATGAGTTGTAAAAGAACTGATTTGAGTGCGATTATAACACAAAAGCGTGAAAAGTTCGAGAATCTATCTAAAATTCAAATCTAAATTTTAAAGTTTTTGTGCTAAATCCGGCTTAAAATGGCTAAAACTAGGTGTTTTTAAAATAAAAAAAGTTCGAAAAAGCATTAGCAAAAAATAAAAACTGATAGGTTTTCTAACTTTAAGTTGTTTTAAAGTTTATAAAAGACCTAAAATAAGGACTTGCATAATACTGAAATTTCAAAAGTTCGAAAATCTATTCTTTCGGGACAGCAGAATTTGATATTTTCTAACTTTTAGAAACTTTATATAGAACGCAAACGCGCTAAATGGCGAATTTTTAAATTTGGAAAAGTTCGAAAATCAAAAAATGCAAAAATGTTGTTATATATAAGTATCAAGAGGGCTAAAAATTTTACCGTCACCTAAGCTCTCGCTTTTTGCCACACAAGTACGACATAAACGGTAAAATAGAATTTTGTCAGTTTTTTGATCGATGAGACTATTAAGCTTGGCTTTGATGATATCAAAATCCTTGTCTTTGATATCCAGTTCAAAAACTGAATAGTTAGCGCGGATTCCGTAAGCTTCAAGAGTAGTAGCAACTTTATTGCGACGTTTTGTCGATCTTACATCATAGCAGACGACCAAATTCATTGAAATCTCCCAATAAATGGCTTGTACTTTTGATTATCCACAATAGAGTGTTTTAGGGCGTATGCTTGGCGCAATATGATATCTTCTCCTCTTATTTCTTCACTTCGATAACGTGTATAAGCAAAAAATCTCTCGTTTATATTTTTGGTAATGTTTTGGCGTGTTTTTATAGAAAGCATACCTTCTGATATTTCAAACGGCTCATTTTTATTTACCATTGAGATAATTGTGCGATCTACTATAAAAGTTCTAAATTCTTCTATGAGATCAAAAGCTAGTGTCGGCTTTTGTTCGTTAAGCGCATGCAAATACGATACATGGGGCGACAATCCTGTTGCTACGATTGATTTTAAAATTTTAGAGTAAAGTATCGCGTAACCATAGTTTAATGATGAATTGACAACGTCAGTCGCACCTTGTGTTATGCGACCGGTAAAGTTGAATTTGTGACCAATAGCGACTGAAATGGCTTGCCAATAGGCGTTGGCGGCCGAACCTTCAAAACCCATAAGTTCATTAATATTAGTTGTTTCTAAAATCTTATTTTTTAAAATTTCTTGCATCGTTTCTATGTAAGGCGTTAGTTCTTTGTGGTATTTGTTTAGATACTTTAAATAGTTTATCTGGTTTTTTAGCTTTCCAAAAATGAATTGTTGGGCTATTTTGATAGATTTTTTAGTTTTTAATAAAGAAATTTGCAGAGTAGTGTTTTTTGGTATGGCTTGATTTGGAGTAAATAAAGTAGCATAGCTAAGATTTGTTTTTTCGTCTATGAAATCTATAGCAATCTGTTTTTTACAGCACTCTTTAATTATGGCTGAACTTAGTGAAATTTGTGTGTTTATTATTATTTGAGTAATTTGATTGATAGGAAATTTATGAGTTATCTTTCCGTTTTGTCTGAGGATAAATTTACCACACGATAAGCCTAAAAATAAGAATGGCGTAGTAATGTGCAAGATGCTATTGTGAGAGAAATTTCTTATATATTCTCGTTTTTTAGTTTCTAAGGCATTGTTTACGGATTTTACACGCGGGAGTTTGGCGTTTTTGTAGTATGAAATTAGTTTTTTCTTTTTTAGAGTTTGGTTTATATGATAGGCAAATTCAAGCTCTGCTAAAGCATTTGCAATATTTTGTTTATCTATAGTTTTTACAAATTTTCTAACTAAATTTGTAATTGTTTCATCAAAGTAACGCATAAAACTATCTTTTTGAGATTGTGAAAACAATGAGAGCTTGATAGTTCTTAGATGTGATATGTAGTTATTTAGGCGAGTAATAGCATCTTTGATGTCGTGTGTGTTTATTTGATCGGATAATTTTTTAAGAGTTGATGAAAATTTTTCATCAGATATACTCAAATATTCGCCTTTAAAATTCACGCCCAAAAAAGTAAAGTCGGTATTCTTATCGTAGATGGCAGTTTTAGTATCATTTAGAGTTAGTTTGATTATGGCTAAAAAATTTTTAAGATCATCAAGTATGCTTTGTGCTTCTTGCTCATTGTCCGCAAACATAACAAAATCATCCGCATATCGGACAAAATCTATGGATTTTTTGTGTAAGAATGTATCCATTTGATTAAGATATATGTTAGATAGTAGAGGGCTTAATACATCTCCTTGATGCACCCCTTTGTTATGGTGTGAGTAGTTGAATTTAGAAAATTCGCCATTACTTATCCAAAGCTTGATAAGTCTAATGATGCGTGAGTCAGTAATATTTTGTTGTAAAATTTTGATTAAGATTTCATGATCTATATTATCGAAAAAATTTTTTATGTCGGTTTTGATGATATAGCTATGAATTTTGAAAAAATCTCTTGCGCGAAATATGGCATTTTTATAAGATTTATTGGGTCTGTAAGCATAAGAGCAATTGGAGAAGCTTTGATCAAAATATCTCGAGAGTTCTAAAGCTAGAATGTTTTGAACTAGCTTATCTTTAAGTGATGGGACTGACAGATGTCTAAATTCATTTTTATCTTCTTTTGGTACCATATACTGCTTAACAGGTGTCGGAGAATACCTACAGCTAAGTATCTCTATTTTTAAATCATTAAAGAATTTTTCATTGTATATATCTTCTATGTTTAGTCCATCTAGTCCGATAGAGGTGTGTTTTAGTTTTTTTAGTGCATGATTAAATGAAGTTTGATTAAAAATATCCTCAAGATTTAATGTAAACACATACTTCCTTTATATTCGTTTTACATCAATTTTACCTAATCCAAATGTTGTGCTTTTGCCTACATTGATTATAGTGGCCAGCTCTAAAAGCTTGGCAGAGTAATCGTCCAATTTATAAACGGTAACTTGTCCCATTACGCCGCTAAGGTCCATTTTGCATTCTTGACGATTTGAGTATCTGGTGATATTATAGTAGTTAAAGTTTTGCTCGATATGCTCAAATGCAGCTTCATGCTTTATTATTGGCTTATTTACGATAGTGGCAAATCTCATTGCTATCTGATGAATAAAGAGCTTAAAGTCCATGTGGGATCTAATAAATTTAGCATTTTGCTTCATTCGAATGGGTGTTAAAGTTGTGATATGGTAGTCGCCTGCTGTTAGTTTAGGTGTAAAGGTTAATGTATCGTGATTGATATCTTGTATGTTGTATTTAGTAATATTGTTAGAATTTAGCAGTAACTGTTTAAATTGAAATGGTTTTCGATCTACGCCAAAACCTATTTCTGCCATATTTTTTATAGCTATCAAAACCTGCTTAACATAGTTTGTGGCGTGTTCGAAAAGAAAAATTTTAAAATCAAAAGAATTTGAATTTAATAGAATATCAAGTTTGAAATTTGGAGTTATTTGTAAGTTTTCAAAAAACTCATAATATACACAAGAGTCATAAATTTCACATTGTTTACACTCTCCATTTACGTATGGGCAGCAGACGTATCTAAGTCCTCGACCAAAAACTCCACGTATAGTTGACCCTGTAAATGAATACAGGGGCTTTATGCTAATACCTTTTACCTCTATTACGATATATTTGAGCATCTAGGTTTCCTTTATAGAATTATACTACTGATTTACTTTTATTTTTGTCATATTGCGTCCAGAGGATTGGATAGTATCTTGTACTGATTTTATAAAAATAGAATTTTAAAGGGAGAAATAAAAATGAAAAAAATGTTTTTGCTCATAAATCATGATTTAACCGAAGAGCAAAAAGATCAAGCATTAAAGGTATTTGGTATAGAAAGCATAGTAAATATCGCAGATGATGCGTGGTCTAGCATAAATCCATCGGACGAAAATATAGTAGATGCCTTAAATGTATATAAAAAGGAGTTGATGCTAGAAGCTAAGTATGGCGATGTTTTGTTGGTGCAGGGGGATTTTGGTGCCACTTATAATATGATAAATTTTGCCAAAAATATCGGGCTAAAGACTATCTATGCTACCACTAAGCGCATAGTTCAAGAGCTCATAATAGATGGAAAATCAGTTACGAGGCGCCAATTTAAACACGAGAAATTTAGGGAATACTTATAAAAATAGGCCCATTGTTAATTTATTAAGCAAAACGCAAGTTGTAAAAAGAGATAATTTATATCACTGCAAATACCGTAAAGTTGTTAAATTTAAAGGAATCCAATGCCGCTTAATATAGTAAAGAAAGCAAATTCGCCTCAAATCAAAAAAAATAACGACAAAACTGCCGTCATCACGATACTTGGCATACAAGGTCAAAAAGATAACATTAAAACCGAAGGTTGCGCTAAGTATTATTTTGCTGGTGAGAACCTTGATAAATCACAAGAGTTTTTTAATACATTGCCGTTGCTCGCAGATAAATTTGGTGCAGAAAATATAGTGCCTATATATACTGCCGAAGCTAGGGAGTTTAATGAAGCCGTCGTGGCACAGTATGCGAATTTTGAGATAAATTTTAACGATGATTATAAGATAGTAGATGAGAAAAATTTTGAGGCTTTGTTTGAGATATTTGAAAGAGCGATAGATGATCTAGTAAAAAGCGGAGTCGGTAGAATAGTTTTTGATGTGACACATGGCTTCCGTCATCTGCCATTGCTAGCGCTAGTCGATCTACTTATACAAAATTTCTCAAATGTCTCCCAAATAGATCAAATTTTATTTGCTAAAGAGATAGAAAAATTTAAACTATATGAGATAATAGATCTGAGGCAATACCTAGATATCGCCAACATCGCCTTTGTGATCGCGGCTTTTTCGCAAAACTATACTCTAGCGCAGCACATAAAAACAAAGAAATTTGAGTCGCTGGTAAATGCTTTAAATGCGTTTTCGCATAATATATTAAGTCTCAATATAGCAAAGCTGAAAAGCTCGCATGGTGAGTTGATAAAAGAGCTTGATAAGATAGATGATGTCGCTCTTATATCAAGAGCTAAAAATTTAAAAGAGAAGCTAAGCAAAATATGCGACTGGGACGATAGTGCATATGTTTTTAGATATAAATTAGCTAAAGATATGTTTGAAAAGGGTTATTTGCTGCAGTCGCTAGTGCTCTTGTTTGAGAGCGTGAATAGCTATATAGTTAGCGTATTTGAAAAAAATATCCCTTTCATATTTAATAAAATTTTAGATGAATGCTCTAAAATGGGTGTGCGTAAAAATTATCTTATAAGCAATTTTTTTATTCAGTCGTTAAAAACTAGAGCGCACGAGACCGATGATGACTTTGTCGGCAGGACTATGAAAAATTTGAAGTATCTCGAACTTTCAAAAACAGATATAAAAGATATTAGACTGGTCATAAATACAAAATTTGGTTCGAGTAACGAACTGGCTAAATATCATAAGCAGTTAGATGATTTGCGCAATGACTTCGCGCACGGAAATATTAGCGAAGAAGAATTTAGTCATATTAAACAAGAGATAAAAAAGCTGTTTGATAGATATCATAATTTTATAAATATACAAGAAAGCCTATAATTTAATATTTTTAGACACTATATGTCTATAATGTCCCTTATAATCTCCGAAAAAATAACGGAGATTATAATGAGCAACCAAGCTTTCTTAGACGGTATGAGCGAAATTTTTCATATGACGGACTATAATAATTTAAAAAACATTTTATTACATGGCTTGCAAAATCACTACAACACCTACAAACAAGTAGATATCAGTAACCAAGAGGTTAACGCAAGACGCGAAAGGGTTGAGCGTATATATGGACGTAAAATCCACGACTATGTCCCTTTTTATTTTAACCCACGCAATGCCATGCTTTATAAAAATAGAAACAATGCTCGTGTTGTCATTTTGGGGCTTGATGTTCGGGTTATCAAAGATCATCGCAATGGTTTTTTAATCTCTGATCGCAATGCATCTGCAGATGAAGCTAAATTTAGCAGATACTTGCCTGACTTGCAAAATCCAAATTTTATAAATTTTAATGATGTTTTTTCTGAAAGATGGTGTAATAATGGCGTTAGATATGATGATATTAAGCAAAAAATGATGGCAGAAATTTTGATAGATGATGTCGTCTATAGTCGCTATATATGTTCTATATATGTTAAAGATCGGGTATGCAAAAAAACTATCGAAGATCAACTGGCTGGCGATCTTAAAATGTATAATATCAACGTCATAGTTGATCCAGCTAAATTTTTCTAAGGGTAAAAATGGTAACACTAAAACATGGAAATATATTTAACACCAAAGCAGGCACTATAGTAAATACTATCAACTGCGTAGGCGTTATGGGTGCCGGCATAGCCTATGAGTTTAGGTTGCGCTATCCTGAGATGTTCTCACGATATGTCGAGCTTTGCGGTGAAGGCAACCCAAATAAAATAGAAATAGGAAAACTATGGCTATATAAAGCAAACGATGGGCGACAGGTGCTAAATTTCCCGACTAAAAAGCACTGGAAAGACCCATCTAAAATGAGCTACATAAAAGCCGGTCTAGAAAAATTTGTGAATACTTATGCGAGCAAAAACATCAACCACATCGCATTTCCACTGCTTGGTACATCAAATGGTGGTCTTGATAAAGAAGAAGTTATAAATTTGATGATGGAATTTCTAGAGCCTTTAGAAATAGAGTGTGAAATTTGGGAATTTAATGAGAGCGCAAGCGATGATTTGTATGATGAATTTGCACTAAATTTCGATATAGATGAACTCAAAAGACAAGCCAAAGCCATGGATATAAAAAATATAAGATTTCAAGCCATAAAAGATGCGATAGATAGCGGACTATATCACTCGCTAAGCTCTTTGCTAAGGGCTCCTGGCATAGGCGACAAGTCCCTTGAGGCATGTTTTAAGATAGTTAAAGGCATGCCCAAAAGACTATTTTAGCTAGAGTAAATTTTTACCTTCTTCTATCTTTTTTATAATCTTTTGTTTTAGCTCCATTGGAGCTAAAATTTTAATGTATCCCAAAAATTCCATAATAAAAAACTCTATCTCTTTAAGATCGCTAAAATGGTAGCTAACTACGATCGCCCCGTCTGGCTTGCGCTCTATGATTTTTTGCGACTGAAAAAAGTTTTTTCTCTCAAACAAAAAGGCCTTTTTCGGGCTGATCTCAAGGCGCACCTCCACTAGTGACGTCTTCCACTTATGCGAAAAAACAGCAAACGGCGTCTGGATACTTTTTATAAAATCATCGATATTATAGTCGTGATTAAACGTTTCACCTTTAACAACCTCCAAATTTGTTATCCCAGCTATCCTAAAAAGTGAAAAATCATACTCGTTGTTTGTATTTGCCAGATATAAATTTTCATTGATTAGTAAAATCTTATACGGCTTTACTTCTTTAAATTTTTTGCGATCAGTTTTATTTGTCGGAGTGTATTCAATCGCAAGTTTTTTGCGGTAGCGTATCGCATCTTCTAGTGTTTTTATGACGTTCTTGTCTAGCTCCGTCTCGATCGGGCTTGTGATAAAGTCATAAACACCAAATGATTCATTTAGCATTTGAGATATTGCAGTTTTTTTACTATTGTCATTGAATTTTTGAGAGTTTTTGTCTAGCATTGCATAGATTATTTTTAAAACATTTCTTTTTCTTTCGTCAAGCAAATCATCTAGCAAATTAGTATTAATCGCCTGATAACAACCAGACTCTGTTCGTTTTATCTCTATTTCATTAAATACATTTTTTATTGCTTCAAAGTCACGTCTTACGGTTTTATAGTTAAGCCTTGGTTTGTCATCTTTTTCATTTATCCATAGCTCATCTTGTGCGGTGTCAATTATCTCGCCACGGTTTAGTTTTTTAAGTAGCCATAGTATCCTGGTCTGAGCGTCCATTGTTTTGTCCTTTATATTTTAAAGTTTTTTATAGATTATACACAATATGTCCACATGTTGTCTTATAATTCACTCAACGAAACAAAATAATTCAACACAAAGGGGTCCAAAATGGCAAAATGTTATTCTCGTTCTTATTCAAAATCATGCTCTGGCAGATCATACTCATCTGCTCGCGCTCATCAAAAAGTCGGTCAAAGCTTTGGTGGCTACACTAAAGTTCAAACCACTAAGGGCACGTTTCGCATGAAGCCAACTTCCAAATAGTTGGCTCATGCAAGCTGTGAATTTAAGTTCATGGTTTGTTTGAAGGTTTTTAAGAATTATACACAATATGTCCACATGTTGTCTTATAATTCACTCAACGAAACAAAATATTTATTCTTATATTTTATTATATTTTAAAATCATAAAATTTTATATCTACTTGTTTTTTATATTTTTGTTTTATTGCTATATTTAATAATATTTTTATAGTATCTAATATAATATAATTCATAGCCCGTCTGGCAAGACCTTACAGCACTATCTAATCGATAGTGCTAAGTAAGTTTTAGCACTATGGTGCTAAAACTATATCGATAGATAAAATTTTTATGCTTATTTCACTGTGTAGATTTCATTTTTTTAAGCTAGTTTGTTGATTGCTATATCGTGCAAATAGTGCATATGCTTAAGAATATATTAATAATATTTGATCTATACTTCTCGTGCAGCTCACGCATATAATTAATATTGTATTAAGGATATAGGATGAATCAAGTATCTCTAGAAATAGTAAGAATTCTAAAAAATAGCAATACATTACTTACAAGATTACAGATAGAAAATAATATTCAGAGATTATCAAAAAGAACCATCCAGAATGAGCTAAAAAAGCTAAGCGAGCTAAAGCGAATAAGAGTGATAGGGCAGGCTTCAAGTACGGCTTATGAAATTTCAGACGAGTATTCTAATTTTGAGCATCGCCTATTTATTTACCAAAACCAAATTTTAATAGGCTATTTGGGCTATGATTACGAGAACTACTACTTTGCGTATGATACGGATTTTTTACTTGGTGGTAGATATGGCGTTAAATTTGAGATGCCGATTGATTTTAAAATTTATACGAGTAAGAGTTGCTTTGTGGATTTTGAGGAGTCGCTACCTGAGGGAATAGATAGAAAGATATTAATAGATAAAGCCGGTAATGCTACAGAGTTTTTCTTGCTACTGCATAATGACTATAGCAAGAACGATCTTATATTTTCGCCAAGTGCTTTGGAATTTGGTCGTGAGATAAAGCCTCAAAGTTATCTTTCCGGGAAGGATAAAATTTTAGGTACTAATACTTTTCCCAATATTCTAAAATACGATGTGGATATAGATGATGTATCGCTTTTCCCAAGTAAATTTATGAGCGATAGCGAAGATATAAAGCATGTAAGAACTATGAGTTTATCAGGCTATCAGCATAAACTTCAAGTAGTGGTAAAGGACAATACAATACGAGTGGCTAAAAATGAAGATAATGCGAAGTTTTTTATCAAGCCATACGATACACTAAAAGCCGATGAAAACAGCGACTACTACTTCCCGCATATTGCTATAAACGAACATTTGCATATGAGCTTTGCAAAAAACGAGTTAGGCTTTGATGTGCCTATGAGCGGAGTGTTTAAAAGAGAGCAGGATAGAGAGTATCACTACTTTATCAAGTATTTTGATAGGATTGGCGCTTATAAATTTCAACGAAAAGAGTTTTCTACATTTATGGGGTTAAGTAGTGAGAGTAAATATAAAGCCTCATCTGAAAAATTATTTGATATGGCGGCTAAGATACTGCCAAACAGTGATGATAGACTAAGAATGATTGAGTATTTTTTTTATTCCTTTCTTATTAGACACGAGGATATGCATACGAAAAACATATCGGTTATTTACGATAATGGCAAAATTTTACTAGCCCCTCTTTATGATATCGCTTGCACCGGCTTTTATGAGGGTATCAAAAACTACGAGTCGCATTTAAGTATAAACGGCAAGCAGACAAATATAAGATATAACGACTTTATGGAAATAGTAAAAAGAGCTAAGGTTGATAGAGCTAAGTTTAATAAGTCGGCTAAAAATATAGTAGAAATCTACATAAAAAAGATGCCCAAGTATATCAAAAAACTAGAAAAGCTTGACGGGCTGGACTTTTACAAAAAAGATAGAGCCAACGCTGAGGACAAAAGGATAAATATAAAGGCTAAAACTACGCTTTCAGAAGTGATGATGAGGCACTTTGAACAAAGATGCGAGACTCTAAAAAGAAATGGTTGGTTTGAGAAGTTAGGTATTGATGATTAGTTATGTCATGCAAAATTTTAAACTATTTAAATTTTTCCAATTAAGATAAGGTAGTCATTGTTTTGATTAAAAAGCTTATTTAAAGGTAGTTACAAGATATTTTGAATAGTTACTAAATTTGTTGCCTAGTTTTAAGTTCGTTTAATACTCATACAAAGCCTCCACCATCTCTCTTCCACTATCTGGCATTAGTTTCGCGTATCTTAGAGTATGATTGATATCCGAGTGGTTCATTAGCTTTTTTATCGTTAGTATCGGAGTGCCTTTTATAGCAAGATGCGAAGCGAACGTATGCCTAAGGGTATGAATAACTACTCTATTGGTTGCGTCGCTTATATCTAAATTTTGATTAAAAAGCTTATTTAAAAGTGGTTGTAAAACATTTTGAATAGTGGCTTTGGGTTTATTTACTAAAAAGTCGTTAGGAGATATGGTGGTATAAATTTGATTTATCATTTCTAATGCTCTTTTGCTTAAAAATCCAGTATATGTGCTCTTTGTTTTAAAATCGCTAATAGTAACTGACTTAGTCGAAAGTGACAAATCCTTTTTCTTAATATTTAAAACCCCTTCTAATCTAGCACCTGTACAAAGCGCAAGTTCAACGAACAGCTCTAAGGCAAAATCTTCTTTGGCTGCTACTTCTTTACGTAAAAGCTCTATCTCTATAAGCTCTAAAAATCTCTCTCGTTTATTGTTTGGTTTTTTTAGCTCTATCTTGTATGGGCTAATGTGACTTATGAGATCATTCTTTATGGCATGGTTAAAAATCGTCCTAGCGATACCCATTATAGCGTTTATCCTAGATTGTGACAGTTTGCGTTTAGTTTTAGGAGATACCATCTGCGAAATATCCTTATGATGCTCGTTTATCATTTCAGGAGTGATCTGAGTCGTAGCTAGACTGCCTAATTTATCCTTGTGGTAAATCTCATAATCTCGTCTTTGCTCTTTTATGTTTGTAGCGTTATCAGGTTCTTTTTCTAGCTTGTAGTTAAAAAAGGCATCTGCGATCTCATCAAATTTAAGCGAGTTTTTGTTGTTTTTGGCTACTATTTTTTTAGATATGCTATCGGGAAGCTCTCCGTTTCTTTGTTTGGCGTCGAATTCTTTCTTTTTGTTATACGCGTAGGTTATATTTACGCCTTCGGATTTCGATCCGATTTTGACGTTTGCCTTTTTACCCTCAAGTGTAACTCTCATATAAAAAACCACGTCGCCGTTAGCTAGATTATTAAAGAAAATTCCGGGGTATTTATTTACCCCGAACGACAAGTTGTAATTTTTAAGTTTTCCTGCCATAATATCCCCTAAATTTGTTCCCTATTTGTTCCCAAAATTTGTAAAAATGCATGATATTCTAGTGTAACTTAGAATATGCTTAAGCTATTAAATAGCGTATTTTAGGGATTTATAGAGTATTTTGGGGTATTTAAGAATTATATATTTTTGAATCCAGCATCCGGAGCCATTTCCTTTTGGTTCTATTTTTTTCTTTATTTTTCCGTTTTATTCTTTTTCTTTCCAAAAAGTTCTTAAAAAGCCTTAAATACGAGCTCATAATCAACTATTTTTCTTTGATTTTTGATCTATTTTTGCTTAAATTTTTCTTATTTTTTCCTTAAATTTCTTATTGATTCTATTCTATTCCGAAAAAAAGTGTGTCGAATTTGTGTCGCTACGCTTTATACTCTTAGCGACACACTTTTATATTAAATCTATTATAAGACAGTTGTATTGATATCTATTGTTTAAATAAAACTATTGTTTACTTTTTAGTTGCTGGTTCTAATCCAAACGATGGACTTATAAAGTCAGTTATAATTTATCACTATATATGGCTATCAATATATCTTGAGTTTATCTCTGTTTGTCACAAGACTAGATTGCATACTTTAAGACTTCATTAAAGTTGTCAGTAATAAAATATTACTATCGTAAAAAGCTTTTTATGTTTAATTTAATTTTGCATATAACTTTTTAAAGGACTAATATGCATTCCGCAACTCCTTTTTTTATAATCCTAATACTTCTTATCGTAACTTTCTTTATGGCTATAATCATTCCTAAAGGTATACGTAAGCTAAGAGCGCTTCTTATATGGTTTTTAGTCTTTTTTGGAGACGGTATGATAGTCTCGACTATATTTCATGCTTATGGCTATGTATATGCCAAGATAAATATCTATGACGAGCCTAGTATAAATGCTTATTATTCAGGAGAAAGAACTACTACTCAAGGCTTTCCTGTTTTAAATCAACATACAGGCTATAATGCAACCGAAGATATAGCCTTTAAAATGCTAATGAATGGTAGTTTAGACTATATAGATTATAAAGTTAAAAGCGATAATGAGGCTTATAACGGTAAGTATTTCAGATTTTATCTTGATAACAATACATCAAAAAACTGTCATATGTCTGCAAACATAGATCTTATTGAATTTTTTCAAGATGAAAAAGTAACATATCAAGAGGTAAATGTATTTTTTAACGAACTACATTCAAACCAAAAAAGTGAGAAGCAAATATTTGAAGAGATAAAACTACTGATACAAGATAGAAATGATACAGATGATTATGCTCCGCGAAGAGTATTTAGTTATATATCTGAAACAATGAAAAGTCTCAAAGAGATCTACAAAGATAAATGTATAGCCCGTAAAGAAATTTCAGAAGATGAGATAGCTCCTATTGAGATTTTAACCCAAGATCCTCATAGTCGTCCAATGGAACTTAAACCTAATATAACAACTGTATTTGATAATTTACTCGGGATAGAATTTAACTATGGAGGAATTATAAAAGATAGAAACACAGGTAAGATATTGGCGGATAATATATATATTATGGTTAGATATAAAGGCATAATGGTAGAGAGTCTTATAAAAGCAGTTGGTAGTCAATCAAGAATATCTTCAACCCGCTGTGACGGTGGTAAGAAGTATCATTTAGAAGAGTGCAATACTAAACTAATAACAGAATTCTTTAGAAAGGATAAGAGATGAGAAAGTTTGAAGTGTTAAAGACTTATGCTGAGCTAGCTTGGGCGGGGTATAAAGAATTTAAAACTGAAGATGCCACTGGTACACAGATAGGTGCATTTGACAATTGTCTTTGTAACAGATGTAAAAGCAAAAGACGTTTTTAGTATAGAAGGTGTTTTATGATTTTAGTCTATCCTCTTTACTTATTATTTTTTATAGTGATCTTTAGATTATTAAAAATAAAACCCAAATTTACAGTTTCTATGTTAATTTTAATTTTGCCTTGGAGCGGGTTTTTTGGTTCCAAGATTGCGGCAGGTTATTACTGTGGTAATCTGGATCATTTTATTATTCCCGTGAAAAAAGGAAAAATATTTTATCTAGACGATTCCATTATGTCATACGGCTGGATTAATGAAAATAAATTGTATCCTTATATAAAAAAAAGTTCGTGGCTTGTGGAAGATTATTTTCCTGTTATAGGAGTTAAAAAAGATACCGGGGTAGATATTTTAGATATCGTCGAGTTAGATAGTGATAGTGAATTTTTTAAAGACGGTATAGGCTTAGATAAAAAATATGAATATAGACTAAAAAATCATGAAAATTTAGACTATAAATTTGACTACAATATAACTACGATGGAAATAAAATTTCCAAAAATAGTAACTAATTTTATAAGCGGCTTTTATTTGGCCGTCATCGATAATAAAACGGGTCAAGCTATCGCAAAAAGACCTGTCATAAAAAGTATATATGATTATCCTTTTTTAAATACGGGCACTGGGGAGTTTTGGTTTCAAAGCAGGGAAGCTTGCGGAGTCAATGATTTGTTTTATGAAAAACTGTTTAACACTATTAAGGAGTAAATTATGTCAAATTCAATTGAAAAAGTGACCAAATACGGAGAGCTATCAGAGCTTATATATGAGAATCAGAAAAAGGGGTTAACGGATGACAAGAATTATGAAGTATTAAGTATATCTGAAAATAAAGGGACAGGATTTTACGCAACTCTTTATAAAGATTTGAAAACAAAAGAATATGTTTTGGCTTTTAGAGGAACAAATGAAATAAAAGACGCTAAAAGTTGGTATGGCGAAAAAACTCCTCAATATTATGATGCGGTTAAGTTTTTGAATGAATCTATATCTAACTTTAACATCGACAAGTCTAAATTAACTCTAACGGGACATAGTTTAGGTGGTATATTAACTGCTCAGCTGGGATTGGAATTTGGTATTAGAGGGTATACTTACAATCCTTTCGGGGCTAATCTTTTAAACTACCAAGAGTATGAAATATATTCTGAAATTATGAAAGACTTTGCTAAAAGCAACATCTACAACATATCTTACCAAGACGAAGGTGCTTTAAACGGTGATATTCTTTCAAATTTTGCAACAAACATCGTTGGTGATCATCTTGGATATTTTATCCCGATTTTTGGTAAAAATATGGAGTATAATTTTATTGCAGGTCATAGTATAGCCACTCTAAACCAAGCTATAAAAGAACATAATGATATCTTAAAACATTTTAATCCAAATATAACCTATAAAGAATTAACACTTGCATATTTATCTACAGCACTTATTCACAAAGGCAAAGGTTATGAAAAATTAAATGAAGAATTTAAAAAGCTAGGGGTTGATAATGCAGCCGAAAATTCATTAAGCTTGGATATCTTAACTAAAGATTCATCCCTTGCTTCTATATTCTCAAGCTCTTCTATTCCTATTGAAAATTTATACGCCCTAATAAACCTAAACCCTTTTATAGTATCGGGCGTATCCTCTGAAGCTTACACTGAACTTGAAAAACATAAAGACGAATACTCGGATGGATATGTGCAAGATTGCAAGCCGGCTTCTTAAATTTCATATAAATTTGATCAAATAAGTTTATATTAAATTTAAGACCTATCAAAAATATTTTTGTCTGGTTTTTATAAAATAAAAAAAGGATAGATGTGTGGCACACAGCGCTTCTTATAAAGGATTAAAATGAATACGGTAAGGGAAGTTTTTATATTATTGACATTTTATAGCTTTCTTTGGGCTTTTTTATTTTATTATCTTTCAAGTATCAAAGTTCATATTGCCTTTAGGATATTAATTCTTATTCCGATACTTCTGCTTATATGGTGGATGCAACCTGTTATAGTTTTTATAATGCTTCCGGCAATTTTTCTTTTCTATAAAATAAAGCCAAAAATTCATATCGCATTTGTATTAATAAATTTAGCATTAATTGGATATTTGTACTGCCATAATGCGATAAATCTATACAAATTTCAAAAGATGTGTAAAAATAAGGAGTATTATATAGAGATAGTGGATAATAACTACTCTATTGAGGATATAAGAAACCAAAAATATAAATTTAAAATAACAAAAAATGTGGAGGAATGTAAGAAGGAT
Organism: Campylobacter sp. RM16187; assembly: GCF_025319965.1. Lineage (NCBI taxonomy): Bacteria > Pseudomonadati > Campylobacterota > Epsilonproteobacteria > Campylobacterales > Campylobacteraceae > Campylobacter > Campylobacter sp. RM16187. The sequence continues at coordinate 390,936 of NZ_CP012549.1, forward strand.
AGAGATAAATGCCCTAACACAACTATGCTTGTGCATGATAGAGATGTTTATTCTTACGATGAAACAAAACTTATTGCAAGAACATACAATGTTTTTATGCCTTATGATAATTTAAACATAAAAGTGTCAACTCTTTCACATACATTCCATGGCAAGTATTGTGAGGCTAAAGATACGAATAAATTATTATTAGAAAAATTTTTAATCAAGGAGTAAAAAATGAGTAGCAAGTTTTCAATATATAAAGATATGGCGATGCTAGCGGATATAGCTTATGAAACAATAGAAGTTAATGATCCTACTAAAAACGGCTATACTGTAAGACAAAACAGTCCTGCAAATTCCAGTGGTTTTTCTGCTACCTTATATCAAAAAGAGGATGAGATTATTTTAGCCTTAAGAGGAACGGAAACTAATTCTTTAGAGCAGTTTTATTATGACGTCTTAGTCGCCGATGTTGCAGAATTAGGCACAAAATCTGTTCCTGCAAGCCAAGTTACTGATATGATTAGATTTATTGATGGACTTAAGAATAGTAGCGATCTAATCTCTGGAAATACTAAGGTTACAATAGTTGGACACTCTCTTGGTGGAACACTAGCTCAAATAGCATCTAAGATGTATCCTTCTTTGTTTGATAATTGCTATACTTTTAACTCTCCTAGCAGAATGAGCTTAAATTACCGTAAAATTTATAAGGATAGCGATGGTAAGTATTATTGGTTAGGAAACGAGCAGGTAAATTTTAAACATTATGTTGAATATAAGATAGGCGAAGCCTTCCATAACTATCAAAACACTTCAATGACTACTTCAGTAACAGATGTAAGAGCTAAAGATGCATTCAGCCATATAGCAAATTTATGGTGGAAAGAAAGATTCGGAGAGAGAATAGAGGTCTCAGGAACGAATTCAAACGAAAGTATATGGAGAGTTGCATAAAATGCTAGCGTTTATTTTAATACTTATAATTTCTTTTACTTGGGCAATAGTGATAAATCAAATTTATTTGTCAAATTTAAATAAAATACTAAAATTAGCGTTAATGCTAACATGCTTAATCATATCAGGCGTTTCTACTTTATTTTCCATATTTTTAACACCATTGTTTCTAAGCATTTTTCAAAAAAGACAAATAAAATTCGACAAAAGAGTTGCTTTTGTACTGGCGGTATTACTTTCTGCCGTCAGCTTTATCGACGTTAAAAACCGCATCGTTTATGAATACAAATGCAATATAGAAAAAGATTATGAAATTAGGATTGTAAAGCAAGACTATAAAAAAGAAGATATAGATGAATTTTACATTGATTGGATTTCATATTCACGCCCAAAATCCGTACAAAAAATCCATACAATAAACGTATATAATAAATTTCAAGGAAGTGTCGTGGCTGAAGTTTATACAATTTATCTGCCAAATGGATTTATTGCGAACGAACTCCATAAAATGACAGTAGGCGGGAATGAAAGTGGAATAAATTGCGGTTATATAGATTGGAATAGTGGATTTATATTACGTGATCAAATAAAACAAATTTTAAAGGATAAAAGATGAACAATAGTTTTTCAACATACAAAATTTATGCACAGTTGGCAAGTGCTTTATACGACGATGGTATGAGAATCCCTGATGGCTATAAAATAGTGACAACCGAATTCTCTAGTTTAGTTACCGGCTTTCAAGCAAGTCTTTATATAAACACAAATAATGAAAAAATATTGGCAATACGAGGTACAGATGTAGCACTTAATAGACCTGTTAATACTATTGAAGACTTATACAACGACTTCCAATTAGCCCTTGCGGGCGTAAATTTACAAGAAATAAGCTTGGAGAGTTACTACAATAAATTGGTATCTCAGGGTATTATATCCACTAATGAAAAGATAACCGTAGTCGGACACTCTCTTGGAGGATATTTGGCTCAAATTTTAACTATTAAACATCCGGAAGTGGTTGATCACACTTATACATTCAATGCGCCTGGGATCGGTGGGCTACCGGGTACATTATTAAATGCTTTGAGTATAGAAAATATTCATAATCCCAAGATAACAGACATTGTAGCCAAAGACGGTCTTAGTTTAATAGCAGGAACCGGTCTTAATGCCGGACAAGAAATAGAAGTATCAGGTGAAAGCCATTCAAGTGTTGACTTAACTAAAATTTTCTACTTTTACGATAACATGATAAAAAACGGAACTAGTGAAGAAGTAACAAGTTATTTGAGCGGACTACATAAATCATCAAAGGCTATATTCAAAGGAGGGGTTGATGATATAGCCGAACAAACAATGCAAAAGATAGATAAGATAATAAATAAAGCAATTAATAAAACAGACATAATAGATATTTGTCAAGCATATGAAAACAGTACTAATAATATCAACTTTAATATCCAACTAATTAATCCTGATTCAACTATACCAAATTCTAATAGTTCTATTGAAAATTTATACGCTCTAATAAACTTAAACCCTTTCATAGGATCGGGCATATCTTCTAAAGCTTACACTGAACTTGAAAAACATAAAGATGAATACTCGGATGAATATGTGCAAGACTGCAAGCTGGCTTCTTAAATTTCATATAAATTTGATCAAATAAGTTTATATTAAATTTAAGGCCTATCAAAAATATTTTTTGTCTGGTTTTTATAAAATTTAAAAAAAGGATAAATATGCAAGAAAATGTTAAAAAGACTATTACGTCCATTTTATACTTTAAAGAAGTGTAAAATGGGCATATTTATACTGTTGTTTTTTATATAACTATAGGCTGGGTTATATATAAGTGTTTTAAAATGAGTAAAAAAGGATATATTATTTTAGGTGTCATCTCCTTACTTATTGCCCATAATCTTATCATAACAAACATACTAGGCTTTTACTATTGTAACACTACTCCAAAGCCTTTCATTAAAGAAAAAATAGAGTATCCTGAGAGTATATACTTTGAGGACAATGTATTTGGTGGATTTGCGGATAAATATATAAAAGATATGTTCAATAACTATCTAGATGGCATTCATTTAAAAACTATGGCTTTAAATTTACCTGATGGTAATGTAATGATACTCTCGTTTGATAAACAATCGCAAGAGTATAAAGATTTTATAAATGCTATAAATGAATATAGAGAAGCCGGCGCTACATACTGGCATTCCAGAGAAGAACTTCACAGAAAACTAGAGAGTTCAGAGATTAAGCGAAATTCAAAAGAGCACAAAGAGTATGTGGATATTATGAATAAAGAAAGCAAGAGGGAGTATGAAAATATAAATAAAATAAAAATTTAATAGATAGAGTCGTGATTAAAAATGTAGTAGCCAAAGAAAATATGCCAAAAAACAAACTATACGGTATTATATGACAAAGTAAATTTAAATTGGTTCGCTTCTAAATTCTTTCACTCTGATACAATGAGAATTATAGATAATAAAACAAATGAAACTATTGCTTTTCAGCAGAGATATTTTAGCTTTGGAACATTAGTAGAGCATATGCTAGATGTTCCTTTTAAAGGAGATTATGTATGTAAAAACACTATATATCTCGTAGAAGAAACTTTTCCGAAAATGGATCTAAATATAGGATCTGTTTTAGTAAATTTTGACAGAAAACTTGAAAATAATCCTAAGGGAGTTAAGAAATAAGAAATCATTAGCAAATTATTGCAGAAATAGGGCTTTTAGCACAAATGACTTATCAAGAGATTGGAGAAGGGAAATTTAAGGTATGAGTTGTGAAGGAATAAATTTGAGAGATTATGATAAAGCTCCACTAATGATTAAAAATAACTTTATAATGATAATGTATGGTTTTGTTTTTTTGTGCTTTATAGATGCTTTTGTTATTTGGGCTACATTTTTCTCAGGTATAATTGACTGGAGTTTAGGTAAATTTAGTGAAGTGTTCTTTCATGCCCTAAAAACTCAGGGCTTTAGGTTCTCAGGTATGGTGATTGGCTTTGTTGTTGCAAATATTTGGGCTTTTTTTGACTTAATCAGAAAACTTAGAAAACCTGAAAAAGTATATTTGTGTAATGATAAAGTTTATTGGGATAAACGAGATATAACAGTAGAAAAACAAAATATTGTTTGGGTTAAAAAAAGTATTTATCCTATGCTCGGTAAGATACCAGACGGTTCTTTACAACGATTTTGGATTTTTACATTGGGAATAATAATCGTGCCTTTATTTTTAATTTTGTCAAATTTACTTGCTTGTTTAGCAAAATTAGTTGCTTTATTAATTAACAAAGATTATAAATTTATACTATTTTGCACCATAGTTTTTTATGACAATCAAAAAAATGCCGTAAATGTCTATTTAATGACAAAGCAAGATTATAAACAAGTAAATGAATATTTATTGCAAAATTTTAATTTACAAATTGAAAATTTAGATAAAAACTACAAATTCTGTAAATAGGAGAAAATTATGCCAAAAGATAACAGTACTTCTAATAAGTATCCCTCAAAATTATATAATATAGAAAAACATAAAAAAGGGAGGATTTTAGATACACAGAAATTGAAACATGTTTTATAAGGATTTAAAATTAAAAAAATACTTATTCTTCACTTATTAACATCAAATAATAGCTATGCTTAATTTCTTGCCAAGTACGTTAGCGGCCGATACAAGAGTATTTAACGTAAGAGAGCTATTTGTAGGGCTTAGCATCCTATCTACCACACTACGACTTGTTTTCATAAGTTGAGCCATCTTTGTTTTAGTAATTTTTTGAGTTTTCATCTCTTCTTGAATTTGATAAGCTATAACTCTTTTAATGGCAGTATCTAATACCTCTTCATATATACCATCTTCTTTTAAAAACTCTTCAAAGCTACTTCCAATATGTTTATTCTTCATCCAAATCTCCTAAATTTATATTCTTAAGTCTTTCTATCGCCTTATCTATATCTTTTTGCGGTGTTTTTTGATCTTTCTTTATAAATCCATGAAGCAAAATCATATAATCTTTATAAATAGTAAAGATGACTCTAGCTATTTTGTCACTAGACAGATCGCTTCTCACCTCCCACAGTTTATATTTGCTGTTTAATTTTTTCACTAAAGGCATTCCTATAGGATAACCAAATTCAACTTCTTGTATATCCATACCAATTATTTTTCTATCTTCTTTATCAAGAGATAATAGCCACTCTTTAACTGGTTCATTGCCAAGAGAAGTTTTATAAAAATATACATCAACTATCTTTTGCAAGTAAATCTTTCTTATTTTTTATATAATTGTATCTAAAAAGATACAAAAAATCAAGATAAAAAACAATTTTTTAAGACAGGCAAAGAATAAGATATTTAACTAATTATAAAGCCCTAAAATACGGTATTTCATTAAACATAAAAAACCTATCATTTTTTTTTCATATCATTTAAAGCCCTAAACTTAGGGATTTAACTTATTTTTATAATTTTACCTTTTGAAAACCGATTGAAAAATTTGTGAAATTTAACAAAAACTTTTCCGATTTTTTCCATTTTATTTCTAAAGATTTCAAATTTTATGTCATTTTATTCCGAAAAAAAGTGAGTCAAAAGTGAGTCACTAACGATTTTTTCGTAAGCTTAAAGTGCCTAAAATACGGTGTTTAATGCAATCCGGTTCTGATTCAGCATCCGGAGCCATCTATGCCCGAAAATCCCTTTTAAACCCCGATTTTACCGATATTTCAAGAGCTTTAAGTTTTCTTACTTTTATAAAATTTGTTCCCTATTTGTTCCCGAATTTTTTAATATTCCAATTTCCTACCAAGCTTTCTAAGTTAATCTAAGATACCTTATTTTTGTTTTTAAAAACAGGAAAACAATTTTTTACTCTCGACTACTCTAAAATACTCTAAAGAACCATAGAGTATTAAAAATTTTTCAAAAACTACCCAAAAACCATTCAAAATACTAAAAGTAAATGAAAAGTTGCTGTAATTAGTTATGTAAGAACTAAGCAGAAGGAGAAAAATAATATGCTTAATGAACTATATAACGACGTAGGATACAAAACGCTTCTTGAGCACATATCTAGCCAATATAAAGGAAAGGTGGTTTTAGACAGAAAGCAAACCGCAGCGGTTCTTGGCATCGGTGTATCCACTCTTGATCTTCGTATATCGCAGGGCAGGGATATTCCACGTTATATCAAAATGGGAGATGCAAAGAATTCTCGCATAGCATTTGCGATAACTGATATTGCAGCTTATATTTTTCAAAAAAGGGTTAAAACATGCTCTTAATTTCTATAGTAGATAATAAAGAAAAGGATCAAAAATGAGTAATGCTCTTCAAATAGGCGGACACAGCCTGGTTCTTTGTGTAAGAAGCGAATTCTTGACGCTCAAAAAGGCTATTATAAGGTATGAGCACAATGTTAGAGAGGTCAAACACGCCTCTAAGATTGGATATCTTAGAGGTAACAGCCGAAATAATAGATACATAGTGCTTAGCGAATATAACGATAACGGCAATATGCGAGAGATGCCTAGTAGCGATAGGGAATTTAACGACAGAAAGTATATAAAAGCGCTCTTGAAAAAATACCACGAAAAAATGAAAGCCGATTACGAAGCCCAATCAAAAACATATAAAAACGGCAAGGTGGTAAAGAATCGTTGGCGAGAAAATATGGTCGGGTTTTCCGAAATAGTCATAAGTTTCGGTACCGATCGGAATAAAGAACCCAAAGAAGGACTAAATAAAACCGAAGTAAATTTTATCAACGCCCAAGTTTCGCTTGACAGAGTCCTTAGATTTGCGAGATCATACTGTGCAAAATACGGTGTAAAGTGTTTATTGATTAGCGAGCACAACGACGAAAAGACTAAACATTATCAGCTTATTTTTACGAATTATCTCTTTAAAGAACATAGAAATTTAAGATTCGACGGAAAAGGAAATACGAGTAAATTCGGCAGAAGCATGCAAGAAATGGGAGGGGCGGCGTTTGAGGGTATAGCATTGCGCGGCGAGCCTGGTAGCAAGATGAGGCACAAAAATATAAAACAAATGCACAAAACCGAAAAAGAGTATAGTACTGAGCAAGAGTTTAAAAATAAAATTAGACAATCTATAATCGATGAAGCAAGGAAGCATATAAAAAAGAAAGAGTCTATGTTTGGCAAAGATTATTTTAGACTGGAAATCGGGGACGATAAGGCTTTTGTAGCGAGTCTTACGAATTTAGTATTAGAAAAAATGCAAGATAATATAAACATAATTGCCGACAAAGAACTAAAACAAAGGGTTTACGAGCTAACGAATCAGCTAATAAACAAGGGTGAGATAATTGCAAAAAATAACGAGCTGGATCAATCCAACGAAAATCTAATCCAAGAGAATAAAAAGCTAAAAGAGATTAACGCGAACCTAAACAATCAAGACAATATTATAAAAGATAGGAATTTGCGAATAAGCGAGCTTTCGTTGCAACTAATTAAAGAAGAAGATAAAAATATCAAACTACAAAATCAAATAACGGCTTTTGAGACCGACAAAGCCCAAATAGACCAACTGAAACAAAAAGCAAATCAAAAAGACGCCCTGCAAAGCAAGCTTGAAAAAGCCAACGAAGAGCTAAAAAACAAAGAAGGAGTAAACCGATACTTAAAAGAAAGAAACGAGGAACTAGAAGCATCGCAAAGAAACGAAGAAGCTTTGAAAGAAGACAATGACAACAAACAAAACGAGATCGTTAAGCTACAAACTTCTATAAATAGCAAAGATCAAAGAATATCCGAGCTGGAAGAAGAAGTAAAAGTTAAAGACGAAACGATAGAAAATTTACAGGATAAGTTATCTATATTAGAAAGTTTTAAAACAAAGGTTATTAATTTTATCTCAAAAATAAGCAATCTAATACCGAATTTTAGTAAGCTACTAAATGACGAACCAAGTGAGGTAAAGAATGAGATAAAAGGCAAGATATATAGTAGGGGTGGGATGGAGATGTAATATACGGGGTTTATTTAATTTTGACTAAATTTTTGGATATAATCTCGTATTTTCTAAACTTCTCATAATTTTTATTATAGGGAAGTTTTTAAAGGTAGCAAAATGACCGAAGAAGACGTAAAGCTAAAATTTATAACACCCGCCATCGAACAAGCCGGCTGGGACAAGATGAGTCAAATTTCTATGGAGTATCAAATAACCGATGGCAGAATAAATTTGATAAACAACGTCGCAAAAAGGGATAAGGTCGGTATTAAAAAAGCCGATTATGTCCTAAGTTATCAGTTAAATTTGCCGCTTGCCATCGTAGAAGCGAAAGATGATAGTCACGGTGTTAGGCACGGATTGGAACAAGCCAAAATATACGCACAAATGCTTGATGCTCCATTTGCATATAGCTCAAATGGCAGTGGCTTTATAGAATTTGATTTTTTGTCCGGCTCTCAGCGTGAGTTAGCTCTAAATGAATTTCCAACTCCATATGAGCTTTGGCAACGATTTTTGGAATATAAACATTTTTCATCAAGAGCTTTTAAAATCATACAGGAGCCATATTTTTATGACCAAGGTGCCAAAAAGCCAAGATATTATCAGCAAGTAGCCATAAATAGAGCCATTGAAGCCGTTGCTAACGGCAAAAAGCGATTGATGCTAGTTATGGCGACAGGTACTGGTAAAACCTATGTAGCTTTTCAGATTATTCATAGGCTATATCGCGCTGGCGCAAAAAAGAAAATTTTATTTTTAGCAGACAGAAATATCTTGGTTGATCAAAGTGAAGCCGGCGATTTTAAACCATTTAGCAACAAAATGACCAAGATAAAAGACAAACTACTTGATAGTTCGTATGAAATTTATCTATCGCTTTATCAACAGCTAGTAGATGAAGACGGTAATGAGCCGTTTCGTGAATTTAGCCCAGATTTTTTTGATTTAATCATTATAGATGAGTGCCACCGAGGATCTGCTAAAGAGGACTCACAATGGCGCAAAATTTTAGACTATTTTAAATCAGCTACCCATATCGGTCTTACGGCCACGCCTAAAGAGGATAATGAAATATCAAATAGTTCATATTTTGGGGAGCCTATCTATACTTATAGCCTAAAACAAGGTATAAATGACGGCTTCTTAGCCCCGTTTAAAGTTATCCGTGTTGGTATTGATGTGGACTTAATGGAGTATAGGCCGCCAGAAGGCATGCTTGATGATTACGGCAATGAGATACTAGATAAAATTTACAACATAAAAGATTACGATAGAAATTTGGTTTTAACTAATAGAACAAAGCTTGTGGCTAGTCGCATAAGTGAATTTTTAAAAAGCACCGACCGCATGGCTAAAACTATAGTCTTTTGCGTAGATATAGAGCACGCACAAAGGATGTGTGAAGCATTAAGAAACGAAAATAGCGATTTAGTAAGACAAACCCCCAACTATATCGCCCAAATTACCGGCGACGTACTGAACGTAAATACTATGGTAGAGAGATTTTCAAGACCGGATGAGATATATCCTGTTATAGCCGTTACGTCAAAGCTTTTAACAACTGGGGTTGATTGCAAAACCTGCAAAGTTATTGCAATAGATAGCTGCATAAACTCCATAACCGAATTTAAGCAAATCATAGGCCGCGGTACGAGGCTTAGGGAGGATTTTGGCAAGACGCATTTTACGATTTTGGATTTTAGGGGCGTTAGTCGTCTTTTTGCGGATCCTAAATTTGATGGAGAGCCGATAAAAGAAGACGATTTGCCGGCAAAAGCAAATTTTACAGAAGAAAAACCGCCAAAGCCAAAAGAAGATAAAGAAAAAAGCGGTGAAAGAAAAATCGTGATCAATGGCACTGAAGTCAAAGTATTAGACGAGTTAGAGCAAATTTACGATCAAAACGGTAACCTCATCGCTAGCGACTTTAAAGATTTTTCAAGGCAAAACATCTTAGCTAAGTTTAAAAGCCTTGAAAATTTCATAACAAGCTGGGACGCGCAAAGCAAAAAACAAGCTATTGTCAATGAGTTAAAAGATCACGGCGTATTATTAGATGAGCTAAAGATAAAGCCTGAGTTTGTAAATTTAGATGAGTTTGATCTGATCTGTCATATAGCTTATAACAAACCGCCACGCACCAGAAAAGAGCGTGCAGACGGCGTCAAAAAGCGAGACTTTTTGAGCAAATACTCCGATAAAGCAAGAGGGGTTTTATTAAAACTTATTGATAAATATGCAGATAACGGCATAAATGACTTAGAAAATATAAATGTGTTAAAAAATGATCCGTTTAGAGATATGGGTGGGATGCTAGAAATAGTAAATGATTTTTTTGGTGGAAAAGAGAAGTATTTTGAAGCCATAAAAGAACTTGAAAAAGAAATTTATGCAGCATAAGGACAAATATGAGCTTAGGAAATTTTATAAAAAGACTACAAGACATTATGAGAAATGATGCAGGTATCAACGGAGATGCCCAAAGAATAGAACAAATAACGTGGATATTGTTTTTAAAAATTTACGATGCAAAAGAGAGCGAATGGGAGATCGATGACGATAACTATCGCTCTATTATGCCAACAAATTTGCGCTACTCCAGCTGGGCGATAGATAACAAAGACGGCAAGGCATTAACCGGCGACGAACTTTTAAATTTTGTAAATAACGAGCTTTTCGTAACTCTAAAAAATATCACCATCACCCCACAGACCACTACTCGCCAAGCCATCGTAAAAAAGGCATTTGAGGACAATAATAACTACATGAAAGACGGAGTTTTGCTTCGTCAAGTGATAAACGTGATAAACGAGCTAAATTTTGAAAATTTTAAAGAGAGACACGCGTTTGGCGAAATTTATGAAACGATATTAAAAAGCTTGCAAAGCGCTGGAAACGCCGGAGAGTTTTATACGCCGCGCGCCGTGACCGACTTTATGGCTAAGATGATTAGGCCTAAAATTGGAGAAAAAGTTGCGGATTTTGCTTGCGGAACCGGCGGATTTTTAACATCGGCACTTAAAGAACTAGACTTGCAGATACAAACTGCAGACGAGAGAGAAATTTATAAAGATAGCGTCTATGGTATTGAGAAAAAGGCGTTACCGTTTTTGCTAAGCGCGACAAATTTATTATTGCACGACATTGACAATCCGCAAATTTACCACGATAATGCACTAGAAAAGGATATTAGAGACTACACGCCAGAGGATAAATTTGATGTGATTTTGATGAATCCACCATACGGAGGCAGTGAAAAAGATAACATAAAAAGTAACTTTCCTATTGAGCTTAGAAGCTCAGAGACTGCGGATTTATTTATGAACGTCATAATGGCTAGGCTAAAATTTAAGGGTCGTGCAGCTGTTGTCTTGCCGGATGGATTTTTATTTGGTACCGACAATGCAAAGGTGGCTATAAAAACTAAACTCTTAAACGAATTTAACCTACACACTATCGTACGTTTGCCGCATTCAGTCTTTGCGCCATATACTTCAATTACGACAAATATTTTATTTTTTAACGCTAGTGAGCCGACAAGCAAAATTTGGTTTTACCGCCTGGATATGCCTGAAGGACAAAAAAATTTCAGCAAGACAAAGCCGATGAAGTTCGAGCATTTTACGCCCGTGATATCATGGTGGGATAATCGCGAAGAGATCAACATTGATGGCTTTGATAAGTCAAAATGCTTTACTATAAACGAGATAAAAGAGCGAAATTACAATCTTGATCTTTGCGGTTTTCCAAGTGAGAGCGAAGAGGTAAAAGACCCGTTTGTGCTAATAGCCGAATATCAAAAACATAGAGCGGAGCTAAATGCCAGCATCGATGATACGATCTCTAAAATTTTAGAGATATTAAATCAAAAGGCGTAAGATGACGGCACAACAGCTAAAAAACTCCATCTTAATTTTAGCAATCAGCGGTAAATTAGTACCGCAAGATCCGCATGACGAACCGGCATCTAAGCTAGTAGAGCAAATTCGAAAGGAAAAGGATAGGCTTATAAAAGAGAAAAAGATCAAGCCGTCAAAATTTGATAGCATTATCTTCAAAGGTGAAGATAATTTACATTATGAGAAGATAGGCAGAGAAACTCGCTGCATCGAAGATGAAATTCCGTTTGAGATACCGAGTAGCTGGACATGGGCGAGATTGAGGGAAGTTGTTTTAAGTAATATTGGTGGCGGAACTCCATCAAAAAGCAATCCTAACTATTGGAATGGAAATATCAGTTGGGCTAGTGTTAAAGATTTAGCCATGGATAGTTTGAATTTAAAAAACACATTTGATAAAATTTCAGAGCTAGGACTTCGCAATTCAACGTCAAACCTTATTCCGAGTGGAACTATTATTATATGCGCCAGAATGGGTCTTGGCAAAATAGTTATTTCCGACATAGATGTTGCTATAAACCAAGATTTAAGAGCATTGATATTTTCAAATTTCATTTTTAAAAAGTATTTTGTTTATTTCTATAAAACGTTAAAATTCAATGGACAAGGATTGACTGTTAAAGGTATTACATTAGATGAAATTTACAATATCTTAATCCCCCTCCCGCCACTGCAAGAGCAAAAACGTATAGTAGATAAGCTTGAAGAGATATTGCCGCTTGTTGAAAAGTATAAAGAAGATAAAGAAAAGCTAGACGAGTTAAATTTAAACTTTCCGTTAAAACTTAAAAAATCCATACTTGACTATGCTATCAAAGGTAAGCTCGTAGAACAAAATTTAGAAGATGAAAGCGTAGAAATACTGCTTCAAAAGATAAGAGAAGAAAAGCAAAGACTAATTAAAGACAAAAAGCTAAAAGCCGATAAATTCCCTCAATCTACTATTTTTATAGGTGAAGATAATTCCCCTTATGAGAAGATAGGCAGAGAAACTCGTTGCATCGCAGATGAAATTCCGTTTGAGATACCGAAGAATTGGGCGTGGGTGAGGCTGGGGGAAGTTTGCGATATTATCAATGGCTTTACACCACTGCGATCAAATGCGGATTTTTGGCAAAATGGAGATATTCCTTGGTTTACAATTGATGATATGAGAGAATGTGGTAAGCAAATATCATCAACTAGACAATTTATCTCACAAAAAGCTATTGGAGAAAATTCTAAACGTTTGCTTCCACCAAATTCTATTCTACTATGCTGTACGGCTTCGATTGGAGAATACGCCATAACAAAAATTCCACTTACTACCAATCAGCAATTTAATGGCATTGTTATAAAAACCAAATATAAAATTTTTTGTAATGCTAAATTTCTCTTTTGGGTGATGCCGACATTAAAAAGTACACTTTTAAATTTAGCAGGCAAAACTACATTTGAATTTGTTTCTGTTCAAAAAGTTTCTCAAATTTTAATTCCCCTTCCGCCACTACCCGAACAAAAACGTATAGTCGCAAAGATAGAAGAGCTTTTAAAATTCGTAGACATTTTGTGAAGTAGCCTAAAGTAGGCTACCAGTCTATCACGCTATCTATTAGCTCACGTTGCTCGGCGGCCGTTCTGCGTAGATAAATTCGCGTAGTTTGGATGCTAGTATGCCCCATCAAGTCAGCCAAGAACGCGATGTCGTTGCAACTAGCTAAGAAATTTTTAGCAAAAAGATGACGAAAAGAATGCGGATAAATAACCGACTGATCAAGTCCGTAGATCCTAGCAAATTTCTTAAGTTCACTAGCTATTCCACGCGGCGTAATGGGTTTGCTAAATCTGTTTAAAAATATAAAGCCGCTTTCTATGCCGCTCTCATCGAGCCACTTTTTTGCCGAGACTTGCAAAGATTTGGGAATATAAATTCGTCGCATTTTTGCACCCTTTGAGTATATGTCAAAGTAGCCAATCACAACATGCTCAGCTTTAAATTTAACTAGTTCGCTTACACGCACGCCAGTAGCCGCCAAAAACCGCACGACAAAATACCATTTTTTGTGCCCATTTTTTAGCAGGCAAGACTTAAAGTACTCATAGTCTGCCTTGCTGATAATGTTTTGCAAAAAACTTTTTTGTTGAACTTTGACAAAACTTAACTGTAGCTTGGGCTTTTTTATGCTTTGAAGGTAGCAGTTAATCGCGCGAAGTCTTAAATTTACTGTCTTTGGGCTGTTGTTTTCTATGAGGTAGAGCTTGTAAGCTTGCAAATTTTGTCGCGAAATATCATCATAGCGACTTAAATACTGCTTTAGAGCAAATATGTAGGCAAAAATAGTATTTTGCGACAAATTTTGGTTCGTTAGATAAGTTTTAAACTGATTTATCATAGTAAAGTCTCCTTTACTATGATTATAAATTCAAGATTTTAAAAGCGGTAATAACGATTCTATTTTTTTGACTATTTGCTTTTGCTCGGACAGGGGCGGAAGGGCTATAATTATGGTTTTAACGGCATTTAAACTAACACCAGAGATAATACCCGATATCTTTTGCGTAAAACTATCTAGGAAAATTTGACTTTGCAAATAATAAAATATAAATTTTGAATTTACCAGTAATGGATTAAAGCAACATAGTTTATTGCCAAAACACACATCGTAATTAAGATAACCTATCTTTTTACCGGCACTTCCACCTTCTACGCAAAGCAAAACGCTATCTTTTGGAGCGACCTTGAATTTACTTTCGTTAAAAGGAATTTTTACGCTATTTTCATAATTTATCACGCCATCAAAGCCGACATCTTTTGTAGCTATGTAGTGTCTACCATCTTTTAAATTCGTATATTTTGCCAATTTTTGAGCTTGATTTATACTATCGCCAGTATAAATCAAACCAACTTCCCCCAGCCTCACCCACGCCCAATTCTTCGGTATCTCAAACGGAATTTCATCTGCGATGCAACGAGTTTCTCTGCCTATCTTCTCATAAGGGGAATTATCTTCACCTATAAAAATAGTAGATTGAGGGAATTTATCGGCTTTTAGCTTTTTGTCTTTAATTAGTCTTTGCTTTTCTTCTCTTATCTTTTGAAGCAGTATTTCTACGCTTTCATCTTCTAAATTTTGTTCTACGAGCTTACCTTTGATAGCATAGTCAAGTATGGATTTTTTAAGTTTTAACGGAAAGTTTAAATTTAACTCGTCTAGCTTTTCTTTATCTTCTTTATACTTTTCAACAAGCGGCAATATCTCTTCAAGCTTATCTACTATACGTTTTTGCTCTTGCAGTGGCGGGAGGGGGATTAAGATATTGTAAATTTCATCTAATGTAATACCTTTAACAGTCAATCCTTGTCCATTGAATTTTAACGTTTTATAGAAATAAACAAAATACTTTTTAAAAATGAAATTTGAAAATATCAATGCTCTTAAATCTTGGTTTATAGCAACATCTATGTCGGAAATAACTATTTTGCCAAGACCCATTCTGGCGCATATAATAATAGTTCCACTCGGAATAAGGTTTGACGTTGAATTGCGAAGTCCTAGCTCTGAAATTTTATCAAATGTGTTTTTTAAATTCAAACTATCCATGGCTAAATCTTTAACACTAGCCCAACTGATATTTCCATTCCAATAGTTAGGATTGCTTTTTGATGGAGTTCCGCCACCAATATTACTTAAAACAACTTCCCTCAATCTCGCCCATGTCCAGCTACTCGGTATCTCAAACGGAATTTCATCTTCGATGCAGCGAGTTTCTCTGCCTATCTTCTCATAATGTAAATTATCCAGGCTTGACAATTTTGGATCAAACCTTGTTTTTAATTGTATTAAAAGATTTAATCTCTTATCCATTAAAACAATATAGTTATAATTATGCTATAATAATGCTAATTTAAAGGAGAACTGATGCCTCAAATAGTACCTATAAGAGATTTAAGAAATACGAATGAAATTTCCCAACTTTGTCACGCCAAAGACGAGCCGATATTCGTTACCAAAAACGGATATGGCGATCTGGTCGTAATGAGTATGAAAACCTATGAGTCTTTAACTAAGATATCAGATATTGATAACGCTATATCGTCGTCTGAAGCTAAGATTAAAGATGAAGGATCTCTGCTGGATGCCAAAGATGCCCTAAAATCGCTTCGTGGAAAGTATTTTGAGTAGTTATAGGGTTAAAATTTCGCCTCAGGCTTACGAAGAGCTAGATGGTATATATAAATATATAGCTACAAATTTATCTAATCCTACCGCCGCATTTAGTAAACGAGATGGAGACCGCTATACTAAGCTTAGATGAGATGCCTTATAGGGGAGCTACTAGAAAAGTGGGTATATATGCAAATGCTGGCTATAGGCAGCTTTTCATAGAAAACTATACTATAGTCTATAGGATAGATGAAGGCAAGAAGCTCGTGATTATAGTTACGGTTAGATATACGCCTAGTGTTTTGTAACAAAGAAGCATCTGTAAGACAAAAAACTCATATAAACTGATTAATTTTATAAAATAAACCAACCGCATATAAGCTTTTAACTCCCATCCGTTAAAAGCTTCCTATTAAAAAACTTAGACGTTTTATCGACAAAAAATCATTTTCGAGCGATAAAGTTTCGTCTAAGTTTTCATATTTTTCTTTTGCCCGGTCAAAGAAAAATATCGGCCGTCTGCCAAGACCTTACAGCAAACTCATTTGAGTTTGCTAAGTAAGTATTAACATATTGTCCTATGTGGGGGTTATTTGTTCTTAATATTCTGATAAATGGTATCAAGCTCTAATACTATATGATGGAATTATAAGCGA
Source organism: Campylobacter sp. RM16187 (assembly GCF_025319965.1). Taxonomy (NCBI): domain Bacteria; kingdom Pseudomonadati; phylum Campylobacterota; class Epsilonproteobacteria; order Campylobacterales; family Campylobacteraceae; genus Campylobacter; species Campylobacter sp. RM16187. The sequence goes on from NZ_CP012549.1 coordinate 407,598, forward strand.
TTGTTTTTTATTAAGTTAAAGTAAATTTTGGTTTATAGGGAAATTGACTTTTATTTTTTATTTGATATTTTAGCACAAATTTTCAAAATTAAGATATTGCTAGTTTTCTTATAGTATAAATAAAGATTAAAGTAGAGATTGTTTTTGAGCAAGAAATAAGAATCAAAAAAAGAGTATTTTGTGCAGAGTTAATATTATTTGATAAAACAAGCATCGCTATAATATAGCCGTATTCATTTTTGTAGTCGTATTAAAAATCTCGATTTTTCGTGTTAAAATTAAAATATATTTATACCCTAACGATCTTATTTCTTTCCAAATTATTAACGGTCGTATTTGCAAAAAGCCCCGATTTTAGAATCAACAAAGCTTAATATTTTCTTCTGTATTGACTTGAGTGTTTGCTAGATAGTTAATCTTGCTCACACTATCGCTACTCTTTTGCCGCAAGCTTTTATGTAGTTAAAGAATGTTTTGTATTTTATATTATACGCTCCGCTTTCTATTCTGGCTACAGCTGATTGGGTTATGCCCATCCTTTTAGCTACTTCGCTTTGAGTTAGTCCGGCTTTGTTTCTAGCGTCTATTAAAGCTTCTATGGCTTTATATTCGTCCTCCAGCGCATCGTATTGCGCTTTAAATTCCGGATTTTTTAGCTCCTCTTTTAAAACTTCTCTAAAATTAACGGTTCCCATCTTTAAACTCCTTTAATCTTTGTTCTGCCAAATTTAATATACTTTTAGGCGTCTTTTGTGTTTTTTTAACAAAAGTTAGTAGGATTATTATTCTTTTACCGATTTCATAACAATATATGCTTCTAGCTATTCCTTCTATTCCTTCATCAGACTTTATACGTATCTCAAATAGTCCGTCCTTTAGGCTTTGGTGTACGGCTCCCCCATAGTATTGCCTCTGGCCTCTAGAAGCTCGAACATTTTATAGCCTCTTTGTCTGAGCCCAGTCGGCAATCCCAAGAACTCATCTTTTATGGCTTCGTTAGCAAACTCTACGCTCCACATCGCAACCCTTTTTCGTATAACTAAACTATATTATACCATATATGATATAAAATGCGGTTTATTTCATGCGCCGATTTGATTGGCGTCTTAATGTTAAATTACTCATACAACATCTCCACCATCTCTCTTCCACTATCTGGCATTAGTTTCGCGTATCTTAGAGTATGATTGATATCCGAGTGGTTCATTAGCTTTTTTATCGTTAGTATCGGAGTGCCTTTTATAGCAAGATGCGAAGCGAACGTATGCCTAAGGGTATGAATAACTACTCTATTGGTTGCGTCGCTTATATCTAAATTTTGATTAAAAAGCTTATTTAAAAGTGGTTGTAAAACATTTTGAATAGTGGCTTTGGGTTTATTTACTAAAAAGTCGTTAGGAGATATGGTGGTATAAATTTGATTTATCATTTCTAATGCTCTTTTGCTTAAAAATCCAGTATATGTGCTCTTTGTTTTAAAATCGCTAATAGTAACTGACTTAGTCGAAAGTGACAAATCCTTTTTCTTAATATTTAAAACCCCTTCTAATCTAGCACCTGTACAAAGCGCAAGTTCAACGAACAGCTCTAAGGCAAAATCTTCTTTGGCTGCTACTTCTTTACGTAAAAGCTCTATCTCTATAAGCTCTAAAAATCTCTCTCGTTTATTGTTTGGTTTTTTTAGCTCTATCTTGTATGGGCTAATGTGACTTATGAGATCATTCTTTATGGCATGGTTAAAAATCGTCCTAGCGATACCCATTATAGCGTTTATCCTAGATTGTGACAGTTTGCGTTTAGTTTTAGGAGATACCATCTGCGAAATATCCTTATGATGCTCGTTTATCATTTCAGGAGTGATCTGAGTCGTAGCTAGACTGCCTAATTTATCCTTGTGGTAAATCTCATAATCTCGTCTTTGCTCTTTTATGTTTGTAGCGTTATCAGGTTCTTTTTCTAGCTTGTAGTTAAAAAAGGCATCTGCGATCTCATCAAATTTAAGCGAGTTTTTGTTGTTTTTGGCTACTATTTTTTTAGATATGCTATCGGGAAGCTCTCCGTTTCTTTGTTTGGCGTCGAATTCTTTCTTTTTGTTATACGCGTAGGTTATATTTACGCCTTCGGATTTCGATCCGATTTTGACGTTTGCCTTTTTACCCTCAAGTGTAACTCTCATATAAAAAACCACGTCGCCGTTAGCTAGATTATTAAAGAAAATTCCGGGGTATTTATTTACCCCGAACGACAAGTTGTAATTTTTAAGTTTTCCTGCCATAATATCCCCTAAATTTGTTCCCTATTTGTTCCCAAAATTTGTAAAAATGCATGATATTCTAGTGTAACTTAGAATATGCTTAAGCTATTAAATAGCGTATTTTAGGGATTTATAGAGTATTTTGGGGTATTTAAGAATTATATATTTTTGAATCCAGCATCCGGAGCCATTTCCTTTTGGTTCTATTTTTTTCTTTATTTTTCCGTTTTATTCTTTTTCTTTCCAAAAAGTTCTTAAAAAGCCTTAAATACGAGCTCATAATCAACTATTTTTCTTTGATTTTTGATCTATTTTTGCTTAAATTTTTCTTATTTTTTCCTTAAATTTCTTATTGATTCTATTCTATTCCGAAAAAAAGTGTGTCGAATTTGTGTCGCTACGCTTTATACTCTTAGCGACACACTTTTATATTAAATCTATTATAAGACAGTTGTATTGATATCTATTGTTTAAATAAAACTATTGTTTACTTTTTAGTTGCTGGTTCTAATCCAGTGAATGGATTTTAAAATTTAGTTATGGTTCTTTAGATTTATTAGTGTTTGAACATATTTCTTTATAATAGTTAATATTAAGCGTCAATAAATATTATATGCTATTCTTGATCTGAAGTATTAAGTATTTTGTTAAGCTAAATAAAGTTTTTATTTTTGCTCAATTATTGATAGTCTATAGATATAAAAAATACAGCCATTTCTATTTATTCTATATTGAGACTAGAAGCCCTAAGCAGAGACAAGTGAGATAACAATACATTAACACTTTTTAAATTATATTATATTTACGATTGACATACATTGTACAACTAAATATAATTTCTTAATCTTATACATCCAAGACTTATCTTAAATAAGTTCAATATCTTTATTGAAGCTGCACACAAAAGATTAACTTGGTTTTGCTAGTTTTTCTAATTGAAAATATAGCCTTTAAGGATACAAGCCATCCAACAAATCACTACTTAAACAAATAAATCAAACTCTTACTCTATGGATTTAATATACTCAGATCCAATATACTCAACTCAACTCTCGTTAAAATATAGACTTATATTGTGTAGTATTTTAAGTTTTATAATGTTTTTGATTCAATATCTATAGTTAGGATTCTTATGAATAGATTTTAAAGCTTAAGAACCTAAAGATACTGATCTGTCTGCATGTTTTATTTATAAAATATTTTGATTTTTGATTAGCATAAGAACATATTAAATATGGTATAATGTTATGTGTTATATAACACATAACAAGGAGTCAAGAGTTGTATATATTGGCTAGTAATATAAAAAATTTAAAGATTCAACTAGGAGATCTTATAAAAGAAATTCGCAAAAATAAAAATATGAGTCAAAGAGAACTTGCGAGAAAAATCAATTTGTCAAATTCCAATCTAAAATATATAGAAGATGGAGTCAATGCTCCTACTCCGGAAGTGTATAGAAGATTAGTCGAGATTATTTCGCCTTCTGACGAAGAACTGAAATTATTAGACAAGCTCTATTCAGATGTTAGGGGGGCTCCACCGTTGGAAGTATGTAATTTTTTGATAAAGAATTCCGATTTATATAGTGTAATTAGAAACAACAATTTCAAATTGAGTAAAGATCAGATTGCCAAAATATCATCGATTATTTCAAAAGAAGATAAGATAAAGGAGTTATAGAAGTGACCAATTCAACAAATAAACCGCACTTAGAAGAAATCAACGAGTATTATATGGATGAAACTCATATTGATGTAACGAAAGAGGTGAATTTAGTACTTTCAATTGCCAATTCCTTAAGAGGAGCATTTGAGGCTGAAAAGTATAAAGATGTGATCATTCCTATGGTTATTATTAGACGTTTTGAATGTGCTTTGGAAGAAACGAAAGACAAAGTTATTTCGTTGTTTGAGCAAGATCCGAATAAGCCATCCCAATTTTATGAGAGAGTTTCAGGCTATCCATTTTATAATACCAGCAATTATACACTCAAAAGACTTTTAGATGATAGCGATAACATAGAATCCAACTTCAATAGTTATATAGATGGATTTTCTGAAAATGTAAAGAACATTCTTAACAACCTCGATACCAGGAATCAAATAAAGAAAATGAATAAAAACAATAGACTCTATAGTGTGGTTAAGAAGTTTTCTGAAATAGACTTTGATCCTAGACATATTGATAATCATAAAATGGGATATATTTTTGAGGATATTATCAGAAGGTATTCGGAAAATGTTGATGCCGGTGATCACTATACTCCAAGAGAGGTAATTCGTTTGCTTGTGGATGTTTTACTTGCAGAAGGATGTGATGATATATTAACTGGAGATGGTAAAGTTGCAACGGTTTTGGACGCTGCATGTGGGTCAGGCGGGATGCTTTCTACAACTCATGATTTCTTAAAGAGAAAAAATACAAATGTTGATGTGAGATTGTTTGGACAGGAGATCTTAGAAAGTTCACATGCTATTTGTGCTGCGGATATGCTGATAAAAGGGCAAGATATCCGAAATATCAAAGGTGGAGAAAAAGAAGCAAATACATTAAAAAAGGATTGCTTTGAGAATCAAAAAATGCGCTTTGTAATTATGAATCCTCCGTTTGGTACACCGTGGGGTGGGAAAGATGCTCCGGAAGGTCAAGAAAAAGCAGTAAAAGATGAGTACAATAAAGGATTTGAAGGAAGATTCGGTGCAGGTTTACCAGCTATAACGGATGCACAGCTTCTCTTTATGCAACATGCAGTCAATAAACTGGCGAATAATGGAAGAGCTGCTATCATTACAAATGGTTCACCATTGTTTTCAGGAGGCACAACGAGTGGAGAAAGTCAAATTCGAAGATGGCTTTTAGAAAATGATTATATTGAAGCGATTATCGCCTTACCAAATCAACTTTTTTATAATACTGATATTGGAATTTATGCATTTATACTATCTAAAAATAAAAGAGAAGATAGAAAAGGAAAGGTTCAACTTATTAATGCAGTTGAGATGTATAAACCACTAAGAAAATCATTGGGTAAAAAGAGACGTGAAATCGACTTTGGAAGCAGAAAAGAGATCACTAAAATGTATTCGGATTTTAAGGAAACGGATAAATCGAAAATTTTTCCTAATGAAGAGTTTTTATATAAAGAATATGTTGTATATCAACCGTTGCAGAGGGCGGGAAAACTAGACATTGAGACAATCGAAAAGTTAGCTAGCAGCGATTTGTTTACAAGCAACTCTAACATATTCAATCAAGCGGAATATGAAGAATTAAAAGAAATGAATCCAAGGGATAAGGAAGCGGAAAAGAAGTACCAAAAATACATCAAGGGTGAAAAGTATGTTGCGGAAACAATAGCTCTATTAAAAGCTAATGCTACAGAAGATGTATTTAAGGATTACGCTAAATTTGAAAAGAAGGTTAAATCACTCTTAAATGACATTAATGGACAATCACCAAGCAGAATCAGTAATATTTGCTTTGAATTATCGGAGATTGATAAAACTGCTGTTATCCAAAAAGACAGCCATGGTAATAGAAAAATTGATACTACCACGAAAGATTCTGAAATTGTAAAACTATCACAAGATGTGGACGAGTATTTTGAGAAAGAGGTACTTCCTCATGTGCCGGATGCAATCTACTATTACGATTTCGATGAAAATAAAAAGGTGTCAAACACAAATAAGGAAAAATTAGGGGCTGAAATACCGTTTACAAGATATTTTTATCAGTATCAAGCACCGGAAAGTTCTGAAAAATTGCTTAAAGAATTTATGAAACTTGAAGAAGAATTAGCAAATGACATTGCTAATCTGATGAAGAGCGAGGTGCAGTAATGCAAGGATATAAAGACAGTGGAATTGAATGGATTGGGAGTATTCCAGAGGAATGGAATATAGGTAGGATGAAGTATATTACGGATATTATTATGGGACAATCCCCAGAATCATTTCAAATAAGAGATGATGAAGGTAGATACCTTTTTATGCAAGGAAATTCTGAGTTTGGAGACAAATATCCTAAAGCTTATAAATACTGTGATAATCCGAAAAAGATTAGCAGGGCAAATGATATTCTGATGTCTGTGAGAGCTCCAGTTGGTGCATTAAATATATCAGATGTAGCTTATGGAATAGGAAGAGGGTTGTGTTCGATATCAGCGATTAATATTGATAAAAATTACTTCTGGTTTTTTTTGAATAAATCAAAAGATGATTTTCAGTTTTTTTCGAATGGATCAACTTTTGAAGCAATAACAATTGAAAGTTTAGCAAACTTTCCGATATTGATTCCTGGACGAGAACAGCAACAGATTGCTGATTTTTTAGATGAAGAGTGTGGGAAAATAGATAGAATCACGAAAAAAATAGAAAGGCAGATAGAAATCTTAAAAGAGTACAAGAAATCTCTTATTGCAGAAACAGTAACTAAGGGTTTGAATAAGAATGTTAAGATGAAAGATAGTGGTGTTGAGTGGATAGGTAAGATACCTATAGATTGGGAAATAAAGAAAATTAAGCATTTAGCAACGGAACCAAACACCTTGTTTATAGATGGAGATTGGATTGAGAGTAAAGATATATCCGAAAGCGGAATTAGGTATTTAACATCCGGAAATGTGGGCGAAGGAGAATTCAAACGACAAGGAGAAGGATATATTTCAGAAGAAACCTTTGAAAAGTTAAAGTGTTTATCGGTTTATCCTGGAGATTTAATGATTTCTAGATTGAATTTACCGATTGGTAGAACATGCATCGTTCCGGAGGATAATGCTATATATGTTGTTGCGGTTGATAATGTAATTCTGAGACCAAATAAGAACTGTAATAAGAAATATTTAATGTATGTTATGAACACAAACGGATATTCTAATGAAGCGGAAATTATTTCCAGAGGGACTACTATGAAGAGGATTAGTCGCACCTTGTTAGGAGAAATGAAAGTATGTACTCCCTCACTTGAGGAACAACAGCTAATCGCAGATTATCTGAACCAGAAATGTTCTGAAATAGATTTGATTTTATCGAAAAAGGCAAATCAGTTAGATATCATTAAAGAGCATAAAAAGAGCCTGATATATGAATATGTTACCGGTAAAAAGCGTGTTGGAGGTATAGAAAATGGCGATTAAGACAGGGGAGCTTCGTGAAAAGGAAGATTTTCAAAAGCTGATTCTTGAGTACCTGAAAGAAAACAATGGATATGTTGTAAGAGATGCTAAGTTCTTTGATGCCGGACTGGCAATGGATAAGGAGATTTTATTTTCTTTTTTAGAATCTACTCAAGAGAAGGAGCTTAATGAGCTCAGAAAGTTATATAAAGAAAGAACAGAAGAAACCATTATCAATTACCTAAATAATGAAATCAATAAAGATTATAGGAGTCTTGTTGATGTGCTCAAATATGGAATTGAATTTGATACCGGGATTCGATTAAATCTTATGTATCGCAAGCCTGCAACTTCTTTTAATAAAGAAGCTCTGGGAAATTATCAGAAGAATGTCTTCACTGTTATGGAGGAAGTTTATCATAAAAAGGATGAACGAATCGATTTGGTGATATTCTTAAATGGGTTGGCAATTGCTACATTTGAACTGAAGTGTAATACGAGTGGTCAGAATTACGAAGATGCAATTCGCCAATATAAATTTGAACGGGATTTTAAGACCAGACTGTTCAAGTTTAAATCCGGAGCTATTGTAAATTTCGCTATGGATTTGTTCGAAGTATATATGACTACAAAATTAAATGGTAGTTCGACTTTTTTCCTTCCGTTCAATAAAGGTTCGGGATATGGGATAGAATCTGGTAAGGGGAATTCTCATAATTCAAATGGATTAGATGTATCGTATATGTGGGAAGATATTTTGACCAAAGATACACTACTATATTTGATCGATAAGATTATCTATCTGAAAAAGGAAAAGAAAAAGGATGAGAAGACTGGGAAGAATAAAAAAACAGAGACTTTGATATTTCCAAGGTATCATCAATTTAATGCTGTTCGAAAATTGGTTGAAGATATAAAGGTTAATGAAACCTCAAGAAATTACTTGATTGAGCATTCTGCGGGAAGTGGGAAAACAAATACAATTGCTTGGCTTTCGCATAGGCTGTCTTCTTTGCATAATGATAAGAATGAGCCTATCTTCAATACGATTTGTGTTATTACAGATAGAATTGTTGTAGATAGACAACTTCAAGATGCAGTTATGAGTTTGGAACACAAAGAAGGGCTTATTAAAGTGATGGATGACAAATGTACCTCACAGGATTTAGCTATCGCACTTAACGGCAATACGAAGATTATTGTAACCACAATTCATAAATTTATGTATATCAAGAATGCTGTAGACAACCTTAAGGATAAAAACTTCGCTATTATTATCGATGAGGCACATTCTTCAACATCCGGAAGTGCAATGGAATCTGTATCTTATTCTTTGTCTTCTGCAGAAATGATTGGAATTGCAGCGGAAGAAATCGTTCCATATATGGCCGATTCGGAAGAAGTAACACTTCAAGATAAGATTGAACAAGAGATAAGTAGGAGCGGAAAGCCGAGTAATGTCTCTATGATAGCATTTACCGCAACGCCTAAATTTACAACACTTCAGCTATTTGGCACTATGAATCACGAGGGAAAAAAGGTGGCTTTTGATTTATACTCTATGAAGCAAGCAATAGAAGAAGGGTTTATTTTGGATGTCCTTAAAAATTATGTTACTTACAAGACTTACTTCAAGGTAAACAAGGCGGTGGAAAGCGATCCTGAGCTTGATACTACAGTTGCAAAAAGAAAAATTGTAAAATATATTGAACTTCATGATACGAATATTTCTCAAAAAGTTGAGATTATCATTGAGCATTTTAAGCATAATGTTATGGATGAGCTTGGGGGAAAAGCAAAGGCTATGGTGGTTACATCTTCCAGACAGGCTGCCGTAAAATATAAAAATGCGTTTGTAGAATATATTAATAAACATAATTACACAGGAATACAAGCTTTGGTTGCTTTCTCTGGTAAAGTCACTCTTGATGGAAAAGAGTATTCGGAACCTGTCATGAATAACATGCCTGAAAATAAACTGGTGGATGCTTTTGATACCGATCTTTATCAGGTTTTGCTTGTGGCGAATAAATATCAAACGGGATTTGATCAACCAAAATTGTGTGCAATGTATGTGGATAAGAAATTAAGAGGTGTCAATGCGGTACAGACATTATCAAGGCTGAATCGAATTTACCCTGGGTATGATAAGAAGACTTTTATCATCGATTTCAAAAATGAATATGAGGATATACAGAAATCTTTTGAGCCGTACTACACAGAAACTATCCTTGGAGAAACCATAACCCCTTCTGCTATTCGAGAGGTCGAGAAACAGTTATCTCAGTATCATTTTCTTGATTATGATGACATGGAAGAATTTAATCGATATCTGTATCAAGAGAAACGAAATTCTAAAGATAAAGCAAAAATGTGGTCACTCCTTGGGAAAAGTTTAGATATCATAAATAGGAATGATGATCTCACAAAACTTGAAATACGAAGTACCATAAAAAGATTTTTAAGGTTTTATGGGTTTTTGATTCAGGCAACAAGGTATGAAAATGTAGATCTGCATAAAAAATACAATTTTCTATCTTACCTTATCAAGGAAATAGAAATAGGAAAGATGGGGAATGATTTTGATATTGCTGATAAAATCTCAGTTTCGAATTTCAAACAAAAGAAGACAGGAACTCATGGCACTGAGATTGAATCTAAACCCGAAATAAAAGCTCCTAAACCGGTAGAAGTTAGTTTTGATGAGCAAATCAAAGAGAAGTTATCCAAAATTATTGATGAGATCAATGTGATATACAATAAAGAGTTTGATTTTGATGTCGCTACGAAGTCGGCACTTCAAGTCAGAGATCTTTTGTTAAAAGATACAAGACTGAAAGACAGCGCTAATAACAATAATATCAAGGACTTTAGATTTGCTTATTTTGACGCAGTACAAGATGCGTTGATGGAAGGATATGAGCAGAATATGGACTTATTCTCCGTGCTATTAAAAGATGATAGAATGAACAAAGCACTTATGGGTGTTTTTTTGGAAGATGTATATAATAATTTAAAATATATTAAACACTCATTATGATGAATTCAATAATAAGTATGAATTCTTCAAAAAATGCATAAAATTTTGTAAAAAATTTCTATAAGGAATAAGTTTTAATGAAAATATAGTTACAGTATTTTAATATTTTAAACAGACATAAGAACTATTTACGTTGCTTTTAATATTATATTTGTTTTTTACTATATAACTATATTTTGTGTTTGAAAAGTTAAATACAAAATATAATGATCATTTATATAGCACGAATTGTTATATTTTAGTAAAATTGTATTGAAAATTAATTGATAGCTTTTAAAGATAGAGCTGTTAATTTAAGTATTTTATAAAACATAAAAAATCTATCATTTTTTTCATATTATTTAAATCCCTAAACTTAGGGATTTAACCTATTTTTGTAATTTTACCTTTTGAAAACCGATTGAAAAATTTGTGAAATTTAACAAAAACTTTTCCGATTTGTTCCATTTTATTGCTTTATTTATGTCAAGTTATTCTAAAATATTCCAAATAAAAGTGTGTCGCTAGTGTGTCGATGACCGTTTTTCAATATAGCAAATATTGTAAATATCGGTATTCTTACATAGCCTGTTCTCTTCCAGCATCCGGAGCCATTTCTTTATAAAAATACCTTTATAACTCCGATTTTACCGATATTTTTGAAACTTTAAGATTTCTTGGTTTTTGCATTTTTCCCCTTTATTTCCCCTCTGTTTGTTTTTATATTGCATATTTTTCTGGATTATTTTAAGCTGTTTTGAGGTGTATTGTTTTGGAATTCTAAATATTTTAACCAGTAAATATTGTATACATTAATATGTAAACTATTCATGTATACATATTATCTTATATAGTTTTTAAAATATTGATAAATTATAGCTTTATTTTATTTGTAAAAATATTTTTTATTCTAAAATACTCTAATTTGCTTTAAATTACTACATTCTATTATCTTTTTTATAAAGTCTTACATTTTTTGTTGAAGAATGACCCTAACGACTATAATTAATATTGAATAGATAAAAAATTAAAGGAATTTAAATGGAATCAATAGATTTTTTTGAAAAAACTATTCAGAGTCTTGAACGTCAATTTCCAGGTTAGCAGTCTCTAAATCGTCAAGAGACTGCTAAGGCTCTTGGTATAGGCGTATCTACTCTTGATTTACGCATTAAAGAAGGTAGAAATTTGCCTGAGTATATAAAAATAGGAGATGCGAAGAATTCAAGAATAGTATTTACTCTCGTATCTATTGCGCAGTTTCTAACCGAATCAAGACAAAAGGTCTTACAATGAAAGTTAAAAACAACCGCACCAACAGAATAACTATTCGCCTTAATGATTCTGAGATCAACGACCTAGAGCTAAAGGCAGGTCTTTCAGGTATTGGTATATCCGCCTACATTAGACATATTATCCTTCACTCCAAGCCCCCTATTCATAAATTTGATAGAACTATGATTAACCAACTTTCGAGATTAGGGAACAATTTAAATCAAATCGCAAAGCATGTAAATATAAGTAAAACTATAGATAGAATGGTTTTAAAGCAGATGCTTGATGTTAAAAAAAAATTAGACAACTTAATCGATAAAAAATAGATTTAAGAAATAAAACATGCTAGTTAAATTCTTTGCTAATAAACAAGGCGGAAGTATATCCGGAATCAACTATCTTTTAAACTATAGAGTAAAAGATAAAACAGCTTATGTTATAAAAGGAGATGAGACAATAACAAGACAGATAGTTAAAAGCATAACTAAAAAGCAAAAGCTTTGTATGGGCTGTCTATCATTTGAAGAAAAAGATATTGACTTAAAGACTAAACAAAGAGTAATAGATGAATTTGAAACTCTTCTATTTGGAGATTATAAGCATAGATACAATATATTATGGGTAGAACATACCGATAAACAAAGGCTTGAACTAAATTTCGCTATTCCAAAGATAGACTTAATAACAGGACTAGCTTTTAATCCCTATTATGACAGAGTAGACAGATATCTCGTAGACTCTTGGCAAAACTACACCAATCTAAGATTTAACCTTTCCGATCCAAAGGATCCTGCTAAAGCTCATGTGCTTCAAGGCTCAAGAAAAGAACTTAATACAGTTAAAGACTATAAAGAGCTTGAGAAGATACTAGTAGATAAATTAGTCAATAATGAATTTATTTGTAGAGATGACATACTAAGAGCTCTTAAAGATAGCAATATAGAAGCAACAAGAGTAGGAAAAGAGTATATAAGCATAAAACTACCAAACAGTAAAAAAGCTAAAAGATTTAAAGGAGATATGTTTCATGAAAACTTTACAGACACTACAAGCTTGGAGCAACTCAGAGAAAAGACACAAAGAAGAGCAAAAGAGTTTAAAGATAGAACAGATGAATCAGATATTAAACACCAAAGAGAATCAAATCAAGGCACTACAAGAAGATCTTATCTCTTTACAGATGAATTTGGATCAAATAGCCAAAGAGAACTTAGAATTTAAACAAAGCCTGTCAACAAGAGATAAAGAGCTTAACAGACTCAAGGCAAACTTTGATAGACAAACACAAAAAAGAAACAACTGGCTTAAAGAACAATCTTCAAGAGAGTCAAGACATAAATTTTATATTAAAACTATCAGTAGTAGCACTTCTGATATTGTTAATAATGTCAGCGATTGTAATTTGGAAGATAAAATCGAACAATTCAATACTAATAGATCAAAACAAACAGATGAAAACTTATATAAAACAAAATATAACTGGCAACCAGTAATAGATAACAAAACCAAAATCTTTACTACAAGGATGTATTATGACACTACTAGAGCAAGAGTTTTTAAAAGAATTAGAGATAAAAGAGAAGCAAGAGGAAGAGAGAATAGAATTATTAAACGAACTACTCAAAGAATTCAAGAATTTGGACGAGAAGCTAACAGACTTAAAGGAAGCATTCAGAGAACAAACTCTAATACAACAAGAATTTCAAAATTTATTAGTGGATTTAGAAGAAAGATTGATATCCTTAGAGAGCTGTCATGTGACATTATCTCAAGAGTTGGTTGGATTAAAAGAGAAGTTGGGAATTTATTAAGCCTAAAACCAAAGAAATCTCAAGACATATCCAAAGGAAGAGATATAAGTGATATTGGGTTTGGGTAGAATAAATACACCATAAAATAAATAGACACCTTCATGTCCATTCAACCTGTTATAATTATAAAAAACAAAAAGGACCAAAATGCTATCTAAATCACAATACACAAGAGGGTTGCAGTGTCCAAAGTCTTTATGGCTTTATAAATTTAGACGTGACCTTGAAAATAAATATATCGAAAATACAAAATTTGAGATAGGCAATGAAGTAGGAAAGCTTGCACAAGATTATTTTAAAGGTGGAACTCTAATAGAGTTTAATCCGAGTAACTTTGAAGGTATGGCAGAAAGGACAAGAGAGCTTATAGCTAATGGAGTAAAAATCATTTATGAGGCTACATTTATATCAAATGGTGTATTTGCTATGGCTGACATCTTGGTAAAAAACGGCAATGAGTATGAAATTTACGAAGTTAAATCAAGCACTAGTGTAAAAGATTATCATATAGATGATATTAGCGTGCAGTGGTATTGCATAAGCTCTGTTTTACCACTTAAGAAAGCCTATGTCATGCATATAGATAACTCTTATGAAAGAGTTGGAAAGATAAATTTAAATGAGCTATTTCATATAGAAGATATAACAGATATAGTTATCGCCAAACAAGATGAAGTTAGAGATAACCTAACAAATTTAAACAATATGCTAAGCCTAGATGAGCCTGATATAAAGATAGGAACACAATGCTATAATCCATTTGAGTGTAGTTTCTCACAGCACTGCTTTAAAGATGTACCTGAAATTTCTATATTAAATCTATACCGCATCAATCAATCTAAAGCATATGATATGTATCATAACGGCATTGTAAGCTATGAAGATATTTTAAAAAGTGATATAAGCTTAACAGAAACTCAAAGACTTCAGGTAAGCACAAATGATAATAGTCCATATATAGATAAAAGCATAATAGATGAGTTTATCTCTAATGTAAAATATCCTATAAACTTCTTAGACTTCGAGACATTTCAAGATGCTATTCCAAGATTTGACCACCAAAGACCATACGCTCAGGTAACCTTTCAATACTCGCTTCATATCCTTCATGAAGACGGCAGATTAGAGCACTTTGAATTTTTAGGTGATGGGATAAATGATCCAAGGCAAAGTCTAGCCAAAGACATGCTTAAAAAAATAACCAAGCAAGGATCGATAATGGCTTATAATATGAGCTTTGAGAAAAGTAGAATAAAAGAGCTTGCAGAGCTTTTGCCTGAACTCAAAGATGAATTATTAGCCCTTAATGAAAGATTTATAGATCTACTGATCCCGTTTCGTTCTCTTGGATACTATGATAAAAACTTCCATGGTAGCTTTTCTATAAAGTCTGTACTGCCTGCTTTATTTCCAAATAATAAAGAGCTTAGTTATAAAGAGCTTGATATACAAAACGGAGGAGATGCAAGTAGCGAGTATGCAAATCTAATCTATCAAACAGATATAAAAGAGATAGAGAGAGTAAGGCAAAATCTGCTTAAATACTGTCATCTTGATACGCTTGCTATGGTTGAGATATTTAAGAGGTTAAGGTATATAATTAACTAAATTAAAAAGGAGGAAAAATGCAGGAGTTCTTAGATGAATTTAGCAAAGCTTTAAATAATTATAAAAATTATATTAAATTGCGTAAAAAAC
Source organism: Campylobacter sp. RM16187 (assembly GCF_025319965.1). NCBI lineage: Bacteria > Pseudomonadati > Campylobacterota > Epsilonproteobacteria > Campylobacterales > Campylobacteraceae > Campylobacter > Campylobacter sp. RM16187. The sequence continues at coordinate 422,771 of NZ_CP012549.1, forward strand.
GTGGTTTGCACGATTATAATATTTTTACTGCTTTATTAAAAGAAAATGATGAAGTCAGGCTTCATTCGCGGTTTTTATATTCATTACTTAACACAGAAGGCAGACATTGTCAAGATGATTTATTTTTACAACTATTTTTAAAAAATATTGGTGAGCAGGACTGGATAAATACAAAGGAAGCAAAAGTATTCAAAGAATACCAAAATATAGATATTTATATCACAAATGGAGCAAAGCATATCATCTTAGAAAATAAAATATATGCTAATGATCAAAAGGAGCAAATTGGTCGATATATTGACCTTTTACGTGAACAGCACAAATATGATAGCAATAAACAAGAAAAGCAAGAGCCTGAGATTTTAGTCGTTTTTTTAAGTCCATTTGGACGTAGTGTTAGCGAATATAGTCTTGGCAAATATGAGCTTAAAAATGGAGAACTTACATGTCGAAACTTTAGTGTGCGATACAAAGAAATTTCGTATCAGTCTGATATTTTAAGATGGCTTAATGAATGCGAAAAAGAAGTTGAAAATTTGACCGATTTAGCAGTGTTTATTAAGCATTATAGGCAGGTTATTTTAAGCATTACAAATCAAAAACAAGGAGAAAAAATGGATGAACTAGCAAAAATTATGGCTCAAAATTACAATATAATTATAGATACGATGTCGCAAGCTAGGAAAATAGTTATTGATGATTTTGTAAAAAAGCTAAAAGATAGTCTAAAAATTCCAGATTGGTCAATAGAAACTTATGAGGCACAAACAGACAGTGGCGATGAATTGTTGCTAAAAGCTTTCAAGAAAGAAAGTTGTTTTTATTTTGCTTTAAAAATCTACAAAGACAATAATGGCTTAAATTTAAAAAGAGCTTATTTTAGCTTACGAACAGATGATGGGAATATAAATTGTAAAAATCTTGTTTCTGAAAAAAGTGATATTGACACCTTTGTTTGGGAGTATAAATACGGCAATGATTTTGCAGAATATATTAAAACACTAGAAAATGACTGTGTAGTCCAAGTCGCAAACGACATCATAGAATTTATAAAATCATACGAAGAAAAGATTGTGAAAAAAGTATTACAAAATTAAATAAAGGCGAGAAATTCGCCTTTTATTACACCAAAATAAATCCTTAAGTTCATAATTTTTTAGCAAAAAATCCTTCATTTTTAACCTATAGTTTTTTAATGTAACAAGATCGTACTTTAGTTTATTAGTAAAAATTGTAATATCTTCTAAAGTTTCAAATTTTATTACTTTTTCATCAAACTTTAGTCTATTTTTTACAAATTTTATTTGTCTTACAATTAGGCATTGTCGCTTTTTATCTACTTGAAAAATTCGTTTTTTAAGATATGAGTCATCGTAAATCAGGTACACTCCAGAATCTATTGCAATAAATTTGTAGTCGATCTCAACTAGTGATAAATTTCTAGCCAAATCAAGTACAAAAATCTCACACAATCCAATATCATCTTTGAGGCCGGACAAAAATCTATTTATTTGGCTGATCTGGATTTAATTCCGGCAGAAATTTTTCATTAAAAAACACAAGTGTTTGTAACTGATCTATAAGATCAAAAATAGACTTAGTGCTACAATACAGCTCTTTTAAGCCATAATTAAAATCCTCTTGTTCGCTTTTGATAGTTGAGTCATATACATAAGAAACCAAATTTACAATATGTTCTAGCATATTTAACTACTAAAAAATAATTAAAATTTTATAGGCTCAGGGTTGCCACCAAGACCGCGAGTATGTGACGGCTCTCCACTTTTATTTAGTTTTAGGCAATACTTATTTTTTAGCATTTTATATACTTGAGCGCCCCTTTCATTGAATCTTCCGTTGTCTCCCCGCATGCAAATAACTTTATCAACTTTGTCGCTATATTCTATGATAAATTGATCGTTTTCATTGCCGATTGGGTCATCTGCTGTGTATATTATTGTAGGACACATTGAAACCATTGCGAACAAATTTAGCATATAAAAACCACCATAACCCCAAAATTTAGCTAGGTTAGTGCATCTTGATATAGTTTTATCGGTAGTATTTTCATTAGCAATTGATGGATTTAACCCAACAAAAGCAACCATAGGCTTGCTTTCATCCCAAATTCTAGTTAAAACATATCTGTATTTGCGATCTTTTGAAAATATTGCATCTTGTTTAATTTGATTGTCCATTGCATCTCATTTAAAATAAATTTAAAAAATTATACTACAAAACAAAGTCACTTTTTTGTCCACCTTTTATGCTAAACTTCTCATTAAAGGATCTCAAATGCAACCATCAATCAACACAGCTAAAAACATAATAAACGAAGCAAATGCCATCATAATAACAGCAGGAGCTGGAATGAGTGTAGATAGCGGACTACCTGACTTTCGTGGAGATCAAGGATTTTGGAGGGCATATCCGCCTTTAAAAGATAAGAATCTAAGCTTTACAGATATGGCAAATCCTCAATGGTTCTTTTCTAATCCAAAGCTTGCCTGGGCATTTTATGGACATAGACTAAAATTATATAATGCCACTACCCCTCATGAGGGATTTTATCTGCTTAGAGAGCTTTGTAAAGAAAAAGATGATAACTACTTCATATATACTTCAAATGTAGACGGACACTTTGCTAAAGCCGGGTTTGATAAGGATAAAATTTACGAGTGTCATGGAAGCATACACTACACTCAGTGTATATATAAAGACGATGGAGCTATCTGGGCAGTAGATGAGAGTGAAATAGAGGTAGATGAAGATAAATTTGAAGCTACCAAGATGCCTACATGTAAAGAGTGTGGATGTGTAACGCGTCCAAATATTCTTATGTTTTATGATGGAGTATTTAATTGGAATAGAACTAAAGCTCAGTATCATAGATATGATGCTTGGTTAAGTAAGAATATGAACTCTAAAATTGCTATCATTGAGATAGGAGCAGGGCTAGCCGTTCCAACTATAAGAGCTTACGGAGAAAGAATGGCAAAGAGATTTAATAAGGCAAATCTAATACGTATAAACCCAACTGATACCAAGATAAGTCCATATTACGGGATAAGTATAAAGATGGGCGGATTAGAAGCCCTAAAAGCAATCTTATGCTAGATAAGACAGATAAAAGTCCTCTATCTGGTATAATAGCAGATAGAGGAGAAGAGATGAAAAAGATAGTTCCTGATAGCAACACAAGTAAATACGAACGTATAAACATAATAGCCCAGCTTATAAGAAATAAACCTCACTCCATATCACAGCTCTCAGAAAAGCTAGGAGTATCTACTAAAACCATACAAAGGGATCTATATGATGTATTAACAGATTATGGAGCGGTAAGAAGAGGTAGAATGTGGAGCATGGATGATAAAGACGCCAAAGATAACCTAACTCAAGAAGAGCGTATAGTATTAAACGTACTTGATAATATCTCAAAGAGTATGGGTGCAAATTTTTATAGCAAAGCTCATATATTATTAGATCAGATTACACAGCAGCTAAATCACCCAATACTTACAAATATAAATAACGAGAAGCTAAATGAAGATGACTTTATAAATTTTGAACTGATTGAAAAGTCTATAAAACAAAAACAAGAGATAGCTTGTAAATATAACGACTATGAGTTTAAAGTAAAGCCGCTAAAGCTAGCTATGTTTGATGGTTTTTGGTATCTATTGCTGCTTGATAGCAATAAAAAGGATACTTTTAAGAAATTTCATCTAAGAAGCATAAGTGATATAAAGATTCTTGATGATAGATTTGAGATAAGTAGTGAAATAGAAAACAGAATACAAAACGCAAATTCAGCATGGTTTGATCTGGTAAAGCCAAAGAAAGCAAGACTGCTTCTTGCTCCACAGATTACAAAATACTTCGAAAGAAAACCATATGCAAAACAAAGCATAACAGGCAAGGATAACGATGGATCTGTAGAAGTAGAGATAGAGTATACAAACATAATGGAGATAAAGCCGCTGATTTATTACTATATACCTTTTATCAAAGTTCTTGGACCAAAGGAGCTGGCTGACACTATAAAAGATGAGATTGGGGAGTATTTTAATGAAATAGACATATAAGGACAACCGAGACACAAAATGTCCTAAAGTCCTGCTAAAATTTCAAAAGATCACAAAAAATGTATCGGTGATCTAAAAAATAAAAAAAGGATAATAAATGATCTTTAATCAACTACAAGAGCTAGTATCTAAATCAGATATGAAAAAGCTTAGCAGAGAACTAGGGTACGCAAGAGAGAAAAACTTCTCAAGAGCTCTTTATAATCTAAGTAATGCAAATTCATTAGATGAGTTTTTAGAACACGGACACTTTGACTGGTGCCATAGCTCAAAGACTCTAATTACTTCAATTGCAAATCATTTTAATATAGACATAGCAGATGAGCTTAATACCTCAAATGTTTTAAATGATGAAAAAAGAAGATACAAAGATTCCTATATCTATATAGAGACAAATTTTAAAAGACAAAACGAGCCTATATTTATGCTGGCTATGACTCAAGGGGTAAGATATATAAGCTTAAAGCCTATACTTCATGAGCTTTATTTTAAAAACATCGACATAAAGCTAAAAATAATATCTGAGTTTATAAAAGGTCATTATAAAACTACCAAAACACTTCCGCTTTATGGAGATATAACAGGCTATAAGCTATATCTTTTAAATAACACTTACAGCTTCGATACGGATGCAAACCTTGCGGATAAAGAAATTTCTGAGCAGGTAGCTTATATTAAGATATAAGGAGATAAAAATGCGTGAATTCTCAAAACAAGAAAGAGCTAGGCTTATGGATATAAACAATAGGCTTCATGGATTAGAAAAGAGAATTTTGGATGTAGCTATAAAAACTGATAGCTATTTAGCACCGCTTAAAGATAGAGATGAGATATATGATTATGATATTGACCTAAAAACCTTTTATAAGGATATAGCCGATAGTGACAAGGTGGTTGTCTCATACAATGAGTGCTTTAGAGGCATATCGCAAGATATGCTTAAAGAGGATAGCTCAAGTAGTTATTTTTACATCAAAAACCAAAACGAATTTCAGCACTGGGATGATCATCCCATGAGAAATGAGTGGCACTGCTGGTTTTATCACTGCCTTTATGATCATACTAATCTTTACTTTGAGGATATATTAGATATTGGAAATATAGATTCAGTATTACAAACAAGTATAGATTATAGTTGCAGGACTCTTGAACTTAAGAGATTTGATAGCAGGATGGATTTTTGGTTAACAGATTGCAGTGATGAAGAAAAAGCTGAGATGATGAAGATAAACTCAACCTTGCAAGATATTCAAGAAACTCTAATAAGCAAGGCTATTTTTCATGAGAATGAATTAAAGCAGAAGTTAGAAGATGACATAATAAAGGGATTTGATATGAATTACGAGGTTACTTTTTATCTGAATGAAAAAGATCCTTTGTATAAAGACGATCAAGACAATATAGTAGCCATCATAAGTGAACCGATTAATATGAGCGAAGAGATAAAACTATCAACTTTTCAAAACAGATGGAAAAGAAACTGCAATGAATATCTTGGTCTAAGTGCATTTGAAAATCTTAACAAAGACTATCACTGCTATCTCTTTCATGCTCTTTGCAACCATACTAGCTTACTTGGAGATATAAGCCAGATGTCTGGCATAGGTAAAATAATCTTAGCTATAAAATTTAACGAATACTTTAAAGCTTAAAAGGATAAATAGTGAAAACAAAAGAACAAATCATAAAAAAGCTAAAAGAGGTAATTATAAAAAATCCTACTGTTAGATCAGTATTTATCAAGCTAAAAGACAAATGAGATACTTTGATATAAATGAAGCCATAGAGCTTCATGATATCATAATGAGCGAAATAGGTGGCAAGCGTGGATTTAACGAGAGTCAAATTTCGCTTCTTGACTCTGTGATCTCCTCTATACAAAATGATGATTACTATCCAAGTTTTATAGATAAGCTAACACACCTTATATTCTCTTGTGTTAAATTTCATCCATTCCTAGATGGCAATAAAAGAAGTGCCATATTTCTAGCAATATTTTTTATGGAACTAAACGACAAGGCTGATATATATGAGGAGTTTGCAGCTCTAATGGAAGATGTGGTAGTGGAAGTGGCTGCCGGGAATATAAACAAAGATGAACTTAGGCTAATAATAGGTGAGTTTATAAAGCCCTTAAAATAAGGGCTTTAAGTTATTTTATAAATTTTAGAAATTTCATCAAAAATCAAAACCTTACTTTTTAATACGCTCATATTTTTATCGAACACTTTTAGATTATATTTCTTTGCCACTGGTTTTTTATCGTTATTTTCTATATTGTATTCGTAAAATAATTCATTTAAATAACTTATAGTATCAATATATTTGTCAGAACCATGTTCAGGATAACCAAAAGTGCGTGTGATTGAAAAATTTTTATTGATATTTTCAAAAATTTCTTCTATATAATCTCTTAGTTCGCCTTCTTTTCCATAAATATTCATAATGTATTTTGCTACAGCTTTGGGTATATAGTATAACTCATAAATTATATCATTAAAACTTTCTTTTAATGGCGAGCTGTAAATACCTATATATAAATCATCTAAAACAAAATTATTTTCGTCAATATGTATATTAAATACATGTTTTATGTTTTTTGATTGCTTTTCTTTGGAATAATACAATTTATCATCTTCATTATTGATATCTAAGCTATCAATAGTAAGTTTAAAAGTTAATTTTGCCCAGTCTTTAATTTCTTTATCGTTTATGAAAACGTTTGCACTGTGTAAATAAACTTCGGATATATCGTAGTCTAATGACTTTAAAAAATTTTTACACTCTTTTTCATTTATGCTGTTTTTTAACGCATCCATCTTCTTCTTGTCGGTGTATCCAAACTCAAAATATTCTATCCCATAACCATTTACGGATATTGTAATTCCTTGCGTATATGATTTTTTTGTTTCGTAATATACCAATAAACACACAATAACACAGAAAAGATATTGTGCATTTATGGATTTTTTTGTTTTTACGCATATTTTTTTAATTTCATTTTTTTCTAACTCTTCTATAAAAAATCTTCTTCTTCTATCTCTTTGTAATATATGATATTGATTTATACTGCAAAATACTTCATCTATAAAATTTACAACATCAGTATATATCTCATTTGCGTGCAGCTCTAATTTATTTTTTATTGAACGCAAACTTTCTTTTCTGATATAATAAACTTTTTTTAATGCGCATATCCCACTAAAATAAGAATCCAATCTCATATTTGATACAACTATGTTTTTTATGTCAAAATCCTCTTCTTCATCAAGTTCTATCTTATAAAAAGTTTCACTACTGCCTATATCATCTGCTTTTACAATGAAAGTTCCGGCATTACTATTTTTTGAAAATTTGTTTGGTAAAAATAAATCACAACAAAAATTATTCAATTCAGAACCGGAATAATACTGAGTGCTTTTTAATATGTCGTTTTCATAAATATCAACAAAAACATCATAAGTGTAAATGCCTGTTTTGCCTCGTATATCTTTTGTTAGGTATATATTGTTTAATACTGGTAAAAGTAGTGTATTCTCTGGTATAAAATTTGATTCTTTCGCTAAACTATTATTATCTTTTATTGCATTAAACTCATCAGTACTCATCTCTTTAAAAGATAATTCATACGATCTCATGGTTTTTATACAAATTTGCGCATATTTTTTCATAAAATATCCTTTGGTTTTTTGATATATTATAATTGCTAGAACGAGACATTTTATGTCTATATTTTTTAATACAATCACATATAAAATAGATTTGTGATAAAATGATTTCGCAAAAATATTTATACAAAAGGAGAGAAAATGGAATATGATTGGAAAGAAATTTCACTTGCAACAAAGGCCCAAATTTTACTTAAATGCATGGATTTGGATTTTTCTAGAGATGGGTATCAGCTTGTTAATATTTATGATAAAAAAAATAAAGTAAGTCCAGATTGGTTTTATGATGAAGAAAATAAAATTTTAGTTAAAAGTGCTGAAAAAACCAAGCAAGGTAAATACAATTTTAGCTTCACAAGCGAAAAAAATCAACAAATTGAAGGTATTATCCAAAAAGTAGATAAAATCATTCTGGGATGTATAGACGTACAGGAAGATATTATTTACAGAATAGAGATAGACGATTTAAGCAAGATTCTGCAAGAGCTTGAAACTAGCAAGAGAAATGGCAAGGCATATACATTAACAATAGATAACCCAAAAACAGAAAAAGATAAAAAAATATTAGAAATAAATATAAAAGAAAAGTATTTTGAGAGTTGGAAAATACTTTCTCGAGCTGAAAAAATGACTACAAATAAAAGAGTTGCTGAATTTGGAGGGATGAGTATATTTTATAACTGGTATAAGAAAATAGGAAATGAAGATGCAAGTTGCATGAGTAAAAAGAAATGCTGCTATTGTGGTGTCAAAGAAAAAGATCTTGAAAAATACTTTAATGAAAACAACTCGCAGTATAATGAATCCAAACGACACAGGGGCAAGAAGCTAGAGGTAGAACGTATTGTTAGTATTGGAGATAAAAACAAATACTCTCATGAAAATTGTAACCTAGCTTGCTATATCTGCAACAACGCAAAAAGTGATTTTATATCTGCAAAAGATTTTAAGCCTATCGCAAGAGGAATAAATGAATTTTGGAATAATTGTTTTAAGAAAAATAAATTTGATGCCAAAGCAGAATTTCATGAAAACTCAACCATTTGGACAATAGATTTTGACACACCGATGCAGTGGAAAATTAAATCTCCGACTCCTCTGCTGTCACACAGTGTAAAGCCCCGCCGAGTTTTATAATCTCACTAAAATTTATAGGCTCTATTAGGCAGTCTTTGTAAATTTCTTCAAGCTGTCTTAGAGCCAAACCGTCCTCATCTATACCGTAAATAGGAACTATTAAAATATTCTTAATTTTAATAAAATTTAAGTATGCACCCCAGTCTCTATCTTTAGTAAAAAAATTATCACTGTATTTCATCGACTTGATATTTAGCTTATGGGATTTAAGGGTCTTTAAAATTTTATCGTTGAAAGTCCTGCTCTCATTTGAAAAATCATTTATAAGTACGCTATTTTCATCTATCCATCTTACCATGCTGTCACTATGTCCATACATGTCATAAGGCTGTTTTGGTATAATTATAAGCTCATTAAGACCACATTTTTGCTTTATGATTTTGATGATTTCGTCTTTTGACTTTAACGGATTTTCTTTGAAAATTTTATCAGTCATGATGGCTTTGTTTTTATATCTTACAAAATTGCCACCATCCATCACTAAGTCTATATGATTATCAGTATAAGGAATTTTTGTTCTTATGTTTTTATACTTATCATCTTTTAAGTAGTCAGGATCATAAACGTAAGAGACAAGGCTTGCATTTTCAAGCATTAATGGCATAAAATCTCTCATCCAAATATCTTTTGTTTTTAAAATTCGATAATTTATTTTGTATTTATAGAGAATTGAGCATAAAGCATTTGCGATTCGCGGATGATTTTCAAACAAAAGGTTTGATAAAAGGATTTTATGACTCATATTAATTCCTGTGCTGATACTAAGTAAAAAAGATACTTATGCAATATTACTCTTAAAACAAGACATAAGATGTCTTAAAAGCATTGTTAGAATTTCCAATATCATAAATTTAGCTACTGCTAGTAGATAAAATAAGTTTAAAGAATGAGGAGCAAGTATGCTAAACAATATACTAATAATCTCAAAAGAAGTCTATAGATGGTCTTTGGATGAAAAATCAAAACCTAACGGAGTGATGATTTATGATAACTATAGAGCCTTGCATAATCTTTGCAAATCGATAGAAATAGCAGCTAATCACTATCTGGACTTAGAATTTGATAATCCAATACTAACAGAAACAAAGAGCTTTAAAACGCCGATTGATAAAAAATTCGGCCTTGTCCAAAAAACTGTGTAAATGCTTTCTTTTAATTTATCAAAAAGAAACCCTTTTGTCAAATAGTATAGCAAATTGATTAACGGCAAGAGGCCAATTCCTTATAGGCATAGTCCACCTTTTACTCGCATTGCGTATCGTAAGATACATCACTTTATATATCGAATCATCATCCGGAAAGCTTGATTTATTGCGAGTGATTTTTCTTAAGCTGAAGTTTAACGATTCAATCGCATTCGTAGTATAAATAGCTTTTCGGATTTCTTCAGGATAATTAAAAAACTCACTTAGCTCATTCCAATTCCTCTGCCAAGCAGCTTTAATCATCGGATACTTCTCATCCCATTTCTTTCCAAAATCTTCAAGAGCTTCGGCTCCGGCCTTTTCATTTATAGCTGAATATACTTCTTTCAAGTCTTTGCATACAGCTTTAAGGTCTTTGTAAGAAACAAATTTGGTAGAGCTTCTAACCATATGAACTATGCAATGCTGTATATGAGTATCCGGAAATACTGCTTTTACCGCTTCAGGAAATCCGGTAAGCCCATCCATGCAGGCTATAAGAATATCTTCAGTCCCTCGGTTCTTTATCTCACTAAGAACTCCCATCCAAAATTTTGCTCCTTCTGTATTAGATAGCCAAAGCCCTAATACCTCTTTTTTGCCTTCCCAATTGATTGCCAAAGCTACATATAAGGCTTTATTGACGTTTTTTCCGTCTTGACGGCAATTAACACGTAAAGCATCTAGAAATAAAATAGGGTATGATTTATCTAGCGGACGGTTTTGCCATTCTCTGACATCCATCATTACTGATTCCGTTACATTCGAAATAAGTTCCGCTGAAACATTTACACCATACACTTCCTGTAAGTGTCGCTGAATGTCACGGCAACTCATACCGTATGAATACATCGAAATAATCTGATCGTTGAACAATGGACTTCGTTTCTCATGCTTAGGAATAATAACAGGCTCGAATGTACTGTTTCTGTCTCGCGGTACATGTATATCAGTAGTACTGTTATCATCCAAAATTACACTCTTCTCAGTATAACCGTTACGGCTGTTACCGGTGTTGTCCCCTGCATTGTCGTGCTTTCTGTAACCAAGATGCTCATCCATTTCGGCTTCCAACACCCGCTCATAGAACCTACTCGTAAGCTGTCTCAAAAGCCCATCACTACCGGTAAGTTCGTCTTTTGTCATCCCATGAAAATCTAGCTTGTCAAGCATCAAATCGATTACATCTTTTTCTTTTTTCTTTCTTTTGGCTGTCATAATATTTCTCCTAGTATATCATTTTTCAGCCATTTACACAATTTATTTTATAGGGTCTTTATTATCGAAAACTACGATATAAGCGAGCTTTTAATTTAGACTTAAAAGTGGATTGTGCTTATAAATTTATTTGTTTACCAACCAACCAGAGCCGGTTAAAACCCGACTCTGTTTGAACTATTTTCTACACCCTTATGCTTTATCTCTTCATTTAGTCTATTTATAAAATCATCAGCATCTTTAATAGGACTAAATTTATTTGATCTTAAAACAGCAGCAAAATCCCCAAGTGTTAATAGAGAAAAACTAAGAAGTCTATCTTTTGTGAATTTTGAAACTTTTAGTCCTAACAACTCACACTCTTTCATAAATAGCTTTTGAGCTTGTTTTGGTTTCAAATAGCCAAACTCTATCTTCATATCAAATCTTCTTATACTAGCCTTATCAAGTCTATCTATAAGGTTTGTAGTAGCTATAAATACTCCTTCAAAGCTTTCCATCTGAGTCAGCATCTCATTTACCTGACTTACCTCCCAGCTTCTAGTAGCTTCATTTCTATCTTGTAAAAACGTATCAACTTCATCAAATACAAGCACGGCTTTTTTCTCTTTAGCCTCTTTAAATGCCTTGGCTATATTCTTTTCGGTTTCACCTACATAAGCATCCATAAGATCGCTTGCTTTTTTGATAATTATCTTTGAGCCTAAGCTTTTAGCTATAAATTTTGCATAAGCACTCTTACCGGTTCCTGCCGGACCATATATACAAAGTCTTGCATTTTTGCTTGACTTTATGCCCTCTGCAAGCTCTTTTAAATTTAAACTAGAATTTATTATGCTTGCATCATAGCTCTTTGGCAGTTCTATCTTCTCTTCTTTATTTTTCTTTTCTTTTTTATCAAATCTATATCCTTGAGCTTTGAGATTATTTTTTATAAGATCTTTAAAGATTTTATCTTTCTCATCACTATTTAAATTTGATACAACCTTTGTTGCATTAGAGATAAGAGCAGGAGCTATAAATTTATTTTTAGATATCTTTTTAAGCACTTTTTCACTTATTTGCCCATTGGTGTATTGTGTTAATATTTCAAGTCTCTTTGCTTTAGGCGGTATCTTAAACTCTATAACCATATCAAATCTTCTGATGTAGGCATCGTCTATTTCATAAATATCGTTGGTTAGCCAGAAGGTTGGGACACAATTGGTTTCAAGGGTGTTATTTAAGAAAGCCTTTGATATTCTTTGTTCATCTTTAAATACATCTTCTACTTCATCAAACATAATAACATCATGCTTGCTGTCTAACACTCTATCGGCAACCAAAAGAGATGCGAAACGTGCCTCTCCTGTATAGTTATCAAGAGAGTATCTATTGGTATATGATATCTCGTAAAGGTTTTTACCTAATGTTGCCGATAGCATTTTTACGAACTCTGTTTTTCCGGTTCCTGGTTTGCCGTAAAGAAGTATGTTTGTGCCTTTATTGCTGCTTAAAATATGAGTTTTTATCATGTTTTCATCTACAGGTATATGTCTAAAATCATCAAATTTCAGTAAAGATAGATCTGATTTAAAAAAACTTGATTTAAATACATCTATAACATTGCTATGACCTACCAGCATATCTGTACTAAAATAGGAGTAGAAAAAATCAAACGCACTTCCTAAATTGATATTTTGCGTAGTGTCTAGTTTTAAAACTCTACTTTGTCTTAGTTTCGAGCTTGGATGAAGAGATTTTTTAATAATATGTGAAGGAATATCAAGTATGGCGCCTAAAATATTGTAAAATGCTATGATATGAACTCTTCCGAGATCATAAAAAACATCTCTTAACGCTTCAAATTCATTTGTTAATATTGCAAATTCCAATATCTTTTTATCTTCATCGCTAAGATTAAGTGTTTTAGATAGAGCCTCCAAATTTTTGTCGAGATTTTTTAAGCCGGTGATTTTTTTCTTTTCAAGGCTTTCAAGCTGCATTTTAAGTCTTTTTTTGGCATTTTCCGTAGTTTCATTTGACTTTAATATACCGTCATGTCTTCTAAGAAAATCATCAGGTATCCCAAATTTTACAATAGCCCTTAAAGACCAAAGCCTGATCTTGTTCTCTATCTCTTTTGGTAGCATTAAATCATCCATAGCCTATCCTTTCTTTTTGTTTTGAAAGGATTTTATCTACTTTTTAAGACAATATGGTGTCTGATTTTAAGGTTTTTATATGTTTATCACTTGATAAAAAGGCTCTAGTGCTCCATCTGAACTTGAATTATAGATTGTGGCTTTATTTAGTGTGTCTATTCTGGAGACCGGATCATGTATATGACCGCAAAGAATTATTTTTACATTCATAAGTCCATGTTTTACTAGACGATAAAGTTCCATATCCCCATAGTCTTTATTGTTCTTAGAGATAGATGTTTTTGTCTTAGACGGAGGCAAATGTGTTACCAATATGTCGCAATCTGCAAATTTTAAAATGTCCTCTTCGAGATATTTAGAACATCCAAATTTAATGCCATTGATATTTTTGATAGTATCATCACTATATATATTTTTTATTTGCTTTAGCCATTCATCTTTTAGACCTATATCATGGTTCCCACTACATACAAAAACAGGTTTTTTAAAACTTGAAAGCCAGTCGGATGTTTTTTCTATCTGAGTGGCTAGCGGAGAATGACCATCCAATAAATCCCCGCTAAAACAAAATATGTCAAATTTATCTTCAAGGGCTGATATATGCTTAAAATATTCTACATTGAAATGTAGATCGCTGGCATGAAAAATTTTCATATCAATCACCAAACTCTTCTTCTATGAACTCTCTTCTCTCTTTATCTGACCTTATCGCATCCTCTAGTCTCATTACCCAAAAAACTGCGTTGTTTGTAATAGCATCTTCAAAAGGATTGCCATACATTTTGCTTAAGGCATTAAATACTTCATCACCTTCATCACAATCTACGCCAATACTCCCTAGATAAGGATATACAAGCATGCCGGGAGATACAAGATCAAACACCTCTGTCAATTTAGTATCAGGAAAATTTTCCTTCATAAAGTGCAAAAACTCTTCTCTTGTTTTTGTATCTATATATTTTTTATCTGTATTATCAAATGGACTGTCGCATTCAATCTCTTTTTTAAATGCACATATGTCGTTATATCTTGTATGAAAAACAATCCAAAATCCAAACTCTTTGCCTCTTTTAATTATAAATTCCTCAACGGTAGGTAGTGCAACAGCCATATTTTATTCCTTATTTAAAATTAAGAAAATTATACATTAAAAAGCAGAAGAAATTATGTCCGGTTTTATTATGATTTATAATATGATCTGTATATTTTGCTGTGACTTGCATAAAGATATTTTAAGATAATGTTAAACAATCTCTAAAAAGGTAATGACTGAAATTATTACTTAAAGAATATTTATAATTTTATCGGTTATTTTGTATGCAATGACCATGCCAGCAAGGGGTCTTAGGGATACTCCCTAACGAGTGATATTTTGTCTGACTTGTCAGACAAAAAGTATCCTCGCCCAGTAAAACAAATATGATTTTAAAAACGATGAAAAATAGAAATTTAGTCGATATAAACTATCATTTGTTTAGCAGGCATACCTTAGATTCAATTAAGAATTATATTATTTATAGTATATAAATTAATACTGAATGCAAAAAGCAATTGCTTGATACAATAATATTGAAACTTAAAGAATAATTAAAATAATAAATGCATATAAATATTTATAGAGTAGGGTATATGAAATTATTTAAGGTTTATAAAACATTATAGAGTTACTATTAAATAAAGGAATATCTAGCTTTGGGAAAGTTGATTTGTCGTTAGTATAGATTCTGTCGCAACCATTTTCTAAGGCACAGAAATACTGTAAAATATCCTCAAAGTCAGATTTTTTAGAAAAATTGCCGGATTTTAAATAGCTCTTGCAGGCTAAATCTATCATTTTAGAACTAAAAGCAACAATTGCAAAGTGCTCATTATTGTTTATAGTGTGAAAGGACTCAACCGCTTCTTTCTTATTAGTGCAATTATATATTACATTTGTCATGATATCTTGACTGATAATCATAAAAATATCTTTTTTATAAAAATCAGAAATAAGTTTTGTTGCTTCTAAATGATCTACGCGTTCAGAGTCAAGGTAAGATATAATGATATTTGTATCTAAAAAGACTTTCATTGCCTTAATGCTCTATTTTTTCTCATATCTTGAACTGTCATATCTTTAAATACACCTTTTTGAGAGCCAGCAAAACTCATGATCTTTTCTAGTCCATTTTTGCCGCTATCTTTTCTGCCAATATCTGATTGTGAAAAGGATGCTAATTTTTCAGAGATAAATTTTGCTAAGTCAATAAGATCAACTCTGTCGCTTGGTATTTCCAAATGAAAAACTTGCATAGCCATATCATCTCCTTTTTGTTTTGATTATATCATAATTTTAAATAAACACTATTTTTTATACAACCTCTTAACCATATCTTTGCCGCTATCTGGCATCAGCTTAGCGTATCTAAGAGTATGGTTTATATCCGAATGATTCATCAATTTCTTTATTGTAAGTATAGGAGTGCCAGCTATTGCAAGATGGGAAGCAAATGTGTGTCTTAACGTATGAATTACTACTCTATTTGCGCTATCTTCCGGGGCAAGCCCATCGTTAAAGAGCTTATTTAAGGAGTGCTGTAGTACGTTTTGAAGAGTGGCGTATGGTTTATTGATAATCGGGTCATTTGGCAATAGCTGAGTATAAATTTTATTAATAAGTCCTAACGCTTCATCACTTAAAAAGCCTGTATATCTTCTATTTTCAGGATTTTTACTTTTAAAGTCCGTTAGATTTACACTCATATTTGAAAGAGATATGTCCTTTTTCTTTATATTTAAAATACCATCCAACCTTGCTCCTGTACATAGTGCAAGCTCTACAAATAGTTCTAATGCGAAATCATTTTTCTTGGCGATTTCTTTACGAAGCAAATCTATCTCTATAAGCTCTAAAAACCTCTCTCTTTTATTATCGGGCTTTTTAATCTCTATATCAAACGGATTAAGATGAGATATGAGTTTTTGTTTTATGGCATAGTTAAAAATAGTCCTAATTATTCCCATAACTGCATTTACTCTGGAATGAGATAGCTTTCTGCCTGTTCTATCTGATACTATCTCTTTTATATCTTTAAAATGATCTTGTAGCATTTCTGAGCTTATGCTGCTTGTAGTCATATTTCCAAATTTACTTTTGTGATATTGCTCATACATGGATATTTGTTCTTTTACATTTTCTATTTTTTCTGGATTTTGTTCAAGCTTATAATCAAAAAACGCCTTTGCTATCTCATCAAATTTTATATCAGTACTCTTTGATTGCTGTTTTTTGGTTATTTTATCGGGTAGTTCACCATTTCTCTTTTTTGTGTCAAATTCTTTCTTTTTGTTATATGCATAAGTGACATTTACGCCTTCTGACTTTGAACCTATTTTTACATCCTTGTCGTTAATTCTTATGTAAAATACCATATCATTATTTTCAGGAATATATATTCTTACCCCAGGATATTTATTTGTATTTGCAAATTTATTATAAGATATAAGTGCCATTTAAGGTTTCTCCTTTTACTTAAAAACTAAGAGGATTTTTCCCCTTTATTTCCCCTCTGTTTTTATAAAAATGCATGATAATTTAGTGTAACTTATAATATGCTTAATGAATAAAAGTGCCTATTTTAAGGCTTTTTATGCTATATTATGACTATCCAGAATAGTTTAGGAAATGGCAATAGACGAATCCATCATCCGGAGCCATTTCCTTATAAAAACCCTTTTAAAACCCCTATTCTACCGATATTTCTTAAGCTTTAAGGTTTCTTGGTTTTGTCAAATTTGTTCCCTATTTGTTCCCGAAAATTTTTAAGATTCTAAATTGTTATATAGTGTTTTAATATTTTCCAGAATGCTATATTTAATTTTTCTGCATATATTTCTTTGGATATACAATTATTTGAGTATTCAATAGTATTTTTTGATATTCGATAATATTCTTGTAGAATAATTTAATTTTTAAAATAGAATGTATTTTATAAAAGGCTTCCCAATACTTCAGCATCCTTCTTGCTTATTAATGCTACTATAGATAATAAAAAAATATTGCACTCTAAAATACACTAATATAATCCAAACTACAACAAAGTATGAAAAATTTTCTCAAAAAGTCTATTTTTTCAAAATAAAAATGCATGATCAGTATAATTAATATAGAAAATAAATTAAAAAGGACTTGAAAATGAATAATTTCTACGATAATCAAGACTATAAACAGCTTCTAGAATGTATAAAGTCTCAATTTGCAGGTAAAGTGATGTTAAATCGAGAGCAGACCTCAAAAATATTGGGCATAGGTCTATCAACTCTTGATCTTAGAATCTCTCAAAACAGAGACATTCCAAGGTATATCAAGATGGGTGATGCAAAAAATTCTCGTATAGCCTTTTCTATAACAGATATAGCTGCTTATATATTTCAAAAAAGAATTAAGATCAGCGGACAGTAGCCCTAGATGAGTCCTATAAAAATAAATGGCTATGAGATTGTAGTATCTGCCCTCTCAGAGAATTTAACTCCGGATAAAGCTATAGAATCTACGGGAACTAGAACAGACTAAACGTATTAAATATTTGCGCAGAAAGTCAGGGTCTAATAAATATTTTATTCAAAATCCATATGGCTCCTTGTTTGATGCTTCCAGTCATAGTTTTCAAAGTAGCGAGATAATGGATATGATCAATAACAAGATAAATTCCTTTAAAAAAGATTATAAGATCCAAACAACAACAGACAAGAATGGTAAAGTTAAGAAAAAGTCATGGCAGAAAAAAATGACTCCTTTTACTGAAATTTTAATCACTTTCGGAACAACTAGGCCAAAGAATTCCAAGGAAGGATTAAACGATCAAGAGGTTAATTTGATAAATAGTCTTGATCTAAGAAGTCAAGCTCAAAGATTTGTTAATGCGTACTGTCTAAAATATGGAGTTGAGTGTATTTCTATAGCCGAACATAATGATGAGAAAGTCAAGCATTATCAAATCTTATTCGAAAATTACGATTATTCAAGACATGCTTGCATAAGACGCAGCAGAAAAGAGATGCAACAGTTTGGCTCATCGCTTCAAGACATGGCTGCTGATGCTTTTAGTCAGATAGCCGTAAGAGGAGTTAAGGGCAGCAAGAGTGTTCATAAAAACCTTAAACAGATGCATCAGGCTGAATTGGAGTTCAAAAGCGAACAAGAATTACACAAGCAAATATCGACTTTTATTAATCAAACCATATCGAAATTTATTACAAAGGATAAACATCTTTTTGGGGATGAGTATTACGAACTCGATCCGAGCGAATATAGCAAGTTAATCGGCTCTTTAAGATTTTAAGATAAATGTCAAGCGTGATTTTGATAATAGAAAAATTACGAGATAGTAAAGTTGCGATTTTATCGTAACTTTGCTTAGATTATTTTTTTTTTATTCTAATCTGCGCTCAAAGTGTGGAGTGTCTATAAAGTTTTTGAAATTACCGCCCCACTTATTATTTTTTGATAGCTGCTCCCAATAGTCGCCAATAAATTGTAATTCATTTTTAGACTGAATCCAAGAGCCATTAAAAAATATATGTAAATCTATAGCACATCTTTTTAAATGCAATGAATCAAGAGTTTTTGTTTTACCAGATTTTAAATATATTTCTTGTTGCTCTTTGGTTCTCTCAGCTTCGCCAATTCTTACGTTAAAGCCGTTATTGTGAATAAAGTTTAATAGTAGTGTTAAATCTTTACTAAATAATTCTTGATTTTGACCTAAAGTCATTTCATAAACCTTGAAAAAGATTTAGTATAAAAATGATAGATTTTATCTATCTTGTTATTTATGCTTTCAATCTCTTTTGTATTATGCTCTTGATAACTTTTAAAAGACTCTTCCAAGAGTTCAAAACGTTTGTTAAAGCTGTTGAGCCTTTGAGAAATTATCCAATTTATAGCAGTAAAGAAAAGAGCCACAATAGTTATAAGTGGCTCTAAATAAGTTAAAATATCTAAAGAACGCATTTTAACTTTTACGTTTTATTTGTTAAGCTATGTCGATTTCAGAAATATTTATAACAAATACTTCATCAAACTTAACGTTGTTAAATGTTACATCTTGTAAAGCGGTTCTGATTTCACTCTCCTTAAGCCCTGCCTTACCGTAAAAGGTAATTGTGTGCTTACGACCTGCCGCACTCTTGCCTGTAACTGTTACTCTTAATACTTTTGCTTCTACCTCATTACCTTGTGTAGCTTCAACTTCATAAACGCTATAAGTTCCTTCTAGGTGATTATCGCAAAAAGTCTTAGCTGTTGCACCGTCCGCAGGAAGCGCAAAGCCAAAAGTTCGCCCTGCTAATTGATTTCTTATTAATGATTTAGCCATTTCTTACCCCTTATTTGTCAAATTTTAGTGTAACGTATTCGCACTTGATAGCTTCAGTATAAGAGCTATCAAATTTACCCTTAATATCTGCCACCATTTCTGGATATTCAGAAGCTGTTTTAACGTGAGGTAATGTAAACATTGTAGACATTCTGCCGTTAGCATCTCTATCGCCTACGACAAAAACCTTTTTATTTAAAGGGTTTGGAATAGCATTTATAGCAACGCCACCATCGCCAACGCTTTTATATTTCTCAACCTTACCAGCCATTATATCGGCTAATTTTTGTTTGTCGCCATCACTGCCGACAACATCAACGCTTAAAGGTCTTAACCCTTGAATTGTTTGTTTTAACATTTTCTTTACTCCTTGAGTTTTGTATTATGTTGTATATATACACTTGAAATTGTAGGTTAAAGCGTTCAAAGTTGCAAAACTACTTTATAGAACGCCGACAGCTTCGACTTTTTAGAGTTATGGATTACAACTTTATAAGCAATCAAACTTAATAAAATCTCTCATTTTTTCCTATTGTGGAGAATACCGCGCCTAAACTGGTGCTTCGCTGACGGCTTAAAAAGCTTTACTGCGCGCAGAGCGCTTGAAAGCTTTTTGATCGCCCTAAGCTCCGCACAAAGTTAAGGCGCAACAGCCCACAACTAGGAAAAGAATGAGAGATAATGAGCTTTTTAGGGAGAGGGAAATTAATTATTAAAAACAAGAAGGACGCATATTTTTACCGAATAAAAGGTTCTCTATAAATTCGCCATAACCATCATAAATTTTAATATCAAATCTTACATTAGAGTAAAAGGAAGCTTTAAAAACAGGATTATTACAAAAAAGCCTTAAAATCCCTCGCTTAAATTCAGCATAATTATCCTTATCTATCTTAAAAACAGGATTTAAAATATTCTTTTTTCTTGAATAACTAAGAGAGAAAGAACCAGAAAAGAGATTACCAGAACAAGAAGAAGAATAGGAAGTATAAGAACTAAAATATTTATATTTAACAAGAGAAAATTCATCACTATCGAGATACTTGCAAAGAAAACTAGTAACATCCTGAGAAGACATAGTAGAAAATTTAGATTTAAAATAACCAAATTCTGAATCTGAACCGAACAAAAAAATAGAAAATAAAAAGAAAAATATAATTTTATTCATAATTAATAATTATAAACAAAAAAAAATAAAATAAAACTTAATAAAAAATCATTCCATAAACAAAGAACAAGATACTTCATCAATTTTCATTCCGCCAACTTCCAAATGTGTTTTAATAAGATTAGATAGTTTTGACTCGGTCATAGTCTTTTTAACATTGTGTAACAATACTTGCTTACTCCTACGATTACCATTTTTACAAAAAGCCTTATATTGCTTATAATAAGTAAAATCATCGATAGGCGGTGTCGTTTCTTCATCTTCAAAATGAACCTCATAAATATATTTAATTTTAGCAGTTGAAGCCGCAGCTAAAAAAGCTTGCAAGCTTGATAAGCTTTTAGCCTCAAGCGTTGAAGTTATTACGCGGTTTCCTTGCTGTTGAGTTACTTTATAGATAGGCATTATTTTGGCTCCTTTTCAATCATAAATTGACCTTTATTAGCAAGATTAGTATAAGAAGTAAAGTTACTCAAACAACCCCTCTTAAAAAAATCAGTAAAAAAACGATATAACCAAGCACGAAGGGCAACTAAAAATTCATCATAAGTATAACTAACAGCATAGTTATTAATATTATACCCATCATCGGAATAATAAAAATAATCAGGAGAAAACAAAGAATCAAATCTATTCATTAAGACATCAAGAACTTCAGAAATTTTATCAGAAGTAAAGTCAGACCAAGAAAACTGCAAACGGTCATAAACCCCATCAGGATAAGCATTAAAATGCTTGCCAACATTAACCCCCAAATATTCAGGCTTCAAAAAATCGATAATAATATAATCATAAGGAGAAAGGGGAAAAGGAATATCAATAAGATTATTCATATCACCAATATAACGATGAAAAACACAAGTTATATAAATATAATCAGAATGCCAATAAGGAGAAGTAGGAGTAGCTAACTTATCAATAGTAGCGCCGATAGGATAAATAAATCTTTTATAAAGAATATTATTAAAATAACATTCGTCCTGATGAACATAAGCATTTCGACCTAAAAGAAAATTGGGAACATAAATATAATCAGGCTTACAACAATGACACAACAAAGAAACCATTATTCAACTTTACCTAAAATACCTACACAAAGAAGTTTTAAAAGACGATTAGTTTCCTTAAGTTGTATTTGATTTTCAGAAACTTTAAGGGATATTTCATCTAAAACGGCTTTATTATCGGCAGGATTATTTTCAAGAATTTTATCACCAATAATCTTTAGATTTGAACTAATAGTATTTAAAACCTCCATTTCCTGATTAAAAGCATTTACACAATCTAAAGCCATAATTAACCCCCTATCTTTTTATCTTTACCATTTAAATAACCTAAACCATTAAGCATTGTCATAAATTGCTCAGATAGCCCAGTTATATTACCCGAATCATCTTTTACATACATGAACTCAGCTATTTTATTTAATGATTCAATATCAACTTCAGCACTTCCGCCAGTAATTCTGCGTATTATCTCTTTATCGGCAGCGGTAAATTTAGATGTTAAAATTTTAAAAAGTAGTGTTTGGTTAAAGCTGTCGGCTTTAGCTTTTGCATAAGCTAATTGCTGGTCTTTGGAGTGCATTAAATGTTCGTGCTGCTGAAGAGATACATTAGCTCGATGATAATATTGATTTGCGTTTTGTTGAGCATTAAAAGCGGCATTAGCACCATTAACCACAGCATTTGAAAAATTTGCTTTAGCTTCAGTAGAAATACCAAGCACATTAGCAAGCATTCCAACCTTAACACCTTTCTTAAACTTATTCAAAAGCCCCTTGGCCTTATTCATCATATTACCTAAAATGGCACCAAGTAAAGTAATTACAACCGCTAAAATTTTGCCTATAACCGCCTCTTGTTTTTGAATATAAATCATTAAAGCGGAACTAAACATAATCGTAATACCGCTGTTAATAGCCTCTTTAAGTATTCCATCGTCCATTCCGTTTGCCTTAAGACGTTGTAAAACCTCATTATAAGCAACGTTATAGGTTAAATCCTCAAACATTTCATCAATGCCGAGTTTTAATATACGTGTAGCGTTATTATCATTTGCCATTATTTAGCCTTTGCTCTTGAACGAAATCCATATCAATTTGACCAGGAAGTTTAAAAAAATAATTAAACGCAAGAACAGCGATAACAATAAAAACAATAGAAAGAATTAAATTAAAAATTTCTTTTGTCATAAAAAAACTCCTTTATTTCATAAATTCTCTATCAATTTCACCAGGAAGCGGAAATTTAAATAACTCTGTTATATCAGGCAAATTACCGAACAAATCATCTATATCGCTACCATCAAGCTCGAAATTATTCGTATCCGTAGCCGTTTTAGCTTGCGTGATATTCTTAACCGTTTGTGCGTCCCTAGGACTTAAATTTGCTACATCTTGGCCGTCAAGGTCTTTAATCGTTTGCGGCTTTTTCTCGTAGTCGTGTCGGTCTTTTTCGATGTCTAATAGCCCCTTACCATTTTCAGAAATTTTAGCCAAATCCTCCTTAACAGTAGCTAGTTTGTCTAAGCTACCCTTTAAAGAGTTAACAGAGGCTGAAATATCGCCTTTTTCATTACTTCGAGCAATAGACGCAGACCCCTTAGCAACCTCTTTAGCAAGATTATCAAGAGAACGCTTAAAAGACCGCTCAAGAGAATCCAAACCACGAGAAATTTTATTTAATTCCGTAGTCTGTCCGACCTTAGAAGTAAGATTTTTTAAAATCTCGTTTTGTTTAGAAATTTCACCAATAAGACCACCGCCGGAGCTCGAACCATTATTAGGCGGCGAGGAAGGTGGTGGCGGCGTATCAGTCTGCGGTTTCTCAGGATTTTCTAGTTTAGGCTTATCAGCATTATTTGCCTCTTTGAACGCAGGAGTTGAACCAATACCAGATGATGTACGAATTTCGCCAAAAGCGCGCTTACTATTAGAAGCATTACCACCCCTATTAATGATAGTTATAGTAGCGTCAACACCACCTATACCGCCCATTTCAACATTAGAATTAATAGGGTCTCCATTTTCATCGACATATTGAATATCACCACTTAAACTTACTCCAGTTTCTTTATTCTCAAAAACGCCATCATCATTTAAATAAAAATCCCCTTCGTGCTTTTTATCAGGCGTAAGACCATCAGCTACGACATTACCGTCTTTATCAAACATACGCCACGAATAAAAATTCTCAACAGCCATATAACACCCCCTTAAGGAACAACATCACCACTATTTTCACCACTATTATTTTCACCACCACCAGACGGAGCAGAATTAGGTTTTTGCATAACATATACAGCAGGCAAAACATAAAGTGGCTGACGACCATCTGCACCGCTATGCTTTGAATTTAAAGCAGATTTATCAGCGTCACTATGAGGAACAAGACCGTAAAAAATACCAAAATCACTTTTTGAAATTTGCGCCATCAAACTAAAAGCAACACGAAATTCACTCTTATCAATAGTGCAGATAACGTGCTGTCCATCAAAATAAGAACCACAATCACCATTTAAACTAATAGCGGTAAAATTAAAACCAAAATCAGAAGTACTGCTATTAGTACAACCACCATTATCACCGTTTTCGTCATCAGGAAGAACTACTGGCATTTTTTACTCCTTATGAAATTACTTTATAAAACTTATCAAGCGACTTATCTATAACTTTTAGGTTATCACTTAATAACTCAAGTTGTTTATAGTCTATCGGTTGACCCTCTTTAGCACGATTAGCAATATCGTTTAAAGCTTCACTAGTCGCTGTTAAGCCTAACACAACAGTTTCAGCGTCTTTATCGTCTATTTTTGAAATTTCATCTAAAACTTCACTTGCTAGAACAATCGGAACACTTGCCTTAGGCAAAAAAATAGAAGCCAAAGCCCCTAAACCTTTAACAATAGGATTTACTTTATCGGTAAAATCCGCTAACTTTTCTTTGTTAATTGACATTTTTACTATAAATTTAATACATTTTCTTTAATTGCGAAGAGATACCTATTACCTCTAACAAGATAATAACCAAAGCTATCGGCAACTTTTGAAAGATTAATTTGATAACTTTGTAATCTGTATTCATTCATAACCCTATCAATAGCCAAGAACCTTTTTTTATATGGCGACCACTTGAAAGATAAAAAACATTATCAGCCCTTTTAAAAAAAGCTTCTTTAATTTTAGGATTATTAAAATCAACGCAAATTTTATAATCACCGTTTTTAAAAAAATCCTCGAGAACCTGAATTAAAATACCATTTAAATTAATATTCATTATCTAGCCTTTGAGATTTTAAAATTGTTAAAGCGTCTATAATAGGCTTTTTATAATCATCGTTTTGAATATTTTTAAGAGCAATAATAAACTGGTCTAAAGCAAAATAAACCAAACTAGAATAAGGATTTATAATATCTAAGCCATTATCATTAATAACTTTTTCGTTATCGTTAAAAGAGCCTGCAAGCTTACTAAGTCCGTATTCGTGAAGATTAAGCCCTTGCTTATCTAAATCTTTTTTAACTTCATCAAGGACAAGTAAAAAATTGTTATGTTCATAACCAAGATTTGTATAAACAGCAGATATAAAAGCTTTAAGAGCCTTTTTAGCTTTTTTTAAATCCCTTGACTTAATAAAGTCGTGTTTGCTTAGATGTTTAAATTTTAAGTTATCCCAATTAGCAAGATAATCCCAAAATTTAAAGCGGTTGTTATCGTCCTCCGCACGCTGATAAATTTTACGAACACTACCCGCAAGTATTGTATTAGAGCTTATACGCTCCCTTTCATCGTCCGTTAAATCATACCATTTACAAATTTTAAGACCGTCAAGCCAAAAAGAGCCAAGATTATTAAATACAAAACTTACCTCGTCAATGGTATTTAGAGGAATAAGCCTTTTAAGCATTAATCTGCCAAATTCTACCTCGTGGCGGAATACGCATATATCCCTTTCGATGTTAAATCCGTTAAGCTCCCACTTTGTAAAAATTAAGTTTGAGATGTTTTGATTTTGTATCTGTTTGATTTTGTCATAGACTCTAAACATATGAGGACTTTTACCAAAGCTCATACCCTCAAAGCGATTAAAACGCATAAAGTTATTAACGTTTATATCGCTTATGGATATTAGCCCTTTTACTTGCTCATCATCACTTAATAAATCATCATCGCTCTTACTTGAAAGAACAGTATCGGAATAGCTACTTACCTTTTTAAGAGAACGGAAATTAAAAAAGTCGCTAGGAGTATATTTAATGCCTGTAACATCAGAACATAAATCAAGGCGTAAAATTTTGATAGTGTATTTATCATCGAATATACTTGATAAAAAGCTTTTTACTTGCTCCATACAAAAGATATGACCGTATTTAAGCAGATAAACGGAGCGGAATTGTAATTTTATATGATAGATTCCTTTTGTATCAAAATCAGTATCGGAAACCGAAAAGAAAACATCATCATTTTTTACAAATCCAAAGTAATTAGCCATACCCTTTGAGCTTATAAAAAAATCGCCGTGATTTAAGCCTAATGACGACTTCACAACCTTATCGCCAAAAGCCTTAATATTTTGCGCTGATTCTTTAGCTAATCGAATCTTATTAACAAAACTCTTAAATTTAGTTTCAAAAATATCTTTATCACTGCAAAGAACACCTATAACTAAGGTGTCTATTCCTTGATGAAGTATTTTAAGATTTTGCAAGTTGTAATTCATTGTTAAGCCTTATTTAACAGCTCGGAGTTTTCGTAGATGTTGCCGATAATCTCAAAATCCCGCAGTAGCATTTGATTTAACCCGTAGCCGCCCGTGCCGTCATCCATAAGATAGGCGGCTAACACACCATCAAAAACAATAGAGTAGGTTTTAATGTCTCCTGTCTTTTTAATAATATCCCCCTCGTAAATTTCAACTCCGTTTTTGTCCCTTAAAAATGTACATTGCATGAGCTCAATATCTGTAAAACGTCTTAAATGAACATAAGAACGACTATTAGCAGACGTTGAATGAAATAAATCAGCTGTAAGGTCTGAAAAATCAATTCTAACAACTTTTCTAATTCTTTTTAACTTTTTATCCCACGCTCTAAATTTAATCTCTCTCATTCTCTTATCCTTTTAAGCTTAATTTCAGTGTTTGTCCCGCCTATACCACCTGATAGGCAGGGCGTCAGCAAAGCAAAACGCCCATAAAATCAAGCTTTTAAGCCCTCGAACTTTAACATAGCGGTTACAAACAGTTCAATAGCTGGAACAAACTTATCAAATACAATTACAGGAGTGGAATTATAATTATCCTTATATAATCTGTATTCTATCTTGCCATTAGCAATATAAATTTCGCCCTCTTGTAGCTCTAAAAATTGCTGTTGTGTAATTCTAGTTGTATGCTCCCCGCCTGTATTCATAGCAACGTAGGTTAAAGCATAACTATCTTCCCATTTTTGAATCTCGCCAAAATCATCGATTATCGGATTACCGTCTTTATCTGTTTTGGCTTTGCCCTCAATTTTTTTAGTTTTAATAACCTTTATTCTTTGCTCGAACAAATCGTTAGATTGATTAAGAGCGTTATAAATTTCTCTTGCTCTTTGCTCTTGCTCTGGTGTTGTAAGCGGTTGATTTTGCTTAGCCATTTCTTACTCCTTGAAATAAAATTAATTTTTAGTATCTTGATTTACTAATCGAAATTCTGTATTTTCAAAACCAAATTGAACGGTAGATATAGGACGATTACCGTTATAGCCTGATATAAAAGCGACTTCCTCTGTTTGATAATCAATCCTTGTTACATCTACAAATTTAAAGCCATATTGCTCTTTAGTCTTATCACTTCGGACTTGTAATTTAAGCATTTTTTTGAACCTCACTTTTTAAAGATTTTAATAAATATCTGTTTTGAATTAAACGTGATAAATTACCTCTATCAACTCCGCTATCTCTTAATATATCCTCTCTTGATATTCGATTATTACGAACTGAAAGAAGCTTATAAACGCTATATAAAATCTTAATTTGCTCCGAGCTTATTAATACTTTTGCCATTTATAAAACACTCATCGAAAGGAAATAAAGATTTTAAATACCTGACTATTGCACACATCACGGCAACAATAGCAACTTTTTTACTTTTGCCTTTATTTATTAGGGTTTCGTATTTTTGCTTGAATTTATCGTTAAAACGTATAGATACAATAGCAACTAAGAATAAAACACGTCTTATACTTGAGCTACCTTTTTTATTAATACACTTAGATTTTTTAACCGATATTCCGCTTTCATAAATGCGAGGAGATAAACCAAGAAACGATATAAATTGCTTTGCGGTTTTATCTCGGTTAAAGTGTAGATTCGGAAATAAAGATATCGCCAAATCCACACCGAAGCCCTTATTAGCTTTTATAATTTCATCGCAATTTGGAACAAAAGATTTTAAAATCTCATAAGCCATTAATTTAAGTTTCTTCTGTAATTGCATTACTTGATTAGTAAGAGTTGTGATGATTTCATTTAATTGATTATCGCTCACAAGATTTTGAGATTTTTTAAAGTTTTTTAGTTGTGTTTGGATTTTAACGAGAAGAGATATAGCAGAATTATAACTCTTTATTAAATTATACTCTTTATTATAAGTTGTAGGATTTAACTCAGATGAAAATATCCTACAATAAAGAGCCAAGCCGTAAGAATCTGCTATATCTGTTTTTTTAGAGTTTAAATGCTTTAAGAAATAACTTGTTTTTTCAGGATTTAAAAGAGAATATTTAATACCCAAGTCGTTTAAGACTCTTTGCAATATAATATGATAGTTATTTGTATATTCTAAAACTACCGTAATATTATCAGAAGTAAAAGATTTAAAATAAGCTTCAATAACGTTATAATCGTTAGGAAGTGAAATAAATTTAGGTTTTTTAGATTCGTCCGAAGTTAAAAAACAAAAATCAACCTTATCTTTAGAAACGTCAGCACCTACAAAAAAATCTTTTTTCATAATCGCCCCCTTTAATAAAAATTAGGTATAATCTTTTCTTGTATTCAGTGTTAATACACTAAGATTTTTAATCAGACTTTATACCTATAAAGCCCCTAAAATCTTTAACACAGTGTTCAACACTTAGAAAACAAGCAGGGGCTTTATAATTTTAAAAAACTAAAATTAATAACCACTCATACCGAGATTTCAGGTTATTATTTTTAACAATGGAATCATACAAGAAAACAAGTGTTCCAAATTTTCCAAGGTAGAATCTATATTGTTTCAGAAACCGAGTTAAAAGAGCAGATAAATGAATTAACTGCCCAACTTTTAAAAAATAGTGAAATACTTCAAGAAAAAAAAGATTTGTTAGAAATTAATGACAAGCTAAAAACTACAAACAATCAACTCGCTCAAGAAAATTCAAATTTACTGAATCAAGATAGTTTAATTAATGAGCAAAAACAAAAAATAGAAAAATTAGAGAGCATAATAAAAACAAACGAGGAAGAATTTGGTAGTACAGATGAGATTAGGGAAAAATTCAAACAAATAGACGTTTTAACAAAAGAAAAGAATGAAATAGAGGGTGAAGGAGCTGCGACTAGACTTAGATTAAAATTCTTAAATAGTGAAGTAGAACAGAAAGATGAGAAAATAGTAAAACTTCAAGAGAAAATAAAGCCACTCGAGGAAAAAGCGATACAAGCAGATAACTTAGAGCGTGAGCTTGTAGTCTACAAGGATAGAAATTTAGAACTTTCTAAGCAAAACAAGAAATTAGAAAATGAGAAAAAAGATTTGAATCAAATTATTGTCTCTCAAAGTAAAGAAATAAGTGCTCTAAGGTATTTTAAAACCAAAATAATCAATTTCTTTTCAAGCATCATAAAAAAGATACCTATTGTAAAAGACTATTTGCAAAATGAATTGCCAGAAGTAGTGAGTGAGGTTCATACAAAGATGACGACAAATAGTCAATATGAAATTAGTTTATAAGATTAAATAACAAAAAACAAAACGACTATTGGCAGTAGAAAATTATAGAAAGAAAATTTGGCCCTATAAAATAAATTGTGTAAATGGCTGAAAAATGATATACTAGGAGAAATATTATGACAGCCAAAAGAAAGAAAAAAGAAAAAGATGTAATCGATTTGATGCTTGACAAGCTAGATTTTCATGGGATGACAAAAGACGAACTTACCGGTAGTGATGGGCTTTTGAGACAGCTTACGAGTAGGTTCTATGAGCGGGTGTTGGAAGCCGAAATGGATGAGCATCTTGGTTACAGAAAGCACGACAATGCAGGGGACAACACCGGTAACAGCCGTAACGGTTATACTGAGAAGAGTGTAATTTTGGATGATAACAGTACTACTGATATACATGTACCGCGAGACAGAAACAGTACATTCGAGCCTGTTATTATTCCTAAGCATGAGAAACGAAGTCCATTGTTCAACGATCAGATTATTTCGATGTATTCATACGGTATGAGTTGCCGTGACATTCAGCGACACTTACAGGAAGTGTATGGTGTAAATGTTTCAGCGGAACTTATTTCGAATGTAACGGAATCAGTAATGATGGATGTCAGAGAATGGCAAAACCGTCCGCTAGATAAATCATACCCTATTTTATTTCTAGATGCTTTACGTGTTAATTGCCGTCAAGACGGAAAAAACGTCAATAAAGCCTTATATGTAGCTTTGGCAATCAATTGGGAAGGCAAAAAAGAGGTATTAGGGCTTTGGCTATCTAATACAGAAGGAGCAAAATTTTGGATGGGAGTTCTTAGTGAGATAAAGAACCGAGGGACTGAAGATATTCTTATAGCCTGCATGGATGGGCTTACCGGATTTCCTGAAGCGGTAAAAGCAGTATTTCCGGATACTCATATACAGCATTGCATAGTTCATATGGTTAGAAGCTCTACCAAATTTGTTTCTTACAAAGACCTTAAAGCTGTATGCAAAGACTTGAAAGAAGTATATTCAGCTATAAATGAAAAGGCCGGAGCCGAAGCTCTTGAAGATTTTGGAAAGAAATGGGATGAGAAGTATCCGATGATTAAAGCTGCTTGGCAGAGGAATTGGAATGAGCTAAGTGAGTTTTTTAATTATCCTGAAGAAATCCGAAAAGCTATTTATACTACGAATGCGATTGAATCGTTAAACTTCAGCTTAAGAAAAATCACTCGCAATAAATCAAGCTTTCCGGATGATGATTCGATATATAAAGTGATGTATCTTACGATACGCAATGCGAGTAAAAGGTGGACTATGCCTATAAGGAATTGGCCTCTTGCCGTTAATCAATTTGCTATACTATTTGACAAAAGGGTTTCTTTTTGATAAATTAAAAGAAAGCATTTACACAGTTTTTTGGACAAGGTCGTAGTTTTTGTACAAACGAAGAAGATTCTAAGCAAAACAATATAGTTGCTATTATTAAAGTATTAATTATTTTATTACAACTTGATTTCTTCCGTTTTTCTTGCCTATGTACATTTGTTTATCGGCTGCATGGATCATATTTGATATATTGCTAAAATTAGCAGAGCAAACACCACCAAAAGTAATAGTTACAGAAAATTTTATATCATTATATTCTATAACTTTCTCTTCCACTTTTTTTCGAATACGATTTAAAATTTTTTCGACTTTATTTTTATTTAGTTTCTCACCAACTCTATCACTTTGAAGAAGGATCAAAAATTCTTCTCCTCCCCAGCGAGAAACTATATCGTTGCTTCTGCATTCATTTTTTAATATTGCAGAAATTTCAGCTAAAGCTACATCTCCGCATTTGTGCCCATAAGTATCATTTACGACTTTAAAATGATCAATATCTCCAAAAATCAAGTAAAAATTACCACTGTCCTTTTTAAGCGACATATCTATCTTGTTTAAAATGTCATTCATTTGACGTCTGGTTATAAGTCCAGTCAGTTCGTCTATGTTGGCAATATTTTCCATCTCATGAATTTCTTTTTGCAGGAAAATTACTTCCATCGCCTTTGAAATTTGAAGTACTCGTTCTATAAAAAATATAAGCATAAATGCGACAATTATATTAAATCTTGTTAGAAAATCATCGATTGAATTTATTTGAAATATTGAAATTTTTAGATTAGTTGAAAAATATAGATATATGTATATTATTGATTGAATAATTCCTAAAGCATAAAATATACCGCGTTTTTTAAATGGAACTGTTATAGAAAGAAAGATAAATGGAACAAACCATGCTTGAAAGCCTGCGGACCAGCCAAGGTTTATAGTAGCAATTGTTAAAAATATAGTCGCTTCTGTGCAGCAAGCGAGCAGGGCTATCTTCTGATGTTTGTGTAAAAATTTTAAAGCCCCGCCAAAAACAGCTATGCTTATTATATTATAAAACATCATTAGTTTGTTTCCGCTATATATAAAAATAAACTCAAATGTTGCATGTATAACAAAACCTGCAAGAATTAACCAGAAATAAAATGAAGCTTTTATATATTGTGATAAATCTTTAATTTCACTGTAACTTTTCACTAAATAGTTCCAAAAATAAATTTAAACTTCTTTTATTTTATATATAGCATATTAAAACATTACTAATTATATTATACATATTGTATTATTAATTATTAATTATTTTCGTAGGATATAAGAAATTTAGTAAAAGAGCGTTTAGTTTTAGCCCTTTTACTAAAAGTGAGTTTATACTATCTTTTTGATGACGTCTAGGATTAAATTGCACTTTGGTACGATTGAGTCTACGACTAGATATTCGCTCTTTGAGTGCATGTTACCGCCTGTCGGTCCAAGTCCGTCTATGGTAGGGCAACCTGCCGAAGATGCGATGTTTCCGTCGCTTAATCCGCCCGCATCGACCCAGCTTACTTTGACTCCGCTTTCTTTTGCAACCTCGTCAAATACTGCTTTGATCTTTGGCAAATTTGCCTCATCTATCATCGGACCTTCTTCGTTTGTTAGAATTTTTTTATGCGTTACACCTTCGACAAAAGACTTGCTTAAAATTTCATCCAACTTCTTCTTGCAAAACTCAACCGAAGAGGCGAATTTATACCTCATCTCGAAATTTACCGAAGCGAAGTCAGGCACGACGTTTTGAGCCGTTCCGCCGTTTGTCATTATGGCGTTAAAGGTATGTCCGGCTTTAAAGTCGGTTAATTTTGAGAGCTCCACTATAAAATTTGCCGCCTCAACTACCGCAGAGCGACCTCTTTCAGGGTGATTGCCCGCGTGAGCCGAGACTCCGTGAAATTCTATAGTATAAGCTATCATGCCTTTTCTAGTTGCTACCATCGAACCATCTTCTCTAGCAGGCTCCATTACAAGGCAGTATTTTGACTTTTTGGCATACTCTCTTATCTGATCTTTCGTGAAATTTGAACCCGTCTCTTCGTGGGAGTTCAAAAAGACAGCTACGTTAAGCTTGCTTAGATCAAGATCTTTTATGACATATAAAGACAGCAAAGCTCCCGCCTTATCGTCTATAACTCCAAGTGCGTTTATCTTGCCGTCATTTTCTTTAAAAGGCACATCTTTGCCCCAGCCTACAGGAAAGACGGTATCCATATGCCCCACAAAAAGTATGTCGAAATTTTGCGCTTTGGGGTTGTTTGATATCAGCAAACAATCAGCCACCTTGTCAGTGTTAAGCTTGATTATCTTATGTTTTAATCCAAGCGAATTTGCTTTAGCTATGAACCATTTTGCGACCGAATTTACGCCCTCTATATGCGAAGTAGGGCTTTCTATCTCGGTTAGCTGCTTAAGCTCTTCTAAAAATTTAGGCAACTCCTCTTGTCTCATGATAGCTCCTTTCTAGACGATCATGCTCATAACAAGCATCGCAAGATAGGCGTTTAGTATACAAATTCCAAAAAGAACCAGATAGTGTCTTCCGGGAATTCCAAGCACTCCTAAAACTCTACCCATGTACTGAACTGTTGAGCCTACAAGCGCCATCCCCGGAAGTAGCACCGCTATATCGCCTGCTGTTAATGTGCCGTTTTGCACAAGCGCTACAAGCACGCCCGCAGAGCCGCCCCAGCTTAAAAACGCAGCCATAAATACAGCTATGGACTCGCCCGGAAGCCCAAGCGGCACCATGATGAAGCCAAGATAGTTTCCTATGATTTTAAGCGCGCCTGATACGTTTAAGATGTAGATGATCACAAACGCCATCAAAACGTTTGGGATAGTGTTATGGATAGCGATATCCCAGCCTTTTCTTGCGCCCTCTACAAATACGTCAGTTAGTAGTTTGTTATTTGTTTTATCACTCATACTTCAACCTCGTCATCTTTTACGAATTTTTTGACATAAAGTCTCATTAAATTTGCACCAAAAACTTTAAAAACAAAGATTATGCCTAAGCAAAGCGCGATAGAAACAGGCGCTAAAGCCCCGTTTTTATCAGGTATGATAAGTAGCGGTGCAAAAGATGCCAAGAAATTTGTGATCATAGCTCCTGCGCTAAACTGAAACGCCGCAAATATCAAAAGCTCTTTGTGAGTCATCCTGCCCTCTTGGCGCAAAAATTTTGCGGTAGAGCTACCCGCATCGGTGCTTTGAGTGCTAGCCATGAGCGATATGGAGCAAGCTCCGGGAATGCCCATCATAGGTCTTAAAACAGGAGTAAGCCAAGCTGAAGCCGCATATAGCGCGTAGTATCTTTCAAATATCGCAACAAATCCAAGTGCCAGCATGACGCTAGGAACAAGGCTTAATGCAAATAAAAATCCGCCTTTTGCGCTGGTTCCGCCTGAGGTTTTAAACCACTCCGGGAATTGACCTGTTAGCTTGCTAAAGTCAAAAATTCCACCTGCAATATCCTTGGTAAATCCACCAAAGAAAACGATAGCCGCTATCAAAGCTATAGTGCCGATAATCAGCTTTTTTGTATCTCTTGCCTCTTGCATTGAGCCTCCTTGATTAGATAAGTAAATATAATAAAAATATACATTTAAAAGACTTAATAAAGAGTTAAAAATGGCTTTAAATAATAAAAATATTTTTTAAATTGATATTTTAAGATTGAATTTAAAAGATAGTATGATAAGTGTCAAAATTTCAGGTAAATTCGGCTTAAATCATTTGGGATATAAGTGGCAAAGTTAAATTTACCACTTATTTATGATTTCTTATTCTGAGTATCTAACTTAAATTTTGACTTCTCTTTTTGCTCATTGCCTTAAATTCTTCCACATAACCAAGCGCGCCATCGATACACTCAAGCCAAAATTCACTTTTTTTGATATCTTTTTTAAAGTGCTTTTTGATGATATCATCGACACTCATTGAGCCGGTATCTCTTAAAAACGCTTTGTAAATTTCAAAGAAATTTGGCTCTTTAGCTCTAAATTTTTCTATCAAAAACTGCGATAACAGATAGCCGACCGTGTAAGGGTAGTTATAGATGTATTGATCGGTTTTGTAAAAATGCAGCTTAAAGTATGGCAAAAACTCTTCCGTATCTTGCGTGCTACCGGCATACCACTTTTGCCAAGCGTTTTTCATCATCTCGTTTGTCTCTTTTGGCGTTACTAAGCCGCTGCTTCTAGCTTTGATAAATTCGGTCTCAAAGCTATACCTAACAGGAATGTGAAGCATGAAATTTGCTGCTGATTTAAGCTCTTGCCAAAGGATATTAAAGAGCGAATTTTTATCGGCATTTTTCTTAAGATACTCTCTTAAAACCGCTTCGTTAAAAGTGCTTGCAACCTCGGCTAGGCTCATTGGAAATTCAGTTTGGATACTTGGCATATCGCGCATTATCCAGTAGTGCCACGCATGACCAAGCTCGTGAGCTTGCTGTATCATGTGCGCCTCGGTGCCCATGTATGTAGAAAATACTCTAGCCTGCTTAAGCTCGTTAAATCTAGTATAAAACGCACCTGCAGCTTTGTTCTCTCTCGTGCTTGCCTCTATCCAGCGATTTTTAAGCATAAGATCTATAAAGCCTGAAATTTCTTCGCTAACTTCACTTAAAGCCGATTTTATCGTGGATATGGCTTGATGATACGGAATTTGTGCTTTAGCAGAAAACGGCGAAGGCGCAAGCAGATCGCACGCACTTATGCGTTCTTTGCCAAGATATGGCGCTCTTAAAGTTACCGCCTCTCTTATCTTGCTAACTCGCTTTTGGAGTGCCGAGTGCATCGCATCTATCGCGTCGTGGCTGATTTTATTTTGCTCAAAACTCGGTAAGAATATATCGCATTTTGCCTCTTTAAATTTAGCCTGTCTAAATCCGTGCAGCATATTTAAGGCATCCACGTAAATCGGCGCGTGCTTTTCGTAGTGTTTGCTAAGCTCATTAAAGACATTTTCGCGAAGCACGCTATCCGGAGAGCCCTTTAAAATGCCTCCGCACTTTGCAAAGCTATAGTTTTTTACTTCGCCAAGGCTATCTTGTGCCTTGATATCGATGAGGTTGTTTAAATGCGTAAAAATCGCATAAATCGGAGTAAAACTGCTTTGCTCAAGCTCGGCAAAAATTTCTTTGTTTTTTAAATTTTTACTCCGGCTGTTTTTTTGCTCTTTGTAGTAAAATTTCCAGTGCGAAAGCCCAAATTTTTCCCACTCATCCTCGCTTAACTCTTCAAATTTGGCTAGCATTGCTTGCTTTATAAGCTCTAGCTTTGAGAGCTGGCTTTGAATTTTTGCTTCTACGACGGCTACTCGCTCATCTTTTGTATTTTCGCTCATCTTGCAGCGACAAAACGCCTTTAAAGATGAGAGCTTATCAAAGCCCTCTTCATAAAGCGCGGCAAGCTCTTTAGCCGAAAATTTGCCGGTTTTAACTAAATCGCAAGCCTTACTCAGCACATCTTCAGCTCTTTTTAGCGAGCCGGTAAAATTCTCATGCTCAAAATCAACATAAGCATCATCAAAGCTCCATTGCGGAAGAGTTTGCGCCTCCATGACCACTCCTTAAAGCACAAGTAGAAATACAAATATATGATGGCTGATAAGTCCTAGTATCGCAGGGACCGAGCAGCGTTTCACGAGGCTTAGCGGGTTGCACTTAAGCATACCTGCGATGGCTACGACCACACCTGCGACAGGCGAGAGCGGACGCGCGATGGTTGAGGCTTGATGCATAGGAAGAACTAGCATCACCGAGCTTACGTTTAATTTGGTTGCGATTTGCGGTGCAAGCTCGACAAGAGGATAAAAGCTAGCTCCGTTTGAGCCTGCGATAATGGCGACCACGGTTGTGATGAGCACAAACACGACCGACATGCCAAATCCTCCAAGCCCAAGCGTATTTGCAAGACTTACAATGCTATCAAGCATGCCAAGGGATTTAAATCCTTGAGCAAAGACTCCTGCTGCGATGATGAGAGCAACCACTCCGCTTAAACTGCGCCCCATGGCTTGCAAAAAGACTTTTAGCCCCTCTGCTAGCGGCTCAAATTTAAATCCATGCCTGATAGTCTCAAAGCACATCGCGATGATGACTGAGAGTAGGATGATGGCTGAGATGTTTAGTTTGATTGATTTGAGGCAGTATTCTGAAAAGACAACCACTAAAATCATCGGTAAAAACGGCAAAATCGCATAAATTTTAGGTGCGGTCGCAGTAGGTGGCTTTGTAGCTTCGTCAAATTCTATGCTCTCTCCGACATGCTCGCTGCATACCCAGCCCTCTTTTTTATCCAAGTATCTATTCCAAAAAACTAGCGCTATGCCGATAACGATAGAGGTTGGAAGCGCGGCCGGAATTTTGTACAAAAAGACATAATCAAGCAGCGAAAGCGAAGTGGCTTTAGCCGAAGCAGCGGTTGAAGCGCCTATGAGCACCATCGAAGCGGCACCTGACATGCAGCAGATCGAGCCTACTGTGAGTTTGTTTAACCCAAGCGAGATTAGGATAGGTCCAAGAAGCGCAAGGCAAAGCACGCCAAGACCTGCGGCACTTGTGATGACCATGCTTATGAGCTTTGCTATGGCAAATGCGACAAATATCATAAAATAGGGGCTTTTGATCTTTGATAGCCTTCCCGTGGTAAGCGAGACGAAAGCACTGTTTGCTCCGATATGCGTCATGTAAGTGGCAAAACCGACCATAAACATGATAAGAAGCCCAAGATCAGCCATGCGGTCTGAAAACATATAGCGGATGTACTCTACGATGTCTAGGTACTCGTTGCCCGTAGGCGTGGCCTTTTTAGGCATAAATTTGCCCGTTTGAAGAACTATAGAGCAAATAAGCATAAATACGCCCGATAAAAACAGCGTAAGCGGTGCGTATTTACCCTTGATAATCGCCCAACCGACGATAAATAGCACTGCCGAACCGATGATAACGCCAAGCATTTGATCTCCTTTTTGTGTGAATTTGTTTTAAGTTTTGAATTGTAAAAACAGTGAATATTTTTTAAATTTATGTAGTCGGATAAAGATATGCCTGATATGGCTTTTAGTATCTCAAATCTCATTGTCTTTCTTATTTTTTAATTCTATATATATTATTTAATAGTTATTAATATAGAATTTTTAATATTGAAATTTTATCTTGCTTTTGTTTTAAATTTAATTAAATTTAAAAAGCTAAAATTAATATACTATATAAAAATTCTTTATTATAAGAAATTTGATTGTTCTATACTTTTTAAAATACTTTAAAAAGATAATAAAGGCTAATGGTATTTTTAACGACAATAGTAAATTTATTAGAATTTATAACTTGATTTTGTATAATCATAAGACTAAATATAAAGGATTTGTATTTTGACATCAATTATCTTGGCTACTTTTCTTATCGTTTTGACGATCGGCCTCATCTATGTTATCGCGTATGAAATGCACGATGAGGATTATTAGTTTTTTACCAGCTCTTTGATACTATCTCTTATATTTTCTATCGTTAAATTTGAAACTTCACTTACCAACTTACCCTTTTTATCAAGCAGATATATAGACGAGCTGTGAGCTACGGAGTAGTCCATGGCTGATTTTTCAAGCCTTATCTTTTTGTATTTGGCTCCGTAGGTAGCGGTAACTTTTTTTAGATTATCCACTACTAAACCATATGAGTTCGGATAGAAGTATTTAGCGTATTCATCCATCGTCTCAGGCGTATCGCGCTCAGGATCAAGCGTGATAAAAAGCACTATGATATCATCTCTTTTAAGCTCGCCAAGCACGCTGCTAACGAGCCCAAGAGTAGCAGGGCAGACGTCAGGACAGGAGCCAAATCCAAAATAGATGATTTTGTACTTGCCATCAAAGCTTTTTAACGTCACATCGCCGTTTATGCTCTTAGCGCTAAAGTTATAAACTCCGCCGTTTGCATATTTAAGCCCTAGAAAGACTCCGGCGGAAATTATCATGATAAACACGACGATCGAAGAAAAAAGCTTCATTTTGGCTCCTTATTGTTTTAGATCAAAGTCTATATAAAGCCCTGTTTTTTTGCCGCCGTCAAGCACTTCAAACCTATATCTCATAAGGCTTATGACGCAAGCACTTAGCACGACATCGGCTTTGTATTCGTTATCTCTTTTTTCAAGCTTGGCTTTTATCACACCCATTTCCATATTTACGCCGTGAATTTCTAGACTCGGTTCTTTGAAATTTAGCTCATTAAGACCCTCTATCCACATGGAAACAGGCTGCATCACGTAAACCGGCCTTGGAGAGAGGCTGAAATTTACGGTTTTGCCTTTAAATTTAACCGGACATGAAAAATTTGCGTTCATATCGCACTCAAGCGGAGTTAAATTCGTATCAACCTCTGCAAATTCGCTCTCTTGGCTTGATGACTTCTCGCTAAACACATAAAATCCGCCCGCGATAAAGGCTACGGCAAAGATAAGTGCGGCTATGATTTGTTTATTCATCTTAGTGCTTATGCATGCTTTCTTTTTTCATGACCGGCTTAGCGACTACGTCTTTAAGTTCGATTTTTGAGCCGTTGTCAAATTCAAGCGTCACGTCTATCTTATCGCCTTCTTTAACAGGTGCAAATATATTCATAAACATCACGTGAAGCCCACCCGGTTTTAAGCTCACTTCGCTTTTAGCAGGAATTTCTATATCATCAACCTGAATCATCTGCATCATGCCGTCTGCGTGCTTATGAGTGTGCAGCTCGGCTGTTTTTGAGATATTTGAGCTGGCTGCTATAAGCTTTACGGCTTTATCGGTATTATTTTTGATATCCATAAATGCAGCGCTATTTTTCACGTGCGGAGGAGTGGCTTTTGCAAAAGCGTTTGAAACCTCAATGTCTGCCGCATTTGCCGCGCAAAAAGTCGCAACTAAAGCCAAGGCTGATAACGTTTTTTTCATGTGTTTCCTTTTCTCAAAAATTTATTAACAAATATGAAATTATATCAGAAAATATATTTTTTCAAATTTAAACTCGCTGTGCTATAATTGGGCTTTTTATTATGACTTGATAGGGTTTTGTTTGAAAAAATTATTTATATATTGCATGCTAGCTGTTTTTGCCTTCGCAAACACTGAAAATTTAAAAGAGATTAGCTACTGGAAGGATAAATTTGTCGGCAAGGATCTGAAATTTGGCTACTATGAAGCAAAAACTACGATAATAACTGTAAATAAATACACTAAAGATATGCGGACATTTTTTTACGAAGATGGCGTTTTGGCAGAGAAATTTACTCAAAATGTAATTACGGGCAAAAAGGGCGATAAGCAAAAAGAGGGCGATTTGAAAACCCCTGTTGGCTTATATGACATAACTAGCCGATTTACTCCGCCTGACCGCTACTACGGGCCGCTTGCGTTTGAGCTTTCGTATCCGAATTTGCTTGATAAAATTTCTAAAAAAACTGGCAGCGGTATCTGGATACACGGCTTTCCGATGGATGGTAGGCGCGATAATGAAGTTAGAACCAGAGGCTGCGTAGCGATGGATAACGATAGGCTTTTAAAATTCGGCAAGGTTATAGAAGATAACGGTTTGGTTCTTATAGACGAGAGGCATGACACGCTTGCAAATGATGATGATATCGCTTTTGTGATGGCTTTTGTGTTTAAGTGGAAAAGCGCTTGGAGAAAAAACGACATAGATAAGTATCTGAAATTTTATTCTAAGGATTTTGTGCGGTTTGACGGGATGAACTTTGGCGAATTTGTCAAATTTAAAAAGAGAATTTTTGCCAAAAACGAGCAAAAAGAGATAAAATTCTCAAATTTTGCAGTCACCCCATATCCAAATGAGCAAAATTTAAAAATTTATAGAGTCGTTTTTCATGAGGATTACAGCGCTCCTTCGCATAAATTTAGCGGTAAAAAAGAGCTTTACGTAAGGCTTGAAAGCGGCAAAGCAAAGATCATAACGGAGAGATAATATGCAAGAAAAAAGTGAAGTAGTAAAGTCTAAGATAGAGGCGATTTTAAAAGCAAGAAGCGAGTTTTTTGCCGAGCTTGACGCTCAGGTGCCAAAGATAGAGGGCACTGATGTGTTTGATTTTAGCAAGTGCGAAAAGGGCGATTTAAAAGCCATATATGCGAAATTTTATGCTTATGACTACAGCGTGCGCAAGCTTTTACCTGATGTTTATGAAGCTTATGGTGTGAAATTTAATGTCTGAAATTTTATTAAATCGCGCTGCGTATCTAAATAACCTTTCTAAAATTTGCTCCAAAGCTGGCGGCAAAGAGCGCGTTATACTCGTTCTTAAGGATAATGCCTACGGACACGGTGCAAAATTTATAGCAAAAGAGGCTAGTAAATTTGGGATCAAATTTACAGCGGTTAAAGATGAACGCGAAGCTAATGAGTTAGATGGTTTTTTTGATCAAATTCTAATACTTTCTCATTTGCCAAATGGAAACGAGAGCGATAGATTTATTTATGCGGTTAATGAGCTTTCGAATTTGCAAGCGTTTAAAAGTGGCACTAAAATTCATTTGGCTATAGATACTTTGATGCACAGAAATGGCATAATACTTGATGAAATCGAGGCTGCTTGCAGGATAGCTAAGCAAAATTCGCTTAAGATTTTAGGCGCATATACGCATTTTCGTTCTGCAGATGAGCTAAATAGTGATTATTTTGTGCAAAGAGAGAATTTTAAAATTGCAAAAGAAAAAATTCTAAAATATAGCGGACTAAATCAAGATGATCTGATTTTTCATTCGCATAATTCTGCCGGTCTTGAGAGGTTTAAAGAGCTTAAAAACGAGTATATGAGAATCGGAATAGCTCAATATGGGTATGCTCAGTTTGATGATAGTTTAAATCTTGAGAGAGTAATGGAGCTTTGGGCCAATAGAATTAGCAGAAGGGAGCTCAAAAAGGGTCAATGCGTAGGATATGGAGCTAAATTTTGCGCAGATCGGAATATGGTAGTGGCAACTTATGATTTAGGCTATGCGGACGGACTTTTAAGGTATGATGGAGAAGGAGAGCTAATCTTGCCAAATGGCAAAAAAATGCTTGGCAAGATGTCTATGGATAGCTTTAGCTGTGAAGACTCAGGAGATAAGATTTGTGTATTTGAGGATGCAAGAGAATTTGCCAAGTTTTTTAACACCATAGAGTATGATGTATTGTCCAAACTATCGCCAAATTTAAAAAGAAGATGGGTTTAGATATATAATATAGAATATAATACTACTTTTATAAAAAACTTTAATATCATAAATTGGTTATAATTGTCGGTTAAAAAGATAATCAAGAGGTTTATATGGATATAGAACATATTAAAACTAAAACCTACCCTATGACAGCCTTGTATGTAGAGGATGACGATGAAGTTAGAGTCCAAACTGCTAAAATTTTAAAACTATTTTTTAATAGTGTAGTAGAGTGTAATAATAGCTATGATGGGCTAAAAGAGTTTAAAAAACATAGTCCTGATATAGTTTTTACCGATATAAATATGTCTGGTATAAACGGTCTTGAGATGCTTGAGACTATTAAAAATATCAATCCTGCTACAAAAAGCATCATATTTTCAGCGTATGACGATACTGCATATTTTACTAAGGCCATCGAAATAGGTGTGGATGGTTATATTTTAAAGCCTTTTTTGATATCAGATCTGCTAAATGTTTTAGAAAAGATAATTAATTCCGATGATATGAAACAAAAAAATTTAATTTGCTTAGACAACGGATTTGTATGGGATAGTGAGGGATTAAATTTGTTAAAAGATAATAGATCGATTAGACTTACCAAAAATGAAATTGAACTTCTTAAAATGCTTTTAAGCTGTAAAGAGAGGGTTGCAGCAAGCGAGGATATAGAAAATAGACTATTTAATGATGATATTTGCGATAATAAGCGTATAAGAAATATCATATCTCGCTTTAATAAAAAAGTGGATTATCAACTGATAGAGAATATATACTCTCAAGGATATAAGATAAAATGCCAATACTAGACATAGAGCAAAATTATGAGAGATTGGATAAGATATTTTTTAATTCCGGGGTTGGAATTTTTATAGTAGATAAGAATAGGAATATCTTAGAGTGCAATGAGACGTTTTGTAGAATTTTTGGATATGAATATAACGAGATAATAGGTAAGTCTGCAAGAGTAGTGCATGTAAGCGAGAAAAAATATCTTCATTTTGCGGAAATCGGTTTTAATAAAGTTAGAAAAAATCAGGCCTTATATCTAAACTATGAATTCAGACATAAGAGCGGAAAGACAATATGGCTTAGAATTTCAGGAGACTCTATAACTAGCAAAAAAGAAGTTTTGTGGATAGTGGTTGATATTACGGAGCAAGTTTTGGTTGAGAAAAAACTAAAAGAGAGTAAATTAAAGATAAAGCGCCTTAATAAGACACTAAATTGCGAAGTTGAAAATCAACTAAGGGTCATTAGGCAGCAAGATGAACAGCTGCAGTATCAATCGAGGTTAGTTCAGATGGGAGAGATGCTAAATATGATAGCTCATCAATGGAGACAGCCACTATCTGCTATTTCCGCGACCACGTCTTTTTTATCCGCGAGTTTGATGCTTGATAGTTTTAAAAAAGATGAGTTTTTGGGCGAGATTGGAAAGATAGAGGAGTATGCCAAGCATCTATCAAATACTATCGATGATTTTAGAAATTTTTTTAAACCTACAAAAGCGAAAGAGACTACTACTCTAGAAGAGCTTTCAAACATGGCAATAAATATGGTAAAAGCTATTTTGTATACGCATAAAATTAAAATCTATACAAATTATAAGTGCGATAAACCGATAATGACGTATAAAAACGAAGTGGCGCAAGTTATTTTAAATCTTATTAAAAATTCTCAAGATGCGCTTCTGGAAAGAAAGATAGAAAACCCTATAATTGAGATTACAACATGCCGAGATAAAGATTTTTTTTGCCTTGGTATAAAGGATAATGCAGGAGGTGTGAACGAAGAGATAATAGATAAAATTTTTGATCTCTATTTTTCTACTAAAAACGATAAAAACGGCACCGGACTTGGTCTATATATGTCAAGAATTATTATAGAAGATCACTGCAAAGGAAAGCTTGAAGTGCAAAATTTAAAAGATGGAGCACTTTTTACAATAAAACTTCCTAAATAGAAACTCTTTTGAGACAATCTTAAAATTTAAGCCTACGCACTAAGACAAATCCGATACACTCTTTCCCTATAATGCCTTATGTAAAGAAATCACATTAGGAGGTGAGTAATGAGCGATTCTGTAGATAGACTTTACTTGGAAGAACGTAGGCTTGTTAGAAGATACGGTCCGGTAAAATCCGTGCTTTTAAATAGTTTGTTCATCTTTGTGATCTTTTACGCATCATGGTGGATATTTCAAGATCCAAGGGGGCTAATGAGGATGTATACCCCTTATGTGGGGTATATGTGGTGCAGATGGCTACTTGTTGTTATGATATGGGTTGCTTATCTATTTGATTTTTGGCCCTTTAAAAAGGAGTGGTTATATAAGGCAAATCCTATCAAAAAGGGAATAATTTTTA
This sequence comes from Campylobacter sp. RM16187, assembly GCF_025319965.1. Classification (NCBI taxonomy): domain Bacteria; kingdom Pseudomonadati; phylum Campylobacterota; class Epsilonproteobacteria; order Campylobacterales; family Campylobacteraceae; genus Campylobacter; species Campylobacter sp. RM16187. Next base: position 467,666 of record NZ_CP012549.1, read on the forward strand.
CGATAATCGTATTTTTTACCTTTTTTGTATTTTTAAAAGTATTTTTCGAATTTATTATGGGTGAGCTTGCAATATCTTATTTTAGCCCTAGGCGTCTAGCCGAGCTTGGCATAACTGATTTTTACGCTTTGGAGTATGCGGCTCAAGCTATTTTGATGTTTGCCGCTATTGCATCTTGGATTGGGCCATCTTGGGTTGTAGCGTCCGAAAACTCGCCATGGGAGAGGCTAAAACAGCCTGTAAAAGGATTTAGCGTATTTGTTTTGACCTTTTTAATGAGCTTTATAGTATATTTTGTATTTTTTCATTCTCAGATGGGAATTTTATTCGATCCTTGGCAAAAATACACTTCTATTACTCCACCATGGTGGCATAATTTTGCCGATACCGTGCATGGAAATTTTAATATCGCTTGGATTATGTGTTGTACCGTTATGGTGTGGGTATATGAGACTATTTGGGAGAGATACCCTTTTAATCTAATTAGAACCGATTGGACGAGAAGAGCGGCAGCCTTTATCGGAATTATCGCTATGGCGTTTTGTATAGCTTTTTTCTTCTATTACCTTCAAGAGTTAATTTGGGGAGAGCATATTAGAGGCGACAGAAGGCTTTATGCGCCTGATTGGAGATGGCTGCATGTGGGCGAGATAGCGATATTTTGGTTGGTTCCGGTGCTGTTTTTAAAATTTTATTGCAATAACGGAGTTAATCAATTTTCAAAGCCCGTAAATATCCTATTGAGAACAATGATTACGATAGTTGCGGCAGTGATACTTTATTATGTATATTATCAAATTTCGCACTTTCTTTTAGGAACTCAAAAAGGATTTTCTCATCCGCAACAATTCCCGATGATTCCTATGATATGGTTTATCAATGTGATGCTTATAAACTACTGGTTTATGGATGGATGGCCGGGATGGAAGCTTGACGGAAAACGCGAAGAGGAAAAAGAGCATCTTGATGACTTTGGAAATAAAAACGCGTTGCTGGGTATGCTAATAGGCGTAATTATAGGTGCGATAATATACTTTATCGTAGTATTTTTAGCGCCTACTGTGGGCAATGTGCTTACTATATTTAAATAAAGGATATTCTATGACAAATGAAGCTAGAAGAGATTTTATAAAAGGCGGTGCAGCAGGTATTGGGCTGGGAGCACTTGCGTCTATGGGTATATTTTCATACTCTCCGGCAAGAGCTCTTTTTATGCCTGACGAGGTAAGAAAGATGAAGGATTTCGGTGCGATAAAAAGTGTCGAAGTTACAAATATATCTGAAACAAGCTGGTTTGATAACTCCGCTTTGATGGGAGATATAAAGGGTGCCGGAGGGCTTTTAGTGGATCAATATCTTTTTAACTGGCCTCCTTTTGGTAATGGCAAAGGGCTTGCCAAAGGAAGCTATAAGGAGGGAATGGAAAAGATTAAGCATCTATTGCCTGATAAAGTAGATGAGGCTTGGGAGGTTACTAAAGCTCTATCTGTTAATCCTGATAATGCGGGCGGATATGCCGCATTGATTGAGATAGAGCGACTAAATGGCGAAAAGAAAAAATACCTGTTAGATTGTGGCTGGTCATATAAATGGATGCATGAATGTTTTAAAAGAGAGGGTATAGATAAGATGCTCTCATCCGGAGAAATTGATACTCTCATCCTCTCTCATGAGCATTTTGACCACTTCTGGGGGTTGCCTGTAGTATTGAAATACAAGCCTGATATTAAGATTATTATCCATGAAGGATTTTATCCAGAAGGCAGACAATATATCAAAGATTCAGGCCACAAGGGCGAACTTGTAGTGTTTAAAAAAGGAAGAAACGAGATAGAGCCCGGAGTTTGTACGTTTTGCTACGATTGTCCTATAATTAGCCGTGTTTTTGGCGAGCAGTCAATCTTCGTAAATGTCAAAGATAAAGGTCTTGTAAGTATTACCGGATGTTGTCATCAGGGCATTATTACATTTTCCGACTCTGCATACAAAGAGCTAAAATATGATAATGATCAAATGTATGGAATTTACGGCGGACTTCATATATCCCCGTTTGATGACTGAGATCCAAAGTATGATGATTTGGTTATAGGACTTAAAAAATGGGATTATCAAGTCATGGCTTGCAACCACTGCACAGGACTTTTGACTGTTCAGAAATTTGCAAGAGAAGGTTATCCTATAGTAAAAGGAACGGCTAGATTTAGAACCAAGACAACTGATTATCTAGGCAATGGAGACAAGGTTAAATTCGGATAGTGAAATGGACTTAAAGGATATATTCCCGATTCAATTTAATTATGGATTTGATGATTACAGGATGCTTATGAGAAGCATCCTGATAAAATCTTTATATGATAGTCAGGTTAAAGCATTAAGTCATTATAAAGGTATGCATAAAAGCAACTATTTTAACGAGTGCTGGACTATGAAATTTGGATTTTCGGAAGGAGTTTATGGGCTTATATTGTCAGAAGTAAAAAATAGCGAAGCAATATTTATACTTTACTATTTTCCTTCCTGTTCGGAATATCTTTTAGACAACAGCTCTCTTTTTGAGGCCATGGTTTCCTCAAAAGAGGGTTACGCAGAGAAAATTAGAAATTTTTCTTCTTATGAAGAGCTTTTTAATAATTTTATTATCGCTAAAATTTATGTTAAAGTTGAAAGTAATGGGATATTCTTATCTTTAAAAACTAAATTAAAAGATAGAATATATGCAAAAGATGGAGTTTGTATAGATGGCAAACAAATTATAAAAAAGGGTGGCATAGATAAAAATTTCCCGTCCTTTAAGACCTCTCTTGCTTTTGTAAATTTTATTCACTTAGCTATATCCGGGATATATGAGCCCGATTTTAATTCGCTTAAGATATATAAAAAAGAAGGGGAGGCTATACACTATAGCAACTCTTTAAAATTAAATACTAAAAAAGATATATTTTCTAGTGAAATTTGCTTAAATATGCTTTACGGAAAGTCTGATAAAAACTATCTTTTTGATGAGAGCGGATTTAAAATTTTAAAAAATAACTCTTGTATGTATAAATTTTTAATAAATTTAAAAAAAGAGAGCAAAAATTTGGCGCTATCGACTCAAAAAGATAGGGCGAATTTTTTTATAATTACCGGTTTTCTTGGCTCTGGAAAGACTAAATTTCTTCAAAATTTCATAGAATATGAAACGGCTCAGAATAGATTTACCGGGGTTATTCAAAACGAAATTGGCAAAATAGGGCTTGACGGACAACTAGTTGATGCCAATTATGCGACCATTGAGATAGATGAAGGATGCGTGTGCTGCTCTATGGCGGGACAGATAAAAATGGCCGTAGCTAAACTAAATGAAAAAAAGCCCGACACTATACTACTTGAAACAACCGGAGTAGCCAATCCTTTTAACCTGTTAAGCGAGTTAAACGAGATAAAAGATATTGTAAATTTATGCTCTATCGTTACAGTAGTGGACGGAGCTAATTTTTTAAGAGAGTATAAAAAGTCAAAGATCGTTTTGGAACAGGTTAAAGCTGCTGATGTAATTTTATTAAATAAGATAGATCTTATAACTTCTGGCGAAAAAGATAAAATTTTGCAAATTTTAACTAAAAACAATAGATGTGCAGAGATTTTTGAAACTATAAATTCTGAATTAAATCCCAATTTTCTGCTCTACAACCAAAGTCAAACATCATATATAGCCTCTTTGATGATTGAAGGTAAAATACACGCCACTCATTTAAATGAGGGCATAGTTTCTTTTAAAAAAGATTTAAGAGAGTATATAGATAAAGAAAGATTTATAAATTATATTAAACAGCTTCCGGAAAATTTTTTAAGAATAAAGGGTGTGATTTCTTTTGAGAATGATAAAGCTCAATATGTATTTCAGTTTGTAAATAGTAGATTTGATATAACGCTTTTTGACAGGGAGAAGAGATGTGATAATTTTTTAGTATTTATCGGTAGGGATGTTGACGAAGAATTTTATTTTCCACAAGAATTTTATAAAATTTCTTACCATTAGTTTTGTGAAATTTAAAAAAGTATTACAAAATAACAGAAAATTAATTAAATTTTTTAAATTTTAAGGTTAAAATACTATGATTATTTTAACTTAAGGAATTGAAAATGAGAAAATTTTTAGGTTCGGCATTATGTGCGATCTCTTTAATGGCGATGCCTCAAGATACAGAGCATACTCCAGAACAGATAGCAAAAAACATAGAGATTGAAATTTCAGCCCATCTTCCTAAAAAAATAGATGAGCATATAACATTTAAAAACATTAAAGCATTCGGAAGCAAAATAACATATAGTTATGAAATTCACGATACGTCAAGCGTTAAATTTTCTCAGTTTTCGTGGCAAAAGATTGACGATATGAAAAAGACATATCACGAACGCGTATTAAAATCCGCATGTGAAAAAGAGGATACAAGAGCAATATTAAATACCGGTGTTGTTATGGAGTATAGATACACTCTGGATAGCGGCAAATTCTTCTTTCAATTTAGCTTAAGTAAAGACGAATGCGAGAAATCAGGACTTTAAAGAAATTTAGTAGAGCAATCCTCTACTAAATTATTCTTTTTAGCTCTTCAAGCCTAGCTATGCGATCCTCTGTTCTTGGATGTGTGCGAAATAGTGTATTAATTGTATTTTTTACGCTTCCAAATGGATTTATTATAAACATATGAGCGCTTTGAGGATCCGCATTTCTCATAGTATAGTTTTTTGCGTAGTTATCAAGCTTTCTTAGTGCACTTGCCAGCCACTCCGGACGCCCTGTAAGTAGTGCCGCGCCTTTATCTGCCTTGTATTCCCTCTCTCTTGATATAGCCATTTGTATCACTGTGGCAGCTATTGGCATAATTACAGCTAATAGTAGCATCAAAATTCCATTTGAGCGACTTTGGTTGCTATTGTTTCCGCTAAGGGCACCAAATTGGGCAAAATTTGCAAGTATAGCTATAGCCCCCGCAATCACTGCGGCTATTGAGCCTGTCAGTATATCATAATGCCTAACATGACAAAGTTCGTGAGCAAGGACTCCTTCTATTTCGTCTTTGTTTAGTAGATTTAAAAGCCCTTCTGTTACCGCAACAGCGGCATTTTTAGGATTTCTACCTGTTGCAAAGGCGTTTGGAACCTGCTCTGGTATTATATAAACCTTTGGCATTGGTAGATTGGCTTTTTTAGTTAGGCGACTAACTATTTCAAAAAGCCCTTTTGCATCGTTTTCATGAACTTCAATTGCTTTATAGTGCCTTAATACGAGCTTATCACTAAAAAAATATGAGAAAAAATTCATCCCAAGCGCGATTAAAAAGGCCATTATCATACCTTCTTGACCGCCAATCATTCCGCCTACGGTTACAAAAAGCAACATCAGCCCTGTCATTAAAAATACTGTTTTAAAAATTTCCATCTTTGATCCCTTTTGCGAAAATAGCCACATCTACACCCAGTTCACAAAGCTCTTTAATTTCAGCCTGGCTCTCTATGATAACGCAAATTTGAGAGTCAAAAAGATAGTTTTGTGCGACTTTGGCGGCCTCTTTGGCAAGCTCTTTTGGAGTGATTATATATTTTGCTCCGCAAGCGTTTGCCATTACGACCTGCACTATATCATCTGTTTTTAAACTAAAATTCGCACCTATTTTAATGGCTTTTGCTATCATAGCTTCTTGATAGTAAAATAAATTTTGTCTATCACTTCTTATATCGCTTTCTTTATGACAATAAAATAGCGGTTTATACGGCACAAGTGAGTGCCCTATAATTTTCATTTGGGATTCCTTACGCAATCTTTGCATATATATTTTGTACTGCTTAAAATCGCCTCTTTAACCTCTACAAAAGTGCCGCACTTACTACACTCTACGAAGTTTTCTATCTCTTTTACATCTTTGCTTTTTGTATGCTTTTTTCTACTTTTGAAAAAAACTATATAAATTACAATTAAAACTACTATAAAAACTAAAAATTTAGCCACAATATCCACCTATCAATACATAATTTCTATTTTTAAAGTTATAAATTTTTGCATCTATGCCTACTATTTCGTCTTTTACTCCACTGCCTTTGTATAGTAAAATTTGCGTCTTTTCGTCATAAAAACCTTTACAAATTTTTAAAAGATCCTTTGTTTTCATGAGTGCTCTAGATGTAATAAGATCAGCTATAAAAGGCGAAGAGAGTTCGATTTTCTCGCTTTTTACATTTAAATTTTCTAAATTCATTTCGGCCTTTACATAGCTTAAAAATGATGATTTTTTTAAATTTGGTTCAAATAGAGTCCAGCTGCAATCTCTTAAAATAAATGCTAAAAATATAGCCGGAAATCCTGCTCCGCTACCTACATCTATCGCAGTTTTCGGATAATATTCTAGAAATTCCAAAGGCCTTATACTATCATCCACTATTTCACTTATGTTTTTATAATTTGTTAGATTATGCACTCTGTTAAATTTTCTTAAAATTTCTCTAAATTTTTCTACTTTTTCATTAAAATCTAAAGGCTTATCGATTTTCATCAAGCATATGTCCCATTTGCTCTTTTTTTATCTTTAGATACTTCTCGTTAAATTTATTCGCATGTATTATGATAGGTACGCGTGCTACGACTTCCACACATTTTAAGCCCATTAGCTTTTGAGGATTATTTGTAAGCAAATTTATCTTGGATATTCCAAAATCTTTTAGGATAAAATCAACTATCTCATAAGTCCTCTCGTCAGCCTTAAATCCAAGCTGGTGATTTGCTTTGATAGTATCAAGCCCTTTGTCTTGCAAATTATATGCGTTTACTTTATTTAAAAGGCCGATATTTCGCCCTTCTTGACGTAGATAGATGACCATGCCGGTATGTTCTTCGATATATTTTAAACTCGCTTCAAGCTGGTCGCGACAATCGCATTTCAAGCTTCCTATTGCATCACCTGTTAGGCACTCCGAATGAATTCTTACATTAACTACATCTCCAAAAGGCTTTTTAAATATCACCAAATGCTCTTTTTCACCCTCTTTAAAAGCTTTTATCTCAAACATTCCGAAGCGTGACGGCAAATTTGCCACGTTAGATAACTTTATATTCATAAATTTTTAACTCCTAATATGTTACACTTATAAAACGATATTGTATCAAAGAAAAGGAAAAATATGTTTAAACGCTTTAGAAGACTAAGACTAGCTCCTGCGATGCGCGATATGGTAAGAGAAAGCAGACTAAATGTAAGTGATTTTATCTATCCGCTTTTTGTGGTGCCTGGTAGCGGCATAAAAAAAGAGATAAGTTCGATGCCGGGCGTTTTTCAGATGAGTTTGGATGAAATTTTAAAAGAGTGTGCGGAAGTTGTAAATTTGGGCATAAAATCGATTATTTTATTTGGAATTCCAAGCGTAAAAGATAGCATAGGAAGCGACGCTTTAAGCAACGACGGCATCATAGCTACGGCTTTAAGAGCGATAAAGGATAAATTTCCGCATCTTGTCGTAGTGACCGATCTATGCTTTTGCGAATACACAGACCACGGACACTGCGGAATTTTAGATCACGTTCACGAGACAGTGGATAACGACGCCACGCTTGAAATTTCAGCCAAGCAAGCAGTGATCCACGCTAAAAACGGAGCCGATATGATCGCTCCAAGCGGCATGATGGACGGCATCATCACTACGCTTCGCGGCGCGCTTGATGATAGCGGATTTGAAAATTTGCCTATCATGGCGTATTCGACCAAATTTGCTTCGGCTTACTATGGGCCGTTTCGCGACGTAGCGGAGAGCACTCCGAGCTTTGGCGATAGAAGAAGCTATCAAATGGATCCCGCAAATCGCTTGGAAGCGATAAACGAAAGCCTTGAAGATGAGGCTCAGGGTGCTGATATACTCATGGTTAAGCCTGCACTTGCTTATCTTGACGTGATTCGCGAGATCAAAAACGCTACCTTGCTTCCGGTTTGTGCTTATAACGTAAGCGGAGAGTATGCGCTGCTAAAAGCGGGCGCAAAGGCCGGTATCATCGACTATGAGCGCGTGATGATGGAGACTATGATCGGATTTAAAAGAGCGGGCGCAAGCCTCATCATCAGCTATCACGCAAAAGAGGCGGCTGAAATTTTAAGGAGAGCGTTGTGAGGCACTTTCTTACCCTTGATGACTTTAGCAGGGATGAAATTTTAGAGATGATAAATTTGGCTCGCGAGATAAAAAGCGAGGCGAAGGCTAAAATTTATAAACCCTATCTAAAAGATCAAATTCTAGCCATGATATTTGAAAAGAGCTCGACTAGAACGCGAGTTAGCTTTGAAGTGGGCATGCATCAGCTTGGCGGCAAGGGTATGTTTTTAAGCGCAAACGACCTTCAGATAGGCAGGGGTGAGCCGATAAAAGATACGGCGCGAGTGATTAGCTCGATGACCGATATGGCGATGCTTAGGGTAAATAAACACGAAACGCTTGAAGAGTTTGCAAAATTTAGTAAAGTTCCCGTTATAAATGGGCTTAGCGATAAATTTCATCCCGTGCAGCTTATGGCTGATTATCTAACTATGCTTGAGTTTTCAAGCGGCGAAAAAGTCGCTTACGTGGGTGATGGCAACAACATAACTCATTCTTGGCTTATGCTTGCAAGCAAGCTTGGGTTTGAGCTTAGGATAGCTACGCCAAAAGGCTACGAACCTGATGCGCAAATTTTAGAAAAAGCCATGCAAAACGCTAAAATTTCAGGAGCTAAAATTTATCTAACCGAAGATATCAAAGAAGCCGTTAGCGGCGCGGATGTCGTTACGACCGATACTTGGGTATCGATGGGTCAGGAAGCCGAAAAGGATAGACGCATAAAAGACTTTGAGGGGTTTTGCGTGGATGAAAATTTGATGAAACTAGCCAAAAACGGCGCGATTTTTCTTCACTGCTTGCCTGCTTACCGAGGATATGAGGTGAGTGAAGCGGTCTTTGAAGCGCATGCGGATGAAATTTTTGCCGAGGCGGAAAACCGCCTTCACGCACAAAAAGGCGTAATGGTCTGGCTTGATAAGAACAGGAAATAATATGAACAACAAAGATGAAAAATTAAAAGATACTTATAAAAAAATCGATGAGATAAGCAGCGAGCTTGGCATAGACGAGAGCGAAAAGACGGTATTTGAGATAATCCCTACAAATAACCCTAATCAAATGAGCCTGAGCCTAAAAAGTGGCACTTGGAACGGGGTTGAGCCGTGGTTTGGCATTGATGAAAATCAAAATTTACACACCATGGTTTCTGTAAAATCTCTAACCGAGCTAATTGAGAGCCACCGCAAGCTACAAAAAGAGAATTTTGAGCTTAAGCTTGAAAAGACGATTTGGCAAAACGTGCCCGTTGATTTTAGCGACGTTTGGGTTGTTGTAATGGATGAAATTCGCAAGATCGCAGCCAAAGAAAACGGCAAGAGAAGCCTAGATGTAAATTTGGAAAATTTAGTAAAAAATATCAAAAAAGAGCATCCGAATTTATTTGTGGATATGGAGGATTTGATGGAGAAAAGGAACAGAGCCTAATGGTAGATTTTGACGCATATGTGAAGTATTCACGACCCGGACCAAGATACACAAGTTATCCGACTGCACCTGAATTTAGCGATAAATTCACTTACGATGACTATATAAGAGAGCTTAAAAATCGCGATAAAACTCGCCCGCTTTCGCTTTATCTGCACCTGCCTTTTTGCCGATCGGCCTGTTATTTTTGCGGCTGTAACGTAGTTTATACGAGCAAAGAGGATAAAAAGGAAAGATATATCGACTATGTCGAAAAAGAGCTTGAAATTTTATCTCACCACCTTGATACAAGCGCGGAAGTTTTGCAGATGCACTTTGGCGGTGGAACGCCTACGTTTTTTGACAACAAGCAGCTTGATAGGATCATCCGAGCGATAAAGGCGAAATTTAAAAATTACTCAAAAGAGGCTGAGATAAGTTGTGAGATAGACCCTAGGTTTTTATCTCAGGCTCAGCTTGACGTGCTTGTAGGGCACGGGTTTAACCGCATTAGCTACGGCGTGCAGGATTTTGACGATAGAGTTCAAAAAGAAATCCACCGAATTCAGCCTTATGAAGTTACTAAAAAAGCTATTGAAATGGCGCGCGCGATGGGTATAAAATCCATAAACATGGATCTTATTTACGGCTTGCCGCTTCAGACTTTAGATAGCTTTAAGCGCACGCTTGATATGACGCTAACTCTTGATCCGGATCGTCTTGCCGTATTTAACTACGCTCACGTGCCTTGGCTTAAAAAGACGATGCGTAAATTTGATGAAGCGACTTTGCCAAGTCCTAAAACCAAGCTTGAAATTTTAAAATATACGGCTGAATTTTTTATCAAAAACGGCTATAAAATGATAGGTATGGATCACTTTGCAAAGCCTGATGATGAGTTATTTACAGCACTTGCTAACGGAACTCTTCACAGAAATTTCCAAGGATATACGACTAAAGGAGGAGCCGATCTTATAGGTATCGGTCTAACAAGTATCGGCGAGTGCAAGCGCCACTATGCACAAAATTTCAAAGATATGCCCGAGTATGAAGCGGCGATTGATAGAGGAGTTTTGCCTTATATGAAGGGAATTTATCTAAGCGAAGATGACTTGATCAGAAAGGCTGTGATAATGAGCCTTATGAGCAACTTTGCTCTTGATATCAAGGCAATAGAGGCGGAATTTGGCGTGAAATTTTTCGATTATTTCAAGGATGATTTAAAAGAGCTTGAGAAGCTAAGCGAATTTGTTCACATCACTCCTGAAAAGATCAGTGTAAATGAGACAGGAACGCTTATAATCCGCAATATCGCGATGTGTTTTGATGCGTATCTAAAACAAATTCCTGAAAATTTAAGACGTTTTTCAAAGACCGTATGATGTATAAGTTTAGTGAAATTGCAGATAAGTGCGTAAAGTGCGGCAAGTGTATCCAAGTATGCACGATACACAACATAAACAGTGATGAGGTTACATCTCCGCGTGGATTTTTAGATCTGCTTGGAGCTTATGAAAGAGGCGAGCTAGAGCTTGATAAGAATGCTAAAAATATCTTTGAAAGCTGTTTTTTGTGCACAAATTGCGTTGATGTCTGCCCAAATTCGCTTAGAGTTGATACGGCTATAGAAAATGTGCGCAGAAATTTAGCGCAGAAATTTGGCATAGCTTGGTATAAAAAGATGTTTTTCTGGCTTCTTAGACATCGCTTTATCATGGATGTCTGCGCTAGGCTTGGATATGTATTTCAAAGTTGTGCGTTTAAGATAAAAGAAAACACCATGACGCCGCGCTTTAGCCTTCCGATGGTGAAAAAAGAGCGACTTTTCCCGACCGCTTCTAAAAAGAGCTTTTTAAATTCGCATCCTGAATTTATAGATAATGGCGGAGAAAAAACGATAGGAATTTTTATCGGTTGTATGGGAAATTACGCTTATACAAGCATCGGAGAGAGCTTGCTAAAAATAGCGCGAAAGCTAAAGCTAAATGTAAATTTGATGAAGCAGCAAGCTTGTTGCGGTGCACCTGCTTATTTTACGGGCGATTTTGATACGGTTAGCGTACTTGCAAAAAGAAACATCGAGTATTTTGAGAGCTTATCAAACGAGCTTGATGCGATAATCATACCTGAAGCCACCTGTTCGGCTATGGTTAAGATCGACTATGAGCATTTTTTTCACGATAACGACGAGTGGAGAGAACGTGCAAAAAAGATAAGCGAGAAAATTTTCCTTGCTACGGAGTATCTGGAAAAGAATACAAATTTAGCTGAAATTTTAGCAGACAAAGGCAAAAAGCTTGAAAGCATAACGTATCATGATCCTTGCCACGCAAGAAAAATGCAAGGAGTTTTCAAAGAGCCTCGTAAACTTTTGGCGCAAAATTACGATATAGTAGAAATGAGTGATCCAAATGAGTGTTGTGGGTTTGGCGGAGTAACGATGCAGGCTGAAAAATATCACCTGAGTCGTTCGGCCGGGCAGAGGAAGGCCGCAATGGTAGATGCCGTGAATGTAAAATTTGTAAGTGCTGAATGTAGTGCATGCAAGATGCAAATTTCAAATGCACTTCACATACATGGATCAAATGTAAAATTTGAAAATCCTATAGATTTGATAGCGGCAAATTTATGAAATTTACAATCAAATTAAAAATTTAATTGATAGATTATTACGATGATATATTAAATTTTGTTTTTTTGTAGTATAATAATTGGGCTATTGCGAGATTAAAGAATTTATTGAAAGGATGTTTATTATGAAAAACATAGTTGTTATTAGCATGTTAGCTGCTACAAGTATATTATTCGCACAAGATATGTCTTATAGAATATATATGAGTACTGTTAGTGAAGCTATGGGCGAAAAGCAGATAAATAGAGCTTTAAAAAAAGTAAGAAGTGAAATTTCGAGTGACTATAGACTTAATGCTGATATTTATTTAGACAAAGGATATAGGGTTTTGTATGTAGATACTACACCTGTTTCTAAAGAAGAGGCCAGTGAGATACTTTCTCAAATTAAGAAAATTCCTGGTTATGAAGGCTCTTTGATGAAGAGAAAAACTGAGCAGAGTGTTAGCTCATTGGTTGTAAAAAATGTCTCTAAAGATGTTGTATCAAAAGAAGTAAAAATGGATACTTCTGGAGAGAAAGAGAGCATTATCGCTCATAATATTGTTGAGAAAAAAGTTGAGGAGCCAGTTTTTAAAAACGATAATAATTTAAATAGCTTAACGAATGTGGATAAACAAAATGTTGCTATTAATGAAGTTATAACTTTAAGTCAGGCTATAAAAACTATTTTAGAAGAAAATCCTGGCTTTAAAGAGACCGAATTTGCATATATGCAAGTAGGCAAGGATTTAAATATTGCAAATAATGCTTACTATCCTACCCTTGATCTATATGGAACTTATGGATACGCAAAAGAAAAAACTGATGACGGAAGAGTTGTTCAGACAGGTAAGGGCAAAAAGGCTACGGCCGGAGTAACTTTTGTAGAAAATATATATAATGGCGGAGCCGATAGGAATAGGATTATTTCTCAAAGTCATAGACTTGATGCTGCTGCATATAGCGTAGTTCAAAGGGCAGACAGACTGTCCTTGCAACTAGTTAACTCATATCTTGAAGTTATTAAAAATAAAGAATTGCTTAATATTTCAAAAGCTAATGTAAAAACCCATGAAGAAATTTATGCTCAGATAAAAGATAGAACAGATTCCGGATTTGCTAGAGGATCTGAAGAGAGACAGGTCGGTTCTCGTCTAACATTAGCACAAGCTAACTTGGTGGCTCAAGAAAATAACTATTATGATGCTTTAAGCACATTTGAAAAGCTCTATGGAAAAAGAGTTGAGGCTGAAAATTTAACTCTACCTAATTTTGATTTACCGCTTCCAATTGCTGAATATGTGGTATATGAAAAGGCTATGAGATGTAATCCTACCGTTCTTTTAGAAATGTCTAATATCAAGATGAATGAATCTGTGGTAAATGAAAAAAAGGCTCCTTTTAGACCTAGACTTGATTTTGAGGCATCAGCAGCTTATGAGAGAAATGATGTATTTTATGATGATTATAAAAAAGAGCAATATGACGCATTGTTAAGATTAAAATATAACCTTTATAATAAAAATATAGATAAACTTGAAAAAGAAAAAAGCAAGCTGGCTGTTACAGAGTCTATGCATAGCATGGAAAATGTCAAAAGAGATCTATCTGAGAGCTTGAAATTTTCATGGCAAACATATGTTTTGAATCAAAAAAAGATGGAGTATCTTGAAAGACACGTTGCGTATTCTAAAGATACTCTTGACTCATATAGAGATGAATTTAGAATAGGCAGAAGAGATCTAATTAATTTACTTGACGCAGAGAGCGAGTATAATAATGCTCTTACAGAGATAATTAATACTAAAAATGCACTTTTATATTCTAAATATAGACTTCTTGATAATATGGGTATGCTTACTGATAGCTTTGAACCAGGATTTTCAAAGAGGTATATTCAAGGCGCTTGCAGTATAGATAGCGACCTTAAATAAGTACTGAAATGATCGCCCGTATAAATACGGACAAAACTATACTTATGGCACTCTTTATGAGTGCCTTTTTTTTATTTTTTCTTTTTGCAGAAAATGAATTTATAAAAGCTTCCACATATGAAAAAATTGCTAAAATTTATGGCGAGAATGCTAAAAAAAGAGTAATAGGATTAAATAAGCTAATGGTGAGTTTGCAAAACTCTAGTGAGCAAGAGAAGCTTTTGAAGGTCAATGACTATTTTAATCTTCTTACATGGAAGGAAGACCAAGATGTGTGGGGAAAGAAAGACTATTGGGCTACCAGAATGGAATTTTTGGGTAAGGGCGCAGGAGATTGTGAGGATTTCGTAACTGCTAAATATTTTACATTAAAGCAACTTGGCATATCTACCGAAAAGCTCTATTTTACATACGTAAAAGCCGTTGAATACAATCAAGCTCATATGGTTTTATCATATTATGACACTCCAAAATCAATACCGCTTATCTTAGATAATATAAATCCCAAAATAAGAGTTGCTACACAGAGAAAAGATCTTGTTCCTGTCTATAGTTTTAACGGTGATTCCTTGTTTTTGTCTAAGCAGGAGGGTTTGGGGCAAGCAATTCCAGGGGGAAATAAAAAACAAAATCCAAAATGGTTAAATTTGGTGGATAGAATGAAAGAGGATGGATAATGACACTTTTTAAACAGATTATGATTGCAATTATGTCTTTTGGATTGGCTATATTTATAGCTGTTGGTATATTAAATTTCACCACTATAAATAATTACATATCATCACAGCTTAGTGCAAATGCAAGACATACAGCAAATTCACTTGGTCTTGCGATTAAAACAGTGGCCGATTTAAACGATGTTTCAACTATAGAAGCCATGGTTAATTCAATGTTTGATAGCGGTTATTACTCTATGATAAAACTTGTAGATGTTGATGGCAACGCTCTTGTTGAAAATACTCAAGAGACTGTGGTAGAAGGTGTTCCAAGCTGGTTTGTTAAGAATATAAAATTAAGCGCCCCTATAGAGAGTAGCGAAATTATGGACGGATGGTCGAAATTTGGCACTCTTTATGTTCAAAGCAATACTGGCATAGCATACTATGAGTTATATACTATATTAAAAAATGTATTTTATATACTAACTGTTATATCTATAATAGCTCTTTTTGTAAGTTATTTTGGAATAAAATTTATTTTTATACCTCTTAAGAAAGTTCAGATTCAAGCTGAGGCTATTTTAGGAAACCGATTTATAATTCAGGATAAAATTCCATTTACTGTGGATGTTAGGCGTATAGTTTTGGCAATGAATAGTATGGTAGGTAAGGTTAAAGATATTTTTGAACAGAGTGCGAAAACTCTTAGTAAATACGAGGATTTACTTTATAAAGATGATCAGACGGGACTGTTTAATAGAAGGTATTTTCAGAATAAATTTGATGATTATCTATCAAGCGAAGAGTATTCAAGTGGCTCAGTTATGATGGTGTCTTGTAAGGAATTGGATAAACTTAAAAAAGATTTAGGTTTTGAAAAGTGGAATAATTTAGTCGTCTCTATAGCAAATTCTATCAGTAGTCATACATCTGGCATGCTATGTTCAAGGCTTAATGATAACGATTTTATAGTCATAGCACCGAGTGTTACATCATCAAGATTATTCCATATCGGAGAAAATACTCTCTTGCAGATAAAAGAGATATTTGAAAAATTTGACTTGAAAAACGACGATTGTTTTGTTAATAGTTCCGTAGTAGAGTATTCTTATGATAGTAAGTTAAAAAATATAATGATTATATCCGATATAACCATATTAAGAGCCAAGGAGATTGGAAACTTTAAAATCAAAGTTTACGATGAGGGTTCTGAAATATTGCTTGGTAAAGAACAATATAGGCAACTTATAATAGACTCTATTGAAAACAATATGTTTAAATTTGCAGGACAAAAAGTAGTTTCTGTTATAAAAGAGATTGAGCATCATGAGCTATTTTTAAGGCTTGTTGATAAAGACGGTAGGTGGCAGATGGCAAGTTATTTTATGCCTATGGTAAATGAGTTAAATTTTGCAGCAAAGATAGATTTGTATGTTTTAAATAAAGCTGTAAATATGTTTAAAGAAAAAACATTGCCACAAGGTGCCATATCTATAAATTTAGGAAAAGAAGTATTAACATCTACTTATTATTTTTCAGAAATTGAAGCAGCATTTAGACAAATTAGACAAAACGCAACCGGCAAAGTTTATATAGAGATACCAAATAAAGATGAGCTGGATACTTCTATACTTATCAATTTACATAGAAAACTTCTTGAATTCGGCATAGGCCTTGGATTCGACCATTTTGGATTTGATGCTAAAAGTATAGAGAGAATTAGAGAAATTACTCCTGATTATGTTAAAATTCCAGCCAGAGACTTGATAGATTTCTTTGGTGAGAGTAGTTCCGAACAAAAGCACTCTTTTGATACAATGATGAGGAGTAAAGATATTAATATCATAGCCATAAGCGTAGAGAGCAAGGAGCAAAAAGAGAAGCTGGAGTCCCTTGGTATTGTTTCAATGCAAGGAATGTTTATAGAAGAGACAAAAAATATTGGATAATAAAAATGCAAGAAAAAGTTAAAAACGATGAGCTTTTGGATTGTTTAGTAATTTTTACTAAGCTTCACAATAATCCATATACGGCAGATGCTCTGATTACGGGATTGCCTGTAAGCGAGAATGAAAACGTGGAGCTTTTTTCATTAAATGGTTCAAAATCTCTTTTTACAAGAGCTGCTAAAAGAGCCGGATTCATATCTACTCTTGCAAATAAAGAAATTGATGAAATTTCTCCTCTTGTGCTACCATGCATTTTAATTTTAAGAGGTAAAAAGGCTTGTATTTTAGAGAGCTTTGAAGATAAAACTCATGCTAAAATCATAACTCCAGATATGCCAAACGGTTCGAATATAGTAGAGATAAGCAAGCTCAAAGAGGAGTATCTTGGCTATACATATCTTTTAAAGCGTGAATTTATACCTGAAGAAAGCAATAATTATCTAATAGATAGTAGATCCGAACATTGGTTTTGGGGTACTTTAAAACGTTCTAAAAAAATTTATATAGATGTATTAATCGCCAGTATTGTTGTAAATTTATTTGTTTTAGCAAGCCCGCTTTTTACTATGAATGTATACGATAGAGTTGTGCCGAATAATGCGGTAGAGACTCTATGGGTGCTCGCTCTTGGAGTTGGCTTTGTATACATAGTAGATTTATTTTTGAAATTTACAAGAACTTATTTTCTTGATATTGCCGGTAAAAAGAGCGATATTATTATGAGTTCTCTGCTTTTTGAAAGAGTTATGGATATAAAGCTTTCTGTTAAGCCAAAATCAGTAGGCTCGTTTGCCAATAACCTTAGGGAATTTGATACGGTTAGAAATTTTTTTACGTCTAGCACATTAGTTGTTCTTGTCGATCTTCCGTTCTCTATCCTGTTTTTATTGGTTATATACTTCTTGTCTGGAGCAATGGTGCTTGTTCCTATGGTTTTTATATTGCTTATTATAATATATACTTTTTTGATAAAGGATCCTCTTCAAAATAGTATTAAAAGTACTTTTGAGGCAAGCGCAAAGAAAAATGGAATACTTATCGAGACTCTAAATGGACTCGAAACAATTAAAACAATGGGCGCTACCGGTCATGCGCAGTGGAATTGGGAAGAGGCTACCGGCGAGATAGCCAATAAAAGCATAAAATCAAAGCTTATTTCTGCATCTATTGGCACTGTCACCTCTTTTTTAGTACAGCTAAATACAGTAGCTGTAGTTGTTCTTGGTGTATATATGATACAGGATATGAAGCTTACTATGGGCGGTCTTATAGCTGCTGTTATGCTCTCGTCTCGCGCAATA
This sequence comes from Campylobacter sp. RM16187, assembly GCF_025319965.1. Classification (NCBI taxonomy): domain Bacteria; kingdom Pseudomonadati; phylum Campylobacterota; class Epsilonproteobacteria; order Campylobacterales; family Campylobacteraceae; genus Campylobacter; species Campylobacter sp. RM16187. Next base: position 485,644 of record NZ_CP012549.1, read on the forward strand.
GCCCCTATGGGTCAAGTTGCTTCGCTTTTGGCTAATTTTGAGCAGACAAAAACAGCGTATGAGAGCTTAAAAAATATTATGAATTTGCCAGTTGAGCGTCCTGATGGCAAGAAATTTATTAGAAGAAATACTTTTGATGGTAAAATAGAGTTTAAAAATGTTAGTTTTTCTTATCCTGAGAGCACAAAAAGCTCCTTGGATAGAGTAAATTTTGTAATTAATGCCGGAGAAAAAGTAGGAATTATAGGCAAAAATGGTTCCGGAAAAACTACTATACAAAAGCTTATTTTAGGGCTTTACTCTCCAACGGATGGTTCCGTGCTTATAGACGGAATTGATATAAATCAGATAGATCCTGCCGATTTGCGCCGAAATATTGGATATGTACCTCAAGATGTAATGCTTTTTAAAGGAACTGTTAGGGCAAATATAGTTTACAAGGCTCCTCATGTCGATGATATGCAGATAATAAAAGCAGCAAAAATAAGTGGAGTCGATGAATATGTAGACTCGCATCCTCTTGGATTTGATATGCCTGTGTTTGAAAGAGGCGAGGGTATTAGTGGTGGTCAACGTCAAGCTATAGCAGTAGCAAGAGCTTTTTTGCTTGATAGCCCGATTATACTTCTCGATGAGCCTACAAATTCTCTTGATAGTAGTGTTGAGGCTAAACTTAAAAATAACCTTAAATACAATACTAAAAATAAAACTATGATACTAATAACACACAAAACATCACTTCTTGATCTTGTCGATAGATTAATAGTAGTGGATGGCGGTAAAATTTTACTTGACGGAACAAAAGAAGATGTTTTGGCAAAGCTTAGCGGGAAGTAGGTAGTATTATGAGCAAAGAGTTAAAAGAAAACTTAAAACGCCAAGAGGATATTGGTAAAAATTTAAATGATTCCGTGGATAATATTAAAAGGATTATCCAATCAAAAGAATATGATGCTTACGATTTAAGGTTTATGTCCAGCTTGTCTGAGGCGGTACTAGCAAAGGCTCCATCAACTTCAAGAAAAATTTTATATATTATTTTTATAACCGTTGCTTTTCTTGTAGGCTGGGCATCATTTGCCGAGATTGATGAGATTACAAGAGGCACTGGCAAGATCATTCCATCGGGCAAAAACCAGATAGTGCAAAATTTAGAAGGCGGTATTATAGAAGAAATTTTTGTTCACATGGGAGATGAGGTTAAGAAAGGTCAAATTTTGATAAAAATAGACAATAAAACCTTTTCGAGTAGCTATGGAGAGTCAAAGTTAAGACTTGATGAGCTTCAAGCAAAATATTTAAGGCTTGATGCCGAAGCTAATGACAAGGAATTTGACTACAATACAACAATGGATGATCAGATGAGGCAATCTGTTGCTTTTGAAAAGAGTCTTTTTGAAACTAATAAGGCTAGATTAAGAGAGCAGGTTAATATATTTGAAGAGCAGATTAAACAGCGACAAAGCGAGCTTAGAGAGCTTAGAAATAAAATTTCTCAGACCCAAAATAGTTATAATCTAATGCTTAAAGAGAAGCAGATAACTGAACCTCTTTTTAGAAAAGGGCTTGTAAGTGAGGTTGAATATTTGCAGCTTCAAAGAAGAGTGAACGATTTACAAGGCGATCTAAATGCGGCTACCTTATCTGTTCCCAGAATAGAATCAACAATAAAAGAAGTTGAAAATAAAGTAACGGAGGCGAGGCTTGCTTTTAAAAATAATGCAAAAAGAGAGCTTAATGAAGTTTCTGCTGAAATTTCAAGACTAAACGAGAGTCAGATTAATTTAAGTGACAAAGTTGAAAGGACTCTTGTAAGATCTCCGGTTGATGGAATTGTTAGTAAGCTAATGGTGAATACTGTTTCTGGTGTTATAAAGCCTGGTATGGACATAGCGGAAATTGTACCCAATGAAGACACCTTGATAGCCGAAGTTAAAGTAAGACCAGCTGACGTTGCATTTTTAAGACCTGGACTTGAATCTATCGTAAAGCTTACAGCTTATGATTTTTCTATATATGGAGGCCTTAAGGGGCAGGTAACTCAGATAAGCGCTGACACCGAGACAAATGAAAAAAGTGGAGAAAGTTACTATCTAGTTAGAATAGAGACACAAAAAAACTATCTTGGAAGTGAAGAAAAACCGCTTCGTATCAAAGTGGGTATGGTGGCTAGTGCGGATATTATAACAGGTAAAAAGACTGTGCTTGATTATCTATTAAAACCTATTCTAAAAGCCAAACAAAACGCTTTAAGAGAGAGATGATGCTAGAACAATCCGCTTTTTTAATAGAAGAGAGCGATAGTATATCTGGCGTCACTCATAAAACTACAGCCGATAAGGCTATTTATAGTGGTAAATTTAGCGAATATATAGTAACAAAATCCAAGCTTATAAAAGAGAGCTTGGTTGTAACAGATATGTTAAACGATAGAGATGGAGTTGATATTATAAATTCATCGATAAAAGAGCTGATCTTTAGTGATTGTGTTAAAAAATTTAGTGAAATTTACTCAAATTTTATTGAGCTTAAAGAGGTTCAAGAATCAAATTTAGATAATCAATTCAAATTTTCGATTACAGAAGAAGATAGTGAAAATTTTATATACAGATTTAAAGAGGCTATAGACATACCTTTTTATAGCGTGAGAAGTATAAAGATTTTTATAAATGGATATAATGAAATTTCAGAAAGTATAAATTTTGATTTGGATCTTTTGAGGGATGAAAGCCGGTATAAATATAAGATTACAAGTAATACTATTGAAATTATAATATTGACCAATTTGACTGCAAGTTTGACAAAGGAGTTTTTAAAAACTTTTACTTATAAAAAGATGGATTCAAGTTGTAGCGAGATAAAAGAGATTTATATAATTATTAATGATATTTTAATTTATAAGACAGAGATTGAAATTTAAAAAAGAGTTTAAGTGAAAATTCTATTATACACTTCAAGCAATACGCTTGCTAACGAGCTGAAGAGTAAATTAAAAGAGCATGAAATTTCTCTTATTTCATCAAATTCTAGAATTTTAGAAAAGATAATAGAGGGCGAATTTGACCTCGTATTGTTTGATGCATATAGCAATTCCAAAGAGACAATTCACGATATCTTAGCCCTTAATCCAGATACAAAGATATTGGTTTTATCTCGTGATCCAAATTTTACCGAAGGTAGGGAGTATCTTGTTCTTGGCGTAAAAGGCTATGCGAACGCTCATATGCAAGAAGTGCACCTTAATGATGCTATAAACAGCATAGTAGATGGAAATATTTGGCTATATCCTGAATTTATTCAAAGCATGATAGTTGTAATGACTAAAGAGAGCCCTGCTGTGAAAAGTACCGATGTGCTTGAAAAACTAACCGTAAAAGAGAGAGACATAGCAAATTTTATATATAATGGTCTTACTAACCAAGAGATAGCTGATGTTTCAAATATTACCCTAAGAACTGTGAAGGCTCATATCTCTTCAATTTTTGAAAAGACAGGCGTAAAAGATAGAGTAAATTTAGTGCTTTTAATGAGAAGTAACCAATAATTTAAATTTAAGGTCTGTATTTTTATAAAAACCTTGACTTTTAAAAAAAATTGAGCTATAATTCAGGCTTCACAAATCAGATGCTGGTGTAGCTCAGTTGGTAGAGCAACTGCCTTGTAAGCAGTAGGTCGGCGGTTCAAATCCGTTCACCAGCTCCATTTTTGTAACAGTGTTTGACCAGAAATACCAAGTGCATTTATTAATGTTAAAATAGGGTGAGATACTCAAGCGGCCAACGAGGGCAGACTGTAAATCTGCTGACTATGTCTTCCGTGGTTCGAATCCACGTCTCACCACCATGCTACGTGCGGGAGTAGCTCAGTTGGCTAGAGCATCAGCCTTCCAAGCTGAGGGTCGCGGGTTCGAGTCCCGTTTCCCGCTCCATGAGAATTTGGAACTAAACTGGGAGCTGTAAATATTTTTATACATTAATATTACAGACTACAAGTTTATTTTCATATAGTTGTTTATAATTGTTTTAGGTTTTAATTTTTATCTAGTGCCAAGCGTTTTGTAACGCTCATATGGCTCAGAGGTAGAGCACTTCCTTGGTAAGGAAGAGGTCGCGGGTTCAAGTCCCGCTATGAGCTCCACGAGTTTTTAATACTAAAGATAATACAAAGCACCAAAACAATTATAAATTTTTTAGTTTTAAAGTCATAAATATCACTACGGAGGAAGAGATGGCAAAAGAGAAATTTTCACGTAACAAGCCACACGTAAATATAGGTACTATTGGTCACGTTGACCATGGTAAAACAACTTTGACAGCTGCGATTTCTGCTGTTCTTTCAAGAAAAGGTCTTGCTGAGCTTAAAGATTATGATAATATCGATAATGCTCCAGAAGAGAAAGAGCGCGGTATTACTATTGCAACTTCACACATTGAGTATGAGACAGAAAATCGCCACTATGCTCACGTAGACTGCCCAGGTCACGCCGACTATGTTAAAAACATGATTACAGGTGCTGCACAAATGGACGGTGCGATTCTAGTTGTTTCTGCGGCGGACGGCCCAATGCCACAAACAAGAGAGCACATTCTTCTATCGCGCCAAGTTGGTGTTCCATATATTGTTGTTTTCATGAACAAAGCTGATATGGTTGATGACGCTGAGCTTCTTGAGCTAGTTGAAATGGAAATCAGAGAGCTTTTAAACGAATATAACTTCCCTGGTGATGACACTCCTATTATAGCCGGTTCTGCTCTTCAGGCTCTTAACGAGGCTAAAGCAGGCACAGAGGGTGAGTGGTCAGCAAAAGTTATGGAGCTTATGGCTGCAGTTGATAGCTATATCCCAACTCCAACTCGTGCAACAGATAAAGACTTCTTAATGCCAATCGAAGACGTATTCTCAATTTCTGGTCGTGGAACAGTTGTTACAGGTAGAATTGAAAAAGGTCTTGTAAAAGTTGGTGATACAATCGAGATTGTTGGTATCAGAGATACTCAAACAACAACGGTTACCGGTGTTGAGATGTTTAGAAAAGAGATGGATCAAGGTGAAGCTGGAGACAACGTTGGTGTCCTTCTAAGGGGTACTAAAAAAGAAGACGTTGAGCGTGGTATGGTTCTATGCAAGCCAAAATCAATCACTCCACATACAAAATTTGAGGGTGAAGTTTATATCCTTACAAAAGAGGAAGGTGGTCGCCATACTCCATTCTTTAATAACTATAGACCACAATTTTATGTAAGAACAACTGACGTTACAGGCTCTATAGCTCTTCCTGAAGGAACAGAGATGGTTATGCCTGGCGACAACCTAAAAATTACAGTTGAGCTTATAGCTCCTGTTGCTCTAGAAGAGGGAACACGTTTTGCGATCCGTGAGGGTGGTAGAACAGTTGGCTCTGGCGTTGTTTCTAAAATATTAGCATAATTTAATATTTTTTATTTTTAGCGGAGATTTTCATCTCCGCTTTTTAGAAGGAAATTTATGGCAAAAAATAATAGTAGAGTAAAAGTAGGTCTTAAATGTTCTGAGTCTGGTGATATAAATTACACTACGACAAAAAATAGCAAGACAACTACTGAAAAGCTAGAGATTAAAAAATATTGTCCAAGATTAAAAAAACATACAGTTCATAAAGAAGTAAAGTTAAAGAGCTAAATAAAAGGCTAACGCATTAGGGCAATAGCTCCAACGGTAGAGCGCTGGATTCCAAATCCAATGGTTGGGGGTTCGAATCCCTCTTGCCCTGCCATCAAAGGTTGAAAATGGAAAAACTAATAAACTATTTTAAGCTCTCTCGAGCAGAGATAATGAAGGTTATTTATCCTACGAAAGAGCAAGTTAGAAATGCATTTATAACAGTTTTTGCTGTTGTGGCTGTTATTTCACTTTTTCTAGCAATTGTTGATGTAGTAATGTCTTACTCTCTTTCAAAATTAATTTAAATTAAGGTATAAGCAATGGCACATAAATGGTATGCGATTCAAACTTATGCCGGCAGTGAGATGAGCGTTAAGAGAGCTATTGAAAATTTAGTCAAAGATCACAACATTGAAGAACAATTAAAAGAGGTTGTTGTCCCGACTGAAGACGTTATAGAGATTAAAAACGGCAAGAAAAAAATAAACGAGAGAAGTCTTTATCCCGGATATGCTTTTGCACATCTTGATCTAGATACCGCTCTTTGGCACAAGATCCAGTCTTTACCAAAAGTTGGAAGATTCATAGGTGAGTCTAAAAAGCCTACACCATTAAGCGATAAAGATATAAATTTGATTTTGGAAAAAGTCCAAAAGCGTGGAGCGCCTAAACCTAAAATTTCATTTGAAAATGGTGAGAGCGTTCGAATTACAGATGGACCTTTTGCAAATTTTACCGGTATAGTAGAAGAATACGATATGATACATGGAAAATTAAGGTTAAATGTTTCTATTTTTGGCAGAAGCACGCCGGTTGAAATTTTATATTCACAAGTTGAGAAGATAGTATAAGGAGAGGTTTATGGCTAAAAAAGTTATAGGCGAAATTAAATTACAAATTGCAGCAGCTAAAGCAAACCCAAGCCCACCGGTTGGTCCTGCTCTTGGTCAGCAAGGTGTAAACATTATGGAATTTTGTAAAGCATTTAACGAAAGAACTAAGGATATGGCAGGTTATAATATCCCTGTTGTTATCACTGTTTATGCTGACAGAAGTTTTACATTTATTACAAAACAACCACCTGCAACAGATTTGATCAAAAAAGCAGCTGGAATATCAAAAGGTGCGGACAATCCGCTAAAGAATAAAGTAGGAAAGCTTACTAAAGCTCAAGTACTTGAAATCGTTGAGAGAAAAATCGTCGATTTAAATACAAACGACAAAGAGCAAGCCGCTAAAATAATAGCAGGTTCAGCTCGCTCTATGGGAATTGAAGTAATCGACTAATCCTTAAACCGCCGAGGATTTAAAATTTATGGCGGAAGCACTTTTAAATGCGGAGAAATTAATGTCAAAAAAAACTACAAAAAGATTTAGCGAACTACTTAAAAAAGTTGAAGTAAACAAAATTTATGCGCTAGATGAAGCAATAGATACCGTTAAAACTCTTGCTTCTGCAAAATTCGATGAAACAGTTGAAATAGCACTTAAGCTTAATGTTGATCCAAGACACGCTGATCAGATGGTAAGAGGATCGGTTGTTCTTCCTGCTGGAACAGGTAAGACTGTTCGCGTAGCTGTTATCGCAAAAGACGCTAAAGCCGATGAAGCTAAAGCAGCCGGTGCAGATATCGTTGGAAGCGACGATCTTATCGAAGATATCCAAAAAGGCGTTATGAATTTTGATGTTTTAATAGCTACACCAAATTTAATGGGTCTAGTTGGTAAAGTTGGTAGAATTTTAGGACCAAAAGGTCTTATGCCAAACCCAAAAACAGGCACAGTTACAATGGATGTTGCACAAGCTGTTAATAACGCAAAGAGCGGTCAAGTAAATTTCCGTGTAGATAAACAAGGAAATATCCATGCCGGTCTTGGTAAAGTAAGTTTTTCAAAAGAGCAGCTAAATGATAACATCTCAACTTTCATTAAAGCTATAAACAAACATAAACCGGCAGCTGCAAAAGGAAGATATATCAAAAATGCAGCGCTATCACTAACTATGAGTCCGTCTATATCGCTTGAGACTCAAGAGTTGATAGATTTACGTTAATTAAATTTTAATAAATTTATATCTTAGATTGGAGATAGCCGAGGTCAGTAGACTTAATTGGACGACCCGCTCTGCTTGAAATCACCGGTCGGAAAGGAGAATGAATGACAAGAAGCGAAAAATCTGAAATAATAGCAAAACTTGAAGCTGAATTTAAAGATAATGAAGCGATTATAGTATGTGATTACCGCGGACTTAGCGTTAAGAAACTTGAAGTATTAAGAAATGCTGCAAGAGAGCAAAACGTAAAAGTTCAAGTTGTAAAAAATACTCTTGCAAATATTGCACTTAAGAATGCGGATAAAGACGGTATGTCTCTTAAAGATACCAATATATTCATTTGGGGCGATCAGCTTTTGGCTACTAAAGTTGCGGCTAAATTTGAAGAGACTAACAGTGAGTTGTTTAAGATTAAAACAGCGCACATTGATGGCGAAGTTGCTAGTGTTGAAAAAGTTAAAGCACTATCTAAAATGCCAAGTCGTGATGAGCTTATTGCAATGTTATTGCAAGTTTGGAATGCGCCTATCCAAAATTTCACAATTGGATTAAATGCGCTTAAAGAGAAAAAAGAACAATCAGCATAAAAATTAGGAGAATTTAAAAATGGCAATTACTAAAGAAGATGTACTAGAATTTATCTCTAATCTTTCAGTATTAGAGCTAAGCGAATTAGTAAAAGAATTTGAAGAGAAATTTGGCGTAAGCGCAGCTCCTGTTATGGTAGCAGGCGCAGCGGGTGGTGCAGCAGTGGCAGAAGTTGAAGAGAAAACTGAATTCAACGTTGTATTGCTTGACGGCGGTGAGAAAAAGATCAACGTTATTAAAGTTGTTAGAGCTCTTACCGGTCTTGGTCTTAAAGAGGCTAAAGATGCAGTTGAGCAAACTCCTTCAGTTCTTAAAGAGGGAATCAGCAAAGCTGAAGCTGAAGAAGCTAAAAAACAACTTGAAGAAGCAGGCGCTAAAGTCGAACTTAAATAATATTTATTATTTTGTTATTTTTGGAAGGAAGCTCTAGGGCTTCCTTAATTAAATTTTAGATGCCATAAATTTGTGGCTCAATACTTTTCTTTCAAACTTATACCACGAGGTAGATGCATGTTAAACAGCTTATACTCAGGAAATCGTCTTAGAGTTGATTTTTCAAATGTCGCTAAAGAGATAGATGTTCCTAACCTATTACAATTACAAAAAAAGAGTTTTGATTATTTTCTAAATTTGGGCGAAAATCAAGGCGAAAGCGGTATCGAAAAAGTTTTTAAATCAATATTTCCCATACATGATCCGCAAAATAGACTTTCGCTTGAATATGTAAGTTCAGAGATCGGCAAGCCTAAATACACTATTAGAGAGTGTATGGAAAGAGGTCTTACTTACTCTGTAAATTTAAAGATGAAAATTCGACTTATAGTTCATGAAAAAGATGAGAAAACCGGTGAGAAGATCGGTGTAAAAGATATAAAAGAACAAGAAATTTTTATACGTGAAATTCCTCTTATGACAGATAGAATTTCATTTATTATAAACGGCGTCGAAAGAGTTGTTGTAAACCAGCTCCATAGAAGCCCGGGCGTTATATTTAAAGAAGAGGAGAGCCCGACTGTCGTAAATAAGCTAATTTACACAGCCCAGATTATTCCCGACCGCGGTTCTTGGCTATACTTTGAATACGACACAAAAGACGTTTTATACGTTCGTATCAATAAACGCAGAAAAGTTCCTGTAACCATACTATTTAGAGCGCTTGGATATAAAAAACAAGATATTATAAAACTATTTTATCCTATCCAGACTTTAACTATTAAAAACAATAAATTTTTGACTGAATTTAACCCTGAAGATTATGTTGGCAGAATAGAATATGATATAAAAGATGAAGACGGAAATGTACTTCACGAAGCAGGTAAAAGGCTAACAAAGAAAAAAGCAGACAAGATCATAAGCGATGGTATAAAGTGGGTTGAGTATCCGACTGAAATTTTGGTTAATAGATTTTTAGCTTCTCCTGTGATCGATAAAGAGAGTGGGGAAGTTATATTAGATACTCTTGTGCAGCTTGATGAGAATAAATTGGTTAAAATTTTAGCCGAGCAAGACACTATAGAGATAGCAAACGACCTTGCGGCAGGCGTTGATGATGCGATTATAAACTCATTTATCGCAGATAGCGAGACTCTAAAACTTCTTAAGCAAACTGAAAATGTTGAAGATGAAAACGACCTTGCGGCAATTAGAATTTACAAAGTTATGCGCCCCGGTGAGCCTGTCGTAAAAGATGCTGCAAAGACATTTGTAAACGATCTTTTCTTCAACCCTGAAAGGTATGACTTAACTCAAGTTGGTCGTATGAAGATGAACCACAAGCTTGGACTCGATGTTCCTGAATATGTAACCGTTCTAACAAATGAAGATATTATAAAAACAGCAAAATATCTTATAAAGGTTAAAAACGGACAAGGTCATATAGACGATAGAGATCACCTTGGAAACAGACGTATCCGCTCTATCGGCGAGCTTTTGGCTAACGAGCTTCACCTCGGCTTCGTGAAAATGCAAAAGGCTATCCGTGACAAATTTACAAGCTTAAGTAGTAGCATTGAAGAAATTATGCCTTATGATCTTGTAAATCCAAAGATGATTACTGCGACTATAACTGAATTTTTCACAGGCGGACAGTTAAGCCAGTTTATGGATCAGACAAATCCGCTAAGCGAAGTTACACATAAGCGCCGTCTATCGGCACTTGGTGAGGGAGGACTCGTAAAAGAGCGCGCAGGATTTGAGGTGCGTGACGTTCACCCTACACACTACGGCAGAATTTGTCCCGTAGAGACTCCGGAAGGTCAAAACATCGGTCTTATAAACACACTTTCAACTTATGCGAAAGTAAATAACCTTGGTTTTGTTGAAGCACCTTATAAAAAAGTTGTTGACGGCAAAGTAACCGATGAGATCGTTTATCTAACGGCAACTCAAGAGGAAAATATAGTAATAGCCCCGGCTTCAACTCTTATAGATGATAACGGCTATATAGTTGAAGATCTGATCGAAGCTAGACAAGATGGTGAGATGATACTTGCTAAACGCGAGGATGTTAAGCTAATAGACCTTTGTTCGGGCATGATAGCAGGTGTCGCGGCTTCTCTTATTCCATTCTTGGAACATGATGACGCCAACCGTGCGCTTATGGGTTCAAACATGCAGCGCCAAGCAGTGCCGCTTCTTCGCTCGTCTGCTCCTATCGTGGGAACGGGAATGGAAAGAATCGTAGCGCGCGATGCTTGGGAAGCTATCAAAGCAAGACGTTCAGGTGTTGTCGAAAAAGTAGATAATAAAAATATATTTATTTTGGGTGAAGATGAAGCAGGACCTTATATAGATCACTACTTTATGGAGAAAAATTTAAGAACCAACCAAAACACCACATTTTCTCAGCATCCGATAGTCAAAAAGGGCGATGTGGTTGAAGCAGGACAAGTGATAGCTGATGGCCCTAGTATGGAAAGAGGCGAGCTTGCCATAGGTAAAAACGCACTTATAGCATTTATGCCTTGGAATGGTTATAACTATGAAGACGCGATCGTAATTAGTGAAAAGATGATACGTGAAGATGCATTTACGAGTGTTCATATCTATGAAAAAGAGATAGAAGCTCGTGAGCTAAAAGACGGAGTAGAGGAGATAACAAAAGATATTCCCAATATTAAAGAGGAAGATCTGATACACCTTGACGAAAACGGAATCATTAAGATCGGAACTCATGTAAAGCCTGGCATGATACTAGTTGGAAAGGTATCTCCAAAAGGCGAGGTTAAACCAACTCCTGAAGAGAGACTTTTAAGAGCGATCTTTGGCGAAAAAGCGGGGCATGTCGTAAATAAATCATTATATGCAACAGCTTCTATGGAAGGTGTCGTTGTAGATGTGAAAATCTTTACAAAAAAAGGCTATGAGAAAGACAATAGAACAAATAAGGCCTATGAGGAAGAGAAGTTAAATTTGGAAAAAGAGCATCATGATAGACTTTTGATGATGGATAGAGAGGAGATGCTAAAAGTAACTTCTTTATTATCTAGAAACGCTCTTTCTGATAGTTTAACTATCGGTAAAAAAGAGTATAAAAAAGGAAGCAGGATAGATAAGGCAGATCTTGAAAATATCAACCGCTTTACACTAAATACTATTGTAAAAAGCTTTGCAAGAGATGTTCAGAAGAAATATGACGAGCTTAAAAACTACTTCCAAAACGAGAAGAAAAAGTTAAAAGAAGAGCATGACGCCAAGATAGAAATTTTAGAAAAAGATGATATCTTGCCAAGCGGAGTTGTCAAACTTGTGAAGGTATATATAGCTACAAAACGCAAACTTAAAGTAGGCGATAAGATGGCTGGACGTCACGGTAATAAAGGTATCGTTTCAAATATAGTTCCAGAGGTTGATATGCCGTATCTTCCTAGCGGGCAGCCTGTCGATATCGTATTAAATCCACTGGGTGTTCCGAGCCGTATGAATATAGGACAAATTTTAGAAAGCCATCTCGGACTTGTAGGTTATCGCTTGGGTGAGCAGATAAATGAAATTTTTGAAGAGAAAAAAGGTGAGTGGATCAAGACCCTTCGTGCCAAAATGATTGAGATAGCCGATGTTTCTAAATTTACCGATGCTAAAAAAGCCATATCTAGTATAAGTGACGAAGATCTAATAGAATACGCAAGAGATTGGGCAAGTGGTGTTAAATTCGCAACTCCTATCTTTGAGGGCGTTAGAGTTGAAGAATTTGCTAAGCTATTTGAGATGGCAAAAGTCGATATGGACGGTAAAACCGAGCTTTATGATGGACGCACAGGCTCAAAAATAAAGGAGAGAGTAAACGTAGGCTGCATGTATATGCTTAAGCTTCACCACCTTGTCGATGAGAAAGTTCACGCAAGAAGTACCGGACCATACAGCCTTGTTACGCAGCAACCTGTCGGTGGTAAGGCGCTATTTGGCGGTCAAAGATTTGGTGAGATGGAGGTTTGGGCGCTTGAAGCTTATGGAGCCGCTCACACTCTAAGAGAGATGCTAACGGTAAAATCAGACGATGTTGAAGGTCGTTTAATGGCATATAAGGCACTAACAAGAGGCGAAAATGTACCAGAAACAGGAATTCCTGAGACGTTTTTCGTATTAACAAACGAACTTAAATCCCTTGCACTTGATGTTGAGATATACGATGAGGAAGATAACAATGAGTGAATTAAAACCGATTGAGATAAAAGAAGAGCACCGCCCTCGTGATTTTGAAGCTTTTCAGCTTCGCTTGGCAAGTCCCGAGAAGATCAAATCATGTAGTTATGGCGAGGTTAAAAAGCCTGAAACTATCAACTATAGAACTCTAAAGCCTGAACGTGATGGTCTGTTTTGCGCCAAAATTTTTGGTCCGATCCGTGACTATGAGTGCCTTTGCGGTAAGTATAAAAAAATGCGCTATAAAGGCGTTAAATGCGAGAAGTGCGGCGTTGAAGTAACCAGCTCAAAAGTTCGTCGCTCACGCATGGGACACATCGAGCTTGTAACTCCTGTGGCGCATATCTGGTATGTAAATTCACTTCCAAGCCGTATAGGAACGCTTCTTGGTATCAAGATGAAGGATTTAGAGCGCGTACTTTACTATGAGGCATATATAGTTGAGGCCGTAGGAGATGCATTTTATGATAACGAGAATAGCAAAAAAGTAGAAATTTATGACGTTTTAAATGACGAGCAGTATCAATCTCTTGCTCAACGTTTCGAGGATAGTGGATTTAGAGCTAGAATGGGTGGAGAGGTTATTAGGGATATGCTTGCAAGTTTAGATCTGATAGAGCTTTTAAATACTCTAAAAGATGAGGTGAGCGCTACAAATTCAGAGGCGAAGAAAAAAACTATCGTAAAAAGACTTAAAGTTGTTGAGGCGTTTTTAAATTCAGGCAACCGCCCTGAGTGGATGATGATTACAAATTTACCTGTGCTTCCGCCTGATTTACGCCCGCTTGTTAGCCTTGACGGAGGCAAATTTGCCGTTTCTGACGTGAACGATCTTTACCGCCGTGTTATAAATAGAAATGCACGTCTAAAGAGACTTATGGAGCTTGATGCGCCTGAAATCATTATAAGAAACGAAAAGAGAATGCTTCAAGAGGCGGTTGATGCCCTTTTTGATAACGGAAGAAGAGCAAATGCCGTAAAAGGTGCAAACAAGCGCCCGCTTAAATCACTTTCTGAGATTATCAAAGGTAAGCAAGGTCGCTTTAGACAAAATTTGCTTGGTAAGCGTGTTGACTTCTCAGGTCGTTCTGTTATCGTTGTAGGCCCAAAGCTTAGAATGGATCAGTGCGGACTTCCAAAGAGAATGGCTCTTGAGCTATTCAAACCGCACCTTTTAGCGCGTCTTGAAGAAAAGGGCTATGCAACGACCGTTAAGCAAGCCAAGAAGATGATAGAGGATAAGACGAATGAAGTTTGGGAGTGTTTAGAGGAGGTTGTTAAAGATCATCCTGTTATGCTAAACCGTGCTCCTACGCTGCATAAGCTCTCTATTCAAGCGTTTCACCCTGTGCTAGTTGAAGGCAAAGCGATACAGCTTCATCCGCTCGTTTGTGCTGCGTTTAACGCGGACTTTGACGGCGACCAAATGGCTGTTCACGTGCCACTCTCGCAAGAAGCTATCGCGGAGTGCAAAATTTTGATGCTTAGCTCGATGAATATCTTGCTTCCTGCAAGCGGTAAGGCTATAACCGTTCCAAGCCAGGATATGGTTTTAGGAATTTACTACCTAAGCTTAGAAAAGAGCGACACTAAGGGAGCAAATAAAATTTTTGCAAGCGTTGATGAGGTTATGATCGCTGAAGAGGCGCACTGCCTTGAAGTTCATTCAAAGATCAAAACCATGATCGACGGTAAGACGCTATTTACGACTGCCGGACGTTTGATCATCCGCTCGATATTGCCTGATTTTGTTCCTGAAAATATGTGGAACAGAGTCCTTAAGAAAAAAGATATAGCAAATTTGGTTGATTATGTTTATAAAGTAGGCGGACTTGAGATAACTGCAGGATTTTTAGATAAGCTTAAAAATTTAGGCTTCCGCTACGCTACAAAAGCGGGAATTTCTATCTCTATAGCCGATATCATCGTCCCTGAAGGAAAACAAAAGCATATAGACAGCGCTAAGAAAAAAGTACGCGAAATTCAAAACCAATACGGCGCAGGTCTTTTAACGGATTCAGAAAGATACAATAAGATCGTTGATATCTGGACTGATACAAATAATGTAGTTGCAGGCGAGATGATGAAGCTCATTCAAAATGATAAGGGCGGATTTAACTCGATTTATATGATGGCTGACTCTGGAGCTAGAGGTTCTGCTGCGCAAATTCGTCAGCTTGCCGGTATGCGTGGTCTTATGGCTAAGCCTGATGGCTCGATTATTGAGACGCCTATTACATCAAATTTCCGCGAGGGACTAAACGTACTTGAGTACTTTATCTCAACTCACGGCGCTAGAAAAGGACTTGCCGATACCGCGCTTAAAACGGCAAACGCGGGATACTTAACTAGAAAGCTAATTGACGTTGCGCAAAACGTTAAGGTTACGATTGAAGATTGCGGTACTCACGAAGGCGTTGAGATCACTGAAATCACCGAAAACGGCGAGCTTATAGAAAGCCTTGAGGAAAGAGTGCTTGGAAGAGTGCTTGCAGATGACGTTATAGATCCGATAGCAAATGAAATTTTATTTGCGGAAGGCACTTTAATAGATGAGGAGAAGGCAAAAGCCATAATTGAAGCTGGAATAAAATCTGTTAATATCAGGACTCCTATTACTTGCAAAGCCGCAAAAGGAGTATGTGCTAAGTGTTATGGCCTTAACCTTGGAGAAGGCAAGCTGGTAAAACCTGGAGAGGCTGTAGGTATCATCTCTGCTCAATCAATTGGCGAGCCTGGAACTCAGCTTACTCTTAGAACATTCCACATCGGCGGGACCGCTTCTACCGAGCAACAAGATCGCCAGGTTATAGCGCAAAAAGAAGGCTTTATAAGATATTATAACCTTAATACTTATGAAAATAACGGCAAGAGAATTGTAGCTAATCGTCGTAACGCAGCTGTTTTATTGGTAGAGCCAAAGATAAAGGCTCCGTTTGATGGCAAGATCGAGATAGAAATAGCTCACGAAGATGTAAATATTACCATAAAAGGTAAGAAAGAAGAGGCTAAATACACCCTTAGAAGAAATGACCTTGCTAAGCCAAACGAACTAGCCGGGGTTAGCGGTAAGGTAGAGGGTAAAATTCACATACCTTATGAGCATGGAGCTAGTGTTCAAGAAAATGAGAGTATAGCCGAAATTATTAAAGAGGGATGGAACATTCCTAATCGTATTCCTTTTGCAAGTGAAATTAAGATGGCAGACGGTGATCCTGTAGCTAGAAAGATAGTTTCTGGAGCAAATGGAGTATTGAAGTTTTATATCTTAAAGGGTGATTATTTAGAACGTATAAGAAATATAAAAAAGGGTCACACTGTAAGAGAAAAAGGTATGTTTGTAGTAGTTGCCGATGAGGATGATAGAGAGGCTGTGCGTCACTATATACCAAGAAATTCGGTTATTAAAGTCAACGATAGCGATATAGTAAGCTTAAAAGATCTTATAGCTGAACCCGTAAATGAAGAGCAGTTAATAGTAGCAGAATGGGATCCATACTCTACTCCTGTTATTGCCGAAGAGGCCGGAGTAGTGGCTTATGAAGATATAGAGCCTAACTATAGCGCTTCAGAACAATATGATGAGGCTACCGGACAGACTCGTCTTGTGATCAATGAGTATCTGCCTTCTGGTATTAAGCCTACGATAGTTATATCTACTAAAGACGGAAGGCTGATTCGATATCAGCTTGAGCCAAAGACGGCGATATTTGTAAATGATGGTGTAAGTGTAGACCAAGCCGATATTTTAGCTAGAACTCCAAAGGCTGTAGCAAAATCAAAAGACATCACCGGAGGTCTTCCTAGGGTATCTGAGCTATTTGAAGCAAGACGTCCAAAAAATACGGCTATCATAGCTGAGATTGACGGTATTGTAAGATTTGATAAGCCGCTTCGCTCAAAAGAAAGAATTATTATCGAAGCGGAGGATGGAACTACGTCTGAATACTTGATAGACAAGACCAGACAAATTCAAGTTACGAGCGGAGAGTTTATCCATGCTGGCGAGAAGCTAACAGACGGTCTTATCTCAAGCCATGACGTGCTCAGAATTTTAGGTGAAAAGGCGCTTCATTACTATTTGATAAGTGAAATTCAGCAAGTGTATCGCTCACAAGGTGTTGCAATAGCAGATAAACACATTGAAATTATAGTTTCCCAGATGCTAAGACAAGTTAAAATAATAGATAGTGGAGATACTAATTTCATAGTCGGTGATATGATCTCTCGTATAAGATTTAAAGAGGAAAACGAAAGAATAATGCGCATGGGAGGCAATCCTGCTATAGCTGAGCCTATCTTGCTTGGTGTAACTCGCGCGGCGATAGGAAGTGATAGTGTGATCTCTGCAGCATCTTTCCAAGAGACAACTAAGGTTTTAACGGAGGCTAGTATAGCTGCTAAAATAGATCATCTTGAAGATCTAAAAGAAAACGTAATTTTGGGTCGCATGATACCAGTTGGAACAGGACTTTATCAAGATAGAAAGATAAAGCTAAAACAAAATTAAATAATTTTTTGCCCTGCTCAATTTTGGCAGGGCAATTTATAAAATTTGAGCTTAGATTTAAAATTTATCTTGCTCAAACTTCGAATTCAAGAGTTTTAAAACCAACCTATAAGCTAAAAATTTAGAAATTTACCTTAAATTAAGCCATTTTTAAATAAAATTAAGTCTTTTTAATAAATTTAGTCGAAAGGAATTACTGTGCCAACCATAAATCAATTGGTTAGAAAAGAGCGCAAGAAAGTGATTGTAAAATCAAAATCTCCAGCGCTAAAAGAGTGTCCTCAAAGAAGAGGCGTTTGTACGAGAGTTTACACAACAACTCCGAAAAAACCAAACTCTGCTTTGAGAAAAGTTGCCAAGGTTAGATTAACCAGTGGCTTTGAAGTTATTAGCTATATCGGCGGTGAAGGTCACAACTTGCAAGAGCACAGCATTGTGCTAGTTCGCGGCGGTAGGGTTAAAGACTTACCAGGTGTTAAATATCACATAGTTCGTGGTGCGCTTGATACTGCGGGTGTTGCTAAAAGAACAGTTTCACGTTCTAAATATGGTGCTAAACGCCCTAAAGCCGGCGCAGCAAAGAAATAAAAATTTAGGTTCGCAGACGCGCTTTTGATTTAGTTGCGTTTGAGTAAAATTTATAAAATTTGAAGGAATAATCAAATGAGAAGAAGAAAAGCCCCTGTAAGGGAAGTTTTACCTGATCCGATATATGGAAACAAAGTAATCACTAAATTTATTAACTCGCTTATGTACGATGGCAAAAAAAGCGTAGCAACCGAGATTATGTACGGCGCTATCAAAGCTATCGAGAAAAGAAATAGCGAAGTTAAAGGCATAGATGTTTTTAACGATGCTATTGAAAACGTAAAACCGATCATGGAAGTTAAATCACGCCGTGTTGGTGGTGCTACATATCAAGTTCCTGTTGAGGTTCGCCCTGCACGCCAACAAGCTCTTGCTATCCGCTGGATAATCAGCTATGCAAGAAAAAGAAGCGAAAGAACCATGATAGACAAGCTTGCTAACGAGCTTCTTGATGCTGCAAATTCAAAAGGTGCATCTTTTAAGAAGAAAGAAGATACTTACAAAATGGCAGAGGCTAACAAGGCATTTGCTCACTACCGCTGGTAAGAAGGAAAATTTATGGCAGATAGA
This sequence comes from Campylobacter sp. RM16187, assembly GCF_025319965.1. Classification (NCBI taxonomy): domain Bacteria; kingdom Pseudomonadati; phylum Campylobacterota; class Epsilonproteobacteria; order Campylobacterales; family Campylobacteraceae; genus Campylobacter; species Campylobacter sp. RM16187. Next base: position 504,234 of record NZ_CP012549.1, read on the forward strand.
AAAACCCCATTACATATGGTTAGAAACATCGGTATCGCGGCTCATATTGACGCTGGTAAAACTACTACCAGCGAAAGAATTTTGTTCTTTACGGGCATGAGCCATAAGCTTGGCGAGGTTCATGATGGTGCTGCTACTATGGACTGGATGGAGCAAGAAAAAGAGCGTGGTATTACTATTACTTCAGCTGCAACAACTTGTTTCTGGAAAGATCACCAAATCAACCTCATTGACACTCCGGGCCACGTTGACTTTACTATCGAAGTTGAGCGTTCTATGCGTGTTCTTGACGGTGCTGTCGCTGTATTTTGTTCAGTTGGCGGCGTTCAACCTCAGTCTGAAACAGTTTGGAGACAAGCTAACAAATACCGCGTTCCAAGAATGGTTTACGTAAATAAAATGGACAGAGTTGGCGCAAATTTCTACAATGTAGAGAGCCAAATCAAAAACCGCTTAAAAGCAAATCCGGTACCTATCCAAATTCCAATCGGTGCTGAAGATACATTTAAAGGTGTTGTTGATTTAGTAACTATGAAAGCTTTGGTTTGGGAAGATGACAGCAAACCGACTACATTCGTAGAGAAAGAAATTCCAGCCGATTTGCTAGAAAAAGCAGAAGAGTACCGCGCGAAAATGGTTGAGGCTGCTGCTGAAACCGATGATGCACTTATGGAGAAATACCTTAGCGGTGAAGAGCTTAGCGTTGAGGAGATTAAACAAGGTATAAAAGCCGGTTGTCTTTCAATGTCAATCATTCCTATGGTTTGCGGAACTTCATTTAAAAATAAAGGCGTTCAACCGCTTCTTGATGCTGTTGTTGATTATCTTCCGGCTCCGGATGAAGTTGAGGCGATAAAAGGCGAGTATGAAGACGGCACAGAGGTAAAGGTTGAGTCAGCCGATGATGGCGAATTTGCCGGTCTTGCGTTTAAGATCATGACAGACCCGTTTGTCGGTCAGCTAACTTTCGTTCGTGTTTATCGCGGCAGCCTAGAGAGCGGTAGCTATGCTTACAACTCAGCTAAGGGCAAAAAGGAGAGAATCGGTCGTCTTTTAAAGATGCACTCAAATAAAAGAGAAGAGATTACAGTTCTTCACGCCGGGGAGATCGGCGCTGTTGTGGGACTAAAAGAGACTCTAACAGGCGATACATTATCAAGCGAAAAAGACAAGGTAATCCTTGAGAGAATGGACTTCCCGGATCCGGTTATCTCTGTTGCGGTTGAGCCAAAAACTAAAGCAGATCAAGAGAAGATGGCGCTTGCACTTCAAAAGCTTGCGCAAGAAGATCCAAGCTTTAGAGTTAGCACGGACGAGGAGAGCGGTCAAACTATCATCTCCGGTATGGGTGAGCTTCACCTTGAGATCATCGTTGATCGTATGCTTCGCGAATTTAAAGTTGATGCAGAAGTTGGACAACCTCAAGTTGCATATCGCGAAACTATCCGTAAAACAGTCGAGCAAGAGTATAAATATGCTAAGCAATCAGGCGGACGCGGTCAATACGGACATGTATTCCTACGTCTTGAGCCACTTGAGCCTGGTACTGGATTTGAGTTCGTTAATGACATCAAAGGCGGCGTTGTACCTAAAGAGTACATTCCGGCTGTTGAAAAGGGTTGTAAAGAAGCGCTTCAAAACGGTGTTCTTGCAGGCTACCCTGTAGAAGACGTTAAAGTTACGTTGTTTGACGGGAGCTACCACGAAGTGGATAGCTCTGAAATGGCATTTAAACTTGCTGCTTCAATGGGCTTTAAAGAGGGCGCTAGAAAAGCAGGTGCAGTTATACTTGAGCCTATGATGAAGGTTGAGGTTGAAACTCCTGAAGAGTATATGGGTGATGTTATCGGCGACCTTAACAAGCGCCGCGGACAAGTTAGCTCAATGGATGAAAGAAGCGGTAATAAGATCGTTACAGCGTTTTGCCCACTTGCTCAGATGTTTGGCTACTCAACAGACCTTAGAAGCCAAACTCAAGGTCGTGCTACATACTCTATGGAATTTGATCACTATGAAGAAGTTCCTAAAAACGTATCTGAAGAGATCATTAAAAAGAGAAACGGCTAAAATTTAGGGCGGGACTTTCTCGCCCTTTTTAAATTTATTTAAATTAATAAGCTTGCAAACATATTTTATAAAATTTACTTGGTTTATTTGAATATTTATCAAGAATAGTATTTGTTTTTTTACCTTTTGTCCTCATAGCTCAGCTGGATAGAGCGCAAAATTCCTAATTTTGAGGCCGTGAGTTCGAATCTCGCTGAGGACACCATCTTGATTATATTTTAAAAATCTCTTCTAATTTTTGTTTTTCTTTTGTGCTGTTTTCTTCTAATATGTTATTTAAAATATCTTTAGTGTCTTTTCTTATCTCATCTATAGTGCTCTCTACTTTATCTTTGATCTCTTCAGCGCTTTTTATAGCCTTATCGGTAACCGTATCTATAATGTCTTGTGTGTTTCCTTTTATTTCTGAGGTTTTATCAATGACATCTTTTGCAGCGTTAGAGCCTTTTTCTATTATTTTGTTGGCAGCGTCTTTTGTGGAATCAACTATCTCTTTAGCTTGTTTGCCATCAGAGCATCCTGATAAAAGTAGAGTTAAAAGTATTATGAGGATTGAAATTTTATTCATAAAATAGCCTTTTGTTTTATTCTGTATATTTTAGGAGAATTTAGTTAATATTTTAGTTTAAATCAAAGCCAAATTTATCACTTATTTCAATATTTGAGTTTATGATGCTTTTAAATTTTACATTCATAAATTCTAATTCAAGCTCATAAAATGCACCTAAAAATCGGTAACTTAATACATTTGCTTCAAATTTATTGCCGCTTATAATTTGTTCCGGTCTAAACATATATCTCTTATTCTTAAGCCACTGTTTAAATTCATCTGGAAGCACTTCTATATTGTATCCTGCCACAGAATTCATTTCACCTAAAAATTTTGCCACCTCGAAACTACTTGGATTAAAATAGAGCTCTTTAGGTGTGCCAATATCTAAAATAATACCATTTTTAATAAGTGCAATTCTATCACTTAGCATAAAGGCATCTTCTTTATCGTGAGTTACCATAATAGCACTTAGACCGTTTTGCTTAATCATCTGTTTTAATTCGGATCTTAAAGTATGGCGGAGATTGTGATCTAGATTTGCAAACGGCTCATCAAGTAATAAAAGCTTTTCTTTGTTTGCCACTGCTCTTGCAAATGCCACGCGTTGAGCCTGTCCTCCTGAAATTTGATCGCACATTTTATTTTTTAGCTCTTTTATTTTAAATTTCTCAAGCAGACTCTCTATCTCTATATCACGTTCGTTTTTAGGCATTTTTGAAAGAGCGAATTCGATATTTTTATTTACATTTAAGTGCGGAAATAGAGCGTAGTTTTGAAACATCATGGCCACACCACAATCTTTTTTAAGTTCTATATCTCCGCTATCTTTTGTCTCAAGTCCGGCTATAATTCTTAAAAGAGTGCTTTTACCGCATCCGCTTTCACCCAAAATACTTAAAATTTCACCTTCTTTTAGTGTCAAATTTATATGTTTCAAAACATCTATGTTGTTAAATTTCTTGTTTAAATTTCTAATATTTAAAATTTCCATTACGCTTTTTTCCTAGATATTATTTCAAGCCAAATTACTGCCACTAAAGATAGCAAAACTATTAGTAAAGATGGCAATGCTGCCGCATATAATCTCTCGTCTGTGGCGTAGAAAAACGCTCTAATGCTAAGAGTTTCAAAGCCAAGCGGACGAAGTATCAGGCTTAATGGCAGCTCTTTTACAATGTCTATAAAAACTACAATCAACGAAAGAAAGAAAAAGTGCCTTAATAGGGGGAAATGCACTTTAAAAAAAAGTGTGAATTTAGATCTATTAAGAAGTAGGCTTGCGTCATCTATATTTTTTGGAATCTTTGCGTAACCACTCTCTACGGCATATACAGAAGTCGCTAAAAATCTTACAATATAGCCAAAGATCAATACGACAAACGAGGCTGATAAAAATTGAGTGCCAAAATTTCTATCTATATATCCGAATACTATCATCACGCATAGGCCTATGCTTGCCCCTGGGAGTGCATAGCCAAGAGAGGTAGTTTTTAGCAAGAATGTATTTAGCTTATTGTTTTTGATAATTCTTGTTGAAAATACTAGAAAGAAGCTAATAAAAGTTATTAAAATTGCACTTATGATAGCCATTAGAAGCGAATTTCCAGCCATGGTTATAAATTCTAGCTTGAAATCTTGAATCGTCATTATGCTCCAATAAACAAGCCAGATAACAGGAAATAAAAATGCCAAACAAAAAATTACAAAGCACCACAAGAAAGCTAAAGTTTTCCCGATAGTGTTAAGCTCGCTTTTGGTTGTTGTCTTTGCGATATTGTGTGTATTAAAGCTATAGCCTTTCGAATTTTTATTGATATGCTCAAATATCATTATGATAAATACTAAAACCATTAGCATTGCAGCCAAAATAGATGCGGAGTATGAGTCTCCTAAATCGAACCATAGTTTAAATATCCCTGCGCTAAATGTTGCCACTCCGTAATAAGCTACAGTTCCGTAATCACTTAAAGTTTCCATTAAAACTAACATTGCTCCGCCTATAATGGCTGGTCTAGAGAGCATCACGGCTACTCTAAATATTTTAAACTGAGACAGTTTATAAATTTTACATACGTCAAAAAGCACTTTCGACTGAGTTTTAAAGGAAGTTTTTGCGAACATATAGATATATGGATAAAGCGATAAGGAAAGCACAAAAATGGCTCCGTAAATATTCATAAAATCAAGCCTAAAGCCGAAAATTTTATGAAAATAGCCTTGAAACTCCATTATTCCGACATAACAAAAGCTAAATATGTAAGCTGGTATGGCAAGCGGAAGCATTAGGGCATATTCAAAGAAATTTACAAAAGGAAATCGGTAGTTAGCTACTATCCATGCCGAAATAACGGCTATTGTGGCACTTAGAGCCAAGACCCCGAAAGCTACTAAAAAAGTGCCTTGAATATACCTTAAAAATAGATATTTAAAAAAATGCTCTAAATTGGAGTAGTCTCCAAAAGCTATCTCGAAAAAAATGCTAATAATAGGGACTAGGATGATGAGGGCGACCGTAATCGCCCAAAATTTGATATTCACTTATTTCCAGCCAGCCATATCAAATATTTTTACGGCTTCGCTTATTTTTTCTACAGATTTATAAAGTGGAGTTGAGTCCTCTTTGAATTTTCCAAACGCTTTGATTGTATCGCTCGGTTCTACTGCTGTATTTACAGGATATTCGTAGTTAATGCCTGCAAGTATCTTTTGAGCCTCAGGACTTACCATAAACTCCATAAATTTGATAGCATTCTCTTTGTTTTTAGAAGCTTTTGTAAGCGCTATACCGCTTATATTTACGTGTGTTCCGCGGTTATCTTGATTAGGGAAGATTACTCCTAAAATTTTAGCTACCTCTACATCTTCAGGCTTTGGAGAATTTAGCATAAGTCCGATGTAGTAAGTATTCATTACCGCCACTTGACCCTCTCCTGCAAATATTGCTTTAGCTTGGTCTCTATCGCCGCCTTTTGGATCACGAGCTAAGTTGGCTAGAGTGCCTTTAGCCCATTTGCTAGCCGCGTCTACACCTTCGCTCTCTATAATTGAAGCCAGAAGAGATGTGTTATATCCTGCTGTAGCACTTCTAATTAGAAGTTTGCCTTTTAGCTCAGGTTTGGTTAGGTCTTGATAGTTTTTAATTATACTTGGATCAAAATTTCTCTTGTCATAAGCTATTATTCTAGCTCTTTTTGAGATAGCAAACCAATATCCCTCTGCGTCTCTATATTGAACCGGAACAATTTTTTCTAGAGTTTGAGATTTTACAGATTGCAATACGCCTTTTTTCTTAGCTGTGTAGAAATTTCCGGCATCTGCAGTGATAAAAAGGTCCGCTACAGAGCTATCGCCCTCTACCTCAAGCTTTTTAATAAGCTCTCCACCCTTTGCCTGAGTTGCATTTACTTTAATTCCAGTTTTTTCTTCGAATAACTTATAAAGTTGTGTGTCAGCGTCATAGTGGCGAGCAGAATATATGTTTATTTCAGCAGCAAGTGCAAAACCTGCTAGCAAACTTAAAGCTAGTATGCTTTTTTTCATGTCTATCCTTTTTAATGGTATTGAAACTCAAAATATTAGCATTTATTTCTTATAATAATATTAAGTATTGTAAATGCAGCTTATACCGAGGTAAAAGAGTGAGATTATAATATAGGCATTTGTTAAAAATTTTTTAACAAAAAAGTGATAATATTTCCTCAATTTTAAAAATAAAAGGCAAAAAATTGAAAAAATTTCTACTTCTATCAATGGCTGCATCGGCTGCTTTTTCTCAGTTTCAAAATGTAAATGTAACGCCTCAAAATATTAATGATTACGAGCAGATTGTAGACATTAGAACAGAGCCTGAGTGGAGAGCTACGGGCATAGTAAAAGGTGCTAAAACAATAACCTTTGATCCTTACAATACTACTAAATTTATACAAGAGCTAAAGGATAACTTTGATATCTCAAAGCCTATAGCTTTGATTTGCAGAAGCGGCAACAGAAGCTTTCATGCAGCTAGAATGCTTGATTCTGGTGGGCTAAATATCATAAATTTAAATGGCGGAATGGGTGCTTTGATTAGACAAGGCTACGAGCCTGTTCCTTTTAATAAATAAAATTTATTCAAAAAAAGATTTCAGGAGCAATGCGCAATAAGCATGTATAGGCGTGCAGTGCGCTTTGTTCTCTTATGTAGTTTCTATCTCCTTTTAAATTTAGCCTATCGACTATGATCTTGCCGTTTTTGCTTAAGGCTCCTACAAATACAGTTCCTACGGGTTTTTCTACGCTTCCGCCGTCAGGTCCCGCTATGCCGCTCACGGCCAATGCGAAATCAGCTCCGCTTGAGCGAATGACCCCACTTAGCATCTCATTTACGCATTGTTCGCTTACCGCTCCATAAGTTTCAATAGTATTCTTGCCAACTCCTAGCCATTCTGCTTTAATCTCGTTTGCATAAGTTATAAGCGAGCCGTCAAAAGCGGCTGAAACTCCTGCAAATTGACCAAATTTGGCTGCTATTAACCCAGCTGTACAAGACTCCGCAAAAGTAATTTTTAGATTTTTTCTAATGAGTGTTTTTGCGATATGTTCAACTAAATTTCTACTGGCGATAAATTTTTGAGAAAATAGATTTTTAACGCCGTTTATAAAGCTTTCTATCTGACCAAATTTATTAGCTTCCGCCCTTACGATAACTAAATTCTCTATGATTTGGGATATATAAATTTGTACTTCGTAAGTTTTAGCAATCGGTTCTAATAAAATTTTAGTACTTTCGCTATCGATATCAAATAGGTTAAAATAAGTAAAATTTATATTTGGTTTTATGTGAATTTGCCCTATTTCTTTAGTTGGAATAGCTTTTATAAGATTTACTTGAGTATCATTTAAATTTATTAAAAAGCTATCTTTCGTTATTGTTATAGCTTTGCTTGGCGCAAGTGTATTTTGCTCCTTTAGTTCTATTAAATCCTCGCTTAATGTAGCCAAAATTTTAGCCGTAGTTGCGTAGTTTTCGTTTGAGGCAAATATGCAAAGAGTATCAAATTTAGAGCATAAGTTTTCTATGATAAATGGCAACTCTTTGTCGCTTTTATTGGCGAAGTTAAACTCTCCAAGCTCTTTAAAATGAGCCTTGTAAAAGCTAAAAATATAGCCCAAAAAAGCGGCGTTTATGCTTAAATCCTCTCCGATTATCAAAAGTGCATTTTTCATAAAAACCTCCTTAATTTTTGAAATTATATCACAAAAAAATCGACTAAATTTTTGGCTTAACGCTCGATTTTCAGTAGCCTTTAATCACTGCTTAGATAAAATTTGCAAATTTGAAACAAGGCAACAAGATGGATTATAAAGATACACTCCTGCTTCCAAGCACCGAATTTCCCATGCGAGGAAGCTTGCCGCAAAACGAACCGACGCGGCTAGAAAAATGGTACGGCGAGAGAGACATCTACTCTAAAATGAAAGCCAAACGCCAAAAGGCGAAAAAGAGCTTCAACCTCCACGACGGACCTCCATATGCAAACGGCAACCTCCACATAGGACACGCACTTAACAAAACCCTAAAAGACATCATCACTAAGACTCACTACTTCTTTGGCGAAGACATCCGCTATACTCCTGGTTGGGACTGCCACGGCTTGCCGATCGAGCAGCAAGTTGAAGTAAAGCTTGGCGAGAAGAAGAAAGCCATGAGCACAACTCGGATCAGGGAGTTTTGCAGAGAGCATGCAAGAGAATTTATAGGGATCCAAAAAGAGGGCTTTAAACAGCTTGGTATAGTCGGTGACTGGGATGATCCTTATCTTACGATGAAATTTAAATTTGAAGCTGAAATTTACAAAACGCTTTGTAAAGTAGCTAAGCGCGGACTTTTGATAGAGCGAAGCAAGCCTGTTTATTGGAGCTGGGCGGCAAAATCAGCCCTTGCAGAAGCTGAGGTCGAGTATGAAGATAAAGAGGACTATAGCATCTACGTAGCCTTTAAACTAGGCGATGAGGCGCTAAAAAAACTAGGAGTTAAAGAGGCAAGCGCAGTCATCTGGACTACGACTCCTTGGACTCTTCCTGCAAACCAAGCCATAAGCTTAAATCCAAATGAAAAATACGTAGTTACAACTGAAAATTTGATATTTGCCAAAGAGATGATCGAAGAACTCGTTAAAGAAGGACTTACAAAAGGCGAGATCGTAAAAGAATTTAAAGCCGGCGAGCTTGAAAATCTCCACGCGATAAATCCTCTAAACGACCGTGAGTCTAAATTTATCCTCGGCGAGCACGTTACTATGGACGGCGGAACGGGTCTAGTTCATACGGCTCCGGGGCACGGTGAGGATGACTATCACATAAGCTTAAAATACGGCATCGAAGTTATCATGCCTGTGGATGAGGCAGGACTTTACGACTCTACGCTTAGAGTTAAGAAGCTTTTCCGCGCGGATGTAGCGGATGAGCTGGTTGGCATGCATATATTTAAAGCTAATGAGAAAATTTTAGAAATTTTGGGCAAAAGCTTGCTTAAAGTTAGCAAATTTACCCACTCTTATCCTTTCTGCTGGAGAACGCATAAGCCGGTTATCTACCGCGCGACAAAGCAGTGGTTTATCGCTATGGACGAGCCAAAGATAGACGGAAAGACTCTAAGAGAGGTTGCGCTTGCGGAGATAGAAAAAGTTAAATTTTACCCTGCAAGCGGTGCAAGAAGGATAGGGTTGATGGTTGCAAATCGCCCTGACTGGTGTATCTCTCGCCAAAGAGATTGGGGTGTGCCAATCGCGTTTTTTAGAGATAAAGAGACGAAAGAGCCGATATTTGATAGCGAAATTTTGGATTTTGTAGCCAAAATTTTTGAAGAAAAAGGAGCTGACGCTTGGTGGGATATGGAAATTAAAGAGCTTCTACCGCCAAACTCCAAATACGACGCTAAAAATTTAGAAAAGGTAACCGACATCCTTGATGTGTGGTTTGATAGCGGCAGCACTTGGTCTGCTGTTTTAAAGAGCGGAGATTACGACGCGGGTGGCTATCAGGCTGATATGTATTTAGAAGGTAGCGATCAGCATAGAGGTTGGTTTCAAAGCTCACTTCTTTTAAGCTGCGCGGCAGAAGGACAAGCGCCTTATAAAAGCGTCTTAACTCACGGCTTTACCGTCGATGAAAACGGTCAAAAGATGAGTAAGAGTAAAGGTAACGTCGTAGCTCCGCAAGACGTGATCAAAACTTACGGCGTTGAAATTTTGCGCCTTTGGGTTGCGCTCAGCGACTACTCAAGCGATCTAAAGATAAGCGATAACATCTTAAAGCAAGTTAGCGAGCAATACCGCAAGATAAGAAATACCATAAGATTTTTGCTCGCAAACGTAAATGACTTAGATGATCTTGAGACTTCAAATTTCAACATCCTTGATAAGTGGATACTAAGCCGCGCTAGACGCGCTTTTGGCGAGGTTGAGACGGCGTTTAGAAATTACGATTTCTCAAAAGGCTTTAGTGTGCTTATGAATTTCTTGAGTGCCGATCTTTCTGGTATCTATCTTGATATTTGTAAAGACAGGCTGTATTGTGACGAGATGGACGGCGATCGCAGAAGATCGGCTCAAAGTGCGATGGCTATCATCACAAGAGCGCTCTTGCCGCTTATAGCACCGACTCTTACATATACGGTTGATGAGGTTATGGACTATGCGCCTGAGATCATCAAAAACGGAGCCAAAGACGCATTTGATCTTGAGTATGCCCCGATAGATTTTGAATTTGAAGTGGATGATGAGCTTTTAGCTCAAAGTAGAGAGAAATTCTTTGAGCTTATAGACGTGCTTAAAAAAGACAAAAAGATAAAATCAACTCTTGAACTAGTGCTTCAAACCAGCTCAAATTCTATCCTGAGCGAAAATTTAGACGAGATAACCGACTGGTATATGGTAAGTGAGATCGAGAGCCTTGATGATAAGGATAGTTTGGCTGAATTTGAGATAGGACATGACAAATTTAAGCTTGTAATGTCAAGCAAATTTAAGTGCCCAAGATGCTGGAAATTTAGCGCTAAACATGACGGCGAAACCTGCCCGAGATGTGAAAGAGTGCTTAAAAATGCTCTCTGAGCCGATACATTTTAGCGTCATCGTAGCCACTATAGCAGCGATACTTTGCGTAGTGGGCATCGGGATAATTTTAGTAAATAAATTTAAGGAAAACAGATGATAACTTTAAAAGAGGCTTTAAAGCTCTCAAACGAGGAGATAAGATCACTAAGAAGCGAGCTTGAGGCAAAAATCATAGCCGAGAAAAGGCTTGGAGCTTATGTGGAGCAGCTTGAGAATTTACCCATATCAAAGCTTGGCGAAGGCATTCCTATAGCGATCAAGGACAATATCCAAGTAAAAGACTGGAGCATAACATCATGCTCTAAAATTTTGCAAGGCTACGTAGCGCCTTATAACGCAACTGTCATAGAAAAGCTTTTAGAGGCGAATTTGGCGCCTTTTGGTAGAACAAATATGGATGAATTTGCGATGGGTAACACTACCGAGAGTTCAATTTATGGAAAAACTTTAAACCCTTTAAATAACGCTCATATCCCTGGAGGCAGCAGTGGCGGCTCTGCGGCTGCGGTAGGCGGCGGTATAGCCATAGCCGCACTTGGTAGCGATACCGGCGGTAGCGTGCGTCAGCCTGCTGCATTTTGCGGATGTGTGGGCTTTAAACCGACTTATGGGCGTGTAAGCAGATACGGTCTTGGCGCTTACTCAAGCAGTTTGGATCAAATTGGTCCTATAACTCAAAACGTAGAAGACGCATCGATACTTTATGATATCATCGCTGGGCATGATGAAAGAGATAGCACAAGCGTAAATAAGAAATTCGAAACTACTGCAGATAAGCTTAACGCCAATAGAAAACTAACAATATGTGTGATAGAAAACTACATAAACGAGGCTAGTGAAGAGACTAAAAGCGCACTTTTGAAAGCGGTTGATGTATTAAAATCAAATGGACATAAGATAGTTTATAAAAATTTAGACACTTCAAAATATGATATAGCAACCTATTATATAATAGGAACTGCCGAAGCGAGTGCAAATTTAAGCCGTTTTGACGGAGTTAGATATGGACGCAGAGCAGAGGCTAAAAATTTAAAAGAGTTATATATCAACTCTCGCTCGGAAGGCTTTGGTGATGAAGTAAAAAGAAGAATTTTACTAGGAACCTTTGTGTTAAGTAGCGGATATTACGATGCTTATTATATAAAAGCGCAAAAAGCAAGAGCGTATACAAAGACAAAATATGAGCAAATTTTAAGCGAATGCGATCTCATGCTAATGCCTGTAGCACCTACTACGGCTCCTAAATTTGGTGATATTACGGATCCGCTTCAATCATACTTAGCTGATATATATACTATAGGTGTCAATTTAGCCGGACTTCCTGCGGTATCTGTTCCTGTGGCTAAGGATAAAAACGGCTTAAATGTCTCGGCTCACCTTGTGGCTAAGGCATGGGATGAGCAGACTCTGCTTGATGGTGCATTTGGCTTGGAAAATTTAATAAAAGGATAAAGATGAAGATAGTTAAAAGAGCTCTCACCTTTGAGGACGTACTTTTAGTTCCGCAGTATTCTGAAATTTTACCCAAAGAAGTTAGTATAAAGAGTGTATTTTCTAAAAACATTACTTTAAATATCCCTATTGTATCGGCTGCTATGGATACGGTTACCGAACACAGGACAGCCATTATGATGGCTCGTTTAGGTGGCATAGGGGTAATACATAAAAATATGGACATAGCCTCTCAAGTTCACGAAGTAAGACGAGTAAAAAAGAGCGAAAGCGGGGTCATAATAGATCCCATATCTATATCTCCAGATGCGACGGTTGGTGATGCACTTGATATGATGGCAGATCTTCATATCTCAGGAGTTCCTGTTGTGGATAGCGAAAATAAACTGATTGGAATTTTAACAAACCGTGATTTGAGGTTTGAAAACGATAGAAGAGTGCTTGTAAAAGATCGTATGACAAAGGCTCCTTTGATAACCGCTCCAAAGGGCTGCACTCTTGATGATGCTGAGAAAATTTTTAGTCAAAATAGAGTAGAAAAGCTCCCTATAGTCGATAAAGATGGACATCTTGAAGGACTTATAACGATAAAAGATCTTAAAAAACGTAAAGAGTATCCAAATGCCAATAAAGATAGATATGGCAGGCTTCGTGTTGCTGCTGCTATTGGCGTAGGACAGTTTGATAGGGCTAAAGCTCTTGTGGAAGCTGGCGTGGATGTTATAGTTATGGACTCTGCGCATGGACACTCAAAAGGTATCATAGATACTCTAAAACAGGTAAAAGCAAATTTTAATGTAGATGTAGTTGTTGGAAATATCGCAAATCCAGCTGCAGTTAAAGACTTGGCAGAGGCAGGAGCAGACGGCATAAAAGTAGGAATCGGTCCCGGATCGATTTGTACTACAAGAATTATAGCGGGAGTAGGAGTGCCGCAAATTTCAGCCATAGATGACTGTGCAAACGAGGCTAAAAAATATGGCATTCCTGTTATAGCAGATGGTGGAATTAAGTATTCAGGAGATATAGCTAAGGCTCTTGCTGCAGGCGCTAGTTGCGTTATGGCCGGAAGCTTGCTTGCAGGATGCGAGGAGAGTCCAGGAGAAGTTATAACTTTCCAAGGAAGACAATATAAAGTATATAGAGGTATGGGCTCTATCGGAGCTATGACCAAAGGAAGTTCTGATAGATATTTTCAGGAAGGCACAGCTCAAGATAAGCTTGTACCGGAAGGCGTAGAGGGTCGTGTGCCATATGTGGGAAGTGTAAAAGATGTTGTGCATCAACTTTTAGGCGGACTTAGAAGCGCAATGGGCTATATGGGCTCAAAAGATATACCAACTCTTCAAGAAAGGGCCGAATTTGTTGAGATTACCAGTGCGGGACTTAAAGAAAGTCACGTTCATGACGTCGTTATAACACAAGAAGCACCGAACTATAAAGTTAATTAGTGTTAAATTTAAAAACCAAAAGAGAGAAATTTGACGAACCGCTTTACCTTGAGAGCGGTCGAATTCTCTCAAATTTTGAGCTTGTTTATGAAACTTACGGAAATTTAAATCAGGATAAAAGCAACGTTATTGTCATCTGCCACGCACTTACCGGCTCACACCATGCCGCAGGCAGGTATGAAAACGATACGAAATCAGGCTGGTGGGATAACTTCATAGGTGATGGCAAAGCGGTTGATACGAATAAGTTTTTTGTCATTTGCGTAAATATTTTAGGCTCAAATTTTGGATCCACAAATCCGCTTAGTATAGAAAAAAGCACGGGTAAACAGTATCGCTTAAGGTTTCCAGTCCTTACGATAAGCGATGTGGTAAAAGCTCAGATGAAGCTTTTTAAAAGACTTGGCATAAAGCAGGCTCACGCAGTTATCGGCGGTAGCCTTGGCGGTATGCAGGCACTTTGCTTTGCGATTGAATTTCCTGATTTTGCAAAAAATGTAATCATCATGGCGAGCACTTATCAGACTAAACCTTGGGCGATCGCATTTAATAAAATCGCAATCGAAGGCATCTTGCGCGACAAGGAATTTAAAGACGGCGAATACGATCCAAACGATATCGCAGAAAGCGGACTTGTCGGCATGGCGCTTGGCAGGATGGTAGGGCATATTAGCTTTTTAAGTCCTGAGTCGATGGACGTGAAATTTGGCAGAAACTATGTCGAGACAGACGGACTTTACGAGCTTACGGGGCGCTTTCAAGTAGATAGATATATGGAGTATAACGGGCATAATTTCCCAAAGCGCTTTGATCCGCTGAGCTATCTTTATATCGTTAAGATGATGAATATCTTTGACTGCACGAGGCATTATGATAGCCTTGGTGACGCGCTTTCTTGTATCAAAGCAAGGCTTACTCTCATATCATTTAGCGGCGATATACTCTTTCCGCCAAGTTGTATGAAGGAGATGGCGGACGAGCTTGCTAAGCTTGAAAAAGCCTGCGAGTGCGAATATATCGAGATAAATAGCAGCTACGGACATGATGCGTTTTTAGTTGAGATTGATAAATTTGAAGATCATGTAAAAAAGGTTTTAAAATGAGTGAAGAGATAAGACAGGATCAGTTTGAAGATAAGCTTATAAAGGCAAATGAAATTTTAGAGCGATTAAGCGATGAGAATATCAGTCTAGAGGAGAGTGTAAAGCTTCACAAAGAGGGCAAAAAGCTACTTGATGAGGCGGCTAAAATTTTACAAAACGCCAAGCTTGTCATAAACGAAATAGAGGATGAAAAAGATGAGTAAAATTTGTGCATTGCAGCTTGCAACTCAACCTATGAGCGATTCTAGACTTGATTATTATTTTAAGATGTGTGCCGATGAGGATGCTCGTCTTGTAGTGCTTGGAGAGTATGTTCTAAATAGCTTTTTTAAAGAGCTTGAGACCATGCCTAAAAGCATTATAAAAGAGCAGAGTGAGAGGAAAAAAGAGTCGCTTTTAAATCTTGCCAGTAAATATGATTTGACTATAGTTGCGCCTTTTGTTTTAAGCAAAGGAAAGGAATTTATAAAAGTCGTTGCAAAATTTAATAATAGCGGAGTCAAATTTCATGAACAGCAAATTTTAATGCCGTATTCACACTGGAATGAGGCGAAATTCTTTAATAATGCTCAAGAGGACAAGATAAATTTTATGACCTTTATGCATGAAAAATTTAAAATCGGTGTGATGTTTGGTTACGAATCTCACTTTGACCCTGCCTGGGCGTATATGATGAATAAAAAAGTAGATATCATAGTAATGCCGACTGCGAGCACTTTTTTTAGTGAAAATCGCTGGGAAGAGCTTTTAAAGACTAGAGCTTTTACGAATAATACATATATTTTACGGGTAAATCGCGTGGGAAATCATAAGGTAACCGCCGGTCAGTGGAATTTTTACGGAGATACGATGCTTATTGATCCTTTAGGTGAAGTTGAAGCCAGTCTTGGAAACGGCGAAGAGATGTTACTGGCAAAGGTTAGTAAGCAAAAGATTGGTAATGCCAGAAATTTGTGGGAATTTAGAAAGATACTTCACAAGAGAGGACTTGTTTAAATTGTCTAATTTCTTATTTTAAATAGCTAAAAGTATCTAAGTCTCTTTTGGATATAATCGATATAAATTTTAATTCAAGGTCAAATTTTGAAAAAAGTCCATTTTATAGGTATAGGCGGCATAGGAATTTCGGCAATCGCTAGGTTTTTAAATGAAAAAGGTTTTGAGATAAGCGGTAGCGATATCAAAGAGAGTCCAACTACTATAGAGCTGCAAAATCAAGGCATTAAAGTCATCACTCCTCACTGCAAAGAGGCTATCAAAGATCAAGATTTCGTCATATATTCAGCAGCTATAAAGAGCGATAATATCGAACTTATCGAGGCTAAAAATAAAGGCATAAAGTGCTTATCTCGCAAAGAGGCATTGCCTATGGTTTTGGAGGGTAAACGTGTATTTGCGGTGGCGGGAGCTCATGGCAAAAGCACTACTTCTGCGATGCTATCCGGCCTTCTTGAAGGCTCTGTAATCATAGGTGCGATCTCTAAGCAGTTTAACTCCAATATGAAATATGAAGCTCATGAAAATGTGATATTTGAAGCTGACGAGAGTGATTCTAGCTTTTTAAACTCAAACCCGTATCTTGCTGTCGTAACCAATGCAGAGCCCGAACATATGGAACACTACGAGCATGATTTGGAGAAATTTCATGCCGCATATCGCGGATTTTTAGAGCGTGCTAAAGTTAGGGTGATAAATGCCGAAGATGAGTTTTTAAGTACTTTAAAAATAGAGGCGGTTAGACTAAATCCAAGCGTTGATATTACCGATATGAAGATGGTTGTAAGAGATTTTGTCCCTTATACCACATTTAATCTTAAAAATTTGGGCAAATTTGAGGTGCTTGGAATGGGCGAATATATAGCAATCGATGCTAGTTTAGCCATTTTAGCGGCGATTAACGAAGTATCTTTAAGTTCAATTAGAGAAAATTTGCTAAATTTTAAAGGGATAAAAAAGCGCTTTGATATACTGACTGCAAGTCGTAATTTTGTACTTATAGATGACTATGGACACCATCCTACTGAGATTAAAGCTACTTTAAAATCTGCATTTGAATATGCTAAGTTACTTGGAATTTCAAAAGTTACAGCCATATTTCAGCCACATAGATATACTAGACTTAGTGCGAATTTGGATGCTTTCAAAGAGAGTTTTAAAGGCATAGACGAGCTTGTAATTTTACCTGTATATGCGGCTGGTGAGACACCTATAGTTATAGATCTGAAAGAGGAATTTAAAGAGTATAATCCGGTAATGACTAAAAAAGTTGAGCGAGAAGGCGATGCTATCGGATTTATAGATGAATTTGGAGTAAAAAATTTGCTTGATGACGGGCTTGTAATAGGCTTTGGAGCAGGAGATATCACATATCAGTTAAGGGGAATTTTATGAGAATTTTATTTATTTTAGCGGCTCTTTTACTGGTTGTTTTGCTATTTAGCATAAAACATGAAAGCCTTAGTCTAAAGGCTAAAGTAATGCTTACGATAGTCATATCTATTGTTTGCGCAGCCGCTTGTTTTTATCAATTTGAGTTTGAAAATAGACAGGCTAAATCTCAAGAAATTTTAACACTTTTTAATCAAGGAAAAATTTTAAAGTGTGGAGATATTGAAGTAAATAATTCAAAATTTAATTACGAATTTGGCACCTCCTCTTTTGTTGCAAAACGCGCAATCACAGAGCTTCGTAGCATAAAAGTAGATATTAAAAATTGCGAGGCGAAGTAAGTGGATAGGCTTATTCAAACCCTTGATTTGACTGAATATATCGCTAAATTTAG
This sequence comes from Campylobacter sp. RM16187, assembly GCF_025319965.1. NCBI lineage: Bacteria > Pseudomonadati > Campylobacterota > Epsilonproteobacteria > Campylobacterales > Campylobacteraceae > Campylobacter > Campylobacter sp. RM16187. The sequence goes on from NZ_CP012549.1 coordinate 521,738, forward strand.
CTCATTTTTGGCCCGCGAAAAGCCTCTTTTTATGCCTGGAGACACAAGACTTCACTATGAAAAGATTATCGAACTCTCTTTAATGGAGTTTAAAGAGCCGGAGAATACCGCAAATTTAGACGATGCACTAATGCGCCTTAGCAAACAAGCAATACTTCATATAAGTGAAATTTACGAATTTGCCAAAATTATCAGATATTTTACCTATCTAAAAACTCTAAAATTTGAGAAAAAACTTGGAGAGTGGCTTGCAAAGATAGAAATTCCGGAAGCGGTTTTGAAAGCTGCAAACTATTTTGATAAAAATGGTGAGTTAAAAGATGAGATAGATGAGAGATTGGTTGGCATAAGAGCCGCTTTTAACACAAAAAAAGCGCAAATTGATGCCGACATGAAAAGGCTTATATATTCTAAGTCGATAACTCCTTATCTTGTCGATACACAGGTGCATTTTATAAACAGTCAAGAGGCGTTGCTAGTTAGAGGAGGCTTTAATCACGCTTTAAAAGGCACCGTTATAGGGCGTAGCGCTAGCGGATATTTTTATATAATGCCGGCGAATATAGAAAAGTTAAAAAAAGAGCAAAGTGAGCTAATAGATAAAAAAGAGCAAATAATTTATGAATATGCAAAGCAGATTAGCGGAGTTTTTCACAAAAATTTATTATTTTTAAAATTTATAAACACAGCCTTTGATCTTTTTGACGCCTATAGTGCAAGAGTTTTGACAGCTAGAAGCTTGGATTACGAGTTTGTTTTAAGTGATAACTCAGATAAGATAATTCTTAAAAATTTCGCCCATCCTGCGCTTAAAAACCCAAAGAGTGTAAGTGTGGATTTTAGTAAAAAAGTTCTTTTGATAACCGGTGTAAATGCTGGCGGTAAATCTATGCTACTAAAATCAATAATAGCTGCTTCTTTTATGGCGAAGTATCTTTTGCCTATGAGAATAGATCCTCTTAACTCTCGCATAGGCGGATTTAAGGAGTTTGATACCATCATCGAAGATCCGCAAAACGTAAAGAACGATATCTCAACTTTTGCTGGCAGGATGATGCATTTTTCTAAACTTTTTACAAAGAAAAATTTGCTAATCGGTATTGATGAGATAGAGCTTGGAACGGATTTTGAAGAGGCTGCAAGCTTATATGGGGTAATGATAGAAAAGCTTATATCTCAAGATATTAAGATGATAATTACAACCCACCACAAACGTTTAGCCATGATACTTGCCAAAAATAGCGAGGTTGAGCTTGTGGCGGCACTTTATGACGAAGCAAATTCTCGTCCGAAATTCGAGTTTTTAAAAGGAACTATTGGTAAATCATATGCCTTTGAAACAGCGGCTAGATACGGAATCTCTCAAAATTTGGTAAGCGAGGCTAAGAGGCTTTACGGAGAAGATAAAGAAAATTTAAATGAAATAATCTCAAAGACTCTAAATTTAGAGGTTGAGCTAAAAGAAAGGCTTGAAAATACACTCAAAAAAGAACAAAAATTAGACAGCCTAATAGACAGCTTAAGAGATCAAAAAGAGCGTTTTGAAATTGAGCAGCAAGAGATTGTAAATAGACTTGAAAGAGAGTATTTTAAGGCTATAAATGAGGCCAAAAGAGCTATAAATTTAGATGATACCAAAGAGAAACAGCGCGCTTTAAACAGGGCTAATGAAGCTAAAAAAACGATAGTAAAACCAGAAGTTGCCACTGCGCCTGAGCTAAATGTGGGAGATCATGTAAAATATGGCAAAATAAAGGGGGTGGTGATAAATTTAAGCAAAAGCGATGTGACTATACAAACCGATGCCGTAAGCTTGAGGGTGCCTATAAAGATGTTAAAAAAGAGTGGAAATCCGCCATCTGCACCACAAAAATCAGAAGTAAATTTGAAAATACAAAAGCCAAGAAGTGCAAATGTAGTGCTTGATCTGCACGGAATGCGTGCTGATGAGGCGATAGATAAATTGGATAAATTTATAAGCGATAGCCTTGTGATGGGTTTTGATGAGGTAAGCGTATTTCACGGTATAGGCACAGGTAAACTTGCTTATGCGGTCAAGAATTTTTTAAGAGAGCATCCTAGTGTAAAGGAATTTTTTGATGCACCGCCAAATCAGGGTGGTTTTGGAGCAAAGATTATTCGTCTTTAGTAGTCCAAATCTATCAATTTATACTACTTAATATGAAATTTTAAAGGATTGATTTGACGGCATTTTTGCAAGGGTTGTTTTTTGGTTTTGGTGCGGCGGTCCCAATAGGCCCTATAAATATAATGATAATGACAGCTGCTCTAAAATCGTTTTGGATAGCTTTTGCTATAGGGCTTGGAGCCATGAGTGCTGATATATTTTATCTTGCGCTTTTGGTCTTTGGTCTGCTTGAATATTTAAATGGCGATACTGTCTCAAAAATTATAGGGACTTTTGGTATCTGTTATCTTTTTTATATATCATATCTTATACTTAAAAATTCCAATAAACCTATAAGAGTAGATGAGCAGATTGGAGCAATCAAAGGAAATTTTCTTAGAAATTATTTTAAAGGTTTCTTGGTAACTCTTACAAATCCTTATACGGTAGGCTTTTGGCTTAGTGTGACAAGCTATGCTAAAAGCTTTGAGAATGTATATTTAGTTATGGTCGGGCTTGTTGTCGCTATTTTTATATGGATAGTGTCTATGCCTTTTGGAGTCTATAAAAGTGCTAAATTTATCTCTCGTAATTTAGTAAAATGGATGAATATTGTATGTGCAATTATATTAGTAGTATTTGCGTTAAATATGCTTTATAAGTTATTTTTATAGATAGATATTTTATTGATGGTTGTTAATAGCTTTTTAAAACAAAAGATGATAAAATGCAAGGTAGTTTGTCTTATAAAAAAGAGGCTTAAGAAGTTCTAATGCAAAATTTCGATTTAAAGAAATCAACTAGACTATTTGTAATACTACCTGTAACAATATTATTTATATGTTATATTGCTATCATTTTTTATATTTTCAGTATTAAATATAAAGGATCTATTGAACATCCCGTGGATATATCCATAAATCAGAAAGTAGAGTCTTTTATGAATGTTGTAGAGATGATTTATAAAGATATCGCCAGAGAAGATATAGCAAAATTTCAAGAATACACAAAAGAGACTAAGGCAATTCCTACTTGGATATTACAGGGTTCTGAAACTAAAAAAGAATTTATTGTTTTAGCCAGTTCAGAATATCCCGACCTTATTAATAAACCTATGCCCCATGAGATTTGTGATATGGACGCAAGAAGATATCAAAATCTAATTAATAGCGACCACTATAAAAATATTAAACTAGTGCCTGATAATAAAATTTTAGTTTGTTATTTTAAAAAATATAAAGATATAATTATCGGCTATCGTATGCTTCATAATGCTAAAATTTCAGGTTTTGGCGACCCTTACTTTAAAGAGTGGGTTATCGTAAATATGAAAACTACAATAGTTGTAACGACTTTAATACTTGTAATAGCTCTATTTCAATATTTTTTATTTTTTAGAAACTTAAAAACAAGCCATTATATAATGACTAAAATTAATTCAGAGCTTACTAAAAAAAATTCTGAAATAGAGTATAGGCTTTATTTTGACATATTGACAGGACTGCCAAATAAAGAGTCTTTACAAAGAGATATAGAGTCTATGAAAAATCCTAAAATAGTTATTATGGATATAGATAATTTTAGAAAAATGAATAACTATTTTGGCTATAAGATATGTAATCAGGTTTTAGTATATCTTGCTGAACTTACAAGAAGAATAGCCGACAAAGAGGGAATGACGGTATATAGGACGGGAGCGGATCAATTTACTTTTGTAGAAGATAAAAATTTCTTCATAGATAGATATGAGGAGCTTGCTGCAAAATTATTGGATACATTAAAGGGTCTTATTATAGATGTTGAGAGAGAGGATGAAGATAAGCAAGATCTAATAGAGGTGCATTGCACTGTAGGATTTTCTCTTGATGAGTTTGATACCTTTAAAAAGGCTATGCTAGCTTTGGAGCATGCAAAAAGTAATGGTAAAGATTATTTTTGTTACCTCAAAAGCATCGATGATACAACGCAATATGTTGAGCAGATTAAGCGTTCAAATTTAATTAGAAATGCAATTATAAATGATAGGATTATCCCTTTCTATCAGCCTATATTTAATGCAAAAAAACAGGTTGTTAAGTATGAGATGTTGGCTCGTATACAAAATAGCAGGGAGATAATATCACCCAATGTTTTTTTAGATGTATCAAAACGCATTAAGAGGTATGTTGATATAGAAAAAATGCTTTTGGAAAAGAGCTTTAAGCTTATAGCTGATAAGCCAGAAGCGGTAATATCGGTAAATTTATCAGGTAGAGATATGACAGATGGCGATATGAGCGTATTTATAATAGATAGAATCAATAGATATAAGATCGCAAATCGTGTAGTTTTTGAAATACTGGAGGATGAGAACCTTGAGAATTTGGAGAGGGTTATTAAATTTATAGAGCGCGTTAAAAATATGGGAGTTAAGATAGCTATAGATGATTTTGGCTCAGGATATAGCAATTTTTCATATTTATTAAGGATAAAACCTGATTATATTAAATTAGACGGCTCTATAATAAAAAATGTAGATATTGATGATGATTCACGCTCTGTAGCCGGAGCTATAATAGCATTCGCCAAAAAGCTTAATATCACTATAGTTGCCGAATTTGTGCATTCAAAGAGTGTTTTTGAAGCTTGCGTAGATCTTGGAGTAGATGAATTCCAAGGATTTTATCTAGGCGAGCCTTCGGATTCACTGCTTTAAAATTTAAAATATTGGAAATAGTATGCAAGTCATAAATTTTCTTACTGAACTTCTTAAGTTTAAGTCTATAACACCCAAAGACGATGGAACTTTAGATTTTATAAGCTCTTTTTGTAATGAATTCAAGCCCATTTTTGTAAATAAAAATGGTGTTAAAAATCTGATTTTGACTAAAAAATTTGGCGATGGGCCACATCTGGCTTTTGCCGGTCATGTTGATGTTGTGCCTCCTGGAAATGGTTGGGATAGTGATCCTTTTGAGCCAATTTTAAAAGATGGCTTTATATATGCTAGGGGCGCTCAAGATATGAAAGGGGGAGTTGCGGCATTTGTTTGCGCTTGTAAAGAAGCTAAAAATTTTAAAGGAACTCTGTCTATTATATTGACCAGTGATGAAGAGGGAGATGCGATTTACGGTACTAAAGAGGCGCTTAAATTTATGGAAGAAAATCATATGTCGCCCGATTTTGCTGTAGTAGCTGAGCCAACTTGCGATAAAATACTTGGAGATACCATTAAAGTCGGGCGTAGAGGATCTATAAATGGAAAACTTATAATCAAAGGAGTTCAAGGACACGCCGCATATCCTGCTAAGTGCATAAATCCAGTTCATCAACTAGCAAGCGTGTTTTATAAATTTGCAGGGCATGACATGGATAATGGAAGCGAATTTTTTGATCCTAGTAAAATCGTGATAACTGATATAAGAGGAGGTATGGAAGTCTGTAATGTCACGCCTGGTGAAGTAAAAGTAATGTTTAATGTTAGAAATTCTATTCAAACTAATGCAGAAAATTTAAAAGATTATATTAAAGAGCTATTTGGCGAATTTGAATATGAACTTGAAATCAACCAAAATGCAAAACCATTTTTAACCGATAAAGATAGTAAAATAGTAAAATCTATACAAAGTTCCGTTATAAAAATTTGTGGAGTAATACCTGAGCTAAATACTAAGGGTGGCACAAGTGATGCTAGGTATTTAGCTGAATTTGGTGTCAAAGTAGTAGAATTTGGAGTGATAAACGATAGAATTCATGCTATTAACGAGAGAGTTAGTGTTAATGAGATCGAAAAGCTATATGAGGTTTTTGCTGATTTGATAGAAAATTTCAACTCTTAATAGGCAATTAATCTTCAATCTCTTTTTTTATCTTGTCGTAAAGCGACAAGATCTCATCTTTTTTTATTATAAAGCTATTTTTATTTGCTATTAGATGGGCCGATGAGTGCATTATTGTTTCGGCTACTTTAAGCCCGTTTTGCTTCATTGTAGTCCCAGTTTCGACCACATCTACTATTGCATTGCTAAGCCCTACAATCGGAGCAAGCTCAATGGAACCATATAACTTGATGATTTTTAGTGCGGTTGCCTTTGTTGAAAAGTAATTTCTGGATATGTTTGGCATCTTAGTGGCTACTCTAAGCTCCGGCGCACTATAGTCCAGATTATCGCTTTCTTTTATCCCTACGCATACGCGGCATTTTCCTATTTTTAGATCGAGCAGCCTAAGTACGTCCGGCTTATGCTCTTCTAAAACATCAAGCCCAACCACTCCAATATCTGCAGCACCGTTTACTATATATACGGGTATGTCTTGGTTTCTGACCATTAAGAATTTAAAACCCCCTTCGCTCATTACGAGTTTTCTATCTTCAAATAAAAAAGGTGTCTTAAAAATTTTCCTAAAAATCATTAGAGTTTCTTCGGCTATTCGACCCTTTGGAAGAGCGATTGTTATCATAAAATTTCCTTTTCTTCTATAAGCTTTTGCATTCCTCTAAAGATGAGTATTCTATCGTATATTCCGTTTTTGAAAAATCTGGATAAGAACTCCCCATCTCCGCCTGTAAAATAAATTTTAGAGTTGTTTGAGATATTTTCTATTAGTAAAACTATAGGCTTTACTATACCGTAGCTTATGGCATCGGCAGTCTTTTGAGGTAGCGCATCAAGCTGTATCTGCGAATTTAGAGCTATTTTTAATCGAGAAGATATGTTTTCATAAGTCTTTAGGCTTTGAGAAATACCCGGCACTATACATCCTCCAAGATGCATTTTGTTTGCCATGACATCAATTGTTATAGCGCTTCCGGCGTCTACTATTACTCCCTCGTCTATACTGTAGCAGTTAGCTATCCTGTCTATTCCAAGAGTTTTATATATAGTATCTATTTCAAAAAATGGCTCTAAATTTACAAAGTTTTTATCATTTTGAAGCTTTTGGTTTATGCTGTCATTTACACTTATATAGTATATTTTCTCATTACGCTTGAAATTTTGGAATTTATCTATACTTATTTTTGAGATCTTTCCGTCTTCAAATATAGTTGCATTTGTGTTTCCTATATCACACAAAATCATAATTAAATCCGTTTTCTTTCATTAAATTTTGTGCTTTAGAGCAAATTGGCGAGCTATAAAATATAGTTTTTTTCTTGAAATTTATCTCTAAGTCAGCTTGGATTTTAGAGTAAATTTCAAGAATTTCATCAAATTCTTTTTTTAAAAATCTACTTTTAGCTTCTCTTATAAATACAAGAGTATAAAAACCTTTTAAATCTACGCCACTAGCACAATTAAGAGTTCTTTTGTTTGTAAATTTACTAAGGTCAATCTCTTTTAGGTCTTTTAAAACAATCTTTTTGTCTTCAAAAATTTTATAGATTCGGGCTCTCATCTCATTTTAACTTAAGATATTTATTGTCGTAGTAAAATTCCTTAAAGCTTATAAAGCTCTTGTCGTCTATCTCGTCATTTAATCTAAAAATTTGGTGCTTTTTAAGATCTAAATCCGCCTTTATCAGATAGCCCTTTTTCTCGATTATGTATAAATGGTCATCTAGCGTGATCGCATTTGAAAAGATTGCAAATTTAAAATTTATGGAATTTAATTTCTGCAAATTTAGATCCGTTAGTAAAATTTCCCCATCTTTTTTCAAGATGTATAGTCTGTCTTTATGCGAAACTATATTTTTTATCTCGCCATTATAGTAAAGTGTTCTTTCCGGATTGATAACCACTATCCTTTTTCCTGTCGCCGCTATCATTGTGTCATTTATAACGTCTAAAAATATTATATTATTAAAGAATTCATCACTGCTTACAACAACATCTCTTAAAATTTTACCCTGATTTTTATCCACTATCATGATCTTACCATCGAGAGTCGGGAATATCACTAAAGAGCTCATAAAATAAGGCGCTGCAGCTCTTGAGTCCTGGGTGTATATGGCAGATGATTCAAACTCTAATAAATTTATATTTTTTATTGTGTCTATTAGATATATTATGTTTGAAGCAGTTACTAGAGCCAGTTTATCGCCATCTATTGCAGCAGATACTATTGCCTCATTAAAACTTCTTTGAAACAGCACCTCTTTTGTCTTGCCTGTAACTATCAAATTTCCATCTAGAGAAGAAGTAATAATCTTGTCTTCATAAGCGTTTAAAAGTATTGTGTCTTTTGTAAAGCTGATATCATTTGATAATACTCCGTCTTTTGTTACAACCATACCGTTTTTAAGTATAGCCCCATTAACGCTAGTTGTTAAAATATGAGAAGGAAGGGTATAGTCAAAATTCACTCTTAAATCTACATTTTCAGGCTCAAAATATTGTCTTTTGGTTCCGCATCCTCCTAGTAAAAATAGTGCAGACAGTATCGATATAATAGTGTAAATTTTTTTCATTTGCTATTTCCTTGATAGTGTTCAAAATTTTTAACAACAGATTGAAGTTGTGAATTGAGAGGTATCTTTTTTAGCTCGTTTTTAGCTTCGCCTATTTTGTTCTCTCTTATTAGGATATATCCTTTTATTAGGGTTTTGTATGAATTTAAAATTTGCCCACTAGGCTCATTCAGCTGAGCTTTTATTATATCTTTTAAGAGTTCGTCTATCGGCTCGTTAAGCAGAGATTTTAAAGTTGCGCTATCATTGTTTTCCATAGAGTTTTTAAATTGATATAGGGCATATAAGGAGATGTCTTTTGATTTTAGATCCGCCTTTGCCTCTGCATCATTAGGATTTATTATAAGTTTTGCATAGGCCTCGTTTGCAGCTTTGAAATTTTGCTCTTTTATAAATTTGTTAGTATAGTATCCGCCTATACCCAAGACTCCTAAAGCTAAAGCGATAATTATCATTTTTTTATATTTTTTTATGAATCTTTCACTTTTTATTATATTTTCTAAAAACTTTTCTTCAGTATTTAGCTCTTCTTGTATAGATTTTATATCGTCTTTAATAGCCAATTTGTTTCCTTAAATTTAGTAATTAAAAGATTGTAATTGTAGCATAATAAATCTGAAATCTCGCGAAGTTAAAGCTAAAATGTGTTATAATGCATCAAATTTTGAAAATTTAAGAGGTCTTTATGAATATAGATGATAGTTTGCTTACTAAGCTTGAAAAGCTTAGTTCTCTAAAAATTGGAGATGATAAGCGTGAAGAGATCAAGAATCAACTTAGTGAGATTTTGAATTTTGTAGATATTTTAAATGAGCTTGATTTGGATGATTTAAAGGCTGTTGTAAGCTCTATAGAAGGCGGAACTCCTTTTAGAGATGATATTGACATAAAGTCTGAAGTTGTGGATGTTATTTTGAAGAATGCGCCTGCAAGAAATGATCATTTTTTTGTTGTTCCTAAGATTATAGAGTAGTAAAGATGCAAAAGTATAGCGATAGCAATATAAGCCTTGAAGCTCTGCTTAGGACTGTTGTTCACAATAAAGCAAGCGATCTTCATCTTGTATCAAGAAGTGAACCTCAAATAAGAATAGATGGCACTTTGCGTCCTCTTGAGCTCGGAATTTTAAGCGGTCATGACATACAAGATATATGCTATGCCCTTGTTACCGATGCACAAAAGAGTGAGCTTGAAGAGAATAGAGAGCTTGACTTTGCGATAGAACTTCCGAATATAGGTCGCTTTAGAGGTAACTACTACTATACTATGAATGGTGATTTAGCTGCGGCATTTCGTATAATACCTACCGAAATCCCATCTCTTGATGATCTAAAGACTCCTAGTATTTTTAAGGAGATTGTAAAACGCGAAAAGGGAATGATACTTGTTACAGGACCTACGGGAAGTGGTAAATCAACTACTCTCGCTGCTATGCTAAATGAGATAAATTTAAATGAAAGAAAACATGTTATTACGATTGAAGATCCGGTAGAATTTGTTCATCAGAATAAAAAATCTCTATTTTCCCATAGAAATATAGGCACGGATACACACTCTTATGCGAGAGCTCTTAAATATTCTCTTCGTGAAGATCCGGATATCATACTAGTGGGCGAGATGAGAGATAGGGAGACTATATCTACTGCTATTACTGCGGCAGAGACTGGACACCTTGTTTTTGCTACGCTTCATACAAACTCGGCTCTTCAAACAATTAACCGTATTATAGATAGCTTTGAGGGCGGAGAACAGCTTCAAGTTAGAAATATGCTCTCAGTTTCTCTTACAGCTGTAATTTCACAAAGTTTGCTTCCTAAAAATGGCGGGGGTCGTTTGGCCGTTCATGAAATTTTAATAAACAATCCTGCTATTGCGAACCTTATAAGAGAGAATAAAGTTCATCAAATTTACTCTCAAATGCAATTAAATCAGCAAATGACCGGTATGACTACACAAACGCAATCTTTAATGAAGGCTATACAAAATAAGCTTGTGACAAAAGAGATGGCCATGAGATACTCAACAGCTCAGCAGGAGCTTGGAAATTTAATAGGAATGTAAAATGGATTTCGTAACAATTTTTGATATTGGCATATTAGCTGCGGTTTTGATTTTAGGCATTAAAGGCATAATAAATGGACTAATAAGAGAGGTCTTTGGACTATTAGGACTAATAGGCGGAATAGTTGTAGCTAGTAGATTTGCTAGCGATGCAGGTAAAATCATAAGTGACAATGTCTATAAAATAGAAGGTGATTCTATACTATTTTTCGCAGGTTTTTTATCAATCCTTATCGTCTTTTGGATTACTTGTGTCGGTATTGGAATGTTTTTAGCAAAACTTGCGGGATTAAGTGGTCTTGGTTTTTTAGATAGAGTAGGCGGATTTTTAATGGGAAGTTTAAAAATTTTCCTTATTTTTTCTGTTTTAGTGGTAACCGTCTCAAACATCCATGCTTTAAATAGTAAAATCGAGCCATACTTTAAAGATAGTAAGCTATATCCTATTCTTTTAACTGCTGGAAAATGGATAATGAATATAGATGTAAATAGTGTAAAAAAAAGTATAGAAGAGAGAATCCAAACGCCTATTGATAAAATGAAAAATAATATGATTCAAATTGAGGATAATACAACCACGCAAGATAATAGTATCAAATCCGAAGATAATAAAACCATGCAAAGTGCTATTATTATCGAAGATCAAAATAATACAAGGAAGGAGTAGTAACAATGATTGAAAATTTAGAATACGATGCTCTTCTTGAGAAATTTAAGAAAGTTTTGAAAGATAATGGGCTTAAATATACACAACAGCGAGAAATTTTGTTAAAGACCCTTTACAATAACGACGAGCATTTTACTCCGGAGAAGCTGTATTTGTTTATAAAAGAGGCTCATCCTGAACTAAACATAGGAATAGCTACAGTTTATAGAACCTTAAATTTACTAGAAGAATCAGAAATGGTAACATCTATAAGTTTTGGTTCTCAGGGTAAAAAATTTGAGCTTGCCACCAAGCCTCATCACGACCATATGATATGTAGACGTTGCGGCATAATCATAGAATTTGAAGATCCTATGATAGAAAAAAGGCAATCCAATATAGCAAAAGAGTATGGGTTTAAATTAACAGGTCATATGATGCAACTTTATGGAATCTGTAAGGAATGTAATAAAAAAGCTTAAATACTAAGGAATAATAAAGTGATATTTGAAAACCAATTGGAAATTCAAAGGCTACAAACTGCCGACGAACTAAGGCAAATAGGGATAAGTCCGTATCCTCATTTTTTAAGACGTGATATGGATATCTCAAAATTTAGATTAAAATTTTCTCATATAAAAGATACTGAAAGCAAGAATGCCGAGGGTCAATTTGTTAGCTTGGCCGGACGCATAAAGCTGATACGAGACGCTGGTAAGGCTATATTTGCCAATATTGAAGATGAAGATGGAAATTTACAAATTTATTTTAGCAATAAAACTCTTGACGAAGAGTGGTTTAAGGTAGTTAAAAAAAAGATAGAGGTCGGAGATATAATCTTTGTAAGAGGATATGCGTTTATAACTAGAACCGGTGAGTTCTCTATGCATGTAAGCGAGCTAAAGCTAGCATCTAAAGCAATCTGTCCTCTTCCTGAAAAGTATCACGGATTAGTTGATATAGAGACTAGATATCGCCAAAGATACCTTGATATGATTATGAATCCCGATGTTAGAAATGATTTTAAAAAGCGTTCCATAATTATCAGCACCATTAGAAGATTTTTTGAAGATAAAGGGTTTTTGGAGGTCGAAACTCCTATGATGCACCCGATTCCAGGCGGTGCTAATGCAAAGCCTTTCGTGACCTTTCATAACTCTTTAGGTGTAGATAGATATCTTAGAATTGCACCAGAACTTTATTTAAAACGTCTGATAGTAGGTGGTTTTGAAGCTGTATATGAGATGAACAGAAACTTTAGAAACGAAGGCATGGATCTTACGCACAATCCTGAGTTTACAAGTATTGAATTTTACTGGGCATATCATACATATCATGATTTAATGGGACTAACAGAAGAGCTTTTCGGTGTTCTTTTTGATAAGCTTGATATGGAAAAAATTGTAGAGTATGATGGGTTAAAAATTGATTTTTCAAGACCTTTTACGAGAATAAATTACAAAAAGGCTATTATTGAGATAGGTAGGATTTCTCCTGATATTGTAGAAGATAAGTATAAAATTTTGGCTAAATTAAGAGAGGATGGATTTGAGGCTAATGAAAAGCTTAGCTTAGGGCATCTTCAAGCTGAGCTTTTTGACAACTATGTAGAAGCAAGACTAATAAATCCTACTTTTGTTATGGATTTTCCTATAGAAATAAGTCCTCTATCAAGAAGAAGCGATAGTAATCCAAATGTTGCGGAGAGATTTGAGCTATTTATAGCAGGACGTGAGATAGCTAATGGATTTAACGAGTTAAATGATCCTATAGATCAATACAATCGCTTTGCTTCTCAAATTGAAGCAAAAGATGCCGGAGACGACGAGGCTCACGAGATGGATGAGGATTATGTAAAGGCTCTTGGATATGCTATGCCTCCAACAGCTGGACAGGGTATCGGTATAGATAGGCTTGTGATGCTTCTTACTAATAAAAAATCGATTAGAGATGTAGTATTATTCCCTGCTATGAGGCCACTTAAAACAGAAATTAAGGAGAATTAAAATGAGTTTAAAAGATTTTGATAAAGCTATATTTGACCTGACCGAGCTTGAGCTTAAAAGACAGTGCAATCACCTTGAGATGATCGCTAGTGAGAATTTTACTTATCCTGAAGTAATGGAAGTAATGGGCTCTATTCTTACAAACAAATATGCAGAAGGATATCCTGGTAAGCGCTACTACGGTGGTTGTGAATTTGTCGATCGGATCGAACAAATCGCAATAGATAGATGCAAAGAGCTTTTTGGTTGCGAGTTTGCAAACGTTCAGCCTAATTCCGGCTCACAGGCGAATCAGGGGGTATACGGTGCACTTTTAAATCCCGGAGATAAAATTTTAGGTATGGATCTAAGTCATGGAGGACACTTAACTCATGGCTCTAAGGTAAGTAGCTCAGGCAAGATGTATGAGAGCTTTTTTTATGGTGTTGAACTTGATGGACGTATAAACTATGATAGGGTTTTAGATATTGCTAAAATAGTGAAGCCAAAATTGATAGTATGCGGTGCTAGTGCTTATACAAGAGAGATTGAGTTTAAAAAATTTAGAGATATAGCCGATGAGGTTGGTGCGATACTGTTCGCAGATGTAGCTCATATCGCAGGTCTTGTGGTTGCCGGCGAGCATCAAAATCCATTCCCGCATTGTGATGTCGTAAGTTCTACTACGCACAAGACTCTTCGTGGCCCAAGAGGTGGAATTATTATGACAAATAATGAGGAGTATGCCAAGAAAATAAACTCTTCTATATTCCCAGGAATTCAAGGCGGTCCATTGGTTCATGTGATAGCTGGTAAGGCTGTTGGCTTTAAACATAATCTATCGCCAGAATGGAAAGTTTATGCAAAACAGGTTAAGGTTAATGCTAAAAAACTAGCAGAAGTATTGCTCTCTAGGGGATATGACCTAGTAAGTGGCGGAACTGATAATCACCTTATTTTGATGAGCTTTTTGAATAAGGAATTTAGTGGAAAAGACGCAGATATAGCTCTTGGAAATGCTGGAATTACAGTAAATAAAAATACTGTTCCTGGCGAGACAAGGAGTCCTTTTGTAACAAGCGGTATACGCGTAGGAAGCCCTGCGTTAACAGCGCGCGGTATGAAAGAGGCCGAATTTGAGATAATTGCTAATAAAATCGCGGATGTACTGGATGATATTAATAATGCATCCGTTCAAGCTAAAATAAAAGCCGAGTTAAAAGAACTTGCGAGCAAATTTATAATTTATGATAGAGCGACATTTTAATGCAAAGCATTGACACCGCTCTTATTAAGATGATTACTAATCATTACTATATAAAGCGCGATAGTATAGTAAATAAGATTGAGTATAAAGGCAGAGTGTTTTTCAATAAATTTGAAAGAGTTGACGAGCCTTTAAACTATAAAGTTATAAAAGATCATGCCGAAGGCAAGATAGTGGTCGCTCACTCTTTAATAAGTGCAACTGATAAAGTTGAAAATATTGTATTTGATTATAATGGCAGGATGCCAGATAGGTTTTGGCATAGGGCACAATTATTGCTTAGGGAAGAGGGATATATAAATTTTACAGCTTATGAGACTAAGACGCCAGGGCATCTGCATCTTTATATTCATAAAGGGCATACGACATTAAATGAGGGATACCAGCTGGCCAATAAACTCTCTTTGTTACTCTCTCAGCGTTTGGTTAAGGAGTGGAGAGTGTTTCCTACTCTTGATCTTCCAAGAGAGTTTAATATACTTACTTTGCCTTATAAGGTCTATCAAAAAGAGCGCGGGGCATCGTGGTCAAAGCATATGTAAGGAGTGAAAATGGAATACAATGAATTAAGAGATATCATGCTGGAAAAAGAAGAGGATAAAAAAGGTAGAAGTTTTAAGAAAATTCTTATACTAATTGCCGCATTTACTATTTTGTTTTTAACTGTTTTGATAGTTATGAAAATTTTAAATACTAGTGATAGTGGAAATCAAATTTCTCAACCTGACTCCAGACTTATTCTTCCGCCTGAGCCAGATACAACCAAACAAACTCTTCCTCAGACGATCGCCAAAGATGAGGCGCAAAATACCGCCGAGAAAGATATTCAACCAAATACTCAGTCAAATTCCGTCTCGGATAGCCAGAAGAATGATAGCCTATTTCAGCAGGTGCCTATAATACCTGAAAACAAAGGGCAAGAGAGCTTTGAGGATATGGTAAAAACACTCAAGGAAAAAGAGGTAAAAAAACAAGAACAAGCTATGACTCAAAATAAATCAGTTACTCCTCCTGCTCCAGCAGAAAATGTAGCCACTTCAAAGGACGGAGAGAAGACAAAAGTAGAAACTAAGCAGATAGAGTCAAAGAAGAATGAGCAAAAAGTAACAGTAGTAAAACCAAAAGAAGATAAAAAAACTTCCCAGCCTCCTAAAGAGAGCATAAAAAAGGATACCCAAGTCTCTAATGTAAAATCTCAAGGCCTTGCAAGAGGAAGCTATGTGCAAGTTTTTGCGGTGAAAAAATTCAATGAAAATGTATCTGAAATTAAAAAAATAAAGGCAAATGGATATACGTATAAGCTCTATGAGGCAGATATTAAAGGTGGAAAGGTTATAAAGGTTCTAATAGGACCATTTAGTGGCTCGCAGCTATCAACAGAGCTTGCAAATATAAGGAAAAATATCGCAAGCGGTGCATTTATAGTCAATATTAAATAATGCGGGTTTTTGCAGTTTTTGGAAATCCGATAAAGCACTCGATCTCTCCAAGGCTTCATAATCTAGCCTTGCAGAGAATGGGTCTTAACGGATTTTATACTAGGGTTTTGCTTGAAGACGGCAATAGTTTGGTTGCTAAATTTAAAAGTCTTAAATTAAGTGGTGCAAACATCACGATTCCTCATAAAGAGATAGTTTTAAATCAATGCGATGCGGTAGAAGAAAAAGCTCTAAAAATAGGCTCCATTAATACCATTGTGCTTAAAAACGATCAAATTTACGGATACAATACCGATGCTCCCGGATTTATGCGCTCTATTGAAAAATTTGGTAGCATTAAAACCGCTCTTGTCTTGGGTGCAGGAGGAACAGCAAGAGCCATAGCTCATGCACTTAAAAATTCTGGAGCCAATGTTACTATCCTAAATAGAAGTAAGTCAAGGCTTGAAAATTTCAGCGAATTTAAAAATTTTACATGGGATACATTTGCGGGCAGTGAATTTCAGCTGGTTGTAAATACAACTTCTGCCGGACTAAATGACGATAGTTTGCCTGCGCCAATTGAAATTTTAGAGCCTATATTTAAAAGAGCCAAATTTGCTTTTGATGTAATATATAATAAGCCTACCTCATTTTTAAATATGGCTATTGCAAATGGAATTATTTGCAAAAACGGTTCTGATATGTTGCTTCATCAGGCTGTTTTGGCTCTAAATTTATTTTATTCCAACTCCCTTGATGAAAAAGTTATAGAAAAACACATGAGAGAGGCTTTTAATCTTTAATTTATCCTCTCTTTGCCAACTTCACATTAGCAAAGAGAAATTTATTTAGCTATTATCGTCGGCTATATTTAGATAGTAGTCTATCTGGTCGCGCTTCAAGATACGTATCATATTTGTGCTACCCTCTATTCCGGCAGGGTATCCGGCAGTCATTATATAGGTTTTATCGTGATCTATATATCCTAGTTTGTGAGCTTTTTTTGTCGTATTTGCGATTATCATGTTTAGCATCTCAAGCTTAACCGTAAAGGCCGGCATTACCCCCCATGCAAGAGTGAGTGAGTGTGCAGTCTCTTCATCGTGAGTAATTGCTATAATATCAATGTTTGGTCTATATCTTGCCATTTTTATAGCCGATTTTCCAGATCCGGTTACGGATAATATCGCATCAACTTTTAATTGCGAAGCAAGGCGAGTGGTGCTTGAAGCCACCATATCTGTCTCGTCGAAGTAGCCAAATTGATCAAATTTATTAAAAGGATAAATTTGCTGAACCTGTACTATCGTATTTCTCATCGCCTCTACGACCGCGACAGGATTTTTGCCTATAGCGCTCTCTTCGCTTAACATTACAGCATCTGTTCCATCTAAGACGGCATTTGCTACGTCGCTTATCTCAGCTCTTGTTGCAGTTTCGTGTTCTGCCATACTTAGCATCATTTGTGTTGCCGTTATGACCGGCTTTGAAGCTTCATTCGCTTTTTTTATAATTAGCTTTTGAATTGTAGGAACTCTGTAATAAGGCACTTCTATGCCCAAGTCCCCTCGAGCTACCATTATACCGTCGCTTACTCTTATAATCTCATCAATGTTTTCAACAGCATCAAATTTCTCTATCTTGGCATAAATTTTAGCTTTTGAGCCGAATGATTTTAAAATTTCTCTCGCCTTTAAGATGTCATTGGCGTTTTGCACAAATGAGATTGCTACGAAATTTACTCCGTTTTTGGCTCCAAATTCCATATCTTTTAGGTCTTTTTCTGTGATTACATCAATATTGATCTTTGTATTTGGGAAATTTACTCCCTTGTTTGAGTTTAAAAAACCATCATTTTCAACAACCGCTTCAACCGCATCATTTCCGCTTTTTATAACTTTTGTGCGTATTGAGCCATCATATAAGTAGATGTATTCGCCTTCTTTTAGCATAGGCAGAATTTGAGGCTGATTTATGCTAAGTTTATAGCGATTTGGTGAAATTTGCCCACCTATTATTTCGCCGGAGTGAACCTCTATAATATCTCCTGATTTAAGCTCAAAGGGTTTATCTAGCTTGCCTATTCTTATTTTTGGACCACAGATATCCTGAAAAATGCCTACCCTGTAGTTTAGCTTCTCTTCGACTCTTCTTATTTTTTCTATGTTTGCCTTATGATAATCGTGTGTGCCGTGGCTAAAATTTAGTCTAAAGGCATTTACGCCAGCTTTAACTAGATTTTCGATTATCTCTTCACCTTCGCTTGCAGGACCTATAGTGGCTAAAATTTTTGTCTTTTTTATCATAATATTCCTTATTAAATTTCTCGTATTCTATCAAAAATTGGATACAAATAGGATACATTTCAAACTCAAATGTAGTATTTATATACATCTTATATCTTTGATGTTTTTTTAAATTTGTAATTTTAAAGCCACTTTAAATTTCTAAAAGTATAATGCAAAAAATTTAATTTCAAGGAGAGTGGATGAGAAAAATTTTGGCTATTTTAATGGCTATGTTGGTTTCTACATTTGCGTTTGCTAATGATGGCAAGAAGCATAAACTAAAGCTTGCAAGCACATGGGAGGGCACAACACCTGTTTTAGGTGATGCCGTAAAGAATTTTAAAACATATGTTGAGGATATGTCAGGTGGCAGGATAGAGATTAGAATTGACTATCCGTCTAAACATAAGTCATCTTTTGGTATTCTTGATTTTGTAAAAAGCGGTCAATACGATCTTGGCTATACGGCATCTTATTACTACAAGGGAAAAGATCCTAAGACTATGTTTTTTACAGCTCTACCTTTTGGTATGACTCCTGCAGAACTTCATGCTTGGTATGAATTTGGCGGCGGTAAAGAGCTTGAGGCAAAAGTTTACGATAAGCACAATATTAAAGTATTTAGTGCAGGCGACACCGGTACTCAAATGGGCGGTTGGTTTAAAAAAGAGATAAAAAGCGTAGATGACCTAAAAGGTCTTAAGGTCAGAATTCCCGGCTTTGGCGGTGAAGTAATGGCTAAAATCGGCTCTATTATCAATACTATTCCTACAGGCGAGTTATATATGGCTCTTGAGATGGGGACTATAGATGCTGTAGAGTGGGTAAGTCCTGCATTTGATATGGGTCTTGGATTTCACAAAGTGGCTAAATACTACTATACGGGCTGGCAAGAGCCAAGTGCGCAAACTCAATTTTTTGTAAATAAAAAAGTTTATCAGAAGCTTCCTGATGATCTAAAAGCTATTATAGAGACTGCTTCTAGCAGGGTCGCAAGCGAGCTTTATGCAAAAGCTTATTTTGATAATATTAACTTTTGGAGCAAGATGAAATCAGAATTTCCTGGAATAGAGATTAAATCCTTCCCGGATGATGTTATGGCTGCTCTTAAAAATGCCGCAAATGAAATTTTGGATCAAGAGGCTGCTAAAGATCCGTTATTTAAAGAGATTTTAGACTCTCAAAGATCGTTTTTAGCAAAAGCTAGAGAGTGGACTAAGATATCTGAATTTGCCTATATTCAAAAGGCTTCTAAATAATTAATTTTAGGCGATAAGCTTTAAGGTTATATTTTCGTTCTACTCTCAATAGCTTTCATAAGCGAGAGTAGATCGATATTTTCTAAACTTACTCCGGTAGGGACTCCTTGAGCGATCTTGCTAAATTTTACATCTAAATTTTTAAGTTGATCCTCTATGAAAATTATCAACGCATCGCTGTTTATATTTGGAGTTAATGCGAATATAATCTCTTCTGTGCCGTTTTTAATAATGCAGTTTTTTAAATCTTCTATGATTTTTGGGGTAAGCTCTTCAAGCACGAAGTAAAGCCCTGAATAGATTCCGTTTTGTTCAAGTATTAAGATGTCTTTTGGATTTTCTACTACTGCTAGTAACGCTCTATCTCTCGTTTCATCGCTACAAATATCACAAATTTCATCTTCGCTAAGTCCGCTACAAATTTGACATTTTTTAGTAAACCTAACCGCATCTTCTATACTTTGAGCTAGCTTAAGTCCTCCGAAGCTATCGCCTAAACAAACATGGTAGGCAAATCTTTGGGCTGATTTTTTGCCAACTCCAGGAAGCTTTTCAAAGGCTGCTATAAGCTCGTTAAATTTCTCAAGTCCTTTTCTCAAGCGGCTACCTTGGGTTTTGTATTGATGCAAAATATATGATATCCATCTTCATAAGAATAAGATAAGTTAAATTTGTGCATTTGACATATATGATCTATGATGTAAAGTCCAAGCCCCATTCCTGCGCTATTGCTATTTTTTTCTCTTATAAAGGCTTGCATATAGTATTCTATAGGTTTCTCAAGAGGCTTGCCTAAATTTTTAATATAAATTTCATTTTTGGTACAGATTACCTGAGCTTTTTTATCATCAGCATATTTTAGGGCGTTATCTACTAAATTTTTAACCGCCAAAGCAAATAGCTGAAAATCAACTCTCAAAAGCATATCATCATTAAAGTCACAAATAACTCTCTCTTCAAATTTATCAAGCATAAGCATATCTCTGACCTGCTCCATTATTATAGAAAAGAAGCACTCTTGATAGTTTAGGGCATAGCTTTTTGAGAGTAGTTGCTCTATTTTTGCAAATTCGTTTATTAGCATGTCAAGCTTTTCAAAGATAGTTATAAGACGATTTTTTTGAGTTTCGTTTTGCACCATTTCGGCCACTATTCTACCTTTGCCTATAGGAGTTTTTAGTTCGTGCATTATTGTTCGTAAAAATAATTGCCTAGATTTTATAAGCTCTCTTATCTTGGCTGCTGCATTATCAAATTCAATTGCTACACGAGAAATTTCATCATCAGACTGCGCAGTCTTTGCTGATATTTCGACCTCCATATTTCCGCTAGCAAATTTACGTATATCTTTACTTAGCTTTTTAAGCGGAGCAAGAGAGTTTATAACAGAGATATAGAGTGATACAAGCAATGTCACCGTAATAAAAAATCCTATCCAAAGCGGATCGTTTATATTTTTTGCATCGTTGCTTTCAAGCAAAATTTGAAATGCCGGATTTTTTATCTGTAAAAATAGATTATCTCTGTAGTGAATTGACTGTATAAGCCCTAAAGGAGTTTGTTTAGCAAACACCGGATGTCCGTTATTTACTATCTCTGTGACTAAATTTTTATTATCTATGTAAGATAGTCCAAAATTTTTAAAATAGTGCGATAAATCGCTTGGCGGATTTGATTTTTCATATAGCGTAATAAGATAATTTATCGCGCTTACTTGCTTGTCTTTGACCTTTTCTAGCATATTATTAAGCTGTATGTTGCCAAATGTAAATAGCAACATACAAACAAGCGAAAACGCGATTACGAATACTACAGTGATTTTAGTGGTGATAGAGTATCTTATCATCCTATTAGCTTATAGCCTATACCGCGAACCGAGAATATGTGCCTTGGATTTTTTGAGTTATCCCCTATCTTGGTTCTCAGTCTTCCTATGATTACGTCTAAGCTCTTTGAATCCTTGTCTTTTAAGCTTTTGCAATTATAGACAAGTTGCTCTCTTGATACTGAGAAGCTATGTTGCTTGATAAGATAAGTTAAAATTTCATATTCGGCAGGAGTTAGTGTTAACGCCTCATTGTTGTAATAAATTTCATGTCTTTTTTCATCTATTCTAAAGGCTGAATCCACTACCTCTTCTACGTTTTCGTGAGATTTTTTATATCTTCTAATTAAACTCATTATTCTGGCGTGCATCTCTTTTGGATCGTAAGGCTTTGGAAGATAGTCGTCAGCCCCTATTTGAAGTCCTACGACCTTATCGCTTATATCGCTTCTGGCCGATGAAATAATAATAGGTATATCGTATTTTTCGCGAATCTCTTTGCATACCTCAAGTCCGTCTATGCCAGGTAACGTAAGATCTAAAATTAGTAAATCATAGTTTTTGATGCCTGCACTTAGTCCAAGATAAGGATCTTCATAGTTGGTGACTTTTATATTAAAATTATCTAAATATTCTGATAGAATTTGAGCAAATTCTGGATCGTCTTCGATCATCAAAACGTTAATCATTATGAACCTCTCTTTGTTGATTTGGCGCTTATTATAACTAAAAATTGTTAAATTATATGACAAATAGCTTTTAGCGCCTAGTTTTGCTATTTGTAAATTAAAATTTAAATTTTAGCTTCAATAGGATAAAATCTATTTTTAAAATTAAAAAAACTAGGAGAATTTTTGGAGATTAATTATTACGAAATTCTAGAGATCAGTAGAACAAGCGACTCCGAAACTATAAAAAAAGCATTTAGAAAACTTGCGCTTAAATATCATCCGGATAGAAATCAGGGAGATAAAGAGGCCGAAGAGAAATTTAAGCTAGTAAATGAGGCTTATCAGGTATTAGGTGATGAAGAAAAGCGTAGAATTTACGATAGATATGGCAAGGCCGGGCTTGAAGGCGGTGCTGGAGGATTTGGCGGAGGCTTTAGTGCCGATTTTGATCTAGGAGATATATTTAGCTCGTTTTTTGGCGGTGATTTTGGAGGCGATCGCAGGAGAAAAAGAAGCCTTGATAAGTATCCTCTTGATTTTGAAATCTCTGTAAATATAGAGTTTAACGAGGCTGTTTTTGGAGTAGAAAGGGAAGTAAAATTTAGTATTAAAAAACCTTGTCAAAGTTGCAAAGGCACAGGCTCAAAAGACGGTGCGTATAAGTCTTGTCCTCATTGTGGAGGAAAAGGGCGAATAAGCCAGCAAAGAGGCTTTATGAGCTTTGTTCAAGAGTGTCCATATTGTAGCGGAACCGGCGAAGTAGTAAAAGATATTTGCGGTAAATGCGAAGGCAGAGGCTATGATGAGGAGAAGCAAAGCGTCACCATAAATATCCCAGCCGGCGTAGATAACGGCATGAGAATGAGAGTAGCAGGCAAAGGCAACCTTTCCGTAGATGGAAGCAGAGGCGATCTTTATGTGAGTATATCGGTTGAGCCAGATGAACATTTTATCAGAAACGGAAATGACGTATACATAGAAATTCCTGTATTTTTCACTCAAGCGATTCTTGGAGAAACTATCAAAATACCTACGCTTAACGGATCAACAGATCTAAAGTTACCAATAGGCGCCAAAGATAAGCAGCAGTTCGTATTTGAAGGCGAGGGGATAAAAAGCGTAAGTAGTAGAAAAGTAGGGCGATTGATAGCTCAAATTTCTATAAAGTCACCTAGTAAATTAACCGATGAGCAAGCAGAGATACTTAAAAAGCTTCAAGAGAGCTTTGGTATAGAAAACGGCAAAAGCAGTGCCGATGAAAGCGTATTTGATAAGGTTATAAATTGGTTTAAGGGCGACAGTCTTCAGGATAAAAATAGCAAAAAATAAATTTATACAAATTTAGCCTTTGCGGTTTAATTTCCTCAAAGGCTAAAATCCTAATCTTTAATACTATTTTTTTATTAACTCTATTTTTTCCGCAACGCTTTTGTTTGTTATTTTAGTTATCTCATCAAAATTTGCGTTTAGTATATTTTCAAAATTTCCATAAAATTTAACGAGCTTGGCTATGCTTCCTTGAGAAATTCCAGCTTGTATCAGCCTTGAAGCCTCCATATCCTCTCTTTTTTTAGTCTTTTGATGAAATGTTATGGCAAATCTGTGTGCCTCATCACGAAGTCTTTGAAAAAACTGCAATTTTTTATCATTTGTAGCAAGCAAAAATGAGCCTAAATTCGTATAAATTTTATCCTTTGCAGCTCCCTTGGCGCGGTGGGCTTTGGAGTCTATTTTCTCTTTTGAAATTGCTATGACATCTACGTTTGCTCCGCTACTTTTTAAAATTTCATTAGCCAGATCTAGTAAAGCTTGCCCTCCGTCTATTATCCAAAGATCGGGAGCGGAAATTTTATCAAACCTAAGAGCTCTTTCTATGAGCATCTCTCGCATCTGATCGTAGTCGTTTTTGCTTTGTAGATGAACGTGGCGGTATTTGTCTTTGATGAAATTTCCATGCTCAAATCTTATCATAGCGCCGACACAGGCTTTGCCAAACATATGCGAGTTATCAAAGGTTTCGACAGCATATGGAGTATGAGTAAGCGAAAAATACTCTTTTATCTCTTTTAAAAGCTCGTTATCATGGGTTTTTAGATAGTTTTGTATAGAAATTTCCGCATTTTTTCCTGCCATATCGCAAATTCGTTTTTTTTCGCCTATTTTTGGTGTAGATATGCTAAATTTTTTACTATGCCTAGCGGTTAAAATTTCCTCTACCAAGCCCGAGTCTTCAAATTTATCAAGTGTGTAAATTTTAGAACTAATTACCGGCATATCGACAGGAAAGCTCTCTAGGATTATTTGCTTGTAGGCATCGTTTGTATCGTTATCAAGATTCATTTTTAAATTTGTAATATTTTGATTTACTCCGCTTATTTTGCCGTTTTGAATGCTAAATCTAACCGCACAGATCATATTTTGGCAAGAATTCATCGCAAACACTTCAAAATCCTCAAGTTTGGCCAGATCGACTTCTATTTTGGTATCCAGATCTTTTATGGCATTTATCTTGTCTCTGATTTTTGCCGCCTGCTCGTAGTTTTCGTTTTGGGCGTATTTTGTCATTAGATTTGTTAAAGTTGCTATTAAAGAATTTGGATTTTGCAGTGCTGATATTGCAGCATTTACGACTTTTGAATATTCATTTTGAGAAATTTTGCTTATAAGCGGAGCCTCTGAATATCCTATCTGATATGGCAAG
Source organism: Campylobacter sp. RM16187 (assembly GCF_025319965.1). NCBI lineage: Bacteria > Pseudomonadati > Campylobacterota > Epsilonproteobacteria > Campylobacterales > Campylobacteraceae > Campylobacter > Campylobacter sp. RM16187. The sequence continues at coordinate 546,378 of NZ_CP012549.1, forward strand.
TATGAGCCTTTTGCCTTAAGTGCGGCTTTGCTTTGCACTAGTTTAAAACTCATTTGCAAGGCCTCTAAAAGCTCTCTTCCGCCTCTAAAATATGGGCCAAAATACTTAATATTTTTGCCTTTTACTATCTTTCTTGTGATATCAAACCTTGGAAATTCATCATCCAAATTTACGTAGATATAAGGGTAGGTCTTATCGTCTCTTAACAAGATATTATATTTTGGCTTAAGTTGCTTTATAAACGAGTTTTCAAGAATTAAAGCATCAGCTTCGCTTGGAGTTATTATATACTCAAGATGAGTGGTTTCGCTTATCATTTTATGTATTCTTGGACCTACTTTTGGCGATGGCGCAAGAGTTGGCGTGAAGCTAAAATAGCTTTTGACTCGGTTTTTTAAAATTTTTGCTTTGCCCACATAAAGAAGCTTGCCAAATTTGTCAAAATATTGGTAGATCCCTGGACTATTTGGAAGTGAGCGAATTTCATCTATTAGCATCTAAATTCGCTTTTATTTTCTCTCTTATAGCTTCAAATTTGGCATGAATTTGGGGATTTTTAGCTAAATTTATAAACTCCCCTTTGGACTTTTCAAAATTTACAATTTTAAGTAAAATTTTTGATTCTTGTTTGAAGCGTAAATTTTTAGTTACGAAAAATTTTATATCCGAAATTTGAGCCAATTTACTATCTTTATTAACGCTGCAATAAATTTTTAATAAGCCTTTTATCATACTTATATTATTATCTCGTTTTAGCTCCTGAAGTCCTAGCGGATGAAGTAGGGCAAAAAATAAAATGTTATTTTTAACATAGCAAAAAGCTATTAGCCGTTGATGGTTTAAGCTAAGTAGTTTGGTGAATTCCAAGCACTCGCTACGGCTTTTAAGCTCTTTATACGAAGGATTATTTAGAATATGGTCTATAATAAATTTAGCATCTTTCATAAATGGATTTTAGCATTTTTTTTATTAATCTTTTTATTGAGCGGTTGCGGATATAAGGCTAATCCATTTTATGATACTGGCGAAAGTCAAGAAAGTATAAGAAAGACGGATAGAATTAATAAATTTTAAGCATTTGCGCTTTTTGGCTATGTTTTGATTTTATGATAAAAGAATTTATGTCGCCCATTTTATGGTCGATTAAATAAAATTTTTAGGATTTTTTTATGACTACATCAGATATTATCGTTTTAGATTTCGGTTCTCAATACACTCAGCTGATAGCTCGCAGATTGCGTGAACAAGGTGTGTATACGGAAATTTTACCATTTAATGCCAAGCTTGAAGATATCAAGGCAAAAAAGCCAAAAGGTATCATTTTAAGCGGTGGTCCTGCAAGCGTATACGCAAGCGATGCTTACTTTTGCGACGATGGTGTTTTTAAGCTAAAAGTGCCTATCCTTGGTATCTGCTACGGTATGCAGCTAATCGCTTATGTAAATAAGGCAGAGGTTGCATTGGCTAGTCAAAAAGAGTATGGCAAGGCTGAACTTAGCATAATTAAAGAGCATGGTTTATTCACAGGAACTCCTGAAAAACAGATAGTATGGATGAGCCATGCCGACTATGTTAAAAATATTCCAAATGGCTTTGAGGCACTTGCTATTAGCGAAAATTCGCCTTATTGCGTATTTGGAGACGATAAACGCAAAATTTATGCACTTCAATTTCATCCAGAGGTGCAACATAGCGAATTTGGCTCACAAATTTTAAAGAATTTCGCTAAATATATCTGCGGTTGTGAAAGCACTTGGAATATGGGAAGTTTTGCTAAAATACAAATCGCAAAGATAAAAGAGCAGGTAGGAAATAAGAAGGTTCTTTGTGCTGTAAGCGGTGGCGTGGATAGCTCTGTAACCGCAGCACTTTTAGCTAATGCGATACCTGAAAATGTAATACTTGTCTTTGTCGATAACGGACTTTTAAGAACTGGCGAAAGAGAGCAAGTGGAAGCCACTTTTAGGACAAGGCTTGGCGTAGAGCTCGTAAGTATCGATGCTAGCAAGACTTTCCTCGAGCGACTCGCAGGTGTCACTGATCCTGAGAGAAAACGCAAAATAATAGGCGAAACTTTCATAGAAATTTTTGAAAAAGAGGCCAAAAAACACGATAATGTAAAATTCTTAGCCCAAGGCACCCTGTATACTGATATTATTGAAAGTTCTGTCGTTGGTGCCGGTAAAACTATAAAAAGTCATCATAATGTGGGAGGCTTGCCTGATTGGATGAGCTTTGAGCTAATTGAGCCTTTAAAAGAAATTTTTAAAGATGAGGTGCGCCAACTTGGGCTTGAGCTTGGTTTATCTCGTGATCTTGTCTTCCGTCATCCATTCCCTGGTCCCGGACTTGCCATACGTATAATGGGAGAGGTAAATACGCCTAGCCTTGAGCTTCTTCGCAAGGCTGATGTGATACTTCGCGATGAGCTTAAATCAACAGGTTGGTATAACAAGACTTGGCAAGCGTTCTGCGTACTCCTAAATGTAAATTCAGTCGGCGTAATGGGTGACAACCGCACTTATGAAAACGCAGTTTGTATCCGTGTTGTAGATGCGAGCGACGGTATGACGGCTAGCTTCTCAAGACTTCCTTATGATTTGCTTGAAAATATTTCTCGCCGTATCATAAATGAGGTTAATGGCATCAACCGCGTAGTTTATGATATAAGCTCTAAGCCACCTGCAACGATTGAATGGGAGTAGAAGAAATAATTTAAAATCAAGTCTTGTTAATGATTTATAGGTTAAAAAATTCTAATAGTATTAAAATATAAAATCCTGTCAAAAATAATAATTAAAACAATAGCCTCTATTGACTTTCCACGAGAAGATATGGAATAAACTATCTGTCCTTTTGCAAAAGTTGTAAAAAGACAGATAGTTTAATTAATATATTAAGTTAAGTTTTTATGTGAGAATTGTTATTTTAAATATACTAAATTATTGATAGGGAAGAATAACGAATAGTATATAGAGTGTTTGATATTAAAACTAGGAGAACACGATCAATGGATAGTAGATTGGAAACAAAGTATGTACAACACTTTTCGACAAGAATTCCGTGGAAGGACAATGATTATACCGGAAGAATTGATGATAATCCAAAATTTAATGTAGCCGCTCAAGTAATACCCAACATCGCTTCATCAAGGGATTTAGAGTTTGAATATAACAATAAAGGTAAAAGTTATGAAGAAGTAGGTTCTTTGAAAATGCAGAATTGGATTACAGAGAATGCAGCTTTTATGAGTAATATTAAGCTTAATCTTGAAATGAACCATCCATACAGAGAAAATAATGAAAAGTTTAAACATTTCAAAAAAACCGTTTTTGAGATGAAGCCATATTCTTTTTTGTTGCGTCCTTTTTCTTGGACTTTAAAGAATAATGCTAAAGAAAAGCAAAAATACTATAATTTTTATTTTGATTTAGAAAAGACCGAGCAAATGCTTAATTGGTCAAGCGCATGGGTATCACACGGAGAGTCTCAAAAAGGAATTCTTGAATATTTTTTCTCACATATTAGTCCAAATAATTCGCTGATTTTTCCTTATTATAAGCAAGTTCCGTTTATTGAAGATAATAGACGTGTAATTGCAGGGATAGGAAATATAGTTTCCAATACAGAACTTCATGAATATGCATCGGATGGGAGTAGTGAAGAAAAGAACTACATATGGGAAACTAATGTGGCGCATTCGATAAGGTTTGATGGTAAAGAAGGCTTTTTGATGCCATATCATGAAATATTGGAGTATATAAAAAGTCATCCTGATTTTGATATAGAAAGTGTTACATTATTTGAACCGGCAGGTTTTAGAGAAGAGTTTTCATATACAGCAGAATGGGTTAGCTATGATGCGGCAATTGATATTCTAAATCAAGCAAAAACTGTATTAAAAAACATAGCCGAACTTAATCTCAAAAATGCTAATCATAAATGGGTTAATACGCAACTTAAATATATTGATATTCAATTAGAAAGTATTTGGAATCAGCGTGGAATATTTCCGGGACTTGGCTCTATGCTATCAGCTTTTGGCTTAAGATACGGATTTGATATTGCAAAATATATCGATACATCTAGTAATGATTTGATTTCAGAATTGAAATTATATTTTATAGGAGATAAGATAACTGAGGATGAAGAATTAGATGAAAGCTTGGCTGAAAATGAAGATGAATTTTACGGCTTGCTAAAAGATGAAGTAAAAGTAAAATACTTCGAACTGTTATCACGATTAAATCTTTCGGTTGAACAGTCTGTTTATGCATGGAACAAGTTAAAGTGTAAATCTGAAGAAATTTTGAATAATCCCTATCTCCTATATGAATTGACAAGAAAAGAAGAAGAGAGTATTCAGATTGCTATTTCTCAAATCGACAATGCAATGTTTGTTAATTCGCTGGTAATAAATAAGTATCCGCTTGAGAACCCGATTAAAATGAGAACAGAAGGTGATAAACGCCGATTTAGAGCAATGGTGATATATGTTTTGGAAAAAGCTGCGGCCACTGGACATACTTTACTTAGTTATGATCAAACAGTTGAAGAAATCAATAAACTTCCATTAGATTATAAAACTGATTTTAAAATAGAAAAAATTGAAGGCGTTGTTGAATTTTTAAATGAAAGTGAATTATATGTTGATGAGAAAAATACTTATATTAAACTGAAAGAATATCAAGATTACAAGCAATTAGTTGTCGATATAGTGAATAATCGTTTAAAAAACGGTTTATCAAGTGAACAGAACTGGAGAAAGATTATTGATGACCAATTTGGAGAACTTGAGAAAAGTAATGAAGAAAACGATAAACTGGCTCGCGAGGAAAAGGTAGAAGCATTAAAAATTCTTGAATCATCTAAAATATCTGTTTTATTAGGAAGAGCTGGAACAGGCAAAACATCGGCATTAGGGATTTTTGCTTCTTCTGAACAAATTAAAAATGGTGGAGTACTAGCATTGACTCCTACAGGGAAAGCGAGAGTGCAGCTTGAGAATTCATTTAATAAAAATGGTGTTAAGGCTGAATTTATGACTGTAGCACAATTTTTGACTCGTTCAAAAGGTTTCAACTGGAATACAATGACGTATAAGATACCGACAGAACCGAGTTCCAGTAGTGCTAGGACGGTAATTATTGACGAAAGTTCAATGCTGACTGAAGATATGTTTGCCGGTATATTAAAGCTTATTGATTCTCATGCAGTAAGAATTATCTTTATAGGAGATCCTAACCAATTGCCTCCAATAGGAGCCGGACGTCCATTTGTAGATTTAATCAATTATTTGGAAGTTTGCTATCCTCAAAAAAACATTGCAAAATTAAAAACAGAGATGAGGCAAGGTTCTGGTGGAGATGACGTATCATTTGCTCAAATATTCTCTGATTCGGATTCGATCGATAAGGATATTATATATCGTATTCAAGATAATGAAACAGATAGCCGTTTTAAATATATTCAATATACTGATTTAGATGAGTTAAAAACAGTTTTGTTTGAACAATTGACAGAAATTACAGGTATGAATAATGAAGATGATATTGATGGATTCAACAGAAGTTTAGGAGCTACAGTAAATGAATACACTAATTATCTGACGGGCAAGCATATAGAAAATTGGCAAATCTTATCAGCAACTAAATCTATCGGTGCAGGAAGTTACTATTTAAATAATCTAATTCATGAAAAATATCGCAAAGCTATTGTTGATGAATGGAAATATCCGTTTGTGAAATATAGTCCTCAATCGATTCAAAACATTGTTTATGGAGATAAAATTATATCTAATGTAAATGGTGAGAGAGACTATTGGGATGGTTTATCCGGAAAAGGATATGTAGCGAATGGTGAAATTGGAATCATGTCTGGCTATCCTGGACATTATGGCAAGAAAGATAAGAATACCAAGTGGTATAAAATTCGTTTTGCTTCATTTGAGGGAAAAGAATTTTCTTACATTAAAGATGATTTTGGTGGCGATAATAGTGATTCCAAGCTGGAACTTGCCTATGCTCTTACTGTCCATAAATCACAGGGTTCCGGTTTTGGAAAAACCATAGTAATTATAAACGGAAAAAGTTTATTTATCACAAAGGAACTATTATATACCGCATTTTCCCGTCAAAAGGAAAAATTAGTGATCATAAGTGATCTATCCGTCGAAGAATTAATTCGGTATGCCAATGATTGGTATTCCGATACCAAACAAAGATATACAGATTTATTCGAAACTCCAAATATTACGGAGATAAATATCGGAAAGCAGAAACGATACTTTGCAGAAAATCTGATTCATAAAACAAGTCGAGGTGAAATGGTTAGATCAAAGTCTGAAGTAATCGTTGCGAATATTCTGGATAAAATGAAAGTTGAGTATTTCTATGAGAAGCCTTTGAATGTTAAGGGGAGGAAGTATATCCCTGATTTTACTCTGCACTATCAAGGAAAAACTGCTTATCTTGAACATCTTGGAATGTTAAGTGATTCATCATACAGAAAGCGTTGGGAAGAGAAAAAAGTAAATTATGAAAGCGAAAGTATATCAGAAATTAAAGGGAATTTAATAATTACTAAAGATGGATTAGACGGGAGCATAGACGCAGAATTAATAGAGAATAAAATTAGAACATGGATGGCGGACATTTGACTCTTTCTGCGTTACTAAAATTTTATATTGATGCTGTTTTTACAAAATATTCTGAGTAGTAACATAAAGTTATTAAGGCTTTTTATGAGATAGAAGTGCCATCTTAGACATTACTTTGGATGAATTATAAATGATAAAAAATATCAAAAAATGATATGGAGTACAAGCTAAATAGGCAATTTTATTTTTTAGGCTAATCTACACTATTTGAAATTATGAATTCCAAAAAAAATATAAAAAAGAACTTAAACTAGATGGATTTGTCGGTATTCGGTAAGCACAAGACTTTAACTTTAAACTGTTTTATGTATTGAATAGTAGAAGAGTAGGAGTAATTTATATAATTTACTAAATTTTAAAATCCAGCTTCTTTTATAAAATGTAAATAAATATCAATTCATTGATCTAAATCTACAAAAATATTTTTAAATCACACTATAATTGTCCGAAATTACCAAAGGGGTAAAAATGCCAAAAATATACAATATTAAAGATGAAATTTATTTCCAAAGCGGCGGTATAGTAAGCCAAAGGCTATTTTCAAGCAAAAATTTAGATATAGATTTGTTTGCTCTTGACAAGGATGAAGAACTTGACAAGGAGAAGAGGTTTGGCGATTCGCTGGCTTGGGTTTTAGAAGGAGAAATTTCACTTTTTTACGAAGATGAAAAATTTGATCTAAAGCAAAACGGCGGCTTTCTTATAGCCAAAGATTATTGGCGTAAATTTGAGACTAAAGAGAAAACTAAGATGATCTTAATAAATTTAAAGGAGAACGTGATGGTAAATCATTTGCCAAAGGCTGAAATTTTTAGTTTAGTTGATGCGATAGAGTATCAAGAGGGTAAGGTTGTGAGTAAAACTCTTGTAAAAAACGAGAACGGCACTATGACCCTAATGAGTTTTGATGGTGCACAAGGTCTTTCAACGCATGCCGCACCAGGAGACGCTCTTTTGGTGGCTCTTGACGGAGAGATGGAGCTTACTATAGCTGATGAAAAATTTGATATAAAATCAGGCGATAGTATCGTAATGCCAGGAAAGATACCGCATGCTTTAAAAATAAAAGATAAATTTAAGATGTTGTTAATAGTTACTAGAGATTAGTTTTACACGCCGCATATGGATTTTGGTATAATCCACTTAAAAAACGAGAGCGGTGGATGGGCGGTAGAAATTTAAAAGATAAGATAGTGTCGTATATCGAGGACAAATTTAATATCGCCCCTGAATTTATATTTCAAAGAAGCCCTAAAATAGCCATTTTTAGACATCCGAAAAATAAAAAATGGTTTGCCGCTCTCCTGCCCGTAGATGCCAAAAAACTAAATGAGAAAATTGTTAAGAAATATAGCGCCGAATTGAATATATTAAACTTAAAATGCGATCCGTCTCTTGCCTATATTCTTTGTGATAATGAGCGCATAATGCCCGCTTATCATATGAATAAAAAGCACTGGATAAGTATAAATTTAGATAGCGAAATTTCAGCAGAGCAAATTTTTGATCTCATAGCTCAAAGTTTCGAGCTAACAAGATGAATAGTTTGCTCACGCATCCATTTAAGCCGATTTTTGACAAAAACTCTAAAATTCTAATCTTAGGCTCATTTCCTTCGGTTGCTTCAAGAGAGCAGGGATTTTACTATGCCAATCCTCAAAATCGTTTTTGGAGAGTGCTTACGGCAGTTTTAGATTGTCAACTTCCAAAAAATACCGATGAGAAAATAGAATTGTTAATAAAGCATAAGATTGCAATTTATGACGCGGCTCTTGCTTGTGAAATAACTGGTTCAAGTGATGCCAAAATGACTAAGATAAGCCCGTCAAATTTAGAGCCTATATTTGAAGTTGCGAGCATTTCTCAAGTGTTTACAAATGGCAATAAGGCTTATGAAATTTCTAAAAAATTTCAAAATGAGCAGATTTTAAAAGCCACTAAAAAAGAGATCATAAAACTTCCTTCAACAAGTCCTGCAAATGCAAAATTTAGCCTTGAGAGGTTGCTTATAAGCTGGAGCGAGATAGGTAAAATTTTGATATAATCAAACAAAGTTAAAAGGTCTGCAATGCCTAGAATTTTCTTAGTTTCTAACACAAAGAGTAGCGATAAAGAGATAATAAATCTAAATCTTAGCGAGATTGAATTTTTAGAATTTAATCTGAATTTAGCTGTTTTTGAGGTGCTTGTAGTTACATCTAAAAATTCAATAAGCGCTTTAAAATTTAATGATATAAATATTGAAAAAAAAATTGTAGTTTACGCTATCGGAGAGCCTTGCGCGAAAGCCGCCAAAGAGGTTGGATTTGAGCAAATTTATATAGCCAAAAACTCTCACGGAAACGAATTTGCTTATGAGATCGCTCCTTTGATACAAGGCAAAAAGGCTTTATTTTTAAGAGCTCAAAAGACTGCTTCAAGAGTTGGCGAAATTCTAAAAGAAAAAGAGTGCAATGTGACTCAAATCATAGCTTATAAAAATATGTGCAAAAGATTAGGATTGGAGCATAAGCCAGAATCAAATTCTATCTTAATATTTACCGCCCCTTCGGCTGTAAATAATTTTATTTCAAATTTCGGCTGGGACGATAGTTATAAAGCCGTTAGTATAGGCAAAACCACAAGTAGTGAGCTAATTAAATTTACAAACCCAATAACTAGCGAAATTCAAAGCGTGGATTCTTGCATAGAGCTTGCTAAAACATTACTTTAAGCAAAATCACTATATAATTTAATTGCCTGAGTGATTTGGCAGTGTATTTTTTTGGGTCCAACACATTAGTATTGGCGAAGATGTGCGGTATCTGTGCGATGTGGCTTTGTCTGAACGCCCAAAAAGCGCGAGAAGTTGCAACCTAAAGGAAATCGCCTATTTGCAAGGTTGGCTTTAGTTTTAGGGTCACTTACTTACACACCGCTCACTTGGGTATTAAAATTTGGAGCTACTATGAATATCCTTATAATCGGAAATGGCGGACGAGAGTATGCAATAGGTCTTAAGCTAAAAAGCGAAAAAAACGTATCAAATTTATACTTTGCACCCGGAAACGGCGCTACTTCAAAACTCGGAAAAAACTTAAAATTTAAAGATTATCACGAACTGGCAAAATTTGCTAAAGAAAATAATATTACTTTAACTATTGTAGGCCCGGAAGCTCCGCTTAGTGAAGGAGTGGTGGATATTTTTAAAGAGCATGGACTTTTGATATTTGGACCTAGCAAAAGTGCCGCTAGACTTGAAGGCTCAAAGGTCTTTATGAAGGACTTTTTAGCAAGAAACGGTATAAAAACCGCAAAATATCTAAATACCGATGATTTTGATAGGGCTAGTAAATTTATAGACTCTTTAAATGTTCCTATCGTAGTAAAAGCCGATGGACTATGCGCAGGAAAGGGTGTAATAATCGCCAAAACAAAAGAAGAAGCAAAGTCTAGCGCAAAAGAAATGCTTAGTGGAGAGAGTTTTGGAGATGCCGGCAAATGCGTAGTAGTAGAGGAATTTTTAGACGGATTTGAATTAAGTTTCTTTGCGATCTGTGATGGAGAAAATTTTGTAAGCTTGCCTGTGGCTCAAGATCACAAAAGACTACTTGATAACGATGAGGGGCCAAATACAGGCGGAATGGGGGCATATGCTCCAAGCCCACTAGCTACAACTAAACTCATAAAACAAGTAGAAGAAGAGGTTGTAAAGCCTACTTTAAAAGGTATGAAATCGGAGGGTTATCCTTTTTGCGGAGTGCTTTTTGTAGGGCTTATGGTGGTAAATGATGAGCCTTACGTGCTAGAATTTAACGTGCGCTTTGGAGACCCAGAGTGTGAAGTATTGATGCCATTGATAGATGGAAATTTAAGTGAAATTTTACTAAATGCCGCAAAGGGTGAGCTAAAAGAGGTAAAGCTAAAGAATGAATTTGCGGTCGGAGTTGTAATAGCTAACAAAAATTATCCATATTCAAGCACACCGAAAGCTAAGATAGAGGTTTTAAAAGTGCCTCAAAACTCTCATATCGCATACGCTGGAGTTAGCGAAGAAAATGGCGAAATTTATGCAGATGGAGGCAGAGTGCTAGTATGCGTAGGGGTCGCTAAAAGTATAAAAGAGGCCAGAGATAGAGCTTATGAGCTTTGTAAAAATGTCAAATTTGAAGGTTCTCAATACCGCAAAGATATAGCTTGGCAGATGCTTGGCAAAGATAAAAAATGAGCCAAAATATCATAGATAAACTAGAACGCGAGAATATAACCTTAGCACCATTTAAAAAGCGCGCGCTTGCTTACGCCATAGATGAGCTTTTGCTCTCTATGCTATTTTTGATAATTTACTGGGATATGTTTGAGGGTGTAAAAAGCTATGAAGAGACTGTGATGATGACCTCAAATTTGTTGGTTCAAATTCTAGCTCTTAAGGTCGTATATCAAGCGTTTTTTACTTGGTATTACGGTGCTAGTATAGGCAAGATAGTGATGAAAATCATCTGTGTAGATACCGATTTTCTTGATAGGCCAAATTTTAAAATTTCTATCATTAGGGCGCTAATGAGAGTTGTGAGTGAAAATGTATTTTTCCTAGGATGTATCTGGGCGCTTTCTAATCCGCTTCTTCAAACTTGGCATGACAAATTTGCAAAAACAGTGGTGATTGATGTTTATTAGACTATTTTTTGTCTTAGTTGTTTCGTTTGTGAGCGTTTTTGCAAATATTCAGGACTTTGAACTGCTGGCAGATGACGTAAAACGCGAGGCAAATATAGTAACCGCAAATAAAAACGTGCTGGTTTATTCCAAAGAGTACATAATGAGTGCGGATAAGGCCGTATATAATCAAGATAGTAGAATTTTAGAGCTTTTTGGAAATGTAAATTTGATGCGTAGTAAAGAGGAGGTATCTCGTTGTAATTACGCAAAGATAGACCTAAACAGTAAAGATAGTAGCTACGAGGCCTTATTTCTCATGAATAAAGATATGGAAGTATGGATGCAAAACGACGAAAGCAAGAGCAACTCTAAATACTATGAAACTAGAGGTTCTATCGTATCTAGTTGCAACGTACAAAATCCGGATTGGAAGATAAAATTTAGTAGCGGAAAGTTGAACAAAGAGAGTAAATACCTACATCTTTATAATCCGGTCTTGTATATACACGATACTCCTATGTTTTACCTACCTTACTTTGGATTTTCCACTGATACTAGGCGAAGAACAGGACTCTTGTCTCCGGAGATTGGGTATAATAAAAATAGCGGATTTTTTTACAGGCAGCCAATATACATAGCCGAATACAACTCTTGGGATCTACAGTTTGATCCTCAGATTAGGACTCTTAGGGGATCCGGGCTTTATACGGTATTTAGATTCGCAGATTCTAATTATTCTGGCGGCTCTATCGGATTTGGATTCTTTGATGATAAAGATAGTTACAGGCAAAAACAGATATCTCAAAACTCTAATAGACTTCCTTTAAAAAACAAAACACATAAGGGCCTAGAAGTAAAATACGAACGCAGTAGGCTAGTAAAGCATCTTATAGACGGTGACTTGCAAGAGGGGTTGTGGCTGGATGCGACCAAACTTAATGATATAGATTTTATTAATTTAAAAAGCAGAAGTGGCGATAATAATGAGGAGAATTCGCTTATAACCTCTAAATTTAACTATTTTATAAGCAGCGATAAACATTATTTTGGTAGTTATGCAAGATATTATATAGATACCGCAAAAGTTGGTAATATAAATGAGAACAAAGATACTTTGCAAGAGTATCCCAGCTTGCAGTATCATAAATATACAGATAGTATGATACTGCCGAATATTCTTTATTCGGTTGATTTTTACTCTCGTAACTATACAAGAAAAATCGGTGTAGAGGCTACGCAGCATGAATTTAGCTTGCCGGTCTCAGTTCATATTCCGTTTTTACAAGATTATCTAACGTTTTCATATCATAACCACTTGTATGCAACTCAGATAAATTACTCAAATAAGATGTATAGACCTACAAGAGCCGAAGACAATAGCGCAAGCTATATAGAAATTTCTCATAAATTTTCACTTCACACAGATATTGCTAAGGCTTATGAAAGCTTTTATCATAGTCTAAATTTAGGAATAGACTATATAACTAGAGGCTACAGTAATGGAGAGCTTCCGGATGACTATAAGACTATAGAGTATGATCAAAATACTTATGTTTACGATATGTCCGGTAATAAGTATCAAAGCTTTATAAACTCTCCATATACTAAAGATGAGGTGGCTGCTAGACTAACTCAGTATTTTTTCAATCGAGACGGCAGAAAGCTTTTAAGACACACTATCTCACAAGGATACTACACTAAAGAGAGTAGATACTCTAATCTAAAAAATATCATAGGCTTTTATCCTATGACAAATTTATCATTTTATAATAAACTTGAGTATTCGCACAAGCATAAATATATTGAAAAGATACAATCAGGAGCCAATCACGATAATAGATATTTTGACTTAGGATTATGGCACACATACGAAAAAAAGAGCGACCAAGAGGTACAAAATTTTATAAGCGGGACAGGCTCTATAAATTTACCGCACAATTATAAGCTTCTTGGCAGACTTCAATATGATATACAAAGAGCATATACAAAAGATTGGAGGCTAGGTATTGTTCATAAGAGAAAGTGCTGGAATTACTCTATTCTTTATGAAGAAAAGATCGAACCTACAAGCACAAGCGGTGGTTCAGCCTCTAAAAAATCAAAGGGCATATATCTTATGGTTAATTTCTATCCTATGGGTGGCATTCATTATGACTTTTCACTTAGTGAAAGTTACGAAGAAGGCAGGTAGGTAGCGTGGTCAATCTAGATGATCTTATGTTTGAAAATCAGCTTGATGCCGCAAAAAAGTTACTTGAAATTTTACCTAAAAAAGAGCTTGTTCAAAATGAATATCTACTCATCTGCTCCTCTATTGATTCGGTAATTTTGGTAGATGTTATCGCAAGGGAGCTAAAGCTAAGCTATGAGATGCTTTTTACCGAGAGGGTTTTTGCTCCAAATAATCCTGAATGTGAAATTGCCATGGTTAGCGAAGCTGATGATATAGTTCTTCATGATGAGCTCATAAAATCATTTAATATAAGCTATGATTTTATATACGGAGAGGCTCAGAGAAAATATGAAGAAAAAATTTTAAAAAATGTTTATAAATACAGAAAGGGAAATTTAATCAAGAATTTAAAAGATAGAAATATATTGCTTATTGATGAGGGTTGCGAGACAGGTTTTACGGCGCTTACATGTCTTAAAACTCTGATTAAAGAGAGAGTAAAATCAGTTACTTACGCTACTCCTTCTATAGCAGTAGATGTTGCAAATGCACTTGCGCCGCTTGTGGATAATATTTTTGCAGTTCACAAAATAGTAAATTTTATAGATGTGGATTTTTACTACAAAAATAAGATCGAGCCAAAACCAGAGGTAATCCTCTCTATACTTGAGGAGAGCCCGTTTTATATACCATTACAAAAACAAGGAGATATCAAATAGATGCAGTATTCAATAGAAGTAAATAATCAAGTTGAAATTTATGATATAAATAAGGTTGCAAAACAGGCCAGTGGAGCCGTTTTGCTAAGAGTTAAAAACACTGTCGTTTTGGCCACTGTCGCTCGTGAAGATTCACAAGTGGAGGAGGACTTTTTGCCTCTAACGGTTCAGTATATAGAAAAGACCTATGCTGCAGGGAAAATTCCCGGCGGATATGTTAAAAGAGAGACAAAACCTGGTGATTTTGAGACTCTAACGGCACGTATTATAGATCGCTCTTTAAGGCCGCTGTTTCCAAAGGGCTATGCGTATCCTACGCAAATTGTGGTAATGGTATTATCTGCCGATCCGGAGGTGGATTTGCAAGTGGTCTCCTTAAATGCAGCCTCAGTAGCGCTATATCTTAGTGATATTCCTGTAAGTCAACCGGTTTGTGGCGTAAGAGTGGGATATATAGATAATAAATTTGTTATAAATCCTAGTAATAGCGAACTAAAAACAAGTGCGCTTGATCTTTATGTGGCCGGTGTTAAAGATGAGCTTTTGATGATAGAGATGAGAAGTATCGCTCAAGCAAAGAGTGAAGCGGTACCTATGATGGCGATTGATCCTATGATGGATCCAAATATAAATGACGGAATAATATTGCAGCAAGATATGAACGAGTTTAGCGAAGATTTGATGCTAGAGGCAATAGCTGAAGCAGGTAAGGCCATACTTAGAGCATCTAACGCATACGAAGAGGCGTTTTTGGCCCATAAAAAAGAGGACGCACAGCTTGAGCTAAAACCTGAAATCGAGAATGAAAGCATTGCTATTTATCTTGATGAGTTTTATAAAAAAGAGGTAAAATTTGCGATCAATCAAATGGCAAAAAGCGAAAGAGCTAGTGAGCTTGGAAAGATAGCTAAGCAAATTTTTGCCGATGATGTGGCTCAAAAAGAGGGCTGGAGTGAGGATGTGATAATGAATGTCCTTGGCAAATTTAAGAAAAAGATAGTTAGAGAGCAGATTATCAACGAGAAAACAAGGGCTGACGGCAGAGGGCTTAAAGACGTGCGTCCAATCTCTATTGAGACAAATATATTGCCAAATGCTCACGGAAGTTGTCTGTTTACAAGAGGTCAGACCCAAGCTCTTGTGGTGGCGACTCTTGGAACTGATAGTGATGCGCAAATGTATGATATGCTAACTGAAAAATCGGCTGTTGTTGATAAATTTATGTTTAACTATAACTTCCCTGGATTTAGCGTCGGTGAAGCCAGTCCTCTAAAAGCGCCTGGTAGACGCGAACTAGGGCACGGAAATTTAGCTAAACGTGCTTTATCTCCTAGTATAGATATCAATTCCCCTTATACTATTCGCTTAGTTTCTGAGATTTTAGAATCCAATGGCTCAAGTTCTATGGCTAGCGTTTGCGGTGGTTCATTAGCACTTCGCGCCGCAGGTGTAAATAGTGCAAAACTTGTTGCCGGCGTGGCTATGGGACTTATATTTGAAGGTGATAAACATGCCGTTTTGACCGATATAATGGGTCTTGAGGATCACGACGGAGATATGGACTTTAAGGTTGCGGGTAGCAAAGATGGCATAACCGCACTTCAGATGGACATAAAGCTTGGCGGAATTAGTCTGGAAGTGCTAAAAGAAGCTCTTGAGCAAGCTAAAGAAGGCAGGCTTCATATCTTAAATTTGATGGAGAAAGCAGATGAAGAGATTGCTGTAAATGAAGAAATTTTACCTAAGCTTGAGTTATTTAGCGTAGATCCTGGCAAGATAGTTGATATTATCGGTCAGGCTGGAAAAACTATAAAAGAGATTATAGAGAAATTTGAGGTATCAATAGATCTTGATAGAGAAAAGGGTGAGGTAAAAATCGCAGGAGCTCAAAAGACAAAGGTTGATGCGGCAAAAGATTATATTATCCAAATAGTCTCAAAAGATGGCTCTAAAAATGGCTTTGGTGGCGGAAAGAGAAGAGATAACAGAGATAAAGAGAGGTCAAAACCTACATTTAATATTGGCGATGAATTTGAAGGAGAAGTCAAAAAAGTAGTCGATTTTGGCGCCTTTGTGGGATTAAAGGATGGAGTTGATGGACTGCTTCATATTTCTAAAATCTCTACACCTCTAAAAGAGGGAGATAGGATCAGAGTAAAAGTAAGCGAGCAAAAAGGGCATAAAATTTCCCTTGTTTTAGCTGAGTAAATTTAAAAGGAGAGTATCGTGCAGTATAAGAAGTTGTTTTTCCCTGTAGGCGCAGGAGATGATGTAAAAGAGCGTATGTATGGTGCTTTGCTTATAGCCAAACATTTTGATACTTATGTAGAAATTTTGGCTTCTCAGCTTGATCCAAGCGTTGTTTATAATATGAAAATGGCTCTTAGGGGCGGTGTTTTATATGAGGAGTTTTTAAAAGCCGCCCATAATGAGCTTAAGATGGAACATAATCAAAACGAAGAGATCTTTAAGAAGCTTTGCGTGGAGCTTGATATTGAAATAAGCGATAAGCCAACAGGCAGAGCTAGCGCAAATTTCATTACAAAAAGTGGCAAAAGAAGTGTTTTGGTAGAGCAGGAGTCTAAATTTTGTGATATGGTCATAGCTGCGGTACCGCTTGATGGAAAGATAACCGGCACATTTGAAGCGGCAGTGTTAAAAAGCGGAAAAACCGCTATTACAATACCAAGAAATTTAAAAAAATTTAGCACAGATAATATTTTGGTTAGCTGGAATGGGTCTATCCAAAATTCGCGTGCCCTCTCAAGCTCGATAGAGCTTTTGAAAAAAGCCAAGAGGGTTCATTGTATAACTTGTAGAACAAGTCTTAACGATGAGTCTGTAGAGGAGAATTTAAAGAAGCTTGAAAAATATTTAGATATCCATGATATCAAGGCTACTTTTGAAATAGTGACTACTACGGCAGTGCCAGGAGAGGCTCTTTTAAAGAGTGCAAAAGATGGGAATTTCGATCTTATAGTAGCCGGAAGACATGGTGAAAACGGATTTCTAGAAATATTTTTGGGCGGTACATCTAGATATTTTCTTAAAAATACTACAATTCCTGTATTTATGTAAAAGTGCAAAGGGGCAATTTGCTCCTTTTACTTTATAACTTTCTATTCTATTTTTATCAATTTTAATAGTTTTAATGGTGCGATCAGCGAGATTTGAACTCGCACACCTACTGGCACTACCCCCTCAAGATAGCGTGTCTACCAATTCCACCATGATCGCAACAGAAGTAAAATTAAAGAAGAGTCAGCCCGTATATTGGGCTGAGTTATTATAACATTGGGTTTGCGTAAAGAAGGATCAAACAAATAACAAGAGCATAGATAACTTGTGCTTCGATCATCGCAAGAGCAACGAACATAGTTGTCATAAGTTTGCTTCCGATGCTAGGGTTTCTAGCTGTTCCTGTAATTGTTGCAGAAGCTGTATTTCCCATAGCTATAGCGCCACCAAAAGCTGCTATACCTAGAACTATAGCCGCAGCAAGAACTGTGTAAGATTTTAGCATTTCGCCACCATCTGCTGCAAATGCGAAAGAAGCAAATGCCGCCATTAGAAAAAGAAACTTTTTCATGAATTCTCCTTAGAAATTTAAAGCCATTTCGGATTTATCCCCTACTTTGAAACTTTTTGAACTCGTATTTTATATAAAATTAGCTTTGAATTACTTAAAAATTTAAAAAATAGGAAACATAATGAAAGTGTTACAAATTTACAAAATATTTTTATATTGTTTCGTTTTTTACTATTCTATTAATCAAATTTAAAAAATTAAAAGTTTTTTTATGATAATGTAAAATCCAAATTTTATGAATCTCAAGGTTAATCCGTGCAAGATAAATTCTCAAAAATAGGCTTTGTATTAGCGATGGCAGGATCTGCCGTAGGTCTTGGAAATGCTTGGAAATTTCCTACAATGGTTGGCAATAACGGCGGTTCAGCCTTTATAGTCCTTTATTTGGTTTTGACTTTTGGTATAGCCTTTGTCGCATTTTTAGCAGAGCTTAGTATAGGAAGGCTTGGCGAAACAGATCCTGTGCACTCTTTTGAAAAACTTGCTCCTAAATATAAAAAACAGTGGTCTATGGCAGGATTTTTTATGATAGGAGGAGTGCTTATAGCTTCTTTTTATCTACTTGTCATAGGATGGATATTAAAATATATATTTTTGAGCTTTTCAAGTCTTCCATCTACTACCGATGAGGCTGGTGCGGCATTTGGAAATCTTATAACTAATGATTTTGTAAGCTCGGCCATGTGCTTTAGCATAGTATTTTTTATCGTATTTTATGTAGTCTCAAAAGGTATAAAAAGCGGCATAGAGAAGCTAAATGTATGGATGATGCCATCGCTTTTTATTTTGCTTTTAATCATGCTTGCCTACTCTCTTACTATGGGCGATGGATTTTTTAAGGCTGCTGAGTTTTTATTTGTGCCAGATTTTAGTAAAATCACTCCAGATATTGTTCTTCAGGCATTAGGACTTGCATTTTTCTCACTTTCTATGGGTGTTTGTACTGTGCCTACATATGCTGCTAGCTTGCCAGATGGAACAAATTTGGTCAAGTCAACACTATCTATCATATTTATTAATATCTTGGTTGGTATTATGATGGGACTTATAGTGTTTACTTTTGTTTTTGCATATAGCGGTGATACTACTCAAGGAGGACCAGGGCTAATATTTGTCTCTCTTGCCACACTTTTTGCTAAACTTGGAGTTGTAGGCAATGTTCTTGCTGTAGCATTTTTTACATCGCTTCTTTTTGCTGGTATTACAAGTGCGGTTTCTATGATAGAACCTTTTACATTTTATCTTATAAACAAGCTTAAAATTTCTCGTAAAAGAGCCTTAGTATATATAGCCATCTTTGTATATAGCTTAGGGATTGTTTGCATACTTTCATTTTATGAACCTACATCATTTAAGCTGCTTGGAAAACCATTTTTTGATATATTGGACTATTTGACCTCAAATATTATAATGCCAGTAGGTGCAATTACATTTAGTATATTTGTGGGTTTTGTGCTCAAAAAAGAGGGTATATACATATTATTTAGCGGTTTTATGAGTAAAACCATGTTTGAGATATGGTATTTCTTGCTACGATTTGTAATACCTGTTGCTATTTTGGCCATTATGATATATCAAATTTTAAAATAAAATGAGTGATAAATTTTCTAAAATAGGTTTTATCCTATCTATAGTAGGTGCTGCCATAGGGCTTGGTAATGCTTGGAAATTTCCGTATATGGTAGGAAGCAACGGAGGCTCCGCCTTTGTGCTTTTGTATCTTATTTTTGCCGTCATAGTTGGGCTTAGTATATTTTTTGCAGAGATGGCTATGGGTAAAATTTCAAATTCGGATCCAGTAAATGCATTTAAAAATTTGGCTCCGTCAAATTCCAAATTTTGGGGATTTGCCGGCATAATGATGATAACAGGTGTATTTATAGCATCATTTTATACACTAATTATAGGCTGGGTTATGAGATATGCCATCTTGTCTTTAGACTCTTTGCCTTCTCGGATAAGTGACTCCGCTCAAAATTTTACCAAATTCATATCAAGCGATATCTTAGGTCAAATTGCATATTTTAGTATAGCGCTTTTTGCCTATTTTATAATCCTTGCAAAAGGTGTAAAAAAAGGAATAGAACGCATAAATTTATGGTTGTTGCCAGCTTTTTCTATTATTTTAATATTGATGCTAATTTACTCAATGCAGATGAGCGGATTTGGCGAAGCCACTAAATTTTTATTAGTGCCTGATTTTTCAAAGATTACTGGTGAAGCCGTATTTATGGCGCTTGGACTTGCATTTTTTACTATGTGTGTAGGAATTGGCGCGATAATTACCTATTCAACCAGTCTTGATGATAAGACAAATTTGTTTACATCATCTCTATATGTAGTTATTCTAAACATCGTATTTAGCGTTGTTATAGGACTTATCGTATTTACATTTGTATTTGAGTTTAACGAGCAGCCAAGTCAAGGAGTAGGACTTGCTTTTATCTCGCTTCCTACGCTTTTTGCTAAGCTTGGAGCTATAGGAAATTTACTAAGCTTTGCGTTTTTTACAGCCCTTGTTTTTGCGGGACTTACATCTGCTATCTCTATGGTAGAGCCTTTGATATTTTATATAACAAAAGAGTTTAAAATTTCTCGTTCTAAAGCCATTTTTATAGTGGGGGCGAGCGTATATATTTTAGGAGTTCTTTGCGCTTTATCAAATATAGAAAATTTTAAAGATCATCTAACTTTCTTTGGCAAAGGGTTTTTTGACATATTAGACTATATAAGCTCAAATATTATGCTGCCACTTGGAGGTATAGTTATCGCGATTTTTGTTGGATTTTTTATGAAAAAAGAGAGCTTGAGTGCGCTATTTGTACCATATATGGGAGCTGTGATTTTTGAAATTTGGTATTTTTTACTTAGATTTGTTGCTCCGACTTGCGTTGTGGCGATTATGATTAAGCAGATTGTGGGGTAGGATTGTGGAAGAAAAACTTTTAGAAGCGGAGATGTTTTTTAATAAATTAGCTAATATCATCGGGTGTATTTGTATGTTTGTTATGCTATTGATGATAGTTGATGTGTTTTTCAATGTCATTGCAAGATATTTTTTTAAATACGGAAACGTTGGACTTCAAGAGCTTGAGTGGCACTTTTTTGCGATTATTATTATGCTTGGCATGAGCTATGCTCTAAAAGAGGATGTGCATGTAAGAGTCGATGTATTCTATGAGGGATTTAGTCCTAAAACAAAGGCCTTAATCAATATGCTAGGTGTTATATTTTTTATACTTCCTATCGCGCTTTTAGTCTCTTGGCTTTCGTTTGATTATGTAGTAGAGGCTTATGAATCCGGTGAAGGAAGTAGCGATCCAGGTGGGCTTCCTTATAGATGGATTATTAAGGCGTTTATTCCTTTATCATTCTATCTTTTGATATTTTTTAGTATAGGATATTTTATAAAACATCTAAATTTATATATAGCAGCTAAGAAAAGAGGGTAAAATGACTGGTATAGTTATGTTTATAGCCGCTCTTTTGATGCTTGGTATAGGCTTTTCTGTCGCTTTTACATTTGGAGCTGTTGCGGTTCTTTTTGGTCTTATTGGTGGCATGGTTGAGAGCTTTGGAGATGGTGGCGGCTTTATTGGCGGACTTGAAGTTTTTAAAGAGATGTTTGCTTTTATGCCATATAGAATTTTCTCAATCATGGAGAATAAAATTCTCATCGCCGTTCCACTATTTGTGTTTATGGGTATTGTTTTACAAAAGACAAAGCTTGCTGAGCGTTTGCTTGAATCAATGGCGTTTTTGTTTGGTGAAATTCGCGGTGGTGTGGCTATAAGCACTGTTTTAGTAGGAGCTTTGCTTGCGGCTTCAACAGGAGTTGTTGGCGCAAGTGTCGTCGCAATGGGTGTTATGAGCCTTCCTGTAATGCTTAAATATAAATACAATAAATCTTTAGCCTGTGGAACCATATGCGCATCAGGAACTCTTGGGCAAATCATTCCTCCATCTATAGTGCTTATAATTTTAGGCGATGTGTTTTCCGTGCCTGTGGGCGATCTTTTTAAAGGCGCAGTAGCCCCGGGACTAGCTCTTGTAGGTATTTATGTAGCTTATATTCTTATTATCTCTTATCTGCATAAAGATTATGCTCCGGCTGTTATTGAAGAAAGTGAAATCCCTAAAAGTAGACAAATTTTAAATGCTCTCAAGGCTATCTTGCCTCCTCTTGTGCTTGTATTGCTTGTTTTGGGTTCTATATTTAACGGTATTGCCACACCTACTGAGAGCTCTGCATTTGGTTGCGTAGGAGCTCTAGTTTTATCCATATTTTATAAGACATTTTCATTTAAAATGCTAAAAGAAACCCTTGAAGAGACTGTAAAAACCACGGCCATAGTATTTACTATCCTTGTCGGTGCAACTGCTTTTTCAATGGTTTTTAGCTATACGGGAGGAGATGAGATAGTAGAAGAGGTAATGTCAAATTTACCCGGTGAAAAATGGGGTTTTATACTATTAACCATGATTGTAATTTTTGCTCTTGGATTTTTTATAGATTTCGTTGAGATATCATATATAGTTTTGCCTATTTTAGTGCCGATAGTTGCAAATTTGGGTATCAATCCTCTATATTTTGCCATTATTGTGGCTATGAATTTACAGACTTCGTTTTTGACTCCGCCTTTTGGTTTTAGCCTGTTTTATCTAAAGGGAGTGGCGCCATCGTCTATAAAAACTACAGATATTTATAGGGGGGTTATACCGTTTATAATTTTGCAGATTTTGGTTTTGGCGGCATTTTTAGTCATACTTTTATAAATTATACAAAATATTATTGATAAAGAGTTTTTAAATTCAAATATTAATCCTGAAAGAGTATAATTAACTCAGATTCTAGATAAGGAGTTAATATGAAAGAAATTGCTATTACGTCAGCACTTATACTTTGTGCAATGGCCGATGAAAACCTGCTTGAAGTCTATAAAAATCAAAGCTTTTTGCATCAAAATTTTACAAACCAAAAGAGCTCTTTTAGTATAAATTTGCCCGAAAATATCAATCAAAACGATATTGACGTGTCAGCTTCGTGCGAGCTAAGAAGCATTATCTTAAAAGAGCCCGAACTCATTAAAAATAAGATTTACGAGCAGTATGAGGCAGATGTTAAAAAGCTTTCTTTGCTTAATAATAAGCTTGTTGCGCTTGATGAGAAATTTAAATTTATCACTATTACAAATCCTATCAAGGTGTCAAATGTCGAGAATGTAAAATCAGATAGCGATAAATTTTATGATGCGGTTTTGCAAAATTTAAACGAACAAACATCTCTAAAAGAGGAGATTAAAGAGCTAAATAAGAAGATAAATGCTTATAATCTAAAAAAAATTAAAAAGGCCGATCTTGACTTTGAATGCGATCCAAAGTTTGTTAAAATTTCATATCCTGTAAAGCTTAGCATTAATACGCAAAACAAAGTTTTAGCGGATACTACAAAATCAAAAATTTATATAGAGCAAAATTTAGTGGTAAAAAATCCTTTAAGTATCGATATAAACAATCTGACTATCGTGATGTATCCATTTTATTATTCGTCAAATTTAACTCCGCCTAAATTTAATCCTTGGTACGAGGGCAAGCCTGAACCCGAAAGAAGCTCTGCTAGGATGATGCAAGAATCCGTTGCCATGATGCCTTTGGATTCAAGTAGTAAGCGCGCATACAGTAGTGATATAGAGAGTCAAAATATACAAAACACTCTTGCCAATGTTTGGAAAATTTCAAGAGTAAATTTAAAAGCTGACGAGGAGAGTGTATTTAACTACGATAAGCAAAATTTAGACGCTAAATTTGAGATTGTTATAGATGGATATAGCGGCTCAAATGCCTATATAAAGGCAAATTTTATTCCGTTGAAAAGTATAGAATATGCTCTTGCTACATTTAAGATAGACGGCGTAAGTATCGGCAAGGCTTCAAATTTTAAGGCTGAACCAAATAGCGAGAGTCATGTCTACTTTGGTAAGAATGATCTAATAAATGTGAAAAAAGAGAAAAATACAAATTTTACTAAAGAGTCGTTTTTTGGAGCAAAGAGTAAAATTTTGGAAGGCTATAACTACGAGGTTAAAAATAATTCAAATTCGGCATGGAGCGTAACTTTGATAGATAGACTTCCTGTGCCTACGCATGAAAGTGTAAGTGTATCCACCAAAAACAATCCAAAAGAGAGTGAGATATCTAAAAAAGGCGAGATAAGCTGGAAATTTTACCTAAATCCAAGTGAGAGTAAGCATATAGAATTTTCATATGAGCTAACTAAGCCTAGCAAGTAACCAGTTTAAAGTTTATAAAGAGAATAGGATTATAATTTTTAATTAAAGCAAATAAAGATAGAATTATCGGCGATATATTTTTATATTGCCAGTCTATTTTAAGACCAAATTTATAGAGTGAAAAAGGTAGCTTATGCCAAAGAAGTTTATAGATGTGATGGATACCACCTTTAGGGACGGATTTCAGTCCGTATTTGGTGCAAGAGTTCTTATGGATGACTTTTTGCCTGCGGTTAGCGCGGCGAAAGAAGCCGGTATCACACACTTTGAATTTGGCGGTGGAGCTCGCTTTCAAAGCCTTTATTTTTATCTGAACGAAGACGCCTTTACTATGATGGATAAATTTAGAGAAGTCGTAGGAGCTGAGGCAAATTTGCAAACTCTAAGCAGAGGCGTTAATACCGTAACTCTTGATACGGGAAGCCGCGAGCTTGTCGATCTTCACGCTAAACTTTTTAAAAAGCACGGCACGACTACGATTAGAAATTTTGACGCGCTTAACGATGTGGAAAATTTAAAATACTCAGGCGAGAGGATAGTTCATCACGGGCTTAAGCACGAAGTTGTAGTAACTATGATGGATCTGCCTCCCGGATGTGTGGGCGCTCATGATGTGGCGTTTTACGAGCGAATTTTAAGGGAAATTTTAGACGCAGGCATTCCTTATCATAGCGTTTGCTTTAAAGATGCAAGCGGCACAAGCAGCCCGCAAAAAGTCTATGAAACTATCAAGATGGCTCGCAAGCTACTTCCTGAAAAAACTCACATTAGACTTCACACTCACGAAACCGCAGGCGTTAGCGTGGCGTGCTATCTAGCTGCACTTGAAGCAGGAGCCGACGGCATCGACCTAGCGGCAAGTCCTGTAAGTGGGGGCACAAGCCAGCCTGATATACTTACTATGCTGCACGCTTTAAAGGGCAAGGAATTTGACCTTGGCGGACTTGACGTGGAGAGGGTGCTAAAATACGAAAGAGTACTGAAAGAGTGCCTAAAAGACTACTTCATCCCGCCAGAAGCGACGGAAGTAAGCCCGCTGATACCGTTTTCTCCTATGCCGGGCGGCGCACTAACTGCAAATACTCAAATGATGAGAGATAATAATATCTTAGATAAATTTCCTGACGTGATAGACGCTATGCGCGAAGTCGTAGAAAAGGGCGGTTACGGCACATCTGTAACTCCTGTGAGCCAGTTTTATTTCCAGCAAGCTTTTAATAATGTTCTGTTTGGCAAATGGAAGAAAATCGCCGACGGATACGGTAAAATGGTGCTTGGATACTTCGGCAAGACCCCATCAAAGCCTGATAAAGAGGTTGTAAAACTTGCAAGCGAGCAGCTAGGACTTAAGCCTACTAAAGAAAACGCCATAGATATAGCCGATCGTGATGAGACAAAGTCGGTAAAATTCACAAAAGAGCTTCTTGAAAAAGAGGGCATTAAAACAAGTGAAGAAAATATATTTATCGCAGCAGCCTGTAAAGAGAAGGGAATTGCATTCTTAAAAGGCGAGGGCAAGGTAAATGTGCGCAAAATTTCGCAAACCGTTAGTGAGCAAATTTGTGTTGCTAAAGAGAGCAGAGAGCCAATAAATGAAAAATATAACGTCGTAGTAAACGGCAAGAAATTTGAGGTTGAAATTTATGATAGCGCAAGCGGAGCGGTTGAGGTTAAGAGCCTAAAGCCTGCAAGCGATGCTATGCTTCTGCCGCCTGAAATTTCGCCTGCGGGAAGAAAATCTACTAACGAAAACGGCAGCGGTGAAGCGGTGCTAAGCACACTGCCAGGAAATGTCTTTAAAATTTTAGTTAAGGTCGGTGAAAAGGTGACAAAGGGTCAAAAGATGTTTATCCTAGAAGCCATGAAAATGGAGATAGAAGTAGTAGCTCCAAAGGATGGCGTAGTAAATTCAATCGAAGTGGAGGTTGGACAAACGATAAAGAACGGGCAAATTTTGGCGAGGATTTAGGTGGTTTTGGCTGATATTTTGCTAGAAATTTGAGCTAAAATCAACGATAAAATTTAAAAAGGAAAAACAATGGTAAATGAGATTGAAAAACTAGGCTTGAGAGACGTTAAAAACGTCTATTATAACCTAAGCTACGACGAGCTTTTCGAGCACGAGAAGAAAAATAACGAAGGCAAGGTAAGTAGCAACGGAACATTTATGGTTGATACGGGAATTTTTACCGGAAGAAGCCCTAAAGATAAGTATTTCGTAAAGCAAGATCCAAGCGGCAAATACATCGCTTGGGGCAAAGTAAATAAACCGATATCAAAAGAGCTTTTTGACAAACTTTTAAAAAAGGCTAAAGAGCAGCTAAGCGGTAAGGAAATTTACGTGCAAGACGCGTTTTGCGGTTCAAGCGATAAGAGTAAAAAATCGGTTAGATTTGTAACCGAGGTTGCTTGGCAAGCGCATTTCGTAAAAAATATGTTCATAAGACCAAACGAGGTCGAGCTAGCTAAATTTAAGCTTGATTTTGTAGTTTATAACGCTTGCAAATGCTCAAACGAAAACTACAAAGAAGACGGATTAAATTCAGAAGTTTTTGTTATCTTTAACGTGGAAGAAAACGTCGCGGTAATCGGCGGAACGTGGTATGGCGGAGAGATGAAAAAGGGAATTTTTTCTATGATGAACTACTGGCTTCCGCTTGAAGGCAAGCTAAGTATGCACTGCTCTGCAAACGTAGGAGTTAATGGCGATACAGCGCTATTTTTCGGTCTTAGCGGAACAGGCAAAACCACTCTTTCAACCGATCCGCACCGCAAACTGATCGGCGATGACGAGCACGGATGGGATGATGACGGAGTGTTTAACTTTGAAGGCGGCTGCTACGCAAAATGTATAAACCTTGATCCTGAGAGCGAGCCTGAAATTTACGGCGCTATCAAACGCAACGCTCTTCTTGAAAACGTCGTAGCGGACGCAAACGGAACGGTTGATTATAAAGACGGAAGCAAAACCGAAAACACACGCGTAAGCTATCCGATCGAGCATATAGAAAACCACGAGCCAAGCCTAAGCGCAGGTCATCCTGAGAACATTATCTTCCTAACGGCAGATGCATTTGGTGTGCTTCCTCCGGTTGCAAAGCTTACAAAAGAGCAGGCGATGTATTATTTTTTAAGCGGATATACGGCTAAAGTTGCAGGAACAGAGCGCGGTATAACCGAGCCTGTGGCAACATTTTCAGCTTGCTTTGGCGAGCCGTTTATGCCGCTTCATCCAACCGTATATGCCAAACTTCTGGGCGAGAAGATCGATAAGCACAACGTAAATGTATATCTTGTAAATACGGGCTGGAGCGGCGGCGCTTACGGAGTTGGCAAAAGAATGAGCATAAAGGCTACTCGCGCTTGCATAAACGCCATACTTGACGGAAGCATCAGAGAGTGCGAGTTTGAGAATTTTGAGAAATTTAACCTTGCTATCCCAAAAGAGCTAGCAGGTGTTGAAACAAGACTTCTAAACCCGATAAATACGTGGGAAAATAAAGACGAATACATCGCGATGAGAGATAAGCTTGCCGCTATGTTTGAAGCAAATTTCAAGCGATATGAAGATGTGAAAGAGGGCGTTGAATACGCAAAAGCCGGCCCTAAAGCTTAAATTTGGGCTGATTGGAGTCTGGCTTGTTTTACTTGCGGGTTGTGACAGCAGTTACGACCCTACAAGGCTTAAAGAGGCAAGCCAGCCTGAATTTTCTTACATAAGCGACAGTGACGCGCTTAGCTACTTAAACGACTACCGAAGAGGCTCAGGACTGTTTGGGCTTAAATTTAACGAAAGCCTAAGTCTAGCCTCAAAAAATCACGCCGAATACAGCCTAGCTCACAATCATATGGGGCACGATGAAAGCTCTGGTCTTGCTAAATTTACGGGCTCAACGCCTAGCGAAAGAGCAAAAACAGCAGGCTATAGCTCTATGCATGTGCTTGAAAATATAGCTTATAAGAGCGATTTTATAACCTCCATAGACGGGCTTTTTTCGGCGATTTATCATCGCTTTGCCTTTTTAAATTTGAGCGTAAATGAAGCAGGTTTTGATGCGGCAACTTCTGATAAATTTAGCGCTTATGTCTTTTTGATGGGCAACTCCGAACTTAACAGCTTTTGTAAGAGAGGCGTAAGCGATAACGGCTCGGGAAGATTTTACACAAATGTTTGCGGAGATAAAAACGTCAAGATCAAAGACAGTAGGCTTGAGGGGTTTTTAAAATCAACAAAGCAGCATGTAAAATTTCCCGATAAAGTGCCTGTGATGCCTTATTTTAGCGGAGAGATTCCCGATCCTTTTCCTGAGTGCAAGATCACTGCAAACCCTGTTAGTATAGAGTTTAACGAGAGTTTAAAAGATATAAAATTTGTAAATTTTGAGATTTATAAAGGCGAAGAAAAGCTTAGGAATTTAAAAATTTTAGATCAAAAAAGCGATATAAACCGCAAATTTTCATCTCATCAGTTTGCGGCGTTTTCAAGAGAGGTATTTAGCTTTAACACCG
Source organism: Campylobacter sp. RM16187 (assembly GCF_025319965.1). NCBI lineage: Bacteria > Pseudomonadati > Campylobacterota > Epsilonproteobacteria > Campylobacterales > Campylobacteraceae > Campylobacter > Campylobacter sp. RM16187. The sequence goes on from NZ_CP012549.1 coordinate 574,954, forward strand.
ATTACACCGCAGTTTTTAGCTATACGCAGGAAAATGAACCTAAACAGATAAAGTGGAATTTTAAGACCAAGACGCTTAAATTTCCTTACTTTGAAGCAAACGATGGCGATGTGCTAAGCGTAAAGCCTGATATGATATATGAAATTTTCTTTCGCCCAAAGGATTGTAATGATCTGCTTACGAGCTACTCCTACAACTCGTCCGCGCTTTTAAATTCCGAAGTTAAGCAAAGCGGAACAAACACCCTAAGCGTGAAGTTAAGTGGTATGCAAGGCGATATGCTTACGATAAAGACGAGCGGTGGAGATGAGGTTAAAGTTAGGCTTAGCGCAAGTTCGCCAAAAGCGCAAAAAGAGCGTAAAGAATATATCATAAAATCCGCTCTCATGGTGCTTGGCGTGATAATCGTGTTTATAATAATAGGTAGAACATTAAGGAGGTAGGAAGTGAAAAAGATGTGGTCGGGAAGATTTAGCGAGGCTAGCTCAAGGCTTCTTGAGGAGTTTAACGCCTCTATCGGCTTTGATAAGAATTTGTATCGCGAAGATATCGCAGGCAGCAAGGCTCATGCTAAGATGCTTGGAGCTTGCGGGATTTTAAAGCCTGATGAAGCGGAGGCCATCATAAAAGGGCTTGACGCGGTTTTAACCGAGATAGAAGAGGGTAAATTTGAGTTTAAAATCGAAGATGAAGATATCCATATGAGCGTGGAAAAGCGCCTAAGCGAGATCATCGGAAGCGAGCTTGGCGGCAGGCTGCATACGGCGCGCAGTAGAAACGATCAGGTCGCGCTTGATTTTCGCCTTTATGCGCAGCGCAGTTCGCTTGAAATCATGAATGAAATTTACTCTCTCATCTCTACTCTAAACTCTCTTGCGAGCAGACATCTTGATACGCTAATGCCTGGTTTTACGCACCTTCAGCACGCTCAGCCGATCAGTCTTGCTTATCATCTGCTTGCGTATGCTTTTATGTTTAAGCGTGATCATGAGCGATTTTCAAGCTCATATGGGCGAAATAACCTTTGTCCGCTTGGCTCAGCCGCACTTGCAGGCACGCCTCACCCTATAGATAGGGAGATTGTAGCGCGCGAGCTTAAATTTAGCGGTGTTACGCAAAATGCGATGGATAGCGTTAGCGACCGCGACTTCGCACTTGAAATTTTATTTAACATAAGCGTGCTGATGACGCATGCTTCAAGGCTTTGTGAGGAGCTGATACTTTGGAGTTCGCAAGAATTTGGCTTTGTTACGATTAGCGATACGTATTCGACCGGAAGCTCGATCATGCCTCAGAAGAAAAATCCCGATGTAGCCGAGCTTATCCGCGGAAAAACAGGGCGCGTAAATGGAAATTTGATAGCGCTTCTAACCACCATGAAAGGGCTGCCGTTAGCTTATAACAAAGACATGCAAGAGGATAAAGAGGGTGTCTTTGATAGCGTTCACACCGCACTTACTTCGGTTCATATCTTAAATGAGATGATGAAAGAGGCGAAATTTAACGAAAAAAATATGCTTGAAGCTACCAAAAAAGGGCATTTAAGCGCAACCGATCTGGCTGATTTTTTAGTGCGCGAAAAAAATGTACCGTTTAGAACCGCTCATTTTATCACCGGCAAAGCGGTTGCAAAAGCTGAAAATTTAGGCGTTGATCTAAGCGAGCTTAACTCTAAGCAGCTAAAAGAAGTAGATGAAAATTTAGATGAAAATGCGGTTAAATTTTTGGATTTATATGCTTCAAAAGAGGCTAGAACTTCGCTTGGCGGAACGTCAAATTTAAGCGTGCAAAAGCAGATGAATTCGCTTAACGAGTGGCTTAAAGATTTAAGATAGAGTTTAACAAGTAGGCGAGCATGATAGCACGGCTCGCCTATAAAATATTTAAAAAGTTGATTGCGGATCGGTAGCGGCGTCAGTCCAGTTAAGTTTTGCTCCGCCAAGCATATGAAAATGCAAGTGCATAACCTCTTGACCGCCGTTTTCGCCGTTGTTTGTTACTAGGCGATAACCGCTTTTATCAAGCCCCATAAGAGTTGCGACCTCTTGGATAAATTTAGTCATCTCGCTCATTAAGCCCGCATCCATCTCTTGGAAATTTTTAAAGTGCTTTTTAGGGATGATGAGGATATGGATAGGCGCTTTTGGATTGATGTCGTTAAAAGCTAGAAATTTATCGTTTTCAAGAACCTTGTTGCAAGGGATTTCGCCTGCTACTATCTTTTCAAAAATTGTCATGATTTTCTCCTGTTTGAAATTTTCAAATTATAACAAAATATAGTATAAAATTGAGCCTTGTTCCTGTAAGCAAAAATTAATATATATATATATACTTCTAAATAGATAAAAAATATTTTTAAAATAAAGGATTAATAATGGTTTGCATCCTTTCTATTGAGACTCAGTATTATCAAGCTATTGAAAGGCTTCTAGGGGGTAAGCAGGAAAGCTATACAGATGTGATCGTATTGCTTACTAAGCATCTTGTGGAATCTAAAATGCGCAAAATGCAAGATATATTAGGAACCGAAGATATATGGTCTGTATTGTCATCAGAAGGATTTTCTGTACCTAACGATGAGATTGATAGCGCTAGACAGCTTGTAGATTTAGTTGGTAATTTTGAGGTGCCAGATAATCCGGCTTATACCTCTAGGGATGTAGATTTAGAGTTTCTTAAAAGCTCGCTAGATAAGCTTTTGATGATTTCTTCTTTTATTGAGCAACTTCAATAAAATATATTTTTTAGTTGCTATTAATGAATTATTGCTAGGAGTTGTTAAGATGATAGAAAATCAAGAATTAATTATTGTTATGCTTATTGTTGCTATTTTTGTTGGCTGGATTAATAATAAAACCAATGATAAGAAAGTGCATACAGAATATAATAATGTGCTTGCTAAAGCAATAAAAAAGCTCATAGTAAAATTAACAATATAGATGAAGCTAGAAAATTTGTATATGAACAGCTTAATTTTATGTATTTTTTTTATGATAGTGATATTTTATGTAAAAGTTTTATAGATATGTCGGGCATTCCAAAATATGAGTTTTATAATGCAGATTTATTTAGTTGCGATACTGAAGCTAGCGATGTAATTTATGATCTTTTTGAAGAAGGATTAGCTCCGTCAATAGACGGCAAGATTGCTATGCAGATTATTACGCTTAGTGTTATGTTGAAATACAACATAGGAAATTCAGAAAAAATAAAAGAGTGTATTCTCTCAAATTATGGGAGGATATAATGTTTGGTGATAAATATACATTTTCTGAACTTAGAGAGGAAATATCTCTTCATCCTGCCAGCAGTCAAGAAAAAGAACATATTAAAGTTTTAATATCAAATATTGTTTATAAAATTACAAACCAGAACAAAGCAAAAATATTTATATATGAGCAACTAAATTTTATATATCAGTTCTATGAATTTGATAGTATGTGTAAAGATTTTATTGATAGAATAGGTATTTCAGTAGATGAATTTTGTAATATTGATTCAAAAGAATACGAATCAGAAACTAATAGTATATTAAGCTATAAAGGAGATTTTTATAACTTTCTGGATGTCATGTTTATTGTTGTTATATATGTTATGAAGCAATACAATATTGGAAATCCTGAACGTGCGAATATATTTTATAGAAAAAGCACAACGAAATTTTTGGAGCCTATAACTATACAAATAAATAAGCATCCTACTGAAGCTTATTTTTATGGAGAAGACTTTATAGATATAAATTGGTGTCCGTTATCAGGATATTCTAAAATCAATACTGCAATGAAGCAAAGTTTTTTGAATGAAAATAATTTTTATATATCCAAATACGGATTAACTAATATTTCGGCAATGGATAATCTTGATAATATGATTAATCTTATTACCGGTCGTGTGAGTGAGGTAGATTGTTGTAGAAATGAAACAATAACAGCTAAAGAATTGGTGGTTTTAAGCAAAATATCTGAATATTTTTTAAATCTTGATTTTCAAGATAAAATAAAAATTTTAACAGAGTGTATAGGATTTGCTAAAATGCCTTTTGCTATCAAAAATAATAAAAGCGGTGTAAATATTCATTTTTTTATCTATCACTTTATGACAGAACCGTCATTATTTGAATTTTTTATAACAGATGATGAAGAAGGAAGTGTTGCTAGAATATGTAAATTTCACCACGGCAAGCGATATGATATGCTAATTCCTGTCAATAAAACATTAGATAATGTTTTATTTGCAAGCATGAATTATATACTTCAACATGTTTATGCTGATGTTCATAATTTAAATTTTAATACTGATAATAATTTGATAATGAAAGAGATGCAAAGACTAGAAAGATTTAAATTTAGATCTATAAATGAGATTCCTATTTTTAGTAAAAGAATTTAATCTATATCTTTGCTAATTAATTTTAACGATTGATTAGGATTAAATTCTTTGTATGCTATTGTTGTATTGTCTGTTTTATCAACACTTCAAAAAATTTTAGCTAAAATATCTCAAAATTTAATACAAGGTAAGAAATTGCAAGAGTACAAAGATAGTATAAGCAGGTGTGAAAATTTGGCTGAGCTTGATAAAATTCGTGTCGATTTGCTAGGCAAAAAAGGGCTTATAACCTCTGAATTTGCCAAGCTGAAAGATATGGACGAAAGCGAGAAGAAGGTATTTGCAGCAAATCTCAATAAGCTAAGAGATGAGTTTGAAAGCCTGATATCCGCGAAAAAAACCGAGCTTGAAAGCGGTGAGATAAAAGCTAAGATGAAAGCAAGCGCGATAGACGTGACGCTCTTTAACGAGCCAAGCAGCACCGGCGCTCTTCATCCGGTTATGGCTACGATGGACCGCATTATAGAGTATTTTATGATGCAAAATTTCTCGCTTGAAAAGGGACCTCTTATAGAGGATGACTTCCATAACTTCGAGGCGCTAAATTTGCCTAAATATCACCCTGCGCGCGACATGCAAGATACGTTTTATTTTAAGGATTTTAAACTGCTTCGTACGCACACAAGTCCGGTGCAGGTTCGAACTATGATGAGCACGAAGCCTCCTGTCCGCATGATAGCGCCAGGTGCTGTGTTTCGCCGAGATATGGACTTAACGCATACTCCGATGTTTCATCAGGTTGAAGGACTTGTCGTCGAGGATGAAGGCGTAGTTAGCTTTGCAAATTTAAAAAGCATGCTTGAAAATTTCTTAAGGTATATGTTTGGCGATGTTCAGGTACGCTTTCGCCCAAGCTTTTTCCCGTTTACGGAGCCATCGGCTGAAGTTGATATAAGCTGTATCTTCTGCAAAGGCGAAGGGTGTAGAGTGTGCAAGCAGACGGGCTGGCTTGAAGTGCTCGGATGTGGTGTGGTTGATTCAAATGTATTTAAGGCGGTTGGCTACAAAAATGTAAGCGGATATGCCTTTGGTCTTGGTGTGGAGCGCTTTGCGATGCTGCTTCATCAAATTCCTGATTTGCGCTCGCTTTTTGAGGGAGATTTAAGATTATTGGAGCAGTTTAAATGATGATTTCAAGAAATTGGCTAAATGAGTGGGTGGATATAGCAAATGTGGATAGCGAGAGGATTTTAAAGACTTTAAATTCCATCGGTCTTGAAGTTGATAGCTTTAATTCAGTAAGAATCCCTAAAAATATAGTAGTCGGATATGTAAAAAGCAAGGATAAGCATCCTGATGCCGATAAGTTAAGCGTGTGTCAAGTCGATGTCGGAAGCGAAACGCTTCAGATAGTCTGCGGTGCTAAAAACGTAGAGGCTGGGCAGTTTGTGCCGGTTGCTCTTGTGGGTGCGGTTATGCCAAGCGGACTTGAGATAAAGCACGCTAAGCTTCGCGGAGTCGAGTCTAACGGCATGATCTGCTCTTCAACCGAGCTTGGCCTAGTAAAAGTAAACGAGGGCATCATGCCTCTTGATGAGAGTATCGGAGAGCTTAGCTTAGGGCGCGAATTAAGAGAGTATCCTTTGTTAAATGACGCGTTTGTCGAGATAGAGCTAACGCCAAACAGAGGCGACTGCCTAAGCGTATATGGTATCGCAAGAGATCTTTCTGCCGCGCTTGATCTGCCTTTAAAAGATGCCAGCAAGTATGACGAGGCTGAAAATTTGCTTGGTATCGGGCGAATTTTAGCTATCCATGCGGAGGAAAATTTAAAAAGCAGCTTTCAGTATAGAGTTTTTGAACTAAAAGACACTCTCAATGAAAATTTGCTTATGAAGATTAGACTCGCCCTCATTGAATGCACTAAAGAGCACTGCGTGGAAAGACTTCTGGAATACGCTACACACTCGACCGGAGTGCTGTTTAACGCGTATGATTACGATAAGCTTAAAAAAGATGAAGGCAGGGTTGTATTTGATATAGATAAGGACGCACACTCTGCAAGCAAGATTATGGTAGGCGGCGAAAATTTAGGAGTGGCTGGAATTTATCAAAGCGATGCGGCTAAAATAGATGATAATAGTAAAATTATCGTTATAGAGGCAAGCTACACAAATCCTGAAATAATCGCTACTACGATATACGAAGATAAAAAAATGCCGCGCTTCGATTATGTTTATAGAACCTTAAGAGGGAGCGAGCCTAACATAAATTTTGGCGCAGATTATTTGTTTAAGATGCTTTCCGGACTAAAGAGCGCTTCGATATATGCGGGCTCTCAGCAGAGTATTTTGCAAAAAGAGCCACGAGTGGTTAGCTTTACTATGAGCGAAATGAATAGGATGATAGGGCAAGAGGTTTTGAAAAATGATGTCGTCAAAATCCTTAAAAAGCTTGGATTTGAGGTAAATTTCAATGTAGAAAAAGATAGTGCGAATGTCAAAGTTCCTCATTTTCGCCACGATATCATAAACGCTCAAGATGTATGCGAAGAGATCGTTAGAATCATAGGGATTGATAATATTGCTTCAAAACCGTTGAAATTTAGCGAACAAAATCGTATAAATGATACCTTTGTAGATTATAAAAATGCGTTAAATTTAAGACGCAAAGCGGCCAGTAGCGGCTTTTTTGAGTCTGTTCATTATGTATTTGATGATTTGAATGAGCTAAACGAGCTTGGCTTTAAACCTTGCAAAGTAGAGATCGCAAATCCTATAAGCAATGAGCTTAACACTCTTCGTCCGACTCTTGTAAATCATCTTTTGAAATCTGCAGAAAGAAATATTAAAAATTCAAAAAAATCGGTCAAAATTTTTGAATTCGGAAGTGTTTTTGATGAGAATGGAAGCCAAAGCGAGAGATTTGGGTTTGTAGCTAGTGGACTTGTGAGGGAGCCAAGTTTACTAAATTCAGCCAAGCCTTCTGAAATAGGCTTTTTAAGCTTTGCTTCTGCAGTTAGGAATGCGATCGGAGAATTTGAATTAAAGCCTAGTAAAGATATAAATTATCTAAGCGAATTTGAGCAGGCTGAAATTTATCGAAATGGTGTTAAAGTAGGCTATATAGGTAGAGTTAATGTGGTGGTTGAGAATAGATTTGATCTACCTAAAACCTATCTTTGCGAAGTTGATTTTGGTAAGCTTAAATTTAGTAGCGTTGCCGTAAAGACCTACTCTAAATTCCCGGCAATAAGCAGAGATTTGAGCCTGATTGTACCTGATGATATGAAATTTGAAGTCATAAAAGAGTGTATTAATGCTCTTAAAATAGGATGTTTGAAGGAATTTTTACCTGTTGATATATATAGAGATAAAAATTTAGGTTCAAATTCTAGTTTGACTGTGAAATTTGTTTTCCAAGATATAGAAAAAACGCTTGAAGATGAAGAGATAGCACTGATAATGGATAAAATTTTAGACAGTTTGAAGAAAAATTTAAATATCGGAGTAAGATGAAAATTTTTGCTTTAAAAGATAGGATTGAAGCGAAATTAGAGGTTATAGCGGCGGATAAATCGATATCTCATAGATGTGCCATATTTTCGCTATTAAGTGATAAGCCGTCCACAATAAAAAACTATCTAAAGGCTGAAGATACATTAAACACTTTAAATATAATTAAGCTTTTAGGTGCCAAAGTATCAGAAGAAAACGGAGTTATGACTATAATCCCACCTCAAAAACTGCAGGAGCCACACTCTGTGCTTGAGTGTGGAAATTCTGGAACTGCAATGAGGCTTCTTATGGGATTTTTGGCCGCGACTGACGGATTTTTTGTGCTAAGCGGAGATCAATATCTAAATCGCCGTCCGATGGCAAGGGTGGGAAAGCCATTAATAAGCGTTGGAGCCAAGATAGATGGTGTGAGCAATGGAGATATGGCTCCTCTTTGTATCAGGGGAGGCAAACTTGAGTATTTTAAATTTGAGAGTAAAATCGCTTCCGCTCAAGTTAAATCCGCACTTATTTTAGCAGGACTTAAATCAAATGGATGCGTGATAAGCGAGCCTGAACTAAGCCGTGATCATACAGAAAGAATGCTAAGAGGTATGGGGGCGGAGCTTGTAAGAAATAATCTTGAAGTTAAAGTATCTCCTATGCAATCGCCTCTTAAGCCGCTTGAAATTTTTGTGCCAAACGATCCTAGCTCGGCTTTCTTTTTCGCTGTTGCCGCAGCAATAATTCCAAATTCGCATTTAATTTTAAAAAATATTCTTTTAAATAAAACTCGTATAGAAGCCTATAAAATTTTAGAAAAAATGGGCGCTGATATTAAATTTAAAGAGACTTCAAGCGAATATGAAAGTATCGGAGATATAGAGATTAAATATTCTCAACTTAGAGCCGTGGAGGTAGATGAAAATATCTCTTGGCTTATTGATGAGATTCCTGCTCTAGCAATAGCTTTTGCAAATGCCAAAGGAAAGAGCGTAATAAGAAACGCAAAAGAGCTTCGTGTAAAAGAGAGCGATAGGATATCTGTTGTCGTAGAGGGTCTTAGAAAATGCGGTCTTGAAGTAAGTGAATTTGACGATGGGTTTAGCGTGACAGGAGGAGAGCTAAATAGCGCTATAATAGATAGTCACGGTGACCATAGGATAGCTATGAGCTTTGCGATTTTAGGATTAAAATGCGGCATGGTAATAGAAAAGAGTGAATTTATCTCTACTTCTTTCCCGAATTTTAGCAATATTTTAAGAGAGCTTGGGGCTAGCGTTGAAGATTGAGCTTGCAAATAGTTATGGATTTTGTTTTGGAGTAAAACGTGCGATAAAAATCGCTGAAAATGCAAAAGATGCTGCTACTATCGGACCTCTTATTCATAACAATGAAGAGATTAATAGATTAAAGATAAACTTTAATGTAAAAACCCTAGAAGGAATAAGCGAGATAACCGAGGAAAAAAAGGCAATTATACGTACTCACGGTATTACCAAAAACGATCTGTCTAAACTAAAAAATAGTGATATTAAAATTATTGACGCGACATGTCCATTTGTGACCAAGCCACAGCAAATTTGCGAAAAAATGAGCAAAGAAGGGTATGATATAGTCATCTTTGGAGATGAAAATCATCCCGAGGTAAAAGGTGTAAAATCTTATGCAGATGGCAAGGTTTATGTAGTTTTAGATGAGAGCGAACTAGATAACATAAAGCTTTCGCAAAAAGTTGCTGTAGTTAGCCAGACTACGCGCAAGGTTGAAAAATTTATGCAGATAGTAAACTACTTAATGCTTAAAACAAAAGAGGTTAGAGTCTTTAATACCATTTGCAATGCTACTTTTGAGAATCAAGAGGCTGTTAAAGAGCTTGCTGAAAGAGCCGATATAATGATAATAATAGGCGGTAAAAATTCGTCCAATACAAAGCAGCTATATCTAATATCTAAAAATTTTTGCAATGATAGCTATCTGATAGAAAATGAGAGTGAGCTCAATGAGGAGTGGTTTAGGAATAAAAATCACTGCGGAGTAAGTGCAGGAGCTAGCACACCTGATTGGATTATACAAAACGTTGTAAAAAAGATAGAAGATTTTAAAAACTAATATATTTTGTCTAATTGAGTAAGTTTAAATTTATAAAAAATGAGTTTAAAATTACTCAAGGATATCTATTTTAGTCCCAAATTCTCGTAAGTTAATCTACAAATAAGTTATTTTTAAGTATAATCTGGCTAATTGTAACTAAAAATAGTGCAAGCAAAATATACTCAAAAGGATCACGATGGCTGCGGTGAACAAAAATGTTCAAATCAATAAAGCAAAGGATGAACTTATAGAAGAAGAAGACTTTGCAGCGATGTTGGAGGAGTCTTTTAAAAAGACTGAAGAAGATAGCGACGGTACCATTGTCGATATCAAAGGTGATGAGGTTTTCGTCAATGTAGGTAAAAAATCGGAAGGAATTTTAAATATATCCGAGATTAGTGATGAAAACGGAAATTTAAAATTTAATATCAATGATACTATCAAGGTTGTTATAACTGGATCTCGTGGCGGAAGACCGATAGTTTCTCATAAAAAAGCCTTAAGAAAAGAGAAGGTTAAGGACTATATCGAATCTTACAATGAAGATAATCAAGATGTGTTTGATGTTAAAATAATAGGTAAAAATAAAGGCGGTTTCGTAGCTCAAAATAATGACGGAATCGAGTTTTTCTTACCAAAATCTCAAAGTGGATTTAAAGATGCGAATTCCGTAATGGGAAAAACTTATAAAGTTAAAGTTATCAAGGTTGATAAAGAGGAACAAAGTATAGTTGTTTCCAGAAAAAGACTGCTAGATGAAGATCGCAAGAAGAAAAAAGAGGCTATTTCGTCAATAATCGCGAATGAAAACGCTATCGAAGGCACCGTAAAGAAGATCACAACTTATGGAATGTTTGTAGATGTTGGCGGAGTAGACGGGCTTGTTCACTATAGTGAAATTAGTTACAAAGGCCCTGTAAATCCTGGATCTATTTATAAAGAAGGCGATAAGGTTTTAGTTAAGGTTATTAAATACGATAATGAGAAAAAACACCTTTCACTATCTATAAAAGCTGCTATGCCGGATCCTTGGGATGAGATTAAAGATAGTTTGGAAGTTGGCGATACCATAAAAGTAATAGTCAGCAATATTGAGCCTTATGGCGCTTTTGTAGATCTTGGAAATGACATAGAAGGATTTTTGCACATATCTGAAATTTCTTGGGATAAAAATATAAAAAATCCTAAAGATCATATAAGCGAAGGCGAAGAGCTTGATGTAGAGGTAATAGAGATAGACGCTAACGATCGTCGTTTAAGAGTTAGCCTTAAAAATCTACTTCCAAAACCGTTTGACGAGTTTAACTCTAAATTTAAAGAAGGCGACGTGGTAAAAGGAGCTGTTACTACAGTTACTAATTTCGGTGCCTTTGTTAAAATTAGTGGAGTAGAGGGGTTGTTGCACAACGAAGACGCTTCTTGGGATAGAAACGATAAGTGCAAAGATATGTTTAAAATAGGCGATGAAGTTGAAGTCAAGATTATAAAGATAGATAATAACGAACAAAAGATATCTCTAAGTCTAAAAGATTTAAAACAAAGCCCTGTTCAAGCCTATGCTAAAAAGTTCAATGTGGGTGATATAGTAACCGGTAAAATTCGCGATATTAAAGAGTTTGGTATATTTGTAGAGCTTGGTGACAACGTTGATGCCTTAATCCGTAAAGAGGATATGGGGAGTGTAAAAGCCGAGGATCTGAATATTAATGATAATATCGAAGCCGCAATAGCTTTTATAGACGAGAAAAAGAATAGAATTCGCCTAAGTATAAGACGCTTGGCTAAACAAAAAGAACGTGAAGTTCTAAATGAAATAAATAGTAATGACAAGGTTACATTGGGCGATATTATAAAAGAGCAGCTGTCTTAATTTAGAAATTAAATGAAACGACATCTGCTTGCTTCTGTGATCGTTTGTTTGCTGGCGTTTGTATGTCTCTGTGGGTTTTTTCTATGGAGATATGCAAACGCAAATTTAGCTCAAGGAATACCACAAAAGCAAGATATTATAAAAGAAGTTGAGTCAAATGGAAGCAAAAATGAAGTTTCCTGGGTTAATAAACTTGCAAATTTGACTCCTAAAGAGTATATTTTAGCTGCAAATGAGATATTTATAGAGTTTAAAAATAGCGAAAAAGATAATTTTAAAAAAAGAGTCTATCAATTAATAATAGATAAAAATGATATATATTCTATGTTTTGTCTAAGTCAAACTCTTAAAAATATCTCTGTCGATTTTAGTGTAATAAAAGAAAATTCTAAAAATCTAATATATATCAATACGCAAGATGTCAGTATATTAAATCGTGTTATAGATGATCTTAAAACGTATGATATACACTCGCAAATTATGGAGGTTAAGCTGTGAAAACGATAATTGTATGTGATGCGATTCATCAGGTTGGTTTTGAAATTTTAAACCGTGAAGAAAATATAAAGGTGGTTGACGCTACTTCTGTACCAAAAGATAAGCTTTTGGAGATTATAGGCGAAGCGGATGTAGCGATAACCAGGAGCTCTACAGAAGTAGACGAGAGGTTTTTAAATGCGGCTAAAAATTTAAAAGCTCTTGTTAGAGCAGGCGTTGGTGTGGACAACGTAGATATAGATGGATGCTCCAAGCGAGGAATTATCGCTATGAACGTTCCTACGGCAAATACGATTGCAGCGGTTGAACTAACTATGGCTCATATGTTGGCGGCTGCTAGAAGTTTTCCTTATGCTCATAATGCCCTAAAAATCGATAGAATATGGAAGCGCGAAAAATGGTACGGAGTTGAACTTTTTAACAAAACTTTAGGTGTTATAGGTTTTGGTAACATAGGCTCAAGGGTTGCTACTAGAGCTGCTGCCTTTGGTATGCAAATAATAGCCTATGATCCATATATAGATCCATCTAAGGTAACTGATATGGGCGGAACTTATACTAGGGATTTTGATGATATTTTGGCTTGCGATTTTATCACCATCCATACTCCTAAGACAAAAGAGACTACCAATATAATAGGTGAAAATGAAATTTTAAAGATGAAAGATGGCGTAAGACTCATAAACTGCGCACGTGGCGGACTTTATAACGAAGAGGCTCTTGAAAAAGCCTTAAAAAGTGGCAAGATAGCTTTTGCGGGTATTGATGTATTTTCCAAAGAGCCTGCGACAGATCACCCTCTGCTTGATCTTGATAATATTAGCGTTACTCCTCATCTTGGTGCAAATACTCTTGAATCTCAAAGCAATATCGCTATCGCAGCAGCGGAACAGGCTATCAGTGCAGCTCGTGGCATAAGCTATCCGAATGCTTTAAATTTGCCTATCAAGACAGAGGATCTACCTCCTTTTTTAGAACCTTATATAGAGCTAATTTCCAAGATGTCTTTTTTAGCGGCACAAATGACTCACGCGCCTGTAAAGGCTATTAAGGTTGAGGCGGAAGGATATATAGGAAACTACATAAAATCTATGCTTACATTCGCTCTTGTAGGCGTTTTAAAAGAGAGTTTAGGGGATGGTATTAACTATGTAAATGCCAAATTTCTAGCCGATGAAAAAGGAATTTTAACAGATGCTATTTGTGTGCCAGAGAGTGGATATAAAAACAGAGTGACAGTAAAAGTTACTACAGATAGCGGTATAACATCAGTGAGCGGAACTGTGTTTGATGAATCGGATCAACGCATAGTGGGTATCAACGGATTTAAAACCGACTTTAAGCCAAAAGGCAAGATGATAATATTTAAAAACTCCGATGTGCCTGGAGTAATTGCAAAAATTAGTGCTATTTTGGCAGATGAAAAAATCAATATTGCAGACTTTAGATTGGGTCGAGATCAGCATGGATTTGCGCTTGCGGTTGTTCTTGTCGATGAAAAAATATCAAAAGAAACTCTTGGTAAATTAAATAGCCTTGATGTTTGTGTTTGGGCGAAATATGCTGTATTATAGATATTTTTAAGCCTCTTCTTTAGGAGGCTTAAAATATTTACGGAGTAGTGAATTTATATGAATTATTTTCAAATTTTGATTTTTTGTTTGACTTTATTTTTTATTATAGGATGTGAGAGTGAGGCACAGAGACGAAGCACTCAGAGTTTCGAGAGAATTTTAACCGAAAAGAAAAAATTTCAAAAGATAAAAGAAGATAATCCAAGTGTAAGTGAACAGCTTATGAGAGAGATATATTCTCAATCAGATGGAAGTGAAAAGAAAAAAGGGACTTTTAAATTCGGTGAAAAATAAGCCTTTTAGCTACACAATTTTTAAAATAATAAATCTATAATTGTAATTTTGATATAATCGGCGATTATTTAATAAGGAGAATTTATGGCAACATACTCAATGGGAGATTTAAAAAAGGGCTTAAAGATCGAATTAGACGGCGTTCCTTACAAAGTGGTTGAATACCAACACGTAAAACCGGGCAAGGGAGCAGCTTTCGTAAGAGCCAAGATCAAGTCATTTATCGACGGTAAAGTGCTGGAAAAGACATTTCATGCGGGCGATAAGGCAGATCAGCCAAATTTGGAAGAAAAGCAGATGCAGTATCTTTACGATGACGGTGAGTATTGCCAGTTTATGGATACGGCGACTTACGAGCAAGTAGCGATCAGTGACGATGACGTAGGCGATGTTAAAAAATGGATGATAGACGGCATGATGGTTGATATCTTGTTCCACAACGGTAAGGCTATCGGTGTGGAAGTACCTCAAGTGGTTGAGCTAAAGATAGTAGAGACTCCGCCAAATTTCAAGGGCGACACACAAGGCGGTAAAAAGCCTGCTACGCTTGAAAGCGGCGCTGTTGTGCAAATCCCTTTTCACGTGCTTGAAGGCGAAGTTATCCGCGTAGATACCGTTAGAGGCGAGTATATCGAGAGAGCTAATAAATAAGTTTTGAAAGCAGCTTGAGTCTTAAAATTTAAGTTCAAGCTTTGCAAATTTAGCTGAGAAAGCCAAAGCCGAATTTAGCTTTGGCTCTTTAAAATTTAAGCGGATTTTAGGCTTTGTACCAAAGCTTCGATCTCTTCGTTATTTGGTAGAGCGTTTACGGTAGTGCCTATCAGATCTTTTTTGGAAAATACGACTTTTCCATCAACTTCGACTATGAAGTTTCCGCCACTTCCGACGACTTTGCTAACCCTAGCACCTTTGATTTCTGAAAGTATTTTTTCTTCTACACGAGAAGCTGTCGGTTTGTAATTTCAAGAATTACAATAAGTAATCTTTACTTCCATTTATGTCCTTTCTTGTCAAGAAGTTTTAAATTCTAACACAAATTCAGTTAATCTAACGTATAATCAAAAAACAACTTTAAAGGAGCAGATATGAAAAAAGTGGCTGTAATGCTTGCAAACGGCTTTGAAGAGATTGAAGCGATAACCATTATCGATGTATTAAAAAGAGCAGGAGCTGAGGCGAAATTCGCAGGGCTTGATGCGGATATTCTTACAGGAGCTCACGGCATAAAAGTTCATGCCGACACTACGCTTGAAAAAATTTGCGAAAGCGAGTTTGATATGATAGTGCTTCCAGGAGGACTTCCTGGGGCAGAGCATTTGGCAAACAGCGCTAAACTTCAAGCGCTTTTAAAAGAATTTGATAGCAAAGGCAAATTTATAGGCGCTATTTGTGCGGCTCCTATGGCTTTAGCAAAGGCCGGCGTGATAAAAGAGAGCTACACTTGCTATCCAAGCTTTGAAGCTCACGTTAAAGATAGCGGATACGTAAGCTCTCAAAATGTCGTAAAAGACGGCAACATCATCACTTCTCGCGGCCCTGCCACGGCTATGGAATTTGCACTTGAGCTGGTTAAAAATCTCTGCGGAGAGAAAATTTACAAAGAGGTAAAAGAGGGGCTTTTGTTTGCTGTGTAAAATTGAGTTAAATTTGCTTACAAATGCCAAATTTACTAGCTATTTTTTGTAAATTCAGGTATCATCAAGCAACCGATTTTATCGGAAATTTGATTTTAAGGAAACGTTACTGTGAATATTTACGTCGGTAACTTGTCATATCGCATGACTGAGGCAGAGCTTAAGGATACTTTTTCGCCATTTGGTGAAGTAAAACGTGCAAGAATCGTTAAAGATCGAGAGACAAATCGCTCAAAAGGGTTTGGATTTGTTGAAATGGATGATGCCGAAGCAGTCAAGGCGATAGAAGCGTTAAATGACAAAGAGGTAGGCGGAAGGGCTTTAAGAGTAAATGAAGCTCGCCCAAAAGAGTAAAATTTAGCCGCTCGCTTGGGCGGCTTTTTAAAATTTATGCGATTTAAATTTCTGTTTTTAAACTCTCTAATTTTTAACTTTTTTAAGCCTTTCTTGCTAAATTTTAGGCTTGATTTGAAGCTGTTTTCATGAACCAGCAGATCATCTCTCGTATAGCTCCTACACCTAGCGGATTTCTCCACGCGGGAAATGCATATAACTTTCTTTTAACATATCTTTTTACCCGCACGCTTGATGGAATTTTATATCTTCGCATCGATGATTACGATCTTGTGCGGTATAGAAGTGAATACACTGAAAACATCTTTCGTGTGCTTGATATGCTTGGGATTGACTTTGACGGCGGATCTAGCTCGGTAGCTGAATTTGAGGCAAAATTTAGCTCTAAATTTAGAGCTTCAAGCTATAAAAATGCACTTAATAGACTTAAAAATTTAGGAGTTTGCTATGCCTGCGAGTGCTCTCACTCGATGAAAAGCTCGTTTGAAAACGGCATTTATAAACAAATTTGCCTAAATAAAAATCTAGAATTTATTCCTGATAAAACCTGTATCAGACTTCACGTAAATAGCGATGAAGCGATAGATGTGGGATGTGATTTGGCAAAATTTGGATTTGCAAATTTAAACCAAAGTAAAAGTATAAATTTGGCTAAAAACATGGGCGATTTTATGATATATAAAAAAGACGGCGCCGCTGCTTACAATCTTGCGAGCCTCATTGATGACGAGCGTCTTGGAGTAAATTTGCTCGTGCGCGGAGAGGATCTGCTTGAGTGCTCGGCAGCTCAAAAATATATGGCGAATTTGCTCGGACTAAATTTTAAAAATGCAAATTTTATCCACCATAGCTTGCTTAAAAGCGGAGATAAAAAGTTATCAAAAACTTCAAATGCACCTGCCGTAAATTTAAAAGACGGCGCAAAAATTCACTATAAATTTCTAGCTAAAAAACTTGGCTTAAACGAAGCAAGATGCGACACTTTATCAAATTTACTCAAAGCCTTTAAAGAAAATATAAGCCACATAAAAGCGCTCTAAAAGCTACTCTTTTGTAAAATCAGACCTAATAAAAGGAATGATTATGAGCGATTTTACACATTTACATCTGCACACCGAATACTCCTTGCTAGACGGAGCAAATAAGATAAAAGAGCTTGCTAAAACGCTTAAAAAACAAGGCGTAAGCTCGGTAGCTATAACCGATCACGGAAATATGTTTGGCGCGATTGATTTTTACAAGACGATGAAGGGCGAGGGCATAAAGCCGATAATCGGCATAGAAGCTTATATCCATAACAGCGAAGATGTGGGTGATAAAAGCTCAAAGCAGCGCTTTCACCTATGTCTTTTTGCCAAAAACGAGACCGGATATAAAAATTTGATGTATTTAAGCTCGATGAGCTATATCGAGGGCTTTTACTACTATCCGCGTATCAATAAAAAACTGCTAAGAGAGCATAGCGAGGGCGTGATATGCAGTTCCGCTTGCCTTCAAGGCGAGGTGAACTGGCACCTAAACGAAAGCGAGCGAAATTTGCGCTATGGAGCTGGCGGATATGAAAAGGCGCTTGAAGTGGCGCGCGAATATAAAGAAATTTTCGGCGAGGACTTTTACCTTGAGATCATGCGCCACGGTATCGGCGATCAGCGCAGGATAGACGATCAAATTTTGCGTATCTCAAAGGAGCTTGATATCAAGGTTATCGCTACCAACGACACGCACTATACGTTTCAGCAAAGAGCCGATGCACACGAGGTTTTCATGTGTATCGCGATGAACAAACTTCTTGATGATCCAAACCGTTTGCGCCACAGCGTGCATGAATTTTACGTTAAGACTCCTGCGCAGATGAGCGAGCTTTTTGCCGATATCCCTGAAGCCATCACAAATACGCAAGAGATCGCGGAAAAATGCAATCTTGAAATAAAACTAGGCGACGCAACTCCGCCGAATTTTAAATTTACTCTTGAGTGTGCGGCAGAGCGTGGGCTTAGCCTGCCCGAGCCAGAAAATCGCTACAGCTTTGCAAACGACTCGGTATTTTTTGAGTATGAGTGTAGAAACGGGCTTGCTGAGCGGCTTAAATTCGTGCCTGAAGAAAAGCACGAAGAGTATAAAAAGCGCCTTGAAATCGAGATAGGCATCATAAATAAGATGAATTTCCCGGGCTATATGATGATAGTTTGGGATTTTATCAGAGAGGCTAAAAAGCGCGGTGTGCCTGTAGGTCCGGGACGCGGTTCTGCGGCAGGAAGCTTGGTGGCGTATAGTCTTAGGATAACCGATATCGATCCTATACCTTACAACCTGCTTTTTGAGAGGTTTTTAAACCCCGAGCGTGTGAGTATGCCTGATATCGACGTGGATTTTTGTCAGGATAGAAGAGGCGAGATAATTGATTATGTTATCGAAAAATACGGCAAATTTAACGTCGCTCAGGTTATAACGTTTGGTAAGTTGCTTGCTAAAGGCGTTATCCGCGATGTCGCGCGGGTTTGTAACATGCCTTATGCCGAGGCTGACGCTATGGCTAAGCTCATACCTGATGAGCTTGGTATCACGCTTGAGAGTGCATTTGAAAAAGAACCAAAGATAAAAGAGCTCATAGATAAAAACGCAAACGCAGCTAGAATTTGGAAATTCGCACTTGATCTGGAGGGCTTAAACCGCAACGCGGGCATGCACGCGGCGGGTGTTGTTATCTCAAACGAAGAGCTTTGGAATAAAGCCCCTCTGTTTCGCCAGCCAAATAGCGCCGAAGATCACTTCGTAACGCAGTATAGCCTAAAGTACCTTGAGGACGTGGATCTTATCAAATTTGACTTCCTTGGGCTTAAGACGCTAACGGTTATTAATAACGCGATAAAACTTATCAAAAATCGCTTTGGTAAGGATATTATCTGGGAGACGATTGATATAAACGATAAAAAAACTTATGAAATTATTCAAAGCGGACAAGCGATAGGACTCTTTCAAGTGGAGGGTGAAGGTATGCGCAAGCTTGGCTTTAGCCTAAAGCCCGACTGTTTTGATGATATTATCGCGATGGTTGCGCTTTATCGTCCGGGGCCTATGGATCTTATTCCTGATTTTGTTGCAAGGAAGCATAAAGAAGCCGAGATAACATATATTTTCCCGGAACTTGAGCCTATTTTAGCTCCTACTTACGGCGTTATCGTATATCAGGAGCAGGTTATGCAGATAGTTCAAACTATAGGCGGATTTAGTCTTGGAGGTGCAGACTTGGTACGCCGCGCGATGGGTAAAAAGATAAAAGAGGAGATGGATAGACTAAAAGGTCAGTTCGTAGAAGGCGCCATCGCTAAGGGGCTAAACGGAACAAAGGCTGACGAGCTTTTTGAGATGATTTTGAAATTTGCCTCTTACGGATTTAACAAATCGCATGCCGCAGCTTATGCGATGATAATCTTTCAAACCGCATATCTAAAGACTTACTATCCTGCCGAATTTATGGCAGCTCTTTTAACGAGCGAGGAAGATAACGCGGATAAAATCGCAAAATACATCGACGAAACAAAGCGTATGAATATATCCATACTTCCGCCTTGTATAAATCGCTCTATGCAAGAATTTAGCGTTGTTAGCGAAAATGGAAGCGACGCTATTATTTACGGTCTTGGCGCGATAAAGGGCGTTGGCGGTGCAGCGATAGAAAATATTATTGAAGAGCGTAAAAATGGAGAATTTAAAGAGCTTGACGATTTTGTTTCGCGTATAGACAGCTTTAGGGTAAATAGAAGAGTTGTTGAAAGCCTCATAAAATCAGGCGCTTTTGATACTTTTGGCTTTACTAGAAAGATGATGTTTAATAACCTTGATAATATAATGGAAGCTTGCAAAAGCGCTGCGCAGATTAAGAAAAATAGCGCAGAAAGCCTCTTTGGCGAAGATGAAAGCATGAATAACGTGAAGGTAAATTTGCTGGCGGACGATACGGAATTTGAGCTAAAAGAGAGGCTTTTATACGAAAGAGATAGCGTGGGAATTTATCTTTCGGGTCATCCTTTGCAGGACTTTAAGGCGCAAATTGACGAGATAAGCTACACTTTAAGCTCGGAATTTGAAAGTGTCGGCGAGAGTGCGGAGCTACTTGTAGTGGGCAAGATCGAAGATATCAGCACGAGGATAGCTAAAAATAGCGGTAAGAAAATCGGAACCTTAAACGTGCTTGATTTTCACGGAAATATCGAAATAACGCTATTTGATCGCGAACTTGCCGAGCTTGAAAAGCTTGGAAATGCAGTTTATGAGACTCCTTACGCCTTTAAGATAAACTTCTCTCGAGACGGACAGTTTAACCGTATAAGGCTTATAGAGATGGTTGGTCTTGAGGATGCTAAAGATATGAATTTCAAGGCGCGAAGCTTTAAGAAGCGAAATTTTAACGGCAACGGAAGCTATCAAAACGGCTCTAACGGCTCAAATTTAAAAGAAAAGCCTAGAAATTTAACCCCGCTTGAGCTAAATTTGAACATGCTAAGCCTTAGTAAGGATATGATAACTAATATCTACCGCCTAGCTCAGCAAGATCACCGCAATGGGGTTGAAAAGAACAATAAAAGCCTAATCATCAAGATAGCTAACCCCGAGCAAAATCAAATTTTAGTTTATAGCACGGAATTTGTAGTAAGCGATAATTTTGAAGAAAAGGTAAATAACTTAGCAGGATAAACAATGACTATACAAAACAGCTCAAAAGATGATGTAGGCGACATTTTATATCTTTATGACGAGGCGGTTAAGCTTCAAAAGATAAAAGGTGCTGCTCCTTGGCCGAAATTTAGTCGCGAGTTTATAGAGACCGAGATCAAAGAAAATAGGCAGTTTAATATAAAAATAGAGGGCACAATAGCTTGCGTTTGGGCGATAGCCTTTGATGACGCTCAAATTTGGCAAGAGAGAAGTGCCGATGCCGCCATATATATACATCGTATAGCGGTAAATCCTAGCTTTAGAGGGCAAAATTTAGTTTTGCATATAGTCAATTGGGCTAAAGAGTATGCTCTAAAAAGTAGTAAAAATTTTATCAGGCTTGATACGGTAGGTGAAAATTTAGGGCTTATTAAGCATTATCAAAAGTGCGGATTTTGCTTCCTTGGACTTACCGAGCTAAAGGATACTAAAGGCTTACCGGCTCATTATCAAAATGCTAAAGTAAGCCTTTTTGAAATTCGTCTTTAATATCTAGAATAAGCCGCTTTTAGGTCGGTTTTGTTTAAATTTGCCTAAATTTATTCAAGAGACTTGACAACTTTTATATTTGCTGCTATTTGCATGTGACGTAAAAATACCAGATGATAAAAGTCCCCGTTATGCCAAGGCGCGTCGTAAGTTTGTACCAGATCGCTTACTACTATAACTTCGCGTTTGATGTTTTTTTCGTTCGCGCTTAGCTTGATATGAAGCGCAAGGTTATAGACACAAAGATCGGTGCAGTCGCCAAAGATGACAAAGGTATCAACGTGCCTATTTTGCTCTAAATAGGTGTTAAATCCGTCGCAATACGCCGAACTTATCGAGTTTTTGTAAAAAATTTTAATCTCGTCAAAAAAATCTAAATTTTTAAGCTCATCTATCGTCTCAGCCTCGTTTGTGCCGGCTACCGCATGTGGCGGAAACGCGTCAAATTCACTTGCTTCTTCGCCGTGATTATCTTGGATCAAGATGAAATTTTTAAAGCCAAACTCATCATGCGCTCTTTTAAAAGTATCCGCCAAATACTTTGCCATAGCGCCAACTCTTGGGCTAGATAGCGCGCCCTCACAGCAAAAGCCGTTTATCATATCCACGCTTACAAAAGCGGTATTTTTGCCGCCGTCTTTAAGCAGCTGGGCCATTTTAAGAGGCTTTAGCTCCTCGTGCCAAATTTCTAGTTCGTCTAAAATTTTTGCGTCTAGTTTCATTTTTTCCTTTCAAATTTGATAAATTTACTCGCTCTTTGCCTTATAAATCGGCAAATTTATACAAAATCGCTTTGGATTTAGCATGATCTCGATACTTCCTTTGTGCGCGTTTATGATCTGCAAACACAGATGAAGTCCAAGCCCGTTGCCCTTAAGTTTGCTTGTCTTAAACGGCTCAAAGACGATCGCAGCGTTTGCGATATCTACACCGCTATCTTGCACGATAAATTTATGCTCATCCGCCGTTTTTTCATAATCTAGCGTGATCTGTCCGCTATCATCATCACTCTCTTCGATTGCGTCAATCGCGTTAAAAAGCATATTTTGAAAGACCATCGCAAGCAGGTCTTTATCGCCGTTATAGTAGGCGTTTGGAAAATTTAGCTTGAAATTTATCTCTTTTGAGTAAGCATAGTAGGCGATAGCCTCCTCGCACTCGCTTTTTAGCTCGCTAAAGTTAAACACGCTAGGATTTATGCTAAGCCCTTTTGTAAAAAGCAAAGTCGCCTTGATGATACGCTCGACGCGCCAAATCGCTCTTTGGATCTCGCTTGCTACGGGCGTGGTGCGTTCATCCGCTCTTTTTAAAAGCGTTGAAGTTAGAAGTGAGATAGAGCCTATGGGATTTCTTATCTCATGAGCCAAATGGGCGGCTACTTGCCCCATGGAGGCTAGACGCTCGGTGCGCTTTTCTTTGGTGATATCGGTTGCCGAGATGATTTTCTTACCGTTTTTTTGAGTGGTTTTTATGAGGTAAATTTGTCCGTGTAGTTCGATTTCTTCGCTATCTTCTTTTATAAATTTTAGCAAATGAGGAACTTTAAGCGCTTCTGAGTTTTGCAAGAAAATTTCGCCGTTTTCATCGATAACCCAGATAGCAGTGGGTAAAATTTCCACGATCTCTTTTATGAAATTTTGCAAATTTGTGTATGAATTTGTGAGGTTTTTATACTCTTGCTCGATCAGATAGGTCTGCTCTATAAGGCTTTTTAAACCGTCTTGTATGCTTGTCTTTTCATCCATTTATCAGCTCCTCAAAATCACTCATATTAAAAAGCATCACTCGCTCGTCTTTTAATCTCTCAAGCTCTTTGCTAAAGCCACTCTTTGAAAAAAGTGCAAATTTATACGGTTCAAGCTGCAATCTGTTGCACTTTTTAGCAAGCAAATTTAGCACATTTTTGCATATCTTATGCTCTTTAAATTTCGCCTCTCCGACTACTGTCTGCTCGTTAATTTTTAAAAACAGATCGATCTCAACCTCTCTTGTCCACAGGCTGCTTACTCTATCAAATTCTACGCCAAATTTGTGCGCCAAAAGCTCCCTGCAAATAAGCTCAAATCCAAAACTCGCATAATCATCAAAATTCGCCCTTATATCACGCATCACGTTATCAAATTTAGCCTCTTCAAGCAGGCTTAAATTTGGCTCTATAAACCTAAACCAAAACCTCGTAAAGTTGTCGTTAAAGCGGATTTTATCCTCTACCTGATATCTTCTTAAATGCTTTTTTAAAAGCTGTCCTTTTGGCGCTTTTATAGGCTTTTCAAGGCTCTTTTCGACACTTATAAGTTCTCTTTCAAAAAGCTCTTTATAAACTCTTTTTGCTACTTGTTGAGAGAAAATTTTATAGATATTAAACCGCTTTCGATCGCTCTTTGCAAGACGCATTAGCGCAAGGCTAAGTTCGTTTTTAAGAGGACTATCAAAGCTAAATTTCGGCTTTAAATTTTGAAATTCTCTTACTATGCAAACCTCAATCGCCTCAAAAACATCGTAAAAATTTAAGCTTATATCATGAGCGTCAAAAACACAGTGGAAATTTATAAGCTCGTGTATATCAAGGTGTTTGAAGCGCTCGTAAGAGGATTTTAGAGTGTGGATTTGCTCTCCTTTTTGACCCATTTTAGCACACTTTTGGTTATAATTACTTTTAAAAACGAAGGCGAGAATGTGCTAAATTTGGACGAAGTTAGAAAAAATATCATTTTAAAAGATGGAATTTACTATTTTGACTATACGGCCTCCGGGCTTGCTTACGAGCCTATCGAAAAAGAGGTTTTAAAATTTCTAAGAACTTACGCCAATACACATTCTGACAGCTCTTCAAGCGCGATTTTAACCCAGCGCAGATACGAAAACGCTAGAAGCGAGCTTAAAAATTTGCTTGGTCTTGGCGATGAGTTTTATCTCATAGGTTGTGGAAGCGGAGCAAGTGCTGCGATCAAAAAATTTCAAGAGATCATGGGTATATACATACCGCCAAAAACACGCGAAAGATACCGTATAAAGGCGCTTTCAAATTTGCCTTTAGTTATCGTGGGGCCTTACGAACACCACTCAAACGAAGTTAGCTTTCGCGAAGGGATGTGCGATGTCGTTAGAATAGGGCTTGATGAAGACGGCTTAGTTGATTTTAAGATGCTTGAGCGCGTGCTTGAGATGAATAAAAACCGCGAGATCATCGCCTCTTTTAGTGTAGCTTCAAACGTGACAGGCGTCATTAGCGATTATAAAAGAGTTTATGAGCTAGTTAAGGCTAGGGGCGGAGCGCTTGCGCTTGATGCTTCAAGCATTAGCGCTTATGCAAATGTTGATAGTAGATACTTTGACGCGCTGTTTCTAGCGCCTCATAAGCTGCTTGGCGGAGTTGGAAGTTGTGGGCTTTTAGCGATTAAAAAAACTCTTGCAACTAGCAACGAGCCTACCTTTGCGGCCGGCGGAACGGTGGCTTATGTAAGCAGGACTAGCCATCAGTTTGTAAAAAACTTTGAGCAACTAGAAGAGGGCGGTACTCCGGGCATAATCCAGATGATAAGGGCAAATTTAGCCTACAAGCTTAGAAACGAGATCGGCTTTGAGCGCATTAAAGAGCGCGAAAATGAGCTTAGCGAGCTTTTTGAAAATGAGCTTGATGGTATCGATGACGTGATTTGCTACTCGCCTAAAAATTTGTCTCGCGTGCCGATATTTGCGTTTAATATTCGCGGAGTTTCACCTTATGACTTTGCGGCTACTCTTAGCAACGACTTTGGTATCCAAACTCGCGCAGGATGCGCTTGTGCCGGGCCTTACGGTCATGATCTGCTTGGGCTTAAGGATAATCTTGTCTTTGATAAAAAGCCGGGCTGGGTCAGGGTAAGCCTTCACTACACGCACACAAAGGATGATGTGCTCTATCTTGTTGAAGCGATTAAAAAAAGTATCGATAAGCATAAAAACGCTTGGGGCGAGGAGCTTGCGCTTCACTCGATATTTGCAGGTAAAATTTGATAATTTATAAAAATCTGCTTAGGTTTTTATAGTTTTCGCTTATGCTCTCAGGTCTATAAAGAGCTGAGATAACGGCGATAAGATCAACTTCCAGAGATAAAATTTGATCTATGTTTTGAGCGTTTATGCCGCCGATTACGCAGATTGGTATGGCTAAAATTTCTTTAGCTTGCAGTATGGTTTCAAAAGAGCACCTTATCGCGGCAGGCTTTGTAGGGCTTGAAAAAACGCTGCCAAATGCTACGTAGCTTGCTCCCTCGTCTTGCGCCTTAATGGCTAAATTTATGTCGTTATAACAGCTTACGCCGATAAATACATCCTTGCCTAAAATTTCTCGCACGGCTTTTATATCGCCGTCATCTTTGCCGATATGAACGCATTTTGCTCCGATTTGTTTAGCGAAAGCCACATCGTCATTTACGATAAATTTTGCTTTAAAATCATTGCAAAGAGATAGCAGCTCGCGTGCTAAATTCTCGTTTTTGTAAGCTTTTTTGCTTCTATACTGAAAATATTTTATCCCACACTCTAAAATTTCACGAGCCTGCTTTAAGATAGTCTCATCAGGAGTTAAAATATCATCGCTGATTGCGTAAATTTTAGACAAATATTACTTCCTTATTTGATTTTCATATATCATTCGCCAAAATCCCTTCCAAAATCCTCTCCAAACTGCTTACGAAACTCTATTATGATCTTTGGCTTTTCTTCTTCTAGTGTTTTTGTAGAGTTTATCTCTTTTGGCTTTTCCGGTTCTTTTGCTTCAGATTTTTTACCACTTAGGCACTCAAAAATTTTAGGAAATTTCTTCTCGATTTCACTCTTTTTTTTATCAAGTTTTATTTTTTTATACTCTTTTGTTGTTGGTATTGCAAGTGAATATTTTACGAGAGTCTTATTTAAAATTTTACTTTCATTGCTTACTTCGCAGAGCCATCTATCTCCTAAGCTTTTATTGGACGATATATAGAAATTTTGTCCCGGTTTGATAAATTTATAGATTTGATCTTTGTAAAAGATATTAAATTCTTCAATTAGCTTTTTATCTTTTGTGCATTTTTCAACATCATAAAATTCGATTCCATATAGTTTGCAAGGTGCTGTTTTAAGAATATTTATTTTAAAAACAAAAGTATCCTCAATCTTCTCCGTAAATAGAGCAACTACTCTTTCTTTAGCGAGAACTTGAATTTGAAGTATAAAGAATATAGATACAAAGGTTGCGCAACCTTTAAAACTTGGTTTAAAAATTGCGCATAGATTCATTATTTGAGATCGTATTTTTCTAAAAGCTTGTCGTAAGTTCCATCTTTTTTAATATCTTCTAGAGCGACATTTATCTTTTCTATAAGTTCTTTTTGTTTATCTTTATCAAATGCCATAGAAAAGCCTTCGCTTCCGTCTGATTCTTTGTAAAACTCCACTAAATCGGGATTTTGTTTTAGATACCCATAGCCAATAGAGCTATCAAGTATCACAGCATCCATTTTCCCAGCTTTTAGACCAAGGATTAGTGGCACTGTTTCTTCTGCAGGCACCACTTTTACTCCATCTATTTCTTTTGCCGCAATTTCTTGTACTGTTCCTAGCTGAACGCCTACTTTTTTGTCTTTAAGGCTTTTTTTATCTGCTACTTTATTGTTGTTTTTCTTCTTTAGATATATATTTTCTGTAGAATAGTAAGAATTTGTAAAGTCGATAGACTTTCTTCTCTCATCAGTTGCACTCATAGCACTTGCTACGCCATCTATTTTGCCCGCTTTTAGAGCCGGAATGATTCCATCAAAGCTCATGTTTACGAATTTATATTCAAATCCTACTCTTTTTGATAGCTCTTGAACTAAATCTATATCAAAGCCGGTAATTTTATTTTGATCGTTTATAAATTCAAACGGCGGATAGTTGGCAGCTGTGCCTATTTTAAGCTCGGTAGCTCCAAGCCAAACAAAAGACGCTAAAAACAAAGCAAACAATTTTTTCATGCATACTCCTTTTGAAATTTGCTAATTATAATATAATAAATTTAATGATTTAGAACTTTACTTAAAAATTCTTTTAAACGTTGATTTTGTGGATTTTCAAATACATTCTTAGGCTGATCATCCACAGTAATTTTGCCGCCATCCATAAAAAATATTCTATTTGCAACATTTCTTGCAAATCCCATCTCGTGAGTAACGACAAGCATTGTTATACCCTTTGATGCCACATCTCTCATTATATCAAGAACCTCGCCTATCATTTCAGGGTCAAGTGCTGATGTGGGCTCATCAAAAAGTATAACCTCTGGATTCATAGCTAAAGCCCTAGCTATAGCTATACGCTGCTTTTGACCACCTGAGAGCTTATGAGGAAATGCATCTTTTTTATCACTTAATCCTACGCTCTTAAGTAGTTCAAGTGCTTTTTTCTCGGCATCCGCTTCGCTCATTAGACCTGTTTTTATAGGTGCTAGAGTTAAATTTTCTAAAACGTTTTTGTTTGCGAATAGATTAAAGTGCTGAAAGACCATACTAACTTTTTGGCGAATTTTATTAATATCTGCTTTTTTGCTTAGTATATCTTCACCGTTTATCTTGATGTGTCCACTTGTTGGCTCTTCAAGACGGTTTATGCAACGTAAAAAGGTACTTTTACCTCCACCACTAGGACCTATTATGGCTATTACTTCGCCTTGTTTGATATCTACATTTATATCTTTTAAAACTTGCAGATCGCCGTAATTTTTATTTAAATTTCTAATCTCAATCATGTCTATTTAGTCTCTCTTCAAGCTTTTTAGCCAGGAATGAAAGTGTTTTAATACTTACGTAATAAACTACTCCGGTAAAAATTATCGGTTTTGGATTGTAAAATACGGCTTGTAGGCTTTTGCTCTGCATTGTAATATCAACTACGCTAATAAATCCAACTACCGATGTCTCTTTAAAAAGCGAGATAAACTCATTTGCAAGAGCCGGCAGGATATTTTTGGTTGCCTGAGGGAAAACCACCTCTCTCATTGATATGCCGTAGTTTAGCCCCATTGCGCGAGCCGCTTCCATTTGACCTTTATCCACGCTATTTACTCCGCCTCTTACTATTTCGGCTACATATGCGGAGCTGTTTAGTCCAAGAGCTATTATGGCTACGTAAAAGTTATCACTCCATGTAGCGAAAATCACTACGGAAAATATTAAGAGCTGTAATAGTATAGGTGTTCCGCGTAATATATCTATATATTCATCGATTATAAAATTTAAAATTTTGATATTTAAAAATTTTAAAAACGCTAGAGTAAAACCTAACGCTATTCCTATTAAAATTCCGCCTGATGCAAGACCTAGAGTTACACCGTAGCTTTTAAGATAAGCCATACGTTGAATTTCGTTCATTTCGGTAGGGTAGAAGTAGTATGTGCCAAATCCTACTATAAAAATAAAGAATAAAAATTTAAAAAATCTCTCGTTCAATTTTTTACCTTTTTAAAGTGAAACATAAAACGTAGAATATACAAAAAAAATAATATTTTTTTGCTTAAGTTGGGTTACTTTTTCGTAGAGAAGATGCTGAAATTTTTAAATAAATACTCCATATTTTTTAAATTTTAATAAATTAAATGCTACTATACTATTTTTAAATTTTATTACAGGGGCTTGATTTATGGAGTTTAGCGCTTATATTGCGATTGCTATATATTTTGGATTTTTGCTTGTAGTGGGCAAATATGCTTATGACAAAAACGCCAGCATGAACGAATATTTGCTGGATAATCGCCGCTTAGGTCCCGTTGTGACCGCTCTTAGCGCGGGAGCTAGCGATATGAGCGGTTGGATGTTGCTTGGTGTGCCGGGAGCTCTTTATGCAACGGGTATCGCAAACGTCTGGATAGCCATAGGACTGACTATAGGTGCGTATTGCAACTACCTCTTTTTAGCTAAAAGGCTTCGCGTTTATACCGAAGTTGCAAGCGATAGCATAACTATTCCTGATTTTTTAGAAAACCGCTTTAAGGACAACACAAAAATTTTGCGTATAGTCTCAGGTGTCGTTATACTCGTGTTTTTTACGCTTTACGTAAGTAGCGGTATCATCGCGGGCGGCAAGAGCTTTGAGAGCTTTTTTGGACTTGATTTTAAGGTTGGAGCGATATTTACGCTATTTATTGTTGTGTTTTATACTTTTTTTGGCGGATTTAGAGCTGTTTGTATCACGGATGCGTTTCAAGGCTCGCTTATGTTTTTGGTGCTTGTTTTAGTGCCTGTTGTGGCTTACTTTAATATACAAATTCCCGATTCTTCAAGCTTTTGGAGTGAGGTTGGCAAATACAGCACCAGCCATCTTGATCTTTTCCACAATCAGACATTTTTAAGCATACTTGGGCTCATGGCTTGGGGGCTTGGATACTTCGGACAGCCTCACATCATAGTGCGCTTTATGGCGATAAGAAGCTCCGCAGAGCTTGCGCAGGCACGCAGGATAGGCATAGGCTGGATGGCGCTTGGACTCATAGGTGCTATCATGAGCGGGCTTATCGGATTTGTCTATTATAATCAGCTTGGCATGCCGCTAAAAGATCCTGAAACCGTGTTTTTAAAGCTTGGAGAGACTCTGTTTCATCCGTTTATCGTAGGAGTTATCATTTCAGCTGTTCTTTCAGCGATCATGAGCACGATTTCAAGCCAACTTTTAGTAAGTGCAAGCTCGGTTACAAAAGACTTTATTCTAGCGTTTTATAAAAAAGAGGTAGATGAAAAGGCGCAAGTTGCATTTGGCAGATACGCTGTGGTTGCGGTTGCTTTGGTTGCAACGCTGCTGGCATTTAGCTCGACTGACACTGTGCTGGGAGTTGTTGGCAACGCTTGGGCCGGATTTGGCGCAAGCTTTGGACCTGTGCTTCTTTTTAGCCTTTATTGGAAGCGCATGAGCGCACTTGCAGCGCTTGCCGGCATGATAGTTGGCGGCACGACGGTGCTTGCTTGGATATCGTTTGGACTAAATTCTTATGTGTATGAAATTTTGCCCGGGTTCGTTGCCTCAAGTATCGCTATCGTGTTTGTTAGTATGTGGGGTGAGGCGATAGATAAGATGACAAACGAGCCAAATCAACAAGTCGTGCAAGACGAATTTGAAAAGATGAAAATGAGACTGTAGATGAAAGATAGTGTAAAGTGTCCAAGCTGCGGCTTTGATGTAGATGTAAATTCGGCTTTTAAAAGCCAAGTCGAGCAGGAATTTAACCAAAAATTAGCAGCCGAAAAAAAGAACTTTGAAAAAGAGGTTGAAGCTAAAAGAGAGCAGTATAAGGCGCATCTGGAGCAGTTAAACGCAAAGCAAAAGGAGCTTGAAACAAAGCAGGCGGAATTTGACGCGAAAGTGGCTGAAGCCTTAAAACTCAAGCAAAAAGAGCTTGAAGCGCAGATAAAGATAAAATTTGAAAATGAAAATTTAGCCGCCGTAAATGCGCTAAAAGCCGAACTTGAAGCCAAGTCAAAGCAGGTTAGTGAGCTAAATTTAAAAACCGTGGAGATAGAAAAACTTAAGCGCGAAAAAGATGAGCTGGAAGCCAGTATAAAAGCTAAAAGTGAGCAGGAATTTTCAGCTAAACTGCAGGCCGAAAAGGAGCGCTTGCAAAAGGAAATTTTATCTGCGAACGAGCTTAAATTTCGACAAAAAGATGAGCAGATGGAGGCGCTTAAAAAGCAGTTAGGTGAGGCTCAAAGGCGCATAGAGCAGGGCAGTCAGCAGCTTCAAGGTGAAGTGCAAGAGCTTGCGATAGAGGAGTGGCTGAGGGCGAAATTTCCGTTTGATACCATAGAAGAGGTAAAAAAGGGTGCAAACGGTGCTGACTGCATGCAGGTGGTTAATACCAGAGAAGCGCAAAACTGCGGCAAAATTTACTATGAGAGCAAGCGGACTAAGAATTTTTCAAACGAATGGATAGAGAAATTTAAAGCCGATATGCGCTCAAGCCGGGCTGATGTGGGAGTGCTTGTAAGTGAAGCGCGCCCTAAAGATATGGAGCGACTTGGGCTGGTTGATGGCGTGTGGGTGTGCTCGTATGAGGAGTTTAAGGCGCTTAGCTTCGTGCTTAGAAACTCGGTAATCGAGCTAAATTTCGCCAAAAATTCGGTGCAAAACAGAAGCAACAAGATCGAGCTTCTTTACTCTTATCTAACGAGCAATGAGTTTAAGATGCGTATAGAAGCGATCGTTGAAGGCTTTACTTCAATGCAAGAAGATCTCATAAAGGAGCAAAACGCGATGAAGAAAATTTGGAAGAGTCGTGAAAAGCAGATAGAAAAAGTTCGCGATAATGCCATAGAGATGTTTGGCTCTATCAAAGGAATCGCAGGAAACGCTATCGGCGAGATAAGGACGCTTGAGCTTGGATTTGATGATAGCGTTAGCGACGATGCAGTAGAAGGCGAGTGAAATTTAGACTTTAAATTTCACAAATTTTCTTAAGCGTTGCGGTGCTTAGTATAAAACTATGTGAAAATGCGTCTATAACTATGCCTGCATACTTTTCTTTTGATGATTCTAGCATAGCAAGATAGTTTTTAAGCTCTAAATTTAAGATTTCTTGTTCGCTATCGTTTCTCCACTTCATCATCTCTTCTTTGCTTGTAAAAGCGGGAAAATAGCCAAGATCGCTCTCTTCATCTTCAAGAAGAATAAATTTGATATTTGAGCCTTCTTCTTCATAAACCGCCTTTCCGTCAGGCTTCGCTAGCGCTTGGTTTATGATGACCGGTGCTATAAATTCAGCTTTTCTTAGCTCGTTTATGAGAGTGTTTTCATTTTTGTTGTTCGGATTATCTAAAAAATTTTGCATCGTTTTAGTTAAATTTATGCTCATTTTGTCTCTTTCGTTTTTAAATTTAATGACAATTATACATTTTTAAAAAATTAAATCAAAATTTAGCGACAAATAAGTTTTGAGGTGATATAATCACAACTTCAATTTAGCTAATGGGTTCATAGCTCAGTTGGTTAGAGCATCCGGCTCATAACCGGATGGTCCCAGGTTCGAGTCCTGGTGAACCCACCATTACATACTTTTAGTGTATTTTTACCTTCTTTTACCATGCTTTCACTGTATAAAAAATTACCTAAAATACGTTTATATTCCACTTTTTAACTTTTGTTTCCATAATTTTGCTATACAATAGTTTTACTTTTATTAGGTGGCAAATGGGGTGGCAAGCAAACCATTAGGTGGCAAGGCAAAATTTAACCCTAATAACACAAATATAAAATCATAGTAAATATTGCTATATAATAGATAAAAGTGCAATTTTCTATAAATAAAAACTTTAGAGTATTAAAATTTTAGTTTTATAAATATTTTATTGCTCAGTTATGTCTAATATGTTTTTATACTCGATGATGTAACTTCAAAAGCCAAATCAAATAAAGGATTGTTTCTATCAAAAGGGGATGTTATATTGCTTAATTCTTCATACAATTTTAAACTAAATTCACTCTCTTGATTGTCGTCTTTATCCAATCCTGCCGCCACAAGAAGTCCAACCTGATTAGTTATTAAATACCTGTCATGCATCTTAATGTTACCAATCTTTTCTTTCCATACAAATATAGTTATAATATGTCCATATTTAGAATAAATAAAATTACAAACTTCTTGCCATTTTTTTAGTTTGGTTTGAAAATTCCCATACTCATTTTCTTGAAATCTACAATGTATAATTATATTTCCACAAATTTTATTATTTCTGCGTTCTCCAAAATTCTTTGCTATTATTTCCAATGATACTTTATATCTAGGGATGTGCAGATAAAAATATGGATCTATTATGGTAACTTTTTTTGCGTAAGCTACTATGATAGAAAATATTTTTTCTAATTCTTTTTCAGTTTTAACTCTTTTTATAGACCCATTGTACCCATACTCATTAACTAGATCTATACTGTCTAAATGATTGAGTGTTAAAGTATAGTCAGTTGCTTTGTTAGAAAATATAGAATTTATCCTCTTAATGCTATTTATATTCTGAGCAATTTTAAGCCAATCATCTTCTGTTTGTGGCTCAATTCCAATTTTTGGCTGAAATTCTATTCTTTCCCTATCTTTAAGGTGACTTATGAGTTTTGATAGCAAATCTCTATGTTGAGGAATACAGGAAGATATATTAGATAGCACATACTTTATCCAGTCTTTATTTTCTAAAGATAGGACAAAGCCTCCATTTTTTATATTCTCCAAAAGTGATTTTAGGTTGTAAAAATTATTTACACTCATATTGCTTTTTAAAAATACTTCAGGAGTTATAAATATCTCTTTTAACATTTTATTCAAACCTCTCTTTGTATCCCTCTTCAAAAAACCCATTTGGCCAAGGATCTAGTAAAGTCCCGTCGACATCAAGTTCTAGCTCTTTAATATATGTATCTTCTCCATTATTATCAACATAAAGCAAGCATATGTCCTCAGGAGTTATGTATAGCTCATCGCCTTTATTGATTTTTCCTTCACTAGAGTATCTTAGCCTTCTCATAATTCTAAGCAATATGTGTTCGCTATGAGTTTCTATGAAAAAATCATTTCTATTGTTATTTTTTGATTTTATAAACTCGTCTGCTATTTCACATTGAACGGCTGGATGTAAATGAAGCTCTGGTTGCTCTATAAAAATACTGCTATCATAAAGAGTAAAGCAACTTGCTAGTATAGGTAATGACTGCGATATTCCAAGACCCATATCTCGTGGCGATACAAATACACCAGTTCTTAAATCAAGAAATTTTAATTCTTGGATATCTGGATATTGTATATTTGGAACATCTTTAATATCTTTAAATTTATAAAATTTTTCAACTTCTATTTTATAACTTGATTTAAGTTTTTTTTCATCATATAACCATGCATTCAGTTTTTTTCTAGCATATTCATCGTGTACGATTTTTCCCCATATGTCCTTACTTGAATTTGGCTTGTAGTCATCCCTATGGTTGCTAAAATTATCAAATATAAGATCTTTCCTTTCGGGATAGAATCTAAGCGGTGAATAATATTGTATTGTTTGTTTAAATCTATAACCGTTAAAACCTTCAAATATACAAAGTGCAATATCTCCAAGCAAGACATCAATTCCTTTGCTTTTATCAAATTCCTTCAGAACGCTATATATGTTTTTATATTTTAATTCATCAAGTGACCACAAATAGTATCCTCTGTCATCCATTTTATCTTGATTGTAAAGATTTGGTTCTGTATCATAGGACTCATTGTAGTTTATATTTTCTTTTACTGTTTTTACAAAAGGGTGATTTTTGTTAAGTTTTATCAAGAAGCGATCTTTTAAAAATGTTCTGTCTATTGTTTTAAGATTTTTTGGGACATCATCCGCATTATCATAAAAAGATCTTAAATGTGCATATTCTTCAGAGTTGATAATTATAACTATATCTTTTTTGTAAAATGCGTAATTGTGATCTATCCCGGTACGAATTTCTATTTCTATTTTTTCTATGCCGTAGCTATTGCTTATTATGCTGTGTAATTCTTCTACATTAATTGCGGCAGTTATTTGTAAGTTTTTGTTATCTTTTAATAGTTTTTTAAGCCCATCTTTTTCTTTTATAATATCAAATAAAATCCTAGGATTTATCTTTTCTAAAAAACTCTCACTATTAAATTCATTGTTTAATTCAGAAAAACAATCAGTATATTTATAGTATAAAATATACTGTATAGTTTCTTTATCCATGAACTCGTATGTATATCTTAATATGTTTTTTGTATTATGCTTATGGATAAAATTTTTAAACCCTCCAAAGTCTATTTCGTCACCTCCCAAACCTGTTTTTTGTAAATCAGTATTGCCATTATTCAAAAGATGCTCTCTGTATATAATAGAGTGTAAAAAACTAGATTTGCCTGAGCTATTAGGTCCATATACTAAAGTGATAGGTTTGCTTGAGAATTTCTGTGGATGTTTGCCAAATGCCTTAAAGTTATTAAAACTACACTTTACCATTTTAATTCCTTGAGTATATTTTTGATTATGTAATTATACAATTTATCAAATATTTTATTTTAATAAATTTTTATGATAGTTCAATATGATACAATAATACGTTTAAAAATTGTTTTTTTCAAGAGTTATATTATTAGGTGCGGCACGGAGGCCAACAAGGTGAACATTTAAACCGCATATTTAAACTTTTCCAAGACTCTATAGGTTTTATAAATAGATTGTCTTAAATTTGATATTCAATACTTAAAATTTTTACTAACTATTAGTTTTTTTGACTTCAGACATATTGTTGCTTTTGTAGCTACAATTTTACAAATTTATTACCCAACCATTCATGCTAATATTATCTTTCCCTATTATAATATCTACTTTAATTTCATTTTTAAAATCGCTTAAGGTATAAAAATTTGTCAAAAAGTGAATTTTTTGATTGCTAGAGCCAACTATACCGTAATCTTCATTATATAAGTCGTCAATATACTCGCCATCTATAAGTACGTCTGTGTATTCTAGTAACTCCGCCAAACCTTCCATATTCATTAACTGCATTTCTTGTAATGTATAACCGCTAAAAAGAAGCACGCTAAGGTTATTTTGTTTGCACCATTTTGCGACTTTTGACAGTCCTTTTGATTGTATAATCGGCTCACCGCCCAAAAGAGTAACACCTTCTATACCGTTTACTTTGCGAGATTTTTCAATTTTTTCTATTAAGTTATGGGTTTGTATAAATTCTCGTTTTTTTAGTGCTTGCATATGCGGATTACAACAATTTTTGCATCGTTTTAAGCATCCTTGAGTCCATATTGCCATACGTTTCCCTGGTCCTTCAGCAATTGTGCACTCGCGGATACTAGCTATATTTAACATTAGTTAAGCTCAAATTCAAATGTGCCAAATTTTTCATTTTCTATTTTTATTGTTATTTCACGCCCACTAAGTGAATCAAAATTTTCAAACACAAATTCTGATAATGGATTGACTATGTGGCTTTCTAGCATATTTAGTACACCTCTTCCACCACTATTTTTATCAACTTTTGACGCTAAAATCTTATATGTTTTCTCTTCATCGTCAAATTTAATATCGCTAGTTTTATATTTTTCTTTTACAAATTGTTTTATTTTTTCAAATTTGGACTTGGCTATTTCAATCAAAAAAATATCGCTGTTGATGAAGTTAAATGGCACGATATTGTTATCGCCTATCCTATTAAGAAGCTCTGGCCGTTTTAAAGTCACTATAAAATGCTCTTTGACTTTTTCTAAAAATTGTCTTTTTACCTCTTTTTCGTTATCAGAATTTACAGTATCTGAAGCAC
The DNA here is from genome assembly GCF_025319965.1 of Campylobacter sp. RM16187. Taxonomy (NCBI): domain Bacteria; kingdom Pseudomonadati; phylum Campylobacterota; class Epsilonproteobacteria; order Campylobacterales; family Campylobacteraceae; genus Campylobacter; species Campylobacter sp. RM16187. Next base: position 611,603 of record NZ_CP012549.1, read on the forward strand.
CGATATTTGAGGTGAAAATAATAACAGACTCAGCAAACGATACGGTCTCACCTTTGCCATCTGTTAGTCTGCCGTCTTCTAAAATTTGTAAAAATTTATCTAAAATTTTGCCATGTGCTTTTTCTATCTCATCAAAAAGCAGTACACTAAAAGGTTTTGCCTTGATTGCATTTGTTAGCTGTCCTCCTTCTTCGTAGCCTACATATCCAGGAGGTGCTCCAACTAACCTTTGGTCACTATGTTCATGGTTAAATTCTGACATATCAAAACGTATGCAAGCAGTTTCATCGCCAAATAAAAAATTCGCCAATGACTTTGCAAGCTCAGTATTACCAACGCCAGTAGGGCCTACAAAAAATAGTACACCTTTTGGCTTTTTGATTTTTGTCGAGTGTTGCAAGCCTGAAAAGCCTGTAAAAGCTCTAATAATAACGCTTTCCACTTTTTCTATCGCTTCATTCTGCCCCTTTACTCGCTCTTTTAAAATTTCTTGTATATTGAATAGTTTGTCTCTATTGAGATCCTCCCAAGGGCTTTTACTCTCACCGTACTTATATAAATTTATCGTTTTTTCATAACTTAGTTTAGACTTTGAAAGTTTAGATAGTTTTATGATTTGTGCGATATCTTTTAGGCTAAAGCCGTCAAGTGCATCTATAAAGTCGTTTAGTTTCGGCTTATCTAGCATTGGTTCAAATTCAATCATGGGTTCTATGTATTCAATAAATTCATATCGTTTAGAGCGAGATGGCATAGGCATAGTAATGGTACTTATGTTTGGATCGCCTACATAAAAAGATGATGGGATTGTTGCTAGTTTTTGCGTTAAAATTACTATCAGACAACCTTGTCTTATCATATCTGTATTTAAAAGATCGTATATTGCGTTTTCATTTATGCTCTTTTTGAGTATAGCAAGCCACTGCTTTTCTTGATCGCTCATACTAGAATTTGAGCTAAAAATGTAATCGGAATAGTCTAGGATAAAACAAGTTTTTGAATTTATTTTTTGCAACATAAAGCCAAAAAATTCATTTATATCTTTGTATTTTCCAGTATTATTATTATTATTATTGTTCTTATTATCTTCTCCTATATCATAATTTTCCTCGTCATCATCTAGGTTGTCTTGAATGGAATCATAAAACCCGCCACTAATTTTAGACAATTTGCTTATGCCGCTAATCCTATCCCAGAGGATAACATTACTAAAATTATCATTAAGCATATGAATTATGAAATCAATATTGTTTACATATTTACCGGTTTTGCCTTTGATTATATCAGAAGTATTGCCGTTGAGCAAGATAGCGCTTTTAAGATTACTATCTCGTTCAAATTTTTTTATCCATTCGCTCATATTATCCTCTTTTTAGCGGTAATTCGTTGTTCTTACTAGTATCAATTGTACCCTTAGATATCCTGTCTGGATTTTCCCAAATTGCTTTTTTGGTTTCAAATTTGATAGAGTAAATGTCATTCATCTCTTTTTCAAATTTTTCTACATCCTCGATACATGTTATTCCTTCATAGTTATCAAATTTATATGTTAATTTTCCATCTAAAGATACTTTGCAACTAGCTGTTTTTCCGGATGGTCGACTTGCTTGTATTATTACATTGCCGTCTTTTAGAGCTATCTTTGTTACATTAAATTCTTGCTTTTCTAAACTTGCTTTTATACATTTTACAACCTCTTTTCTTGCTGTTTCATCTATCAAGAAATCATTTGTTTTTCGTTGCACTTCTTCAATATCTGCTTTTATGCTTGATATATCTTTATAATTATTTAACGCAACTTTTGTTTTGGCGATTTGAGCTAAAATTTTTTCTTGTTCTTGTTTGTTTTCGTCTGAGATTTTTTGATTTTTTATTTCTGCTTCTATGGCTTCTAGGTCATTTTTGGCATGAATCTTTATGCTTTCTTGTTCTTTTTTTTCTCTATAGGTTTCCGCTTTCATTTTTGCATTTTTTATTGCTGATGAGATTTTGTCACATAAGCTGTTTTTAAATGCGGTCAAATTTGTTCCGTCATATCTAGACAAACTATCTCTAATATTGTTAAGCTCATCTTTTGCAAATTCTATCACTAAAATATCTGAAATTTTACGAATTTCAGAATAATAAAAATCTACAATATCATTTTTGTTTAAACTAGTTTGCTCTTTTTTGATTGCCCTTGCATTTGATTCTAACTGATTTATATAAGTCCCTATAGTAAAGCTTAGATCTCTTGCATAATACGGATCTTCTAGTAATTGTGCCTCGGCTGTAATAATATCTCTTTCTAGCATATTTAGTGAGATATATTCATCCAGTCTTGCTGACTTCATAGAGTTTAGCCTTTTTTGTATCCAGTTAAAAACTCGGCTGTCTGACTTCGTACCCTATCTTTATTCAGTTCCTCTCTTTGGCGTCTAGCTCTTTTTTGTTCTTCTTGCCATCTGATTCTAGTTTCGTATTCTCTACTCATTTTTTCTTCTTTCTTTTCTTGTTTTTGTTATTTTTTCTATTTATTAAGTCTCTTATAGTACTATCAAGCAAAGTATTTTCTATATCGTTCACAGGTATCTCTGTTAATCTATAAATCGTGTTAATCATGCTTTTAATCTGATCTAAATGTTCTTTTTGAGTTTCTTGAGCTAGAATACCCTTGCATAATAATCGTATTTTATTAATAGCTATTTCTACCTCGCTTATCTCTTGTAGATTTTTTATTTGTGAGATTTGTGTAAAAAACTTTGGATAATATTTTTTTATAAATTTATTCTGTTCTAGTTCGTTTGACTTCAAGTATCTCATAAGTTGTATCAAATCATCATAGCTATTGATATGCAATTTATCATAAATTTGTTCATTATAAAACATTTGAGTTAATTCTATATAGTCAAATATTTCATCATTTTTATCTAGGCTATTAATTCTTTTATTGTTTAGAAAAATATATTCTTTTATTTCACTAGATGTTTTTTCGTCTTTTATCTGGGCTGTTTTATGAAGAAAACGGTAAAATATTGCTACCTTATCATAAAAAAGCAAAATATTATCTTTAAAAATTAAACTATCAAACCATTCTAATATGACCTTATTTCTAACTTCATTTTTTAAAAATAGAGCCAAGTAAATTATATCGCTGTTTTTATATAAGTATTCACTTATAACATTAGATAAAAACCTGTCTACACAATTTTGCATCTTTAAGCTGTAAAAAAGAGATATTTTACTATTTCTATTATGGTATTTGACTGCAAAATTCGCAAGACAAACATTTTGCTTATAATTACAAAGTAAACAATTTTCTAAAGGCATTTTATCAATTACTTTTACTATGATTTGTTTATCATAAATTTTTATATCAAACTCACCGCTTTCACATATTAATAAAATCTTTATTTTATTAATATTCTTATCGGAATATTTTTTTATCACCTCAGGATATGACCTAATACCATGTGCTTTTTGGCTAAACAATAAAACATCGTCATTGTTAAAAAAAGAAAGGTTATCGTGAAATTTTTCTATTTGTTCAAAATTAAAATATTCAAAGTCATTTAATTTTTCGTCACTTTTCCACTCACTCTCTATATATCTAAAAAATTCTTCTAAAAATTCTTTGTTGTTTTCTGTAAGAGTGATATGTCCATATTTGTCTATCATCACTCCATTTTTAATATGTTCCCACTCTTTCGTACTGCTGTGTAGTTCAATCTTGTTTATTTGAGTACTATCAACAAACCATTTAAATTTGCTTCTTTGGCTTTCTAAAATTTTTATTGCTTCTATCTTTTTTACTGTAGGCTTTTCATTAACGCAAATTTCAATACCCATAGGTTGAGTTTTTCTATTTTTATAATGTAGATCTAGTTTTTTATTAAACAAATCATATGAAAATGTAACTTCCTCTTGCCTGATATCGGTTGGGATTTCTCCTTTATCAAGAAAAGCTCTACCGTCGCTACTGAGTTCAATATCTTGCATAGTTAGGGCTTGATGATCATCCAAATCATCACAACTTAACAACCCTTTACTTTTTAGACTTTTTAGTATCGGTAAAATAGTTTTTTCGAAATCACTTATAAAAAATATATCATTAAATAAGACCGCTAGGTTTGAAATTGAAAAATTTGTTTTTTCATGGCTGGCAAGCAGCTCTAATAATAGCCATTCAAAAGTTGTAATCTTTCGTATACTAAAATGAGAAACTACTGTTTGATATTTTAGATATGGTTCGGATATTGTTACTTTAGCTATTTCTTTTTTCATTACTATTGCCTTTTGTGTTAAGCTTCTTATATTCTTGATATATCGATTTTGCGAGCTGATTTCCGAGTAGAATATTGCTATCAAAGCACATATTGGCTTCAATTAGGGTATTAATAATATCTCGATAAATCCTTCTATTTAAGCTACCTATTTGATCCATTTTTGGAATTTCTATATTTAACTTTTTAAAGCAGTCAATATCGCCCATAATAAATAGTACTTTTTGTGCACGTGAAAACATGACATTTATTCTCTCAAAGCTCTTTATATGGCTTGAATATGAGCGTGTCCTGACCAAATTTGATATTATTATCTCTTTTTCCTTGCCTTGAAACCTATCTACCGTGTTTATGTCTACTCCAATATATTTAAACGATATGCCTTTCTTTTTTAAAAACAATCTTATCTTATTTACTTGTAATTGATAAAGACATACAACTCCAACACTTGCTTTGTGATCAATCTTTTTATCGGTATAAAATTTTTCTAGTTTGTTCAAAAGCTCGACTGTCATATGCAGCTCTACAATATTATATGTAGAGGTGCTTCTGGTTTCATGCAGTTCGGATATTTTTTCTTTTTTGCCGTCTACTACTATTTCACTCGAATTTATCCAGTATACATGCTTTTGGGGCTCTATAAACCTAAAGCCGTTTTCGCCTTTTATTGTTATATTGTGAGCCTTGCTGATATTTTCTATCTCAAGAGGTAATCCAGCTATAAGTCTATTTTCGTAAAATCTATTTATAACACCCATAATTTGGCTATGCATTCTAAATTGTTTTAACAACGAATGCTTAATATTTGGATGCGCAGTTTCAAAATATTTTTTAAATATGGAAGACGTGACCATATTCTTGTATTCATTAAAATTTTCCCCAGTGATAATATTCTTTAATTCCTCATCTTCTCTATCGCCCACACTATCTACTATTTCACTATATGCTTTTTCATTTTCTCCAAATAAGGGAGGCAGTTGTCTGTGGTCGCCGACTAAGATAACTTTGCTAGATTTTAGCATAGGCAAAAGTAGTTCAGGGGGAGTGGTCTTGCTGACTTCATCTACTATAACTACATCAAATGTATCAAGTCCTCTATCTTCTAAAATTTTAGGATTATCCGTACATGACATACCAACAACATTGCAAGAGTTTATATATGTATCTTTATAATATTCATTTTCGTTTTTTAAGTCTATGTTTTCTAGCTTAGAATTGAAATTTTTTAATATATTTTCAAAATTTTTTCTTGTAGAAGTGTAGTTGTTTATTGTAGCAACCAGATCATTGCGTACTCGTTCTATTTTTTCTAATGCCTCATCTTGGGAGAGTTCGTCGCAAATATTGTATTTACTTTTTATATCAGTTATATTATTATTTGTCTGGCTGACAATATTTAAATTGTGCGAACGACTTTCTTTGTTAATTGATATTTTACCATTTAAAATTTCCAACTCTTCCTTATAAGTTTTAGTGTCTATAAAAGTCAAATTTTCTAAAAAACTTGTTGAAAGACTATAGATTTCGGTATTAAATTGATTATCTAATTCAAGTATCGGTGACCAGTATTTTGTAACTATACTTCTTATCTCTTGTAAATTGCTAGTATAAAATAGTCTTTTTTCTGTTTCTTGCAGCGTAAATATATTATTACCAATTTTCTTTTCCAACTCTTTTCGTTCTTTTTTGAGTCTATTAAAATCCTCTTCGTCATCGATTTTGTAAAGCTCGTCTTTAATCTCATTTAGCCTATTTATAATATCAATATTTTGAGGATTAGGCTCATTTAGATTAGCTAAGTCTAACCTGTTTTTTAGCTCTTTTATCTTTTTAAGATTATTATGAATTACTCTTATGGCTCCACTTGCATCATTTTCATCTTTTTGCAGCGTTATTTCCAAGGTGTCTAGTTTTATACTATTATTGATTATATTTAAACGTGGTGTGATTACCGGTACTATTTTCTTTATTAGTTCATTTGGTAATACAAAATTTACATCTTTATATTTTAAAAAATCTAAAAATTTAGCAATCTCATTTTTAAAATGTCTGGCGGTATTGTTTTTATCCTCAGCTTGTTTTAATTGCAATTTTATATCTTGGCATTTTTGACTGTTTCTAGACAACTTTTTGTTAATGTCTTCGATTCTTTCTGACAAATCTTCTAATCGTTTATAATAATTTGATAGATCGCTCATATCCTTGTCTATAGCATTTTTTCTTTCTTCATCTTTGCTCCACATATCTATATGTTTTTCTTTAATTTTATTTTGTATCGTGCTTAAATAGTAGCCCAAAGCCTTGCTCTCTTTTAGATGCTCTATATCGTCACTAGTTTTGCTATCGTTTAGACGCACTGCTCTTATAGAAGGGTCTTTGGCTAGCCTCTCTAGTACGTTATCAACTGCTAAGTTTGTTTGAGATGCTAGCAATACTCGTTGCCCATTTTTCGTAAAATGATATATCGCCTCGGCTATTACGGTAGTTTTACCGGTTCCAGGAGGTCCTTGTATTAAACAAACATCTTTAGTGGCTAGCATTTTTTGAACTGCTACTTTTTGTTCCTCATTTAAGTTGGAATTTTTCCACACATACTCTTTGTTTATCTCTTCATCTGTTGGTATTTCGGCTTTTGTTATATCAAATAACCACAAGAGCAAATTTGGTGCCATATTTTCATCTTGCAAGGCTTTATTTATACCTCTCTTTAAACGAGATATGAGTGCAAAATCACCAACTTCTTTTGTAGCTAAAAATCCAGTTTTTTTATCTTTAAAAAAACTATCAACTTCTTCACTGCTTACATTAGTGTTGTATTCTTCAATATAATCTTTATCTATTTTGAAAACAACATTATATTCGTAAAGATTATTTTTATATGTAGGTACTATGTTGTCTAACTTGGCTTCTAAATCACCTAAAATTCTAGTGCTGTTAAAATTCTGACCGACTTTATATTTTGGATTATATACGAACCTTGTATCCTCTTGTGAATATGAATTGTCAAATATATCCAAATTCCCTCGTTTTAGATACTTTTTTATTTTGTCAAAGTCTTTTGTATCCTGCACTATAAGATTTAATACAATAGACTGATCTTCATCATTAAACTTGATATATTTATACTTTATCCCGACTAATTTTTGTTCTACGATTTTTTTCTCCACTCAAGATAGCTTTGCCACTCTTGGAAATTGTCTTGAGAAATTTTAACCATAGATTCTGTTTCATCTATTTTATAATTTAAATCATGGCTGCCAAAATTGCCTAAATTTTTAGTATGTACGATAACACTATTTATCTCTTCTTCTATTTCTTTTTTTGCACCTTTATAGTTTGGTACTATTTTTATCTTATTTACAACAAAGAAGCCACTTTTTACATAACCTCTAAAAGAAAGTGATTTACCATTTAATTGCTCTATAAAAAAATTATCGTACACCGGTCTAATCCAAACCTGACGCAATTCTTTAGGCTCATTGTCTTTATAAGAAACAATTCTAGTTGCATTAGCAAAATATAATGTATTATTAAAGCTGTCATAAAAGCATTTATCTAATAAATTTTTAGCATACTCTACAATGCCTATATTTTCTAAAAAATTATTGTTACCTTCAAGCATTTTAGATATATTTTTTATGTCAAGTTCTAAATCATTTCCTCTACCGTTTAAATCATTTTCTATCTTAATATACAAATCGTTCATATTTTAAATCTTTCATATATAAATATTAACTTCAATTTAAATATTTATATAATTATATTAAAACCTCTTTGATTAAAAAATAAAAAAGTCAAATAAAATATTATTATAATTATAAGATTAAATACATATTGTATATGTGGTTAGTTAAAAACAGACCTTAGAAAAATAATAAAAGATTTGTGATATTATGTAACAAATGCACAAGACTTCCATAATAAAACAGTCTAAAATTCTTATGCCATTAAATAAAGTATAAAAATATGCCGAAAATAAAAAGAGATTTTTTGAATATGAGATAATTGTATTGTGATTGACTATAGAATCAAAATGAGAAAAATGGATAAATTGTTTTTAAAAATTCACATAACCTTTATTCACATACTTTTTACTTCCTTTTACCATACTTTCACCTAATTTTATTAGGTGGCAAATGGGGTGGCAAGAGGGTTTAGTAGTTTCCTTAAACCTTTATCGGTATTGACTTAAAACGATACGGTTCGGCTTCTGGTGAACCCACCATTACCTATTTTTTAAGCAATCTTTAAACTTCAAATTATTTCACAAAATTACTATAAATACGAGCTTTAATTATTTAAAACCACTATCAATTCATATAAACAGATTATGCTTTTGTGTGTAAGCTTAGAAAGCAATATAAGATTAGTGTAAAAGGAAATTTTCGGACCTGTAGGCGTCATCATCAAATTTAAAAACGAAAAAGAGCTTATCAAAATGGTAAATGATAGCTAATACGGTCTTGGAGGCGGGGTATTTACTAAAGACATCACAAAAGCGCTAAGAACTGCGCGCGCGATGGAAACAGGTCGCGTATGGGTAAACTGCTATAACCAAATTCCTGCCGGAAGTCCGTTTGGCGGATATAAGAACTCAGGTGTAGGCAGAGAGACGCACAAAATCATACTTGAGCACTACACTCAGATGAAAAATATCAGATCGATCTAACGGGAAAACCAAGCGGTTTTTACTAATATTTAAATATCCCCTAAATTTAGGGGATATTTGATTTTATTTCGTATAAATTCTTAAAATTTGCACACAAATATCACCTTAGCTTAAAAGTAAACGAAGCGATCAGTATCTCCTCATCGCATCTTTTACTCTCACCAAAGGCTCTTTTGTGCATGACTTTTAGTATCCATTTGCCGGGTGCTAAAGCCATAACTTCGGTTATGCCTTCTAAATCCGTAGTGGCCGAAAATGCAAATTTATCTTTTAAAAATTTATCAAATGTTCCGTCGATTCTAGCTGTTTTAAGCGGCTTTCCTTCAAGCAGAATTTGAACTTTAAAAGGCTTATTTATCTTGAAATTTGCAGGATTTTCAAGCGGCGCTATCTCCAGCTTTTGCCCTATGGTTTTAGTTACAAACTCATCTTGTTCGCCGTCAATATTTACAACCTCTTTTGCATACATTGAAGCTTGCATGCAATAAGCGGCATCAGCTATCTGATCTTTTGTCTTGTCCATATACCATTTGCCGTTTGCGTCTTTTGACCAAAATGTGCTTTTATACTCGCCTACTAGGATATAACTTCCTTTTTTAAGCTTTTCTCCTTCGTAGTGGTAGTTTTCGCCTGTTTGGATTAGCTCTGTTTTGCCGCCGTCTTTTGAGATGATTGTAAGCTGGGCAAAGGATTTAGCCTCATCTTTGGGTATCATCTCTTGAAGAGGGAAATTGTGTCCGTAGCCTATATCGGCTCTAAATTTATCGGTATTTTCTCCAAACACCCAAAAGTCATGAGCGTGCGCTGCGTTTAGTATTGCGAGCGTAAATAGCGTAGCTAAAATTTTATTTATCATATTTTTCCTTTGATATAGAAATTTGGCGCCGAATTTAACGCCAAATTTTAAAAGCTATATTTAACTCCAAGCCCAAAAGTTCTGCCCTTATCATACTCTACAAGCACGCCGTAAGATCTATCAAAGACATTCATCGGATACTCTTTATCGGCTATGTTTTTAGTGTATAGATATACGTCGAAATTTTTCTTCATATAGCCTATCTTAGCGTCAGCGGTGAAGTAGCTTGCTCTAGCGACTGAGTTTTGAGGATCAAAGTATGTTTTTCCGATGACGTTACCGTCTATCCTTGCATATAGTCCAAACGGCGCATAATACGAAGCTCCAAGCGAGAATTTATACTCAGGGTTGTATTCGATTTTGTTGCCTTTGTTGTTTTTGCCGTTAGGGCTAATATAATTGCCGTATTTTGTTCTAAGTAAGCTTGCAGCCATGTTTATAGCAAGCTCTTTTGTGGCTCTTACTACGCCTTCTAGCTCAACGCCCATTGAGGTTGCCTTATCGGCGTTTCCTGTTATGAAATTTGCCGGATTTTTAGGATCGATCATGTAGATATGGGTATCTTTTATATCCATATAAAACGCAGCCGCTGAAAATCTAAAACTATCATAAGCTCCTTTTATGCCGATTTCGTAATTGTCGCTGGTTTGCGACTCAAATTTATTCTCGTCTTTTGTTCCTCCCATGGGAAATGAGTTAAATCCTCCCGCTAGATAGCCTTTGGCATACATCGCATAAATGCTAAGTTCATCTTGCAGAGCGTATTCAAGAGCTATCTTTGGTAGGAATTTGTTCCAGCTTGCATCGTTTTCAAGCGAGTAAAAAGGCGCAGTTTTACTTGAGCCGACGGGATACATATAGGTATCTACCTTGATATCTTTTTTGATCTTTTGATATCTTCCGCCAAGCGTTAGATCAAGCTTTGAAGTGATAGGATATATGGCTTGCGCGAAGATTGAAGCTGTTTTGCCGTTCATCTTTGCAGGCGCATCCATTTCCGTAGGCGTTCCCATCATCATAAACTGCATGCCCATTTTTTTTATATCTATCTTTTCGTTTTCAAAGAAAAGCCCGGCTATCCATCTTAAATTTTGCTCTTTATTGCTTGAGAGTCTAAATTCTTGAGATAAATTTTTAATTCTCATATCAGAAAACATGATTAGATTGTTGTTGTGCGGAAAATACTTGCTTCCCGCATCTAAATCGTAGTTGCTTGACTGATCTATCTTTTTATATGTGGTGATCGAGCTTAGATCTACTGTGTCAAAATTATAAGTAGCGTTTAAAGCTACAGAATTTGACTTTTCAAGAGAGTATGTTTCGCTTTCAAGCCTTGTTGTTTTGACATCGTCTCTTTTGAAGCTTTTAAATTTGTCATAAGGGATGACTATGCCGTCCGTGCCGTTAAATTTCTTGTAGTATCTATCTGCAAAAAGCTTAAAAGATAGCCTATCCGTAGGCATAAATTTCAAATTTAGCCCGAAGTTGTTAAGCTCTTTGCCGTTTGATTTCTTGCCTGTTATCTCGTCTGTGATCCAGCCTTGATCTTTGGACGCTGAGCCGTTTAGCCCAAGATATAGCACGTCATCTACAAGTGCGCCGTTTGCCTCAAAGGCGCCGATTCTGTATTTATATGAGCCGTACTCTGCGCCGACACTTCCGGACCACTCGTTGCTAGGCTCTTTTAAGACCACGTTTATAACGCCGCCGATAGAGTCTTTGCCGTAGATCGCACTTGACGGACCTTTTAGGATTTCGATTCTCTCTATGTTTGTGATAGGCACGTATGCTCCGAATTGATTACCGTGCGCTACGCCGTTTATGAAGATCGTGACAGGATTTGTTCTAGTAAATATCGAGCCGTTGAGTCCTCTTGTAAAAATTCCTCCGTGAAGCCCCGTTGTGGTTGATATACTAGGCACGCTTTTTAGCAGGTCTTCTATGGTTTTTATACCTTTTTCTTCTACTTCTATACCGTCAATCACGCTGATACTTTGTGGGATATCTTTTAGTTTTTCTTCTATTTTGTTTGCGGTTACTTTAACCTCGCCAAGAGATACGCTCTCTGCTGCAGAGATATATGGGCATGCCGCTAAAGAGATAACGGCTGCAACTTTTAGGTATTTAGCTTTCACTTTAACTCCTGATTGTAAAAATATTTAAGTTTCATTTTACTATAATGGGATAATTATTATCAATACAAAAATATCGCTAAAAGGATTAAAAGGTAGCGTTAATCGGATTATTTTCAAATTTGCGGAGAGACTATGAGCGAAAGCAGAAGGCTTGATAAATTTTTTGATGAATTTGAGTGCAGAGTTGAATTTGGCGAGGAGAAAAGATATAAAGAAATTTCATTTAAAGATGAAAATTTAAGCTGCGAACTTGAGTATTACGATACCGGAAGCGGACTTGGCTACTGCTCTTACGATATAAGATATAGCGAAAATTTAAGGTATCTCTCAAAGAAGAGCCCGCACTCCTTTTTATGCTTTAATGTTGGGCAGAGTGCAAACAGCCTAAGCTGGTCAAAAGATAGCCTTGTTTTAAAGCCGGGACAGCTGTGTATGGGCAGTATAAACGATAGTTTTATGGCGACAAGCAAGCATCAGGGCAAAAGCTACAAGAGCCAGTCGATAATAATTGAAAATTCTCTCATCAAAGAGCTGGGAATTTTTAAAATTTTGGGCAGAGATGATGAGTTTTGCGCTAGGATAACGGATGCCAATTTGACTCAAAATTTGATACTAAAAGAGCTTGCAAACTCTAAAATTTATAGCGGAAAGATGAGAGAAATTTTTATAGAGTCTAAAATTTTAGAGATGGTTTATAAAAGTTTTGCAGAGGCAAAGACTAAAGATAGCGACAAATTTAGATACAGCGAAGATGATTTGAAGCTGATACATAAAGCAAGAGAAATTTTGCTTAAAGATATACAAAATCCACCTACTATAAAAGAGCTTGCAACCCTTTGCGCTACGAACGAATTTAAGCTTAAAAACGGGTTTAAACACTGCTTTAACACGACGATTCATAGAGCTTTGCAAGATGAACGCCTCAAGATAGCTAAGAGTCTTCTTGAGCAAAACGATATAAACATAAAAGAGGCCGCAAAGATAGTCGGATATAGAAGTTTTGCGCATTTTACTAAGATATTTAAAGAGAAATTCGGCGTCTTGCCTATGGAAATTTTAAGAGGCGGTAAATTTTAGCTTTTATGGAAATTACCTGCTATAATGGCTGAAATTTTACAAGGAGAAAATATGCCAAAAGATGCAAACGGAACAGAATTAAACGCAGGAGATAACGTAACTCTCATCAAGGATCTTAAGGTAAAAGGTGCAGGCGCAACTCTTAAACGAGGAACAATGGCAAAAAACATTAAGCTAACTGGAAACGACAAGGAAGTTGAGTGCAAGATCGATAAAATGGGAGTTATCGTACTTAAGACTGAGTTTTTAAAGAAAGCATAAATTTAAGCCATGAATTTGGCTTAAATTAAAATTTTATCTTCACAAAGCGGTATGTCGGATCAAACCTAAATGTAAGCAAATTTTGCAAAATTCCAAATAGGCTTAAGAAGGTCACAAAGCTGCTTCCGCCGTAACTATAAAATGGTAGTGGCACACCCACAACAGGTGCAAAACCGATAGTCATCATGATATTTACGCTTACATAGATAAATATCAAAATTCCAATTCCGGTCGTGATAACCTGCGTAAAATAATCATCCTTAAGACCGTAGTTTAGGCTAAGCAGATGAGTGATTAAAAATCCGTAAAACATCATCAGCGTAAATGCCCCCAAAAAACCAAACCTTTCGATAGTATATGAAAAGATAAAATCACTAGTTGCAATTGGCAAAAATTTAAAGTGCGTTTGAGTGGCTTCATCTTTTGGTTTTCCGGTAAGTCCACCGCTTCCTATGGCGACTATGCTTTGGCGAACGTGATAGCTTGATTCTTCGCTTAAAAAATCATTGATTCTTTTTTTCTGATAGTCGTGCAAATTTTCATATATTAAAGGAGCCAATATGACTATACCGGCGGCTATGCTAAGCCATATTTTTTTATTTACCCCTATGATGAATAAAATCGCATATCCCATAATTATGAGGATCAAGGCAGTGCCAAGGTCAGGCTCTTTCATAATCAAAAATGCAGGTAGGATTATGTATATACTAAGTCTTAAAAAATCCTTGAGCCCATAACCGTTAATTCCCGGAGGGCGATGCTTTACTAGGTATGCCATCATAAGTAAAAACGATGGCTTCATTATCTCTGAGGGCTGAATAGTAAAATGCACAAAAGGGATTTCAAGCCAGCGTTTTGCGCCGAGTTTTGTTACTCCGAATAGATCCACGCTTATTAAAAGCGCTATACATAGCCAGTAAAATGCCGGTATTAGCCATTCAAGCCTTCTTATGGGAAGCAGGAAAAAAAATGTAAACGCGAGCAGTCCTATACTGAAATATATAAGCTGTTTATTTGATAGAATAGAATTTGCTTCCGAAACTAAAATATATGATAAAATTATAATAGGTAGTATCAAGATTGGTTGAACAAAGTCAAAATGAGTTAAAATTCGCCTATCAATTCTTATCAAATTTTCGCCTTTTTTAGCGGAATTATAACACCAAAAAGGAAACGGTTGAATCAAATATCTGTAAAAGAGAGTAAAGATATAGGCAAAAGAGTAGATCTATTTTTGTCTGAAGAGCTTAAAATCTCAAGAAATCAAATTTTAAATTTAATTAAAAATGGCTGTGTAAGCCTAAATTCAAAGCCCATATTAAAAGGCTCAGCTAAGCTTGGACTAGATGACGTTATAGATGTAAAAATTTTAGAATCAAATGATGAAAATTTAAATTTTAGTGCGGAATTTGAAGTGCCTACTTTATATGAAGATGATGATTTGATAGTGCTTAATAAGCCACCAAATTTAGTTGTTCACCCAGCTCCCAGCGTTAAAGAGGCTACGCTTGTAGACTGGCTTGGAAAAAAAGGCTTTTTACTATCTACTTTAAGCGGAGAGAGTAGAGCGGGCATTGTTCATAGGCTTGATAAGGGCACTAGCGGAGCTATAGTCGTGGCTAAAAACAACCGTTCACACGTAGCGCTTTCGGCTCAGTTAAGCGATAAGACAATGGGCAGAATTTATCTTGCGATTACTGATTTGCCACTTAAAGAGGAGTGTGTGATAGAGCGAAAAATAGGGAGAAATCCGAATAATCGTTTAAAAAAAGCTATTACAATTGACGGAAGAAGCGCTAAGAGTGCCTTTTTAAATTTGATTCAAGAGAGCGGAGTAAATTTAATAGCAGCTAAGCTTTTTACTGGCAGAACTCATCAGATCAGAGTTCATTTAGCCAGCATTAACCGCCATATTTTGGGCGATACTTTATATGGGTTTAAGAGCGAAAACGATAAAATAAAAAGAGTTATGCTCCACGCCTACGGGCTTTACTTCACTCATCCCAATACAGGTAAAAGGATGGAATTTGTAGCTCCGCTTTGGGATGACTTTAATGAAATTTTATTTAATAAATTTAATAAGGAGATAGTTGATGAAAAGATCGATTTTAAAAGGCTTGATGCTATCTTTGGCAGTTGTAATCACTGGCTGTGTCTCGCCTAGTACACCTACACAAATCAATTCAAATTTGCCCACTGTTACTAGTTTAAAAACTATTAGCGATATGACTGAAATAGGCTTTGAATGGACTCCTACCACCACAACAGATGTAGCAGGATACTATCTTTACAGATCAAATTCTAACGAAAACAGCAGTAAAATGAAGGTTGTAGCCGATATAAAAGATCGTTTTGCAAGTCATTATGTGGATTCAAATTTGGCTCCAGAGACTACATATTCATATGAGATGAGAACTTATAACGCAAACAAGCAAATTTCAAATCCAGGTGTAGTTATAAGTGTAAGTACTAGACCTCTTATAGAGTCGGTGCCTTTTTTAAGAGCTCTTACTAATTTGCCGGAGCGTGTGAAGTTAATATGGCGTCCGCATCCTGATTTAAGGGTTGTATCTTATATAGTGGAAAAAGCTGATATTGGTAAAGATAATTGGAGACAGATAGCAGAAATTAAAGGAAGGCTTCATGCCGAATATATCGATGATAGCGTAAAATCAGGCAGAGGGTATAAATATAGAGTTTTTGTAAAAACAAGCACGGGAGTTATATCTAAACCAAGCGAGATAGTTGATTCTACTACAAAACCCCTTCCAAACAAAGTTGTAAATATACAAGCTACTACAAATGCTCCAAAAAAGATTATTATCACATGGGATAGCGTGGCGAGCGAAGACTTTGGATACTACAAAATTTATAGCACTTCAAATAAATTTTTGCCATATACATATCTTGCTAAAACCAAAACAAATAGCTACGAGGATTTAATTAACGAAAATGGCGCTACAAGGCTATATAAGATTACTATTGTAGATAAAGACGGACTTGAGTCTAAAAAGCCCGATGAAGCCGTTACAGGATCAACTCTGGCGGCCATAGACGCTCCTATAATATCATCCATAGTAGCTGATAGTTCGGCTGTAAAAGTTCAGTGGAGCGGACCAAAGGAGGCTAGAAGCTATACTGTAATCAGGGAAGGCGGAGAAGGAGAGAGAAGATTTACAAATATAACCAATAATGAATTTATAGATACTGATGTCAATTATAGTCTAAAATATACATATAAAGTTATAGCTATAGACGAGTATGGCATAAGTTCTGATGAATCCCATAAAGCTATGGTAATTATAGAATAATGCCAAATTTTATAACTAAAAATTTAAAATCTTTAGCCTACCCGATTATTCAGGATGAGGTGGTTTTTGCATGGGAAGCAAGAGGCAGAAACTCTACTATTATCTATACTCAAAGTGGAATTGAAGAGTTTTTTGTGACTTTGAAAGAGCATAAAAATGGCTTTTTAGTAAAAGGCGATAAGATCACGAGACCTGCTCAAGTAGGGCTGCTGCAAAAGGCTTTGGTTAAATTTAAAGAGCTAAATTGCCAAGAAGTTTTAAGTGAGGCAATAGCTGTAAAAAAAACTCATTTAACGCAAAAAACTACTTATATTTCAGATACTAAAGAGCTTTTAAAAATTTTAAAAGAGCCAAGGCTATCTAAAATTTTTATAGAGATAGGATTTGGTTCCGGTAGACATCTACTCTGGCAAGCAGAAAAAAATCCTGATACTTTGGTTATAGGAATCGAAGTATATAAGCCATCAATAGAGCAGGTGGCAAAACTCGCAAAAAGTAAAAATTTAAACAATATAGTACTTATTAATAGCGATGCTAGGTTGCTTTTGTCTTTAATTGATTCAAATTTTATAGATAAGATTTTCCTTCACTTTCCTGTGCCCTGGGATGACGCTCCTCATAGGCGAGTAGTTTCTGAAAAATTTATAAAAGAGTGCGAAAGAACTCTTAAAATAGGCGGTAGATTCGAGCTTAGAAGTGATAGTAGAAATTATACAGAGTACACTATATCTCAGCTTTTAAATTTGCATAGCTCAAAACTTATTGTGGATAAAAATAAATATCTTAATGTTTCAAGTAAATATGAGGATAGATGGAAAAAACAG
This sequence comes from Campylobacter sp. RM16187, assembly GCF_025319965.1. Lineage (NCBI taxonomy): Bacteria > Pseudomonadati > Campylobacterota > Epsilonproteobacteria > Campylobacterales > Campylobacteraceae > Campylobacter > Campylobacter sp. RM16187. Next base: position 628,998 of record NZ_CP012549.1, read on the forward strand.
CTTAAAGACATATATGATGTAACTTTTGAGTGCGAAATAAAAAGCGAGCCCTTAAAAACACTTATCGAGATGAAATTTGATAGCAATTATGATGTTAAAGCCATATCAAAAAACTTTAAAAATATAACTATAAAAAAAGATGACTGCTTCTTGCATATTGAGGAGAAATTTGAGAAAAGCGAAGATGAAATTTTGCTTCGTATATCTTTTGGAGCATTTTCTCAGCCTGAGCAGTGCTATATCCTAATCACCCCTCAAAAGTGCGAATACTTTATAAAAAAGCCGCTTTTAACGAGAGAAAATTTAAATGCGCATTTCGCATTAAAGGAGTATTTGGCTAATGCAAAAGATTATTAGTTCTCATGGTCTTTCTCTCGGGTATAATCAAAATGAACTTATAGTCCAAAATGTGGATTTAGATATAAGCGCTAGTGATTTTGTGATAATAACAGGAAAAAGCGGTAGCGGTAAATCAACTATCGTTAAATCGCTTTACGGTGAGATTAAGCCATATTCCGGCTCTCTTGAGGTTTGTCTTGCTAATATGAACAATATAAGCCAAAAAAAACTTAGTGAAGTTAGGCAAAAAATTGGGATCATATTTCAAAATTACCGCCTGATAAATGAGTGGAGTGTCGAGAGGAACGTGATGCTGCCGCTTATGATAAAAGGGCTTGCGCATAATGTATGTAAAAATCAAGCTCATAAGCTGCTAAAGCATGTAAATTTACTGCATAAAGCTCATAAATTTCCTCTTGAGCTAAGCGGAGGAGAGCAGCAGCGAGTAGCGATGGCAAGGGCTTTAGCACATAATCCAAATTTGCTTTTATGCGATGAGCCTACTGGAAATTTAGATGACTATTCAAGCGATGTTATATGGTCGCTTTTACGCTCTGCAAGAGAGTTTTTAGGCACCTGCGTGGTAGTTGTAACTCATAAAATCCCGTCTACTTTAAGAGTGCATTATCGCCACTTCGTGATAGAAAACGGAGGCGTGCATGAGATCTCTTAAAAATCATTTCGGAGTTATCTTTCCTCTTATTGCTCTTCTTTTTTGTATCCAGTTTATAACTCTTGTGGGTAATGTCATAAAAGATTATGAAAAACTTATGAGTGAGGATTATAATATCATAGTAGTTAGCTCAAAAGATCTGAATAGCTCTAATATAAAGCCTTTGGTAAGTGATTTTGAATCCATCGAGAGATTGAGTACAAAATCGGTTTTAGATAGACTTTCTAAGGATATTTCAGCCAAAAATTTAAATATTTTACAGAATTCTTTACCTAAATTTTACTCCATTAAACTGCAAATTTTTCCAAGTGTTGAATATATGGAGGAGATTAAAGCAAAGCTTTTGAAAGTAAATGGCGTTAGTAGAGTGGAGACATTTTCAAAGACTCATAATAAGATTTATAAAATTTTAAATCTAATTAAAAAAATATCTGAAATTTTTTCTATTTTAATTGTTATTTTAGGACTTATGCTAGTGCTAAAACAGATGAGAATTTGGCTATACGAGCATAAGGAACGAATAGACATCATGACTCTCTTTGGCGCATCTTTTTGGCTAAAATCAGGAGTGCTATATAAGATGGCTGTAGTTGATTCTATTATTGCTACTATTATTGTTACCGTATTTTACTATTTGCTGCCTGATTTTAATGTTGTAAGTTTTATGATGGATGAGGTTGGTTTAAAAATTCCTAACGTGGACATAATATATGAAGGAGGTAGGCTACTTGCCATATCTTTGGCGCTTAGCATAATAGCAGTTTCTTTGGTTATGAGAGAGGCTAAAAAGAACAGCATATGAAAATTTTACTATTTTTATTATTTTTTTTAGGAGCATCATTTTGTGCTAGTACTGATGATAAAATTAAAGTGCAGACGTCATCTTTGCAACTTTCAAATCAAATAGCAAGTAAGCTAAATAAAAAATTAGATGACTTAGCTAAAGACATCAAGGATGGAGAGTCGGAACTAGAGAAAATAGATTCTAAAATGAAAGAGTTATTAGCTCAGATTGCTGAGCTTGAAAATAGAGCAAGCAGTGCAAATAGCGAGCTTAAAAAGCTAAATGAACAAAATAGCGAACTCTTGCAAAATCAAAGACTTATAGAGCAAAATATGATACGTATAATATCAGATCATTTTGCGTTTGATCTTATTGCACCAAAAGAGTATGAGGATAGCAACGAAAGCATAATCGCAACTGAAATTTTGGCTAATTTAAATAGCGTGATAAAAGATGATTTCAAAAATTTAGTTAAGGATTATGAAAAGACCACAAATTCAATCAAAGATCAAAATGATAAGATACAAAATATACAGGCTGATTTAAAAACTTATAAACAAAAGCGAACGGAGCTTGCGTTGCTTCAAAGTGAACAGTCTAAGACCGTGGCTAATTTAAAGCAAGATAGGCAGAGCTATTCTAAAAAATTATCTATGATTCAAGAGCAGCAAAAAGAGATAAGAAAGACTCTAGAGGAGCTTAAAATAGTCGCAAGACAAGAGATTGAAGAGGCAAAGAGGCTAGCGGAGCAAAAAGAAGCCGAAAAAACAAAAAAAGATAAAAAGCATAAAAAAGATAAAGATACTAAAGATGAAAAAAACAATGGTTCTGTTAAGCAAGTGGGCTCAAGCTATCAGGCAAGTTTGGTGAAAAAATATAGCGGAGAAAAGACGATAGCCCCTCTTGATAGCTTTACTGTTAAGCAAAAATTCGGAAACTATATCGATCCTATATATAATATTAAAATTTTTAATGAGTCCGTAGTGCTAAGCTCTCAAACCGCTGATGCAAAGGTAAAAAGCGTATTAAATGGCAAAGTTGTATTCGCAAAGGATACGGCTATGCTGGATAAGGTTGTAATTATAGAAAATGCAAACGGAATTCATACTATCTATGCACATCTTAGCCAAATAGCGCCTACTGTAAAAGTTGGCAAAAAGGTTCAAAAAGGCTATGTTATAGGACGAGTATCAAAAGATCTAACATTTGAAGTAACTCAAAAAAATTACCATATAGATCCGCTTGAAATGATAACCCTTAAATAGATATTTGAGATAAAAGATTAGCAGAATTTAAACACTTTTTTGCTAAAATGCTTGAATTTTAAGGAGAATTTATGGAGCGTAAAAAGCGAATTTTAGTCAAATTTTCGGGTGAGGCATTAGCTGGAGAGAGTGGGTTTGGTATAGATAATTTAGTTTTAAAATTTATCGCCAAGCAGATAAAAGAGCTTGTCGAAAACGGCGTTGAAGTAGGCATAGTTATAGGCGGCGGAAATATTATAAGAGGCGTGAGTGCCGCAAAAGACGGTATCATCAAACGCACAAGCGGCGATCATATGGGTATGCTTGCAACCGTTATAAACTCAATTGCCATGAGAGAGGCGCTTGAAAAATCGGGTCTAAGCGTTCGCGTTCAAAGCGCCATCAAGATGGAGGCGATTTGCGAAACATTTATCGTGGGACGTGCACAAAGACACCTTGAAAAAGGACGCGTGGTAATCTTTGCCGCAGGAACGGGAAATCCGTTTTTTACAACTGATACGGCGGCAACTTTAAGGGCTATCGAGATCGATTCGGATATGATTATCAAAGCCACGAAAGTTGATGGAGTTTATGATAAGGATCCGAAGAAATTTGACGATGCAAAACTGCTAAGAGAGCTTACTTACGAACTGGCAATGAACGACAACATCAAGGTTATGGACGATACAGCCATAGCGCTTGCTAAGGATAACAAACTGCCGATTTTAGTATGCAATATGTTTAAGGACGGAAATTTATTAAGCATTATTAAAGGTGATGAAAACGCACTTTGTTCGGTAGTAAAAAATTAAAATAAAGATTAAGGAGAAATAATGAGAATAGAAGAGGTGGCCGCGAAAGCATTAAAAACGGTTGAAGGTGATAGATATAAGCTATCTTTAGTAGTGGCAAAACGCGCAGAAGCTTTGGCTGCAGGAGCTAAAAGTTTGCTTGATAAAGATGTAAGCAAGATGAAATTTGCAGATATTGCACTTTGCGAAATTGCCGAAGGAAAAATTAGTCTAGAGGCTATCATTGAAACAGCAAAATAGCGGGATTTTTTTAGAACAACTCATTGAAGATATAGTTGTTTGTAAGGATGTAGCCGGTGCTAGAGATATTTTAGCCTCTCTTTGTAATATTACCCCAAACATAGAAAAGGCTATTAGCTGCTGTATAACATCTCATGCCGGGCAATTTAGAAAGAGCGGAGAGCCTTACGCGATACACCCTATATTGGTATCTTCTATCGTGGCTCATATGGGTGGTGATGAGAGTATGATAATATCTGCTATCTTGCACGATGTAGTGGAGGATACGGATTGCTCTACTGAGACTGTCAGAGAGGAATTTGGAGAAGAGGTAGCAAAGCTGGTAGAGGGACTTACTAAAATTGTAGCCATTAGGGAGGATAAGCTGGCCAGTTCTGAGTCAAACGAGCGTCTAGCAGCCTCTGCTATGACATTTCGTAAGATGCTTTTAGTGTCTATTGAAGATGTTCGTGTGCTTGTAGTAAAGCTTTGCGATAGACTTCATAATATGATAACCCTAGATGCTTTAAGACCCGAAAAGCAAAAGCGAATCGCAGAAGAGACTCTTATGGTTTATGCTCCTATTGCTCACAGACTAGGAATCTCTTCCATAAAAAATATACTTGAGGATATAAGTTTTAAATATGCACTTCCTGAAGAGTATAAAAAAATAGACAAATATGTAGATGAGCATAAGCAAGAGCTTCAGTTAAAGCTAAATTCGTTTATAGAAAAGATTAGTCAAATTTTACTTCAAAACGGTTTTAATGAAAGCAGTTTTGATATACAAAAGCGTGTAAAGCATCACTATTCCATCTATCTTAAGATGCAAAGAAAGGGAATATCCATAGAGGAGGTTTTAGATCTTCTTGCGGCTAGAATTTTAGTCAGAGAGCCTCATGATTGTTATTTGGCACTCGGGCTTTTACATATAAATTTTAACCCTCTTATATCAAGATTTAAGGACTATATCGCACTTCCTAAACAAAATGGATACCAAACTATTCATACTACAATTTTTGATAATAAAAGCATTTTTGAAGTCCAAATTCGCACCTTTGATATGCACAAGACCGCAGAATACGGAGTTGCAGCCCACTGGAAGTATAAAAGCGGAGGATTTTTAAATCCTAAGCTTGATTGGCTAAGTGATATCGGTATGCAAAACGAGAGTGAAAATAACCCTGAAGAGCTATATGAGTATGCAAAAGATAGCCTATACGTAGAGGATATTGCCGTTTATTCGCCAAAGGGAGATATTTTTACTCTGCCGCGCGGAGCTACTGCGCTTGATTATGCCTATGAGATTCACACCGAGATAGGACTGCATGCTAAAGAGGCTTATGTAAACCGCATTAGAGTTTCGCTTCTAACCGAGCTAAAAAATGGAGATATAGTAAATATTGTCACAGGAGACGAGCCAAAATATCGCTGCTCTTGGCTTGGAAGCGTAAAAACAGGCAAGGCAAAGGCTACCATAAGATCGCTTTGTAAGCAGAAAATCAAGGATATAAACAATATCGTCGCACTTGAAATTTTAAGTGGAATTTTTGGGGTATCTACTAATAGAATCCTTGTTTGGCTTGAGAGCGAAAAGATGACAAAAAGAGTATTTAGAGCCGCCTATGACTCCGTATACCTTCAAGATGTCGTAAATGCGCTTAAGAAATATATCAAAAAAGATCGTCCATTTGCTCTTGCTTTAACAGATAAATATCTTGTTAGAAAGCAGAAATTTGATCATATAGTTATCTATTCAAACCATAAAATAAGCAGTGTAGAGTTTGATTACTGTTGCAATCCAAAAAGAGGCGATGATATTATGGGCTTTAGAAATGATCATCACGTAACCGTTCACCATAAGCTATGTGAGCGTGCTATGAAGTTAGCCGAATATAAGAATGAGATGATTTTTGTAAAATGGACTAGAAATGCTCCTCATAGATATAAGATCATATTAAGTCTAGAAAATCGTCGCGGTTCTTTGGCGGAGTTTTTAACTTATTTGGCTAGATTACAGGTGGATCTGGTTACTATAACGCTTTCCGAGGCAAATGATATTGCAGCAGACGTATTTAATCTCACCATAGAGCTTAATGAGAATTTGGATGTGAATGATATTAAAGAGAGACTAAGGGATCGTTATAAGATAATGGAATTTGTATCTCTTGATGATGCGTATAATTAAAATTTAAGGAGAAGAAGTGGCTGATATTGCAAAAATTATAGACGAGATAAAAAAGGGTGTTGCAGAGATAATTGGCGAAGAGCAGGTTGTAGAGCTTGTAAAAAGATATTATGAAAAAGGCGAAAATTTTTATGTAAAAGCAGGCTTTGATCCTACTGCGCCAGACCTTCACCTAGGTCACTCCGTAGTGCTTACTAAGATGGCATTTCTTCAAAAGCATGGCGCTATAGTGCAGTTTTTGATAGGTGATTTTACCGGTCAAATAGGCGATCCAAGCGGTAAATCAGCCACTAGAAAGAAGCTTGACAAAGAGACTGTGGCTAAAAATGCCAAAACTTACGAAGAGCAGGTTTTTAAAATTTTAGATCCTAAAAAAACCGTAATAATGTTTAACTCAAAGTGGTGTAACGAGCTTGGAGCGGCAGGTATTGTTGAGCTAACAAGCACTTTTCCCGTGGCTAGAATGCTTGAGCGTGATGATTTCGAGAAGAGATTTAAGTCCGGTAGCTCCATATCCATAAGTGAGTTTTTATACCCTCTTTTACAAGGTTATGATAGCGTAGCTATGAAATGCGATATAGAGATGGGAGGAACAGACCAGAAATTTAACCTTCTAATGGGTAGAACTCTGCAAAGAATTTATAATATCGGAAAAGAGCAAGCGGTTATAATGATGCCGCTTCTTGAAGGGCTTGACGGCGTAAATAAGATGAGTAAAAGCTTGGGTAATTATATAGGAGTAACGGATAATGCAAATGATATGTTTGGTAAAATTTTAAGCATTAGCGATGATCTTATGTGGAGATACTATGAGCTTTTGAGTGATAAAAGTGTGGATGAGATAAAGAGTCTAAAAGATGATGTTGATAGTGGCAAAGCACATCCAAAGGCTGTAAAAGAGGCTCTTGCATTAGAAATAACGGCACGCTATCATGGCGAATCGGTTGCCAACGAGGCTAAGGCTGAATTTGACCGAGTTCATACTCAAAATCAAATTCCAGCAGAGCTTGAAGAATTTAATCTTAAGGCTCCAGTTTGGATAGTCGAGGCTTTGGTTCATTGTAAATTAAGCTCTACAAATTCTCAAGCAAGACGAGATATAAGTGCAAATGCGGTTAGTATAGATCAAAAGAAAATTTCCGATGAACAGTTAAAACTTAGCGTTGGAGAGTATATTTTACAAGTAGGCAAGAGAAAATTCGCAAAACTAAAGGTAGTAGATGGAGTTTAAATCGATAAAAATTGGAAAATATGAGATAAAGTACCCAATAATTCAAGGCGGAATGGGGCTTGGTATAAGTTGGGACAAGCTGGCTGGCAACGTAAGCTTGGAAGGAGGTCTAGGAGTAATAAGCTCTGTTGGTACCGGATATTATGAAAATAGAGCACATATAACCAAAGAGCTAAATTCAAAACCGCTTGGAAGTGAAAATTTCTATTCACGTGAGGGTCTTAAGGCTGTAATTGATAATGCTAGAAAAATTTGCGGAGATCTGCCTCTTGGAGTAAATATACTATATGCCAGCAACGATTATGCCAGAACCGTAAAAGATGCCTGCGAACACGGTATAAATATAATAATAAGTGGAGCAGGACTACCTACAAATTTGCCAGAATTCACACAAAATTTCAAAGACGTAGCATTAGTTCCGATAGTATCTTCCGCTAAAGCTCTTAAGATCATCTGCAAACGTTGGACAATGAGATATAACCGTCTTCCTGATGCTGTGATTTTAGAAGGACCTCTTAGCGGAGGACATCAAGGCTTTACATACGAGCAATGCCTAGATCCAGAGTATCAACTTGAAAATCTAATAAAACCTGTTAAAGATGAGATAAAAGAGTGGGGCGATTTTCCGCTTTTTGCGGCGGGCGGCATCTGGGATAAAGATGATATAAAAAGAGTCTGTGATCTCGGTGCTGACGGAGTGCAGATGGGAACGAGATTTATAGGTACTCACGAGTGCGATGCGAGCAAAGATTTTAAGGATGTGATATTGAATGCGAAAAAAGAGGATATCGAGCTTATTAAAAGTCCGGTTGGATATCCTGCACGCGGAGTAAGGACTAATTTATTAGACTTAGTGGATAAAAAGGCTGGTCCAAAGATAAGTTGTATCAGTAATTGTGTGGCGCCTTGTCAACGCGGCAAAGAGGCTAAAGAGGTCGGGTATTGTATAGCCGATAGGCTTTTTGACGCATTTTCAGGAGTTAAAGAAACCGGACTATTTTTTACTGGTGCAAATGGGTATAAGCTAAACGAGATAATCAGTGTAAAAGAGCTTTTTAAAAAACTAATACATGGCGAAAATAATTAGGGTTATTTTATTTTTTTTGTTTATTGCTACAGTGGGAATTTGCTCTACTTTTGATGCTAGGATAAAGAATTTTGACGATAAATTTCTAAAGGCAAATAAAACTATCAAGCTTGAACTCCATCAGGATATGAAGGGATTATATATAAAGTCCGTCATAGATAATGATGATAAAATCAGAGTCGAGATATTAAAAAGACTGATTGAAAGCTCAAAAGCATTAGGATTAGGCTCTAATCCGTATGAAAGAGAGCTGGAGTCATTAGTACAAGCGGCGCAAAAAGATAGTAAAAATAATAAAAAGTTACAAAAAGAGTCAAAGGGATCAAATCAGCCATTAATAACAGCTAAAGAAAATTACTCAAATAAATCAATTCAAATTCTAAAAGTTATCGAACATCCAAATGGCTTGGAGATAAAATTTAGTAGTCCTATTTTTGAAAGTAGTATAAAACATTTTAAACTGAATTCAAAAAACCATTTTAGAAATGTGTATGACTTAAACAGAGTCTGGATAAGTAAGCCTCAAGCTTTTAAAAATATAATATCTGATGAGATCAAGGTAAGCCAGTTTGATAAAAATACTATCAGAGTCGTATTTTCTCACAAAAAAGAGCAAAAAATAAATTTCAAAATAAAACAAAATTCTATATTTTTCGCGCTTGATAAAGTGGAATTGGAAAATTTAGCATCAAATTCAAAAAGTCAGCAAAAAACTGAACTTAAAGACGATAAGAGTAAAAAACAAAATTCTAATCTATCTAAAAAAATAGTTAAAACTAAGATTAGTACATCAAACAAGATCATAGTCCTTGACGCAGGACACGGCGGCGATGATCCCGGTGCGATAGGCGGCGCAAAACTTAAAGAGAAAAATATCGTCTTAAGCATAGCTCTTAAGGCGGGAGATGAGCTTAAAAAGCGTGGATACAAGGTGTATTACACCCGCACAAAGGATAAATTTATCAATCTTAGAAGCAGAACAAAGCTTGCAAACGATAAACTCGCCGATCTTTTCATATCCGTTCATGCAAATGCCGCGCCAAATAAAGAAAAAGGCGCTGTTATGCAGGGTATCGAGACGTTTTTCCTTTCTCCTGCAAGAAGCGAGCGCAGCAAAAACGTAGCCGCACTTGAAAACAAATCAGACATAGATGAGATGAATTTCTTCTCCAAACAGACCTTTTTAAACTTCTTAAACAGAGAAAAAATCATCGCTTCAAACAAGCTTGCCATAGACATTCAGCGAGAGGTGCTTGCACGCACTAAAAAGATAAATTCAAAGGTTGTTGATGGCGGAGTAAGAGAAGCGCCGTTTTGGGTTCTAGTAGGTGCGCTTATGCCTGCTGTCTTGCTTGAGGTGGGTTATATCTCGCATCCTGATGAGGGCAAGCTCATAGGCAAATCAAACTACCAAGATGCGATCGCTAAAGGTATCGCTGACGGTGTTGATGTCTATTTTGCAAATCAGCAATGAAAACAGCCAAAATTTCTTTTAAAGAGAGCATCGCATATAGCGAGGATTTTGGCGACATATACTTTAACAGCGACGATCCTGCAGGCGAGAGCAGATATGTGTTTGCTAGTGCGATTGATGAAATTTGGGATAGTAAGCAGAAATTTATCATCGCTGAAGCCGGCTTTGGAGCAGGGCTTAACTTTTTAACAACACTAGATAAATTCAAAAACTCAAGCAAATTTTTACATTACGTGAGTATCGAAGCAAATCCTATAAGCAAGGAAGATCTTGCTAAAATTTATGAAAATTTAGGCGTTTTTAACGAGCTTTCAAGTGAGCTTATAAGCAACTATCCTCCTCTTATACGAGGATTTCATCGGCTAAATTTTGCAAATTCACGTATCACGCTTGATCTGTGCTTTGGCAAGATAGATCAAATTTTGCCTGAGCTTGATTTTAAGGCTGATATCTGGTTTATGGATGGCTTTGCACCTAGCAAGAATTCCGATATGTGGAGCGATGAAGTCTTTAAAGAAGTTGCAAATTTAAGTAAATCTGGAGCCATTTTACGAACCTACTCTAGTGCTAAAGCCGTGCAAAATGCACTTGCTAAAAACGGTTTTAAAGTAAATTTACAAAAAGGCTTTGGCAAAAAGCGCGAGATGATAAGCGCCACCCTTGAAACCGCAAGCCACGACGTTAAAAATCCATGGTTTAGTAGATTTGATATCCAAAGTAGCGACAAAACTCCAAAGAGCGCGCTTATCATAGGTGGCGGAGTGGCAGGATGTGTGAGCGCTTATAAGCTAGCCGAGCTTGGCGTAAAGGTTACCATAGCTGAAAAATGCGAAGATATCGCTACAAACGGCTCGGGCAATCACTGTGGAATTTTGATGCCGCTTATCACAAAGCCTGAAGTAGAGCTTGGCAGGATGCACATGAACGCGTTTTTACAAGCGGTTAGGTTTTATAAAAAGACTATGCGCAAGGAAGAGTGCGAATTTAAGGGGTGCATAGACTATGCGCACGATGAAAAGCTTTTAGTAAGATTAGAAGAGTGGCTTAAATTTGATGATAAAAATGGAGTTTTTGATATAAATTTAAATAGTGCTCCTTATCCTAGTGCCTTTATAAAAGAAGGTGCCAAGGCTAGACCGCGTAAGATGTGCAAGGCGGCAAGCAAGTGCGCTGATATCTTGCTTGGATATGAGTTTGAGAGCTATGAGGTTTTACCTGATGGCAAGATCTCGGCGAAATTTAAAAACGGAAAAACCATCATTAGCGATATGCTTATCCTAGCTCTTGGTAGCGATAGTATGGAATTTTTTTCAAATTTTGACATGCAACTTAGCTCGGTTCGCGGGCAGATCACGCACATAAAAGAGTCCATAAAGACAAATTTGGCTTTTAGCACTAAAGGCTATGTCTGCCCTGAGGTTGATGGCGTGCAAGTTGTCGGTGCAACTTATGATAGAAATTTAAAACTTGATGAGCCTAGAAGCAGTGACGATGAGAAAAATTTAGCCGATATAGGTGAGTTTTTAGAAGGCAAGAAGCCTCAAATTTTAGGCTCAAAAGTGGGCTATAGAAGCTATAGTGGCGATAGATTTCCGATCATCGGAAGGCTTTATGATGAGGAGTTTTATAAGGATAGCTACAAAGCTCTTCTTTGGACGAAAAATAAGAGCGAAAATTTAAGCGCCAAATATATCCCAAACGTCTATATAAATACAGCTCACGGCTCGCGCGGACTATGCACTGCCGTGCTTGGGGCTGAGCTCATCTGCGATCTTGTGTTTGATCGCCCATTATGTGTAGAAAAGAGCCTTTTTGACGCGCTTCATCCTGCTAGATTTTTGATACGAAAGCTTAAAAAAGGCATTAAGTAGCTTTCTGAAATTTAAACGCAAATCAATTAGCGCTTTTTATCTTTATCAGCGCTTATAAAATAACTCGTTATAATAAATCCATGAAAAAGCTCTTTATCCTTGCTCTTATAATCCTGTTTTTTACCGCTTTTATCTCTATGTTTAGACCATCGATTCAAACTGAGCCAATTGGCGCAGCAGGTGGCGCACGAGTGATATTTTGGCTATCGATCTTATATATAATTTATCTAAGCGATCCTGGCAATATAAAAGGCATGATAAATTTCTTTAACAAAAACGATCTCGCGTTTGGATTGCTTATTTTGACGGATATTTATCTTGTTTGTAAGATTTGGATTGCTCTTTAAATTTGCCAAATCTGCTAGAATTTGAGTCCTCAAATTTCTTTGAAAATCCGCCATATTTTTGCGTTTTGCCTCCGTGCATATCTATGACGCCTCTTTCTTGAGAAGCGCCAAGTAATAAGGCGCAAGCAGTTAGTATAAGTAGTAGTTGTTTCAAATTTTACCTTTGAAAGCCCCAAATTTAGGGGCTTATATTATTTGTAGCTTGCTATGGCTTTATCTAAAATCGCTTTTGCTGTGTCCGCGCACTTAAACTCTTTTACTTTCACCCATTTGTTTGGCTCAAGCATTTTGTAAGTCTCAAAGAAATTTCTGATCTTGTTTAGTGTCGCTTCTGGAAGATCTTTGTAGCTTTTTATAGCGTCATATCTTGGATCTATCTTGCTAACCGGCACCGCAAGAAGTTTTTCGTCCATGCCTGCTTCATCTTCCATCACAAGAACTCCGATCAGGCGGCAAGGGATGACGCTGCCCGCTTGCAAAGGATACTCGTTAAGCACCAAGATATCGGCAGGATCGCCATCTTCTGCTAAGGTATTTGGCACGAAACCGTAGTTTGCAGGGTAAAACATCGCCGAATAAAGCACGCGATCGACGAAAACCGCACCGCTATCTTTGCAAATTTCATATTTTATGTTTGAGCCGTAAGGTATCTCGATAACGGCATTGATCTTATCAGGGTTTGAGCCTGCTTTGATTTTTGATATATCCATGTTTGCTCCTTGTTTTATGTGAGTGTGATTATACTTATTTGCGGCTTTTATTTAAGTTAAATTTGAGTTGTGACACGGCTACCGCTTGATAGCCGTGCGGGTGAGTATGAGATGGATTAAAAGTAGGTAAAATTATTTGATTATCTCGACAGATTTTACGTCGATAGTTGTTTTCATGAGGTCTTTATCGACTTTTCCCGTGATTCTTATAGGTGTGTTTTCATCTACGGTTACGCCTTTCCAGACGTGGTTATCTATCTCGATTTCGATTGTATCGCCGCTTCTGCCGACAAATTCATAATCATCTGATCTGATTTGAGATTTGATCTTGCCTTCAAGTATGACCGGCGCACCGTCTCTCATATTAAGAGCCTCTTTGATAGTGACTAAAGTCGCACTTCCTTTGCCTGTGAAGCCGCCTTGGTTTTGTGCGGCGTTGTTGGTGCCAGTAAATCCTCCGCTTGCTAAAAGCGAGCCTGCAAGAAGAGCTGATAGTGTAAGTTTTTTAAGCATTTTGTATCCTTTAAAATTTTGATTTTGTTTTTTTAAGCTCCGCTAAATAGAGCAGCCTGATAACTTGGTTTTATAACTTGCTATGAAGTTTGTTATAAACTGAAGCGAATTGTAATGCGAAATTGTTAATTAAAAGTTAAGGGGTAATACTGCTTAAAAAAGAGGAAATTTGCCACATTTTGCGCTATTTGCAAAGCGTGGCAAATCAAATTTGTGTAGGTTACAGAAGCGAATTTATCAAATTTCTCATATCTGTTACGATCTCATCGATCGTTCTTTCGCCGTTTATCTCGTGAAGCAAATTTTTGCCTGAGTAAAATTTGCGGATCGCGCCGATTGGCTCAAGATATACTTTCATTCTGTTGTTAAATACTTCGTTGTTATCATCTGCGCCTCTTGCACGTCCAAGCACACGCTCTCTAGCCACATCTTCGCTAACATCCACTTCGATGACGCCTTTTAGCGAGATCTCGTTTTGAGCGGATAAAACTTTATCAAGTTCAGTCATCTGCTCAATGCTTCTAGGGTATCCATCAAGCACGACATTTGGCGTTTTTGAGCTTTTGATGGCGCTTATTATCGCATTTACAACCACTTCAAGAGGGACTAAATTTCCTTTTGAGATGTAGCTGTCGATGAGTTTGCCTAGCTCGCTTCCGCTTGCAACCTCTGCACGAAGCAGATCGCCTGTGGAGTAGTGAGTAAAGCTATCATCGCCTTTTGTGATCAAATTTGCGTCTGTTGTTTTGCCGCTTCCCGGTGCTCCGATTATCAAAAATAGTTTTTTCATCAAATTTCCTTAATTAGTTTTTTCTCTTAGACGAAGTCCTAGCTCGCGAAGTTGTTCAGAGCTTGCCTCGCTAGGCGCTTTTGTCATAGGGCATTGCGCGCGCTGTGTTTTAGGGAATGCGATCACATCGCGAATACTGGTTGATTTGGTTGCCAGCATCACAAGGCGGTCAAATCCTATCGCGATACCACCATGCGGCGGCGCTCCAAAGCTAAGCGCGTCAAGTAAGAAGCCAAATTTCTCTCTTTGCTCCGCTTCGTCTATGCCAAGAAGTTTAAATACCTTTTGCTGAACGTCGTTTTTGTGGATTCTCACACTTCCTCCGCCTAGCTCAAAGCCGTTTAACACAACGTCGTGAGCGACTGAAAGGATGTCTTCTAAATCCTCTTCGTCTATATTTTTAGGGCATGTGAATGGGTGGTGCATCGCAGAGTAGCTTCCGTCGTCGTTTTGCTCAAACATAGGGAAGTCTAGCACCCATAAAAACTCCATTCTGTCTTGATCGATGATACCCATTTGCTCAGCTAGGAAAATTCTAAATCTTCCCATATAATCAAGCACTATCTTTTTCTTTCCTGCGCCGAAAAATACTACGTCGCCAAGCTTTAGCTCGCATCTATCAACTATCTCTTGCAGGTCTTTTTCTTCAAAGAATTTGCAAAGCGGACCTTTTAATCCGTCCTCTTTCATCTGGAAGTATCCTAGTCCTTGAGCTCCGAATTTGCACACGAACTCTTCAAACCTATTCATCTCGCGCTTGCTAAATATATTATCTCCGTTTGGCACTTTAAGCGCTTTTATGCGGTTTTTCTTAGGATCTTTTGCAATATTTGCAAAAATTTCATTTGACGAGCGAGCAAATATGTCAATCACATCAACCATAGCTAGATCGTAGCGAAGATCAGGCTTATCTGAGCCGTATTTCTCGGTAGCCTCTTTATAACTCATACGTCTAAATGGAGTTTTTATATCATATCCGCAAGCTGCAAATATATCTTTTAGCACCTCTTCAGCCATATTTAGGATATCTTCTTGCTCGATAAAGCTCATCTCGATATCGATCTGCGTAAATTCAGGCTGACGATCAGCGCGCAAATCCTCATCTCTAAAGCATTTTGCTATCTGAAAGTATTTATCAAAGCCAGAGCACATTAAAAGTTGCTTAAACAGCTGCGGGCTTTGCGGAAGCGCATAAAACTGCCCGGGATACACGCGGCTTGGTACTAGATAGTCTCTTGCGCCCTCAGGTGTAGCGCGAGTTAAAATCGGAGTTTCAAACTCTATAAAGCCAAGGCGATCAAGCGAATTTCTAGCGGCGATCGCAGCCTTTGAGCGCATTTTAAAGATATTTTGCAAGCGCTCGTTTCTTAAGTCTAAAAAGCGGTATTTAAGCCTGATGTCCTCATTTACCGAGTTGTCGTTGATCATAAACGGAAGCGGTTCGCTTGGATTTTCTACCGTCACTTCGCTTACTACCACTTCGATCTCGCCTGTCTTTAGCCTAGGATTTACAAGCCCTTCGCCACGCGCTCTTATCTTGCCTTTGATTCTTAAAACATACTCATCACGCACTTTTGAGGCGACTTCATGAGCGCTTACGCTATCAGCAGGATCGCAAACCAGCTGGATTAGCCCAGTCCTATCTCTTAAGTCGATGAAGATAACTCCGCCGTGATCTCTATAGGTATTTACCCAGCCGCAAAGATCGACTTCTTTGCCGATGTCCGCCGCACTAAGCTCTGCACAATAATGGCTTCGCATTAGATACTCCTTAAATTTCGTTTTGAAAGCTTGATTATACTCCAATTTTGCTTTTGCCGAGCTTTTAAACCAAAATATGCTACAATCAAAACTATGAAAAAAGAGATAAATTTAAATTTTGCTGATGTGAAAAAGGTCGGAGTTGTTGCTAAGATAAATGGCGATTTGCCTAAAAATTTAAAGACTATCAAGAAAATTTTAGCCAAATACAAAGTGGAAATTTTGCTTGAGAAAAGCTGTGCTAAAGAGGTTGGCGAGCAGGGCTTTGAGCTTATAAATTTGGCCAAGAATTGTGACTTTTTGATCTCTTTGGGAGGAGATGGCACCATCATCTCAGCCTGTAGGCAAAGTGCTGAAATTTCGCCGTTTGTGCTTGGAATTCACGCCGGTAGGCTTGGATTTTTAACCGATATCACGATGGATGAGTGCGAAGAGTTTTTTAAGGACTTTTTTGTAGGAAAATTTGAGATAGAAACTCCATATATGCTTGATGTTTTTATGCATAAAAAAAGTGGCGAAGTAGTTAAAAAGATCGCATTTAACGAAGCTGCGATGCTAAGTTCAAAATCAGGCTCCATGACTCACATCGAAGCGCTTTTAAACGGGAAAGATTTTAACTCATACTTTGGAGACGGCGTGCTCATCTGCACTCCGATAGGATCAACCGCTTACAACATGAGCGCAAACGGACCTATCATCTATCCGCTAAGCGATGTTTTTGCCGTAACTCCGATATGCTCTCACTCGCTTACTCAGCGTCCTGTCGTACTTCCAAGAGGATTTGAGATGAAATTTAAGACTAAAAGCGATGCGATTTTGGTTATCGACGGGCAAGACCGCTTTAATATGTCAAATTTAGATAGCATAAGTGTGACATTAAGCGAAAAATCGGCGAAATTTATCCGCCATATCGGCAGGGATTACTTCCAAATTTTAAAAGAAAAACTTCACTGGGGATATAATGATTGAGAGGCTTTTGATAAAGGAATATCTAAATTTTGATAGCGTTGAGCTTAAATTTAAGGAGGGGCTTAGCGTATTTACCGGCGTAAGCGGTGCGGGAAAGTCGGTTTTGATGAGTGCGATAATGGCTGTTTTTGGCCTTAAAGATAGTGAAGCAAAGCTCGTTGAAGCCGATGTGGAGTATAAATTTAGCGCTGAAGAATACGGCATTGAAAGCGAGCAGATGAATACATTTAAACTGTTTAGAGATAAGGCGACAAGGTATTTTATAAACTCTCAGTCCATCTCAAAGAAAAATCTCGCTGCAATCGCAAAAGAGCACATCAAATACCTCTCGGCAAAAGAGATAAATGAGTTTGAAAACGAGAGATTTTTAAATTTGCTTGACATTAGCCAGAGTAAAAAAGATGGTTCGTTTCTCAAGTTTAAGCAGGAATTTGAGGCGAAATTTAAAGAATTTGATCAAATTTCAAAGGATCTTCAAAAGATAATCGAAGATGAAAAAAGAGTTGAAGAGCTAAAGGAATTTGCAAGCTTTGAAATATCTAAAATAGAGTCCGTGAACCCAAAAATAGGCGAATTTGAAGAGCTAATAGAGATAAAAAAGCGCCTTAGCAAAAAAGATAAGATAAATGAGGCTTGGAGTAGGGCTGAGGCTGTGTTTCATGCTGAAAAAGCAGTTATAGACGCGCTAAACATAAGCGATATCGACGCGAGCTTTTTTGAAGAGGCGATGAACGAGCTAAGAATAGCGCGCGACAGCCTAAATATGGACGAGCTTGAAGAGATCGATATAGAGGGCGTTCTAGATAGGATAGGGGCGCTAAATTCGCTCATCAGAAGATACGGCAGCGTGGAAGAGGCGCTTGAGCTGCTTCAAAAACGAAAAGTGGAACTTAATAAGTACGAAAACATAAGCTTTGAAAAGAGCGCGCTTGAGGCGAAATTTAAAGCTCTTAAAAGTGAGATAGACGCTATGGCTAGCAAGCTTACTAAGGCAAGAAGTGAAAATCTAAAAGAGCTTGAAAGCCTTATAAATTCTTATCTTAAAGAGCTTTATATGAGCAAGATAACTCTTAATATAAGTCCAAAACAGCTTAATAAATTTGGAGTTGATGAGGTTGGCCTGAGTCTAAACGAGACAAATTTAAAAAATTTGAGCTCCGGTGAGCTAAACCGATTGCGTCTTGCATTTATAGCGAGTGAAACGCAAATTTCAGGAAGCGGAAACGGAGTAATAATACTTGATGAGATAGATGCGAATTTAAGCGGAAAAGAGGCGATGAGTATCGCAAATGTGCTTTTAAATTTAGCCAAATTTTATCAAATTTTTGCCATCTCGCATCAGCCGCAACTAAGCTCAAAGGCAAATTCTCACTTTTTAGTTGAAAGACATGGCGAAAAATCAATCGTAAGAGAGCTTGAAAACAGCGAGCGTATATCAGAACTTGCCAGAATGATAAGCGGTGAGAAGATAACAAATGAGGCTTTAAATTTTGCTAGGCAACTTTTGGAGGGTTAAAAATTTTATATTTTAACAAGAAAAAAAATGGTAGCATTGAAGAAAATTATAAATTTAATGTGTAATGGATAACTTATATTTATGAAAAAAAGTAGAATTTTAATAGTAGAAGACAACAAGGCATTGGCAAAACTTATTGCAAAAAAGATGGAAGGCAACGTCGAAATGGATATAGACGTAGCCCATAGTATGGCTGAAGCGGAAGTTTTTTTAGCTAAACCAAGCGAATATTTTATAGCCTTGCTTGATCTGAATTTGCCTGACGCTCCAAATGGAGAGATAGTAGATTATGTGATTTCAAAAGGTATTGCGGCGATAGTGCTAACAGGAAGCCTTGATCCTAAGACTAGAGAAATATTTATACATAAAGATATAGTGGATTATGTTTACAAGAACAATATGGATGACATAAACTATATATTTCAAATGATAAATAGGCTTATTAAAAATAAACAGTATAAGGTTATGATCATTGAAGATTCGATGCCTTTTAGAAATAATATTAAAAAAATTCTAACAAGTCTTCAGTTTCAGGTATTTACAGCCGCTCATGGCGAGGAGGCTATGAGCTATTTTGCCGATCACCCCGACATAAAGCTTGTTATAACTGATTATAGAATGCCTATTAAGGATGGCCTTGGAGTTTTAAAAGAGCTTAGAAAAGAAAACGATAAGAACAAGCTTGGAATAATAGTTATTACATCTCCAAAAGAAGAGGTTAATGCCTCTATATTTCTTAAAAACGGAGCAAATGATTTTATCGCAAAGCCTTTTGAAAAAGAGGAATTTATATGCAGGATACATAATACCATAGAGGCTATAGAAAATATTAATAGAATTGCAAATTTTGCGAATCATGATTTTTTGACAGGTGTTTATAATAGAAGGTATTTTTATGCCAATATGGAGGAGTATTTAAGTAAGCATGAGGAATTCTTTGAACCTTACGCGATAGCTATGCTTGACATAGATCATTTTAAGAGCATTAATGACACTTATGGTCATGATGGCGGAGATAAGGTGCTTCAGTTTTTGGCAAAAAAATTAGTAGATGAGACAAAAGGAAACGATATTGTGGCTAGATTTGGAGGGGAGGAATTTTGTATAGTTCTTAAAAATATCTCCAAAGAAGAGGCTATTAAATTTTTTGTAAATTTAAGATCTAATATTGCGTCTCAATCCATAACTCTAAAAAAAGAGAGTTTTAAATTTACCGTTTCTATCGGTGTTGCATTTGGAAGAAGCGATTATTCTTTAGATGAAATTTTAGAATTTGCAGACGGCGCATTGTATGAAGCTAAGGAGAATGGTAGAAATAGGGTAGAGGTAGCTGGATGATAATAGATACGCATTGTCATCTTGATGATAATAGATACGATGAAGATCTTGATATGGTTATGCAAAATGCCTATAGTGGCGGCATTGGTGGGGTTTTGATACCTGGTGCTGATATTAAAGATTTACCAAAAGCTGCTAGAATAGCCAATGCTTATAAAAATGTTTTTTTTGCAGTGGGTGTTCATCCGTATCATATAGATGATTTTGATGAGAATGAGTTACGTAAATTTGCTAAGAACAGCAAATGTATAGCTGTAGGCGAATGCGGACTTGATTATTTTAGGCTACCAAAAGATGAGAGTGAGAAATTAGCCGAAAAAGAGTCTCAGAAGAGGGTTTTTAAGGCTCAGCTTGATTTGGCTGTAGAGCTTAATCTACCTGTAATTTTGCATATTAGAGACTCTAATGAGGATTGTTATAATATATTAAAAGAGTATGCAAGTAGGCTAAAAGGGGCGGTTTTGCATTGTTATAACGCATCGCCATTACTATTAGATCTTAGTAAATTTGGAAAATTTTATTTTGGAATCGGCGGAGTTTTAACATTTAAAAATGCTAAAAATTTAGTGGAAATTTTGCCTAAAATTCCAAGGGATAAGTTACTTATCGAAACAGATGGGCCATATCTTTCGCCTGAGCCATATAGAGGCAGGAGAAATGAGCCTTTTTATACGCAATTTGTTGCACAAAGAATGAGTGAAATTTTAGATTTAGAAAAAGAGGAGATAATTAGAATAACCACGCAAAATGCTAAAATGCTTTTTGGAAATTTTAATACCGAATAAATAAGGAGAAAAATGAGAATTTTAAAAATAGTTTTTTTGTGTATGACATGTACTATGTTTTTATCTGCTTCGACTATGAATAAAAACGTTAAAGATGTAACCGAATCACAAAAAAAAGTATTGAAAGAATTTGACATAGACTATAAATTTCTAACCAGTCCTTACTATAAAACAGTTAAAAATAGTATCAAAGATAGTAAGAAAAAAGAATTTGCAAGGACAATAGAGAACGGATATAGGCATATTCCTGTTTTGCAAAAAATTATTAAAGATTCAGGTATCCCGGAGTCGTTTTTATATCTTGCGATGATAGAATCCGGTTTTTCCAACGAGGTTGTATCAAGAGTTAAAGCCGTAGGTATTTGGCAGTTTATGGCTCCTACGGCTAAGCTTTATGGTCTTAGAGTAGATGAGTACGCTGATGAGCGTAAAGATCCAATAGCTGCCACTATCGCCGCTACAAAGTATCTTCAAAATTTAAAAGATGAATTTGGAAAATGGTATTTGGCTATGATGGCATATAATTGTGGAGGAACTAGGCTAAAATCTGCTATAAAAAAGGCCGGAGGCGATGATATACACGTGCTTCTTGATAGCAAAAAAGGTTATTTGCCAAAAGAAACCAGGGCTTTTGTCACTAAAATTTTAACTGTAGCAAATATAGCTGCTGATAATAGCTTCAAAAACTCAAGCGATTCTAATTTGATAAGCGATGCTAAAGTTGTTGAGCTTGCCAAGATTGATGTTCCTGGAGGAACTACCTTGATGGAGGTTGGAGACAGTATAGGAGTTAGCTTAAAAAGAATGAAAGAGTATAACTCTCATCTTAAATTCGTATATACTCCACCTACGGATAAGCAATACTATCTATACATTCCTAAAAATAAAGAAAATATGTTTAATGATAATTTTGAGGCCTCCCAAAATCGTAAATTTGAAATTTATACAATAAAAAAAGATGATACTCTCTTGGCTATTGCTCAAAAAACAGGAGTTAGTCATAAGATAATCAAAGAGTATAATAATCTAACATCCGATAAGCTAAAGCCAAATGAGAACATAGTGATCCCTACGGAGCAAAACATCAACTATCTTGCTGAATATATAGTAAAGAGCGGAGATAGCCTAAATGAAATTTCTGAGAAATTTGATGTCGCACTTAAGGATTTAAAGGATGCAAACAGTCTAATTAGCTCAAATTCATCTATCGGAGCAAAGCTTGCTACTGCAAAATAGTATCAAATTCGGCCTTTTGGCTATTTTTGTATCTATTTTTTTTACAGGATGCTCTTGGATAGGTATAAATTTTGGTCCTACGGGACCTACAAACGTAAAGATAAATAATTCAAAAGGTGTTCATCAAGCCACCATGCGTCCCTATACCATAAACGGAAAGACATATTATCCGACTATAGTAAGCGTGGGAGATAGGGCAAGTGGAATAGCCAGTTGGTATGGACCGAATTTTCATGGCAAAAAAACCTCAAACGGTGAAATTTATAATATGTATAATATGACTGCCGCGCATAAAACTTTGCCTATGAATACAATGGTGAGAGTTACAAATTTAAAGAACGGCAAAAATATTATAGTTAGAATTAATGATCGTGGTCCTTTTGTGGCTGGCAGGGTTATAGATCTGTCAAAAGTAGGAGCGCAAAAGATAGACATGATAGCATCTGGCACTGCACCTGTAGTGCTTGAAGTTGTCGGGTTTAATGGTAGTATAAATAGCAAAGTTGCCAATATACCAAGCTCTCAAAAGCCTAAGGTATCAAGTAGAGTTCAGCAAGATACTTTTGTTGGCGGTATATTTATGGTGCAAATTGGTGCTTTTAGAAATTTAAGTGGTGCAAATGCTTACAAAAGAACTCACTCTGCCAGGAACTACAATACTCAAATCAAAGAGTATATACTTGATGGAAGGGCTATATATAGAGTATTTTTAGTAGGCTTTAGAAGCGAAAACGAGGCTAGAGACTTCATTGAAGCAGGACATATAGAGGGCGCATTTATCGCAAGGGAGTAGGCGTGCAAAAGATAAGAAAGACCAAAGAGACTGATATAAGCTTAGATTTAGAAATTTATGGAAGCGGCAAGTGTGAGATAAGCACCGGTATAGGATTTTTTGACCATATGCTCGAAGCTTTTGCAAAGCACGCTTTGTTTGATATGAAGCTTGTTGCAAAGGGCGATTTACATATAGATTTTCACCATACGGTTGAAGATACAGGCATCGTCATAGGCTCGCTTTTAAAAGAGATGATATATCCTGTAAACGGAATTGAGAGATTTGGCGAGGCGACGGTTGTCATGGATGAAGCAGCTGTAAACTGTGCTCTTGATCTATCTAACCGACCTTTTTTAGTCTATGAAAGTATCCATGAAGGCAAGGTTGGCGAGTTTGATATAGAGCTTGTGAATGAATTTTTCCAAGCGCTTGCATTTAATGCAAATATCACGCTGCATATTGCTAAAATTCGCGGTAAAAACTCTCATCATATAATCGAAGCAAGCTTTAAAGCTTTGGCTGTCGCACTTAGAAGAGCTCTTGCCAAAAACGAGCGAATCGGAGTTCCAAGCACAAAAGGCGTGTTGTGATAGAGATAATTTTTTTAGATGTTGACGGTTGTATGACTGACGGCAAGATAGTCTATGGCGCAAATGGAGAAGAGGTTAAATTTTTTGACGTTAAAGATGGATATGCTATAGAAAGTTGGCTAAAGCTTGGAAAAAAAGTTGCTATCATCACAGGTAGGAAATCTGCAATCGTAGAAAGAAGGGCTGAAAATTTAAAGATAAATCATGTCTATCAAGGAGTAAGCGATAAATTTGCAGTCGCTGAAGAAATTTTAAAATTTGAAGGTCTAAGCTTTGAAAACGCAGCGGCTATCGGGGATGACTATAACGACTACAAGCTTTTAAAAGCTGTTAAGTGGAGCTTTAAGCCAAAAAATGCGATAAAAGAGCTTGATGTAAAAACTAAGCTTGATTTTAAGGGCGGAAACGGCGCTATCAGGCAGATGATAGAGATACTTATAAAACACGAAAATCTTTATGAAGAGTGGTCTAAGCGTTGGTTATAAGGATTTTTTACTTCGTCATAGCTATTTTTAGCGTGGCGATGGTATATATGACACTTCAAGATCCTTACTATAGTGAAATTCTAAAGCCAGACAATAGTATCGCTACTATTGGTATGAACGATGTTGTGGACTACGAAATCAATGCTACCATTGTAAGTGCTAAATATGAGGCTGACGAGTGGAATAGATATAAAAATATGGATGAATTTTTAAATTTTAGGGCTGATGTTTTAAGAGACGATACTTATCATAGTGTTATTTCCGACAAAGCTTTTTATCAAGACGATACTATTAAGCTTAAAGGAAATGTTAGATATTTAAATAGTGAAAATTTGAAATTTGTTTCAGAGGAAGCAGATTATAATACTAAGACAAAAATCGCCAGTTCGAGCATGCCTTTTGTGATGACTAAAAATGAGGATAAGATAGTTGGCAATAGTCTTGTTTATGATGCAAATTTAAAGAGAACTTACGCAAAGGGAATTCAAGCATGGGTGCAAGAAAAAAGATAATTTTGGCTTTTGTTTTTAGTATTTTACCTTTAGTCGCTCAAAATGTAGAAGTAACCGCTGATGATTTTTTTGCAGACGAGAACAAATTTATAAGTGAATTGAGCGGTAATGTTAGTGTCAAAAAAGGTAAAGATATATTAACTGCCGATAAGGTTGTGATACATTTTGATAAAAATCGTAATCCTATTAAATATGTTGCCACAGGAAATGCTAAATTTAAGGTTTTGATTAAAGACAAGAATTATAACGGAAGTGGAAATGAGCTTGTATACGAACTAAAATCAAATTTATATACCATAAACGGAAGCGGATTTTTGCATGAAGTCGATAGCGATAAGAGAGTTTATGGCGAAAAGATAAGTGTAAATCAAAATAGCGGCACATATAGTGTAAATAGCGGCAATAAAAAGCCTGTAAAATTTGTATTTCAAGTAGAGGATAAGAAAAAGTGATAAGGCCTATAAATGCCAGATTTCTTTTGTCTGCTCCAAATATATCACTTGCTCCTCCTGTTAGCGGTAGCGAAGTGGCATTTTTAGGACGTTCTAATGTTGGTAAAAGTAGCCTGATAAACGCTCTTGTGAATCAAAACAATCTGGCTAAAAGCTCCTCAACTCCGGGCAAAACAAGGCTTATCAATTTTTTTGAAGTTGAATATATAAATGATGAGGATAGGGTAAATTTAATATTTGTGGATCTGCCGGGTTTTGGATATGCAAAGGTATCAAAAACTATGCATGATGATTGGAGACGAAATTTAGATGAGTATTTGAAACAAAGATCAAATATAAGGCTTTTTGTCCATCTTATAGATAGCAGACAACATGATATGCTCATAGATAGAGAGGTGGGTGATTATCTGCAAAGTTTTTTGAGAGCCGATCAGAAAATTTTAAATATCCTAACAAAGGCTGATAAGCTAAATCAAAGTGAGAAAAGCGCAGCTTTAAAAGCATATCCTAACGCACATCTAGTATCGACTCTAAAAAAAATAGGAATTGATAAAGCAAATGAGCTTATAGTAAAAAACGCATTAGGTATAAATCAGTAGTGAAAAATTTAGATTTTAGAAAGCCCAAGCCAAAAGATATAAAAGCTATGCAAGATCTTGTCAAAGATGAGGTTGCAAGTGGGGTGATACTGCCAAGAAGCGATGATGAGATCGCTATGAATATTCGCTCATATATCGTGGTTTGCGACAAAAATGAGATAGTGGGCTTTTGCGCTTTACATATACACACTGTAAATTTGGCCGAAGTAAGAAGTCTTGTAATATCTAAAAATTTAAGAGATAGCGGAATAGGAAGCGAGCTAGTAAGAAAAATACTTGATGAGGCTAAATTTTATGATATTGAAAAGGTTTTTACGCTTACTTATAGAAAGAGTTTTTTTGAAAAATTGGGCTTTGTAGAGATTCCTAAATCAGAACTTCCTGCACAAAAAATTTGGGCTGATTGTATTAAATGCAAGCACTTTCCGGTATGCGACGAAATAGCACTGATATACAGCTTTTAAAATCCTTTTTTTGGGTTGCTTTATTATTTATATATCAAGCTTCTACTACGGTATTTATCTGGGCTCCTCCACTGATAGGACTCTTTTTTGCATACATGATTATTCTTACTATGGAAAAACAAAAAAGACTTTTAAAGTATGATATAAGGTGGTATTTTTCTATAGTTTATATTATTTTTGTTGAGCAAGTTCATGGATTTGCTCTATTTTCAACAATTTTAGCCTTTATAGTTTTTTACTATTTTATTTGTGATTGGCTTGTGGTGACTTTTAAATCAAGAGCTGTATTATTGATTTTTTTTGTATCAAACGGATATCTGGGAACGTATCTTATAAGCTCTCTGCTTTTATATATCAAAAATCTACCTATTTTAAATTTTGGATATGAATACTTTGTCTATACTGCCTTAGAGTCGGCTTTGGCTATTGTTTTATTTAAAGAGCGCGTCAAATGAGAATGCGCATAGTTTTTGCCATAATATTTAGTGTCTGGGTGCTTTTGCTGGTTAGAATCTATTATCTAAGCATCAAGTCTAATGAATTTTACGAGGAAATTGCAGAACAAAATATAGTAAAAAAGCAGTTTATGCCACCTGCAAGAGGACTCATACTTGATATTAAAGGGCGTCCTTTGGCAGTTAATAGGCTTGGCTTCTCGGTATCTGTTAAGCCTCATCTTGGTAAAAAAGATGTTTTGGATCAAGAACTTGAAAATTTGCAAAATATGTTTCAAGATCTAAACGTTACAAAATTAAAAAAAGATTATATTAAAGCCGATTCGCCTTATAATCAAGATTTTATAGAAATTATTGACTTTATAGATTATGACAGGATGATTCCTAAGATAGCTGCGCTTTCCTTGCGTGAAAATTTAGAGGTTAAACCGGCTTCCAAGCGTCACTATCCATATTCCAACCTTGCTTCTCATATCATAGGCTATGTCGGCAGAGCTAATCAGCAAGATTATATTAATGATCCTGTGACCAAGATTACAAACTATACGGGAAGAAGCGGAATAGAACGCTATTACAACTCTATTTTGCAAGGACAAGAAGGTGTTAGAAAGATAAAGGTAAATGCTCTTAATGAGGAGATAGAAGAGATTTTTAAAGAAGAGCCCAAGAGTAGCGATATAAGGCTAAGCATAGATCTGGAATTTCAAAAATATATAGAAGAAATTTTTGGAGAAAATGCAGGTGCTATTATTGTAATGGATGTCACCGACGGCTCTATTATAGCTGCCGGGAGTTTTCCCGAGTATGATTTAAATCCATTTGTAACAGGAATTTCACAGGCTAGATGGAACGAGCTTATAAACAGCATAGATCATCCTTTTACTAATAAGCTTGTAAACGGGCTATATCCTCCGGGATCAGTTATAAAGATGGGCGTGGCTTTGGCGTTTTTAGATTCTGGCAAGATAGATAGAGGGACTGATTATTTTTGTAGCGGTTCCTTTGAGCTTGGAGGGCGAAATTTTAGGTGCTGGAACATATACGGACACGGTAAAATGGATATGAATTCCGCAATTAGGGAGAGCTGTGATGATTATTTTTACAAGGGAAGTTTAAAAATAGGCATAGATGCTATAGCTCCGGTGCTTGAACGCTTTGGTATGGGTCAAAAGACAGGCGTGGATCTGCCTAATGAATTTGTAGGTATTGTTCCGAGTCGCGAATGGAAGATGCATAAATACTCTCAGCCTTGGTATCAGGGTGAGACCCTAAACACCTCTATAGGGCAGGGGAATTTTCTAGTAACTCCTATGCAGATTGCTAGGCATACAGCTATGCTTGCAACGGGTAAAAACATAATACCTCATTTTTTACATAGTATAGGCAAAGAAGAGGCTAAATTCGAGGCTAGTGATATATTCACTCCTTTTGAAAAAAAACAACTTCCGTATATTAGAAAAGCTATGTATGAGGTTGTAAATCATCAAAAGGGAACCGCTTTTAAATATTTTACAGATGCGAATTTAACGATAGCCGCTAAAACAGGCACAGCTCAAGTAGTCGGTATTTCTCAAGCTGAAAAAAAGCGTATAAAAGAGGAGGATATGAAGTATCTTCAACGCTCTCACGCATGGATTACAACTTATGCTCCATATGAAAAACCAAAATATGTAGTTACTATAATAATAGAGCATGGAGGTCACGGTGGGCTTACTGCGGGTCCTATGGCGGTAAGAGTCTACAATAAGCTTATAGAGCTTGGATATATCGATAAAAAATATGCTAAGAACGAGCAGGCTATTAAAAAAGATAAAAAATAGCCTTAAATTTCATCCATAGTACGCACTATGAGGCTTTTGGGAAGATTAAATTTATTAATTATCTCTTCTTCTTTTTCTCTCATCTCTCCGCTGTCTTTTTCGTGATCAAAGCCTAAAATATGAAGTAGTCCGTGTGTAAACAAAAGAGCTATTTCATCGTCTTTACAGTGGTTAAATTCTTTTGATTTTTCCTCTGCTAAATCTAAATTTATAACTATACAGCCAAGAGGAACGTGCATAATGAACTCAAATGGAAAGCTCAAAACATCGGTTGTTTTATCTATTTTGCGTTGCTTTAAATTTATATCTCGCATCTGCTTACTATTTACAAAACTTAGCTCCACATCGCCAGCAGTGAGATATTTGCAAATTTGATCTAAAATTTCTGGATATTGTTCATCGCATATTATCATTTTTAAGCTCTTTCATATAAAATTTTGTATAATTTTATCTAATTTTTATTGTTTTTAAATTCCAAAAGAGGCAAGGATGATGAAAAAGGCTGTTTGTATAATGAGTGGAGGGATGGATAGCACTCTATGCGCTACTATGGCAAAAAAACAAGGTTATGAGGTAATAGCGCTTCATTTTGATTACAATCAGTGCACTATGAATCGTGAAAAAAGAGCTTTTGAAGAAATTTGCGACAGACTTAGGATAGAAAAAAGACTGAATTTAGATGTTGGTTTTATAGCCGATATTGGTGGAAATTCTTTAACCGATGCTAATCTAAAAGTGCCAAAAGCCGGGCTTGGCAATGAAATTCCAAATACCTATGTGCCTTTTCGCAACGGAATCTTTATCTCTATCGCTGCTGCACTTGCTGAAAAAGAAGGTGCAGAGGCTATATTTATAGGAGTAGTTGAAGAGGATAGTAGCGGCTATCCTGATTGCTCGGCCAAATTTATAGAGAGGATAAATTTGGCGATAAATGAAGGCACCTCGCCAAATTTCAACGTCAAAATCATAACCCCTCTTGTAAATTTAAGCAAGGCTAATATCGTGGCTAAATCCATTGAAATGAACTCTCCTATCGAGCTTACATGGAGTTGCTATGAAAGTGAGGATATAGCTTGCGGAGAGTGCGATAGCTGCAGGTTAAGACTAAACGGGTTTAAAAGAGCCGGAGTAAAGGATCCGATCCCGTATAAAAAATAGACCTCGCCTGTTTTTGATCAAGAGGCGAGGAGTAAGATTATTTAAATTCTTGAGCAATTTTATCTGTAAGTTGTTTTTCGTAAATTCGTAAAGCGTCATTTGTCACTTTTTGATAGTCTCTATCTAAAACCATCTGAAATTTTTCCATGTGATCCACATCTGTAGTAATGTTTTTGCTACCTGTAGAAACGTCGCTTTTTATATGTGTATTTACAGCAACCGACCAAAATCCTGGGCGGAAAAAAGACCAAAATTTAAGCACATCAACTTTTAATATTATTGTATTTTGATTTATTTGTTTTTCATCGTTTAAAACATAAAATCCATTGTTTGCAAATGCTCTAGCAACACTCGTTTTGACTAAATTTGTAACTGTTTGATTGCCATCAAGAACTATATTTTCCATAGCTTTGCCGTAACTATTTCTTTTTCTTGCTATATACTTATCTTTTTCTTTTGCATTCAGACTTTCTACTTGCATATTGTGAACGGATGGAATCGAAGCATTTTTTGGAGTATCTTCAAATTCTCTTTTATCGTTAACTGAAGCTATAAATACAACTCCTTTTGCTGAATTTATATTTTGGTAATTCTGAAATTCAGGGTTTTGTAGTGTAAATTTACCTTTTGAAGCGGGGCAGCCAGCTAAAAATAAAGCTATGAAAAACATAAAAACTATATGGATAAACCGCATATCTTCTCCTTTTTTTGAAATATTATTTAATATCCGGTAAAAATAGAAATTTTATTTAGATTTGCTTAATATTTACTTATGATATATAGATTTATATAAATAATTTTTATGATATATTTGAAAAATTCTGGATTTTAAAAATCAAATAGAGTTTTTTCGGTTTCGCTCTTGTTTAGCATTGCTTCAAGCTCTTGTTTTTGACACTTTACAATAGCATATCGAAAATCTTTGAGTTGTTTTAGCTCGGCTATATCGTTAAAAATGAAGGTTGGATCTATCTTTGTCTTATAATTTTTAGGCGCACAAATTTCTACTGAGTCTTTGAAGTTTTTTCTTAAAAAATTTGCTTCCATCTCAAATAATTCATCGTCGCTTTCTACTATAAAAGCTCTAAAACTTGCTCCGAATGGAGTTATCTTAAAATTTCTATCTACAAAAACAGGCTCAAAATGCTCAATCCCTCTTAAATCGCCCATCTTAAAGGATATTTGATTTTTATTAAGATGACGAATAAGCCCTGACAAAAACCCCTTGAATGCTTTTGGTATGGCTAAATTTTGATAATACACATCGTCGCAAATAATTGATGTAAAAAATATTGAGCCTTTATTAATTGCTTTGGCTTGTGTATCTGTCCATACGGTATCGTAAAATGGCGCAATCTTTGATAGAATTTTTATATCGTCGCTAAAAAATATATCGTTCTTGTCGGCATTTATGATTTTTAAAAATAGCTCTTTGGTGTCTATGGGCAAGATATTTGCATGTTTTGGTAGGCTCGTTCGTTTTAAGATGGCCTTTTGTACACAATTTATAGAGTAAAATTTAAGATTTTTATAGCTGCTTTCAAAGCGCATTAGACGCATTAAAGCCACGCTTAGACTATCTACCTTTAAAAATGCAATCTCTTTATCGATAACTTCAAAATCATCCTCTATAATGACTGCATAGGCTCCATTTGATATGGCTTCTTTAATCTCATCTTCGTTGGCATTTATGCCTATATAGGCATAGCCATGTCTAATATTTTTGGCTTCAAATGCGAAATTTAAGACGCTTGAAACACTTGGCTTGTTTAAAACCTCTGCATTTATCAGTCGTCTTAAATTCTCAATATTCATCATTTAGCCGACGATCGCTCCGTTTTTAACGCTTGAGATAGGACTTAGCAGCGCTAGCGAGCCATCTTCTGCCGTTAGTATCATGCCTTGAGAGACGTTGCCAAATATCTTAGCCTCTTTTAAATTTGCCAGCACGCAGACCTGCTTGCCGACAAGCTCTTGAGGACCATAAAATTTGGCGATCCCTGATACGATCTGTCTTGGCTCGCTCTCGCCAAGATCTATCTTAAATTTAAGCAGTTTATCGCTGCCTTCGATATTTGAAGCATCTAAGATAGTGCCAACTTTGATAACGCACTTTTTAAACTCATCTATCTTGATCTTTGGCGTTTCATCCTTGATAGGCTCTGCAACGCTTGGCGCAGGAGTACTCATAAGCTCTTTTTCTATCTTTGGAAAGAGCGGTGGTGTCTGCTCGCAAACAAAGTCTAAAACCTCATTTTCAAGTATGATTTTTCTATAGTTTTGGGTTGAAATTTCAAATTCCATCGCTTTAGCTATTTTCTCGCAAGTCTTTGGCATAGCAGGGCTTAGCAAGATCGCCACGCGTGCAAGCAAATTTGCACAAAGACTCACAAGTGCATTAGCCTCATCGCTTCTGCCCTCTTTTATCAAATTCCACGGCTCAAATTTAGCAATGCTTGCGTTTGCGATATTTAGCACTCGCCAAAGCTCTTCTAAGTAGCGATTTGTGGCAAAAATTTCTAAATTTTCGCAGGCTGCTTTTAGGTGAGTGGTTGATTCATCCAAAATTTCGCCATAATACCTCTTAACGTCTTTGCTTGAAACTTCGTAGTTTGAGTATTTGCCGCTCATTCCGATTATGCGGTTTAGTAAGTTTCCAAGATCGTTGCTAAGCTCCGAGTTTATGCGCTCTATAAGTGCTTTTTGCGAGAAATCGCCGTCTTGACCAAACGGCACTTCACGCAGCATAAAGTATCTGAAATTTTCAAGTCCGTAAGCATCTGCAACCTCTTTTGGCACGACTACATTACCCTTGCTCTTGCTCATCTTTTCACCGTTTCTAGTCCACCAGCCGTGTGCCGCGATATGTTTAGGAAGCGGCAGATCAAGGCTCATCAAAAACGCAGGCCAGTAAATCGCATGAAAGCGCAAAATGTCTTTGCCTACTAGATGCACCGCACTATCCCAAAAGCCCATTTTTTCGCCGTCTCTAGTGTAGCCAAGTGCTGAAAGATAGTTCATTAGCGCATCAAGCCAGACATACATCACGTGCTTTGGCTCGTTTAAATTTGTAGGCAGTTTTACACCCCAGTCAAAGCTGGTACGAGTTATAGATAGGTCCTTAAGTCCGCCTTTTACGAAGCTTACGACCTCGTTTTTCTTGCCTTTTGGAAGTATGCACTGCTCATTTTGCTCGTACCATTTAAGCAGGGCGTCTTCGTATTTTGACAGTTTAAAAAAGTAGCTTTCTTCTTTTACTAAGCTTGTAGCACGGCCGCAGTCAGGACAGCATTCGTTATCTAAAAGTTGAGTTTGAGTAAAAAACGTCTCGCAGCTAACGCAGTAAAAGCCCTCGTATTCGCCTTTGTAGATGTCGCCTTTTTCAAGCATTTTATTAAAAGCGTTTTGAACCGTTAGTTTGTGACTCTCGTCAGTCGTGCGGATAAAGTGGTCGTAGCTTATCTCAAATTCATCCCAGAGCTCTTTAAATTTCGCGCTTATCTCGTCTGCATAGGCTTTTGGGCTCTTGCCTTTTTTTTGCGCCGCTTGCTCTATCTTTTGTCCGTGCTCGTCCGTGCCTGTTAAAAAAAACGTCTCTTCGCCCTTAAGTCTTGCAAATCTAGCCATCGTATCTGCGATGATCGTAGTATAGGCGTGTCCGATGTGCGGGACATCATTTACATAATAAATAGGTGTTGTTATATAAGCTTTCATAATCTTCCTTAATTAAAAATCAAATCCACCCGTGTTGCCCTTAGACATTGAGTTATAGACGGCATCAACGTAGTTTTTACGAGTATCACATTCAAATAAATTTTCGCATTCAAAGCAGCTTTTGAGATCCTTTTGCTCTTGGCACGATCTTAAAATTTCAAGCTTTGCGTCAAGCTCAAGTTCAAATTTGTCCTTTTGCTTAAGCTCTTCAGCCATTTTTGCTTCCGTAAAATTCGTGCAGTGTCTTTATCTCGTCTTTTGAGCCAAAGAAGCACGGAGTGGTTTGGTGGATTTTTTCTATCTTTACTTCAAAAAGGCTTTTGGAGTAGCCGTCGCTCGTAGCTCCTCCTGCGCGCTCGTAGATAAATGCAAAAGGTAGCACCTCAAAGAGCACTCTAAGCTTGCCGTTTGGCGCATCGGTGGTAGCAGGATAGCTAAAAAGTCCGCCGCCTTTTAGTAAAATTTGATGCAAGTCGCTTACCATCGCGCCAGAATATCTAAGGCGATACCCCCTCTCAAAAAGCTCTCTTATAAATTTAGCGTGTGTGTCGCTCCAGCCTTTTTGCGTAGCACCAGTGGCGTTTAGCTTACCTTTTTCTTTTAGCTGTAAATCTTTTATAAACTGAAATTTGCCCTCTTTGTTGAGTCTATAAAGCTTTGGCTTGTCCGTGCAGATAACCAGCTCAAGTCTAGGTCCGTAAACGGTATATGCTGCAGCTACTAAATTTTCAGGCTTTAGTTCGTTTTCATATATGCCAAATATCGAGCCGATGGCAAAATTTACATCAACCAAGCTTGAGCCGTCAAGCGGATCGTAGGCTACGATAAATTTTGCGTTTTCGTTTAGTGAGAGCATCTCATCTTTTTCTTCGCTAACTAGAGCTTTGACGCACTCTAAATTTGCAAATTCGCGCGTGATGATCTCATCGCTTAGCACGTCAAGCTTAAGCTGGGTGTCTCCCGTGGCGTTTGCGTGATCGGTGTAGCCAAGATCTGCAAATTTTATCTCGTTGCTGATTTTAACGGCGATTTGTTTAATCGTTTCAAAAATTTTTTCCATCATAAAGCCTTTGCGTTTTGTAAAATCCACTCACAGATACTATTTATATCATCTAAATTAAAATTTGGTTTGTCTATTTTGTATTCTGGTTTGTAAGTAGCGATTGCATTTGAAAAACTCAGATAATCTTCGTTTATCTCATCTTTAAAAACGCTTAGTCTGGGAAGTGGCAGAGTTTTTAGACCTTCGACTAATAATATATCAAATTCTCCAATCATATCCACTATATCATCT
Organism: Campylobacter sp. RM16187; assembly: GCF_025319965.1. NCBI lineage: Bacteria > Pseudomonadati > Campylobacterota > Epsilonproteobacteria > Campylobacterales > Campylobacteraceae > Campylobacter > Campylobacter sp. RM16187. The sequence goes on from NZ_CP012549.1 coordinate 663,203, forward strand.
AAGCTCTTTTGTGCTTTACTAAAATATGTTGTTCTTGTAGGGCTTGCCACTACGACATCTGCTCCGATTTCACTAAATTTAAAGCTGTCTTTGCCATCTACATCAAATCTAGCCTTATCGCCTGGATCATGCTTGATGATTACAACCTTAAATCCATCGTCTATAAATTTTTTTCCTACTTTTAAAATAAGCGTCGTTTTTCCGCTATTTGACGGACCTGAAAACGCCATAGCTAATCTTTTCATGCTCTCTCTAATCTTAAATTTCGCTAGATTATAGCAAATTTAGGCTTTTTTAAAGCAAAATTATTCAAATTCAAGATAAAATACTTCAAATTTAAAGGGATGATATGGGCAAATTTTTTATATATTTGAGTGTGGTTTTTTTATTTTTAGGGTGTGCAAATAAAGCTATTGTTCACGATCCTCTAAAAAATGAACTTTTGGCATATACTAGTAAATTTGAGATAGTTGAAAAAAACGATAAATTTTTGGCTCTTGGAACCTATTTAAATCCTATTCATAGTGATATTATTACAAAAGATAAAGATGAGAGATTTATAATCGCTATTCATCCAAAAGAAAGTAAAACAAGCCTGTCAAGCTTTAGCGTAAATGGATCTAAAGATGAAGTAAGAGCTAGGATTTTAGCTAAAGATGATCCGCTTTTAAAATTAGTAACTTTTAATATGCCTTGGGGTGAATATATAGAGGTTGTATCGCCACAAAAAATTAGCGATACACTTAAGGTCGAGTTCGAAATTTATCCGTCAAAGAAGGCTCTTTTAGAATTTCGAAAAGTTTCAAAATCGATGTATTGGAGTTCAACAAATTAGAGTATATGATATAGTTTGCTAGAACTTTTTTACCGTAAATTCTACTCTCTGTATATGGAATTAGATCTATAGATAAAAAAGGCTCAAATTCACCATCGTTGAACAAATCCCCTCTTTGTAATACTCTTTTAGTAAAGCCTATTCCTCCGTTATATGCATAGGCTATAAATAAAGGGTGGTGCAGAAATTTTTCTAAGTAGTTTAGGTGGTGGTCGGCAAATCTTAAAGCAACTCTCGGATCAAACATATCATCTTGATCAAAGCCCTCTATCGTGAGCTCTTTTTTGCCGATGTGATTAGCAAGAAATGGCATAAACTGCATCATTCCAAGCGCGTAGGATGTGGATATCACAGAGGGGATAAATCTACTTTCTTGCCTTCCTATAGCATAAATCGTAGCCTTTCTGGTCGCATTTATATCCTCAAGTTCTTCTAAAAACGGCATGACAAAGTAGTGATCTTTATATCCGCTTGCTTTTTCCATGAAGTAAGCGTGCTGCCCAAGTGTTTCTTTAGTGTTGAAAAGCTCTGCGAATTCAAGAGCTTTAGTCGCATTTACCTCTTTTACGATAGCAAAGGTTTTTTGCCATAAAAATGGATCTTTGATGTCGTAGTCTTCGAGCTTTTGCTTAGTTGGTGTCGGCGAAAAAACTTTTGGAATTTCTTTGCCCGTTAGTTCGTTTGCGTATAAAGTATAGATGTTTATGTCGCTACTTTTGTTTAGCTTTTCAAGCAAAATTTGATTTTTAGTTATGAGGTATTGCCAAAAGATCGCAGCGTCTTTTGCACCTTGGTTTTTAAAGCTATCTTCGGCTCTTTTAAAAAACTTAAAAGCAGTCTCTTTTGAGTCTAGTAAAATAGCGTTAATGCCAAGAATATAAGCTATCTGATCGCTTATCAAATCATCTTTGATATTTAAAAAATTCGCTCTAAATTTAGGAAGCTCTTTATCTATAATTACCCTATTTATGATTTTTTGAAAAGATTGTTCTTTGGCTAGTAGATTGATAAATTCGGTACTAAATTTTTGATTAAACCTAAGTTCTTTATGTTTTTTGTCACTTGCCTCAAATAACTCTATAAAGGCTATTGCATCTTTAAATTTATCAAATTTCAAGGCCGAATTTTTAGAGTTTAGAATCCTTAAATTTCTAGCCGTTGTTTTATTTATATCATCAAATTTTTGAGCCAGTTTTTCTCTATCTTTTTTGGATATTTTTAGCATAAAAGGTATTTTTAAAAGCGCTTTTTGACAGGTTAAATTGGCATCTACTATGTTTTTTGCATTTATCTTTGCGCAGTTTGTAGGTTTTAACTCCGGTTTTATTATAGTATTTAGCGCTTTTATCATGGTCGGAGAGCGACGAAATATATCCTTATTTAGCTCCTCAACCTGCTTAATTGTATAATTTCCCTCTGTTATTAACCTATATATATAATAATCTTTTGCTAGCCCTTTTTCTTTAACTTTTATCTCGTTAAAGCTTTTTACCTCTCCAAACAAGAAAGTCGTAAGGAGAAATAAAATTATATTAAATCGAATTAGCATATTGCAGCAGTAAGCTTATGAAAAATCTATCAAAAAACTGAAGTGCTAAAAGTATGAAAATCGGCGCTAGGTCTATCCCTCCAAATACTGTAGGGACAAATTTTCTAATCCAGGCATAAACGGGCTCCGTAAGACGATATAAAAGCTGAACAACAGGATTATACGGATCTGGTCTTACCCAGCTAATAATGGCTGATATAATGATAATCCAGACGTAAATTTGAATCACCATATGCAAAATATCGGCAATAGCGGATAAAAAAGTAGATAGTATCATTGTAAAATTTCCTTTAATTTTTCTTTTATTAGAGGGAACAGCTCGCTTAGTTCAGGTCCGTGCTGTTCGTTTGTAAGCAGAATTCTAAGCGGCATAAAAAAGCTTTTGCCTTTTAAATTTGTAGCGCTCATTAGAGCTTTTTTAAACTCATCAAAGTTTTCAAAACTATCCAAATTCATCGAATTTATAGCGGTTTTTATCGCTTCGCATTCGTTTTTAAACTCATCGGGGATATTTTTTGGTGCAAATATGGCTTTTATTTTTTGCTTGATCTCATTTAGCAAGCTTGCTTCTTGAGTGTAAAATTTGATTAGCTCTGCTAAATTTTCATCCATACCGCAAAGCTGGGCAAGCCGTTTACTGCTTGCTAGTTTGATGTGCTCTCTGTTTATGTGCTCTAGCTGTTTGATATCAAATTTTGCCGGACTTGCCGAGACTTTGGAGATATCAAACCACTTGGCGGCCTCTTGTATGGTAAAAATTTCAACAGGAGCTTTATAACCAAGGGAGATGATGTAGTTGGCTATCGCTTCAGGCATAAATCCTTGTGCAAAGAGCCATTTTACGCTACTTTCATTCTCTCGCTTGCTCATCTTTTTACCATCTATATTTAAGATGATAGGCAGATGTGCGTAGCGAATTTTGTCGGTGTAATCAAGCCCTTCTCTGATAAGCTCTTGCTTGGGCGTGTTACTTACGTGATCCTCTCCGCGTATGACGAAAGTAACGCCCTCAAGCATATCGTCGGTTGCACAGGCGAAGTTGTAAGTAGGGGTTTTGTCCGCGCGCATGATCACAAAGCTATCGACGTTTTCGGGTTCAAAGCTTACTTCGCCTTTTATGGCGTCTGTAAATTTCATCGTTTCTTTTGGCTTTTTCATGCGGATTACAAAAGGCTTTTCGCACGCCAAAACCTCTTCATCACTCATCTTTTCGCAAGTGCCGTCATAGCGATATGCAACACCTTTTGCTTTAGCCTCTTCTTTTTTGGCTTCTAGCTCGCTTTCAGTACAAAAGCAGGCAAATGCGTGTTTGTCTATCATTAGCTTTGAAGCAAGCTGACGGTGAAATTTTAAATTTTCACTTTGATAGTAAAGCTGATCCCATTTGATGCCAAATTTAGTTAAAATTTCTAAAATTTCTTGATCTTTTCCCGGTATATTTCTCTCTTTATCGGTATCTTCTATGCGTATTATAAAGCCGCTTTTATCCTGTAAAGAACATAGATAATTTAGGATGGCTACACGCAAATTTCCAAGATGCATATCTCCTGTAGGAGATGGCGCAAAACGATACATTTTGATATTCCTTTATTAATTTTTAAAGAGTGATTATATCATCTTGTATTTAAATCGCTTGTTAAGAAAAATCTTATATAATGTGATTTATTACACTAAAAACAAGGAGTTTAAAAATGAGTTTCGTTAAGGAATTTAAAGAATTTGCCATGCGCGGAAACGTCATAGACATGGCCGTAGGTGTCGTTATAGGAGGCGCTTTTGGCAAAATCGTAAGCTCTCTTGTGGGTGATGTGATTATGCCTATCGTAGGTGTTTTAACTGGAGGAGTAAATTTTACAGATCTTAAATTTACTCTTAAAGATGCAGTAGGAGATGTGCCGGCTGTTACTGTTAATTATGGCTCTTTTATACAGACTATGGTTGATTTTATGATCATTGCGTTTTGTATATTTTGTGTTATAAAGGCTATAAATACTCTTAAAAAACCAAAAGTCGAAGCTCCTAAAGAACCTGCTAAACCAAGCGAGGATATCGTTCTTTTAACAGAGATTAGAGATCTTCTTAAAAAGTAAATTTGGCTGTTTTACTAAACAATGAGCATTTTAGGACAAATTCCATTTTTTAAAGAGCTGGACCAAGAGGAGCTTAATCAGCTAGAAAAAATCAGCATAATTAAAAAATATAAAAAAGGCGAATTTTTGTTTATGGAAGGAGAGGATTCTAAGTGGCTCCATCTTCTTCTAAAAGGCTCATTGAAACTTTATAAAACTACACCAAAAGGAAAAGAAATTTTTATGCATCAACTCAATGCTATGAATTTCGTAGCAGAGCTTGGAAATTTTGAAAACATTAAATTTCCTGCCAGTGCTTTATTTGTAACCTCGGGAGAGGTTTTAAAGATAGATTACGAGAAGTTTTATAAAGATTTTCTGTCTAATCCTCAAATTTCGGTATCTATTATAAAATCTCTATCTCAAAAACTAAAAATTGCAAGCGATGTTTTGCATCAGGAGCTTGTTTTAAGCTCGGAGGCAAAGGTTGCTAAATTTTTAACAGATCATCAAGACCTTTTTAATACATTAAAGCATGTAAAAATTGCTTCAATCTTAAATATAACTCCGGAAACTTTATCGAGAACACTCGCGAAATTTAGGGCACAAGAGCTTGTTGATTTGGATCAGAACAACAAAATAATCAATATATCAGAGACAAAGCTTAAAAATTTTTTTGATAACTGATACTTAATTTCAAATTAAGAATAATTGATGAACGTCAAGAATTTCCAGATACTGCTTAGTTATAATAATTTAAATATTTTATTAATAATATTTAAATAAAATAAAATATTACAAGAAGGATCCGCATGAAAAGAAAGTTTTTTGTTTGGTCGGTTGTGCTTGGTATATTTATAGGAGTTATATCATCGATCGGAATTGCTGATCTGATCCACTATACTGGAAGTGATAAGTTTTGCACAATGTGCCATACTATGGAGCCTATGGTAAAATCTTATCACAATGACGTGCATGGCGGAAATAATAAGCTTGGCGTAAAAGCAGAGTGTTCAGCCTGTCACCTCTCGCATGATAATACTTTAATGTATCTTTGGACAAAGACAAAAGTGTCTCTAAATGACGGCTACAAGACTGTTTTTACTGATGTAAGTAAAATCGATTGGCATAAAAAACGCGATCATGCTCACAAATTTACTTACGATAGCGGCTGTATGACCTGTCACTCGAATCTACAAGAGATGAATAATCAAGTCGATAAGGCTTGGCTTGCTCACAGAGATTATTTCGCAGGACATATCAAGAAAACCTGTGTCGAGTGCCATAACAACGTAGGGCACAAAAATATGGGTATTGAGATTAAAAAACACTGGGAGAATATAAATGCAAACAATAAATAAAACCTATAAAGGAGGAATAATGTTGAAAAAAGTTATTGCATTACTAGCCTGTCTTTTTTCGTTCGCATTTGCCGAGAGCATTTCGGATGCAAATCTTGTGAAAAACTTAAAAGTCGATCGCAATTTGACTCCGCTTGCTAAAAGTTGCGTTGAATGCCACGCAAAAGAGACACCGGGCATTGTGGCGGATTGGAAAAATAGCCGTCATGCGCATGTCGGAGTAAGTTGTACGGATTGTCACTCGCATCCTGCGGATAGCCCTATGGCAATGAAGAAAGTACATCCAAAAGATAGCAACAATCACGTATCTGCTTTGGTAAGTCCAAAAACCTGTGAAAAGTGTCACGCTAATGAGGTTAAGCAGTTTAACGAGAGCGGTCACGCAAGAGGTGGTATACAGGTATATGCTAAAAAAGGAATGCTTGATTTGATGTATCATTTTGAGGGTAGAGGTCACCCTGACCTACAAATTTCTCCTGATTCAACAGGCTGTATGCAGTGCCACGGCTCTATAATCAAGATGGATGCTGATAATCGTCCTACAAAAGAGACTTGGCCAAATTATGGTATAGGCAATTTGTATCCAGATGGTGGAATCGGCGGATGTAAATCATGTCACAGTGTGCATAAGTTTTCTGTAAGCGAAGCTAGAAAACCGGCTGCTTGTGCATCTTGCCACCTTGGACCTGACCATCCGGATATAGAGATTTACAACAACTCTATGCACGGTCATATCTTCAACTCAGAAGGACACACATGGAATTTCGACAGCGCTCCTGATACATGGGCTGTGCCTGACTATAGGGCTCCAACTTGTGCGACTTGCCATATGAGCGGAGTAGGTGAGTTACAAAGTACTCATAATGTTTCAAGACGTTTGAAATGGAACTTGTGGGCACCACATAGCAACCTAAGAACAGGCGGTAACGACACTGCGGTTAGTGAGTATGAAAAAACAGGTAAGCTAAATGTAGGCACTCCTCTAGCAGGTCATGTTGATGGCCCTGAGGCTGCTAGAAAAGAGATGATGATGGTTTGTAGAGAGTGTCACAGTCCTCTTCATAGTGAGAACTTCTTTGCGATGGCAGATAAGCACGTGATGCTTTATAACGACTATCATAAAGATGCTAAAGCTATGCTAGATGAGCTTAAGGCTAAGAAACTTCTTAAAGAAGATCCATGGGCGGATGAATTCCAAAGAATTTACTACCATTTATGGCATCACGAAGGTCGTCGTATGAGACAGGGTGCGATGATGAACGGACCTGACTATGCTCACTGGCATGGAGTATTCGAGGTTAAAGACGATATCAGAAAACTTAAAGACATCTATGACAAGAGACTTAAGAGCGGAACCATCGAGTAATATTTTTTAAAACATAGGGCGAGAATTTTCTCGCCCTATTCGATTTTTTATTTTCTATCGAAACACTACTTTATTTGACGACATTATTTAATAATTTTTGCTAAATTTATAATATGTTTTATATAGTTTCTTCACTAATTATCATTTTAATGAATTTTGTTGGCTACAGAGGGTTGTTTGCTAAAACCGAAGGGCGAAGTCTGCATAAATTTTTGCTCGCGGTCTTTTTTGCCACTCTTGCCGTAGGTGGCGTGCTGCTTGCGTTTTCGCTTAGGTTTAACTTCTTAAATGCCCAGTTTAGGCTTGCGTTTTCACTCATGCTTGCGCTTAGTTTTATACTCTTTTCGTTTGTGCTGGTTTCAAATCTAATCATCGTCTTTTTTAGACCCGTCACAAAGCGTGTATTTAGCGAAAGCAGGCGTAAATTTTTAAGATTTTATCTTGATATTACTATCCTAATCCTTGCTTTTAGCTACTTTTTTAAAGGTATGTATAATGCCTCGCACGTCCCACAGGTTAAGCCTCAAGAGATAAGGCTAAAAGGACTTAAAGAGCCTCTTAGGATAGCGATGATAACGGATGTGCATTTGGGCGATTTTTTAGGCGTGCCTTTTGCCAAAGCTTTGGTTGAGCGTATAAATTCGTTTGATGTAGATATGGTTGTGATAGTGGGCGATATAGCAGATCTTCATCCAAAAAGGCTTGGCGAGTATATAGCTCCTTTTGCCGAGTTTAAGTCGCGATACGGGACGTTTTATGTGCCCGGAAATCACGAATACTATCACGGTATCGAGGGAACTCTTAAAGAGATATCAAAGATAGGCATTAAAATTTTAGGCAACGAAAGCGTGCAAGTAGGCGGTATAAATTTAGCCGGAGTTTATGATCTTATCGGTTATAGATATAAGTTTTACGAGCCTGATTTAGAGGCTGCGCTTAAAAACACGGATAAAAATTTGCCAACTGTTTTGCTAGCTCATCAGCCTAAATTCATTAGATATATGCACAAAGACGTTGATCTTGTGCTTTGCGGGCACACTCACAGCGGACAAATTTTCCCATTCTCGCTTCTTGTAAAGCTTGATCAGAAGTATTTAGCGGGGCTTTATCAAGTAAATGATAAAATGCAGGTGTATGTAAGCAGAGGTGCGGGATTTTGGGGGCCTCCGGTGAGAGTTCTTGCGCCTAGCGAAATTTCTTTGTTGGAGCTTAAAGGAGAGTAGATGAGAAAGAAAATTTCTCAAATTTTTGGCAAAATCGCAGGAACTAAATTTCCGAAATTTATACAAGATTTTATAAATTCAAACTACGTCAGACACTTTAAAATCGATATGAGCGAGTTTAAAAATCCGCAAGATTACGAGAGTTTGACCGCGCTTTTTACCAGAGAGCTTATGATACCTAGAAAATTTGATGAAGCCAAAGAGGTGCTTATAAGCCCAAGCGACGGGCTTTGCCTTGAGTGCGGTATTAGCAATTTAAGAAAAGCTATTAGTATAAAAGGACACGAATACTCCATAACCGAGCTTTTAGACTCCGCTTTGAGCGAAGAGGATGCTGGTCGTCAAGAGGAGTTTGTCTATGCCAATATCTATCTAAGTCCTAGGGACTATCACCGCTATCATGCTCCTTGCGATATTGAAATTTTAAGCGCTCTTTATGTCCCTGGAGATTTATATAGTGTAAGCGTCAAGGCTCTTGAGAAAGTTGAAAATCTATATGCCCTTAACGAAAGAGTTGTTTTAAAGTGTAGAATTTCAAATAAAAAGATAGTTTGGCTTGTATTTGTCGGAGCTTTAAACGTTGGAAAGATGAAATTTATTTTTGATAATAGAATTCAAACCAATGCGATGGCCTCATTTGTCCAAAGCTATGAGTATGAAAATTTAAGTGTCAGAAAAGGTGAACTTTTGGGTTATTTTGAGCTAGGCTCCACGATTGTGATAGTCGGTGAAAAAGATAGCTTAGAGCTTAATCTTTTTAACTCTAAAGTTTTAAAATTCGGCGACAGTGTCGGAATTATAAAGGCTTAAAGGGAGACAAGATGGGAACTCAGCTGATTGAGCAAACAGAACTAAAGGAAATGATCGAATTTAAAGAGCGTATAGAGAATAATACAGTAGTTGAGTTTTGGGAAAACTCTGAAGATTTCGAGCGTCTAGCCAATACTACTGTTAAGACTATGCGTTATGTCAATGAAGAACAGATTAGGGAATTTGCTCAAGGTATAAATCAGATGAATGAAAAGATCTTAAATCTTACATTCGAAGGCGTTAAAAAGCACTACGAAAAGCAACACGAGAGTGTTGGCAAAAAGCAAAAAATTAATATCGCCTGTGCATTTGCGATAGGACTTATTGTTGGAGCGGTACTAGTTAAATTATTTTTCTAAATTTGACGCTGGAGTGCCTGGCAATTCTTAAGCCCAAACTCTGGCGTTTGCTCTAAATTTTAATCTTTCTTGTGGCGTGTTTTACTATCCACTGCGTGTTTTGATTTTTGGATTTTGTCCATTTGCTAAGAAGCTCTTTAGCTGCTTCAAAATTTAGCTTTAGATAGTCGTTCATGTGATTTGCTACCGATCTTTGCACAAATTTTACATTATCTTCTTTTAAAAGCTCTAAAATTTCAAAAACTGGCTTTGGATCATCTATGAAATTTTCAAGCTTACTCGCCCAAGGAAGCTTCGGACGCAAGCCCTCAGATGCAAGACGCCTTAGGTGAAAGTTGCCGGACTTTGCCCAGTTTCGCATAACTTCTAGCATTTCGTTTGGATATTTTCTTATAAAGACCCTTATCGCGTATTCGCCTGTGTTTCGCTTAGTTATCTCGGCAATCGCGTTTATGGATGTTTCAAAGTCGTTAATCCCGTAAATTTCAACAAATTTGCCAATCGGCAGCACCCAATAGTAGTTTTTAAACATGCCTGTTTCGTTTGGATTTTCTTCGCCTAATATGCTTGTTAAAATTTCTATCTGATCTTTGTAGTTTAAATTTAGCGCGGAGTTAAGCTCTCTTGCGTGAAGCTCTATCCTGCCTGAATAGGCTAGATCATTAACCTTGCTTGCTATATTTTTTATATATTTTTGTTCGTCAAATTTGGGATATACGGCTTTAATCTTGCCTGATAAAAGCTCTGCTAAATTCACGCCAAAATGTTGCGCTAAGCTATAATCGCTCATTAAATTCCTTTTTTATCTTAAACGTAGTATTGCTAAAATTCTAGCGGTAAACATTCCGCTAAAAACTCCTAGTATAAAGCTTGCTGAGCTTATAAATAAAATTGATTTAAGTATTTCAAGATTTCTAGCTTCGCTGTAAGCAACTATATATTTTGCAAAAAAAATTGCCATCATGATTACTATATAGACTTTATTGCCCTTGATTAAAAACAAATCCGAAGATATTTTTGTGATTTGAGATTTAAATTTGTATAAACCTATAATAATACCCAAAATAAGACCTATTAGCCAACTCAAAGATGAGCAAAATAAAAATCCAAATGACGATAAAAGGCTAAAAATTGAAAAGACTAGCATTAAAATAGGAAAAACAACCGCTTTTGTAAAGCATAGAGTGCGATCAAAGCTTTGCTTGTAGCCTAGAAAAATCAAAGCGATAAATATCACAAAAACCCACCAAGGCGTATGTAAAATAGCCTCGGTTATAGTATTCATGACTTATTTTATCGCTTTGATTAAATTAAACATTAAACCTAAAGTGCATCACATCGCCGTCTTGCACGATATACTCTTTGCCTTCAAGCCTCATTTTGCCGGCTTCCTTTGCACCTGTTTCGCCGTTGCAAGCGATGTAGTCATCATAGCTTATCACCTCTGCACGTATAAATCCGCGCTCAAAGTCGTTGTGTATCACGCTTGCGGCTTTTGGAGCTTTCCAGCCTTTTGTGATCGTCCATGCGCGCACCTCGACAACGCCTGCGGTAAAGTAGCTTATCAAATTTAGCTTGGCAAAGGCTGTTCTGATGATCTTTTCAAGACCGCTTTCGTTTGTACCAAGTGAGCTTAAAAACTCATGCGCCTCTTCGTCACTTAGACCCACAAGCTCCTCTTCTATCTTTGCACACAGCTTTATCACTTCATGACCTGAGTGAGCGGCAAATTCGCGAAGTTTTTTTACATATTCGTTATCCTCGCTAATGCCGTCCTCATCGACATTTGCACCGTATATCACCTCTTTAGCACTTAGTAGTCTTAGCTCCTTGTTTAAAGCGATAAATGCTTCGTCGTCGCGCCCCTCAAAGCTGCTTGCGCTCTTGCCTTCATTTAGGTGAGCTAAGAGCTTAGTTGCTATCTCAAGCGCTTCTTTTGCACCTTTTTGATTTGCTTTTGTCTCTTTGTTTAGGCGTTCGATCTTTTTATTTAGCTGCTCGATATCGGCTAGGATTAGCTCGGTTTCGATGATTTCTACATCTCGCACGGGATCGACTCCGCCTTCTACGTGAGTGATGTTTTCATCCTCAAAGCAGCGCACTATGTGAAGTATGACTTCTGTCTCGCGTATATTTGAAAGGAATTTGTTTCCAAGACCCTCTCCCGAGCTTGCACCCTTAACAAGTCCGGCGATATCGACAAAATCGATGGTGGAATACTGAATTTTGTTAGGATTTACGATTTTAGCCAGCTCGTTTAATCTCTTATCAGGCACAGGCACCACAGCTTTATTTGGCTCGATCGTGCAAAACGGATAGTTTGCACTCTCTGCGTTTTGCGCCTTTGTAAGAGCGTTAAAAGTGGTTGATTTGCCGACATTTGGAAGACCTACGATACCTACTCCAAGACCCATTACAGCTCCTTTGCAAGCGCGTTAAGATAGTATAAATTCATCCTTACTCCGGCTCCCGTTGCGCCTGATTGGTTATATCCCCAAGCTTTTTCGGTGTATGCAGGACCTGCGATATCTTCGTGGATCCACTTATCTTTAAACTCTTCTTTTATAAATTTATCTAGGAAAATTCCTGCCGTGATAGCTCCTCCGTATCTGCTTGAAGCTATGTTGCTAACGTCTGCGATTTGGCTTTTTACAAGCTCTCTTAAGTGCCTGTTAAATTCTAAAACAGTGGCAAATTCGCCGCTTTTTGCACTTTTTGCTTTAAGCTCGCTCTTTAGCTCTTCGTTATTTCCCATTAGTCCTATCGTGTACTCGCCAAGGCCAACCACGCAAGCTCCCGTAAGAGTTGCCATATCTATTAAGATATCAGGCTTTAGCTCTTGCGCCCAGCTTAAGCAGTCAGCCAGCACCAAGCGGCCCTCTGCGTCAGTGTTTCTTACTTCTATGCTTACTCCTGAGCGTGAGATAAGTACGTCATCAGGTTTATAGGCGTTGCCTCCTATCATGTTTTCGGTTACTCCGCAAACCGCGTGAATTTCAAAAGGCAGCTCAAGCTCGCTAGCGCCCTTTATGATGCCAAGTGCAGCCGCAGCTCCGCTTTTATCGGCTTTCATCGTAAGCATATAATCAGCCGGCTTCAAGCTAAGTCCGCCGCTATCGTAAGTTAGACCCTTGCCTACAAATACGATCTTCTTTTTAGGCGATTTTGGTTTATACACTAGATGTATCAAGCGAGGCGGATGAACAGAAGCGCGATTTACAGCTAAAAACGCGTTCATATTCTCTTTTTTTAGGAATTTTTCATCGTAAATTTTGCATGTTACGTTTTTTAAATTTTTAGCCAAATTTTGTGCGTCTTCAGCCATTTTTAGCGGAGTGTAAATTTCAGGAATTTCATTTACGATATCTTTTGTGAAATTTGCCGCGCTTGCCATTATCTCACCGTGTTTTATGCCAAGTTCTGCCTTTGCGGTATCTACTTTTTTGCCTTCAAACTCTTCTGTGCTAAAGATTATCTCATTTAGCGTGTAGCTCTCTTTTTTCTCTTTGTATTTGTTAAACTCATAAGCTCCAAGCGCAAAGCCCTCAACCAAGCTTTGAAAGCTCATTTTGGCACATTCTGCTAAGTAGCTTGCAAGCTTGATTTTTTTTACATTTAGCCCTTTTAGGCAGTTATAAGCCTTTGCGGCTGCCAGTCTAAGCTCGTCAAATTCAAGCTTTGCTACAGGGATATAAAGCCTTGCGTTTTCTATGAGAAGTAGCGGACTATCTCCTTTGTAGTTGCTAAATTTAAAGCTTTTTTCATCTTTTATAAATTTGTGTTTTAAATTTTTATCCACGACAAAGATCAGCTCCAAATCGGCTTTTATGGCATCTATTTTTTTATTGACTATACTAAATTGCATTACGTCTATTTTTCCTTTCGTTTAATATCTTGTTTTCTATCCTTTTAAATCCATACAAAAGCGCCCCAAGGAAGGTTGCAGCGATAGGTATTGCTATATACCAATGCTCTTTTGCCTTATCTAAAATATCTAGTATATGCTCTCCTAAAAAATATGCAGGGATGATTGTTATCGCAGCCCAACACCATGCGCTTATTAAATTTATAAAAGCAAATTTTTTGGCATCATATCTTGTAAGTCCTATACTCATAGGTATTACAGTCCTAAGTCCGTACATATAGCGCTGAATAAAGATGATCGGCCATCCGTTTTTCTTAAGAAGCATATGGGCTATTGCGAATTTTCTTCTTTGGGAACGTAGTTTTTTGGATATAAAATTTTTATTATATCTCCCTATGTAAAAATAGACTTGATCTCCTGCAAATCCGCCAAGTCCTGCTATAAATATAGCAAGTCCCAAATCCATCTGTCCCGTATGAGACATGATACCTCCCATTATAAGAGCCATCTCTCCTTCCATCATACACCATATAAAAAGTATAATATATCCGTATTTTGTAAGAAGATCTATAAAAAAAGCCTCCATATTAGATCTCCAAAATACTATAAATTTTTGTAAGAGGTTTTAGATTCTCGCTTCCTTTAAGCTCTTTTAAATCTATCAAAAAGCACGCTTCAACACACTTTGCGTCGGTTTGATTGATTAACTCAACCGAAGCTTTGGCCGTGCCGCCGGTGGCTATGAGATCATCTACCAAAAGCACTCTAGCATCCTTTTTATCGCCAAATGCATCTATGTGAATTTCTATCTCGTCAACTCCGTATTCAAGCGAGTATTTTTGCGAAATCGTTATATAAGGCAGCTTTTTAGGCTTTCTAATAGGCACAAAAGGTATCCTAAGTCTTGCCGCGAGAGCCGCCCCGAATATAAATCCGCGCGATTCTATACCTGCAATAAAGTCGATCTCAAAATCCTTATATCTCTCAAATAGATGATCCATTAAAAAGTTAAAAGCTTCGGTATTATTTAAAAGCGTAGTTATATCGCGAAAAACTATTCCGGGTTTTGGAAAATCCTTGATACAGCGGATTGAATCTAGTAAAAACTCTTTATCTTTTTGACTTAACTCTCTCATGATTTGTCCTTAAAATTTATAGTAATGCCTCGATTTTACCCTCTAGCTCACGAATTCTCTGTCTTAGCTTGTCATTTTCTAAGCGGTATTGAGAATTTCTCGTGCGAAGGGCGTTTGCATCATTTTTTACCTTGCCGAGTTCCTCGGTTAGAATATCGATATTGCCTAGACTTCTTTGTAATTGAACTTGAAGCTTTCTGATAACAACTTCGGTATCCTGGAGATTATCTTTCATAAAATCTTTAGTAGCTCTCTCTTTTTTAAGTAGGGTTTTGAAGTAAAATACCATTACAACTAAATATATGCAAATGCAGATTAAGAATGTAAGTATGAGCCAATCAGTTATCATATTTGCGCCCTGCAGCAGCCCAGCTTATCGACTCTTCTTAAGTGTCTTCCTCCCGCAAATTCGGATGAAAAGAATTTTTTTATCATCTCTTTTGCATCCTCTGGCTTTGTAGTTCTTGCACCAAAAGCGATTATATTTGCATCATTATGCTCTCTTGCCATAGATGCTGTGTATATATCGTGACATAGCGCACACCTAATGTGCTTGTGCCTGTTTGCGGCGATTGATATTCCAATACCTGTTCCGCAAATTAATATTCCATATTCGTTTTGGTTTTTTAAATTTTCCGCCATCAAGTTTGCAAAATCTGGATAATCTACGCTTACTTCGGAGCTGTTTGTACCAAGGTCTATAACTGTTAAATTTAAGGTTTTTAGAAATGTTTTTATCTCGTCTTTTAAATCAAATCCTGCGTGGTCGCTCGCTATAAAAATCTTTTCGATATTCATTAAGTAGTCCATAGGTTTATTAAATTTAGCAATTATATCAAAACTACTATTAAATAAAAATTTTCTAAATTTCGGTAATAAAAATTTGCGTTTTTTGTTTAATTAAAGCGCAAATTTAACCATTTCAAGCGCATATCTTATAGGATAAAAAACATGGTCTTTAAGCGGTGAGGCTATGATGAGAATAAGTATTATCATTCCGTAACGTTGAAGACTAGAAAATAAACTTGCGATTTTATGAAGATTTATGGATCTTAGTGAGTATTCTACAGCTTGAGAGCCATCAAGCGGAGGAATAGGGTATAGATTAAATAGCCCTAGTATTAAATTTACGAGCATGAGCATAATTAAAAATTTTTGTAAATCCGCTTGAAAAATCCCGGTTTTTATCATAAAAAACGATATGGTCGCAAGAATAAAGTTATATATAATTCCTGCAAGAGATACTAATATCATTGCCTTATATCCACCGTTTCTAATAACCGTGTGAGCGTTTATAGGAACAGGCTTGGCCCATCCTATAACAAATCCGGCGGTAATATATAGCAATCCAGGAAATATGATGGTTCCAAACGGATCAATGTGCTTGATAGGGTTTATGCTAAGGCGACCGAGATTTTTGGCTGTATTGTCTTTAAATTTATAAGCGACCCACCCATGAGCTATCTCGTGTCCTACGATAGCTATGGTGAGCGCTATGACAAGAGTAACAATCTCTACGATATCGATATTTTCAAATCCGCTCAAATCTTATCACTCTATCTTGGTGCCGTCATCATGCCCTTCGCTCATAGCTTTTTGGGCATATATAGAATCGTTTTGGATGCTTTCTATCGATTTACCGATCCTATTCCATCTTATCTTGTACTCGTTATCCCAGCTAAAGTAGATGAACCAAGGCTTTCCGACAATATCTTTATAAGCAACGCTTCCCCAAAAACGGCTATCGTTAGAGTGGTCTCTGTTGTCTCCTACCATGAAATACTCATCATCTGGAACCTTAAAATAAAATGCGTTAAACGGCAGGTCTTTTATCTTATCAAGTTCATTTACTATGACTGGCTGCATAGCGAATTTGCCAGCATTTAAATAATATAGCGCCTGCTCGAATAAATTTACCTTATCGTCATAGTAAATTCCTGGAAATTTATAAGGCTCTTTTACAAAGAGTTTTCCAGCTATTGTTATCAAGCTCTCTTTTGGATAATTTTCTTTGATAAATTCCTCTCCTTCTTTAGGGTGTAAAAATAGAGCCTTTTCTGTAAATATTACCTCATCTCCTCCGGTTGCAAAATTTCTCTTTACATAGTGAATTTTCTCATCGTGAGGATATCTAAAAACAACGATATCGCCTCGCTTTGGTCCGTCTCCGTTTATAATATGTCCGTTACCTCTAAAATCTGGTAAAATTTTAAGCTCTATCCATGGAATTCTGGGAGTAGGGATTCCGTAACTAAATTTTTTAACAAAGAGGTGATCGCCTATTAGGAGTGAATTTTTCATAGAACCTGACGGAATTACAAAAGCTTGAGCTATAAAAAATATGACAAGCAGGACAATTACTACAGTGCCTGTCCAGCTGTTTGAGAAGTCTAAAAATTTATTAAATGCTTTTTTCAAAATTTACGCCTTTGCTCTATTTTTGGCTGATTTTATCGTATTTGCAAGTAGCATTGCAATTGTCATAGGACCAACTCCTCCAGGAACCGGTGTGATATAAGAGCATTTTGGCGCTACAGAGTCAAAATCAACATCTCCTACAAGTCTTCCGTCTTCGAGTCTGTTTATGCCTACATCTATGATTATTGCATCATCTTTTACCATATCGGCTGTTAGAAAAAACGGCTTTCCTATCGCGGCTACGATGATATCGGAGTTTAGGCAAATTTCTTTTAAATTTTTAGTCTTGCTATGAGTTACAGTTACTGTAGCATCGGCATTTAGCATTAAATTTGCCATTGGTTTTCCGACAATGTTGCTTCTGCCGATTACGCAGACATTTTTGCCTTTTACATCTATTTTGTACTCTTTTAAAATTTCCATTATGCCAAGTGGGGTGCAAGGCACGAATCCGTCAAGACCGCTTGCTAATTTGCCGACATTTATCGCATGAAATCCATCTACGTCCTTGCTAGCTTTTATAGCCTCTAAAATGCGAGATGTGTTGATGTGCTTTGGAAGCGGGAGTTGGACTAAAATCCCGTCTACGCTATCGTCTAAATTTAAAAGATCTATTAGTGCTAAAAGCTCGCTTTGGGTTGTTTGTTCGGGTAGTCTGTGCATGATGGATTTGATCTCGCAAGCGTGGCAGGCTTTTTCTTTTGAGGCGACGTATGTCTGGCTTGCCTTGTCCTCGCCGACTAGTATCACCGCAAGAGCAGGCTCAACGCCTAAATTTTTAAGCTTCACGGCTTCGTTTTTAACTCTTTCTTTCATCTTTGCGCTTACGGCTTTTCCGTCTAGTAAAATCATAAATTTGTCCTTTATGCTGTTTTAATCACAAAGAGTGTATCATAACTAATTTTATATTAAATTTACGAAAAACGAAAGAATTTATGAGAAAATTGGCCCTTTTTTCTTTGCTTTTTAGCTATCTTTTTGCAAGTGATTTTATAACCAAAACAGAATACGCCAAGATGCTTTATTCAAACCCTAGAGGAATAGGATGCGATAAGTGTCACGGTAAAAAGGGCGAGGGGGCTTTGATAGCTAAATTTAGACGCTTTGATAAAAAATTAAATAAAGTAATAGATGATGAGCTTAGAGCCCCAAGAATAAATGATCTAGACTTTTGGACATTTCAAAAGGCCGTAGTAAGCCCTAAAGGAATGATGCCAACATACTTTTTAACCGATGAAGAGATGGTTTTACTCTACGAATATGTAATAAATTTTAATAAGGATAAGAAAGATGAGAAATAGTGAAGCTTTTGTTGAGGCTAAAAAATATATCCCGGGAGGTGTAAATTCGCCTGTTCGTGCTTTTGGTAGCGTTGGTTCCGAACCATTTATAGTATCAAGAGGTGAGGGTGCTTATCTAATAGATATTGAGGGTAATAGATATCTTGACTTCATCCAAAGCTGGGGGCCGCTTATATTTGGACACTGCGATAAGGATATAGAAAATGCCGTTATTGAGACTGCCAAAAAAGGTCTTAGCTTTGGAGCTCCGACCGAGCTTGAGACAAAGCTAGCTAAGCTTATTTGCGATGAGTTTGAAAACGTAGAAAAAATTCGCTTTGTAAGCTCAGGCACCGAAGCTACAATGAGTGCTATTAGAGTTGCTAGAGGATACTCTAAAAAGGATGGACTTATAAAATTTGAAGGCTGCTATCACGGACATAGTGATGCGCTTTTGGTAAAGGCTGGAAGTGGGGCTACGACTTACGGTAATGCTTCAAGTTCAGGAGTGCCTGAAGATGTCGTAAAAAACACATATTTGGCTAAATATAACGACATAAAAAGTGTTGAAAATATCTTTAAAAGCGGAGCTAAGATAGGAGCAGTTATAATCGAGCCAATAGCTGGAAATATGGGACTGGTGCCTGCTTGCAATGAGTTTTTAAAAGGTCTTAGAAGGCTTTGCGATGAGTATAAAGCAGTTTTAATCTTTGATGAGGTAATGAGTGGATTTAGAGCTAGCAAAAAGGGTTCTTTTGAATTTAATCACATCTTAGCCGATATGGTTACCTTTGGTAAGGTTATAGGTGGGGGCATGAGTGCCGCGGCATTTGGCGGAAGAGCTAAGATAATGGACTGTTTAAGTCCTGATGGAAGCGTATATCAGGCTGGAACTCTAAGCGGAAATCCTGTGGCTATGGCTGCTGGTATAGCCTCTGTTAGCAAGATATATAATGACTCTACCATATACAAAAAGCTTGAAAATTTAGCCAATATGCTTATGAGAGGATTTAAAAAAGCTGCCGATGATAACGGGTTTAAAATGCAAATTTGCGTTCGCGGCTCTATGTTTGGATTCTTTTTTAATAAATTTGAAGTAAAAAACTATGACGATGCGCTAAAGAGCGATACCGCTCTTTATGCTAAATTTCATAAAAAGATGCTTGAAAAAGGAGTTTATTTAGCTCCTAGTCAGTTTGAAACAGGCTTTATATGCACTGTAATGAGCGAAGAAAATATAAAATTCGCCGTAAAAGCCGCAGAGGAATCTTTGCGCGAGATAAAAAACAATGGCTAAACTAAATTTTGGCGAGATCGTAAAAGGTGCAGAGCAGCTAAGTCTTGGTATATCTATGGTGGTTGCAGTTGCCATAGGAACCGGACTTGGGTTTTGGATAATGAAGCAGACGGGTTGGACTTGGGCACTGTTTGTTGGTATGGCTTTTGGTATCGCAGCAGCCATTTTAAATGTCAAAAAGGCTTATAACAGAGTTAAAAAGAGTATGGACGAGCTTAAAGATGAGACAAAATTTAAGCCTGTGCCATACGATGAGGATGATGAAGAGGAAGACAAATAGTGTCTGTGGCTAGAAGGCTTTTAGCTATTTACGGTATTTTTGAAATTTTGCTTTTAGCAAGCTCTTTTTTTATGGGCAAAAGCTGGTTTTATAGTACTCAAGTAGCGTTTTTTGGTTCTCTTTTAATCTTGTTTGCGACATTTAAATCGTATCAAAGACGTGTTCTTTCAAGAGTTGAGAACGAGAAATTTATCTTAGACGATGACTATTATGATGAAGATGATGGTAACGAATGGGGTGAAAATTTTACCAAACACACAGACGATGGTAAAAAAATCATTAAAAAAGATAGCAAAATAGAGAACCTTGCTGAACAAGAGCTTGATCCTAAGGAAATTTTAAAAAGAGAAAAAGAAGCTATGAAAAAGATTCCTAAATTTGCAAATTTGCATACCGCTTTTGTGCCTTTTAGGCTTATTACTTATGCTGTTTTGGCTCTTGGATTTTTAGCTTTAAATAGACAGGGAAATTTAAATATCATAGCATTTTTAATAGCTCTTGGAATTATGCCCATAGGAGCTTTAGTTTATGGAGTAATGAGTCGTGCAGACAAGTAGTAAAAGAACGATAAAGGCGATGATCCCGCTATTTTTCGGGATAGCGCTTCTTTTTGTAGGAAATGGACTTGTAGTAAGCTCGGCTGGAATTGAGCTTAAAAAAATGGGCGCTGGTGAGCTTGAAACCGGACTTGTAATATCAGTGTTTTTTGTAGGCGCCATGCTTAGCACTATAATATCACACAAAATCGTATCAAAAGTAGGGCATATTAGAAGTTTTGCCATATTTTCATCGATATTTGGCGTCTGTGCTATGTTTCATGATTTAAGCCAGAATTTATATCTATGGGCGCTTCTTAGAGGCGGTCTTGGATTTTGTTATTACTCTATTTTGATGATAGCTGAAAGCTGGCTGAATACTAGAGCTAAGGATCAGATAAGATCGCGTGTTTTAGCCTTTTACGAAGTTGTTTTTTACTCTTGTTTTGGACTTGGAATTTTGATATTAGGATTTAATCTAACTAGCTCTCAGATATTTTTAATCAGCGCGGCTTTTATTCTTTTATCAAGTATTCCTCTAAATTTAAACCGTATTAAAGAGCCGCCAATACCAGAAAAAAGAAGCGTTAGCATACCAAGTATATTTAACTTAGTGCCGCTAGCTCTTATTACAAGCATAGTTGCCGGAGTTTTGGTAAACGGCTTTTTTTCTATGGCTAGCATATATATACTACTTCAAGGATATGATGCCAAAGAGGTTTCATTTTTTATGACTATTGCGATGGTTGGAGGGTTTATAGCTCACTGCGTTATAGGTTCACTTTCCGATAGATTCGGAAGAAGACCGGTGATAATCGGCTGTTCTTTTGTCTCTTTGATTGCGGCGTTTATTTTTATCTTGTTTGATTTGGATATAAATTTGCAATACATATTGTCGTTTTTTTTAGGGTCAGGAGTTTTTTGCCTATACGCTTTGGCTCTTGCAAGAGCAAATGATATGCTTGAGTATAAGTCAAAATCCATAGAGATGGGTCGGGCTATACTCTTTAGTTACTCACTAGGCTCGCTGTTTTCACCCATAATAATGGGCGCTACTATGTATTTTTTTGGTCCTCAGGGATTTATGTGGGTCTATGTGGTGCTTTTGATATCTCTTATTATTTTTGCACTTACTCAAAAAACTATTCCGATTGAGAGCAGAAAGATCTTTGAACATAGTCCCGGAACTATGGCTAATGTTACTGTAAATATAAAACAAAAGTGAAAAATAGTGATTTGGTAGTATGGAAATTTTAAGAAATTTAACCTCGGCCAAGATAGGACTAGACCCAAATCAATTAAAAGGCTCCGAGACCAAAGATAGTAAGGCTCTATTTAAAAATCATCCTCAAAATTTACCGACTCAAATAGATTCGGAAGTTTCTGCTAATGATATAGGCGATATCAATAAGCTTGTAAATAGGCTTTTAGACGAGCTGAAGACAAGCTCTAGCGGCGCAAAGATGGCTGAAATCGCAAATCAAGCTAAAGATTTGCAGGTTGCGCCAAATTTAGTAAAAGATCTGAAATCTTTAATAAAATTAGCAGATCAAAATTCTGAGTTAAAGCCCTTTATTGATAAATTAAAGACCTTTTTAAAGCCTATTTCAGAGCTTAAGGCGAGCGCCTTAAACGAGCAGATAAAAAATTCCGGCATAATGCTTGAGGCTAATCTAAAAGACGTTATAGTAAATAAAAATATCCTTCCAGTTTCAATAAATAAACTTTTTGACGATATTAAAAACTTATATAATTCCAAGCTTTTAAATCAAATTTTAACTCTAGCCAAAGATGATAGTTTAAACACTAACGAGAGCTTTGAAAAACTAAGTGAAATTTTAAAAAACGCAAAAATTCAAAACAAAGAAATTTTAAATAACTCCTCTATAAAGTCGCTTTTGGAAAATAGTGCAAAGCTTGAAAATATAGTTAAATTTCTAGATAAGCAGGCTAATGCAATGAGCGAAAAAGGGCTTATTTTAAGTGAAAAAGCAGTAAAAAATGAGATTAATAAAATAAATGAACTGATAGCAAATTTAAAGACTAAAATTCCAGAAATTTCAACAGAAAAACTAAGTCAAAATAGAGCCTATAGCTCAAATTTAAAAGAGCTTTCAAACCTTATAAACGAGGTTGAAAAAGCTATAGAAAATACGGTAAATCAACCAAATGTGATAAATTCATTTGTCGAGCAAATTTTAAATAAAGGATTTAGTGTAGAAAATTTTAGTTTGCAAGATAGATTAAAAGCGGTCGCAAATAAGCTAAATCAGGCGCTAAATTTAGCTGATAAAATAGGATTTGAAGCAAAGACAAATATGGATGAGATAAATAGACTTTCAAAGCAGCAAAATTTGGCTCAAAAAGATATTAAAAACATTCAGCCAAAGATCACAGAAGAGAGCATAAAAGCACTTCAAAACGATGTTAAAAGCGTGCTTTTAAATATACAGACAAAGAGCGTTTCCGACCCAAATTCTCAAATAAATCAGCTGAGCTCAAAACTGATAGCTCAAATAGAGATGCATCAGCTCGTATCAAGTATGGCAGGGGGCATTGAGACCTATCTTCCTTATGTTTGGGATGATGTTGACGGAGCTAAAATCGCCTTTAAACGCGGTAAAAAGCAAAAGCACTATGCGCAGATAGATTTAAATTTCCAGAAGCTAGGCAGTATTAATATAGTTTTAGGACTAAGTGAAAATAGATATATAGATATATCCATAGCAACTCAAAAAGAGGAGTTTAAGCAGCTGATTTTAAGCGGCGCCAAAGAGCTAAAAAGGGTCATAAACGATCAAGGTCTAATACTTTCGAATTTTAGTTTAAAAACAATGCCAAAGCTCTCTTTAAATACGCTTTATAATGATTTTGATAGACTTAATATGGGATTTGACAGGATAATATGAGTTGTGATTTAGGGGTTAATAATTGGCAAAGGTAAAGACCAAAAAAGCAGTAGCTTTAGGATATAATCGTTCAAAAGATAATGCACCAAAGGTTTTAGCCAGCGGATCCGGCGAAGTGGCCAAAAATATAATAAATTTAGCAAGATCTAACGATATCCCTATAAAAGAGGATGCGGATTTGGTAGAATTATTAAGCAAGGTGGATATAAATCACGAGATTCCGCCTAATCTTTATAAGGCAGTTGCCGAGGTTTTTGGATTTCTTTATAGAATGACAAATAAAAAATAGATTGGATAAAATTTGAAGAGAAAATTAGTATTAGCAGGAGCTTCTACCGGAGGTCCGGGACATTTAAAGAAGCTTTTTAGAAATTTAAAAATACATAATACGAGTGTTGTTATAGCCCAGCATATGAGCTTAATGTTTATACCGAGTTTTGTAGATCAATTTGGCAAAGAGTGTTGTGCGGATGTGGTAAGACTGGAAGACAAAACAGAGCTTAAGGATGCTATATATATATGCGAAAAGAACTCCGAAATAACTACATGCAGGCCACTTAGCGCAAAAGTATGTGATCTTATTAAAGAGACTACATATAATCCCAATGTAGATATTTTGTTTAGCTCCGCTGTTGAAGCTTGTAAATTTTGTGATGTTATGGCAATACTTCTTACCGGCATCGGAGATGATGGGGCAAGAGGTCTAAATGAGCTTTATAAGGCCGGAGCAAACTGTATAGCGGAAAGTAAAGAGAGTGCTATAGTATATGGTATGCCAAAGCGTGCAAAAGAGATAAATCCAAATCTTAAATCCATGTCTATTTATCAAATAAGAGCTGAGCTTGAAAGGTTTATAAATGTTTTTTGATAAATTTAAGAAAGATAGTGTTACATCAGGTGTAAAAGATACAAAAATACCTCCTTTGCCTAGCGATAGTTCGGGGCTTGATATGCTGATAGATAATATTAAGAGTATTTGCGGGGTAGATCTTGAATCAAAAAAAGATATCGTAAGGCATCGTTTGGCAAATTTTTGTCAAGCCAATAATATTGCCACATTTGAAAATTTAAGCCTAAAGATTAGTGTCGATAGAGCCCTTAGACAAGATATACTAAACCTCATCACAATAAACGAGACATATTTTTTTAGAGAGCTTGCTCAGCTTCAAGCAGCAATATATCATGCTAAAAATTTGGGAAGAGTGCGCATACTTTGCGCCCCTTGCTCTAGCGGAGAAGAGGTTTATTCTCTAGGAATTTTGGCTCATTCAAATATGCTTAACACATCTCAAATTTCAATTACCGGCATAGATATAAACTCTGAAGCCATTGACAAATGTTTTGAAGGTTTATATTCCGAGCGCTCTTTACACCGCCTAAATGATACTCAAAAGAAGATCTATTTTGATAAGGTAGATGATAAATTCAGGATAAAAAAAGAGCTTTTGCCAAGGTGCGATTTTAGTGTAGTAAATATCTTTGATGACTCTATATTTAGGCTTGGCAAATTCGATATTGTCTTCTCTAGAAATATGATTATATATTTTAATGAGGAGTATAAGCTAAAGACGGTAGAGAGATTTCATAAAATTTTAAACGATAATGGAAGGTTATATATGGGGCATGCAGATTTAGTTCCTTATACTCATATTTATAAAAAGCTAACATTGCCAAACGTGACCTATTACACAAAGGTTTAGTCTAGAGTATCCTTATATTTTTTATAAACCACACTCCAATATATTGCCCCTAGAAAAAATATACATCCCATTAGTATCGTAATACCCCAAAGCGTAACGCCAAGCTTAAATAACATTCCTATACTAGCCGATGTTATAGCGCCTATTCCAAGATAGACCATGTCGTTATAGGCTATTATGCGACCGTGATACCTCTCATCGCATTTGCGCTGAAGCAGGGTGTAGGTATAGCTCCAAAGCGTCGAGGTAAAAAATCCTGCTGCCATAGTACCTAAAAATCCAAGATAGAAGTTAAATTGTAAAATCCCCCATAGGCAGACCCCCACCCCGTGACCTATATAGATATAGACTAAATTTTGATTATTTATAATTTTACTCATAAGGATAGGACCGCTAATAAGGGCTATCGCTCTACAGGCATTTATAAAACCTATTACAAGAGAGGCCGACAAAATTTCTTTATACTGATAATCGGCTAAAAGTGCTACAAGAGCGTCGTAAGATGTTACCCCTACTATTCCGTGAAGCAAAATCAGGTGTATTATGATGGGGTTTTGTTTCATGTATGAAAGTCCGCTTTTTAGCATCTGCATAGTAGAGGCTGAAGTTTTTGTAAACTCTGCTTTGATATTGATTTTTAATAGGATAAGAAGAGCCGCTATATATAAGATACAGTCAAGTAAAAATGCGCTTTTAATGCCAAAAAAATGTATATAAATACCCGCCAGCCCCATTCCGGCCGTATATGAAAATGCCCATATTAAAGAGTGAATTTCGTTGGCAAGCTTTAAGTCGTCTTTGTTTAAAATTTTAGGGAAAAGGCTCATTTCTACTTGAAAATATGTTCCTCCTGCGCCTGCTCTTATGAAAATGATTGCGAAAAGTAGCCAAATCATATCCAAGGAATCTATAAAAATGAGCATAAACACCGTCACAGCCTCTACTATAGTAAGCACTACAAGCATCGGTTTTGGACTAAATTTATCGACTAAAATCCCGCTAAAGGGTGCCAAAATAACTCCCGGTAAAAAGGCCAAAGCGGCAGCCGTAGTTATAGCCCATACAGGGGCTTTAAGCTCTATTAACAGTGTAAAAACTCCGGTGTGCGAAAACCAAATTCCAAAGTAACATATCAGTTGAATAAGTGAAAGGCGAGTAAGGATTTGATCCTTTTTTAGTAAAGTGATAAATCTATTCATTTATGATTTTTTACTTGCTCCAATTCATATCTAAAAACGTAAATTTATCAAATTTCTCATAATTTTTCCTAAAAAAGAGGCAAGTTAAACTAGAAAATTTATTTATTTGGTTTTAATTTATAGTTTCCAAAGGCCTGTATATTACCTTTTGCCAAATCGGCTCTTTGACAAAAATATCTTTTGACTCGATTCTGATTAAATTGACTCCGTCAAATCTATATTTACTTTTCTCTCTATATTGATTTATAAGGGTTACGGTGTCTCCGTCTATCGAGTAAAGACCAACTTCAAGGATTTTTTGGACATTTTTTTTGTTAAGTATGGTCTCGATTTCAAAGCTTTTATTTTTATTTAATGTAAGTGTGCTTGTAGCGGTTTCGCACTCTTTGCATATTAGGTTTGCCAAAAATGTGCTAGGTATTTTTATGTTTTGAATTTTACAGGTAGTTGCACTTGCTGTGTTTTCGCACTCTACTTTAGGTTTATTTAAATTTTGTGAAGCACAGCCCGAAAAAATCACTATACTAACTATAAAAAATACTATCTTTTTCATCGGCTATCCTTTAAATTTTTTGTGATTATAGCCAATTTAAATTATAGTTAGATAAGTTTAAATCTTTTAAATCCATATGTGTTATAATTGTTTAAAATATATAAAGGATAAAAAATGTATAGTGAAGCATTTATCGTTTTTGTAGTTATTGTAGCCATTTTGGTTTTTTTATTTTTAAAAGCCGGTATCAAAATCGTATCTCAATCGGATATTATGATAATTGAACGCTTGGGCAAATTTCATAAGGTTCTAGATGGTGGATTTCATCTTATAATTCCTTTTATAGATAGAATTAGAGCCGAAATAACAGTTAGGGAGCAACTTGTGGATATTTTAAAACAGCAGGTTATTACAAAAGATAACGTAAATATCTCTGTTGACGGTATAGTGTTTCTAAAAGTAACCGATGGAAGAATGGCTCTTTATAACGTGGATAGCTATAAAAAAGCTATCGCAAATTTGGCCATGACAACCCTAAGAGGCGAGATAGGCGCTATGAATCTTGATGATACTCTAAGCTCTAGAGATAGACTAAACGCTGCGCTTCAAACAGCTCTTGGTGATGCGGCTAGCAACTGGGGAGTAAAGATCATGCGCGTTGAGATCTCCGAAATTTCAGTTCCTGCTGGTATTGAAGCGGCTATGAATATGCAGATGAAAGCCGAGCGCGAAAAGCGCGCCATCGAGCTTAAGGCCCAAGCTGAAAAAGAGGCTTTGATACGAAATGCAGAGGCTTTAAAACAAGAAAAAGTGCTTCAAGCTGAAGCTATCGAAAGAATGGCAGATGCTAAAAAATACGAGCAAATAGCCATCGCTCAAGGTCAAAAAGACGCGATGGATATGATAAATGAGAGTATGGAAAAAAATGCCAATGCGGCAGAGTTTTTGCTAGCCAGAGACCGAGTAGGTGCTTTTAGTGAGCTTGCAAAAAATAGTAGCAAGGATAAAATTTTAGTGCCTTATGAGGCAACTGAACTAATCGGAGCTATTAGTGTTTTAAAGAACTTTATAAGCACTAAGAAAAGTTGAAATTTAGGAAAATAAAATGATATCTCCGTTTTTAGTCTTAGCTTTAGGTGTATTTTTGATAGTAGCCGAACTACTTATAGGATCATTTTTTATAATGTTTTTTGGCCTAGGATTTTTGATAGTAGGAGTTTTTGGATTTTTTATAGATATGCTCTGGTATCATCAAATTTTACTTGCAGCTATTATATCCGTCATCCTGCTTTTTACCCTAAAAAAGCCTATAAAAGATAAATTTTATAACTCTAAAAACGAAGTTAAAGATGATTTTTTAAACGAAAGTGGAATGGGAGAAGTAAAAGAGGGTAAGATTTATTTCAAAGGAACCCTTTGGAGCTATGATGGGGAGCTAAAAGATGGAGAAAAGGTTCAGGTAATTGGAACTAAAGGAAATAAGGTTATATTGAAATAATTTGCTACTTTATCATATTTAAAACCATTTTTAGCTACACTTTTGCAAATTTAAACAAAGGAAAATTTTGGCAAGACTTAGTGTAGATGAAGCTATAAATTTGATAGAAAATGCCGAGCTTAACGAGCTTGGAGCTATGGCGCTAGCCAAAAAGCGAGAGCTTCATCCTGAAAAAATCACAACTTTTATCGTCGATAGAAACATAAATTATACCAACGTTTGCTGGGTTGATTGTAAATTTTGCGCATTTTATCGCCATGCAAAAGAAGAAGATGCTTACGTGCTAAGCTTTGAAGAAATCGGGCAAAAGATAGAGGAGCTAATAGCCATAGGCGGTACGCAAATTCTCTTTCAAGGCGGCGTTCATCCTAAACTTAAGATCGACTGGTATGAAAATTTAGTCGAGTGGATCAGTAAAGCTTATCCGCAGATAACCATCCACGGGTTTTCGGCGATTGAGATTGATTACATCGCAAGAATTTCTAAAATTTCAACTCGCGAAGTTCTAGCCCGCTTAAAGCATAAAGGACTCTATTCGATCCCGGGGGCGGGCGCTGAGGTGCTAAGCGACAGAGTTAGAGACATCATAGCGCCCAAGAAATGCGACACCGCAACTTGGCTAAAAATTCATAAAGAAGCCCACGAGCTTGGGGTAAAATCAACGGCAACGATGATGTTTGGCACGGTTGAGACGACTCGCGAGATAGTTGAACACTGGCAGCACATCAGAGATCTGCAAGACCTCACAAGCGGCTTTAGAGCATTTATCCTGTGGAGCTTTCAAGGGCTAAATACCAAGCTAATCGCCGAGCAGCCGCAAATCGAAAAACAGTCATCAAATCGCTATTTAAGGCTGCTTGCGGTTTCAAGGCTATTTTTGGATAATTTTCAAAATATTCAAAGCAGCTGGGTCACGCAAGGAAGCTACATCGGTCAGCTTGCGCTACTTTTTGGTGCAAACGATCTAGGCTCAACCATGATGGAAGAAAACGTCGTAAAGGCCGCAGGCGCAGCATACAGGATGAATCAAGACGAGATGATAAATCTAATACGCGATGTAGGCGAAAAGCCTGCAAAACGCAATACAAATTACGATATATTGGAGAAATTCTACGAATGAAAGCTGTAAATTTAAAAGTTAAAAACACTCAAATTCCCGTTATCTTTGAAAGTTCAAAGGTTTTGCCTGTAGTTTATCTTAAGCTTATTTTTAAAGTTGCCGGAAGTTGCGAGGACTCACAAAATAGCGGTCTTGCAAATTTGGCGGCTAAAATTTTAAATGAAGGCACCCTTAGCGAAGGCACAAGTAGATTTGCTAAAGAGCTTGAAATAAGAGCTATCAATATGCATGCAAGCGCCGGATTTGAGACGATAAGTATAGAGCTGAATTGTTTAAAAGAGTATTTTGGCTTCGCCCTTAAAAAACTTCAAGAGCTGTTGAGAGAGCCGAATTTAACCGATGAAATTTTAAATAAGCTTAAAAAACTTACGATTGGTGAAATTTTAAGTAATGAAAACAACTATGACTATGTAGCCAAATCGGCTTTAAATGAGCTTTTGTATCCTAATACAGCTTTAGCAAATCAGACAACAGGCACTAAAGAGAGTATAGAAAAAATAACTATTGATGATGTCAAAAACTTCCTAAAAGCCCATCTTGATTTAGCAAATCTATTTGTAGTTTTTGGTGGAGATGTGGCTATGGATGAGCTAAATTTAAGCCATATTTTGTCAAATTTGGAAAGCGGAAAGAAAAGGGTTCAAGGGAGAATAGAAACAAGTGAAAAAATGAGCGAAAAGCTTATCATTAAGCCAAGCGAGCAAGCATACGTATATTTTGGTGCTCCTTTTAGGGTGAATATAGAAGATAGATTTAAGGCTAGAGTGGCTACATTTATTTTGGGAGAGGGAGGATTTGGCTCTAGGTTAATGGAGGAGATTCGTGTCAAGAGAGGACTTGCATATTCGGCTTATGCCAGATCGGGTTTTGTTCCTAGCCATTCTCAAATAGCAGGGTATCTGCAAACTAAAAACGAAAATAAAAATGAGGTCATGAGTGTAGTCAGAAGCGAATTTGAAAGATTTGTTAAAAACGGTGTAAGCGCCTATGAGTTGACTCAGGCTAAGAAATTTTTACTAGGCTCAGAACCTCTCATGCAAGAGACTTTGCTCAATAGATTAAACATCGCTCAAAACGAATTTTACAATGGATTTAAGCTTGGGTATTTTAAAGAGGAGCTTAATAAAATTTCAAAACTAAAACTTAGCGAATTAAATGAATTTATTGCCGAGCATACGGAGATAACCAAGCTAAGTTTTGCTGTGCTGTATAATGAAATTTGACGCAAAAGATAAAGAAGACTTAAATAAAATCGGGATTTTTACTCTGCTTGATCTGGCTCTAAAAATCCCGAAAAACTACGACGATACCACGCTTACAAATACTCCTAAAGATGGTAGTGTGAGCGTGGAAGTGGAGATAAAAAACTCATATAGACAAAATGGGATTTTGCATATTGTAAGCTGGTGCGAAAGCTGGTCTACAAATATAAAGATAGTGATTTTTAATGCGAAAGCCTGGCACTTTGGAGCTTTTAAGCTCCATAAGAAAATATATATTAACGGCAAGTGTTCCTATGCTTTTGGCGGATGGCAGATAACAAATCCCAAGATTATCACTAAAATAAATGAAATATTACCCAAATACAAACTGAATTTGCGCGATGATAGATTTCGCTCTTTGATCGATAAATATATCAAATTTGAAAATTTGATATTTGAGGGGCTAAGTCAAAACGAAGCCGAGTTTTTAACCAAAATTCACAAAAATGATGAAAATAGCGTAATTTTAATAGATGAATTAAATAAAAATGGGCTTGGGATTGAGATTTTGAAATTTGTAGAAATTTATAACTATCTAAAAAAGTTAAGTGCCAAAAAGAGAAATTTTAAAGCAAACGATATAGAAATTTTTGATATTGTGGGATGGATAAGCTCTTTGCCCTTTAGCCTTACAAACGATCAAGAAAAGGCTATAGCTGATATAAGGGCTGATTTTAGCGGCTTTGAGGCTAAAAGACGCGTTGTTATGGGTGATGTAGGAAGCGGCAAGACTGTTGTCATCCTTGCGTCTGCTTTGATGGTTTATCCAAAAACTGCCGTTGTGATGGCACCTACGTCTATCTTAGCCGAGCAAATTTATGATGAAGCTGTTAGGCTTTTGCCAAATTTTATGAAGATAAAACTTGTAAAAAGCGGCGAAAAAGAGCCTAAATTTGATGGTGTAAATTTAATAATAGGCACTCATGTACTGCTTTATAACGAGCTTCCAAAGGCAGCAGTCGTGATGATAGATGAGCAGCACCGATTCGGCTCAAACCAAAGAGAAAGGATAAATCAGCTAGCTAGGAATGGTGAAAGCTACGCTCATATTATTCAGTTTTCCGCTACGCCGATACCGCGCACGCTTAGCATGATACAAAGCTCGTTTGTGGAATTTAGTTTTTTAAAGCAGATGCCTTTTAAAAAAACTATACATTCGCAAATTTTGCAAAGCGGGGATTTTGACTCGCTTTTAAGGCATATAAAAGAGCAAATTTCAAAAGGCAAGCAAGTTATCATCGTGTATCCGCTGGTTGAGATTAGTGAAGGCTCGACGTATCAGAGCTTGAGTGAAGCGCAGGGCTTTTGGCTTAAAAATTTTAAAAATGTCTTTGTGACGCACGGCAAGGACAGAGAAAAAGAGCAAATTTTGCGTGATTTTAAAGAGCGCGGCAACATCTTGCTTTCAACTACGGTTGTAGAGGTCGGTATATCTTTGCCTCGGCTTGGCACTATCGTGGTAGTAGGGGCTGAGAGGCTTGGACTTGCCACGCTTCATCAACTTCGTGGCAGAGTAGGTAGGCAGGGTGGAGAGGGCTTTTGCTTTCTTTTTACCAAGCTTAAAAATCCGCCGGAGAGACTAAAGGAGTTCTGTGCTACTCTTGACGGATTTCAAATCGCCGAAATAGATCTTAAAAACCGTCAAAGTGGCGATATTTTGGGCGGAGCTTTTCAACATGGAGCTACTTTTGAATACTATGATTTTGAAGAGCATATTACTCAAAGTGCAAAAAAACGCCTACGTATGCAAACAAAAATGATTTAAAGGGGATGATGATGCCATTTATAAATATTAGAGTAACCAAAGAAAATAACGAGCCTACGACAGAGCAAAAGCAAAAACTGATTGCCGGTGTAACTCAGCTAGTGGCGGAAATTTTAGGTAGGAGTAAGGCTTCGACAGTTGTGATAATAGATGAGGTTGATAGTGACAACTACGGACTCGGCGGTGAAGCAATCACAAATTTAAGAGCTAAAAGCAGGATAAATTAAGAGTAGGTTAAGATAGAAGAGCGGATCTTTCCGCTCTAAATTTTAATAAAGTCCAAATTTGCCATCAGTGCGCTTATATATTACACGCATCCTTGCGTCTATATCGTTAAATACGTAAAATTGCATTTCGCTATTTTTTAACTTCTCTAAAGCATCTTCTATCTCAAGCGGTTTATAAAGCTCCAGCTCCATAGGTATAATTTCATCGACACCCTCCACAGGCTCATCTGCAATTCTGGCTCTTATCTCCTTGCCTTCGTCTTTGTTTTTGACCGTTGTCATCTTGTCGTGCTCTCTTCTTAGAACCTTTGAGGCGCGATCTACTGCCAAATCAACCGCTGCGTATAAATCTTTATCTTTTTGGCGTATTACTATAGTGTCTTTTCTTGCTAAATTTATCGCAAATTCGACTGAAAAGCCTTTTTTGCCATTTTTTTCATCCGCTGATATGACACAACGCCCTGAAATGATGTCGAGATTATATTTGCCAAGAGCGTCAAACGCATTCTCTACATAACCTTTTATAGAGTCTGTTAGTTCAAATTGTTTACCTACAATGCTTGTGTTCATTATATGGCTCCTTTATTAGAAATGTGCCATATTATAGCACATATTAGAGCTTTTGGATAGTGCGTCTATGGAATCTAATAGGGGTATTTGTGATAGCTTGATTTGCTGTTACTGTAACATCAAGTATTACTGTGCCTTTAGACGCATCTGTGGATATAGCTGTACCGCAGCCATTAATGTCGCCAAAAATTTGTATGACATCAACTCTTATGTCAAATAGTCTATTTTCAGTATTGTCAGGAAACTTTATAGGTAAAAAATTTGCCCCAGGACAGTTTGTAGCACTTAATTTGTTTTTATCAGATAATATTTTTTCTATAGTCATCTCTGTTGCACCTTGTGCTAAAAGCTCGGCTTGCTCCCTTAAAAATATATCGGTAGTATGTTTTGCTGTAGAAGTCGATAGACTAAGTGCAAATGCACCAAGGGTGGCTACTAAAACCATGAAAAATATCGCCATAACCATTGCAAATCCGTGTCTCATTAGTATATCGCCTTTGTCTTGCATACGGTGGATTCCTCTTCGCCATTACCAAGTGACCTGCCAGCATCTCTTATACATAGTTTAAGCACTATCATGCCATTTACTTCCGTAAAATTAAATCTGGTAACGTTTGTTGCAATTATAACACTGTTTGAATTTTTACCATTATATTGGTTGTTCTCTCCTAATAACCATGGACGATAGTTGTAATGCAATATCAAATCAGAGTCGCCGTTAGCAGAAGGAGTTCCTGGAACAATAGCATAAGCTGTATGGAGTAAGTAATAATACTCTGATATATTGGTTCCTGTATATGTAGGTATGGTTAAATTTGTAGTACTGCCTGTTGTAGTATTGACTATGCCTATAGAGTTTGCATTTACTTTATCATAACCGAAAGATGTGTTAACATTAGCCCCTATACCTCTAAAGTATATTCCGACAGTGTTATTATCAAGCTTAGATTTTTCGTTTGTCAGATCCGATATTGTATTGTCTGCTCTGGTTAAGTTGCTGCCCGGTGTTTCTATTTTTCCACCGCCACTACCTGATGTGGCTGGCGGAGTAGTATTCGTGTGTTGAAGATCTACAAAGCCGCTCCACCCACCGTCTTGAAAGCTTTCATAGCTATAGCTTATCCATTCTAGAATAGTGTAGTCTTGATTAAGTCCTGCATCAGAAGTAGATACAAATTCTCCCGTAGGCTTTCTGCCTATTGTGGATTCTTTTATACGAAACATTAGTCTTTTGGAAATTTGCTCTAAAACTATCTCTGTTTGAGCCTCAAGAGTGTTTATTGCTCTACTTTGTAAATATCCTCTGTATATATTTAGTATTATGTCCGTGCTTAGAATGGAGATAATACCTGTAATAACCAAAACTACTATTAGTTCAAGAAGTGTAAAAGCTTTTTTCATTACCATGATCTTGTCTGTATGATAGGGCTATCGCCTATGTTTGCCGAATAAGCTCTAAGTATTATATTTATATCTGGGCTGGCGTGTGCAGTCGTGTTTATTTCTATGACTTTAATGTTATTATTTGTAGCTCCTGTCATGTCTTTTTTATCAACCTGTGTTTTCATTGTCGCACTTACTACATTATCCCTGTTGTAAGTTGTGCTTTCTGGATTTACAGTAAATTTTAATCCTTCGCTATTGGCTTTATCGGAAAATGAACTTATACTTTTTTCCTCTGGAGAAGTTGCTGTTGAAGCTAAGCAACTATCGCCTGATTCAGTTGAAAATGCCCTTCTATTAGTTTCCGAAATTGAATTTTTTGTGTAAAAATTATTTGCAGAATCGCCACTAAAAATAGGGGTGGGTTTGCCTATAAGAGAAGTATTATTCACGCAGCCCCACGGTGCTTTAAGTATAAGAGCCATACGTGTTTTGGTATCCATTACACTTTGTTGGATTATGGCTGATGTATTGTTTTTTGCATTTTGCATTATTATAGTGGGAATAGATAAAAAAACTATTCCCATTACTACGATAGAAATTACAAGCTCAAGCAAAGAAAACCCGCGCTTCATATTATTACCATTCCAGCCTTCTATTTGTTTGGCTTGGTATGTCCTCTAATTTACTTCCGCCTATTACGGAACCTACGCCAGCTTTATT
This sequence comes from Campylobacter sp. RM16187, assembly GCF_025319965.1. NCBI lineage: Bacteria > Pseudomonadati > Campylobacterota > Epsilonproteobacteria > Campylobacterales > Campylobacteraceae > Campylobacter > Campylobacter sp. RM16187. The sequence continues at coordinate 698,436 of NZ_CP012549.1, forward strand.
TTCGCCTTTTTTATTTAGAGATTGTCCTCCCCATACGGTACCATCTGTAAATTCTACTATAAAATCATTTGTCTTTGCATTGCTATCTACTTGATTAAACAAAAGCCAAGACGAGGCTTCCATCTTTATAGTATCAGAACCTGGGATAGAGCTTGATAAAAATATTTTTTCAATACCATCTTGCACGGATTTTGTTACGGATACATTCGTAGAAGGAGAATTTGGTTTATAGTTTTTGACTTCTCCCATGTTTATATCATCGTGTTCTTTATTGACAAACCAATTGGTTTGATCCGGAAATAATTCGGCATTTTTTGCTATAGTGTATTTATCCGTATCACAAAGATTGCAGTATACGCCAAAATATACATTGTGATCAAACCCTTTCTTAGGACCCTTGCCTTTAGTGGCATATACTCTACCATAATAAAAATCAGCATTAGTTTCATTGCTTGGTTTTGAATATATTGCGCCAGCTACTCCATTTGTATCTGATATATTATTAAAGGTAAATATATTACTATTTACGGCAAAAGGATTCCTTGGGCTTGTAATATTTTTATCGAAATTAAACCTTACTTCTCCGCTTGCGATTGCTGTAGAATCACTAAAAGCTGTATTTAATATTTGATATTGCCCAGTGTTGCCAGTACCCGTTATTGTTTTTCTGATATTTAAATTGGTTGTATCATCAAAAAATAAAAGATCATTTTTTAATTCGGCTATTTTTGTTATATCTTTTCCATTGTTACCTATTTTATACTCAGGTATTAGTTGATCTATATCTAATGTAAAATTTACATTATTGGCATAGCAACTTCTTGTATATAGTTTGGCTATACTTTTCGTCGCATCATCAATTCTTGCTTTTGTATCAAACAATACTCTAGCATACATTCCTGAATCGCTTGAAGTATATGTCATATTGTTTTCGAAATTTGAAACAGTGACGTTATCTATAAATATGTCATTGGGCAGGAAAGTAAAGTTAAAAGTCGATTTGATATCACAACCTATCTTTCCTTCCGCATTTGGAGTAGTGGAATCACTATCGGCTATACAGTCGCCAGAGACTCGGTCCACAAGTGTAAAGGACGAGTCTTGCAGTGTGAGTTTTGCAGGACCTATATCTGGGTAAGAGAAATTTATTGCACCGGATTTATAAAAATTTGCTTTACCCTCATTAAAATCGGCTCTTATTTTGTGGCTTGTTATTTCTGATAACACACTAGAATTTATATTATTTCTACATATCTCATTTGGATTTGGCGCTATCTGAACTATATTTGATATAGAGCCCTTTCCTGGCGCTATTTCGATAGACTCTGTTTGTAAATCTCTAGTATATCTAGTGGCTATATTGTCTTGCTTGAATACTGCCACAACTCCTGTGTCAGAATAGTTTCTGCCTCCTATTAAATTCTTTAAATTAGTATCAGATAGAAAACTATTAGATGAAGTATTATACATCCTAAATTTTTCTGGTCTTACAGAGAATCTATCTGAAAGACAATTTACTATAATCTTCTTTTTGGGTGTTGCGGTAGGATCTTGCGGGTCTATAACGGGATCTTGAGCCGGATCTATATAAGATAGTCTAAATGTCAATGATGGATAAACATTATTTATCAATAGTTTATCTTGTGGTATTTCTATCATTCCTGTGTTTTTATTAAATTTTAGACCTTCTATTTTAGGCACTATAGAGTCACTGTCACAATCCTCAACTACTTCAACACTTACTTCTAAATCCTCAGATGGACCTTTAGGAGTTTCGTTGTCTTTTAGTTTTTCATCCATGTAGACAATTTTGGTATTAAATCCCTTTCCTGCAAGCTGTGTATAAAGGCGCTCCGAATCACCTTTTTTAGTAAAATTATGATTGACCGCTTTAAATTCAGCTATATTAAAAATAGACAAGAAGTAGTCTTTCTTTTCACATTTTTTTATAATTATTCCATCATTGTATTCAAGATTAAGAGCGTCGTTAGAAAATGATGCTTTGTATGTAGATTCTTTAAAAGTCTCATTTAGTACTATATCATATCTGATAAAAGCACTATCTGTAGGATCGAGATTTCCTCCGTTGTTGTTATCTGCTCCTTGTCCTATATTAACCTTAATACCGTTTACAATCGTTTTTTGAAGATCTGTATTGTCTGGATTGTGGGAGCCTAATATAAAATCTGAATTTCCTTTATGATACTTATTGATATATGTACTATTATTATCATATTTTCCACTTGTAGGATCTGTACTTGCAATTATTGATAGTTTTTCTACTCTTTCGTTTGTTTTATTTTTTATGCTAAGCTCAACTCTTAAAATATCATCTTTTTTTAAAATTGTTTTTGATCCGCTTGATTTGCTTACTTCTCTAAATGCTGCGTCATTATCGTTTTTTCTTTTATAAAACAATTTTTCTTCATAGCATACATTCGGCACATATAGATCTGTAGAGAATGCAACTAAGCCTACTGTGGCTTCATCTCCCATTGAAGAGCCTCCTTGAGAAACAACTTTGGCGCTTAGTTTTGCATATGCATGAGTTTGACCATTGTCCATTAGTGAAGAAATATCATATATGTCCAGATCCATACTTGCATTGTATATTTTATTTGAATTCATATGTTCGTTAAATCTAGCAATTGTACTATTAAACTGAGAACCTTTTGGATTTATTGAATTTGCGCCGGCAACATATACTGAATCATCATCCGAGTATGAATCAAGTTGATTTTTTTTCAGCTGAATATTTTCAGCAGGTATCTCTTTGGCTGCACCAAAAGATAGTATTGTTAAAGCTGCATCAAAATCACCATGTATTGGAGTGTAAAAATCTTTAAATTCCATTTCTGTACTAGCGTCTCCCACTAAAGGAGTCAAGACTTTAATTCCATCATATATATTTATACCTTTTGGCTTTACATTATGGTTTTCTGTGGTACCAAAATCATATACTATAACAAGCGCCCATCCTCCATAAGTAGGAGACATTACACCAGAATACCATTTTCCTTTAAGAGGATTGGTTGAATCATATAAAGATATAAAACCTGGTATTAATGGAGGATTTCCATCATAAACTTTTATATCTCCAGCACTAAATGTTCTTCGTCCTGCTGTGCCTAATGCTTTTTTAACTATATCTGTTACATCATAACTAGCTTGATACTGAAATCTAAAACCTCTATTGGTAAACGAGCCAAACCATTTTGTATCTTTTTCTAAGGCTTGTAGAGTTTTATAACTCATGCTCCCGCTACTATTAGGATATCCAAATTTTATCTTATTAAACCCTTTAATATCTTCGAAATATTTTTTTATAGTGTTTTCGTAACTATTCTGTTCTCTGCTCCATTTTTTTACTATGCTTGCTCCCCAATACAATCTAGCAAATATTATTTTATTTCCTGTTATTTTACTATCTATACTTGCTCCTGTTTGATCTTTTCTATCTGAGAATTTAAATGTAGCTTTTGCGGAATTTGTTGTATATGAATTATCTTCTTTTTCAAATTCCACTTTTGTTATGGATGTTTTTTCTGTAGGATACTGCAGTGGACTCCATGGGTTGTAATTATAGTAAAAATTTTGTTGGCTATTTCCTATAGTTTTAACTACCGTAGCTCCTATAGTTTCTATATCTCCATAAATTACTTTTTTTTCAGATTTTTTCCCTCCGATTATTTCGTCTATTGTCCTTTTTGTTAAAGTTTTTTCTTCATTATTGTCTATGTATCCGTTACGACCAATTCCAGTGTCTGTAATTGTAATTATACTATGAGTAAAACCATCATTGTCATTATGGTTTATTGCCAATAAGCTGATTTTTAGCATAAATATTGCAATCAGTAGAATTTTAAAATTTTTCATTTTATATCCTTTTTAGGAAAAGGCAGAATTTTACTTTTGTATAAAATCTGAAATTTTCTCGGCTTGTTTATAGTATGGATAGCTATATACATCTAAAACCACCTGGGATAACGTCATATTGGTCATATTGCATACGATAGGAGCCATAAAATTTACAGTAGATGTCTCTATCGGGGTGCTTACAACCATGATGTTATATACTCTTAATTCGCTATTGTCGTTTATATCCATAAGTTCTTGGTAATATGTAGGTATTTCAAATTCATAATTTCTTAAAGCGTAAGGATTGATCATGGTAAAAGACGTATTATCGTCTTTACTTTGAAGCTTTACAAAAAATTTATCAAGCTCCATAAGCTCCATAGTTTTTATATGCTCAAATCCTAAAATCGGGCTTTTTACTTCAAATACCATAAATATCTCCTATAATTTTTAAAAATATTTTACTATAATTATATCAAAAATTTCAATGTATGAATAATAAAATATAAAAATATCTAAATTTATCGAAAAATAACCGAATCAGTAGTAAAATATACGGTTTTTTAAATCTTAAAATAAGGAATAACATGAGCTCGTTTGTTAAAATTTTGAGTTTTTTTATTTTGATCGTATTTTTAAGCGGTTGCGCTGAAAAATACAGCGAACTTTATAACTTAACACCCGATGAGTGGTATACACAAATAATATCAGACATTAACGATAGAGACTTGGAAAGTGCCGATAAACATTATACATCTATGTCAAGCGAGCATGTCGCAAGTCCGATGCTTGAGCAAATTTTACTAATATTGTCGCAAGCTCACGCAAACGAAGAGGAGTATTTGCTAGCTAATTTTTATCTCGATGAGTATATTAAAAGATACGGCGATAATGGACCTAAGAGTGAATTTGCCCAATATCTTAAGATAAAGGCGAATTTCGACTCGTTCTCACAACCAAATCGTAATCAAAAACTAATGCAGGATAGCGTGGCGGAGATTGAAAAATTTCTATATATATATCCAAATACCAAGTATAGACCCTTGATTGAAACTATGCTTACTAAATTTCAGCTTGCCATATTTTATCTGGATGAGCAGATAGCTGACCTGTATAAGAGAACAGGAAGAGAGCAATCGGCTGAAATTTATAGACAAAAAGTCGAAGAATCGCCTCTAATGGATGCGAATTTGATACCGCCAAAGCTTCCTTGGTATAGAAAAATATTTGAATAGGAGAAAAAGTTGCAAATAAATGAATCAAAAGCTTTTCCGGCTGAGCTTCCTATAATAGTTGAAGACGAGCTATTTTTATATCCTTTTATGATAACTCCGCTATTTTTAAATGATGATGAAAATTTAGCCGCCCTAAATTTGGCTATAGAAAATCAAAGTCAAATTTTGGTAGCTCCGACAAAGCCACAAAATGAAGGAATGAGGGATTTTGAAGGTATTTATGATGCAGGAGTTATAGGCACGATTATGAGAAAAGTTCCGCTTCCTGACGGCAGAGTGAAAATTTTATTTCAAGGCTCAAGCAAGGGTCGAATAATCAATAAAATTGGTGTCAAGCCTTTAAGGGCTATTGTGGAAGTTGTCCATGAAAAGCACCCTACGGCTGTTAAAAGTGATGCTTTGGTAACCGTTCTTAGGGAAAAAGTTAGGGATTTAGCCGCTCTTAGCCATTTTTTCCCGCCTGACCTATTAAAAACTATAGAGGAAAGTGTAGAGGTTAATAGGGTATGTGACCTTGTGCTTAGTTCGCTTAGATTAAAAAAACAGATTGCTTACGAATTTTTTACAGAGGAAAATTTGGAGCAAAAACTCCTAAAGTTAATTGACTATATTATTGAGGAGATTGAGGCTAATAAACTGCAGCGCGAGATAAAAAACAAGGTTCATTCTCGCATAGACAAGGTCAATAAGGAGTATTTTTTAAAAGAGCAGTTAAAACAGATTCAACAAGAGCTTGGTACCGATACTACCCGTGAAAATGAGATAGAAGAGTATCGCAAGAAACTTGAGAAAAAGAAAAAATTCATGGCTGATGATGCTTATAAAGAGATTAAAAAGCAGATTGATAAACTAAGTCGCATGCATCCAGATTCTGCTGATGCGAATACTATCCAGAGCTATCTTGACTGGGTTATTGAGGTGCCTTTTGAAAATATTGCAAACAAAAAGCTAAGCGTAGCCGAGGTTAGCAGGCACCTAAATACCGATCATTACGGACTCGTCAGACCTAAAGAGAGGATAGAGGAATACTTCTCTCTAAGAGAGCTTTTAGAGCTTAGAGGAATTGCCGATAAGGTAAACAACGGAGCGATTTTATGCTTTGCAGGACCTCCGGGTGTGGGTAAAACCAGCCTTGCAAACTCTATCGCAAAGGCGCTTAAAAGAGAGCTTGTGCGAGTAGCACTTGGCGGGCTTGAGGACGTAAATGAGCTTAGAGGGCATAGAAGAACTTATATAGGAGCGATGCCGGGACGCATAGTGCAAGGTCTCATAGAGGCTAAGCAGATGAATCCTGTCGTAGTGCTTGATGAGATAGATAAGGTCGGCAGAAGTTTTCGTGGTGATCCTACGGCTGTTTTACTTGAAATTTTAGATCCGGAACAAAACAATAAATTTAGAGATTACTATCTAAATTTTAATATAGATCTAAGTAAGGTAGTATTTGTGGCTACTGCAAACGATGTTGGCTCTATCCCACCTGCACTACGCGACAGGATGGAGTTTATCCAGCTTAGTTCATATACTCCGCAAGAGAAATTTGAGATAGCCAGGAAATATTTGATACCTCAAGAACTTAAAAAACATGGATTAAAATCAAGCGAGGTAAGTTTTGGCAAAGATGTCTTAAATTTAATTATATCTGATTACACAAGAGAGAGCGGAGTAAGAAATTTACGCAGACGTATAGCGGATATCTTTAGAAAAGTTGCAAAAAAACTTTTAAGTGATATGAGTATTAAAAAAGTGAATATCACTACTAAAAATTTGAGTGAGTTTTTAGAGAAAAAAGTATACGAGATAGAGCCTGCGGATAAGATAGATCAAGTAGGGCAGGTTAATGGTCTTGCTTGGACAAGTGTGGGCGGAGATGTCCTAAAAATAGAGGCTATTCGCATTCAAGGCAAAGGCTCTATGCAGATAACCGGATCTTTGGGAGATGTGATGAAAGAGAGTGCATACATAGCATTTAGTCTCGTTAAGGTATTGATAGACAATAAGAAGATAAAAGTGCCTACTAAAATCATACCCGTTTTTGCAGATGATAAAAAGAAAGTTGAGCCAAGCGATGTGTATCGTAGGTTTGATCTGCATATACATGTGCCAGAAGGTGCGACTCCCAAAGATGGTCCAAGTGCTGGAATCACGATGGTAACCGCAATAGCTTCGATACTTACCGATACAAAGGTTAGGGCTGATGTGGCTATGACAGGAGAGATAACTTTAAGTGGTAGAGTTTTACCTATAGGCGGGCTCAAAGAAAAGCTGATAGCGGCTCATAAGGCCGGCATAAAAACTGCTTTAATACCGCGCAAAAACTACGAGCGCGACTTAGACGATGTGCCAAACGATGTAAAAACCGACGTAAAGATCGTTGCCGTTGATACTATAGAAGATGTTTTAAAAGTCGCTTTGGTCTTAAAATAAATTTTATGAAGTCTTGTGGAGTAAAAGCAAGACTTCATTTTTTGTTGTTAAAGTTGCTTAAACTTAACACTTTTTATTTATAAATTTAAATTTTTACAAGTTTCTTTGAGCTTATTTTTTGACCATACTTTTATTTTAGTTCTTGAATCAATATCTTTAGTTTTTAAATATTCTTCATTTTTTAAAAACCAGCTGATAGTATCCATATATGTTTTTAAATACATGTTCTTATCGGCTTGACAAAAATCATCTATTTTTTGATATCTCTTTGTAAGTATTTGCCAGTATAAAATTTGACTTGTTATTCTGTGCAATCTCTCATTTTCAAAATACTCTGAAGCCTCGGCTTTTTTGGCTCTATTATAAATTTCGGGATATTTTGATGAATATAGATTATCCATATATTTTATATAATCATAAAGTTTTATAAGGCGCTCATGTTGTTTGACATCTTTAATAATTAACTCATTTTGCTTTTTTTGCGCCCAATATACTAAAAAATTAGTAGTAAAAATAATAGATAAATTATTAAAAGCGGCATATCTAATCTCTTGAAACATCTTGTCTTTGGCCTCATATTTAACCATATTTTCTATAGTTTCCCATGCTTTTTCATTAAATTTTATTACCTCTTCAAAAGAATATTTATTGTTACCGTATAGAACGGTACTGCCTGAGGTATTCATAATATATGCCATCAGTCTAAAAACATACCAGTCCGTGTATTTCTCTGCATCGTCGTTTGGCAGATTTTCTTTCCATCTTTTTATGAAATAATCCTGCAAAGCAAGTACAGGCTGAACGATAAAGCTTTTTTCGTCTACAAAGGGTAGTTTGGTTAGAAAATTGCCATACACCATCATAAAATTTGCACCTATTAGCCACTCTTTTGCTTTTCTGTATGGCTGATCTTTGTATAGCCACTCGCTCCTTTGGGCTATATACATTCCTATGTGTCCTATTGTTAAGACTATTAAAGCTATTTTTAGGACATTTTTAATTTTTGACATTTAATACCTTTTCTTGTTATTTTTTAGTAAATTTTACCCCTGCAGCTTACCTCTATTTTGTCTACAACTTGCCCGTCTTTAATCAAATAAGCAAATTCATATAAATTTACGACAGGGCAGATGTGGTTTGGGTAAATTATATTAACGCTATCTCTTAAATTTTTATCATAGATTATGGCATGCTCGTCATAGACGGAGTCAATCCACACGTCAGTTCCTTTTATCTTGCCAAGTCCGGGTGTAGCCACAAATCCTACGGTGCGTCTTTGCTGGGTTAGACCCTTTGCTCCAACATCGGTTATCACGCGTTTGTTTGTAGGCTTGCTGATGATAGTCGTAAGCAGGTAGCTACATTCATGCTAAAGTCGCCTTAAGCCATGGCTTGAGATGAGTCCATAAAGATATAAGTTCCCGGTCTTATCTCCGTTACGCCATTTAGTATCTCAAAATCATTAATTAGCGAAGGCGTAGAGCCGATACTTACTATCTCGGCCGGCAAATTTAGCTCACTAGCGATAGATGAAAATTCAAGAGTGCGCTTTTGGCTTTTTAAGTGAATTTGCTCACACTCTTTTTTGTCGGTAGCTTTGTATGAGTGACCGTCGTGTGAAAATACGCCTTTGAAATTTATATTTTTGCAAATTTTAAGATGGTTTATAAGTGCTGTAAAATCTTCTTTTTTGATTACTCCTGAGCGATTTTCGCCGACTTCTATCTCTATTAACACATTAGCTTTGGCGCTAAATTTTTCAAACGCACTTTGAATTAAATTTGCTTGCTCGATACTATCAATCCCAAAGCTTAAATTTATGCCGTCTTTTGTGAGTTTTATGATTCGCTCAAATTTTTCATCGCCTACTATTTCATTTGCTATAAATATATCTTTAATTCCGTTTTTAGCCATCACTTCAGCCTCGCCGACTTTAGCCACAGTTATGCCTTTGGATCCAAAATTTTCTTGAAGTTTGGCGAAATACGGCATTTTGTGAGTTTTGGTATGAGGACGCAAATTTACTTTGTATTTTTCTGCATACTCTTGCATTTTTTGCAAATTTTGCATTACGATTTTTTTATCTATGATTAAAGTGGGTGTTGGAATTTCATGAAATCGCATATTGTCTCCTTGAATAGAGTAAGGAAATTATACTACGTAAATACTGATAAAATTTATGAAACTAAAGAAATTAAAAGTGAAATTTAAATGTATAAAAACAGAAAAGCCCTAAAAAGGGCTTTGTATTATAATCCTTCAAAAGGATTGGTAACTACGTTATCGCGATCTACGATATATGGGATAAATGCCGCGTGTCTAGCTCTTTTTATAGCTTGCTCAACCATCTCTTGGTGCTTTTTGCAGTTGCCTGTAAGACGTCTTGGCATTATTTTAAAACGCTCCGAAAGAGAGTATTTTAAAAGTGTCGTGTCTTTGTAGTCTATAAAATCAACTTTTGCTTCGCAATATTTGCAATATTTTCTTGAATATTTTCTTTTCTCTGCCATCTTTAAATCCTAATCCTTAATTAAAATGGTATTGTCTCGTCGCTGTCGTACTTGTCAGCGTCCACATCTATATCTTGAATTTTATCGTTGTAATCATCTTGTCTAGGCTGTCTATTGTAGCTTTGCTGACTTGGTGTTTTTGCACCGCTGTTTGCATAGCTATTTGCATTTTGACTGTAGCTTTGGTTGCTATAGTTTTGATTACCGTAGCTGCCACTTTGGCTGTATCCGCCTTGTTGATTACTATTTTGATTAAATCCGCCTTGTCCTTGAGCTGAGCCAAGCATCTCCATATTCTCTACACTTACGCTATGTTTGCTTCTTGTTTGTCCGTTATTATCGGTCCATTGGTCGAATTTCAAACGACCTTCTACTAGAAGTTTGGAGCCTTTGTTTAGATATTGGTTTGCTATTTCGGCTTGCTTTCCAAAAAATGTAATATCGATGAAGCAGGTCTCTTCGCGCTTTTCACCGTTTGCTGTAAATTTTCTTGTAACGGCTATAGAGCTGTTTCCTATCGCAACTCCTGATGTTGTGTATCTAAGTTCGATATCTCTTGTAAGATTTCCTACTAAAACCACTTTATTAAACATTTTTTATCCTTAAGCTTCCTCTGCCGGAATTTCTTGGGCTTTAGCTTTTGACTCTTTTTTGCCTTGTTTGATACCTTTGCTTAGCCTTTCCCAAGCTGCTATCTCTTTTTTATTTTCGAATTTTACAGTTAAGAATTTAATGATCTCCTCATTGATTCTTATGATACGCTCAACTTCTGCGATAGCGGCAGTAGGAGATGTAAAATATACTACAAAGAATATACCACGCTCATATTTTTTAACGGTATAAGCAAGTTTTCTTGTACCAAGTGGCAATAAAGATGCTATCTCTGCACCATTTTTTGTAAGGATTTCTTTTATGAAATCAACTTTTGCGCCTACTTCTTCTTCAGTCAAGGTAGGCTTAAATACGAATAAAAGTTCGTAATGCTTCATTAATTCTCCTTGTGGATATTAAGCTCGCATGCGAGCAAGGATGTCTATAAAGACAAGGACTGATTTTATCTTTTTTTTACTTAATATTTGCTGTTTTTATGGATTAAATTTTGCATGGAGATGAGCGAAGATAACAAGAAATGCGTTTTATCAAGCTTTGTGTTTGTCTTTATCTCAAATTCCATCAAATTTAAGGCTATAAAAATTTCTTTATAGCTATTTAAATTTATGCTTAGACACTGTCTTTTAAGCTCATTTGCGATATTTGGAGGCGGTGTGTAGCCAAGAGTTTCCTTGATGTCAAATTTGCCCTCTATCTTGATAAAACTATGTAGTTTAAAAAGCCTAAAAAAGGCTCTGTAAAGTGAGTTTATAAATAAAATTTCACTAAAATTTCCATCATCCACGCAAGAGAAAAAATCCTGCCTGATATCTTTTAGATTTATAAATTTGTCGAAAAAATCATCAAAACTTATACTTGAAAGCGAAAAAACTAAATTTCTAACTATGTTTTCGTTGATCGGCTCATTCAAGCTTGCAAGCTTGTTTAGCTCGCTTGCGGCTAAGTATAAATTTTCGTTGTGGATCCTATAAAGCTCAAAAAGAGCGTTTTTGGTTATGTTTAAATTTATCTTGCCTGCTTGTCTACTTAGCAAAGTTACTGCTTCATCTGGCGAATTTGGCTTAAAAAATCTAGCAAAATTCACGCCAAAAGCCTTTTGTGTGTCAAAGGTCGACTTTGTATCTGCTTCGTAAAATTCATAGATAAAAGCGCCACCGTTTTTGCAAGCCTCGATTAGCACTTTTAGCTCTTTTGACGGGATTTTTTTATCGCTTTTTATATGAAGTAGCGGTTCATCGCCAAATAGCGAAGGCTCGCAAAGATGTGATTTGGCAAGGTTGAAATCATACTCGTCGTAGTAGAGGCTAAGCAAATTTAGCCCTTCAAATTTAGCCAAAATTTCTTTGGCAAAGAGCTCTATTTGATACTCGTCCGCTCCAAAAAGCAAAAATGTATTTGGAAATTTCGGGCTTTGCAGTAGCCCCTCAAGCTCTCTTCTATACATCGATTTTTTTGACTACTTTTGCAAAAATTTCACCGCTTGCGATATCAGCATCGGTAATTTCTATGATGAGTTTTTGAAGCAGCTCTGCGGAGTAAGAGTTTAGGTAGATCCTAGCGCCCTTTATCTCATCATCAAGCTTTGCAACGAGCATGTTTTGATTTTCGCTTACGTAAGCTTTAAATCTCTGCCCAATTCGCTCTTTTGCCCATCTGGCAAATTTTCTATCCATGAAGTCATACGCCACTTTATCCGCTTCTCGCTCAAGTTCGCTCAAACTCGCACAAGCGCTTTCGATGTTTAAAAGCAGGTAGTTAAAGAGCTTTTTATCATCTTTCATCTTGGCTTTTAGCAGTCTATGAAGCGTGAGATCCGAGTAGCGGCGAATCGGGCTTGTAAAGTGAGTATAGCGGTCAAACCCAAGTCCGAAGTGTCCTAAATTCTGAGCCGAATATTCAGCCTTCTTTTGAGCCTTTATGATGAGTTTATCTATCTCTTCTCGGTTACCCATAGCGTCAGCTTGAGCTTGAATTTTACGTATCAAATTTGCAAGATCGCTTTCATACACGAAGTCAAATCCAAGCGAAGCTAAGTCTTGGAGCAAATTTTCGATCTTTCTGATGTCCGGCGTGCCGTGATTTCTAAAAACTCCTTTGCCGTCTATCAGCTTTGCCGCGGCTTTGTTGGCTAGTAGCATACAGTCTTCAACCAGTCTGTGTGAGTTTGAGTCGCTCTCAAATCTAGTTGCAAGCAGCTTGCCCTCGTCATCAAGGCTCATCCTAAGCTCCTGCGTTCTAAAGTCAAATGCGTTTTTAAGCCTTTTGGCACGCAAATTTGAGGTGAGTTCAAAAAGTGGTTTTATCCAAGAGATCTCGCTAGCTCTTCTGCCTTCTAAAATTTCATCGATCTCATCGTAGTTAAATCGCTTTTTAGAAGTTATGATGGCTTCAAATAGCTCTTCATTGACGACATCTAAATTTTTATTAAGTTTAATTTTAAAGCAAAAGGCAAGTCTTGCCACATCGGGCTTTAGCGAGCAGATGTTTTCGCTAAGACTTCGCGGCAACATCGGTATGGCGATATGCGGAAAATATATGGAAAACCCGCGCGACTTAGCCTCTTTGTCAATTGCCCCGTAGCTGCTTACGTATTCGCTTACATCGGCGATGGCTACGTAAATTTCTAAATTTTTCTCATCAAAATATATTGCGTCATCAAAGTCTTTTGCATCAATGGGATCAATCGTGCAAAACTCAAGCTCGCGCAGATTAACTCTGTTTGGATACATGCTGGCATCAACGCTATCTCCCCAAGCCTTGGCTTCAAGTTCGCTCGCTTCGCTAAATTTATCGTTTTTGTTATAGATCGCAAGTGAAATTTTCTCATCCGAAAAAGGATCATTGATGTTGCCTATGACTTCGGTTATCTCGTTGTTTAAGTTGTTGATTTTTAGCAGTGTGCCTATAGGCAGTGCTTTTAGCGATTTTTGAGTGGCTTTTAGCGCTATGCTAAGCCCTGTTTTTAAATTTACTCCCAAGACGGCTTGACCAAAGTGCTTGGTGTAAACTACGCTTGTTTCGTTTGCTAGTTTAAGCGTGAGAACTACTTTTGCGCTTTGGCGTTTTTTCTTAAGCGGAAGCAGTTTGGCTAAGATGATATCGCCGTAGTGAGAGTTGTTTAAATTTTTGTTTTCTATGAGGATATCTTGCTTAAATCGCTTGTCAAAAGGCATCAAAAATCCCGTGCCGTTTGAGCTTATATCAAGCTTACCGCATACAAAGCCGTTGTTTAGGTAAAATTTGTTATTGTGAGAGGTGATAGCGCCTAAATTTAGGAGATTTCTAAGCGTCTCTTTGTGATCGCTTGAAATCTCTTTTTCGCTTAATCCATCAAGTAGTCTGGTTAAAAATTCTTTCACAAATTAGCTTTTACTTTAGCCACTGCTTCTAGGAATTTATCGTGAGCAAAGCCGTATTCGTCAAGGAACGGAAGTGTGTTTTGGATACTTTCATCATCAAGCTGATGGAAGATATTTACCGCATTTTTTACGATTCTAAGGGCTACTGAATACATTTTTATATGTTCAGGCGCATCTTCTGGAGAATTTGAGAAAAATATAGAATCAACGAGCTCTGATTCCAAATTCCACTGTTCAAAAATTTTAGCAGTTACAATCTCGTTTGATATGTCAAGCACTTCATTTTCAAGCTCGGCAAGATCAAATGGGTTTGATATATCTTTTAGTTTATGTTTAAACTCATTTGCTTTTCCGGTCTCGATCAGCTCGTGAGAAAGTACTATTTTACCAACTTCAAGCATGAATGAAGCTGGAGATAAGATAGCCAAAGCGCCAGGGTTTATCTTATTATACCAGTTGTACATTAGGGCGTTTTGCATTATTGATATATTTAAAAAATCCTGACTTGTGATATCGTATGGATCAAGATCTATTCTAAAGCTCTTTTTTACAGCACTTGATAGCGCAAAACCGCGAATTGTAGCCATTCCAAAGAGTGAAACGGCTCTTGAGATAGTAGTTATCTCGCGGCTAAAACCATAAAGCGGAGAGTTTGCGGAACGGAGAATGTTTGCCGTAAGCATCGGGTCTTTTTCTATGATCTGGGCAAGTTCTCCTAAAGAGCTATTCTCGTCTGCACAAATAGCTTGAATTTTAATAACCGTATCATCAAGCGGTGGAAGTGTCTTAATGTGTTTATATATTGATTGATTCATATTTTCACGCTTTAAATTTAAATTAATTTTCGGCATTTTACACTAAATGGCTTGTTAAAAAACTTAAATGATAAAAATTATTTTATTTCAGTGATATTTGAGTTGTATGAGTGTATAATCTGCAAAATTTATGGCAAAAAAGGGGAAAACATGGCAGTAAATATTTATTATGACAAAGATTGCGATTTAAGTCTTATTAGAAGTAAGACAGTCGCTGTTATCGGCTTTGGCTCTCAAGGACACGCTCACGCTGAAAATTTAAGAGATAGCGGAGTAAAGGTTGTCATCGGTCTTGCAAAAGGCGGAAAAAGCTGGGTGAAAGCGGAAGCTAAGGGCTTTGAGGTAAAAAGCGTGAGCGAGGCTTCAAAGATGGCAGATGTGATTATGATTTTAACCCCTGATGAGATGCAGGCTGAAATTTTTTATAACGAGATCAAGCCAAATTTAAGCGAGGACAATGCGATAGCTTTCGGGCATGGATTTAACGTGCATTTTGGACAGATCAAAGCTCCTGAGGGAATCGATGTGATAATGATAGCTCCAAAAGCCCCAGGACACACAGTAAGAAGCGAATTTGTAAAAGGTGGCGGCATCCCTGATCTAATCGCAGTTGAGCAAAACGCCTCAGGTCAAGCAAAAGAGCTTGCGCTTAGCTACGCAAGTGCGATAGGCGGCGGAAGAACAGGCATCATCGAAACTACATTTAAAGATGAAACTGAAACCGATCTCTTTGGCGAGCAAGCAGTGCTTTGCGGCGGGCTTTGCGCCTTGGTAAATGCGGGCTTTGAAACGCTGGTTGAAGCAGGATATGAGCCTGAGATGGCGTATTTTGAGTGCTTACATGAGCTAAAACTTATAGTTGATCTGATGTATCAAGGCGGAATGGCGGATATGCGCTACTCTATCTCAAACACAGCTGAGTATGGCGACTACGTAAGCGGAACAAGAGTGGTAAACGAAGATAGCAAGAAGGCTATGAAGGAAATTTTAAAAGAGATTCAAAACGGTAAATTTGCAAAAGACTTTATCCTTGAGCGCAAAGCAGGATATGTAAGAATGAATGCCGAAAGAGGAATCGCCGAAAGAAGCCTACTAAATCAAACCGGCAAAAAGCTAAGAGCTATGATGCCTTGGATAAGCGCAGGTAAAATCGTAGATCAAAGTAAGAATTAATTGAGCCTAAGAACAAAGAGAAAAACTACCAAAAGGCGTGTAAAGCATAGCGCTAAGACACGCTCCTTTTGGAGCTATTTTATAATCCTGCTTATAGCTTTAGGCGTAGGTGCTGTTACATATTTTTTACTTAACTACCTATATAGCAAAAGCGATAATAATATACAAATTATAAATAAGATAGAAAAATACTTAGATAGTCAAAAACAAGAGATAAAAAGAGATAGTGCTAAAAAAGAGTCTGCTCTAAAATCTGAGTCAAAACTACAAGAAAAAACAAAAACCAAAGAGTCAAATTTAGAACAAAAGAGATCAATAAAGGATCTAAATTTAACTGAAAATGAAAACCGTGCTATAAAAAATATAATAAAGAGCATGGAGAAAAATGATGTGAATTTATCTACACAAAAAGAGTTAATAAAACCAAAAGAGCGAAAGATAAGTGAGTCTGGAAATAAAATCCATATAGAGATTGTAGAGAGAAATGCAACAAAAAAAGATAAAAAAAATGATGTAGATAAAAATCAAAAATTTACACTAGGTAGTAAGGGATCATCTTCTTCTAAACCAAAATTAGTAATTATAATCGACGATATAGCCCATAAACATCAGGTGGATGCCGTAAAGGCTATAAATTTAAAGCTCACTCCGTCTATTTTTCCTCCGACAAAGCATCATCCTGATACCCCAAAGCTTGCAAAAAGGTTTAAATTCTATATGATTCATCTACCAATGCAGGCTCATGGATTTAAAAAAGAGGAGATAAATACCCTGCATACCAACGATAGCTATGATAAAATTTTAAAAAGATTACGTGATATCAAAAGAGATTTTCCGGAACTAATGTATATAAATAATCATACCGGAAGTAAATTTACGAGTGATCTTGATGCTATGAATAGGATGATGAGGGCTGTAAAAAATGAAAATCTTATTTTTATAGATAGCAAGACCATATCAAATAGCAAGGTTGAAGAAGCTGCTAGAAATCATTCTATGCCATATATTGTAAGGGATGTTTTTTTAGATCATCAGGATGATAAGAATACTATTAGAAAACAGCTCAAATATGCTATCGAATTAGCTAAAAAGAACTCAAAGGCCATAGCTATAGGACATCCTTATAAAAATACACTTGAAGTTTTAAGGCAGAGCGGCGATATTTTAAAAGACGTTGAAGTAGTCTATCTAAAAGATGCCCTGTGAATACTTTAAGTAAAATTCCGTCACAGCTAAATAGGCTTAAAAATCCTCCCGATCAGCTATACTACAAAGGAAATTTAGAGCTTTTAAATATGCCTTTGGTCTCTATAGTAGGCTCTAGAAAGGCTAGCGCATACACCAAGGATTGTGTTTTTAATCTGGCTAAAATCCTATCATATTCTGGAGTTTGTGTGGTTAGTGGAGCTGCTATTGGTGTGGATATAGCGGCCCATAAAGGAGCCTTTCCTAATACTATAGCCGTTTTTGGAAATGGACTTGATAGAATTTATCCTCAATCAAATGCTAAAATGATAGATGAGATCTATCGAAATTCTCTTGCCATAACCGAATATGCTCCGGATGTTACGCCTAGAGGTTATCAGTTTTTGCAGAGAAATCGTATAGTGGTGGCCCTATCTCAAGCTCTTATCGTGGCTCAAGCCGATCTTTTAAGTGGTTCAATGCAGAGTGCAAGAATGGCATATGAACTTGGTATTAAAATTTACGTTTTGCCTCAAAGGATTAATGATAGTAGAGGAACAAATGAGCTTTTGGCTCTTAAAAAAGCCGAACTAATAAATGATTTTGATAAATTTGCTACGCGATTTGGCGAAGTAGCAAATGTCACAAAAGATGAAATTTTAGAATTTTGCAAAAATGGAGTAGATTTAGATGATGCCTTGGCAAAATTCGGTAGTCAAATTTACGAATACGAGCTTCTTGGCAGGCTGAAAATTTCAGGTTTAAGGGTTAATCTGGCATGAGCATAGTGGCTATAGATGTGGGGCTAAAAAGAATTGGAGTGGCTCTGGCAGTAGGTAGCGTAGTGATGCCTCAAAAACCAGTTCTTAGAAAAAATCGCAACCAAGCAGCTCGCGACGTCAATGCCGTTTTATCAGAGCTAAATGCAAAAACCTTAGTCGTAGGCATTCCACTTGGTGGAAGTAGCGAAGATGAGATGAGAAGGCGCATAAGCCACTTCGTATCGCTTCTAAATTTTAGCGGCGAGATAGTCTATGTCGATGAGGCGATGAGTAGCTTTGAAGCAAGCGAAATTTATACGGACACGAAACGAGATGGCAAGCTTGACAGCATAGCTGCGATGATTATTTTAAAGAGATATATTAAAGTATAGTTATATTTTTATACTCTATGGTAACGGTGTTTGTAGGCATTGTTAATAATACAAATTAGAGTGTCTGGAGTGTAGGGCTGAGATAAGTATTGCACGTATATATTCGAATTTATTTTTAAACCATCATGATTGTTTTTGATTATAACCAAGCATATTTTTTTATTTATTAGATAACTCTCTATATCTTTTAAGTTTGTATCATCTATAATATCTGCTTGCATAAACACCATATCCGGTCTAAAAATATTATCTTCTATATGTCTTTTGATTATGTTTAGATCAGAAGTTGGTTTAACGTCAATATTCATAAATTCAAGTTCTTTCTTTAAAATATCAAACGAATATTGATTTTTTTCGGCTATTAATACAGTAAAGTTTTTTGGATATTCTATTTTTAATCCTTCAAGAGTATCCGTTTTAGCGTCTGAAAGATCAAGAGATATGTCGGCAGATGCTTTTAAATATCCTTTTGACTCATATTGAAACGATACTGCGGAACCATTTTTATTCGATATTTCTTGGGCTAAACGAAAAAATTTTCTACTTTTTGGCGTCATAGTCGTATGTATCATACTTTTACTTATGGAATCTGTGTAAAAACTATTATTGGCCCATACTGAGATTGTAAATTTGATCTGTCTTTTACTGTAATTGCTTAATAAAAATTTAATAATTATTGTTGAATTTGACAAATTCAAGAGCATTGTTTGAGTTAGCGCATCTATTAGTTTAACGACATTGGAAAAATCCGCATCAAATGTCCTTGGATAGTTCATGTTGTAATCAAGCAGTACTGTGTTATTATTTTTTTTTGAATCTTCGTTTAATGAATTCATTAGAAAGAACATGCTTTCTAATATATCCATTTGTGCTATTTTTCTTCTTGTATTACCGGATTGAAACTCAGGGTTTTTTCTAAGCAGCCTAACTCTTTTGTTGGTAAATTTTTCATTTAAATTTTTAGAATGTATATAGTATGCTACAAGTAGCATTAGATATAGAAAAAGAATTATGAAAAGTATTGCGCTAAATTCCATTGCTTATCCTAAATAATCAGCATTCCGTCACCATAAGAGTAGAATTTATACTCTTTTTCAATTGCCGTTTTATAAATTTCCATTGTCTTATCGAGTCCTATAAAGCTTGTTACTAGCATTATGAGGGTTGACTTGGGAAGATGAAAATTTGTTAGAAGATAGTTTTGACGAATGGGTCTATTGTATAAATTCAAAAATAGCTTACACTCGCCGCTTGATATTTTGCTTCTTGCAAATTCCTCTACGCACCTTGTTACTGTTGTTCCAATACCTAAAATCGGCTTATTTGAATTTATTAGCTCTTGAGTATCTTTAGGGATTTGATAAAACTCGCCATGCATAAGATGATCCCTTATGATTTCAGACTCTACACTTTTAAATGTCCCAGCTCCGACATGAAGTGTGAGAAAATTTATATCATGATCTTTTTTTAGTGTTTTTATCATCTCGTCATTAAAGTGAAGGCTTGCCGTAGGAGCTGCTACTGCGCCTTGGTGCCTGGCGAAAATACTCTGATACCAGCTCTCATCATCTTTGTTATCAGCTCTTTTTATATACGGAGGAAGCGGCACATGCCCTATCTCTTCAAGTAGGTCAAATAGACTGGCGGCATCTAAAATTTGGCCGTTTTGAGTAAATTCAACAGCTCTTGTGCCATTTTCATAAATCTCGCAAACCTTTGCAATCAAATTTTTACTAAATTTTATAATGCTTCCTATTCTTACCTTACCTTTTATATAAACACTAAATTTATTATCATTAAGGGGAGTGTTTAGTAGTATCTCGCTTGCCCCTCCGCTGTCTTTATATCCTAAAATTCTAGCCTTGACTACTCTTGTATCGTTAAAAATAATAGAACAATCCGGTAAAATTTCGTGTAGATTTTTAAATTTCAGATGGTGTATTTTATCCTTGCAGCGTTCATATACAAGTAGCTTTGCCTCCTCTTTTGGCAAAGTTGGAGTGGAGGCTATTAGATTTGGAGGAAGATAGTAGTCGTAACTTGATAACAGATCTGTATCAGTCACCATTGTAGTATATTTCGTCATCATCATCGTCGTTGTTTTGCTTCCGCCTAGGCTCTTCTTTTGACTCTTCTTGAATATCCTCTTCTTTTGGAGCAGGATTTACCTGTTTAGCTATAAATATCGATAGTCCGTAAAGTCCTATTAGAGGAATTGCCATTAAAAACTGACTTATAATGTCAGGAGGAGTCATGGCCGCAGAAAATATAAATATAATTACTACTGCATATCTAAATGAATTTCTAAGTGTCGCATCGGTTATGAGGCCTAGTTTGGCTAGAAAAAATGTAAGTACAGGAAGCTCAAATGCTATACCGAAAGCTATTAAAAGCTTAGTAAAAAATCCTACATATTGCCCTATGCTAGGAAGCGCCGTAAATAATTCGCCTCCGAAATTTATAAGAAATACAAAGCCGATAGGAATTACTACATAGTAACAAAACGCAGCGCCAACTAAAAACATAAATGTAGCTGCTAATACAAAAGGGATTACATATTTTTTCTCATTTTCATAAAGCCCCGGAGCTACAAAGAGCCAAAACTGCCAGAATATTACAGGGAGTGAAAACATAAATCCTGCAAAAAACGCTACTTTCATTGCAGTAAAAAATGGCTCTTGAACCTGAGTGAAGATGATATTGCTTCCTGCTGGAAGAGCGTTTTTAAGAGGGGCGGTCATAATGGCTAGAATTGGATTCCAGAAGCTAAAGCATACTATAAACATTACCAATACGACAGAAACGCTTATAAAAAGTCTCTTTCTAAGCTCTACTAAATGCGGTTTTAACTCTTCAAACATTACGCCTCTTTCTTCTCTTCGTTCTTCTTATCATCCAAAACCGCATCTTTTATTATGTTTTGTGGATTTTTTATATTATCAATACTGCTTTTTATGTCGGATATATTCTTGTTAAGTCCGCCGGTAACGTCATTAATGCCTTTTTTTAGCTCATCAAGCTCTTCAAAAGTAAGCTTTTTTCGAACACTTTCTGTAGTTTTTGAGATGTTTTCTTTGTATTTTTTTGCATCTTCTTTTAGCTCTGCAATCTTAATCTCCTGATCAAAATTCGCCTTTGCATCATTTACCGTTTTTTTAACGGTTTTAAAAAATCTAGCTATCTCGACCATTGTACCAGGAAGCTTATCGGGACCTAGAAACAATACGGCTATGATTGCTATGATGATTATTTCAGGAAAACTCATACCAAACATTTAATATCCTAAATTTACATTTTAAATCAAATATTTTATCAGCTTTTTGCTCAATTTTCTATAAATCAACCAACTATAAACAAAGAAATTTCATCGGCAAGCAAAAAGTTCTTCACAAGATACCTGTCTTGCCTTAGCTCAAGCTTTTTATGAGCTCTTAAAATTTCAGCTCTTTGAAGCTGCTCTTTGCCAAGTTTTGAAGCCTCTATGCCGACTATGCTTCTTGCTCCTAAAAATATATGCTCCACATTTAGATCCTTTTGGCTTAAAATTTCAGCCTCTTTTTCGTGCGGATTTTTGATATATGCGCTTAAATTTTTAGTGTTTGCATATCTTTCGCCTTGCATAAAACCAACTGCATAAACTCCTACTCCTAGATATTCTTGCCCGCTCCAGTATCCAAGGTTATGCCTGCAAATTTGACCGAAATTTGATATCTCGTATTGTTTTAGACCTGTTTTTTCTATCTCGTTTATGAGAAATTTAGCTAGTAGCGGGCTATCTTTTTTATAGCTTATTTTGCCTTCAAAAGGTGTGTTTTCTTCAAGCGTTAGCGAGTACGCGCTAGTGTGTGAAACGCCTAAATTTTTAATGTTTTGAACCTCTATGGCAAGGTGTTTTTTAGTGTCAAATTTTGTGCCGTAGATGAGATCTACGTTTATGTTTGTAAATCCGGCAATTTTAGCGTTTTTGACCGTTTCGTAAATTTGAGCGGCACTATGCGTGCGACCAAGAAATTTAAGCTTATCTTCAAAGAAGCTTTGAGCGCCAAAACTCATGCGGTTTACGCCTAAATTTCGCATTTTTTTAAGCCAAGTTAAATTTGCCGAGTTTGGATTTGCTTCGCTTGTTATCTCACAGTTTTTAGCTAGATATGGCGAAATTTCGCTAAATAAATTTTCATATAGATTAGCATTTACCGCACTTGGTGTGCCGCCTCCGATAAATAGGCTATCAATGCTCTCTTTTGCGATCTTAAAATTAGCTGCTTGAGCTTTAAAATCAGCTATCAGCGCTTTAAAATAATCGGTTGCTAAATTTTCCTTGCCTAC
This sequence comes from Campylobacter sp. RM16187, assembly GCF_025319965.1. Lineage (NCBI taxonomy): Bacteria > Pseudomonadati > Campylobacterota > Epsilonproteobacteria > Campylobacterales > Campylobacteraceae > Campylobacter > Campylobacter sp. RM16187. The sequence goes on from NZ_CP012549.1 coordinate 721,086, forward strand.
AAGTGAGCCAAACGCGCAGTACGGGCATTTGCTCTCGCAAAATGGAATGTGTATGTATAAAAGCATCTTTACCTTGGATTTAAAATGTAGATTAATTATAGTATAAAAAATATACATTTCGTATTGTGCAATGATTGTATGAAGTAAGAATTTATCATCAAGATAATATTTGATTTTATGGTTCTTTGGATTAAAAATTATCATTTTAACGAGACTTATAAAGTGTTTGAGAGGTGTTTTTGACCATATTTGTTAGAAAAATGTGTGGGGGTGTTGGTCTAATTCTCTTATTTGTCGATACAGATTTTTACTAAGGCTTTACAATAACAATCTTGCTCTTGCTGACCTCTTGAGTTAAAGGAGATTTTATATAAATAGTCGAAATTTTAAAAAGACTTATAAGGATGATAGATAAAAGGAATTGATGGTGTATAGTGTTGGTGTTTATTTGTATAGATATTTATCCTTATTATATTCTTGCAATCCAATGATTACACCAATGACTACACCCGCGCAAATAGCCGTCAAAGCACCTACGGCAATAGTTTTAAAAACATACCACATCCCTACTGGATCAGCAAGAGTGGCAAAAGATATTAAGAATATGAATAATAAAACTAAAAATGGGCGAATAAAAAACATTTTTAACTACTTAAAAAAGATAACCTTGATAAGGCCAAAAAATATGGGCGCAACTATAATAAAAGCGATTGTAACTAAAAATATAGCCAATTGCGGAGTAAAATAAGCCACAATGATCAATCCAAAAGCGCAAATGCAAACAGTGCAGATTATGATTATTTTATATAAAACATTAATCAGTTTAATAATCGCTCCTATATTTTTATTTAATTATAACAAAATTTAAACGGAGAATAGATGGTATTGGTATTTAATGATATAAAAATTGGGATATAAATTCTCATTTTATTTGTCCGGACATATGTGGTTTTACGCTTTAACTTTATCTTTTTTAAAATGTATAAAAACGTGTGAAAATGTAAAATCAAGTTGCTCTTTATCTTTTTAAAAGCTCGATTTAAAGCTTGATATAAACTCTTTTAAGTTAAAATCTATCAAATTTTACATTTAGGTTTTAATCTATGCAAAAAAGCTACAGATCAAACGTTGCCGCCGTTGTTTTGGCTGCCACATACCCTTTTGATTGTAGGGTTTTTATAGCTCAAAGATGTGATTTGCAAGGTGTTTGGCAGTTTCCGCAAGGTGGGATTGATGAAGGAGAAAAGCCAAAAGAGGCGCTTTTAAGAGAGCTTAAGGAAGAGATAGGCACCGATGAGGTTGAGATTTTATGCGAGTATCCTGACTGGCTTAGTTATGATTTTCCACCAAATGTCTTAAAAGCTAAAAAATATCCCTATGACGGTCAAACTCAAAAATATTTTCTAGTAAGATTAAAGGCCGGAGCTAGGATAGACATTAAGACTAAAACCCCTGAATTTGATGAGTATAAATTTGTCCCTACCGATGAGGCGTTAAATGACATTAATCATTTTAAAAAACCGATTTACACTAAAGTTATGGGATACTTTAAAGAGAAAGGATTTATCTAATGCTAATCATTCAAAAATACGGCGGAACAAGCGTAGGAACGCTTGATAGAATAGAAAATGTTGCCAAAAGAGTGATTGAGAATAAAAAAGCGGGCAACGATTTAGTGGTAGTTGTTTCAGCTATGAGTGGAGTTACAAATCAGCTTATAGAGTATGCCGATTATTTTACTAAAAATGCCGATACTATAGCTATGGATATGCTTTTAAGCTCAGGCGAACGCGTTACCTGCGCACTTCTTACTATAGCTCTTAATAATATGGGTTATAAGGCTGTAGCACTGACCGGAAGGCAGGCTGGAATCATAACAGATAGTGTTCATACAAGAGCAAGAATAGAGATGATAGACACAAAGCGTATGAGAAGCGAGCTTGATGATGGTAAGATAGTGGTTGTAGCAGGCTTTCAGGGTATAGATCAGGATGGAAACGTCACTACTTTAGGACGCGGGGGAAGTGATCTAAGTGCAGTTGCCATTGCAGGAGCTTTGAATGCTGATTTGTGTGAAATTTATACAGATGTGGACGGAGTTTATACAACAGATCCTAGAATAGAAAGCAGAGCTAAAAAGCTTGATAAGATAAGCTATGACGAGATGCTTGAGCTTGCAAGCTTGGGTGCGAAAGTATTGCAAAATCGTTCTGTTGAGCTGGCTAAAAAACTAAACGTAAATTTAGTCACAAGAAGTAGTTTTAATCATAATGAAGGAACATTGATAACAAAGGAAGAGAATATGGAAGCAGTTTTAGTAAGCGGAATAGCACTTGATAGAAATCAAGCGAGAGTAACATTAAGAGGAGTAGTGGATAAGCCTGGAATCGCAGCCGAGATCTTTTCGGCCTTGGCAGAAAAAAACATAAATGTTGATATGATAATTCAAAACGTAGGGCAAGATGGCACTACAAATTTAGGATTTACCGTTCCTCAAAATGAACTTGCTGTAGCAAAAGAGTGCATGGATAAATTAGCCGCTGCAAAACATGTGGAGTATAGCGAAGATATAGTAAAAGTATCGGTAGTGGGCGTTGGTATGAAGAGCCATAGTGGTGTAGCATCTTTGGCGTTTAAAACTCTTGCAAAAGAGGGCATCAATATACAGATGATATCAACAAGCGAGATTAAAATTTCCATGATTGTAGATCAAAAGTACGGAGAACTGGCAGTTCGCGCACTACATCAGGCATACAAGCTAGACCAATGAGTGATTTTATAAAGTGGACGTTGGAGGCGATTAGAGACGAAGGCTCTCTAATGAGCTGGATGGAAGAAAGGCGCACGGAGTGGACGCCTTTGCTTGCATCAAAGCTAAAATTTTTACTCGAAGGGCGCGCTTTTATCCTGATAACCGATAACGAAAGGTTTTGGTTTGAGAAATATTTTTTAAAAAATATAAATAAACCCACAAATTCGCGTCCTGTCTTGCCATTTTTCTCACTTAGAGCTCTTTATCCGTCTTTTGACTCAATATCTTCAAAAGAAGAAATTTCTCTTTTGCAGGATATGCTAAGCCTTGCTTTTCCAAACGGTTATGTCTTCTTTTATGTAGGCAAAAGCAACGACAAAAGCGCGCAGATAGCCAAAGGCAAGGATGATAGCTACATGTGGCTGTTTGATGAGCAGGCGCAAAACAGCTTTTATCTAAGCTCAAGCGACGAGCTTTTAGATATCAAGCTTTTATCGCTCTATAAACTTTTTGATAAGAGCGTGGATGCGGCACTCTTTGCTAAAGTGATGCTTTAGATTTCATGCATAGCAAGATCGTTATCACGAGTGATTTTGAAGCTTTAAAGGATGAACTTCTAAGGCTTCACGATCCAAATTTTTTAAGATTTTTTATAACCGAAGATTTTTTGCTTGAAAATGCAAAAGAGGTCGTAAGCGAGGCTTATATCGCTGAAAATAGCGAAAAAATACTTGTTGTGATGGCTAAAAATTTCCGCATAGAAGCGCAAAATTCACTCCTTAAGATCATAGAAGAGCCTCCTAGAAATATCAAATTTATCATCGCTTGCGAGTCTAAAAACATGCTGCTTCAAACGATTCGCTCGCGTCTAATCACCGAAAACAGGCTTATCAAAAAAGAGCGCATAAAAAGCGGGTTAAATTTCGCTCGCCTTGAGCTAAAAGAAATTTACCGTTTTATAGATGAAAAAGTAGAGCTTGAAAGAGCTGATAAATTCGGTAAAAATGAGCTAAAAGAGCTGATTTCGGCTATCTGCTTAGAAGCTAGTGGGGCTGGAGTTAAATTTAGCCAAGATGAGCTAAGCTACTTTTACAAAGCAGTTAAACTTGCCGAGCTAAATACAAAATCACACTCGCTTTTAACGCCGATTTTGCTGATGATATATGAAAAGGGCCGAAAGTGAAAATTTTTAAGATAAATCAAGACACAAATTTTGATGAAATTTGCAAATTTATAAGCCCTAGCAAAGAAGGACAGGCGATAATGAAAAAAAAGGCGAATCTAAATTTTTTCCTTTTAAAAGATATCCGCTCGCCTGCTGCAAACATACTAAAACAAGACGCGCTTAGCATAGGAGCTGAGCTTGTCACTCATAAAAATACGATTTTAAACGGCGAGAACTCAACCGCGCTTTTAATAGCAACAAACGCGCAGATAAAAGAGCTTGCGAAAAAAGAGGCTGCGCAGGATTTTGGACTTAAAAATTTGGCTATCTTTTTAAAATCAAGCTTTAAAAAGCCAATTAAGCCCCAAATAATGGGAGTTGTAAATATAAACGAAGATAGCTTTAACGCGCAAAGCAGGGTAGATACAAAAAGCGGTATAAAAAAGATAGAAACGATGATAAAAGAGGGTGCCGAGTATATCGATGTGGGCGCAGTTAGCTCGCGTCCGGGCAGCAAATACGTAGGCAGAGAAGTTGAGTTTGAGCGCCTTAAAGATATCGTGGCTGAAATTTACCGCCTAAATTTGCATGAAAACGCGAAATTTAGCCTTGATAGCTTTGATGAGTACTGCCTTGAATATGCGCTAAATCACGGCTTTAAGATGATAAATGATATCACGGCAGATACAAATTTAGCTAGCCTTGCCGTTAAGTACGGCGTGCAGTACTGCCTCATGCATATGCAAAATAGCCCTGAAAATATGCAGGATAACCCGCATTATGATGATTTGCTTGGCGAGATAGATAGCTTTTTTGCGGATAAAATCGCCAAAGTGCACGAGCTAGGATGCGAAGATATCGTGCTTGATGTTGGTATCGGCTTTGGAAAAACGCCGCAAGATAATCTGCTTTTGATAAAGCATTTGGAGCATTTTTTACACTTTGACTTGCCTCTTTTGGTTGGTGCAAGCAGAAAGTCCGTCATAAATTTTTATAGTCCAAGCGAGGTTAGCAAGCGACTTCCGGGAAGTTTGTATCTGCATCAAAAAGCCTTTGAAAACGGTGCAAGCATAATAAGAACACACGATGTAAGCGAGCATGTGCAGATGTTTAAGATGGATGAAGCGATGAGAAATTTAAGCCTTTGGAGCCAAAATGGATAAAAAAGAGTATCTAAAAAGCGTTGATCTGCTAAATTTGTGGGCGAAGGCGTATTACGAAGATGACGCTCCAATCGCAACTGATGAGGAGTATGACGAGCTTTATCACAGAGTGCTTGAATTTGAGCGTGCAAATCCTGCTGAAATTTCGATGTTTTCACCGACTAAGCGAGTTGGCGGAGAGGTAAGCGAGGGCTTTGTGAAGGCTGATCACATAGAGCGTATGTGGAGCATGGAGGATATATTTGACGAGGCTGAGCTGGTAGCTTGGCTAAACCGAGGCGATAAGCTCGGGCAAAAATTTGTTATCCAGCCTAAATTTGACGGAGCCAGCCTTAATCTTCTTTACGAAAACGGCGAGCTAAAACGCGCCATAACTCGCGGTAACGGCATAACAGGCGAAGATGTAACGACAAATGCAAAGGTGATTAAAAATATCCCGACAACTATCGCCTATAGCGGTAAGATCGAAATTCGCGGTGAGGTTGTCATATCAAAAAGCGATTTTGACGAGATAAATTTAGCCCGCATACAAAGAGGCGAAACCCAGCTTGCAAACCCTAGAAATGCAGCTTCCGGAAGCCTTAGACAGCTTGATAGCAAGATAACGGCAAGCAGGCGGCTTCAGTTTCGTCCGTGGGGCTATGGGGCGCAAAATTTAGGGCTTAAAAACTACTCTGAGATCATGGAGTTTATCTACTCTCTTGGTTTTGAGCGCGAAGAGTTTTTTAAAATTTGCTCCACGCTTAAAGAGATAAAAACCGCTTACAATGAGCTTTTAAATTTGCGCGAAGATAAGCCCTTTATGATGGATGGAATGGTCGTAAGAGTTGATAGCGTGGCTTTTTCAAACGAGCTTGGATACACCGAAAAATTTCCAAAATTTATGGTTGCTTACAAATTTCCTGCGATTGAAAAAACGACAAGGCTCGTTGATGTGGCGCTTCAGGTTGGAAGAAGCGGGGTTGTAACGCCAGTTGGCGTGCTTGATGAAGTAAATATCGACGGTGTTAAGGTTAAGTCAGCCACTCTTCATAACTTCGATGAGATCGAGCGTCTTGGGGTTATGAAGGGCGATTTTATAAGTATTATCCGCTCGGGCGATGTGATACCAAAGATAACAGGAGTCTTTAAAGAGCGCAGAAATGGCTGCGAAACGCCGATAGAGCGTCCGCACAACTGTCCAGTTTGTGGCACCATGTTGCTTGATGAAGGAGTGTTTATCAAGTGTCAAAATTTAGAGTGCAAGGCGCGCGTCATAAACTCGCTCATCCACTACGCTTCAAAGAGGTGCCTCAATATCGATGGACTTGGCGAAGCTATCGTAAATCAGCTTTTTGAAGCGGGATTTGTAAGTAAGATCGTTGATATCTATAGGCTTAGCGCAAGCGAGCTTGCAAGCCTTGAGGGCTTTAAAGATAAGAAAATTTCAAATCTGCTAAACGCTATCGATGTAGCGCGCACCCCGAATTTACATAGCTTTATAACCGGTCTTGGAATAGAGCATATAGGAGAAGTCGCAGCTAAAAAGATAGCAAGGCAGTTTGGCGAAAGGTGGCTTGAGCTAAGCTATGATGAGCTTATGAGTATCGACGGCTTTGGTGACGCAATGGCTGAGAGTTATGTGGAGTTTATGCAGGTAAATAGGGAAAATTTAGCCGAGCTTTTAAGCTTCGTAACTCCGAAATTTGAGAAATTTGAAGTTAAACAAAGCGATATAAGCGGCAAAACCTTTGTGATAACGGGCACGCTTAGCAAGGGCAGGGATGAATTTAAGGCTATTTTAGAGGCTCACGGTGCTAAGGTTTCAGGCTCGGTTTCTAAAAAGACTGATTTTGTTTTGGCAGGAAGCGAAGCCGGAAGTAAGCTTGATAAGGCGCACGAACTTGGTGTTAGAGTGATAAGCGAAGAAGAACTTATGGAGATGCTTTGAGGTTAAATTTGGCTTGTTTTAGGGGTTGTGATGAGGTTTGATCTGTTTGTGGCACAAAGGCTTGATATCAGCAGAAACAAGGCTAGCGAGCTCATAAAATCGGGCAAAATTTTACTAAACGGCGAAGTTGAGACAAAGCCAAATAAACAAACTTGCGAAGAAGATAATATAAATTTGCTTGAAGAAGTTTATGTCGGACGAGGAGCGCTTAAGCTAAAGAGCTTTTTAGAGAATTACAGGCTTGATTTAAAGGGTAAAACGGCTCTTGATATCGGTAGCAGCACAGGCGGGTTCGTGCAAATTTTGCTTAAAGAGAGTGCAGGTAGAGTAACCGCGCTTGATGTGGGCAACAGTCAGCTTGATGAGAGCTTAAAAAGCGATAGCAGGGTCGAGGTGAAAGAAGATACCGACATAAGAGAGTTTGCTCGCGAGGCAAAATTTGAAGATGAAAGTATGAAATTTGACGTCGTAACCTGCGATGTGAGCTTTATCTCGGTAACTCAAATCCTGGCTGATATTTTTAGAGTCGCAAAAAAGGATATAATAATACTCTTTAAGCCCCAGTTTGAAGTAGGGCGCGAGGCTAAACGCAACAAAAAAGGCGTCGTAACCGATGCTAAAGCGGTATCGCAAGCAAGGGCGAAATTTGAGCTTGCGGCTGCAAATTTGGGCTTAGTATTAAGGGCATGCCAACAGTGCGAGATAAGAGGAAAGGAAGGAAATGCCGAATTTTTCTACGCTTTTAACAAAGGATAATATCACCGCTGTTGCTATCGGGCATTTTGACGGGGTGCATCGCGGTCACAGAGAGCTTTTAAACCGCTTGGGCGAATTTGGCGGACTTGTCGTCATAGATAAAAACAAGGCAAATATAACTCCAAAGCTTAAACGCGCCGAATACTCCAGATATCCGTGCTTTTTGTATGATTTTAACGAGATAAAAGGGCTTAGCGGAGATGAGTTTGTCGAGCTTTTAAAAAGGGATTTTAAAAATTTAAAAAAGATAGTCGTGGGGTTTGATTTTAGATTTGGGCGAAACAGAGCGTGGGACAAGTATGGCTTAAGGCGACTTTTTGACGGCGAGGTTGATATCGTGGAGGAAGTTTGCTTTGAGGGTATGGGCGTGCATAGCTCTGCGATTCGAGAGTTTATAAAACAGGGGCAAATTTACGAGGCAAATCTCTTAATAGGGCGCGAATACTCAATCGAAGGCGATGTGATCAAAGGTCAAGGAATAGGGCAAAAAGAGCTTGTGCCGACTTTAAATTTGGACGTGAAAAACTATCTTTTGCCTATCGAGGGCGTTTATGCAACTAGAACCAGAATAGGCTATAAGACTTACGGTTCGGTAACTTTTATCGGAAATCGCTTAAGCACGGACGGCAAATTTAGCGTAGAAACTCACGTCATAAACGAAAATATATCAAACGCAAGCCACGTGGCGGTATGCTTTATAAAGCGACTTCGCGGAAATATGAAATTTGCCGATTTAAGCAGTTTAAAAGCGCAGATTAAATTCGACATAAGCGAAGCCTCTAAATTCGTAGGAACCTGTGATCTGTATATAGACGACAAGATGATAAGAGGGGGTGTGGCGCAAAGATGAGAGATGAAATTTTTAAAGAGCCGATAAAAAAGCAGTTTGAATTTGACGCTGCGGTCGCTAGCGTGTTTGACGATATGATAAACCGCTCGGTTCCGCACTATGATATAGCCCAAAGCCTCATTGTCGAATTTCTTGTAAAAACCTTAAAAAAAGAAGCTTTTGTGCTTGATCTTGGCTGCTCTACGGCTTCTACTTTGCTAAGGCTTTATGAGGCGAGAAGTGATCTGAATTTGCGCGGTATAGATAACGCAGCCGCCATGCTTGAAAATGCAAACGCCAAGATAAGAGCTTATGGTGCAAATATAACTCTTGAGCTCGCCGATATCTTGGAGTGCGATTTAGGTGTGCAAGATGTGGTGCTTATGAACTATACTTTGCAGTTTATTCGCCCTATAAAAAGACAGGAATTCGTAGGCAAAATTTACGAGAGCCTAAATGAAAACGGAATTTTCGTCTTTAGCGAAAAGATGATATTTGAAGATAAGACATTAAGTAAAAATATCATCGAAATTTACGAAAACTACAAGCTAAATCAAGGGTATTCTAAATTCGAAATCGCTCAAAAGCGAGAAGCTCTTGAAAACGTGCTGATACCATATACTGAAGCCGAAAATAGAGAGCTTGCTTTAAATGCGGGATTTAAGAGTGTGGAGTGCTTGTTTAGGTGGGCAAATTTCGCCGCATTTATAGCATTTAAGTAGTATAAAATTTTCAAACGAATTTTAGTAATTAGCAAGTAAAATACCTCTTAAGAGTTGCGGTGCAACTATATTTATACAAGGCATTTTCATGCAAAGACGTGATTTTTTCAAATTTAGTGCGGTTGTCGGTGCGGCTAGTTTTGCGCCTAATGTTGTTTTAGCTAATAGTGAGGCGATTAAGACGCCTAACAAAAATAGAATTTTTGACGTTAGCCTTAAGCATAGTCTAAAAGAGCAAGGAAAGTTTAGTAGGCTTTGGGTTCCGCTTCTTGTCGGTAACGAATATCAGCAGCTTGTAAGCAACTATGATGTATCGACAAACGCAAAAGAACACTATATCTCAGATCTTGTGATACCTACGCTTTATGCGGGATTTGGCGAAGATGAAAAAGATGCGAATTTAGAGCTTAAATTTCGAGTGCAAACACAGGAGAGAAATACCGATTTTAGCAAGGTAAATTTCAACGAAAACGAAAAACTTAGCCCTGAAGTTGAGTTTTTCTTAAAACCTACCAAACAAATTCCAAATACAGGCATAGTAAAGCAAAAGGCTGATGAGATCGTAAAGGGAATTAACGGCGATCTTGAAAAAGCAAGAGCGATATACACTTGGGTTGCAAATACTATGGAGCGCGATAACAGCGTCATAGGATGCGGTCTAGGAGATGTAAAAGCGATACTTGAAAGCGGAAAGCTCTTGGGCAAATGCACCGATATAAATTCCGTTTTCGTAGGGCTTTGCAGGGCGGTTGGCATACCTGCTAGAGAGCTCTTTGGCATAAGAGTCGGTCAAAGCAGATTTTCAAACGAGATGGGCAAGGCGGATGAAAACGGACTTGCTAAAATTTCAGGCGGACAGCATTGCAGGGCGGAATTTTATCTTAAAGGATACGGCTGGATACCTGTTGATCCTGCCGATGTTACTAAAGTGCGTCTGGGCGAAAAGCTAAGCAATAGCGATGAGAAGCTAAGCAAAATTCGCGAATATCTCTTTGGTAACTGGGAGATGTGCTGGGTAGGATTTAACTACGGGCGCGACTTCATCTTAAAGCCAGAGCCAGAGCAGATTCCGCTAAACAACTTCGGCTATCCGTATGCGGAAACTGACGGAAATACGGCAAATTATTATTCGCCAAAAGAATTTAGCTACGACTATACCTCACAAGAGTTAAAAGCTTGAGAAGTGTATTTTTAGCCATTGCTTCGATAATAAGTGCCTTTGCGGCTACACTTTGTTGCTTGCCGGCACTTGTTTTTTTGATATTTGGATCTACATTTACTCTTTTTGGTTTTACCGAGCAGCTAAGCGAATTTAGAGGGATTTTAAGTATTCTTGCCCTTGTTTGCTTGGCTCTTTCTATATTTTATTTTTTTAAAAAAGATAGAAGTTGCTCGCTTAAAAAAACAGGCAAAAAATGGCTTTTGATATACGTTTTTTTAGCTGTTTTTGTGTTTATTTTGCTATCATATCCTGAAGTTTTGGGAGCTATCTATGCGTAAATTTATCGCTCTTATCTTGCTTTGTGCTTTTGTATTTGCCGATCAAAAAGTTGTTATTTTGGTTGAGGAGATGCACTGTCCGCTTTGTACGGCTATGGTTAGAAAAGCGCTATTAAAAGTAGATGGCGTAAAAGAAGTAAAGGCTAGTTTGCGCGATAAGACGGCAGTTGTTAAGATGCTTAAAGATATAAGCGAGCAACAACTCTTAGACGCAGTAGCAACAACAGGCTATAAAGGTAAGATAATAAATAACTTAAAGGAGTAGAAATGCAAAAAAATGACGTTATGAGCGACTTTAAAAAGCTTTGCGAAATTCCTCACTGTAGCTATGAGACGGAACAGATGAGAGAATTCTTGGTAGAATTTGCCAAATCTCAAGGCTTTAATGTAGATGTGGACGAGCTTGGAAATATACACGCTCACAAGGGAAATCCTAAAATTTGCCTTCAAAGCCACTATGATATGGTTTGCGTAGGTGCTGCTCCAAAGCTAGAGCTTATCGAAGAAAACGGGATTTTAAGAGCTAAAAACTCAACTTTAGGTGCAGATAACGGCATAGGTGTAGCCATGATGATGGGTGCAATGAGAGAGTTTGCGAATTTAGAGTGTCTATTTACTAACGATGAAGAGGTTGGTCTTGTAGGCGCAAATGGATTTAAGGGTAAGATTATCGCTCCAAATTTGTTAAATTTAGACAGCGAAGAAGATGATCGTGTGACTTTAGGTTGTGCCGGCGGTATAAACGTAAGCGCAAAGGTAAGCGATGAGAAAGTTAAAAAAATCGGAAAAGTTTATGAGGTAAGCGTTACCGGACTTCCTGGCGGTCACTCAGGTAATGAAATCCACAAAAATATACCAAGTTCTATAAAGATAATCGGCAAATTTTTAGCCGAAAACGGTTGTGAGCTGATCAGTCTTGACTTTGGCGAAAGAAGCAACTCTATCCCTGCAAATGCAAGATGCAAGGTGCTTTGCGCGCAAGAGCTAAAATCAAACGGCCTTGTAGAAGTAGTTGCTCTTAATGAAGATAGTGCCGAGGTGCTGGCTCATAGTGGTAAAATTTTAGCCCTTATTAACTCATTCCCGCAAGGCGTAAGAAGCTATAATGTCGAGCTAAATATGGTAAATAACAGCATAAATCTCTCAACCGTCAAGCAAAAAGACGGCTTGGTGGAATTTGACTTCTTCGGAAGAGCTATGACTAGAGAAGGCCTTGACATCGTAGGTTTTGAGACTAAGACTTTGGCCGAGGCTCTTGGATTTGACGTTAGCGTAAGAGATCGTTCGGCTAACTGGAGTCCGTCTATTAGCGAATTTAGCGAAGTAGTACTTGAAGAGCTTAAGAAATTTAAGCCAGAAGCTAAATTTTCGGCAGTTCACGCAGGGCTTGAATGCGGAATTTTAGTAAGCAAGCAGCCTGGGCTTGAAGCTTGCTCTATCGGACCGAACATCCACTCGCCTCACTCGGTAAATGAGCGCTGCGAGATAGAGTCAGTCGAGATGATGGATAAGGTAGTAAGAAATATAATCGCTAGATTTCAATAATCTTAAATGATATTAGATAGGGTGCTTGCGAGCTATTAGCGCTTGTGGCACCCTTAAAATTTTCAAGCTTGTAAATGCAAATTTAACTCAAATTCTCTTATCTTTGCTTTTACAAAGCTCGCTCATAAAGCACTCTTCACACTTTGGTTTAACCGCTTTGCAGGTATATCGGCCAAATAAGACCATGGCTTGATGAAGTATATTTAGATCAGTTTTAAATGCTTTGGTTAGATCTATCTCTACGCCTTCTGGAGTCTTTGCATTGCTTAAATTTAATCTATGGGACACTCTAAATACATGCGTATCTACAGCCATTAAATTTTCACCATTATGCTCTATTAGCACGACGTGTGCGGTTTTTTGTCCAACTCCAGCAAGGCTTATCAGGTCTTTTTCATTTAGCGGAATCTCGCCTCCGAAATTTTCCATCACGCTTTTTGCCATTTTGATCAAATTTTGAGCCTTGTTATTAAAAAAACTACAGCTTTGTATGAGCATTTTAACGCTTGCTAAATTTGCCTGCGATAAGGATTTGATATCTGGATATGCTTTAAACAGCTCAGGTGTTATTAGATTGACCCTTTTGTCTGTGCATTGTGCAGATAACATTACACATACTAATAGTTCGTATAGATTTCTAAACCGAAGTTCGCTTCTTGCATTTTCAAAATTCGCTAAAAATTTATTTTTTATATTTTGTATGTCTTTTTTCGTTCTCAAGGATATAGCTCAGCCTTTTTAGTTTAAAATTTCAACGAATTATAACCTATTCTTAACAACTTTCTTGGTATAATCGAGCGTAAATTTTTTAAAAAGGATTCGCATGATGAATAAGGTTTTGTTTGGAGCTTTGAGTTTAGCGGCTGCTATGAGCCTAAATGCAGCTGTTTATGCAACTGTTGATGGTATGAATATAGAAGATAAAGATGTGCAACTTACGCTTGGTGCTATGCCTGGAGTTACTCTTGAACAACTTCCTAAAGATACTCAAAAAAAGGTAATAGACGAGACTATAAATAGAAAACTTCTTACTAAAGAGGCTAAAAAAAGCGGAATAGAGAAAGATAGCGAATATAAAAACGCTATAGAGACTTTAAAAGATAATGTAGCATTAGATGTTTGGATGAGAAAAATTTTTAATGCAATTAAGGTAAGCGAAAAAGATGTAAAAGATTTTTATGATAAAAATAAAGATCAGTTTGCAGAGCCCGCTCAGGCTAAAGCTAAACATATTTTAGTATCTGCTGAAAAAGACGCAGTTGATATAATAAATCAGCTAAAGGGACTAAAAGGAGATGCTTTAGTTAAAAAATTTGAAGAGATAGCTAAAGCTAAATCAATAGATCCCGGTTCAGGCGCTAACGGCGGTGAGCTAGGCTGGTTTGGTCAATCTCAAATGGTAAAACCATTCGCAGATGCTGCTTTTGCTCTTAAAAAAGGTGAAATTACAACAAAACCTGTTCAAACACAGTTTGGTTATCACGTAATATTTAAAGAGGATTCCAGAAATGCAGGAACAGCTACTTTTAATGAGGTCAAGGGACATATTGAAAGTAATTTAAAGATGGAAAAATTTAGAGACGAGATCAAAAAACGTGGCGATGATCTTCGCGCTAAATCAAAAGTTGAATATAAATAATTAAAAAGAGGTGCAAAATGGGTGTTTTAGATATCATAAAGCCAGGAGTTTTGGTAGGAGATGACGTTAATAAACTTTATGAACATGCTAAAAGCGAAGGGTTTGCGATCCCTGCGGTAAATGTTGTCGGAAGCAACTCAATAAATGCTGTATTGGAAGCAGCAAAGACAGCTAAATCACCTGTTATTATTCAGTTTTCAAACGGCGGGGCTGGATTTTATGCCGGTAAGGCCTGCGAAAATGCGGCCGTTCTAGGAGCGGTCGCAGGAGCGCAACATGTGCATATGCTCTCCAGTGCCTACGGTATTCCCGTGATCTTACATACTGATCATGCCGCAAAAAAATTGCTCCCATGGATAGATGAACTTATTAAATTTAGCCGTGAGTATAAGAAATTTCACGGCAAACCGCTTTTTAGTTCTCATATGCTTGATCTTAGCGAAGAGAGCTTGGAAGAAAATATTTCCATTTGTGAAAAATATCTAAAAGAGCTTAGTGAGCTAGGAATTAGCCTAGAAATCGAGCTTGGAGTAACAGGTGGAGAAGAGGACGGAGTCGATAATACGGGCGTAGATAATGCTCTTTTATACACACAACCTGAAGATGTCGCGCTTGCTTATGAAAGACTTGGTAAGATAAGTGATAAATTTAGCATAGCGGCTAGCTTTGGTAATGTTCACGGGGTTTATAAGCCAGGAAATGTGGTTTTAAGACCTGAAATTTTAAAAAATTCTCAAGAATTTGTAAGTAAAAAATTTAATACGGCTTGCAAAAAACCTGTAAATTTCGTATTTCACGGTGGAAGTGGAAGCGAAATCAAAGACATTAAAGATGCCGTTAGCTACGGCGTGATTAAGATGAATATAGATACCGATACTCAGTGGGCGTTTTGGGACGGAGTAAGGGAGTATGAACTAAAAAATAGAGCCTATTTGCAAGGTCAAATAGGAAATCCTGAAGGTGATGATAAACCTAATAAAAAATATTATGATCCTAGAAAATGGCTAAGAGGCGGAGAAGAGTCTATGATGAAACGCCTACTTACAGCATTTGAGGATTTAAACTGCTTGAATAGAAATTAAGGTTGTATATGGGTTTAAAAAACGATACCTTAGCCGAACTTGCTCTGCCTGAAGCGCAGAATAGAAAGTCGGCTCTGGTATATTTAAAAATAGTATTTTTGCCGATTGCTATATATGTTATTGTTCTTCTTGGTTATTTTAAAGTTATAGATTTTAAAGTGGGTCTTCATACTGTCATAATGATGGGTATAATACTTTTTATCGCTTTGATTTTTGCTAAAAACAGTGCCGAGCTTGCCTATTGTCACTTTGAGCAAAGTGGAGCTGATTTTAAGAGAAATTTAAAAGAGTATATTATCAAACATCTCTTGGTGATCGGAAAAGATACGAAGTCAAACGCTAGTTTCGATGATTTTGTAGAGTATTATACCAGAAATTTAAGAAATGAAAATTTTGCTTCAGTGGGTGCTGGCATCTTTCCTATGCTTGGAATTTTGGGAACATTTATAAGTATAGCTTTATCTATGCCTGAGTTTAACTCATCAAATACTATTGGGCTTGAAAAAGAGATTTCAATGCTTTTAAGTGGCGTTGCTACCGCATTTTATGTCTCAATTTACGGAATATTCTTAGCTCTTTGGTGGATTTTTTTTGAAAAATACGGAATGAGTCGTTTTGAAATTTTGGTTAGGCGACAAAAGAATTCTACAAGCTCGTTTTTTTGGACCAAAGAGGAGATTGATAGAAGATTTCTACAAGAAAATTTAAGCCATTTTGAAAAGATAGGTGTGATATTTGAGCATGTAAGCAATCAAGAATTTTTTGCAGAACTTAATAAGACTATAGATAATAAATTTAAAGTATTTAGCGATATTGTAAAAACAGAGGGAGATGCTGTAAAACTTAGTAGCGAACATATAAAACAGACCATGACAGCCCTTTTAAAATCCTCAAAAGATCAAAGGGATCTAGTTAAAATTCATGCTGAAATTTTAAATGTTATCAATAAATTTAATATCAATATTAAAGATATGCAGATGAAATTTTCAGAGCAGTATAATAAGCTTTATGACGTAGGAAATGAGCGCATATTAAAGCTTGAAAAAAGCGTCATAGATTTAGAAAATAATATTAAAAATTTCAACATCTCACTTAATACTTTTAGCGATGAGATATTGGAAAAACAAAAACAAGCTATGGATGGATTTAAGACTAGCCTAATAGAAGGAATGAGTGCTTTTAAAGAGGCTTTTAACGAAGAAAATATAGCCTATGATAACAATATAGATCTTATTAACGAGCTAAAACAGGATATTGACGAGCTTGATAAAGAAGCAAGTGAGATCTTGCAAACAATAGAAAAAGCAAGCATGTTAAATGAAGATAAGAAATAGCGAACAAAACGGAGATCAGACCTTTTGGGTATCTTATGCCGATTTAATGGCTGGGCTTATGTTTGTCTTTATGCTTATAATCGGAGCAGTTGTCGTTAAATACGTTTTAACTCAAAGCGATCTGATAAAACTTCAGTCAAATTTAAAAGAACAAGAGAGAAATATCACAATATCTCAAAATGAATTAAAAAAACAAGAGAAGATAATACAAGAAATTTTTGTAAATTTAAATGCCGCAAAGAGTGAAAACAGAGAGCTTGTAGATATAAATCAGATAGTAAAAGAGCAGCTAGAAGCCACAAAGGCTCAAAAAGATAAACTTGAAAGTATAACCTCTTCTTATGAAAATAGGCTTGACGATGCAAATAAGACTATCTTGGATTTAAGTCTTGAACTTTCTAAAGCTTTGCAAACTCTAAATCAAAAAGAGATGCAGATAAATGAGTTGTTATCAAATTTAAAACTAGAAAATTCCAGATACTTTGCCTTGGAGTCTGATTATAACGATACTAAAAACAAGATAAAAAACATTAGCTTACTTCGCTCAAATGTAATATCGAATTTAAAAGATAAGCTTGGAAGTAAGGTAAATATAGATCCAGCATCCGGTGTAGTCGCACTTCCTGACTCTATACTTTTTGATACCGGCTCATACAAATTAAAAGAGAGCTCTAAAGAGCATCTAAAAGAGATATTGCAGAACTATTTTGAAGCTATTTTAAATAGCGAAGAGATATTAAAACATATAGATAAAATCGTTATAGAGGGACATACAAATTCTATAGGTAGCTATTTATACAACCTTGATCTATCTCAAAAAAGAGCTTATGAGGTACTTCAGTTTATCTATTCTTGGAATAAAGATAAGAGGCTTGAAGAGTATCTAATGGCAAGCGGACGTAGCTTTAGCGATCTTGTTATTAGAGATGGCGTGGAAGATGCCGAAGCTTCAAAAAGAATTGAGATTAAAATTTCATTTTCGGACAAAGAGGCTATGCAAGAGATAGAGAAGTTTTTGGAGCAACAAAATAAAAAATATTCACAAAATTAGCTTTAAGGGACTTCATTTTTATCTGCTTCGCGATGATCTGATAGGCGGAGAATTTAATGGAAATAAGGCCAGAAAACTTGAGTATTTTTTAAAAGCCGACTTAAGAGGTATCAAGAGAGTCGTAAGCTATGGTTCTAGCCAATCAAATGCGATGTATAGCATAAGTTTATTTGCTAAAATAAAGGAGCTTGAGTTTTATTATGTAGTTTCAAGCTTAAACTCAAATTTGGCCGATAATCCGATTGGAAATTTTAAATTCGCACTTGAAAACGGAATGCAAATTTTTATAGATAAAGATAGAGAACAAAAGGCAACAGAGCTAGCAAGTAGCAAAGACTCTTTGCTTATAAACGAAGGAGTTTGGCAAAAAGAGGCCGAAATGGGCTTTATCTCTCAAGCCAAAGAGATTGAAACTTGGGCCAATAAACACTCTAAAACTTTTGATATTTTTTTGCCATCTGGCACCGGAACTAGTGCAGCATTTTTAGCTAAGCATATTAAATTTGATGTATTTACTTGTCCTTGTGTAGGAGACGCAAAATACCTAAAAAGCGAGATTTTGGCTCTAGATGCTAATTCAAAGGTTGAAATTTTAAATCCTCCTAAAAAATATCACTATGGGGATTTAAAATTTGAGCTTTATGAAATTTGGCAAGAAATTTTAAAAGAAACAGGCATAGAGTTTGATCTAATCTATGATCCTGTAGGGCTTTTGACACTTTTTGCAAATTTGGATAGATTTAAAAATGAAATTTTATATATCCATCAAGGTGGAATTTTAGGTAATATTAGTCAAAAAATAAGATATGAAAGAAAGATAAAAATGAGGGGGATGAGATGAAATTTTTACTTACAACAGATACTGATTTTAGAGAGAAATTTGATAGGCTGGTAAATAGGTCTGATATGGATATGAGTCATGTTATGCCGGTGGTTTCCGGAATTTTAAATGATGTTAAAAAAGAAGGAGATAGGGCACTTTTTGAGCAGATTTCTAAATTTGATCGTTGGAATCCTGATGAGAGTAGCTTTAAAATAAATCCGATAGACATGCAAAACGCTTATGATGATATTGATAATTCGCTAAGAGTGGCGCTAAACTTAGCCTATGATCGCATTAAGGCTTATCATGAAAAACGCATACCTAAGACTTGGATCAAAAGAGATAGTGTCGATGTGCTTCTTGGCGCAAAATACACCCCTATTGATAGGGCCGGGCTCTACATCCCTGGTGGCAAGGCAGCATATCCTAGCTCGCTTCTTATGAATGCAATTCCTGCTATAGTAGCCGGCGTAAAAGAGATAGTTGTTTGCACTCCTGCAGTTGAAGGAAAAGTAAACAAGCTACTTTTAGCAGCTATGCACGTATGCGGCATAAAAGAGGCTTTTAAGGTAGGCGGAGCAAGCGCGATCGCCGCGATGGCATACGGCACAAAGAGCATAAAAAAAGTAGACGTGATAACAGGGCCGGGAAATATCTACGTCGCAACGGCTAAAAAGCTTGTTTACGGAGAGGTAAATATCGACATGATAGCAGGGCCAAGCGAGATAGGCGTAATAGCAGATGAGAGCGCAAATGCTCGCCATATAGCTATAGACATGCTCTCTCAAGCCGAGCATGATGAGCTTGCCAGTGCATTTTTAATCACTCCAAATCAAACTTTTGCAACCAAGGTTCAAGAGCATATAAATGAGGAATTAAAGAGTCTTGAAAGGCGCGAAATAGCTGGGGCAAGTATAAAAAATAAAAGTGCAATAATAGTAGCAAAAGATATGAACGAATGTGTGTCTCTTATGAATGAGCTTGCGGTAGAACACTTAGAAATTGCTACAAATAATGCTCTTGAGATCATGGAGGATATCACACATGCGGGAGCGATATTTTTAGGACACTTTACTCCTGAAGCCATGGGGGATTATTTGGCCGGACCAAACCATACTCTTCCTACAGGCGGAAGCGCTAGATTTTACTCTCCTCTTGGTGTTGAAAATTTTATGAAAAAAACCTCTATTATCTCTGTTGGAACTAAAGGCATAAGCGAATTAGGGCTTGCTTGCATGAGGCTTGCGGAAGCAGAGGGATTAACAGCTCATAAGCGATCTGTAGAAGTAAGATATAATGAGATAAAAGGTTCTTGTATATAAGAAATTTATAAGATAATTTGTATAATGTGCAAAATTTAAAGGAATTTGATATGAAACTAGCAGGATACAGTACAAATTTAAATAATCACTATCTTGAGCAGGCTAAAAACAGTAGCGATAAAGCGTTAAAGAATATAGCTGCTGAGCGCGCTATAAGCGGCATCGATAGTGCTAATTTAATAATAGCCGATAATTTAAAAGCTCAAAGCTCTGTGCTAGAGCAGGGTATTACAAATGCAAATGACGCTATAGCGATGCTTCAAATCGCGGATAGCACTCTTGCAAATATCACAAAGAGCGCCGATAGGATAAACGAGCTATCCGTGTCTTTTAATAATGTCGCTTTAAATAGTGATCAAAAAAGGATGATAAGAAGTGAGGCTACAGCTTTAGTAAAATCCATGGACGATAGTCTTTCTCAAGCAAGCTTTAATGGCAAAAATATCTTTGGCGGCGAAATGAGCTTTTTAACCGGAAACGGCATGCAAGGATTAAATTTATCATCCGTCAACTCATCGGATATAGATGTGGCCAATCAAGATAGCATACATAAATTTATATCCAATGTAAATTCACTACGTGCTGAGATCGGATCAACTCAAAATGCAATGATTTCTGGAATAAATTCTAGTTTGACTAAAAACGTAGCGCTTAAATCAAGTGAAAATAATATGCTAAATAATGATATGGCTAAAAATATAACTGATCTAAATAGCAATAATTTAAAACTAAATGCGTCCATTATGGCTCAAACGCATAATAACGCAAATTTACAAAATCAAGTCACTAGACTGCTTGGATAAAATTTAATATTTTTAATGTGTTTATTTATGAGAAAAAGGGGCTAATTTAGCCCCCTCGTAGTTTATTCTACTTCGGCGTCTATTACGTCGTCATCTTTCTTTTTGTTTTTAGAAGTTGCATCAGCATTTGCATTAGCGTTATCATCTTTTTTATACATAGCCTCCGCTAGCTTATGACTTGCCTCGCTTAGAGCTTTTACTTTTGCATCTATCTGTTCTTTTGAAGCATTTTCATCTTTTAAAGTCTCTTTTAGCTCGTTTAGGGCTTTTTCTATATTAGCCTTATCGTCAGCTGGAATTTTGTCTCCTAATTCATTTAGGCTCTTTTCTGTTTGATGTGCCAAGCCGTCCGCTTGATTTCTAGCTTCCACAGCCTCTTTGCGCTTCTTGTCATCCTCTTTATGAAGCTCAGCGTCTTTTACCATCTTGTTTATCTCGTCATCGCTTAGTCCGCTTGAGCCTGAAATAGTGATGTTTTGCGCTTTTCCTGTTGCTTTGTCTTTAGCTGAAACAGTTAAAATTCCGTTTGCGTCTATATCAAACTCAACTTCTATTTGAGGTACTCCGCGAGGTGCTGGTGGGATGCCCTCTAGGTTGAATTGACCTAGAGATTTATTGTCTCTAGCGAAGTCTCTTTCGCCTTGAAGCACGTGGATAGTAACCGCACTTTGGTTGTCCTCTGCGGTTGAGAATACTTGGTTTTTCTTAACAGGTATTGTTGTGCCTTTTTCTATTATTTTAGTCATTACGCCACCAAGAGTTTCTATGCCAAGGCTTAGCGGAGTAACGTCAAGTAAAAGCACGTCTTTTACATCGCCTTTTATAACCGCACCTTGTATTGCGGCGCCTATAGCAACGACTTCATCAGGATTTACGCTCTTGTTTAGCTCTTTTCCGAAAGCCTTTTTTACCTCTTCTTGAACAAGTGGCACACGAGTAGATCCACCCACCATTACTATCTCTTTTACCTCAGATTTATCTAGCCCTGCCTCTTTTACAACCTCGTTTATCTTAGATATGGTCTCTCCTACCAAATCTTCTATCATAGACTCAAATTTTGCACGAGTTAGCTTTTTAACAAGGTGTTTTGGGCCTGTCGCATCAGCTGTAATAAATGGTAAATTTATCTCTGTCTCTTGTGCAGAGCTTAATTCTTTTTTAGCATTTTCTGCGGCCTCTTTTAATCTTTGAAGTGCCATAACGTCTTTTTTAAGGTCTATTCCTTGCTCGTTTTTAAATTCATTTGCGAGCCAGTCTATCAAGCGGTTATCAAAGTCATCACCACCTAAAAACGCGTTACCGCCTGTTGAAAGAACCTCTACTACGTTATCTCCAGTTTCAAGAACGGTTACGTCAAAAGTACCACCACCAAGGTCATATACTACTATCTTTTCTGCTTCTTTTTTATCAAGACCGTAAGCAAGTGCAGCCGCTGTCGGCTCGTTTATGATACGTAGCACGTTTAAACCGGCTATGGTTCCAGCCTCTTTGGTAGCCTTTCTTTGGCTATCGTTAAAGTACGCAGGCACTGTAATAACCGCATCTATAACCTTTTCGCCAAGGTAAGCTTCGGCATCCTCTTTTAATTTCATCAAAACTTTAGCGGAAATTTCTTGAGGAGTATATACCTTGCCGGCTATTTCTATAGCGCAGGCACCATTTCTATCCACCACATGATAAGGAAGCCTTGTTTTAGCCTCTTTAGCCGCCTCTTCATTACTCATTAAGCCCATTATTCTTTTTATAGAATAAATTGTTTTCTCAGGGTTTGTAACCGCTTGACGTTTAGCGCTATCGCCTACTAAAACTTCACCTTTATCGGTAAAAGCGACAACAGAAGGAGTTGTGTTTTTGCCCTCTTTGTTTTGTATTACCTTACTCTCTCCGCGCTCGTAAACACTCACACAAGAGTTTGTTGTACCAAGGTCGATTCCTATAACTTTTCCCATTTTCTATCCTTTTGTTTAAATTTTATTTCTTAAATTTATTTAGCTATCGTAACCATAGCAGGGCGCAATACTCTGCCATTTATCATGTAGCCTTTTTGTATAACTTGCACTATCGCACCACTATCATGCCCATCGCTTTCTACTTGAAGCATTGCATTATGCACATTAGGATCAAATTCACAATCTGTACTAATTGCGGTTATCCCGTTTTTCTCAAAAGATTTTCTAAACTGATCTATTGTTATATTTATTCCATCTTTTATTTTTTGCGCAAATTCATCTCCTTCCGGATCAAAATTTACAGCCATCTCCAACGCATCAATTACAGGCAAGAGATCTCTAGCAAATTTCTCATTAGCGTAATTTGCTAGGTCTATTTTCTCTTTTTCAAAGCGTTTTTTTATATTTTCAAAATCCGCATTGGCCCTATAATACTTATCTGTTAGCTCATCAATCTGTTTTTGCAGTTCAAGATTTTTTAAGCTATCACCGCCGAAGCTAATACTCTCGTCGCTTCCTTCGGCAGGTATTAGATCTTCTGCTTTTATCTCTTCATTCATGCCACATCCTTTATTTGGTTAAAAAATTTTTCATAATCTGCATAAACACTGCCTGCGCATATCATCTTGGCTTCTTTATCAAGATAATTAACCTTGCATTTTATGCCTATAAAACTTTCTTCAAAAAGTGGAGAAAATGTCAAATTTGAAGCCATCAGATGTTCAAAGCTAGGATCTAAAATCATCCTAAATCTATCGTCCTTAAACATATTAAAGGCTACACCCTCATTCTCCTGAAAGTAAATTTTCGTTCTCTTTAACTCCTTTATCTTATTTTTAAGCTCATTTAAACCAACTTGCATAGAGATCTGCTCAAGTTTGTTTAGGCTTACTCCAATTAGATTGTTTAGAAATTTTTCAACCCTTGGATCAAATTTTAAGACAATCTCGTCATAGTTAAAATTTAAAATTAAAAATTTGTCGTTTACTCTCAAAATTTCTTCTAAATTTTGCTCTCTATCGCCATAAATCATGCAATAAATTTCCATGCTATCAACAAGCATCTTTAAAAATCTCTCATTATGTATCAAAATTTCATCTTTGAAATTTAAGTGACTCTGCCAGTAAGCATTCATTGTCGATGTCGTAGGAATTCTGCCTCCACTGATGTGAAATTGTGTTATTGCACCTTCGTCAGATAGTTTTTTAAAATATACTCTGATCGTAGAGGCAGGAATTGACACCGACATACGAGAACCAAGCTCGCTAGAACCTATCGGAGAGTTATCGCTCAAATAGGCTTGAATGATTGATTCAAGTATTAAATCTCTTTTGCTTATTTTCATATATTAGCACTCTTTTATTTTAATTGCTAAGTGCATTATACAACATTGAGTGTATAAATGTCAAGTGATAAAATTAAAGAAAATTATTTAGATAATCTTAGTCTAATAGACTAAGCTATATTTTGTGGTTTTAATACAAATTTTATATAAATATATACGTAATTACGTATAAAATAATTTATTAAAAGTATAAATACTACTATTAAAATTATATTTTATCTATATTAATACTATTTAAACAATATTTTATGTATATTTAATAATAAATATCGTATAATTATTAAATGGTAGAGATAAGCGATATTTTTAATTTATTGCATAATGCTGTTGAATCAAAAAATATGGGCAAGAAGATTTCTCAAGCTCAGATGGCTAAAAATCTTGGAATATCCATGAGAACATATCAAGATTGGAGACTTGGAGTATCTAAACCTCAAGCTGCTATTGCAGTATGTCAACTTTTATGCGAGCTTGATGATGAAGATTTGCTATATACGATAAAAAAGATAAAAAAACTTATAGGAAGAACTGATGGATAGATTAACACAAAAAGAGCGAGCAGCGCTTGAAGATGTTTTTACAGCTATTTATGCAGATAGAGAGTCTAAAATTAGTAGTTTTTATAGAGTTTTTTATAAAAAGATAATCCTAAATACTAAAAATTTTACTTCTAAGATAAATTATAAAGTTTTGAAATTTAAAAATATAAGTTTAAAAAGAAAGTAGTTTTAGAAAAAAATAAAGAGCCCTATTTAAAAGGGCTCGTGATTACTTATCTCTTAGATTTAGCTCAGCTATTAGTTTTGAGTATGCTGTATAATCTTTTTCTTTAAGATATTTTAAAAGACGTTTTCTGCGACCTACTAATTTAAGTAAGCCAAGGCGTGAGGAGAAGTCTTTTTTGTAAATTTTTAAATGCTCTGTAAGCTCCGCAATTCTTGCGGTAAGAAGAGCTATTTGAACCTCAGGCGAACCTGTATCGTTCTCTTTTCTAGCGAATTTCGCAACAATTTCTGCTTTTTTAGCCGAATCCAAAGCCATGATGACCTCCTGATTGGTGAAATTAAAAACCCGATTATATCATAAAATTTAAAAATTTAATCAAAATTGCTCAAATTTTAATTTTAATCAAATTTGCAGATAAAATTTTATAAAATACCAAGAAAACTACATAAGGAGAACTTTTTGCTTTTTACAAAAGCCAGTGAATACGCTATGCTATCACTTATCTATATTTCACAAAAGAGCTCTCCCGTGGATGTAGATACGATGTCAAACGAGCTTGGAATTTCAAAGAGCTTTTTGGCAAAAATTTTACAAAGTCTTGCAAAAGAAGGTGTTTTGATTTCGTTTAAGGGGGCAAACGGAGGATTTTTATTAGCTGATGTGCCTGAAAATATCAGTATAAAAAAAATTATTGAGAGCGCCGAAAAGAGAAAAACGGCAGTATTTGAATGCTCTATATCTCATGATGATTGCCCTACTAATAAGGGTGCTATATGTCAAATTTGGTCTACTTTTAATGCCTTGCAGATTCAGCTTGACGATTTTTTAGATACTATCAAACTATCAGATATTATTAAGAAGTAGTATTGGCTAAACAAAAGCGTAATATTTTAACACTGGTGGCACCTTTTTTAGAGCCTATTATTAGATTAAGGGGCTTGGCTATAGTAGCGGTTATAGTTGCTATACTTGCTATTATAATAGTACCTTTGCCACCGGCTATTCTTGACTTTTTTCTTGCGCTTTCGATATCTATTTCTGTGCTTATTATATTAATTTCGGTATATGTACCAAAACCTACCGATTTAAGCACCTTTCCTACGCTCATACTGATAATAACCCTTTTTAGATTATCGTTAAATATAGCTACTACTCGTATGATTTTAAGCGAGGGACACAATGGTCCGGATGCGGTAAGCGAGATAATATCAAGCTTTGGACAGTTTGTTGTAGGCGGAAACTATGTAATCGGAGTAATTGTATTTTGCATCTTGGTTATTATAAATTTTATGGTTGTAACTAAGGGATCAACCCGTGTTTCAGAGGTTCAAGCCCGCTTTACTCTTGATGCGATGCCCGGTAAGCAGATGGCGATAGATGCCGATCTAAACGCGGGATTAATTGATGAAAAAACCGCAAGAGAGCGCCGCGAAGCCATTATAGCGGAAGCAAATTTTTACGGTGCGATGGACGGTTCGTCTAAATTTATAAAAGGCGATGCGGTAGCCGGTATTATTATTACTATTATAAATATAGTTGGCGGATTTTTAATAGGCTCATTTCAGCATGGACTTGATATGACTAGCGCAGCTCAGATGTATACGATTTTAACTATAGGAGATGGGCTCGTTAGTCAAATTCCAGGCCTTATTACTTCTACTGCAACCGCTATAATTATTACAAGAGCGAGCAAGGATGAAGAGAATTTCGCAGAAGGTGTGCTAACTCAGCTTTTAAGCGAGTATAAAACTCTTTTGATAGTTGGATTTATACTTTTTGTCTTTGCCTTAGTGCCCGGGCTTCCAACTCTTTCGCTCGGATTTATGGGGCTTTTGTTTTTAGGAATTGGCTATATAATGAAAGAGACAAAAGAGGGCAAATTGTTTACGACTCAAGCTAAAAAAACAGAAGAGCAAGTCCAAAATGAAGCAAAGGCTCAAGCTCAAAAAATTCCTAAAAAAAGCGATGAAGAGATAGCTAGAGAAGAAGAAGCCAAGATAAATGATATATTAAAACTTGAAATTTTGGAGCTTGATCTTGGGTATGGATTATTAAAACTAGCGGATAACGATCTGATAGAGAGAATTAGAGCGATGAGAAGAAATATCGCGACTCAGCTTGGATTTTTGATGCCAAAGATTAGAATTCGCGATAATTTGCAACTTCCTCCAAATGAGTATCGTTTCAAGCTTAAGGGCGTAGTGATAGGTCAGGGTGAAATTTATGCGGATAAATTTCTTGCCATGGACAGCGGACTGGTAAGCGATAGTATACAAGGAATAGCTACTAAAGAGCCTGCTTTTGGGCTTGATGCGTTATGGATAGACTCAAACGTAAAAGAAGATGCGATTTTAAGCGGATACACTATAGTTGATCCGGCAAGCGTAATTTCAACTCACATGAGTGAGCTTATAAAACAAAATGCAGCAGAGCTTCTTACTCGTCAAGAGGTTCAAAATCTGCTTGATAAACTTAAAAAAGATTATCCTATAATAGTTGAAGATACTTTAAGGATTGCGCCAATAGGGCTAGTCCAAAAAGTTTTAAGAACACTTTTAAAAGATAGCATTCCAATTAAGGATATGCTAAGTATCCTAGAGGCGCTTAGTGATATTGCCGAAGTGAGTAAAAATATGGATATGATAATAGAGCATGTTCGTGCAAGTCTTTCTCGCGTTATTACATCTTTATATGTTGACGAAAATGGACAGCTTAGATTTTATATCCTTGAGACAGCCGCCCAGCAAAAGCTTCTTGACGCCGTGCAGTATAAAGATGGCGTATATCATCTGATGATAAATGTGGCTCAAACTTCTGCTATAGTGCAGGCTCTTCGTGATGCAAGAACCAAGCGTCCTATATCGGAATATGGGGCTATGGTGCTTTGCGTCGAGCCTAGTCTTAGAAAATTTATAGCTGATATATGCACAAATTTTGGTATCGATATCGTGGTATTAAGCTTTGCTGAGGTATCTGCAAACACACCTTTTGAAACTGTCGGTACTATTGAAATTGAAAATTTATAAAGGAAAAATATGCAAATTTACCACTTGTCGCACACAGATTTAGACGGATATGGTGCGCAAATAATAGCAAATCATTATTTTAAAGATATAAAATTTTATAACTCTAATTACGGCAAAGAGATAGATGAAAAATTTAATGAAATTTTATCAAATTTAGGCGATGAAAAATCCTTAATATTAATAACGGATCTAAATTTAACTCTTGCTCAATGTGAAGAGTTTGAAAAGTCTTTAGTGAGTAAAAATGCTAAACTTATACTGCTTGATCATCACCAAAGCGGAGCCGAATGCGCTAGCAAATTTGACTGGTATTTTCTGGATAGCTCAAGATGTGCCACTAAGATAACTCATGATTTTTTCTCCGCTATTTATGGAGTGGATGAGAGGCTTAAAAAATTTAGCGATGTAGTAAATGCCGTTGATATTTGGCTAAAAGATGATGAAAATTTTGAGATGGGTAAGGTTTGTCTGGGTCTTATAGCAAGCGCAAAAGAGATTAATAAGGTGATGTTTGAAGAGCAAAGCACTCAATATATGTTTTATCTGATTAAAAGAGCGCGCGAGTTTTTTAACGGTAAAAACGACTATATCGGGCTTGATGAGGCTGTTTTTAAATTTAAAAAAGATTTTTTTAGAAATCAAAAAGATGATACATTAAGCAACCTTATCTCTGATTATGTTGTAGATTTGCTCACTAAAAATAGAGATAGATTTGAGATAAAATATAATGAATTTAAGGGAATTTTGACTTATAATATCGGAAATACATCAGTCATCGGAAATGATTTTTTAGTGGCAAATGATGATATTGATTTTTTTATCGATGTTACCAGTAAAAAAACACTTAGCTTTCGAGCCAATGGCAGAGTTGACGTAAGCCAAATGGCTAAGAATTTAGTTGGCGGCGGCGGGCATGTAAATGCTAGCGGAGGTATGTTTGCCGGCTTTAAAGACAGCTTTAATTATAATAATATAAAGGCTCAGATAGTAGATCTGATAACCAAAAAAACTTTAGAAAAAGAACAAAAGGAGACAAGATGAGAGAGGAAGATCTAAGCATAGACGAGCTAAGTTACGAGCTTTCAGTAATGCTTGAAGGCATGCTTTATTATGCCGGAGTTAAAAAGGATAAACTTCAAGATGCAGCGGAAACTTATATAGAGAGCATAGAAGAGGCTCTTGATGGAAGCGACGCAGAGGGTGTTGATGAAGTAATAGAAGTAATAGAGTATATGAAGAAAAAACACTCTAAATTTTTTAAATAACGTCTGAAAATATGATAAAATCAGGACTATGAAACAAATTTTACTTTTGATAATAATGATGTTTTTATTTGGTGGATGTCTTTTTGTCAATGAGCGTGGAATATCTACTAATTATTATAATGACTGCAAAGAGTATTATGATGCTACCGGCACTTACCGTAAAGATTGTCCGAAAAATATAATTGACTGGTCTAAATAAATGGTAGATTTACAAAGCGTTAGAGTTGCCAAATTTAAGGAGCTTGAAGGCAAAATTTATGCACCGCTTTTAAAAGAAATTTCAGATATTGCGCCTTGTGAAAGCATTGTAAAATTTACAGATACTGTTGAAATAGATACGAATTTAAACCGTGAAGAACAAGAAAAAACTCTGCAAACAGCCTTAAATTTACGCTCTTGGCGCAAGGGACCTTTTAGAATAGATGAAACTTTTATCGATGCGGAGTGGAGAAGCTTTATTAAGTTTAATATCCTAAGGCCGCATATTGATTTAGATGGCAAGGTTGTAGGCGATATAGGCTGTAATAACGGATATTATCTGTTTAAAATGTTGCCTTTTGGGGCTAAAAAGCTAGTGGGCTTTGATCCTGGCATTATGACGTTTTTGCAGTTTAAATTTATAAATCACTTTGTGCGCTCTAAGATATCCTATGAATTGCTTGGAGTTGAGCATTTGCCGTATTATGAGCATAAATTTGATACTTTGTTTTGTCTTGGCGTGATTTATCATAGAAGTGACCCTATTAAGATGCTAAAAGATCTTAAGATGTCTTTAAATTCTGGCGGAGAGTTGTTTTTAGATACGATGTATTTAGATATGTATGGAGATTTTGCGCTTACTCCAAAGCAGACATATTCTAAAATTTCAAATATATATTTCGTTCCTACGATTAGTGCGCTCATAAACTGGTGCGAGCGTGCAAATTTTAAGGATATAAAAATTTTAGCTACTAAAGAGACAGACTTTAAAGAGCAGAGAAAGACCGAGTGGATATTGGGACAAAGTCTTGAAAATTTTCTTGATCTAAATAATCCAAAGCTAACTATAGAGGGCTACCCCGCTCCAAGACGTGTCTATTTGAAACTAAAAATTTAAGGGATAATATGAGCGATAATATTTTTGATGATAGTATGCAAGAGAGTGTGATTTTGCCTGAGGATGAAAATCCATTTCGCAATGAGCTTAAAACTTCTCCGCATATCAATTTAAGTTTAAGCGGCAGTGTAGTAGCCTTAGGTCCAAATCACGCTAAGACCAATTTTTTCGCGACTAACGAGATGGTGTGTGATGCACAGGGGCTTATACATGGAGGATTTGTTTTTTCTGCGGCTAGTTATGCTGCGCTTGCCTCTATCAACGAGACTTATAGTGTGATGATAGGGGCTAAAATTCACTTCTATGCTCCGACTATGGTCAATGAGATGATAGAATTTGATGCGCATGCACATTTTGGAGAGAGTAAAAAACGAGAGGTTAGAGTTATTGGAAAAACTAAAGATATAAAGGTTTTTGAAGGAACTTTCCAAGTGGTTGTTTTGGAAGATCACATATTAAAAATTTATAAAGAAAATATACAAAAACAAGCTACAGCAAGACGTGCCGAAGAAAGAGCTAAAGAGACTAGTTTAAAAAATTAAGATATAAATAGCTTAATAATTTAACTTTGTCGTATAATTTAACTCACTAATACCCCCCCCCATCAATCATATCAATCCAATAGCCCATATTTTTTTGTTCGTATTTTAGAGTAGTTTTCTCACCATGACCGGGGTATAAAATAAAATCTCCATCTATTTTCATGCATCTTTCAAGGCTTAACTTCATACTATGTTTTTCTGAAAAAGGAAAATCGTATCTTCCTATTGAATCCATAAATATAAAATCGCCACTAAAGATCGCATCGTCTACTTTTATCATACAAGTTCCCGGAGTATGACCCGGAAAGTGTAAAAAAGTAACATCAAAATCTCCTATTTTGAAATGCACATCTTCAAATTTTGCTCCACCTATACCTATAGCATCATCTACCGTTTTGTATCCATACCTAAAAACGTCATTTTCTAACATAAATTTATCTTCTTTATGAATAAATACATCAATATTAAAAAATTTTTTTAAGCCAAAATTTGAAAAAATATGATCAAAATGTCCATGAGTGTTAAGAATCGCAACAGGATTAGCTGCATTTTTAATAACAAATTCGTATACTGATTCACCCGGATCTATAATCAGATCGAGTCCGTTTTTTGACACTATATAGCAGTTTGTCTGATATTTGCCACAAGTGTTACATATTATTTTCATATAGTTCTCTTTAAAAAAAATTATGACTCGTATTTTATAATTTTTAACCTTAAAAGAAATTTTTCCTTAAAATTTAGTATAATGTTACATTGAAAAATTAAAGTTAAAGTGTTTAAAAAATAAAAATGGTCGCGGATTATAGCAGAATTATTATTAAATTACAAGACTTTTTAGTGAATTATTTAAAGACAAGTGGCGCAAGTAACTTTTTGGTGGGTGTTAGCGGAGGACTTGATTCCGCTGTGGTTTTGACTCTTTGTGCACTAGCTAAGCCAAAAAATACCCATGCCCTGATAATGCCAACTAAATTTTCAAGTAAAAACAATCTAAATGATGCTTTAAATCTTTGCAAAAAGCTTGAAATAAACTATAAAATAATAGATATAGAGCCTATAATTCAGAGTTTTAGAGATCAAATTTCAGAGGATTTATCCAGGATAAGAGCGGGAAATTTGGCGGCGAGAATCCGAATGTGCCTTCTTTATGATTATTCCGCCGATCTTAATGCGCTGGTAGTTGGCACTAGTAATAAGAGTGAGAGGATGTTAGGGTATGGCACGATATATGGAGATATCGCGTATGCGCTTAATCCTATCGGCGGGCTTTTTAAGACCGAGATTTTTGAATTTGCTAGATTTTTAAACATAGATGATAGTATAATAAATAAAGCACCGTCTGCTGACTTTTGGGAAAATCAAAGCGACGAAGCTGAGATAGGGTATGATTATAATCAGATTGATATGGTGCTAAAAGAGATATGTTTAAATAAAAATAAAGAAGATTTGCGTAAAATTTTTGATGAAAAGTTGGTTGACACCGTATTTTCTAGAATGAGGGCAAATGAATTTAAACTTAAGATGCCGCCAATTGCGGATTTGAATATTAACTAAGGAGTCGTGTATGGAGGATATTACTTTTTATAAGCCATCAATAGATGAGCAAGAAATAGAGGCTATCAAAGAGGCTTTTAAAGAGAGCGGTGTTTCTATAGTTAAAAAGCTTGAAGATAGAATAAAAAATTATTTTAACGTTAAGCATGCTATCGCTACAAATAACTCGGCTGCCGCTCATCATCTCGCCCTTTGTTCGATGGATTTAAAAAGAGGGGATAAAGTAATATGCTCTGTAAACTCCATACCAAGTGTTGCTCAAGCCATTAGACACTTTGATGCCGAGCCTATATTCGTAGATATTAACGAGGATGATTTTAATATAAATCCAAATTCTTTAAGAGAGGTGTTAAAGGTTCATCATCATAAAAAATTAAAAGGAATTTTTGTCAATCATGTGGCGGGTCAAGCGTCCGATATGGACGAGATATATAAGATTGCCCAAGAGTATGATGTAAAGGTTTTTGATGATGTAGGAAAAGGGGCAGGGTTAAGGTATAATGATCAAAAAATAGGCTCTATAGAAAAATCTACAATATCTTGCTTTTGCGTCTATTCTAGGTTGGTAAACCCTATAGGAACGGCCGGATTTTTATTGACAAACAATGATGATATAGCAAGTCGCGCCAGACTTCTTAGAAATCATGCGATAGTAGATGGTATAGATAAAGATGGAAATTTAGGATATATATATGATGTTGTAGATATTGGTGTAAAATATGATATAACGGCGCTTTGCGCAGCATATTCTATGGCTCAGTTTGACAAAAACGATAAATTTATAAAAAGACGTCAGGAGATAGCAGCCATATATGATAAAGAGCTAGTTGACTGCCCTCATATAAAGACACCTATTAAAAAAAGAGACCATGTTTATGTTCAATATATAATAAAAGTTGATAAAAATCGCGATAGTTTTGCTAAAGAGATGCTTGAAAACGGCATTCATACAGCATTACACTATGTTCCTATACATCTTTTAAGCTACTATAAAAATAAATACGCTCTTAAGGTTAATGCTTATCCAAATGCCTTAAAATCTTATCAGCAGATACTTTCTTTACCTATTTATAACGCATTAAAAGATGAAGAGGTTTATAGGGTTTGCGAGACTATAAAAGAGATAGTTAAGCACCGTGTTTAAGAGGTTTGCGCATAGTTTTGCGCAGCGGTATTTTTATAGCCCGAATTTGCCCTGCAAACTCGTTGCCATACTGCTTTTGGCTATTAGTTTGCTCTACCTTGTCGTTGTTTGGCTCAAATTTAAGCTTGCTTCCAAGAAAGATTTTCATATACCGATAATAAGCATCGGAAATTTAACCCTAGGCGGAAGCGGAAAAACTCCTCTTTGTATGGCTATAGCAAACGAATTTGAAGGCGGATTTATCATCCTTAGAGGATATAAGCGCGCTTCAAAAGGGCTTAAACAAATTTGCATAAACGGTGAAATTTTAACCGACGTTAAAACAAGCGGCGATGAGGCGATGGAGTATGCAAAAAGCGTTAGAAACGCAAACGTTATCGTAAGCGAAAATCGCGATGAGGCTATAAATTTAGCTCGAAGTTTAGGAGCTAGATATATCCTGCTTGATGACGGCTTTTCTAAATTTCACATAAAAAAATTTGACATTCTCATTAAGCCTTCACATGAGCCGTATTTTGATTTTGTCATACCAAGTGGAGCTTACAGATACCCAAAAAGCTTTTATAAATTTGCCAATCACATAGCTTGCGAAGGTGTTGATTTTACTCGCGAGAGTGAAATTTCAAACGAGACAAAAAGGATGGTTTTGGTTACCGCCATAGCAAATCCTAATAGGCTAAAAGATTTTTTTGATATATGCGTGGGACGCGAGTTTTTTGAAGATCATCACAGCTTTACCAAGGACGAGCTTCAAGAAATTCTAAAACGCCATAACGCAACCTCGCTTCTGGTAACAAAAAAAGATTTCGTAAAGATCGAAGAGTTTGGTTTGCCGGTCTCTTTAATCACCCTTAAAACAACCCTATCGGTCTCTTTCAAAGAGCTTATCAAAGCTAGCCTCTAGGCAAAATTTGCTATAATCGCCCAAAAAGGATCAAATTTGCAAAGAAATATCAAAACAGCCGAGATCATCGTATCAGCGCTTCCTTACATACAAAAATTTAGAGATAAAATTTTCGTCATCAAATACGGCGGTGCAGCCCAGATAGACGAAAGGCTTAAAAACGACTTCGCGCGCGATATAGCCTTGCTGCATTTGGTAGGCATAAAGGTTGTGATCGTCCACGGCGGAGGCAAGAAGATAAACTCCATCCTTGAAAAACTTGATATCAAAAGCGAATTTGTAGATGGGTTTAGAGTCACCGATGAAGCTACGATGGAAGTCGTTGAAATGGTGCTAAGCGGGCTTATAAACAAAGAGATAACGGCACTTTTAAACAAGCACGGCGCAAAGGCTATAGGCATAAGCGGCAAGGACGCAAATATGCTCAAAGCCGCAAAGACAGATAGCGGCAAATACGGCTTTGTGGGCGACATCACGGACGTTGATGAGAGCATAGTGCTAAATTTGCTAAAAGAGGGCTTTGTGCCCGTTATCGCACCTATCGCAACCGATGAGAATGCAAACAGCTACAACATCAATGCCGATCTTTGCGCAAGTGCGATAGCTTGCAAGCTAAAAGCCGAAAAGATAATGTTTTTAACCGATACGGCTGGGATTTTAGACGGCGAAAAAAATCTCATCAGCAAACTTGATGAGGCAAGCATAAACGAGCTAAAAAGCTCAGGCGTCATAAGCGGAGGCATGATACCAAAGGTTGATGCAGCGCTTGCATGCGTAAAAAGTGGCGTTAAAAACTCGCACATCATAGACGGCAGATTGCCTCACTCGATACTTCTTGAGCTGTTTACCGATGATGGAATAGGAACGATGATAAGATGAAATTTGTGATCACTTCTTGCGACAAAAAAGGCGCAAAAAAACTTTCAAAAAAGCTTATAAAGCGCAAATTTGCAGCTTGCGTAAGCGTGATAAAGGCTAAAAGCACTTATGTGTGGAACGGCGAAATTTGCTGCGAAAAAGAGATAATTTTACTCATAAAAACAGCTAAAAAATTTAAAAAGATAAGCAAATTTATAAAACAAAACCATAGCTACCAGCTTCCTGAAATAGCCTGCTTAAAGGCTGATAAGGTGCTTAAAAAATACGCAAAATGGGTTATAAAATCAACAAAAGGTAAAAAATGAAACTTCATCAAACAAGAGCTAATGAAAATGAAAATTTAAATGCGGTAAATTTTAGCGAGGCGCTGCTTGCTCCAAGCTCGGCTTACGGCGGACTTTATGCGCCGCTTAGCTTGCCTGAGCTAGGCAAAGATTTTTTTGCTAGTGCGCAAGAGTTAAGCTACGAGCAGCTCGCACTTGAGATTATAAAAAAATTTGAATTTGACGTAAGTGATGATGTTTTTAAAAAAGCGCTTAAAAGATATCTGAAATTTGACAAGCCAAACGAGCCCGTGCAGATAAGAAAAATCGGTGAAAATTTATACATAAACGAGCTTTATCACGGGCCTACGCGCGCTTTTAAAGATATGGCGCTTCAGCCCTTTGGAGTGATTTTAAGCGAGCTTGCTAAAAGTAAAGGCGAAAACTACCTCATAATGTGCGCGACAAGCGGTGATACCGGTCCTGCAACTCTTGAAACCTTTAGCGACGCGCCAAATATCAAAGTGGTGTGTCTCTACCCAAAAGACGGCACAAGCGAGGTTCAACGCCTTCAGATGATAAATGCAGGAGCTAAAAATTTAAAAGTTCTTGGCATAGAAGGCAACTTTGACGATGCGCAAAGAGCGCTTAAAACGCTTCTAGCTAGCGAGATTTTTAAAAACGCACTAAAAGAGCTTGGAGTGTCGCTAAGTGCTGCAAATTCAGTAAATTTCGGGCGAATTTTATTTCAGATCATTTACCACATCTATACTTACGTATACCTGCTAAAAACAGGCTCTCTAAAAGAAAACGAAAGCTTTGATATCATCGTTCCAAGCGGAAATTTCGGCAATGCCTTGGGTGTTTATTACGCTAAAAAAATGGGCGCAAAGATAGAGAAGATAAAAATCGTCTCAAACTCAAACAACATCTTAACCGAATTTTTCACAACTGGCATTTACGACTTGCGCGAAAAAGAGCTTATAAAGACGATAAGTCCTGCTATGGACATCCTTATCTCATCAAACGTTGAAAGGCTACTCTTTGATAAATTTGGCGCAGTTAGAACAAAAGAACTTATGCAAAATTTAGCCCAAAACGGCTTTTATAAACTAAATGAGAGCGAGCTAGAAGAGATCAAAAAAGAGTTTGAAGCTGATTTTTGTGATGATGAAGAGTGTGAAAAGATCATCAAAGAGCAAGCAAGCAAAGGCGTCATAATTGATCCTCACACAGCCACTTGCTTTAAGATGAGCTCGAATTTAACTCGTCCAAATGTGATAACCTCTACCGCTCACTGGGTAAAATTTGCGCCAAGTATGTTTAAAGCGTGTAAAAACGAGGAGTTAAAAGACGAAAGATTAGGGCTTGAAGCCTTGGCAAAAGAGTTTAGCGATATCGTCCCAGAGTCGATAAAATCGCTATTTAGCTCACAAGCCGTCCACACGGATATCGCAAAACAAGATGAGATAGAGGAAAAAATTCTAAACTGGATAAAAAGATGATAGTTATACCCGCTCGCCTTGCTTCAACGAGGTTTCATAACAAAATTTTAGAGCCCATAAACGGCGTGCCGATGTTTATCGCGACTGCAAAAAGAGTGCAAAATGTAGATGAAATTTTAATCGCAGTTGATGATGAAGAGGTGCTTGAGATAGCTAAAAAGCATGGATTTAAGGCGGTTATGACAAGCAAAGATCATCAAAGCGGAACAGACCGAATAAATGAAGCGGTTAAAATTTTAAAACTGAGTGAAGATGAAATCATCATAAATGTTCAAGCCGATGAGCCTTTCATAGAGCCTGAAAATATCGCCAAATTTAAGAAATTTTGCCAGGAAAATAGCCAAAAAGCCTTTATGTTTTCATGCTATAAGAGTGTTGGCGATGAAAATGCCGATGATAAAAATTTAGTTAAAGTAGTAACCGATAAAGACGGCTTTGCGCTGTATTTTTCTCGCTCGCGCATACCGTTTAACCGCTCGGAATGCAAAACCTATAAAGCCCACCTTGGCATCTACGGATACAGTGTAAAAGCGCTTAACGAGTTTTGCAGTTTTGAAGCATCTTTTCTTGAAAATATAGAAAAACTTGAGCAGCTACGAGCCCTTGAAAACAGCAAAAAGATCGCAATGCTTGAAGTTAAAAGCGATAGCATAGGCATAGACTGCAAAGAGGATCTAAAAAGAGCCTTAGAAAAATTTTGCGATAAATGATCTTGCGTTGATTTAAATTAACGATTTGTGCGATGAAATTTGCTAAATTTACGCCAAAGGAAACAAAATGACGCAAGAAAAATTTATAGAGCAAGTTAGCACAATGGCAAGGTTTTTGAAGACAAACTGCGAGGACAACCACTCGGGTGCGCCTAAAAAAGATATAAATTTAAGGTTATCTTACAAGGGAGAGGATCTAAATTTTAACGTCTCTACAACGCTTTGCAAAGAGTGCGAGGAGCTGTTTTACTACTCTCATGAAAGGCTTGGCGAGTGCCCGCACGAGATAAAACCAAGCTGCAGAAAATGCCCTCATCCGTGCTACGAAAAAAGCAGATGGAAGCAGATGGCAAAGATAATGAGATATAGCGGCATGAAGCTTGGGCTTACGAAACTTAAAAAACTATTTAGATTAGCTTGATAACAACATCACGTATCTTAAATTTATGCAAAAGTAGCAATTTAAAATGCAAATTTATCCAAGTGCTCTATAAATTTCTTGGGCTCATAAAATCCTATAACTCTTGCGCTTTTTAGCTCCTCTTCGCCTTTATAAAATATCAGTGCAGGCGGTCCGATGAGTCCAAATTTTTTCATTAGCTCGTTATCTTCACTCGTGCCTTTTGTAACATCGACTCTTAAAAGCGTAAAATTTTCAAGCCTTTTAAGTACTTCTTCGTCTTTGAACGTTATCTCATCAAGCTCGTTGCAGCTTACGCACCAAGTAGCGTAAAAATCAATCATCACAGCCTTGCTTGAGCTTTTTATAGCGTTTTCAAGCTCGTTTACGTTTGATATGCTGATAAATTTCGCCTCTTTGCCAGCAATGCTACTTGAAATTCCAAAATTTGCCAGCGGATTTAGCAGGGATTTTGCTCCCGCAAAAGAGCCGATAATGAGTATAAAAGCGTAGATAAAAAGCGTTAAAGAAGCCGCTTTTATCATCTTTTTGGCTGCGCTTGTATTTTCGCTTGTGCTATCAAACGCTCCGAAAAACACACTCATAAATACAGCCGTAACACCATATAACAAAAACTCCACGCGAGAGCCAAGCACGCGCGCACTAAGCCATATAGCCATAAATATCATGATAAAGCCAAAGAGTCTTTTTATATTATCCATCCAAATTCCCGGGCGCGGAAGCAGCTTGCCGGAACTTGCGCCGATGATTAGAAGCGGCACACCCATACCAAGCCCCATGATAAATAGAGCCGATCCGCCAAAGAGCACATTTCCGCTTTGCGCTATGTAAAGTAGCACACCTGCAAGCGGAGCTGCGACACAAGGACTTGCGATGAGCGCAGATAAAAATCCCATGATAAAAATTCCGGCGACTCCGTCCTTGCTTTCAGCCTTTTTGTTAAGTAAATTTTGTATTTTTAACGGCATTTGAAGCTCGTAAAGTCCAAACATCGATAGGGCAAGAGCTACAAAGACCAAACTAAAGCCGATAAGCACGGCAGGGGTTTGAAGCATGCCGCTAAGCCCTGCGCCAAAGACGCTTGCGATGACGCCTGCCACCGCGTAAGCTAGCGCCATAGCAAGCACGTATATGAGCGAGAACCAAAATCCGCGTTTCGCGCTTAGTTTTTCGCCTGATTTGGATACGATGATGCTTGAAAGTATCGGTATCATCGGAAATATGCAAGGAGTAAGCGAAAGTAAAATTCCGTAACCAAAAAACGTAATAAGCGAGAGAATGAAGTTTTTGTCGCTTAAATTTTTAGCGATCCCCTCTTGCTCTGAAAGCTCGTTGCCGCTAGATAGGCTCGAAGCCGCCGGCGTATCGTCATCCTTTGGCACGAGGGCTATTTTGTATCCGCTTAAACCTTTTGATACGTTATAGTTATTTACCTGCGGTTGATAGCAGATACCGTCTTTTGCGCAGCCTTGATACTCAAGCGTTAAGCTAAAGCTATCGTTTTGATTTATATCTTTAAGCAAATTTATCGGTACAAATAGGCTAAATTTCTCAGGATAGACATCAAATGTGCCGTCGTTTGTAAATTTAGGCAAATTTAGCTGATCGTTTAAGAGTTTACCGCCGCTAAGAACCTTTACAGTGTCCTTATATACGTAAATATCTTTGGCGAGATCAAATCTAAATTCGACATTTTGGTTATCGGTTTTTGCACTCAGTCCAAAAGCTTCAGCTACCGAAAGCGGATCGGCAAAGGCTGAGATGATAGATAAAAGTATAGAAAAAATCGCTCTTTTAAACATAATTGTCCTTAAAAATTTCTGGTCGTATTTTACAAAAATAATATAAAGCCAGTGTTAAATATGCAGAAATATAGCGTGCTTAATTTAAATTTAAGAATCTAAAAAGTAGCATTTGATATATGAAATTTTTAAAAGGAAGCCTCATGTCAAAACACAAAAAAGAAGATAAACATAACCACGATAAATTCGACTACGAACACGAGCTTAGAAAGCTTCAGATCGAGCTTTTGAAATTTCAAAACCATGTAAAAGAGCAGGGCTTAAGAGTGCTTATCATCGTTGAGGGGCGTGACGCGGCAGGCAAGGGTGGAAGCATAAAGCGCCTAACCGAGCATCTAAACCCGCGCGGATGTCGCATAGTAGCACTTGAAAAGCCAAGCGATGTGGAGCGCTCGCAGTGGTATTTCCAAAGATATGTGGCGCACCTTCCAAGTGCCGGAGAGATCGTGATATTTGACCGCTCTTGGTATAATAGAGCCGGAGTTGAGCCTGTGATGGGATTTTGCACACAAGAAGAGCACAAGGAGTTTTTGCGCGAAGTGCCAAAATTTGAAGAGATGATAAAAAACTCAGGCATAATTTTCTTTAAATTTTACTTGTCGGTTTCAAAAGAGGAGCAGAAAAAACGCTTCAAAGAGCGCCTTACCGATCCGCTTAAGCAGTTTAAAATTTCGCCTGTAGACGCTAAAAGCCAAGAGCTTTGGGATCAATACACTATCGCCAAATACTCCATGCTGCTTGCTTCAAACACACCTGCTTGCCCGTGGACGATAGTTGCGTCTGATAGCAAAAAGCACGCGCGGATAAATATATTTAAGCACATTTTGGCAAATGTCGAATATCCAAAGAAGATAGACGCGAAAAATTTTGAATGCGACCCTGATATCGTAAGAAGCGGCGAAGAAGAGATAAGGCTGATGGAGGTAAATTTAAAGAATGAAAATTTATCAAAAATGAATGGCTAAACAAGAATAACTTTAGCTTAAATACAAGCTAAAGGCTGCTCGCTTTTAATGTTTTCTATCTTAGCCCAAGCACTAATATATATAATTTGAATTATGACAAGCAGTCCAAATTCTGTATATATTAGTATTTCATTATCTATTTTGGCTAATCTTATATATAATGCAAATATTATATCTATAGTTAGAAGTATTAAATATAATTTAAAATCTGAAATTCTAGTGATGTTTGCCAGTTTAAGAGTAGATATAAACCAGGCATAAGCCATGCAGACAGCAGATATCGCTAGAGGAATGGCAAAATATAATGAATAAAATTCAGTAGCTATATAAGATATCAAAAAAATAACTGAAAATATAAGGCTTAATTTGTAAAATTTATGAACGCTTACATTTGATATCTGCTCAAATTTTTTAAGAGCTTTGTATAGATAAATTGCTGACATTATTGACATTGCAGCAGATATAGTCCCATTATCAAAATACATGGGAGCATTGCTTGTTAAAATTCCGACTCCTAAAAACGAACTACCAAATATACCTTCTTGCTTTGCTTTTTCAAACAACTCTTTAGAGCTATTATTTTTTAATTTTTCGTTGGTCAAATTTTCTTTCATAACAACTCTTTATTTTTATTTATCTCACTTACTTATTGTAATATAAGATTTATTCATAGTAGTGTTAGTTTTGAGATGATCACAATATTTTATATAAACATACTTTAAATACTTATTAAATTATTTTATATCTGAGTAGTAAAAATTTGCGTTATGCTTGGTATTTGCTTGCTGCCTATATCAAATTTAACTCCTCTTATATCCACATCATAAAGCGAGCCTAAATTCTCTTTATTTAGCACCTCACTGCTTTTGCCAAAGACATAGCTAAGGTCGTTTTTAAGGATGAGAGTGCTATCGGCTACGGCTAGAGCGTGATTTGGCTGATGAGTGGTAAAGACGATGCTTGCATTGCTTTGCTCTTTTAGATTACGAATCAGTGTTAAAACCCTATCTTGGTTTTTTAGATCAAGCGCGCTTGCAGGCTCATCTAAAAACATCACTTCGCTTCTGCCGGCAATCGCTCTAGCAAGCAAGACAAGCTGCTTTTGTCCGCCTGAAAGGGAGTTGAAGCTCTTGTTTTTAAGATGCGAAATTTCTAAGCTACAAAGTGCGTCTTCGCAAATTTTGATATCCTCTTTGCTCGGCTTTGAAAAAAGCGAAATTTCACGAATCCGACCCATCAAAACTATATCAAGCACGCTATAGTCAAACGCAACGCTAAAATTTTGCGGTAAAAAGGCGAATTTAGCCTGCGTTTTTATCTCGCCCTCTTTGAGCTTTAAAACTCCCATCATGCAAAACATAAGCGTGCTTTTACCTTGCCCGTTTAGTCCAAGTATCGCTAGTGTTTCGCCTTTGGCAAGGGCAAAATTTAGCCTGCGAAAGAGAAATTTTTGCTCCTCGTAGTAAAATCCCGCATCTTTTATCTCAAGCAGATTTTGCATTTGACGCGCTCCTTTTTAAGAGTATCGCAAAAACGGGGCTTCCGATTAGTGCTGAAAGTATGCTAAGAGGCACTTCCGCGCTGCTTATGCTTCTGGCTAAATCATCCACAAACAGCATAAATATCGCGCCTATGATGAAGCAAGCGGGCATTGAGCGAGTGTGGTCGCTTCCGCATATGAGCCTTGCGATGTGAGGCACGACAAGCCCGATCCAGCCGATGTTTCCGCTTACGCTTACTTGCACACCAATAAGAAGAGTGCAAAGGATCAGTATAAATGAGCGAAGAAGCGTGATGTTTACGCCTAAAACTTTAAGGTCATCGTCGTTTAAGCTAAGCAGGTTAAACCTATATCTAAGCATGATCAAAAGCGCCGCGCAAGGCAGGCTGATGACGGCTAAAAGCGTGAGTTTATCGTAGTTTGCGCTTACGAAGCTTC
This sequence comes from Campylobacter sp. RM16187, assembly GCF_025319965.1. Lineage (NCBI taxonomy): Bacteria > Pseudomonadati > Campylobacterota > Epsilonproteobacteria > Campylobacterales > Campylobacteraceae > Campylobacter > Campylobacter sp. RM16187. Next base: position 763,540 of record NZ_CP012549.1, read on the forward strand.
CAAGCAGCCAGTAGATGATGTTTGGCAATACCTCTTCGTTATCGGCAAGATACTGCACCAAGCTTGTAAGTGCGGCAAATACGCCGTTTATGACGATACCTGCTAGGATGAGTGAGAAGATATCGGCTTTAGAGACAAATTTAGCTAGGAAAAATAGCGCCAAAAGAGCTAAAATTCCAAAGAAAAAGGCAAAGCCTACGATGTAAAACGAGCCAAATCCTATGAGTATACAAAGTGCTCCGCCAAATGCCGCTGCGGTGCTAACTCCTACGATATGAGGACCTACGAGCGGGTTTTTAAAAACGGCTTGCAAGCTAAGTCCGGCAAGCGCCAAAACTCCGCCGCAAAGGCTTGAAAGCAAAATTCTAGGCACTCTAATGCCCCAAATGACGCTTTTAGCCGTTTCGTTATCGCTACTGCCAATTAAAATGCTTAAAACTTCGCTAAAATCGATGTGATACTGCCCCATCCCAAGCGAGACGAGGCAGGTTATAACCCAGATGATTATGAGGGCCGGAAGCATCATTTAGAGTATGATGTGCGGTAGAATTTTTGATAAAACTCCTCAACTTTCTTATCAAAATCCACACCTTTAAAATGCTCAGGATATAGCCTTATAGCCAGCCACTCCTCGCCAAGCGCCATGGCTTCTGCCGTAGGATAGCCCCAAGCCTTGGCAAATTCAGGCATCATGTAAATTTTATCCATCTTGATAGCCGCTACGTTTGCAAGCTGAGGGTTTGACTTAAGTTCGCTTGGAACTTGCGGATAGCGCTCTTGGACAAATATCATGTCGGGGTTGTAAGCGATTAAATTTTCGGCTGAAATTTGCTTGTATCCTTTGATATCTTTTGCAGCCACGTTTTCTCCGTCCGCTCTTGCAAACAGCACTCCCGTGTATTTGCCGCTTCCGTAGGTGGTAAGATCGGGATTTGCCATGTAAATTCTAACTTTTTTGTCTATCTTTAGATTGTCCATTTTGCTTTTTAAGAAGGCTTGCTGATCTTTTACAAATTTAATGAGCTCGGCCGCTTCTTTTTCGCGGTTTGCCACTTTGCCAAGTATCTCAACGCCTTCATAGTAGCCCTCTGTGTAAGCTTTGGCTTCGTCTTCAAGCGTAGGATTTAGCTTATCTTTTTCTTTATCCTCTCTTTTTGAAAAGCTGATGCCAACAACTGGTATCTTAAGCTCCTGCATTTTTGCGATATATTCGCTTGGGATGTAGTTAGTTACGATAACGACATCGGGTTTTAGCTTAAGAACTGATTCGTAGTTTATGACCTTTAGATCGCCAGGGGTCGGCATATCCTTAAGGCTTGGAGCAAGGCGAGCGTAGTTTTTGCCAAGCGTTTTTTCCCAAGTTTCAAGCACGCCCACGACTTTATCCATGGCGTTTATTTGATTAAGCACGTTTAGGCTTTGGTGCTGAAGCACGATTATGCGATTAACTTCGTCGGGGGGTTACATCTCTGCCCAGTTGATCTGTGATGATGCGATCTGCAAATAAAGATGAAGCGCAAAGCGCAAGACTTAATATAAGAGTTGAAAATTTACTCATGCTCTCTCCTTGAAATTATTATAATATATTTTGTAAAGCTTTAAATTTAAGGTCTTAAAACTAAAAATATAAAACTATATATTATAAATCATAATGAGTAAATTTGATATAAAAACTGAAATTTAGAAAAAATTTTAGGTTAAAAGTATAAGAATGAAATTTGTATGTATCCGAGCGGAATTTTAAATTTATTGATATCTGAGCGGTGAATTTTGATGTGTAAATTCGTATAAATGCAGAGCCTGAGAGGCTAGTATAAACTAGCCCTCGATGTAGTTTTTAAGTTTTCTTCCGACTTTTGGATGTTTTAGTTTTTTGATTGCCGAGCTTTCTATCTGGCGGACGCGCTCACGAGTGACGTTTAGCTCCTTGCCGATCTCTTCAAGTGTGCGATCGCTTTCGTCTTCAAGCAAGCCAAATCTCATTCTGATAACTGCTTTTTCGCGCTCGTTTAGCTGATCAAGAACTTCGTCGATCTGCTCTTTAAGGTCGTTTTTAAGGATATGATCCATCGGACTTAGCGAGCTTCTATCCTCGACAAAGTCGCCAAATTTACCGTCTTCTTCGTTACCGATAGGCGCTTCAAGGCTGATAGGCTCTTTTGTTATCTTAATAACTTGTTTAACTTTATCCACACTTAAACCAACCTCTTTAGCGATGATGCTTACATCAGGTTCTTTTCCTTCTTCTTGGAGGTATTTGCGGTTGATTTTATTTATCCTGTTTATCGTCTCGATCATGTGGATAGGTATGCGTATAGTGCGCGCCTGATCGGCTATCGCGCGGCTTATGGCTTGGCGTATCCACCATGTGGCGTAGGTTGAAAATTTATAGCCTTTTTTATACTCAAATTTATCAACCGCTTTCATAAGACCGATATTTCCCTCTTGGATGAGGTCTAAGAACGGCAAACCGCGATTTGTGTAGCGCTTAGCGATGCTTACGACAAGACGCAGGTTTGACTTAGCCATTCTGGTTTTCGCCTCGTCTGAAATTTTCTTACCGCGTTTGATCTGCTCTAAAATTTCTTTTAATTGCACAGGATCAAGGTCAAATCCTTGCTTGCTTGCCTCTTTTGTTTGAAATAGCTTTTTGATCTCTACATAAGTTGAAACCATCGTAGCTTCAGGCACTCGCGCGATGATATCTTCCTTACTAAGCTTTATGATATCTTTTAGGATGCTTTTGTGATTTTTCTTAAGTTCGTCGCTAAACATAGGCAGTTTATACTCAAGCCTTTTAAGCTCTCTGTCAAACTCATCATCACTCTTTAGAGCCGTTTCCATCGACTTTACGATTTCGCTTATAAGTTTGCTTGTAGGACCAAGATCCATTAGCTTATCTTTTAAAATTTTCTTTTTAAAGGCTAGCGTTAATTTAGCCAAAAGCTCATCTTCTTGCTCAACGTCGTTTTGCTTGTTTGCCATTTTCATCCAGTCTTTTTTGGCTTTTTCAAGGGCTTTGAAGCTCTCTATGACCTTTTCGGCTCTTTTATCCTCTTTTTTGGAAGGTTTTTTTGACGTCTCTTCTTCAAATTCCGTCTCTTCTTCAAATTCCTCTTCCTCTTCGCTTTCGCCGTTATCCTCATCATCAAAGCTCTTAAATAGCTCCTTGACCCTTCTTTCGCGGTTTATAAGAGGCTCTTTATAATCAAGTATGAAATCAATCAGATAAGGCACCGAGCAAAATGCATCTATGATGATATCCTCGCCAAGCTCGATCTTTTTGCTTATTTCCACCTCTTCATCTTTTGTAAGAAGTGAAATTTGACCCATTTCGCGCAGATACATCCTGACAGGACTATCAGAGCGTGACCATTCAAGTAGATCATTTTCGCTTGCCAGATCAAATTCGTCCTCTAAGCTTTCGTCTTGAAGCCTCTCTCTCTCTTCGCGGCGTTTTTTAGCATCTTCGATATTTTTTAGTTTGGCGATTTCTGCTGCAGTTATGAGTTTAATTTTGTGGGTCTTGGCTAAGGCTTCTATTTTTTTTGCTATTGCACCAGTGGGTGCTTTTTCAAAAAATTTGATAAGTTTTTCGTAAGTTACATAGCCTTTGGCGTTTTCTTGAAACAGTTCTTCTATAAGTGACAACATCTCTTTTTTTGCGCTCATCAGTGGATTCCTTTGCCGCTATTTTTTACTAAAAGGGACTTATTATACTCAGATTTATTTAAATATGTCTGAAAGGTAATCTGGAACGTATCTTGCTTTATCTTATTTCAAATATCAAATTTTAGGAAAATTTATAATGCAAAACGGATATTATCAAGCAACGGGTGCGATGGTTACGCAGTTTAACCGCCTTGATGTCATCTCAAACAATCTTGCGAACATAAACACAATCGGCTTTAAGCGTGATGATGTAGTTGTTGGGGATTTTGAGAGAATTTTTCAAGAGTTTAGAGATGTTTTACCGCTTGAAAATCACACAAAGCAGGCTGCTAAATTTTTAAACCGAACTATCGATAGGGTGCCTCAAATTTCAGAGCAGTATGTTGATTTTAGTAATAGCGGCATCAAATTTACGGGCAATACGCTTGACTTTGCTATAAAGCGCGAGGATCTGTTTTTCTTGGTTGAAACTAAAACAGGAGAAGTAAGACTTACTAAAAATGGAGCTTTTAGCCTTGATAACGAGGGCTTTTTAGTGACAAAAGAGGGCTTTAGAGTGCTTCCGAGCAATTATTTTGAAGGCGGGGCAAACGGGATACAGATTCCGCAAGACGAGAGACTAAGTGTCGATAAAAACGGAAATATCTACGCAAATGACGAGCAGATCGCAAGATTTTATCTAGCTCAGCCAAAAGAGATGAGAAACCTCACAAAAGAGGGCGATAATCTATACGTTTTGCCTGATTTAAAGGAGCTAAGGGATCTTGGCGATGATGTGGATGCTGTCGCTCAAGGTTACACTCAAATTTCAAATGTAAATGCCGTAACCGAGATGGTGGGACTTATAGAGACAAACCGATTAGTTGATATGTATCAAAAAGTGATGAGAAGCCATATGGACGATCTTAATCAAGATGCCATCAGTAAACTGGCTAATATTAAGGCTTAGTTTATTTATGGTTTTTGGAACGTATTTTGCTATTTTAGTCATATTATAAATTATAAGAAAATTAAGAAAGGAAATTTAAGACTATGATGAGGTCAATTTACTCAGCTGCAACCGGTATGATAGCGCAGCAGACCCAAATAGACGTAACTTCACACAATATCTCAAACGTAAATACAATGGGTTATAAAAAAAACAGAGCTGAATTTGCCGATCTTATGTATCAAGTGATGGAGTATGCTGGTACGGCTTCAAGCACTACTACAAAGAGTCCAACTGGTATAGAGGTCGGTCTTGGAGTGCGCCCTACTGCGATAACTAAAATTTTCTCTCAAGGATATTTTAAAGAGACTGGCAACAACTTAGATATGGTAATAGCTGGCAATGGTTTTTTTCAAGTGCAGCTTCCAGACGGCACTACGGCCTATACAAGAAACGGGGCTTTTAAGCTTGATAGTGAGGGAACTATAGTAAATTCCGACGGATATATTCTTCTTCCTCAGATGAGTGTTCCTGCAAATGCAACTCAAATTTCTGTAGGGGTTGATGGCACCGTATCTGTGCTTCAGTCCGGAAACACGGAAATGGTGCAGATAGGTCAAATTGAGCTTGCAAATTTCATAAATCCAAGCGGGCTTCATGCGCTAGGAGACAATAACTATCTGCCTACAGGTTCAAGCGGTGATGTGGTAACCGGAATCGGTGGGATTGATGGATTTGGAACGGTAAGGCAAGGATTTGTCGAGATGAGTAACGTCCAGTTAGTTGAAGAGATGACCGATCTTATCACAGGACAGCGCGCGTATGAGGCAAATTCAAAGGCGATAACCACAAGCGATGATATGCTTCAAATCGTAAACAATCTTAAGAGATAATCCATGATATATCTTATCCCCATAATCGTGCTTATCCTTGGAATTTGGGTGTTTGATGCGATATATTTTGGCGAGAGCTCAAGCGGACTATAAAATTTAATAATTAAGCCAAATTTGAGTAATATTCGCCTTAAATTTTTAAAATTACAGGGCGGATATTGAGCTTTTATACTATTTTTAAGATCACCATACCCGTTATGCTGGGCTTCATCCCGCTTGGTATAGCATTTGGACTGCTTGCTGAAAATATCGGCATAGCTCCGCTTATGACCATGGCTTTAAGCGTGATCGTGTATGCAGGGGCGGGGCAGTTTGCTTTGCTATCCATGCTAAGTGCAGGCACGGGCTTGGTTGAAATTTTTATCGCAAGTTATGTCATAAATTTGCGTCACACTTTTTATTCGCTTGCTCTTTTAAAGGACTTTAAAGGGCTTAAATTTAAATACTACAACATCTTTGCCTTGACCGATGAGAGCTTTGCGATATTTAAGACGCTTAAGACAAATTCTCAAGATGAAAAGGATAGAGCCTACACGCTTATAAATTTTCTCACTCAGTTTTACTGGGCCATCGGCACTCTGCTTGGAATTTTAGTTGGTAAGAGCATTAGGATTGATTATAGCGGGATTGAATTTTGTTTAACTTCGCTTTTTATCGTGCTTGCTATCGAGATGTTTAAGGATGATAAAAACTACAAGCTTCTTTTCTTTTCGCTTGGACTGGGAGTGTTTGCAACCGCATTTTTCCCGTCGTCATATATGCTTTTGTTATCGCTTTTTATTGGATTTACGGTTATTGTCGTAGCAGATAGGGTCAAATGAGCGATATCTTAACTTCAGGCATAAATTTAAACTCAAGCCCGCTTGTTATGTCTTTAGTTGTGCTAACCGCTACGGTTGCAACGTTTTTAACCAGAGTTGCGCCGTTTTGGATATTTAAAAAAGACAAGCCAAACAAGTGGCTTTTAAGCGTTGAGCGACATATGGGGCTTTTTATAATGGTTATTTTGGTCTTTTACGCCCTTAAGGATACCGATTTTAAAGAATTTCCTTTTGGTGGACGCGAGATCGTTTCTGCTGTTTGCGCTATATTAATTCATCTTAAATTTAAAAATGCGCTTTTAAGCATAGTTTTTTCAACGGCTATTTATATGTTTCTTTTGAGAATTTAGTAGAAAAATTAAAAAATAATAAAAAAATAATATTAATTGACTTTATATAGTTTAAAGTGTATAATTCAAGCTGAAATTTCAAAATACAAGATCTTGTCGGTTTGAAACTTAAACTTCAAAGGAGATTTAATATGCGTTTTTCGTTAAAGGTGTTTATCGTGATGATTTTTAGTGCTACGATGGCTTTAGCAAAGCCTACGATTTATATACTGGCAACCGGCGGAACGATAGCCGGAAGCGGTTCGGGTGCTCTTGATACGAGCTATACTTCAGGAACGGTTACGGTTGATAAGCTAATCGCCGCAGTACCTGAAATAAACAAGATCGCAACGATCAAAGGCGAGCAAATTTCAAACATCGGCTCACAAGAGATGAATAATGAGGTTTGGTTTAAGCTTGCCAATAGAGTAAACGAGCTTCTAACTAGCGGCAAAGCTGACGGCGTGGTTATCACTCACGGAACTGATACTATGGAAGAGACTGCATACTTCTTAAATTTAGTCGTAAAAAGCGACAAACCTATCGTAATGGTTGGTGCTATGAGAAGTAGTAGTTCACTTAGTGCAGACGGTCCTCTTAATATCTTTAATGCTGTAAATGTTGCTATCAATAAAGAAACAGCAGGTAAAGGCGTAGTGGTAACTATGAATGATGAAATTCACGCAGCTCGCGAAGTTACTAAGACAAATACTACAGGTGTTGAGACATTTAAATCTCCAAATGCAGGTAAAATAGGAACAGTATTTTATGGCAATGTAAAATACTATATGAATCCGGTTCGCAAACATACTGTAAATTCAGCTTTTGATATCACAAAAATCAAAGAGCTTCCTAGAGTAGATATCATCTATAGCCATTCAAACGACAATCCTGACTTTGCTAACATTTCTATCAAAAATGGAGCAAAAGGTATAATCAGCGCTGGTATGGGTAACGGAAATCCATTCCCTACCGTTCTTGAAGTTCTTGGCGAGGGTGTTAAAAAAGGTGTGGTTGTAGTTCGTGATTCACGTGTAGGAAGTGGTGAGACTACTTTAAACGGAGAAGTTGATGACGGCAAATACGGCTTTTTAGCAAGTGATAACCTAAACGCTCAAAAAGCTAGAGTATTGCTAATGCTAGCTCTTACCCAAACAAACGATAAAGCAAAAATTCAAGAGTTCTTCTATACTCATTAAAATTTAAAAAAGGTGGCAAATTTAATTTGTCGCCTTTTTTAAATTTTTATCTTAAATTTATCCACTTTCTTTTAAAATTTTACTAATTTTTAAACCACAAGGCTCTTTGTGAACTATCTTTTGTTTATAGCCACATTTTTTCCTATCAGCTTTATGCCCGGAATTAATATGACTTTGGCTTTAAGCATAGGTATTAGCATAGGTTACTTTAGGGCGCTACCCATGATTTTGGGTCAGCTATTATCTGTTGGTATTGTTGCTTTCTTGTGTATTTTAGGTGCTGCTACTCTTATGATGAAGTATGAATTTATATTTATAATTATAAAAATTTGCGGTGCTATTTATATCATATATCTTGGCATAATGCTGTTTTTTAGTAGAGGCAAGCTGGCTTTACATCGATATAATGGAGAGATGGGTAAGATTTCTTTGTTTATACATGGAATGATTATTAGTATATCAAATCCTAAAGCTTGGATATTTTTTGCCGCCATTTTACCACCGTTTATCGATAGGCAAGATCCCTTTGGAAGCGGAATCTATATGATTATCGCATTGCTTTTGGTTATAGAATTTATATCTCTTAGTATATATGCTCTTGGTGGAGCAGTCCTAAAAAGACTGCTCTTAAATCATCTTAGAATTTTAGAAATTTTTACAGCTTTGCTAATGTGCAGCATCGGAATTTGGATGATTGTAGGCTGATTTATTCAGCTACGCAAATTTCATTATTTTTGATTGCTTTGACCGTGAAATAGCTAACTACTCCTATAAAAAATAACAAGAATATAAAGGCTAAAATCCCAAAGCATAAGAAAATATCGCCCTTGTTAAGTTCATAAGCCCTTATAAACGCTATACTGGCAGCCGCTGTAGGAAAGGTAAATGCCCACCATGATAGGAAAAATTTAAGCTTCATAAAATTTTTATACATAAAAAATATAAGTCCCACAAAGAATAGTGTCAAATTTAAAAGTATATGCGCAAACGTATCAAAGCTCCCGGTTAGCTTCATATAGCCTAAAAATGCCACAGCTGGAGGGGCGATAAATATAAATAAAGTAGGCATAAATTTCTGAGCTAACTGATCATGAAAGATAATTCTGTAAAATATAATAGTAAATAAGACTATCCAGAAAAATACTCCTATGGAGAAGTAATACCATAAAAATTCGCTTTTACTCTCGCTTGCTATCACAACTATTAAATTTCCTACTATAGGTATAAACCAAGCCGGGTTTGAGTGGTTGATGAGCATATTTTTGTTTATCCAAAAGGCTATCACATAAAATGTAAAAAATGTTTGAAATATAAGCGCTATGTAGAATAAAATATAGTGTAAAGTGCCAATATCACGCCATAAAGCGGCTAATAAAAATAATGATATTGCAAATGCGGCAAAGAAATTTATCTTAATAGGATGATTTATTTCAGCCTTTACCTCTTCTTTATATTTTATTATTTTAATACTATAAATTATTGTGATAATGACAAAGATAAGACTTGTGGTTAAGCGTAAAATTTCAAATAAAAAATCAGATATCTGAACTACTAAATTTAGTTTTTCGTATGCTAACGTAAGTCCTCCAAGTCCCATAATAATGGCATATAGCATAATTGGAAAATTAGATATTTTAGAAATTTGATTTTTTGTTATAGCTGCTTGATCCATAAAATTCCTTTAATTTTTTTGCAATATTATCTTTAAATAGGCCTATTTATCAGTGACAATATCACGATATTTAATGTTTTTGGTTTTTAAAAAATACTTAAATAAGAATTTTTTTAATATTTTTATATACAATACGACATTACACTCTGAAAAAGGAGAAGATATGCTAAATGAAGAAGATAGTAAATTTTTAGATGATAATTTTCTTTCTCAGTTTGAATTTTGTGAAGATGACAAAAAGATTATATTTCAAAGAAGTATAGTAAAAACCTTTAGAAAAGATGAAATTATATATACTAAAGATGGATGCAAAGGCTTTATAATGCTAAAAAACGGAAATCTAAGGGCATATATAGCATCAAGTAATTTTAAAGAGATAACCGTTTTTAGCCTAAATGAAAATGAATGTTGTATATTGTGCTCATCTTGTGTTAAAGATTCTTTTGAAATAGAGATAAATTTACAGGCCTATGAGGATACTGATATCATCTTAATTCCTGTAGATACTTATAAAATTTTAAGAGATAAATATCCAGATGTAATGAACTATACCTTAAGTCTTGTGTCAACTAGATTCGCAAGTGTTATAAATGTGATGGAGCAGGCTTTGTTTTCTCCTCTGGTTGAGCGTATTAGAAATTTTTTAAGTCAAAATGCCAAGAATTCAAATATAAAAATTACTCACGAACAACTTGCAAATCATATAGGAAGTGCTAGAGAAGCCGTATCAAGAGTACTAAAAGAGATGGAAAGAGAAGGCGAGATAGTTCAAAAAAGAGGCGTAATTGCTTTTAAAAATACTTAAAGTGTAACTTTGTTGCAATTCTAAATATCTATTTTTTGATATAATCTCGATATTAAATTTACCGAAAGTGATATGCTTTTGGTCTTTGAAAGGAATAAAATGTTAAGTAAAAAAAATAGAATTATTAGAATTGTTTTGGGCGTTTTGTTAATGACCGGCATCTGGTTTTTCTTTAAGAGTTATTGGGCTTTAATAGGATTGATACCTATTATAGTCGGAATTACAGGTTTTTGTCCGGCTTGCTCGCTTCTTGGCAGATGCTCTTTAAAAAGATAAATTTAGGCTAGTTTTAGCCTAAATTTTAATATTCTCATATTTCTAAAGCATACTCTTTTAAAAATTTATTTGATAAATTATTTAGCTTTATTTTGCTAGAATCCGTAAAATTTAAATAGGATATCATATGAATAAAGTTTGGAAATTTGGCGATAATATCGACACTGACATAATTATTGCCGCAAGGTATTTAAACACATCCGATGAAAATGAGTTGGCAAAACATATAATGGAAGATGCTGACCCTGCTTTTAGCACTAAAATCTTAAAAGGCGATATCATAGTAGCTGGTGAAAATTTTGGTTGCGGAAGCTCTAGAGAACATGCTCCTATAGCGCTTAAAGCGGCTGGAGTAGGTGCTGTTATAGCTAAATCTTATGCAAGAATTTTTTATAGAAATAGCTTTAATACGGGTCTTTTAATCCTAGAGATAAATGAAACAGATGAGATAAATGAGGGTGATGAGCTTAAGATAGATGTTGATAATGGCGTTATCTTAAATTTAACTACAAAAAAAGAGTATAAATTTAGCCCGATTCCACCATTTATGCAAGAGCTTTTAAAAAGTGGCGGATTAATAGAATATGCAAAAACGAGGATATAAAATGGCAAAAATTTATAATATAGCGGTAATAAAAGGCGACGGAATAGGCTCTGAAATAGTTGATGAGGCTATTAAAGTTTTGGATGCGTCAAGTGTAAAACATGGATTTGAGTTAAATTACAATTTTTACCTTATGGGTGGGGCTGCTATAGATGTATTTGGCGAGCCTCTGCCGAGTGAGACTTTAAATGGAGCCCTTTCAAGCGATGCAGTGCTCTTTGGGGCAATAGGCGGTCCAAAATGGGATAATCTTCCTAGAGATAAGCGTCCTGAAAGTGGCTTGCTTAAACTACGCAAAGAGCTTGGAGCCTATGCGAATTTACGTCCGGCAATGATATTTGATGAGCTTGTAGACGCTAGCACGTTAAAGCCGCAAGTTCTTCAAGACGTTGATTTTATAGTTGTTCGTGAGTTAACAGGCGGCATATATTTTGGCCAACCTAGAGAAAAAAAAGACGATAGCGCATTTAATACTATGGCATATTCCAAATTTGAGATTGAGCGTATAGCAAAGGTTGCTTTTGATAGTGCAATGCTACGTAAAAAACAGGTTTGTTTAGTTGATAAGGCAAATGTACTTGAGACGAGTCAGCTATGGCGCGAAGTTGTAAATGAAGTAGCTCAAAACTATCCTGAAGTAAAAGTTGATTTTATGTATGTAGATAATGCAGCGATGCAGATTGTAAGAAATCCGCGCCAATTTGACGTTATTTTGACTGAAAATTTATTCGGAGATATTTTAAGCGACGAGGCTAGTATGGTATGCGGGTCTATAGGACTTCTTCCAAGCGCTAGCATAGGGGGTAAGGTTGGAATTTACGAGCCTATTCATGGTTCAGCTCCGGATATTGCGGGACAAGGAATTGCTAATCCTATCGCTACTATTTTAAGTGCCGCTATGCTTTTAAGATACTCTTTGGGCGAAAAAGAGGCCGCAAATAGTATAGAAAATGCAGTTAAAATGGCTTTAGCTGAGGGTTATAGGACAAAGGATATCGCTGATTTTGGCGCTAAAGAGATATGCACCACAAGCGAGATGGGCGGAATAATAGCTAAATTTATAGGAAAACAGTGAAAAATACTATCACGGAAGCTTTGATTTATGAGGCGCAAGGGCTTCAAGACGATGCTCTTTTAGTCTATAGAAATATATTAAAGAATGAGCCCGGCAACAAAGATGCTGTAAGTGCGATTAGAAGGCTTAGCGGACTTAGAAAACGAGATCCTAATTTAAACGAGCAGATGCGTGATTTCTTTATAAATATGAAAAGCGATGAAGAGATAATAGAATTTAAAAGGTGGCTGATAAGATTATGAAATTAGAAGATATTGCAAAAATGGCCATAGATGAGGTTGCGGCAGAACTTAAAGAGATAAGCTCTATCGAACATCATACAACTAAAAATGAGCAGATTAAAGATGAGCCGGAAGCAGAAAAATTTAATATAAACGGCGAAGAGATATTTTTAAAAAATTTAAAAGAGCGAATCTTGGTACTTTTTGAAGGGTTAAATGCCGTAAGTAGAGAAAATTTAGAGGATAGATTAGAGCTTACTTTGAAATTTTTAGAATTTGTACTTGCCAATGTTGAAAACAGGCTTGATAATCTCAAAACTAAATGAGCTAAACTGGGTAAGAAATTTACTACGACCCTATACTAAACGTGCTTATATCGTGGGCGGCTCGGTTCGCGATATCTTTCTTGGAAGAAAAATAACCGATTTTGATATAGAAATTTATGATATCCATCCTGCTAAATTTGATGAATTAATGAGTCAATATGGAGCAAGTGGAGTTGGTAAGAGCTATTTTGTTTATAAATTAAACGGCTTTGATCTTAGCTTGCCTCGTATCGAAAATAAAGTCGGAGAAGGACATAAAGCCTTTGATGTAAGTTATTGCAACGATGAAAAGAGTGCCTCTATGAGGCGTGATTTTACCGTAAATTCTATCATGATCAATATCTTTGATGATAAAATACTTGATTTTTGGAGCGGATTAGATGATATCAAAAAAGGTGTTTTAAGACATATTGATGACGAGAAGTTTTGCGAAGACTCATTAAGGGTTTTACGCGGAATTCAGTTTAGTGCCAGATTTGATTTTAAAATTTCACAAAAAACACTAAAATTGATGAAAACAATAAGCTTAAAAGATCTAAGTAAAGACAGAATAAGCGGTGAAATGCTAAAACTTTTTAATGCCAAATTTCAAAGTACAGGAGCTAAATACCTTTATAGGCTTGGACTTTTTAAAGAGTTGTTTGGCTTAAATTTAAATAAAAATCAGCTGATTAAGTTTCAAAAAAAACTTACAAGCGTTAGAAAATTTAAAAAAGATCAAAAAGAGTTTTTATATCTGCTTAGAGAATTTGGGTTACAAGATAGAGTGGTGAAGGATCTAAATTTACCAAATAGCTTTATCTCTGTTTTTAGGGAACCATTTTTTAAAGGAAGAGTGAGTGATAAAGATCTTTTACGTATCGCAATTAAGATGCCTTTAAGAGATTGGCTTGGGTTAAATTCAGCAAGCCTTGTAAGAAGAGCTAAAAAATTTGGAATATACGATAGCAAGTTTGAGCCACTTATAAATATCGATGAGATATTAAGAGCGGGCTTTAAAAATGAGGCTATAGGGGCTGAAATTTTAAGGCGACAAAATTTAGCCATAGATGAGTTTTTGAAAAATAAATTTTAATTGTTATAAAAGTCCAAATTGGCTAAAATAAGAGCTTTTTAAAAGACAAAAGGCAATGAAAATGAAAAAATATATTCTTAAAATTGAGTGCCAGGATGAGAAAGGACTCATTTATAGAATTTGTGATGTGGTATTTAAATATCATCTAAATATCGAGACAAATAATGAATTTGTAGATGAAGATAATAATAGGTTTTTTATGCGAGCCTCGCTTGTAGGTAATATAAATACAGCCGAATTTATAGGCACACTTGAAGCTTTCTTGCCAAAAGGTGCGATTATAGAGTGTGTGGAGGCTGCCAAAAAAGATATTATTATTTTAGCCACTAAAGAGGCGCATTGTCTTGGAGATCTATTAATAAAGCATCACAGCGGAGAGTTAAATGCCAATATCTTAGCGGTTATTGCAAATCGTGAAATTTTAAGAGAGCTGGTTGAAAAATTTAATATCCCTTTTCACTACGTCAATTCTGATGACATCGAGAGACAAGAGCATGAAAAAAGAGTGCTTGAAGCAATGAGTCAGTATAAATTTGATTACGCAGTGCTTGCAAAATACATGAGAATTCTATCGCCAAATTTTGTAAAACACTATCCAAAAAAGATTATAAATATACACCACTCGTTTTTACCTGCATTTATCGGAGCTAATCCATATAAACAAGCCTATGAGCGCGGAGTAAAAATCATAGGAGCAACGGCTCACTTTGTAAATGATGATTTGGATGAAGGGCCGATTATCTCTCAAGATGTAATAAACGTAAATCATGAGATGAGTTGGCAGCAGATGCAAAAAGCCGGTAGAAACTGTGAAAAAAGCGTTCTTGCGGCAGCACTTGATCTGGCTCTTGAGGACAGGTTGTTTGTGTATAAAAACAGAGTAGTTGTCTTTTAATGTTTAATATAGTTCTGCTTAGCCCTCAAATTCCCCAAAATACAGGCTCTATAGGCAGAATGTGCGTAAATGCTAATTTAACTTTGCATATTATTAAGCCTACCGTTTTTGATTTAAGCGAGAAGGCAGTAAGGCGTGCAGGGCTTGATTATTGGAAGATTTTAAATCCTAAAATTTGGGAAAATTTAGATCAATTTTTGGAAGAGAATGCAAAATTTGAGGATAGATTTTTTTACGCTACTACAAAGTCTAAAAAATTTTACTTTGATGTTAAATTCCAGTCTGGAGATTTTTTGTTTTTTGGAGGCGAGAGTACCGGGCTTCCGATGCAGCTTATGCAAAAAAATTTCGCCAATGCCATTACTATACCGATGGGAAAGCAGGGTAGAAGCCTAAATTTGGCCACTAGCGTAGGCATAATCGCGTATGAGGCAATTAGGCAAAATATTGATAAATTTGAGTTTTAAAGAGGATTGATGAGAAAAATAATTTTGCTATGTTTTAGCTTTATCTTGGCAATCGCAGCTGAACTTAGCATAGCTACTTTTAATGTTGAAAATCTATTCGATGCTAAAAATAACGGCACTGAGTATCAAGACTTTGTGATAGGAAAATCGCAGTGGAGCGAAAAGGCCGCCAGTGTTAAATTTAATAATATAAAAAATATAATCAAAGAGCTTAATGCCGACATAATCGCGCTTCAAGAGATAGAAAACGAGGAAATTTTAAAAGAGCTTATGAGAGCTTCGGGATATAAATATTTTGCCTTTTCAAAGGACAAAAGATCTCCTATCGGACTTGGATTGATATCTAAAATAAGGCCTGTTGAGACTAAAATTTTTAAAGTTCCAAATGTAAAGACAAGAGATATTGTAAAAGTTAAATTTGAGCTTGATGGACATGAGTTTAGTCTATTTGTAAATCATATGCCGGCTCAAAGAAATAGCCTAAAGAGTAGAGAGAGCGCTTTTAGGTCTTTAAAAAGCGCTATACAAAACGACGAAAATGTAATATTACTGGGGGATTTTAATACACCTTACGGTAAAGAATCACTGCTAAATGATATTTTGATAAGTAGAAATATGGTTGATCTTTGGCAGTTTATGCCAAGCGATAAGAGGTATTCTCATATAAATTTAAGACCTATTGATCATGTAGTTGTTTCAAAGCGGATGGTTAATGGCGGTGGAATAAGCTATGTAAATGGAAGTTTTGAAGTCTATAAACAGGGCAAAAATGTTTATTCGGATCACTTTCCTTTGAAATTTAAAATAAGCACCGCTGCTAAGGCCAAAATTCAAGAAAAGAATATAGACGATATATTTAAAAATCCTAAAAATACACCTTTTGTTATAAGCGGAGTGACGGTGGTTTATAAGGATAAAAAAGGTTTTGTGATAGCTAAAGACGGGCGTGGAATTTACGTATATGAGCCAAAAAACGACGATCTAGTCGGCAGTGTAATGGATGTGGTTATAAATGATGTAGGCGAATATAAGGGTATGCTTGAGGTAAAATCTCTCTATGTCTCAAAGATATATGATAAGCTTATGGATCCTAAGCTTCAAATGCTAGGCGAGGAGCGTATAAAAGAGGCTAGAGCGGGAGACGTTATAAGAAGTGTGAGTGGAGAGATTAAAAGGGGTAGACTATATACCAACTATGGCGATATTAGGATTTATAGCTCCAAGGGCAAGATGGAAGATGCAAAAGAGGCTAAATTTGAAGCGGTTAAAGTAGTGCTTTATCACAATGAGCCTCAAATTTGGATAGAGAAATGAAGATATTAGACTTTGCAATACTTTCTGCTTTTGTGCTTTTTATGATATTTTTAGTGCGTGGATTTGTTTTGCAGATGAAAGAGAGAAATGATGAGAGAAATTCAAAGAAAAAAAGTTAAAATAACAAAAAATCAAAAAAAGAGTTGGCTATGACAAAAGAGTTAATAATAGAAATTGGAGTTGAGGAGTTGCCGGCCATTCCGTTTTTAAAAGAGTCTGGTAATATCAAGGAAAAGTGGCAGGATATTCTTAGGGAAAACAGCCTTTTTAGCGAGTGTGAATTTTACTATACGCCTCGTAGAATAGTTTTTTATCATCCTAATTTTAAGATCAAACAAGATGATGGATTTAGTGAGTTTATAGGTGCTCCTAAACAAGTTGCTATTAAAGACGGCAAATTTACTCAGGCTGCGATTAGCTTTGCCAATAAATGCGGGATAACCGAAAGTGAGCTCAAATTTGAAACAATAAACGGTAAAGAGGTTTTATACTATAAAAAACCAGTTGCCGGAAGACCTAGTAAAGAGCTTTTAGGCGATATGATAGAGAAATTTTTGCTTAGCCTAAATTTCGGCAAGTCTATGCGATGGGGGGATGGGAAATTTGACTTTATTCGTCCGATAAGATCTTTTCTTGTGATTTTAGGAGATGAGGTGGTTAAATTTAATAAATTTGATGTAGATAGCAGCAATTCCATATATCAACACAGAAGTATAAGCTATGACAAATTTAGCGTTAAAAACGCGAAAGACTATTTTGGCTCGATGTTAAAAATAGGCGTTATTTTGGATCAAGAAAAAAGACGCGAGAAAATTTTAAAAGAGTTTAAAGATATAGAGCAAAAAAGCGGATTTGATATAGAGATAGATGAGGATCTGCTAGATGAGGTTGTGGCTATTACAGAGTATCCTACTGCTTTGATTGGAGAATTTGAGTCCGAGTTTTTGGGCGTGCCAAGCGAGGCTATCATAACTTCAATGAAGGAAAATCAGCGCTATTTCCCTGTGTTTAAAAATAAAAAACTAAGCAATCATTTTGCGGTAGTAAGCAATGCTATTGCGGATGATTACAACCTTATAATAAAAGGAAACGAAAAGGTTCTGCGTGCTCGTTTAAGTGATGCAATGTTCTTTTGGCAGAGTGATTTAAAGGCTGATTTTGGCCCTGAAAAACTAAAAAATATAACATATTTAAAAGAGCTTGGAAGCATCTATGAAAAAGAGCTAAGAGAGCTAAAGGCGGTAAAAGCTTTAGCTAAAATTTACTCTAATCGCTTAAATAGTGAAGTGGGAGAGCAATATGAGGCATTGCTTGAAAGAGCGGTAATGCTAAGTAAAGCAGACCTCACTACTCAGATGGTATATGAGTTCACGGAGCTTCAAGGAGTAATGGGGTATTACTACGCAAAGGCTAAGGGCGAGAGCGAATTTATAGCAAATGCAATTAAAGAGCAGTATCTGCCAAGTGGCGAAAAGAGCGAATGTCCAAGCGGTATTTTTAGCTCTGTAGTAGCGCTTGCAACTAAGATAGATACTCTAATGGGGCTATTTAGCGTAGGTAAAATTCCAAGCGGCAACAAAGATCCATACGCATTAAGAAGAGCTGCGAACGGAATAATTAAAATCATACTGAACGAGAAGCTAAATTTTAATCTCAAAGAGATTTTATCAGGTCTTGCAAATGGCTACGCAAAATTTGATCTAAAACAGCTTGAAAATTTTATATTTGATAGACTTTACACTTTCTTTGATGCTAATGCCTCTATAATAAAAGCCTGCTTAGCAAGTGAAAAAGGCGATATTTTAGCTCAATGCGAGGCTATAAAAGCGCTTTATGAGATTAGCGAGAAGAGCGATTTTAGAGAGAATTTTAGTACATTTAAACGTCTTGCAAATATTATCAAAGATGAGAATATTGGTGCGGTAGACGAAGCTCTTTTTGAAAGCGAGCAAGAAAGAAATTTAAATAGCGATTTTAAAAAAGTGGTTGCTAAAGATAGCGATTTTAAAGAGAGATTATATGATCTGTTTGCATTAAAATCTGTTATTGATAGCTTTTTTGATAAGGTAATGATAAATGTGGATGATGCTAAAATCCGCAGCAACCGTATAGCTCTAATAGGTCAAATTTATAAAGAGTTCCTAAAAATCGCAGACATTAAAGAGATAAGTTTATAATTTTTATGAGCAGATATTTATATTTAATGTAAATATCTGCTTAGATAACTTTTAGAGTTGAAGTTAGATTTGCCATTCCTTGAGCATACATTGCGGATGTTACGATAGCATCTACTCCGGTATTTGCATACTCTTTGACATTTTTTAGATTTATTCCGCCGCTTGCCACTATGGTGATATTTGGATTTTTTTGATTTCTTGAATTTACAGCCTCTTGCAACATTGATATATCAAATTTATCACATTGCACTATATCAACATTGGCGTCTAAAAGCTTATTAAGTGTTTTTAAGTTTTCACACTCTACTGATATTTTTTTCTCTGGCATCTTGGCTTTAAAAATTGGAATTTGAGTTAAAAACTCATCAAAATTTTTGTAAGCTTTTATGTGATTTTCAAAAAACAACACACTATCGCTTAGATTTAGCCTATGTATTCCACCTCCGCCCTCAAGAACAGCTTTAATGCAGATTTTTTTAGCAAAAGGAAAACTTTTTCTGGTTGCTAAAATTTCACATTTTTTATTGACGCTTTTGGCAGAATTTAGCATCAAATTTGTATATGTAGAGATTTTACAAGTGTATTCAAGTAATATCTGGCACAGCTTCCAAGCTTTATGAACATCATTATATGAGCCCATGATTTTTAAAAGCACGCTTTGAGATTTAACCAGACTTTGGTTATTGTAATAAATCGTAGTTTCGCAACCTAGCAAATTTGCGATTCTGGAAGAGATATCAATGCAGCTTACTACGATATCGTCTCTTGTTTTTATCTCTAAAATCGCATTTTTATCAATATTTTGAAGCGAAGTAGTAAGATCAAAATACGGTATATCTTCATTTATATAGCTTAAAATTTCACTATCGCTAAAAAACATCTCTTAACTCTTTTTTGGTTTGCTAAGACGTTTTTTAACAGATTGGTCTTTTTGAGCCTTTACAATCATATTTTTAAATATCCCATTATCATAAAGTCCAGCATGGTATAGAGCAAAACCTACAAAGGCTATGCTTGAGGCTACATGCAGTTGTTTTATGGGTTTATTTTTCATATTTAAAGCCGTAAGGCAAGCAGTGACCAGAGTAACGCTCATACCAACTTTTGCTGCTTTTCTATGAGTGTTTAGATTTAAAAGTTCTCCGCTTAGCATTGTTTTATTTTCACACCTTTCATCGAATTGGCAAGCAGGCCTATGGTGGTTCCGTTATGCAAAACAGCTGTTGCAATAGGATTAAATAGTCCAAATGTCGCACCTGCTAGTATAAGTGAATTTATTCCAACTGTTGCATTAAAATTCGTATTGATAAGCCTCATCGTTTTATTTGCCATATCTTTTGCGGTTACGACAGAGTAGATGTCGTCTTTTAGTAGGCTTATATCCGCTGTAGCCTTGGCTATATCGGCTCCTTTTTGCATGCTTATACCGACATCGGCTTTCATTAGGCTTGGAGCATCATTGATACCGTCTCCTACAAAGGCTACTTTTTTACCCTCTTGTTTGAGTCGTTCTATTATCGTCGCTTTATCGGTAGGTAGACAGTTGGCAAACACTCTGTCTATACCTAGCTCTTGTGCAACTTGATTTGCCTTGCTCTCGATATCACCGGTTAGCATTACAAGCTCTTTTACGCCCAGTTTTTTTAGCTCGTCAAGTGCATATTTCGCGTTTTCTCTCATTGTATCTTTCATCGAGATGACACCTAAAAGCTCTTTATTGTAGCCTACGTAAAGTAGAGTAAATCCATTGTCTATGGCATCTCTTATAATGTCTTCATGCTCTATAAATGATATATTTTCGTCATCTTCTAAAAAATGCCTGCTGCCTATTACGACCTCTTTGCCGTTTACATGTGTTTTGACACCGTGAGCTACTATAAATTCCACCTCATCATGATGTATATGGTGGAATCCTACCTCGCGAGCCGCTTTTACAATAGCTTCTGCGACAGGATGAAAATAGTGCTCCTCTGCGCTTGCGGTTAAGTTTAAAAGTTCTACCTTGCTAAATTCTTTTTTAAACGAATAAACTTCTACTACGCTAAGGCTTCCGTGGGTCAGGGTTCCGGTCTTGTCAAACACAAATGTATCAGCATTTGCAAGAGCCTCTATAGCTTTTGCGCCCTTTATAAGCACTCCGTTTCTACCTGCCTTTGATATACTTGATTTAAAGGCCACCGGGGTTGCTAGTTTGAGTGCGCATGAGTAGTCGGCCTGTAACACTGATGCAACTCTTGTCATATCTCTGCTTAAAAGATAGGACACTCCAGCCAGAGAGAGTGTTACTGGAACTAGCTTGTCCGCTAGTTTTGTAGCTCTTAATCCGATGCTTGATTTTTCGTTTAGAGAGCTTTGTATGTATTGTTTAATGCGGGCAGTAGCGGTCTCTTCTCCTACTCCTTCAGCCCAAATTTTTATTTTTCCGTCCTCTACGACAGTTCCGCTCATTACGCGGTCTCCGCGCTCTTTTTTTACAGGCTCGGCTTCCCCTGTCATTGAAACCTGATTGACACTCGCTTCTCCATCCACGATATATCCGTCTATACCTATGCTCTCTCCTGCTCCTACTACTACGATATCGCCTATTTTTACGCTATTGGTAGCCACCTTGTTAAGGATCTTTTTGCCATCTTTTATAGTCTCTACCCATACCTCTTCTATATTTGGCTTGGCTAGCTCTTTTACTAAGTCATCACTTCTATGAACAGCGCTTTCTTCCATATATTCGCCGATTGCGAGCATTAAATTTGTACTATTTGCGGCCATATAGTCGCGCCTAGCCAGACTAACTCCTACAGCCATGCTCTCAAGCACTTTTGAGGTAACACCTTCATTAATTAGCTCGCCTACACCCTCCTTAAGAAGCGGAGCGCAAGCGTACAGGCTTGTTGCAGTTTTTAGCATATTGCCATTTATTAGTGGAGTTATGGCTATGCTTGCAACAGCCTTATAAATACCCGCTTTGCTTGGGCTATCGTTTTGTTTGCTCAGATTTTTAATTTTTAAATTTTCTAAAAATTTAAAAATTTCATCAAAATTTGAATCAAACTCTATAATTATGCTTTTGGCTTTTTTGTTCAGCCTGACGCTTTTTACATACTTAAATTCTGAAATTTGAGCCTCTAAAAAGCTCTCATCACACTCTGAGGTTATATCTTCGCATATAAATCTTACACGATTTTTACTCTTATGTGCGATATAAATTTTATTTTTGTGACTCAATTTCAGCCTTTACGTCTTCAAATCGCTCTTTGAGCTCTTCAAATCCGGCTTGAAGCAAATTTGAACCTTTCACTATAGCTGAAAACACTGCTTGTTGAGCCTTTTCATTTGTTAATATATAAGCTACAGTTCCGCCTATCAAAGCTCCTTTTAAAAATCCTGCCGCATTGAAATTTTCAGGAACGAAGTCTTTTAAAGCCTCGTTAATACCCTTGTCAAAAGCGCTTGGAACACCGGTTGTTTTAACTGTAGTAGTCGTTGTTGTAGTGCTTCCATCGTTATTGATTTTATTGACGGTTTGAGTCGAATTTATATATGGGTTGTTCATCTTTATTCCTCTGGATTTATTAATTTCTCGGTTAGTATTATGCCGCCAATTCCTACAGCTGCACTAACTGCCGCACCGATATAGTTTCCCATAACGAGTCTATTTGATGCACTGATAGCGCAAGCCGTAGCTAAACCGCCCTGAATACTTAGTTTTATTGTTTTTTTGGTTGCTTGTTTAGAGCTTATATTGCCTTTTTTATATTCATTATAGCTAAGCCCGCCAATTGTAATTCCGGCTATTAGAGCACCACTTATAAGGTGGTCCATAGGAAGCCTTGCGGTAGAAGTCAATGCTCTCATTATTCAGCTCCGTCCGTTACTTCTGGAGTTGTTTGAACCGGAGCTTTTTTAGCTCTTGGGGCTCTTTTTTTCTTTGTAGCCTCTTTGGCTTTTTTATCAGCTTCTATCTCTTCAGGCGTTCTTCTTTTACGTCTTTTTTTCACTTCTTGTTTTACTTCGGTTGAAATTTTTTCAAATTTTTCTGTCGCAAATTCTTTAACATCCTTCGCTGCTTCCTTACTCTTTTCTAATCCGCATTCTAAAGCAGATTTAACCTTTTTTCTATTATTAAAAGCAACAACGACTAATCCGCCCACTGCAAGTCCTGCTAAAAATGGTAGTGCCATCTTAAATCCTTTATCATTGGTATTGTTAAACATCTTCTTTCTCATCCTCTTTGTTTATCATTTTATTTATTAAAATCCCAGCCATTCCACCTACCGCAAGTCCGCTAAAAAACGAGAAATTAGGGTTATTAAGAAGCTCTACGATATCTTCTTGACTACCTCTTCCCGAAGCTATACGCTCAACTCTTTTACTCATCTCTGTAAATACGTTTTGGTTAAATCCGCTAAAGCCGAAATTATTTTTTGATCGATCTTCTTTATATTCTTTATGGTCATCATCGCAATCGTCATCTTTTTTGTAATCGTAATCTGCAAAATTCGTCTGTCTTGTCGCGCC
Organism: Campylobacter sp. RM16187; assembly: GCF_025319965.1. NCBI lineage: Bacteria > Pseudomonadati > Campylobacterota > Epsilonproteobacteria > Campylobacterales > Campylobacteraceae > Campylobacter > Campylobacter sp. RM16187. The sequence continues at coordinate 786,804 of NZ_CP012549.1, forward strand.
AAGCTCTTCATAAAGCCTTATTTTGAGTGCTGCGACATATTCGTTATAAGAGGTAGCCCACAGTCTAAAGCATATATCTCTTAAATTTTCATCTTCTACTTTATCTGTCAACGTCTCATAAAAAGCATTTAATTCTATCTCGTAATTTAATGCTTTTATAAGGCAGTTTTCAAGACTTTGATTATTTAAACCATCAAAATAACACTCTACAGGTTCATTTGATTCGTAACCGCTTAACAGCATTAAGCCGCTATTTTTGATGGCTAAAATTTGAGCGAAAATCGGATCCTTATCCTTTAAGTTCTCATAAAGCCTAATTCCTCTAAGCTCAAATATATAGGCTGCTTTTACGATCTCTTTTAAGTTTTCATCCTGCATATGCGCTCCTTGCAAGCTCATTTATGGTTTGAGATATTTTATCTAAATTTCTACCTGCCAATAGATCGTCCCAGATATCTTTTGGAAAAATCGCGGAATCATACTCTATCGTTACAGAGCCTATTAGCTGGTTAAATTTTACATTTTTTATACCATCTATTTTTTTTATTATCTGATCTATCTTGTCTAAATTTAGATTACTAGCCTCGTCTTTTATCTTTGCGCTGACTCTTACTCTAAGGCGTCCTGAGGTATGATGAATCGGCGTAAAATATGAGGTTATCTTTACAATAAGATCCGGTAGTATTAAATTTGGTGCTACACTCAAAGTTCTCTCCTTTTTATCTTTGCGTTATTATCGGCTTCGTATGCTTAATTGTAACTTAAAGTTTTTTGCATATCGTTATCATTTTTTAATGCTAATTCTGCTTGAATTCGCAATGATTCCTGCAGTATGAGCGATATGCACTAGACCCGCTCCGGCTGGACTTAGCACGCCAAGAGCGCCAAGTGCCGCTCCTAGCATATTTGTGCTTGTGCCGATATTGTAGTTTTGTTTTACTACACGAAGTGCAAAAGCGCTTAAATCGTGAAGTTTGACTATGTCAATAGGGCGAGAGTTTGTGATGGCTATGTTTGAAATCTCTATAGCGGCCTCGCTTCCGCCACTGGCAAAGGATATTCCTATATCGGACTTACTCATAGCCAAGGTATCATTTACTCCGTCTCCTATCATCACGACTTTACCATAGTTTTTAAGCTTTTGAATTATTTTTGCCTTATCATCAGGCATTAAAGAGAAGTAGATATCGTCAAACTCAAATTTCTTTGCAAATTCTTTGGCCACTTTTTCATCATCTCCAGTTAATAGTACAACTTTTTTACCTCGCTCTTTTAGCGCCTTCACAGCTTCTATACTTCCTGTTCTAATCTCATGCTCATAGATTATAGCTCCCAAAATTTCACTATCCCTGGCAAGGTATATGATTGTATTTTCGCTTGTAAATTTAGGAATTTTAAAATTTTGTATTTTTACCTTATATTTTCTCATTAGATTTAGATTACCTAGTAAGAATTTGCTGTCTTCAAATTTAGCTTTGACTCCAAGACCGGGCAAAATTTCGCTTTTAAAATGGATATTTGCAGAGATGTTTAAGCCCTTGGCATATTCGTTAATAGAGACGGCAAGAGGATGCGTGTTGTGATGCTCTATGCTTGAAGCTATTTTAAAAAACTCTTCTTTTGTTATCTTGCTTATTAGTTTAAAGCCTACTATCTTTGGTTTGCCTGTAGTAAGTGTTCCTGTCTTATCAAAGCAAAATATTTCGCTTTGACTGACATTTTCTAAGTACTCTCCACCTTTTATCAATATTCCGTCTTTTGCGGCTCTTGCTATGGCTGCGCTTACGGCAGAGCTTGCAGCAAGCACCGTAGAGCAAGGGCAGCTCATTACTATCATGACACTAAAAGCTCTTAAAAATGAACCAGTCACAAAAAATGTCCCGACACTTAAAGCCGAGCCGATTTTTAGCACTTTTTGAGCTAGTCTATCAGCGCTTAGCTCGCTTTGGCTTTTATTTAAGAGATTTTTTTCAACTTCGCTTATGATTCTGGCTATATACGTTTCATTTCCTGTTGCGCTTACTTTTATGTAAATTCTTCCTTTTTCAACTAAAGTATTTGCAAACACGCTATCGTTTTTCTTTTTATATACACTCTCGCTTCGTCCGTTGATTATAGCTTCGTTTATCTCCGCACTTCCATTTATGATAACTCCGTCGGCTACTATTTTTTCTCCACTTCTGCATACTATTATATCGCCATCTTTGACATCTTCTAAAGAGACTTCGACTTCTAAATCGCCTTGCAAAACATAGGCTTTTTTGACATCCAGGCTGATTAGCTTATGAATTTCCGCACGTGATTTGTTTGCCGTATACTCTTCAAACAGCATGCTTCCTCTAAGAATATAAATTATCTCAAATGCAGCCGTTACCTCTCCGCCCAAGATCGCTATAAGAAGTGCAAATGCAATGAAGCCTTGCAGACTCATTTTTTTCTCTTTTAGCTCTTCTAGCCCCTCTTTTATAAGAGGAATTGCTGAGTATATGCTAATAGCTCCTATGGTAAGCTTGGCAAGCAGTCCAAGAGGCGTAGCCATAATATGCTCTTTTACGAAAACACCTACGGCTATTAAACTAAGAGCGCCGAAATTTAGTAGCTTTTTTCTCCAGCTAGATTCTGACACTAAATTTGTAGAGCAGTGCAAGCAGGCATTGCATGCCGGAGTCGAAATTGTTAAAGACTTTGATTTTTCTATCTTTTTTGAGATTTTTTGGCTCTCTTTTTGTCCAGCAACTGCAAAATTTTTCTCCAGTTTTGTTAATATCTCATCTAAATTTATAATATTTTGATCAAAATGTATTATTAGAGAGTTGCAGTATTGGTTTAGTCTTATGTTTTTTACTTTTTTTTCTAAAATTTTATTAATTTTTTCAAAATTTTTAGGATTAAATTCCGGAGATTTGAGTCTAATTCGTCCGTTTATATGAGCTTTTACAACTATTTGCGTCATTTTTGACACTCTTTACAAATTCCATATAATATCATCGTATGGCCTTCTGTTTTAAATTTTTTGTTTTCGCAGATTATGTCTTGTCTATTTTCTATGGTTTCATCGTAAAAGCTTACGATTTTACCGCATTTAGTGCATATTAGGTGGTCGTGATGAGAATTTAGATTTAGTTCAAATTTTTTGATTCCACTCTCTTCAAAAGATATCGCCAGTCCAATCTCCTCTAAGAAATTTAAAAACTGATATATTGCCGTTAAGCTAATATTTTCTTTAAATTCACGATAAAACCTCTCTTGTATCTCGGCAGCACTAAGGTGATCATCGTTAATATACAAGATTTTTAAAACCCCTTCCTTTTGGCTTGAATTTTTATAGTTAAAATCTTTTAAAAAGGTAGAAAATTTTGAGTAAAAATTTTCAAAATTTTGCATATAATCGCCACTCTTTATTCTAAATTCATAATTGCTATCATGATTATAATAAAATAAGCTGATTTGCGAATAAATTTGCAATTTTTATATAAAATTTTTATAAATTTTAAGAAAATTTGATAAGCAAATATAAAGGTTTTTTTGGCATAATTCCGCAAAAACTTTCAAAAAGGCAGGATATGACATACGACGAGCTTGAATTAGACGCCGTTTTGCTTGAAGTTCTAGAGAATAGAGGTAGCTTTGAGTCTATGGATGACGAAGAGCTTTTTGAGCTAATCGAAGAGGTTGCAAAGTATACCGACGGCGATTATGAAGAGGCGTTTGAGTATATGACTCAATTTTCTCCGATTAACAAAAAAAGATTTGTCTCGCTTTATATGGTTTAGCCTTAAGCTAAACCATGATTTTAGCTATTCAAAATATTTATTTATTATCTCTTTTAGTTTTTGAGTATATCTGCTATCTTTAGGTGAGTTATGATAGATATCAGCGATATCATAAATTCTTTCGTAGTAGTCATTTGTATCTTGATTGTTTACTACCATCATAGAAGTGTTTATGCTAACTCCTAAAAACACTCCTTTTGCCTTTCCTCTTTCTAGTACCCATGCGGAAATTTCAGGAAGATCTGTTGAGACTCCGGACTTCTCTCCGGCTCCTAATATAACGGCATCAGCGGTAATATCTATGGAGCCTTTGCCATCAACTAAGCCAGCCCATGATCTGCTTGATTTAAAAAGTAAAATAAGATCAACTGATTTATAACCAGCCTGTGCTCCAAAACCAACACCTTTATAGTCTACAAAGATAGGCGCGCTCCATTCGTTATCATCGTTTCTAGCTACAAAAATTCCCTTTCCGTCATGCCCAGATATTATAAATCCGCTTTTGACCATGCTTGGTATTATTGCTATGCCGGTAATGCCTTTGAATTTCTTATTTTTACTTACTCCAAAGTCGTTAAGTATATTTAGTGAGGTTTTGACCTTCTGACTCTGTGTAAAATCTGCAAGCGCAAATGTAGATAGTGTCAAAATGCAAAGCATAAGCTTAAATATTTTATTCATCAGTATTTCCTTTTTGATAAACTTTAATTGCTATTATATTACTTTTTACTAAATTTTAAAACCGTTTTTTTAATTTTATATAAAGGATTTATATGAAAAGTATATTTTTAATAATTTTTATCTCACTTAATATTATGGCTCAAGATATAATAAACGGAGATATACAGATAGCCCAGATTGAATCAAATTTTGCAGGCAAGCTAACAATAGACGGTAAGCAAAGAGAGTGGCTTGTTAATCCTGCTAATAAAAATGTAAAATTTACCATTATTGCCGCAGGATATTATAAAAAGGGTGAAATAGTTTTAAGAAGCGATTTTAATGGAGATATAGATGAGATTGTTTTTAAAGTTATTAATGGTCAATACAAGAAAGAAAAGATAAGTGTCGAGAGCTCAAAAGTCGCACCTCCAAAAGAAGTATTAAAAAGAATCGAGGAGGAGAGGGATGAGGCTAATAAAATTTATTCAACCAGCACTCCTGGATTAAAATTTAATACAGCTTTTATGCTTCCTATGAGTTCGGTTATAACAAGTCCTTTTGGCACCGCAAGAGTTTTTAATGAGCTTGTTAAAAGCTATCATTCAGGAACCGATTTTCGCGCAGCCGTCGGCACTCCTATAGCCTCTAGCAATGACGGCGTAGTCGTGATCGCTAAAGATAGATACTACGCTGGAGGCTCTGTGGTGATAGATCACGGAGAGGGAATTTATACGCAGTATTATCACATGAGCAGGATAGATGTGAAGCTTGGCGATGAGATAAAAAAGGGCGAGGTCATCGGACTAAGCGGAGCTAGCGGTAGAGTCTCTGGACCGCACCTTCACTTTGGCGTCATCGTAAACGGCGTGCAGGTAAATCCGATAAATTTCATCAAAAAGATAAACGCTCTTTTTTAGTGTGACGACTTAACTTTTTCTTCACAACTTCTTTTTAAAATCTTTTCATAACTTTTATAAGGAGAAAAATATGAAAAGATTAAAAATCATGAGTATATTAGTTGCTCTTAAGGCCTATTTGGGTGCTAAATTTGACAAGGCTCAGTCGTGCGGATTTGCTAAGATGATAAAAAATGCCGATGCTAAAACTTTAGGCGAAATTTCATTTGAGATAGATAAAAGAGCCGGCAAACTCATAGCTGAAGCGGATAGTTCAAAGCAGGATTTTAAGAGCGAATTTGATAAGAGAATTTCTGCTCTTAGCGAGGATGAGCGAGCAAAATTTAAAGAGGAATTTGCAGCTAGATATAACGAAAAAGTGCTAAACTTAAGCGTTAAAGAGGCTCAAGAATTAGGTCTTAAAATTATAGAAAATTGATCTCAAAATTTTAAAAATTTGACCGAAACGGCTCGGTCAAATTTTACAACTCAAAAAACACATAAAAACCAAGATATAAAATTAAAAAATATTTATGAAATAAGTTATGATATAAATTTTACTTAACTTTTTCTTCACAACTTTTCTTTATACTTCACTTACATTTCAACACAAGGAGATAAGATGAAAAAGTTAGCTTTTATCGGCATATTGATTGCCGGAAGTTTGTTTGCAGGCTCAATTAGCGATAGCTCAAATACCCAGCTAAACAGTATGGTGGCAGGTGCGGACGCAAAGACGCTAAGTGAAATTTCATTTGAGATTCATAAGCGTGCTAGCAAGCTAAGCTCGCAAGAAGCGGATATCATAGATGAATTTAGAGAGCAGATGCGAAGCAAGATCTCCGCGATGAGTCCTGATGAGAGAGCGGAATTTATGCAGGAGTATAGAGGCATAATGAGAGATAAGATGGATAGTTTAAGCGTAAAAGAGGCTGGAAAAATGCGATTTTACGCTCATAACGGAGGTCAAAACAGCGGTCACGGTCGGCATGATAAATTTGGCAGAGGACACAATAATCACAAATTCGGGCGTCATTACAACTGCGGCGAATTTGGCTTTGAGTGCGGCAACCAAGGCTATATGAGGCAAGCAAGAGGCTCTGGCTTTGGTTGTATGTGGCAATAAATTTATAGGTCTTGCGCCGTTTGACGTGAGACCTTAAAGCTTAAATTTATGCCTTATTAAAAGCAAAAATAGTAATATCTACAAATTTCGCTTAAGGAGCAAGAGTGGCTAGAATTTTAGTAGTTGAAGACGAGGCGATGCTGCTTGATATGATGTGCTCGTATCTTAGAAGCGAGAATTTCGAGGTGCAGGGCGTTAAGAGCTATGATGAGGCGCTTAGTTTGGCTTATGAAACCAACTTTGATCTGTGGATATTTGACGTTAAAATCATCGGTGGCAACGGCTTTGAGCTACTAAAAGAGTTAAGAGAGGCTAAGAGGCTCACTCCTTGCATATTTACTACGTCACTAAATACGATAAATGACCTTCAAAAAGGCTTTTTAAGCGGGTGTGACGACTATATCAAAAAGCCGTTTGAGCTTAAAGAGCTACTTTTGCGAGTAAATAATATCCTTAAACGAACTTTTGTGCATAATGTAAGCGAATTTCAAAAACTTGATGAAAATTTCAGCTTTGATATGAAGCAAGGAGTGCTCTATAAGGGCGAAGAGGCGGTTAGTATGCCTAAAAAGCAGGCTAAGCTCTTAGTAATGTTGCTTAAAAATAGGGATAGATTTGTCAGCAGAGATGAAATTTATGAGCAAATTTGGGACTACGACGAGAGTCCAAGCGAGCTAAGCTTGCGCGTGTATATCACGGAGCTTCGCAAAATTTTAGGCAAAGAACGCATAGTAAGCGCCTCAAAGCTGGGGTATAAGTATGTTTAAAAAACGCCACGTTTTGCCTATATTTTTGCTCTATTTTTTAACTAGCGTTGCGTTTTTGGTGTTTTTCGGCAAAGTTTTTTATGATAGAGAAAAACACTTCATAATGGACAAGGACGCTTTTGATTTTAGGGATTTTAAGCGCGAACTTCAGATAAAACTTCACAACAACGGCAAGCTTGACGATGATGATTTTGACGATATGAAGGCCTATGTGGTAAATTTAAAGACAGGCGAGGTTATAGAAGATGACTTTAAGCCAAAGCAGGGCATGGGGCGACACCATATCGAGAGTGAAGAAAACGTAGTGCAGTTTAGAGTACATGATAAAAGAGGGCAAAACGAGTATCTGGTAGCCATTAAACGCGCTGATGTTAATGTAAAGCTCTTAGCGCTCAAGGCTCAAATTTTACTCGTTTCGCTCGGTGTTTTGGCGGCGATATTGCTCATAGCCTATCTTATCATTAGGCTTTCGCTTCGTCCGCTTTATGCTAAAATCGAGTTTTTAGACGGCTTTATCCGCGATACGACTCATGAGATAAACACGCCTTTAAGCGTGATTTTGATGAGCATAGAGCTCTTTAAAACCGATCCTGAAAAGTATCTTGGCAACATAAAAACAGCCGCTCACACGATCTCAAATTTATATGAAGACCTAACCATCCTAAGGCTAAATAAAAAATACGAAGAGAACGAAGAGGTAAATTTAGCCCAAATAGTAAGCGAGAGGCTTGAGTTTTTTTCGATAAATTTAAAGCAAAAAGGCATAAATTTAAGCACCGATATCAAGGATGTCGTGCTAGTAACTTCAAAATTTAAGGTGCGAAAGATAGTTGATAACCTCCTAAGCAACGCTGTAAAATACTCAAACGAAGGCGGAAGCGTGAGCGTAAAGCTAGATAAAAAAGCTCTTATCGTCACAAATAGCGGGCAGGGCATAGCAAAGGAAAATTTGCCCCACATCTTTGATCTTTATACTCGCTTTGACGAGACGAGCGGAGGCTTTGGCATAGGGCTTAATATCGTTAAGAAATTTTGCGATGAGCTGAAATTTAAGGTAAGCTGCAAGAGTGGTGACGGTATGACCGAGTTTAAAGTGGCTTTTTAAATTCGCGCCTAAAAACGCTTGGCGAATTTTGGAATTTCAACCAAATTTATAGCTTCAAGATGTAAAATATCATCTAGATTTTTACAAAAAGCGGTGACTTATGGATGTTTTTCTTATCGTTGAGAGTATCGGTATAGCTTCGGCTGCGCTGAGCGGATTTTACTTCGCTATCAGAAAAAATTGCGACTGGCTTGGTATCTTTGTGGCGGGATTTTTGACCGCTCTTGGCGGCGGACTTATGCGTGACGCGATAGTTTCGCGCCCTCCTTATTCGTTTACAAACTACTTGCCGGGGCTCATCGTGGTCGTTATCTTGATAGCTGCGGCGCTTCTTAAGCTCCATAAGCGCGAGGATTTGGAGACTAAATTTTTATTTATCACGACTGACGCCTTTGGTATCGCAAGCTTTTCGATAGTCGGAGCCATCGTCGCACTTGAGTATAACTTCAACTTTTTTGGCGTGACTATGCTTGCACTTTGTAACGGAGTTGGCGGAGGCATACTGCGCGATATCTTGCTAAATGAGGTTCCTTGGTTTTTAAAGACGGGGCTTTATGCGACGGTTTGCTTAACTATCGGCGCGATATATTATCTCATGCACTATCTTGGGCTTACGAGCATTTTTTGGGTGATGTTGCTTTTTGCTTTCGGGGTAGTTTTTAGACTTCTGGCGTATTATAGAGGCTGGCACCTGCCGACACTTGATTAAAAGGAGTAAAAATGTATCTTTTAAACACTTATGCGAGATTTGATTTTGGATTTGAAAGGGGCGAGGACTCTGTGCTTTTTGACGCAAAGGGCAGGGATTATATCGATTTTGCCTCGGGTATCGGCGTAAATTCGCTCGGATACGCTCACAAAAGAGTTGTAAAAACCATAAGCGACCAAGCGGGCAAGATACTTCATAGCTCAAACATATACCGCATAAAACCGCAAGAAAAGCTTGCAAAGCAGATTTCAAAAATGCTTGGCTTTAAAACCTTTAGCTTCTTTTGCAATTCCGGCGCAGAGGCAAACGAGTGCGCCATAAAGCTAGCCAGAAAGTATGGTGCGACAAATTTTAAAGAGAAGAAATTTGAGATCATAAGCCTTGCAAACTCCTTTCACGGCAGAACTCTTGCGACCTTAAAGCTAACCGGTCAAGATAAATTTCATCCCGAAATTTACGCTCCTTATATCGATGGCTTTAAATTTTACAGCAGTATCAGTGAGATAATTGAAAATATAGGCGAAAAAACCGTTGCCGTTATGATCGAACTGGTTCAAGGCGAGGGCGGTATAAACGCACTTGATAAGAGCGAAGTAAAACGCCTCGCAAAGGTTTTGAAAGAGAAAAATTTACTTCTTATAACCGATGAGGTGCAGTGCGGAGTATTTAGAACGGGCGAGTTTGTGACGTCTAAGCTCTACGGCTTAAAGCCTGACATCATAACCTTTGCCAAAGGGCTTGGCGCGGGCGTGCCGATAGGTGCTTGCGTAAGCAAAAAAGAGATATTTGAACCGGGCGATCACGGCTCGACATTCGGTGGAAATTTTTTAGCGACCGCAACCGCGCTAACTGCGCTAGATGAGCTTAAAAAGCTTAAAAAAAGCGGCAAGATAGACAAACAGATAGAAATTTTTAACGAAAATTTAGATGAACTTTGCGCCAAATTTCCAAAAGTTATCAAGCAAAAAGAGGGTCTTGGGCTCATGCTAGGCCTAGTGCTTCATGAAAGCGTAAATTTAGCCGATGTCATAAAGCTAGCCGCTAAAAACCGGGTTTTAGTGCTAAAATCAGGCACAAGTACGCTTAGATTTTTACCGCCTTTAAATATGAAAAAAAGCGAGATAAAAGAGGGCTTTAAAAGACTTCAAAAGGCGCTTAGTGAGTATAAAATTTAGCTCGTATTTTAATGAGTGGCTAAATGAAAACTACTATAAATCCCCCGCTAGAGTAGGTAAAGGCGGGGATTTTTATACTTCCGTTAGTGTGGGACCTCTTTTTGGTGTCACGCTTGCTTATCATTTTTTAAATTTAGTTGAAAAAGGCGAGTTTTCACCACACGCAAATATCGTTGAGATAGGTGCAAATAACGGCGCTATGATGTATGATTTTATAAGCGGAATTTTTACTTTCAGTCCTGAAAATTTAAAAACACTAAAATTTAATATCATCGAACCGCATGAAAATTTAAAAGAGATCCAAGCTCAAAATTTCAAGCAAAAATTTGGAGATGAGGTATACGTAAAGCACTTTAATAGCCTTAAGGAGTGTGAGTTTAACGAGGCTTTTTTCATCTCAAACGAGCTTCTTGACTGCTTTGCTTGTGAGGTGGTGGATGAGGATAAAATGCTTTATGTAAAAGATGATGAGCTCTTTTGGGATGGCATAAATAGCGATACTTTGGCAACTTGCAAAAAATTTGGCGTTAATAAAGGCGAAGTTATGCTTGGGCTTAAGGAGTTTGCAAAGGGTGTCAAAAACTGCGCAAAGAGGCTTAAATTTATCACTTTTGACTACGGAGATATGGCTAGGCGAGATGAGATAACGCTTAGAATTTACAAAGATCACAAGGTTTTTAGCCCTTTTGAGCTTGCAAATTTAAAAGAGTATTTCGGCATAAGCGATATAACTTATGATGTTAATTTCGCGCAGGTTGAAGAGGAGTTTGAAAGCTGCGGGCTTAAATTTAAAAGCTTTAAAAAGCAGTCTGTAGCGATAGTCGAATTTGGCGGTGCAGAGGTACTTGAATACGTGCTTAAAAACGGCGGTGAGAGCGTTTACAAAAGCTTTTTAAAGCAGTTTAAGTTCCTAACTAGCCCTGAGTTTTTGGGCGAGAGGTTTAAAATGATAGAGTTTGATAAGGGGATGTGATGAAATTTGTAACATTTTTTGACGGCTGTGTAAAAACCGGCATAGTAAGCCTTGATGACTCCATCATCAGTTTTGGCGAAATGGGACTTGAAATTAGCGATTTAAATGATTTTATCTCGCGAGCCGGCAAGCAAGACTATGAACATTTAAAAGAATTTAAAAGCCATACGAGCAAGCTTAAATTTAACGAAGCAAAGCTACTTGCGCCTATCATAACTCCTCGTCAAGATATCATCTGTCTTGGCATAAACTACATGGAGCATGCCAAAGAGTCGGCTAAATTTAAGGGCGAAAAATTTGACGGTACGCGTGAGTATCCGGTCTATTTTTCAAAACGAGTTAATGAGGCGGTCGGGCACAATGGCGAAATTTTAGCTCATGAAGATGTCATGCAAAAGCTTGATTATGAAGTGGAGCTTGCACTCATCATAAAAAAAGACGCTAAAAACGTAAGCGAGCAAGAGGCAGGCGAATATGTCCTTGGATACACGATACTAAATGATTTTAGCGCGCGTGATTTGCAAATTCGCCATAAGCAGTTTTACTTCGGCAAGTCGCTTGATACTCACTGCGCGATGGGTCCTGTAGTGGTGACACCTGATGAGCTTGATAGCACAAATTTGGCTATCAAATGCTACGTAAACAATGAGCTAAGACAGAACTCAAATACCTCAAAAATGATCTTTGATGAAAGGTATGTGATCGCCGAGTTAAGCCAAGCGATGACTCTAAAAGCGGGCACCATCATCTCTCTTGGCACGCCAAGCGGAGTTGGTATGGGGCTTGAGCCGCCTAAATTTCTAAAGAGCGGCGACGTGGTGCGTTGCGAGATAGAAAATATCGGAGTGCTTGAAAATATTATAAAGTAAGGTTTGAATGTTTGAAATATAGGAGATAGTATGCCAAGACCTGTAACAAAGAGTGATTTAATAGATGTGGCGACCGAGAACTACTCAATGCTCAGTCTGCTTATTTCAAATTTGACCGAGGTGGAACTAAATACTCCGTTTGATTTTTTAAAGGACAAGAAGAAAAAAGAGGCACACTGGGCTAGAGATAAAAATTTAAGAGATGTTTTAGTCCATCTTTATGAGTGGCACCGACTTATTTTAAACTGGATTAACTCAAATCAAAATGGAGTCGAAAGACCGTTTTTGCCGTTGCCGTACAACTGGAAAACTTATGGCGATATGAATATGGAGTTTTGGAGAAAGCATCAAAAGACTTCGCTAAAAGAGGCGACAGAGCTGCTTCGTAGGTCGCATGACGATGTTTTGAAGCTGGCAGAGTCTTTTACTAACGAGGAGTTATTTTCTAAAAGTGTGTTTAAATGGACAGGCGGAACTACACTTGGCTCTTATTTTGTGAGTGCCACCTCAAGCCATTATGATTGGGCGATGAAAAAGCTAAAAGCACATCAAAAGAGTTGCAAGAGTAAATAATATACGGTGTATTTTACAAAAAAGCAAAATATCCGCACTAGAGCCTAGCTTATCAACGATTTGAAACACCAAATAAATGTACAGATGCTGGAATTACAAAATCATCATCATGACTTGTGCTTATAGCCTATTGTCTGTTTTATAGTTAAAATTTATATGCTTGATGTCTTTGAAAATATCCTCAATATCTATTTTAAGAGCCTTTGAAATTTTATAAATATGCTCTAGGTTAAAATGCTTATTGTATCTATTGTTTTCGCAATTGGAGTAAAAAGCAACAGATTTTATTCCAATTTCAAGAGCTAAATCAAGCTGAGAAATATTTTTTTCTTCTCTAAGAAATCTAATTCTTTTTGATACTTTTTTATAAAAATCTAAAATTTCACCACTATCAGAATTGCTAAAATCTTTTCGCATATTTATCCTATAGGATTAATTTTAGTTTAAATTTTGCAGTGTTATAATTCATTATTCTATATCCCATGGGATAAAATAATTGTTTTAGAGAAGTATAGAGATGTGGTTTATTCAACTTATTGTCGTGCTGGTTGCCTTGCTTATTGTTTATCTACTTATGCGTCTTACTTATAGTTTGATGCCAAACGCCATAAAAAAAGAGCCTAATTTACAAGAAAGATTTTTGACTAATAGAAGAGAGATGCTAAAAAACAATGGAAAAAATCCATACGTCGATCTTTTTAGCGATGATGAAATAACTCATTTATACAATTTAATTGAGAAAGAATTTATAAAAGCTGCACAAGAACGAAATGAAAGCATAAGTCCAAATCAAAGATTATATATTTTATATGAAATTATTTTTGTTAGCGGGCTAAAAGGTAAAAAATTTGGTATGAAGCATTTAGAATATGAGCTTTTAAGATCTAAGGAAAAAGGAATTAGACCTGACAATAAGGGTCTTATGAAATGGAGGTTTGGATGAAAATTTTAGCTTTTATATTGGCTTTTGTTGTTGGTGGAGTGATTTGGATTATCCCTGTTGGTTTGTTGTCAGCAATTACTAAGGAGCAGACTGGACACGGTGTTGGTCTTGTTTGGATTTTACTAGGTTGGCTTCTTTTGATTTGGTTAATTAGGTCTATATATAGATTTCTTTTAAGAAAATTTGGTTACGAAGTTGCCGATCAATCACTAGAATGGGATAGACACAAGAGCAAAGTTATTAAATTAATTATTTATATATTAGTGTTTACGATTATTATGCTTTTAATATCTGCGACACTATCAAGATAAAAATATTTTAATATAATATTCGCAATCGCAAAGTTGCCGTTTGTATCAACTCATAAAATTTAAAAAAATGATATTTTATTTATACAAGATAACAAAGCTTAAAATAAGTGTAAATAAACTGATTGACATTGAAATTTAAGTATTACTAGATTGTAGTAGAGGTAGGTTTTGGGCAAATATGAACTTAATATGTATAAATTTATTTAACTCACATAGAAATTTAAATATTATAATGTAAGTCCGTAGATAGTACAAGCAGGCAAATTTTCTTACTCTGGTTTAACTTTAGTGCGTCTATAGAGTAAAATTTGCGCTTGTGCCTTTCTTTTTTAGTGATGATATCAACTTTATATGGCATGAAAGGAAAGCTTTTGAAGTGGCATGAGCTAACTTCATCTCTTGCTATTTGAGTCTTGGTAAAAAGCTTTGCGATTATGATTTTATCTTCGTAAATTGCAATGTATCTAAAATTTAACTTCTCAAATAAATTATAAAGTAAGATAGCGGCTAGTACCGCGCCCATCGCAAGCTTTGCTCCGCCGTCAAAAAGCAAAAAAGAGGTCGGAAATACAAGAAGTAAAAGTATCGGCGCGAAACTTATCAGCAAAGTTATCTTGTTTCTGCTATCAAGTCTGTATAAAAGCTTTGAGCTGTTTTCTTGGCTCATCTTAATATAACCGCTGCGATCGCAAAACCGCCGTCATGGCTTATGCTTACGTCCGCTTGTGAGATTTTGAAATTTTGTTTGAGCTTGTCTGAAAGTTTTATCTTTGGTGCGTTTTTTTCGGTTTTGTAAATTTCTATATCAAAAAACGAGCATTCGCTACTTATGCCACAACCCAAAGCCTTACTAACGGCCTCTTTAACAGCATAAAACCCTGCTAGAGTTGAGTCTGTCTTTGCTAAATTTATCTCGTCTTTATTTAAAAAGCGCTCGGCGAAACTCTCGCCGTAACGCTCTTTAAGCTTTGAAATTCTAGAAATTACGACTATATCTATTCCTATCATTGAACAACGAAATCAGTAAAATATATGTTTTTGATATGTCCGTCGGCTAAGACCTCGTTAAGCCTATCCACTATCTCGTCTTTTAGGCGGTCTTTGCCCTTTATCGTGCTAACTTCTTCAAAAGTTTTAGACGATAGAGTCCTAATGATAATATCGCGAATTAGGGATTTTTTCTTATCTATTTCAGGAGTTAAGACCTCATTGTTTAGCTCCAAATCAACCTTTGTTTTAAGAAATCTTGAGCCGCTTTCGCTTAATAAATTTACTATAAATTGATCCATAGGGTGTATGGGACCCATATTTATATAGTCGTTTGAGCGTTTTGGGATTGTATTTCTTGAGATTTGTTGAGGCTGTTGCATTGTTTGCATATCTTGCGCATTTATTTGCTGATTATCATTGCCTCCTAAAACTAAAAATGCTATCAAACCCCCGATAGCTAAAAGTAGCACTAAAACGATAATGATTATTATAAGCAAAAGACTATTTCCCTTTTTATCTTGCTTCTCTTCAACCTCTTGGGCCATTAACACTCCTTTTTTTGTATAATTATATAACAAAATTTAAAAAATGAGAAAAAATAATACATAAAACTAACGCAGCAAGATTTTTGGATGCTAAAAATATAGCTTATGAGCTATGCGAATATGAAGTGGATGAGAGCGATTTAAGCGCTGTTAGCGTGGCTTTAAAGTGTGGCGCGGATATAAGGCAGGTTTATAAAACGATAGTGTGCGAGTGTGAGCCAAAGGGATTTGTCGTAGCTTGCATTCAGGGTGATTTGAGCCTTGATCTAAAGGCTTTGGCTAGAGCTAGTGGACATAAGCGTTGCGAGCTTTTAAATTTAAAAGAGCTTGAAAAAGTAACAGGCTACATCAGGGGCGGCTGCTCGCCTATCGCGATGAAAAAGGCTTTTGATACTTTTATCGACGAGCGAGTTTTGCAGCAGGAATTTATATACATAAGCGCAGGCGTTAGAGGCAAGCAGTTGCGTTTAAAACCTGGCGAATTTATAGAAGCGATGGGCGTAAAGCTTGCAGCTATCGCTAAATGATAATTAATAAAAAGATGATATAATCCGCTTTAATTTTTTAAATTTAGTATATTTTAAAGAGATGTGATTGATGCTAGAAGAAATTTTTAGAGAGTATGATATACGCGGAATTTACGAGAGAGATCTGAATGAAACAAGCGTAAAGGCTATAGGCTTAAATTTGGGTCGCGAGATGTTAAAGCGCCGCGCTAGAAACGTAAGTGTGGGATATGATGCGAGGCTTAGTGCAAAAGATATTTTTGGCTGGCTTGTTAGCGGGCTAAACGCTGCTGGCATAGAGGTTTTTGATATCGGACTACTTCCTACGCCGGTTGGATATTTTAGCGTTTTTAACGACAAATTTGACGCAAACATCATGATAACCGGCTCTCATAATCCAAAAGAATACAACGGATTTAAGATTACGATTTTTAAGGATAGCTATTTCGGTGCCGATCTTCAAAAGCTAAAAGATGAGGTTTTCTCCACTATCAAGACAAAAACGCAGATAAAAGATGATTTTAGAGCGGTTAAATTTGATATCGCAAGCGAGTATAAAAAATTTATCATAGATCAGTTTGCGCATCTTAAAAACATGAAGCTAAAAATAGTAATGGACTGTGCAAACGGAGCCGTAGGAGCGGTGCTTCCTGAAATTTGCGATAGTTTAAATTTAGACGCTGAAATTTTGTATCCAAACCCTGACGGAAATTTTCCAAACCACCATCCCGATCCAAGCGAAGAGAAAAATTTAAAAGATATAAAAGAGGCATTAAAGTGGGAATTTGAGATAGGATTTGGCTTTGACGGAGACGGCGATCGTATAGCAGTTCTTACCAAAAATCGTAACATAAAAGGCGATGAACTAGCCTACCTATACTCTCTTGTGATGAAAAATCCGCGAGTTTTAGGCGAGGTAAAATGCTCGCAAAACATGTATGATGAGATCGATAAAAACGGCGGCAAGAGCTTCATGGGTAAAACCGGTCATAGCAATATCAAAAAAGCCATGAAAGAGCTAAATATCGATATGGCGGCGGAAGTTAGCGGGCATATATTTTTTAAAGAGCGATATTTTGGCTTTGATGACGCCTTGTATGCTATGTTTAGGGTGCTTGAGCTTATTCAAAAAGGTATAAATTTAGATGCCGAGCTTGAGAAACTTCCAAAAGTTTTTAGTACTGATGAGATCAAGGTAGAGACTAGTGAAAGTAAGAAATTTAAGATAATTGAGGCTTTAAAGCTTGAACTTGCAAAAGGAGTAAAAGAGCTTCCGGAAGCAAAAGAGATCATTGATATAGACGGCGTTAGAGTAAGATTTGAAGATGGCTGGGCACTTGTAAGGGCCTCAAACACAACTCCTGTCATAGTAACTAGGTTTGAGGCTAAGAGTGAGGTTTTGCTTAAAAAACTTAGCGAAATATTTTTAAATTTAGTCGAAAATTTAAAGAGTAGGGTGTAAAATTATGGTAAATGTAATACTTTGCGGAGGCTCAGGCACTAGACTTTGGCCACTTTCAAGAACTCTCATGCCAAAGCAGTTTGTTAAAATTTTTAATGATGAATCACTTTTTAGTCTTACTCTTAAGAGAAATTTTGAATTTGAAAAGAGTATCATTGTTTGTAATGAAGAACACTATTTTCTAGCTCTTGATGAGTGTAGTAATAAAGAGATAGAGAGATTTATTTTAGAACCTTTTGGTAAAAACACTGCTGCTGCGATAACTTTTGCGGCTTTGGGTGCAAAAAGCGATGAAATTTTATTAGTAACTCCAAGCGATCATATGATAGAGGATGAGGATGCTTATAAAAAATCACTTATGACGGCAAAGGAGTATGCCAAGGACGGGTTTTTAGTTACTTTTGGCATTAAGCCTACTGAGCCAAATACCGGATATGGATATATGAAAGCTGAAAAAAATGGCGATGTGGAGAGATTTATCGAAAAGCCTAACCTTGAAAATGCGGTTAAATTTATAAAAGATGGCGGGTATTACTTTAATAGCGGAATGTTCTGCTTTAAAGCGGGAGTCTTTTTGGAAGAGATGATGAAATTTTCTCCAAGTATAGTAAAAAACGTTCGTTTGGCGATAGAAAATTCTCACCTAGAGGCAAATGTCTTAAAAATAAATCCAAAATATATGGATTCTATTGAGGATATAAGTATTGATTACGCATTGATGCAAAAGAGTATGAAGATAAAGATGGTTGGTCTTGATGCCGGATGGAGCGATGTGGGAAGCTTTGATGAGCTTAGTAGAAAGATCGAAAACAGCAAAGAGATTTACGAGATAGACTCTAAAAACAACTTTGTGATTAGCGAAAAGCCAACAGCTCTTATAGATGCAAATGATCTCATAATAGTGAATACAAAAGATGCTCTTTTGATTACTAAAAGAGGGTCTAGTCAAAAAGTAAAAGATGCTCAAAAACATTTTCAGAATTTCTTTCCTGATCTTTGTGAAGCACACTCTAGAGTTTTTCGCCCATGGGGAAGTTACGAAGTCTTAGAGAGTAGTGACGGCTATAAGATAAAAAAGATAATAGTTAGACCAGGAAAGAGACTGAGTCTGCAAAAACATCTAAGGAGAAACGAGCACTGGGTAGTTGTTAAGGGTAGAGCCTTCGTAACTATTGATGATAGGGAGTTTTATCTCAATCAAAATGAATCTACTTATATAAAAAGCGGGCAAATTCATAGATTAGAAAATCAAGAGAGCTCAAATTTAATAATCATAGAGGTTCAAACTGGTGACTATTTGGGTGAAGATGATATTATTAGACTAAACGACGATTACAATAGATCTTAATAGGAATTTGATGAAAAAGGCTTTAGTGCATGATTGGTTTAGTGTATATGCGGGTGCGGAGCGATGCGTAGAGAGCTTTACAAATATCTGGGATGATTTTGATATATTCTCTCTTGTTGATTTTTTAGACCCGAAAGATAGAGAGATAATCCTTAAAGGCAAGATTTCACAAACCAGCTTTATACAAAATTTACCACTTTCAAAGAATAAATTTAGAAACTACCTTCCGCTATTTCCTTTTGCTATAGAGCAGCTTGATCTACGCGAATACGATCTTGTCCTATCAAGCTCTCATGCGGTTGCTAAAGGTGTTTTAACAAGACACGATCAGCTACATATCAGTTATATTCATACTCCGATTCGTTATGCTTGGGATATGTATCTTAACTACCTTGAACAAAATTCTCTGCAAAGCGGATTTAAGTCTCTTCTGGCAAGATATTTTTTGCATAAAATTCGTCTTTGGGACATAGCTTGTGCAAATAGAGTCGATCTTTATATTGCAAATTCAAATTTTGTATCAAATAGGATAAGAAAAATTTACCGTAAAGATTCAAAAGTCATCTATCCTCCTGTAGATACTAATAAATTTAAAATAAATTCTAAAAAAGATGATTTTTACATCACAGTCTCAAGGCTGGTCGCCTATAAAAAAGTTGATTTGATAGTAAGAGCATTTAATGAGAATGGCAAAAAGCTGGTAGTGATAGGAGATGGTAATGAGATGACAAGGATAAAGAGCATAGCAAGGAGTAATATAGAGATATTGGGTTTTCAGGATAGCAAAATATCCGCCGATATGATGAGTAAGGCTAAAGCCTTTGTTTTTGCTGCAATTGAGGACTTTGGAATAACCCCTGTTGAGGCGCAAGCTTGCGGAACGCCTGTAATATGCCTAGATAAAGGTGGGGCGAGAGAGAGCGTGATAGATGGAGTAAGCGGGGTTTATTTTGCGGATCAAAATGTCCAGAGTATAGTTGAAGCGGTAGATAAGTTTGAGAAAAATTTGGATAAATTTGATTCAAATATTATAAAAGCTCATGCAGGAAGGTTTTCTAAAGAGAGATTTGAGTCCGAGATAAAGGAATTTGTGGAGGACAGTTATGATAAATTTCGCTTTGGCGGTATAGATGCGCTTAGAAAATAAAATTTTATTAAAAGCTATGATAGATTATATTTTAGTGATAATAAGTATGCCGATATGGTTATTTGTTATGGCTTTTATTGCTATTGGTATGAAAATTTTACAGCCTAGCGAGAGCATATTTTTTAAGCAAAAGAGGATTGGGCACTTTAATAAAGCGTTTGACTGCTATAAATTTAGATCGATGTATAAAAACGGACATGAAATTTTGATCCAATATCTTAAGGAAAATCCAGATGAAGTCGAGCACTACAAGAGGTATCATAAGTATAGAAACGATCCTAGGATAACAAAGATTGGGCATTTTATCAGAAAAACATCTTTGGATGAGTTGCCTCAGCTTTTTAATGTATTAAAGCTGGAGATGAGCTTAGTAGGACCAAGACCATATATGATAGCCGAAAAGAAAAAAATCGGAGCAAATATTAAAAAAATAACAAGCGTTAGACCTGGAGTTACAGGTCTTTGGCAAGTAAGTGGCGGAAATAAGCTATCATTTTATGAACGAGTTAATTTAGACTGCAAATATGTAGATAATATTTCCATTTTAGGAGATGTTTTAATACTTTTAAAAACAATAAAAATAGTTTTTAAAAACCAGTAGCAGGCATATAATATTGAATTTGCTATAAATAGTTTTTTCTTAATTTGATATTTATTACTTTTAAATAAATTATCAGTACTATATATTATGTAAATAATATTTATATAAATATTATTTACATCCACTCTAGAACTTGAGTGATATCGCTTGTAATAAAGCACTTAAGCCCTTGACTATCAAGCGGTTTTGAAGGGATGATAGCGTTTTTAAATTTTTGTGTTTTAGCTTCTTTTAGACGTTGATCGAGGTTAAAGACCTCTCTTATCTCTCCGTTTAGGCTAAGCTCACCGATAAATACGCTCTCTTTGCTGATCGGACGATTTTTAAAGCTACTTATGATGGCCGCCATTACGGCTAAATCAGCCGCCGTTTCGCTAACTTTCACTCCACCTGAAACGTTTATAAACACATCGTAGTGCCCAAGCGGAATTTCTAGCTTGCGTTCAAGAAGCGCTAGCAGCATATCAAGGCGGTTTTTTTCATACCCTGTGCTGCTTCGTTTCGGATAGCTGCTTTCGCAAACCAAAGCTTGAATTTCAACGCTTAAGGCGCGTGAGCCTTCCATAATGATGGTTATAGCCGAGCCGCTAATCGCTTTTCCGCGTGTAAAAAATTTGCTTGAAACGTCATTTGCGCTTACGAGCCCCTGAGGAGTCATCTCAAAAATTCCAACTTCACTAGTCGAGCCAAAGCGATTTTTAAACCCTCTTAGCATCCTAAGCTCGCGGCTTGCATCTCCTTCAAAATAAAGCACCACATCAACCATATGCTCAAGTATCCTGGGGCCTGCTATCGAGCCGTCTTTTGTGATGTGTCCGATGATGAAAACGCAGATATTTTCGTTTTTGGCTAGGCGCATAAGCTCGAAAGTTATCTCGCGCACTTGCGATACGGAGCCCGGCGCTGAAGCGATCTTTTCAGAATAAAGCGTCTGGATGGAGTCGATAACAAGCACTTTATAATCATTTTTTCTAACTTCAGCTATGATGTTTTCAAGCAAAATTTCAGTGAGCAGAAAAAGTCCGTCACAAACGGCGTTTAGCCTATCTGCTCTGATTTTGATCTGGCTTGCGCTCTCTTCGCCGCTTACGTAAAGAGTTTTTTTATCTTGCGAGGCTAAATTTGAAGCGATTTTTAAAAGCAGGGTTGATTTGCCTATGCCCGGGCTTCCGCCGATTAGTACTAAGGAACCTTCCACTATACCTCCGCCAAGCACCAAATCAAGCTCTTTATCCTGCGTGCTTATGCGTGAAATTTGCTCGATCTTTATATCTTTTATCTCTTTTGCAAGAGTTTTTGAGCTTGAAGCTTTTGAAATCTCATTTAGCACTTTTATCTGAGTTTGATTAAGCTCCATAAAGCTATCCCAAGAGCCACATTCCGGGCATTTACCTACCCATTTACTCTGCTGATTTCCGCATGCTTGACATTCAAAAATAGTTTTTGCTTTCGCCATTTTTATCCTTTTTGAAATTATACTTAAGATTTATAAAATTTACTATTGCTTAAAATAGAGTATAAATTTGATCTAAATATCAATAAAATTAGCTATTTAAATTTCAAAATGAAACATAAATTCAAATTTTTTAAGAAATATCAATATAATAAATAATTTTTAAACTTAATAAAAATATAATTCATGATTAAAAGTTTTAATGGAGTGTCTTATGAAACCTGGTTTAAGTAAAAAACAGTTTATGACTATATCTTTAACACTCTTTGCTATGTTTTTTGGAGCGGGAAATTTTATCTTTCCTCCAAATTTAGGCAAAGAGGCTGGAGATAATTTTTATATGGCTATTATGTTCTTTTGTGCTACAGCCGTATTGCTTCCAGTACTTGGAGTAGCAGGCATAGCTAGAGCTAAGGGCTTGCAAAATTTAGTTAGGCGAATAGATCCTGTATTTGCCTTTGTATTTACTGCACTTTTATATCTTACGATAGGACCGCTTTTTGCGATACCAAGGGCTGCAAATATGCCGTTTGATATCGCTATCAAGCCTTTTGTGCCTGATGACAGCTTACAAATTTGGCTATTTGTATATTCGGCAGTATATTTTGCTTTAAATTACTATATCTGTCTTAATCCTTCGGCTCTTGTAAAGCTTCTTGGCAGATATCTTACCCCGCTTCTTTTACTGCTTATACTTTTGCTTTTTGGGGCGGGATTTTTATATCCGATAGGCGAATTTACCGCTCCTATGGGAGATTATGTAAATCACTCGGCATCAAAAGGGTTTGTCGAGGGCTATCAGACTATGGATGCTCTTGCGTCCTTGGCTTTTGGAATTATAGTTATAAATGCCATTAAGGATGTAGGCGTAAAAAACGAGAGGCATCTAGTTGTATCTACGATAAAAGCCGGTATGATGGCGGGAATAATATTAATGGTGATATATTTGATGCTTGGTTACTTGGGAGCTACATCAGGAGAGCTTTTTAAGGATACTCCGGATATCAACGGAGCCGCTTTGCTCTCTAAAATAAGTGATCACTATTTCGGTAAAATCGGTGTCGTAATACTAGGAAGCGCATTTTTGCTAGCTTGTCTTACAACTACTTTAGGGCTTATAACTTCTGCTAGCGAGTATTTTGAGGAGCTAAGTAAAGGCAGGGTAAAATATAAAACTTGGGTAATTTTATGGTGTTTAATCGGTTTTGCGGTGGCAAATTTCGGGCTTACTACCATTATAAAAGGTAGCATTCCGGTTCTTGTGGCCATATATCCTGTATCGATAATTTTAATAATTTTATCTCTAATAAATCCGATAATAGACTCAAGCAAGCTAGTATATAGAGCTTGTGTGTACACATGTGTAATTATCGGAGTTGTAAATGGGCTTGATATTATAAATATATCTATACCTCTTTTGACTCCTTTTGTTAAGACTATGCCATTTTATGACTCTATGCTTGGTTGGATAGTGCCTAGCTTGGTAGTATTTGCACTTAGTTACGTGTCATATCTAATGTTTCATAAGAGAGAGGGAAGCTATTAAAAGTAAATTCGGCGATATTTTTCGCCGAATTTTAACTATAAATTTCATCTACCAAAGTATCTACAAATTCTTTAGGTTCAAATTTTATCAGATCATCCATTTTTTCGCCTACGCCTATAAATAAAATAGGAAGCTCTAAGTCCCTTGCCACACCAAACAAAGCACCTCCTTTTGGAGTGCCATCAAGCTTGGTAATAATAACCCCGTCAAGCTTAACTATATCGTTAAACGCTTTTGCTTGGGCTAAACCGGCATTGCCTTGAGTTCCGTCCAAGATCAAAATTTTTCGGTGTGGTGCGTTTTCATAGGCTTTTTGGCTTATTCTTACGATCTTGCTAAGCTCATTTGCTAAATTTGTTTGATTTTGCAAGCGTCCGGCGGTATCTAGGATGACATTATCTATGTTTTTAGCTATCGCTGAGCTTATCGTATCAAAAGCTACTGCTGATGGATCATGCCCTTGCTGTGTGGCGACTATAGGCACATTTAGGCGAATTGACCACTGTCTAAGCTGCTCTATGGCTCCTGCTCTAAATGTATCACAAGCACCTAAAATAACGCTTTTATTTGAATTTTTATATAAATTTGTAAGCTTTGCTATCGTGGTTGTCTTGCCTGCTCCGTTTACGCCAAGAATAATTTCTACGAATGGCTTATCTTGTTTGACTTGTGTCACATTTTCATATATAAAATATGTGTTTAAAATTCTTTTTAAATCATCTTTTTTTACTTCGTCTTGAGGCGGCAGATAGTATAAAATTTCCTCTACTATCTCATAATCCACATCAGCTTCTAATAAAATTTCTTCAAGTGCGTTTTTTGATATTTTTTTATCTGTGGGCTTAGATGATCTTATGGCTTCTAATGTCTTATCAAGACCTCTTTTTAAAAATCCAAACATCAGTTTATTACCTTTAATATATCGTTTTCTAGCATCTCTTCCGGAACCAAGCCAACATAGTGAGTCGCGTATGTGCCATCGGCCCTATATAAAACCATATAAGGTATGCCGATAACTCCGCCAAGAGATTTTGCAAAGTTAAAATTATTTTCGCCGTATGTTACGTCAAATTTAATCTTGTATCTATTGATAAAAGCTTCTATCTCTTCTTTTGTCTTATCCTCCATAAGGACGCTTATGATTTTTAGCTTGCCTCTAAATTTATCCTGAAGGTTATTTAGATGAGGGATTTCCGCCTTGCAGGGAGGACACCAAGTAGTAAAAAAGTTAAACAAGATGGCTTGATTGTTATTTTCGACTTTTAAACCTTTTTCAAATTTTTGAAGCTGTAATTTTTGCTCGTTTGTAAGTGTAAGCTCTATATGGTCATTATTGATAGTATCCTTTTGTACTTCCACTTGCTTAACTTCTTTAGCTTTTGTATCGTTTTTATTGCTTTCTGTTGTATTGGCAGCTATGGTTATGTTATTTTCAGTTTTAGCAGAGGTAGATGATGGTGTGCTTTTTTTCTCACCGTTTTCGCATCCGCTTATAAAAAATAGTAAAAGTGCTATAATTGAGAGTTTAAATTTCATATAATTCCTATCTTAAAGTCTTAGATTTGGGTTGAATTATATCTTAAGTATATAAAATGAGTGTTAAATTTTGAAAAAAGAAAATTTTAGAAAACATATTAAAAATAGGCTTAAAAGCGAGCTAAAATTTAGAGCCAGATGCTCGCATTACGGTATGTTTAAGCCGCTTTTAAAACTTCTTGAAAAATTTAATGCAAAAAGAGTATTAATCTTTAGTCCTCTTCCTAGCGAACCGAATTTGAATATTTTAAAGCGTACTTTAGTTAAGAAATGTGAAATTTTTATTCCATTTATGTCAAATCTCAACTTAAAAATGGTAAAATCAAGACTTCCGTTAGAGTGTTCTAAATTTGGCATAAAAGAGCCACTTGGCGCCAAATTTTTCCAAAAACGGATAGACGTAGCTATTATTCCTGTCGTTGGGGTTGACGGAAATATGGCTAGAATAGGGCATGGTAAAGGTTTTTATGATAGATTTTTTGGAGATTTGCCTTACCGACCTATTGTGATATTTGTTCAGATTAAAGATACTTTTATACATGAAATTATCACCGAAGATCACGATGTACAATGTGATTTTTATATTACCCCAAGAAAAATTTATATAAAAAGAGGAATCTATGATAGAGATTTTAGTAGGATTGGGGGCTGGTGCGGTAGGCGCTGGCGCAGGGTATCTTGTAGCAAAAAAGATAAATGATGCTAACTACAATATATTTTTAGAGCAGGCAAAAGCAAAAGCAAAAGCGATAGAATACGAAGCTGAGCTTACGCTTAAAAATTCTAAAATTTCAGTCCAAGAGGCTGAATTTGAAGCTAAAAAGAAGTATGACGATAAGACGGTAAAACTTCAAAAAGATTATGTCCAAAAATTTGACGAACTTACCAAAAGAGAGCAGGCTCTTTTAAATGAACAAGAAATTTTAAAAGAGAGCAAGAGCGAGCTTGATATATCTAAGCTGGAGGCTAAAAATTTATACGAAGAGGGCTTAAGCCTAAAGAATAACTATCAGGTAAAACTACAAGAGGCGCTAAAGGTGCTAGAACATGCAGCAGGACTTACCGAGGCTGAGGCCAGGGAAGAGGTGCTAAAGAAAGTCGAGGAAAAGAGCCGCGCAGATATCGCTCATATAGTTAGAAAACATGAAGAAGAGGCTAAAAGAGAGGCTAAAAAGAGGGTTAATTATATCCTTGCGCAGGCTACATCGAGATTTGCCGGAGAATTTGCAGCCGAGCGTCTAATAAATGTCGTAAATATTAAAAATGACGAACTAAAGGGTAGAATCATCGGAAAAGAAGGGCGTAATATAAAAACCCTTGAGATGGTTTTGGGCGTAGATATCATTATAGACGACACTCCGCATGCGATAATCTTAAGCAGTTTTAATTTATATCGCCGTGCGATTGCGACAAGAGTTATAGAGCTTTTGGTTGAGGATGGCAGAATCCAGCCTGCAAGAATAGAGGATATCCATAAAAAAGTTACCGAGGAATTTGAGGCTAGCATCTTAGAAGAAGGTGAAAATATCGTAATTGATCTAGGACTTAGCAAGATGCATCCCGAGATTGTTAAACTTATAGGAAAGCTTAAATTTAGAGCAAGCTACGGACAAAACGCTTTAGCTCACAGTCTTGAGGTGGCTCACCTTGCAGGAATTATCGCCGCTGAAACAGGTGGAGATGAGAAACTCGCAAAAAGAGCCGGAATACTTCACGATATCGGCAAAGCGCTGACACATGAATATGAAGGAAGCCACGTAGATCTTGGCGCTGAAATTTGCAAACGCTATAAAGAGCATCCGGTCGTAATAAACGCCATATATGCTCACCATGGGCACGAAGAGGCTACAAGTGTAGAGAGTGCTGCTGTGTGTGCGGCCGATACTCTGTCGGCAGCTCGTCCTGGCGCTAGACGCGAAGTACTTGAGAGCTTTTTAAAACGCGTTGAAGAGATAGAGGAGATAGCAAAGAGTAAAAACGGTATAAAGCAAGCTTATGCCATAAATGCGGGTCGCGAGATACGCGTCATAGCCAATGCTAAGCTGATAAACGATGATGAAGCGGTGCTTGTGGCTAAAGAGATAGCTCAAGAGATCGAAGAGAAAGTGCAATATCCTGGCGAGATAAAAGTAAATGTTATTAGGGAGATTCGCGCTGTAGATTTCGCGAAGTAGGTCATATGATGAAAAAAATTTTAATGTTGATTTTTGGAATTTCATTATTGTTTTCTAATGATGAGCTTGTGTTTGACGCTTCTAATTCATTTACTCTAACAATGCGTAAAAATAACGGAGCGCCTATTAATGCGTTAATGCAAAATGCAAAAGCCGTGGTTATCTTCCCTAAAGTTACTAAAGTCGGATTGATTTTGGGGGGCATGCATGGCAATGGTATTATGGTTGTGGGAAGCCCATATAGTCCTGGTGAAATTTGGCCTGTTAGTATAAGTGGCGGAAGTATAGGGCTTCAGATAGGATATGAAAATAGCTCGCTTGTGATTTTTATACTAAAAGAGAGTATTGTTTCTGATATTAAAGATGCCAAGATAACTTTAAAAGCCGATGCTTCATTTGCATTTGGGGAGATAGGTCAAAACTACGGTAAAATTAGTGATTTTAAATTTTCAAGCAGTATATATGCTTATGCCAGTAATGATGGATTTTTTGCAGGAGCTAGCTTTGGCGGTGCCGTGATATCAAAAAGCGATACAAATGAACTTAATAAAAATTCATACGGCTACTCTTCACTACTAAATTCTTTCTCTAAATTCTAAGGATAAAATTTGCAAGAAATGTTTACATCGCTATCCACATATGGATATGCAATTTTATTTTTATACTCTCTTGGTGGAGGAATGGTGGCTATAATAGCGGCAGGAATTTTAAGCTATGCCGGCAAGATGGATTTAGCCACAAGTATTGTTGTCGCATCTATAGCAAATGCCTTGGGCGATACAATGCTCATATATTTAAGCAGATATAACAAGCATATGATAATGCCTTATCTTAAAAATCATAAGCGAAAGATGGCGTTTTCGCACATACTTATGAAAAAATATGGAGATAGGATAATTTTTATTCAGAAATTTATATACGGTGTGAAAACCTTAGTACCTATTGCTATAGGACTTACAAAATACTCATTTGTTAAATTTAGCATTTTAAATGTAATAAGTTCTATTGTATGGGCTGTTATTCTTGGCGTAGGAAGCTTTTATATGGGAGAAATTTTTACAAATGCCATTTCTTACTTTAGCTCTCATGGATGGATCATGCCTATAGTAATGTTTGCTCTATTTGCTTCTATTTGGATGTATCTACAAAAAGTTACAAAAAAAAGAGATATTAGACAAAAATAGTATTTTGATTAAAATTTTATACGCTTAGACTAATTTTTAGCTTAGTTTAAGCGTCATTTCTATATACTTCAATTTCCGCTTCACAGAAAGCAAGTTTTTTAATTTACCAATGTTAAACTAATTAGTCAATCTTTGAAATCTAAACAAGTGATCGATTGAGCCATCTACTTTAATAGGCTTTCTTTGGAAAGTAATTAATGTAGAAAAACTAAAAACAATCATCTTTTAATTAGCTTGCTAATTTAAAAGATCGTAGATTATAAAATTAAAAGTTTTTTGATTAAAACTTCATATAAATTTAACTAAAGAGCTCTAAGGTTTTCTAAAGCTTAATCCGCTTTTTGAATAAGACCTTAAATTTACGATTTATGACAAACGTAGTTTGGAATAAATCTTAGTCTTTAGTATTGCTTCTTAGGTTTGGCTTTGCCAAACCGTTAAAGAAGATTAATATGGAGAGTTTGATCCTGGCTCAGAGTGAACGCTGGCGGCGTGCCTAATACATGCAAGTCGAACGGAGATATGAGGGCTTGCTCTTATATCTTAGTGGCGCACGGGTGAGTAATGTATAGCTAATCTGCCCTACACTAGAGGACAACAGTTGGAAACGACTGCTAATACTCTATACTCCTTCTTTACATAAGTTAAGTCGGGAAAGTTTTTCGGTGTAGGATGAGGCTATATCGTATCAGCTAGTTGGTGAGGTAATGGCTCACCAAGGCTATGACGCGTAACTGGTCTGAGAGGATGATCAGTCACACTGGAACTGAGACACGGTCCAGACTCCTACGGGAGGCAGCAGTAGGGAATATTGCTCAATGGGGGAAACCCTGAAGCAGCAACGCCGCGTGGAGGATGACACTTTTCGGAGCGTAAACTCCTTTTCTTGGGAAAGAATTATGACGGTACCCAAGGAATAAGCACCGGCTAACTCCGTGCCAGCAGCCGCGGTAATACGGAGGGTGCAAGCGTTACTCGGAATCACTGGGCGTAAAGGACGCGTAGGCGGATTATCAAGTCTTGAGTGAAATCTAACGGCTTAACCGTTAAACTGCTTGGGAAACTGATAATCTAGAGTAAGGGAGAGGCAGATGGAATTCTTGGTGTAGGGGTAAAATCCGTAGAGATCAAGAAGAATACCCATTGCGAAGGCGATCTGCTGGAACTTAACTGACGCTAATGCGTGAAAGCGTGGGGAGCAAACAGGATTAGATACCCTGGTAGTCCACGCCCTAAACGATGTATACTAGTTGTTGCCAAGCTAGTCTTGGCAGTAATGCACCTAACGGATTAAGTATACCGCCTGGGGAGTACGGTCGCAAGATTAAAACTCAAAGGAATAGACGGGGACCCGCACAAGCGGTGGAGCATGTGGTTTAATTCGAAGATACGCGAAGAACCTTACCCGGACTTGATATCTAACAAATCATCTAGAGATAGAAGAGTGTCTGCTTGCAGAAATGTTAAGACAGGTGCTGCACGGCTGTCGTCAGCTCGTGTCGTGAGATGTTGGGTTAAGTCCCGCAACGAGCGCAACCCACGTATTTAGTTGCTAACGGTTAGGCCGAGCACTCTAAATAGACTGCCTTCGTAAGGAGGAGGAAGGTGTGGACGACGTCAAGTCATCATGGCCCTTATGTCCGGGGCGACACACGTGCTACAATGGCATATACAATGAGACGCAATATCGCGAGATGGAGCAAATCTATAAAATATGTCCCAGTTCGGATTGGAGTCTGCAACTCGACTCCATGAAGCCGGAATCGCTAGTAATCGTAGATCAGCCATGCTACGGTGAATACGTTCCCGGGTCTTGTACTCACCGCCCGTCACACCATGGGAGTTGATTTCACTCGAAGTCGGAATGCTAAACTAGCTACCGCCCACAGTGGAATCAGCGACTGGGGTGAAGTCGTAACAAGGTAACCGTAGGAGAACCTGCGGTTGGATCACCTCCTTTCTAGAGTACATATAGATATTCTCTCACAAGATATCTATAAGAAAGATATGTTTCAATCTAAGAGATTGAAATTTAACTCAATCATCCTTGTTTAGTTTTGAAAGATTGACAGCTAATAAATTTGTCTAATTCCTTAATTGCCTAGACAAAAACCTAAATTTATTATTTATGATAAACGAAGTTTAGAATAAATCTTTATAACTTTAGGTGGGTGCAGGGAACAAAACTCCTGCTCGTAAATACTAGCTTTTGCTAGTATACGAAGTAAGGATGTTAAGGGGAATTAGCTCAGCTGGGAGAGCGCCTGCTTTGCACGCAGGAGGTCAGCGGTTCGATCCCGCTATTCTCCACCAAATTTAAGTGCGAAGCTATTTTTTTCTAGACAAGGAAAAGTGACCGAGTAACAAGGAGCGTAGATACACTACGTGACGAAGTTATGACCAAGCTTTGACGCAGTATAGAATGCAAAAGAGCAAGCAAGAGGGCCTATAGCTCAGCTGGTTAGAGTGCACCCCTGATAAGGGTGAGGTCACAAGTTCAAGTCTTGTTAGGCCCACCATTAATTAGCAAATAAATAAAAATTAGTTTAACTAAACAGACATCAAGGTTTAAATCAAGTGTTCTAAAAAGAATATTTGCTTTAGACTTTGAGTTGATTAATATCCTTATCTTACGGTGCCTCCGAAAGAGGCAGTGTGCTTTAGGGGTTTCCAAAGGGCTTTGCTCTTTGGTCGCAAATACTAGCTTTGCTAGCATGCGAAGTCTAAAAGTTCTTTTAATTATCATTGTTAAGAGTCACAAGCAAGTTTTTAAATAAAACAATTTTACAGGACTTGTTAAAGATTTAAATATCTTATCTCTTGAATATAATCAGTATTCAGAAGTTTAACGTCACAAGATATATGGAGTTTAAAACTTATCTATATATCAGTTAATGCTTTCCGTCTTGGGGATGAGAGTTTAAATTTAGTAATTGCAAAGTAAATTTGACTAACTTTTCTATTTTTATTATTTATCTTAAAATAAATATAAATATAAATAGATAAAGCTTTAAATTTATAAATTACCTTTAACAAGGAAGTGATGCGAATTAGAATATATTAATCTAATATAATAAAAGGTAAGCTACTAAGAGCAAGTGGTGGATGCCTTGGCTAGTAGAGGCGATGAAGGACGTGCCAGGCTGCGATAAGACTCGGGGAGCCGTCAAGGGGCTTTGATCCGGGTATTTCCGAATGGGGCAACCCAGTTAAGTGCGAACTTAACTACCTATATGGAGCGAACGTTGGGAATTGAAACATCTTAGTACCAACAGGAAAAGAAATCAAACGAGATTACGCTAGTAGCGGCGAGCGAACGCGTAAGAGGGCAAACCGTTAGTTTACTAACGGGGTTGTAGGACTGCAACATAGACTAAGCAAAGCTAATAGAACAATCTGGAAAGGTTGAGCATAGAGGGTGATACTCCCGTATATGAAAGCGATGTTTTACTTAGCAGTATCCTGAGTAGGGCGGAACACGTGATATTCTGTCTGAAGCCGGGTAGACCACTATCCAACCCTAAATACTACTACTAGACCGATAGTGCACAAGTACCGTGAGGGAAAGGTGAAAAGAACTGAGGTGATCAGAGTGAAATAGAACCTGAAACCATTTGCTTACAATCATTCAGAGCCCTATGATTTATCAGGGTGATGGACTGCCTTTTGCATAATGAGCCTGCGAGTTGTGATGTCTGGCGAGGTTAAGGAAACCCGGAGCCGTAGCGAAAGCGAGTCTTAATAGGGCGTTTAGTCAGATGTTGCAGACCCGAAACGATGTGATCTATCCATGAGCAGGTTGAAACTGGTGTAAGAGCCAGTGGAGGACCGAACCCGCTAGCGTTGAAAAGCTATGGGATGACTTGTGGATAGGGGTGAAAGGCCAATCAAACATCGTGATAGCTGGTTCTCTCCGAAATATATTTAGGTATAGCGTCATGTAGTAACACTAGGGGGTAGAGCACTGAATGGGCTAGGGCATACACCAATGTACCAAACCCTATCAAACTCCGAATACCTAGTGTGTAATCATGGCAGTCAGGCGGCGAGTGATAAAATCCGTCGTCGAGAGGGGAACAACCCAGACTAACAGCTAAGGTCCCTAAATCTCATTTAAGTGGAAAACGATGTGGAGTTACTGAAACAACCAGGAGGTTGGCTTAGAAGCAGCCATCCTTTAAAGAAAGCGTAATAGCTCACTGGTCTAGTGATTCTGCGCGGAAAATATAACGGGGCTAAAATGAGTACCGAAGCTTTAGACTTGCACTTAATCATTTATACTAGCTCGTCTTTTGAGCGTATTTAAATGAGTTTGTATTTTTCTCAATCGACAGCCTATATGGCTAGTCTCAATCGAAAAATATCTCACAACATTTAAATCCATCTCAAAATACTTCGCTTAATCCGTTCTTTTAAATTTCAGATTAAGCACTAAAATTTACAGTATAAATTTTGATAGTATGAATAATTAAGTGCAAGTGGTAGGAGAGCGTTCTATTCAGCGTTGAAGGTGTACCGGTAAGGAGCGCTGGAGCGGATAGAAGTGAGCATGCAGGCATGAGTAGCGATAATTGGGGTGAGAATCCCCAACGCCGTAAACCCAAGGTTTCCTACGCGATGCTCGTCATCGTAGGGTTAGCCGGGTCCTAAGCAAAGTCCGAAAGGGGTATGCGATGGAAAATTGGTTAATATTCCAATGCCAACTATTATGTGCGATGGAAGGACGCTTAGAGTTAGAGGAGCCAGCGGATGGTAGTGCTGGTCGAAAGGTGTAGGTTAAGATCCAGGCAAATCCGGATCTTTTTAAGCCGAGACCCCACAGGCACACAAAGTTCTTCGGAACAGCGTGTGAATCCTTGATACTGTCGAGCCAAGAAAAGTTTCTAAGTTTAGTAATAGTTGCCCGTACCGTAAACCGACACAGGTGGGTGGGATGAGTATTCTAAGGCGCGTGGAAGAACTCTCTTCAAGGAACTCTGCAAAATAGCACCGTATCTTCGGTATAAGGTGTGCCTAACTTTGTTAAGGATTCACTCCGTAAGCAAAGAAGGTTACAACAAAGAGTCCCTCCCGACTGTTTACCAAAAACACAGCACTCTGCTAACTCGTAAGAGGATGTATAGGGTGTGACGCCTGCCCGGTGCTCGAAGGTTAATTGATGACGTTAGCTCTGCGAAGCGTTTGATCGAAGCCCGAGTAAACGGCGGCCGTAACTATAACGGTCCTAAGGTAGCGAAATTCCTTGTCGGTTAAATACCGACCTGCATGAATGGCGTAACGAGATGGGAGCTGTCTCGAAGAGGGATCCAGTGAAATTGTAGTGGAGGTGAAAATTCCTCCTACCCGCGGCAAGACGGAAAGACCCCGTGGACCTTTACTACAGCTTGACACTGCTATTGGGATAAAGATGTGCAGGATAGGTGGGAGGCTTTGATCTATAGACGCCAGTTTATAGTGAGCCATTGTTGAGATACCACTCTTTTTTATTCTGATAGCTAACTGGCATGAGTTATCCTCATGCAGGACAATGTCTGGTGGGTAGTTTGACTGGGGCGGTCGCCTCCCAAAATGTAACGGAGGCTTACAAAGGTTGGCTCAGAACGGTTGGAAATCGTTCGTAGAGTATAAAGGTATAAGCCAGCTTAACTGCGAGACGTACATGTCAAGCAGAGACGAAAGTCGGTCTTAGTGATCCGGTGGTTCTGTGTGGAAGGGCCATCGCTCAAAGGATAAAAGGTACCCCGGGGATAACAGGCTGATCTCCCCCAAGAGCTCACATCGACGGGGAGGTTTGGCACCTCGATGTCGGCTCATCGCATCCTGGGGCTGGAGCAGGTCCCAAGGGTATGGCTGTTCGCCATTTAAAGCGGTACGCGAGCTGGGTTCAGAACGTCGTGAGACAGTTCGGTCCCTATCTGCCGTGGGCGTAAGAAGATTGAGGAGAGTTGACCCTAGTACGAGAGGACCGGGTTGAACCAACCACTGGTGTACGAGTTGTCCTGCCAAGGGCACCGCTCGGTAGCTATGTTGGGACGTGATAAGAGCTGAAAGCATCTAAGCTCGAAGCCAACTCCAAGATGAATCTTCTTTTAAGACCTCATAAAGACTATATGTTTGATAGGCTGGGTGTGTAATGGATGAAAGTCCTTTAGCTGACCAGTACTAATAGGTCGTCTGCTTATCTTTTAATAAGCATCACTTCCTTGTTAAGGGTAAAATTGATTCCTAATTTTTCTACTATGCTTCGTTAGACTTCGTTTCAGACTTCGGTCACATACTATATGTATGCTCCCTCGTCTTTACTCGTCTGCCTTGCCTAGCGAAAAACTAGTTCTCAATTCAAAAACCTTACAAGAAAAGATTGTTATTTAAAACGCTTTAACTCTTAGCAATTAAAAGACAGTGTTAGTTAAGCAAATTTATCTATAGATTATAGGCAAGGTGAAGTATTTTTAGATAGATTTGAATGTTGTGAGGCTGTTTTTAAACGGAGCGGACGTGTTGTCCGTGAGTATTAAAAATAGCAAACTCATTCAAAGATACTAAAAAGACGAACCGATAATTTACTTAACTAACACTGCCCGTGACTATACAGACGAGGAAACGCCTTGCTCCATCTCGAACCAAGAAGCTAAGCTCGTCCTGGCTGATGATACTCTCCCTTACTGGGATGCTGGAAAAGTAGGTCGTTGCGGGCTTTGTTATTTATACAAAGCTACTACTTATTTAAATCACTAAAATTCATTAAAACATTATCATAAACATCTAATCTAAACGGCTATTAAAATATTTATATCGATAATATCAACATCAAGACATTTATATATTTATACAAGATAAGCTTTATAAACACTTATATTTAAAATCTTTACCTAATGTCTTATTCTCCTTATACATAGCAGGCTGAATTTAAGAAGTATTCTGATTGTAGGATGGATGTTTTAATTGGTTAAATTAGTTTAATGTCTTTGATGTAATGAATTGGCAACATGTATATTTATGGATTATTCTTTTAGACGATGGTTTTATATTATTAGACATAAATTTAAACTATTGCCTCATAAAATTCTTATTGTTAAAATAAATTTGGATAGACTAAGGGATTAAATTTGGATGAAAGAGTATGATGAGTAACGAGATAGAACTAAAAAAACAAGGTGTCATCAAGCGCCTTACAAACAAAACTTTCAAATTTGACCCAAGGATAGCCGAGGGTTTTTATACTGCAAGATATTTTTTGAAGATAAATCAAGTCATAAGGGAAAATTTGGATAAAATATAAAACAATAAATATTTGAAATCATTTTCTGCATGATTGTGGCTTAAAAAACGAGGTAGATCTAATAACTTTAATGAAAAATGCATTAACTTTATGTATATCGTTGCAAAATTATACTAAGCCTGTTTTAAAGCTTACGGATAGAAAGAGTATAAGAAAGGCCAAAAGATATTTTAATATAAAAATATCAAATCAATTTATTATTTCGCGTATGATAATTAGTAGATTTAAGAAGCGTTCAAAATTTTGTATAAGTCATAAGGATGGATGTGTAGGAGTGCTTTTTGGAAAAGGAAAATTCGGACTCGATATAGAAGAGATAAAACAAAGAAATTTTAGCTCTATTTGTGAGTTTTGTTTTACAGAAGATGAGCTAAATATATATAAAAAATCAGAAAATACTAATACTTTTTATCAAATTTATACAGTAAAAGAAGCCATACTAAAGGCTGAAAATTTAGGTTTTTCAGAGCTAAGATTGATTAATTCTTTAAATTATAAAAGCTATATATGTAAGAGTTTTTTAATTAGTAATAAGTATATTATCTCTATTGTTTTTAAAGGTAAAAAAGATATAATCTTAAAATTTATATAGTTAAAAATTATTTATAGAGGACTTATTATAGATGAAAATATACATATATTCTAAAATAAAAAATATTATATTTTTTACTCTGTGTATATTTTTTATTGGATGTGTTGATAAATTTAGAAGTCCTAATTTGCCAAAATTTGATAGTGTAATGTTTGAGATAGTTGCTGAAAGTGGATTAAAGAAGCTTTATGTATCTCATATTGATGAGGATTATAATTTTATCATGCTGGATTCAATAGGAACACCTCTTGCAAGGCGTGTCTTAAAATATGATGGTAAATTTGAAAGTATAGGTTTTTTACCACCCAAAAAAGCCTATAACGAGCTTTTTGTTAAAGTGCTCGATATGATAAAATTTAATAATATCGAGTCTATAATTTTAATAGATAATGAAATTTTTAAGGTGAGAGTAGTTGATATACATAAGTAGGCCTTCGATCATTAGTGCAGCAGGCAAAAATAGTGATGAAAACATAGTAAATTTACAAAGCGGTAAGAGATTTTTAAATGTGAGCAGTAGTTATAGAGAGGATAAAAAATTTATTTTAGGTATGCTTACTGCTTCTCTTGCAAATTTTAATAAAGATACGCCAGAACATTTTAAAACACGTACAAATTCGTTGGTATTAACTGCTCTTGACGACATAAACGATATTATATTAAGAGCTATTAAAAAATATGGTAAAAATAGAATTGGTGTGGTTATAGGTGCTACGACTAGTGGAGTAGAAGAAAATTACGAGACTTTTAAAGAGTATGCTAAGACGGGATTTTTTGATGCTAAGAAATTTAATATTAGTCGTAATACACTTGTGAATCCATCCGAGTTTATAGCTTATTACTATGGCTTAAATTCTGTTATATTTTCAATATCTACTGCTTGCACATCCGGAGTTAAGGCTATAATGCAAGCAAAAAGGCTTATAGAGGCCAATATTTGCGATGCAGTGATTTGCGGTGGTGTGGATAGCTTAAATACGCTTACGATAAACGGATTTGATTCGCTTGGAATTTTAAGTGAAAGAGAAACTAATCCTTTTTCAAAAAATCGCGACGGTATTAATATAGGAGAGGGTGCAGCTCTTTTTTTAGTAAGTAGGGATGAAATTTCAAATGTAGTAGTTGCTTCTGAGTATTCAAACTGTGATGCATTTCATACTACACAGCCGGATTTTAGTGCTAAAATGCAGACTATTTGCGTTAAAAGTGCACTTGATAGAGCTAAATTATCAAGTGTGGATTATATAAATCTGCATGGTACCGGCACTATAGCCAATGATCAGGTGGAGGCTAAAGTAGTGCATGATATAATGCCAAATGTTCCGTCAAGTTCCATCAAGCCATCCATAGGGCACACACTGGGTGCCGCCGGTGCGATAGAAAGTGCCGTTTGTGTTATTCTTTGTCAAAATGATGAGAGTATTTTGCCACCTCATATTTATGATGGAAATTATGATGATAGCATTTGTCCAATAAATCTAGTAAAATTTGGACAAAAGGCAGTAGTTAAATCCGCAATGTCATTATCTTTTGCATTTGGTGGAGATAACGCAGCTATAATTTTTAGGAGATTAAATTGAGTATATCAGATCATCTTCCTCATGCTTCAAAGATTGTTATGATAGATGAAGTTGTTGAATTTGGCGCAGGAAAAATTAAGACAAGAAGTGTTATTACAGAAAATAATAGTTTTTTAAGAGAGGGTAGGGTTGAAATGTATAAGGCTATTGAGATTATGGCTCAAGCCCTTGGCATATACGATTCTAAAATTCGTGAATTAAGAGGAGAGAAATCGGGACTCGGGTTTTTATTGGGAAGTAGAAAATTTGAGATATTTATCCCTTTTTTGAGCGTTGGGGACGAGATAGAAGTAGTATCTATTTGCTCAATTCAGGACGATAGTGGCTTTGGAGTTTATGATTGCGAGCTTTATGTCAATGGAATACTTGGTTCAAAGGCTAGTTTAAACGTAATAAGTCCTGATGATGATTTTTTGCAAAAGGTATTAAATGACTAAGAGAGTGTTGGTTACCGGTTCTAGTAGAGGTATTGGCGAGGCAGTGGCAAGAAGGCTAAAAAAAGCCGGATATGATGTGGTTTTGCACGGACGAAGTGAAAGTGAGAAATTAATAAATTTACAAAACGAATTAAATTTAAAGAGCTTAATTTTTGATGTTAGTGATATCGATAGTGCAAGATATAATATCCAAAAAGATATAGAGGCTAACGGTGTTTATTATGGCGTAGTTTTAAATGCCGGAATTACGCGTGATAATACTTTTGCGGCAATCGAGGAAGATGATTGGTTTGATGTGATAGATACTAATTTAAATAGTTTTTATAATGTTTTAAAACCTATTATTTTGCCTATGGTTCGCACAAGAAAACCTGCTCGCATAGTAGCTATTAGCTCAGTTTCTGGTATCATAGGTAACCGTGGGCAGGTTAATTATTCTGCTAGCAAAGCAGGTATAATAGGTGCCGTAAAGGCTTTAGCCATAGAGCTTGCATCAAGAAATATTACCGTTAACTGCGTGGCGCCCGGACTAATAGAGACTGATATGACGGATGAAAATTTGCCTATGGATGAAATTTTAAAGATGATTCCTGCAAAAAGAGCAGGTAGGGCCGATGAAGTCTCACCTTTGATAGAATTTTTACTAAGCGAAGATGCGGCATATATTACCAGGCAGGTTATTGGGGTAAACGGAGGATTGTGTTGAGAAGAGTTTTTGTAACCGGAATAGGAATGGTAAGCGCCTTTGGTAAGAGCTGGAGTGATATAAAACATAAATTTCAAGCTGAAAAAAATGCCGTAATGTATATGGGTGAATGGGATAAATTTGTAGATTTAAACACCAGATTAGCAGCGCCCATTATAAACTATGAACATCCAAAAGAGTGGGATAGAAAGCAGTTAAGAAGCTTAGGCATAGTATCAAGATATAGCGTAGAGGCTGCAGGAGCGGTGCTAAGAGATGCCGGGCTAATAGATGATGAGAGTATAAAAGACGGTAGATTGGGAGTAGCCTGCGGTAGCTCTACAGGATCCACTGACTCTATAAGATCTATGGCTCAGCTTTTGATAAACGGTTCGAGCGACTGTAATGCAAACACATATATAAAAATGATGCCTCATACTACGGCTGCCAATATTGCTTTGTTTTACTCTTTAAAAGGTCGAATCATACCCACTTCTTCAGCTTGTACCAGCGGCTCTCATGCGATTGGTTATGCTTATGAGAGTATAAAATATGGAATGATAGATATGATGCTGGCGGGTGGAGCAGAGGAGCTTTGTCCCAGTGAGGCTTATGTGTTTGATACTCTTTATGCTACAAGTGTTAAAAATCAGACTCCAGAACTGTCACCATCACCTTTTGACAAGGATCGTGATGGGCTAGTGCTAGGAGAGGGTGCAGGAATACTTTTGTTGGAGAGTGAAGATAGCGCATTAAAAAGAGGAGCTAAAATTTATGCCGAAGTTGTTGGATTTGGTTCAAACTGCGATGGCACGCACATAACTCGTCCTCAAGGTGAAACTATGAAGGGCGCGATGATTCTTGCTTTAAAAGACGCTAATTTAAATCCTAAAAAAATAGGTTATATAAATGCTCACGCTACCGCCACAAAACATGGAGATATAGCGGAGAGCTACGCTACAAACGAGCTTTTTGGAGATAAGGTAGCGATTAGTTCTTTAAAAAGCTATCTAGGTCATACTCTTGGAGCCTGCGGTGGACTTGAAGCGATATTTAGCATAATGATGATGAATGAAGAGCATTTTTTTCCTACTATAAATTTAAAGAATATAGATAGCGAGTGTGCCAGACTGAATTATTTAAAAGAGCAAACTTCTATCAAAACAAATTTTGTGATGAGTAATAACTTTGCATTCGGTGGAGTTAATACCTCTTTAATATTTAAAAGAATTGATTAGAAAAGGAGATGGATTATGAAAAAGCTTATCGCTTTAGCTGTGCTTAGTTTATTTGCTATCGGAAAGGATCAGATTTTTTATCATAATATAGCCGATGCTTTAAATTTAAAAAATGCTTCAGAATATGTGAGGAGCGGTTTTATTATGGAGTTTTCTAAGCAGTATAATGAAGAGTTAAAATCCATTAAAGCAAACGGTTCTACTGTAAGATATAGGAATAAACCTCACAATATGCCGGCACAAGACTATCAAGAGGAAGAAGAGATTGACTATACTAAGTCGTGTCAATATGCATTTTTAGCTGCATTAAGAAATTTGCAAAAATTAGCTGAAAAAAATGGATCTAAAAATATAGTAAATATTCAAGGAAATTTTAAAAATGAAATTTATGATAGCAAAGATAAATTTCAATGTGCTGTAGGCGGAACAAAGACAACTGTTGCCTTAAAAGCCGATTTAAAAAACTAAACTGAGGAGAAAGTATGAATAAATTTTTTACAGCAATTGCTATTTTGGCATTAGGAGTCGGTTTGAGTGCGCGTGATGAAGTGCTTTATTTTTCTATAGATAATCTTTTAACTTCGCCGAAGGCCATAAGAGTGCTAAATCCTAATATAAAATTTAGCTTTGGTTCCGGAAGCAAGGGGCAAATATTACAAAAAGGTTTAATGGCTAACAAGAAGACAAATGCTTTTAATAAAAGCGATCAAGAGGCTTGTGAGTGGGCGTTTTTATCAGCTCTTAAAACTTTTCAGGAAAGAGCCGTAAGAGAGGGCGGAACTAAGGTGATAAATATTACAGGATATTATAAAAAACAGCCTTTTGATTCAAAAACTCAGTTTCAGTGTGGTGCCGGCGCTTTGATGGCAGGAGTAACTTTAAGAGGTGATATAGCTAAGTAATGAATTTAAGCTTTGGTATAAATTTTTTTGACGCTATTGTTTTTGATGATTTTGAAGATACTACTCTTTTAAGATATAATAGGGGTTTTGAAATTTCACATATTCCTCCACTTGAAAGACGCAGATTAAGCAAGGCTGCAAAATGTGCATTTGATCTGACGAAGGAGTTTAAAACTCTTGATATTCCGGTAGTTTTTAGCTCATACGCAGGAGAGATAAATAGATGCTTTGAGCTAGAAAAAACTCTTGCCGCAAATGAGCTTATGTCCCCTACATCTTTTTCTTTGTCGGTTCATAACGCGCTTTCTTCACTGCTTAGTATAAGCATGAAAAACAATAGTGAAATTTCGGCCATCTCAGCCTTTGCACCTCTTGAATATGCTTTAATTGAAGCTAGTTTGTACTTTAACGAAGGTGTC
This sequence comes from Campylobacter sp. RM16187, assembly GCF_025319965.1. Lineage (NCBI taxonomy): Bacteria > Pseudomonadati > Campylobacterota > Epsilonproteobacteria > Campylobacterales > Campylobacteraceae > Campylobacter > Campylobacter sp. RM16187. Next base: position 828,314 of record NZ_CP012549.1, read on the forward strand.
GATAAAGTGCTTGTAATAGCATATCATGAAGCTATCAAGCAAAGTTATTATATGGAGAATTCAGCCTCTTGTATGGCGGCACTTATAGTTAGTAAGGGTGAAAATTTAAGACTGGCTAAACTAAAAAAACAGAGTAAAAATGATGAAAATTTACTGATCAGATTTTTACAAAATTTTGATCCATCTAAAAAATCATCTTGGCAAAGTAGTGATAATAGTTCGACTTGGCAATGGGACTATGAACCTTAAGTATCTTTTTAAACAGCTAATTACCGGCACACTATTTGCTATTTTTGGGCTTATATGCATGCTTGGAAATATGCTTTTTATACCAATTGTGGTTTTTAAATTGAATAAGCTCAAGTTTATTCAAAATTTTGCCCGCGATACAGTTTGGTTCTCGTGGAAGATTTTTATAGAGATTACGAGAGTATTTGGCTATCTTGATTATAAATATAAGATAAAAACTAAGCTTGGAAAAAATGCCCAGATGATAATAGCGAATCATCCTTCGCTTTTAGATGTAGTATTTTTGATATCTAGAGTTAGGCGCGCAAATTGTGTTGTTAAAGGAGAACTTGAAAAAAATATATTTTTGTTTGCCGCTATAAAAGCTTGCAATTATATACCAAATACGCAAAATGAAGAGCTTTTACAAACAGCTGTAGATGCTCTGAAAAAAGGCGAGAGTCTAATAATATTTCCAGAGGGAACAAGAACCGAACATGAGATAATCTTTCATAAGGCGGCAGCCTATATGGCTGTTAAGGGAGCCAGTGAGATCATTGCAATAGCTATAAATATGCATCCAAGGAGTCTTAGAAAAAAAGAGCCTTGGTATAAGACACCAGATGTTGTGATAAAATACGAGTTCAAAGAGCTTTTTGGCATTAATTTGGAGGATTTTCAAGGTCAAAAACCAGATCCAATACGCGCTAGAGAGTTACATTTATATATGAGTGAAATTTACAAGGAGGAATTTAAAGATGCAAAATTTAATCAATGAGATAAAAGAGCTGATTATCGATAGCTTAAATTTAGAGGATATGAAGCCTGGTGATATAGACGAGAGTGCTCCGCTTTTTAATGATGGCTTAGGACTTGATAGTGTCGATGCTTTAGAACTTGGACTTGCGGTTCAAAAGAGATACGGACTTATACTTGACTCAAAAGCAGAAAATTTAAAAGAGATTTTTTATAGCGTTGAAACGCTTGCAAGATATATTTTTGAAAACAGGAAGTAAAGATGACAAGAGATGAGATTTTTAAAATTTTAAAAGATGCCTTGACGGAACTTTTTGAGATAGAAGAGGATAGGATAAAGCCTGAGACGCTTATATATGAAGATTTACAGATAGATAGCATAGACGCTATAGATATGATAGATTATATCAAGAGAAAGACGGGATATAGGCTCATGCCAGAGGATTTTAAGAGCGTAAAAACTCTTGATGACATTGTAAAAGCGGTGGCTAAGAAATTTGAAGCTTAGGACGCTTAAATTTATCCTGACAATATTTAGCGTAATTTATCCATTTGCTCTTTTTTTCGCAAGCGGTTTAAGTATATGGATACTTTGTCTGCTCGGGATTTTATGGGCGATTAGAGGAATTTTTGAAAGCGGAAATTTTAAATATATCTGCTTTTTTATAGCTGTTTTTTTTATGCTTTGTATGATTTTTAGAGGAACTAATCTAGCCTTTTTGTATCCGGTTTTAATGAGTCTTTTGTTTTTGGCTATCTTTGCAAATAGCCTAAGAAATGAAGCCTTAATAACTAAGATAGCAAGGCTAAAAGAGCCAAATTTAGATCAAAATGGCGTAATATACACAAGACAGCTAACTAAAATTTGGTGTGTATTTTTTGTAATAAACGGCGTAATCGCATATGTATTGTCTTTGATGGAAGATAAAATTTATTGGAGCCTTTATAGTGGAGTGATATCTTATATGATAATGGGAGTGTTATTTGGCGGAGAAATTTTATATAGAAAGATTGTTTTAAAAATATGAGAGAATTTAGTAATAAGTTGCAAAACTTCAGATTTGAAGATGATGATAGAAACGTATATGTAAATGCATTGAAGTTTGCAAAAAAGATAAAAGAAGATAATATAAGAGAGATTCAAATTTATCTAAGTGATACATTTGAATTTTGCGTAGCATTTTTTGGCTCTATGATGGCGGGACTTGCACCAGATATTTTACCAAAGCCAATTTTTAGTAGTGATAAGCGCTACGTGGATAGTAATAATTTTGCCAGCTATATTGATGCTGATTGCAATGAAGAGATTTTGCTTGGCGAGGATTGCAGATTTTTTCTAAAGACTTCCGGCTCAAGCGGAGAGAGTAAAAGGATAGAAAAAAAACTCTTAGATATGATAGCCGAATCAACTTATTTGGCTAAAGAATTTGGCTTTGAGAGTGATGGTATATTTTTCTCAAGCGTCTCTCATCAGCATATGTTTGGGCTTACATATAAGGTCTTTTTGCCAATCATTCTTGGCGCAAAAGTGGTTTCTAAAGAGATGAACTATCCGGAGAGGATACTTGAATTAGATCTGAAAAATCATATATTTATTACCAGTCCAGTGTTGCTTCAAGCGCTAATTAAAAGCCCAAGATCAAGCGAAATAAGAGAGTTAAAGTGGATAATAAGTGCGGGATCTGAGCTAAAAAAAACGCTTAGAGAGGAGTTAACTAGACTTTGTAATGCAAAGATAGTCGACATATACGGCAGCACAGAGACAGGTGTAGTGGCTAGAAATTTTGGTGATGGACTTAGATTGTTTAGTGCTGTTAAAGCCAAATTTGACGAGCGAGAAGCTCTTGGCGTAAGCTCTCCTTGGTGCGAGTTTTTTCAAAGTAACGACTGGGCAGAAGTAAGCGGTGACAGACTTATATTAAAAGGAAGGATAGATCGCATAGTAAAGCTAAACGATAAGCGCGTAAGTCTGGAGAGTATCGAGAAAAAGCTATTTGAAAGCAAGATTTTAAGCGATTGCTACTGCGAAATACATCCGAATTTTAAGCGTCTAGCCGCACTTTTGGTATTAAATGAAAACGGGATACGTAAATTTAGACGATATGGTAAAAAGAGTATAGTAGCAGAGCTTTCAAATATCCTTAAAAACGAGTTTAAAAATAGTGTTAGATATTTTAAGATAGTTGATAGTCTGCCTAGAAATTCTCAAGGTAAATTTGCAAAACATGAGTTTGCAAATGTTTTGTTTAGAAGTATTTGTCCAAAATGGGAGCATAAGATATTAGAAGATGGCAAGAGTAAATTTAGCTCTGTTATGAGTGCGGAGCTTGAAATTTTCACCAATCATTTTCCCAATTTACCTCTAATTCCTGGTTTTATGCAGCTTGATTTTGTTTTTGAGCTGGCAAGGTCAATAGGTATAGATTTAAGCGGTGCGTCAAGGATAGAGAATCTAAAATATATCAAATTTGTTCGTCCAAACGATAGACTTGATATATTTATAGAGAAAAAAGAGAATAGAGTATATTTTGAAATTTTTTGCAATGATGAAAAATGTTCTATGGGTAGAGTTGTTTATTAGGAAATTTGGATGAGCAAATACGCCTTTTTGATACCATTTTATAATCATCCAGAGCGCATCAATGAATTAATAGAGGCTCTAAAAGCTTATAAGCTTGATATTATTATCGTGGATGATGGCTCTGATGAAGCCAGCAAAGAGGTTTTAAAAGGGATTAAAGATATATTGCTATTAGAGCGTAAGAGTAATGGCGGCAAGGGTGCCGCTATGAAAGATGGGTTTAAGTTTGCTATTGATAATGGCTTTACTCATGTGCTTCAGGTTGATGCAGATTTTCAACATGATGTAAGCATGATAGATGAATTTTTAGATGTTAGTAATAAATTTCCTAAAGATATAATATGTGCAAACCCCATCTATGACAATACTGCCCCAAAGTCAAGGGTTTATGGAAGAAAGATTACAAATTTTTGGGTAGCTATAAATACACTGAGTCTTGAGATAAAAGATGCGATGTGTGGCTTTAGAATCTATCCTCTTAAAGAGATAGACGAAGCCGTAAAAATAAGCAAGACAAATAGGATGGAATTTGATATAGAAATCCTTGTAAACGCACATAGATGCGGGATAAAAACTCGGTGGATAGATATAAGAGTGAGTTATGAAGCAGGCGGAATATCTCATTTTAAAATGCTTAGAGATAATGCAATGATAAGTCTTATGCATGCTAGAGGATTTTTTTCTCTGCCTAAATTTATCTTTCAGAGATTTGTTTCTAAAAACAATAGTGAGCTGTGGTGGAAGAAGAACGAGAAGTCAAATAGCTTTTTTTTAAGGCTCACATTGATTTTAACTCAATATCTGCCGGCATTTTTACTAAATTTTGTGATCAAGATAGTTGTGCTTTTTTACTATCTTACTTCTAAAAAAGAGCGTGATAGCATAGAAGAATTTAGGCTAAATTTGGCAAATTTCGCAGGCGAAAATGTGCTAAAAAACACAAGCGTATTTGGAAATTTTTATCAATTCGGTGTGGCCATTTGCGATAAATTTCGTGTATGGAAAGGCAAAATAGGCTTTCAAGAACTTGATATAGTAAATGTCGAATATGTAAAAACCGAGCTAATAGGAGCAAAAAGAGGTCAAATTTTATTAACCGCTCATCTTGGCAATATCGAAATTTGTAAAAAAATAGCTGCTAGTGTGGATGGCTTTGAAATGGTTATTTTGGCATATGACGAGAATGTTAGGAAATTTAACGATATCATAAACGAGATAAGCAAGGAAAAGATACGGGTGCTGCTTGTAAACGAGCTTGACGTAAGAGCTATGCTAGAGCTTAAAACCATCGTAGACAGCGGAACTCATATAGGTATAATGGGAGATCGCGTGCCGATAAACGGAGATAAGTTTACAAATATAAGCTTTTTGGGAAAAGAGGCTAAATTTAATCATGGTCCATATTTAATAGCTGGCATTTTAGGAGTGAAAATAAGCTCTCTTTGGTGCCAAAAGATAAATGATAAATTTAGGATAGAATTTACTAAGATAGCAGATGAGATAAAGCTTTCGAGGGATAAGGCAACTAGCGTGAGGCCTTATTTGCAAAATTATGTAAGCGAGCTAGAGCATCGCTGCAAGCAGACTCCCGAGCAGTGGTTTAACTTTTATGATTTTTGGAGGCAGTAGTGCAAATCTCAAAAACAACTATAGTAAAGGCGCAGTTTTTTGATGTGGATTCGATGAATGTGGTTTGGCATGGCAACTACGTAAAATACTTAGAGATCGCACGCTGCGAGCTGCTTGATGAGATAGGCTATAACTACGAAAACATGAAAAAAGACGGCTTTGCTTTTCCTATCGTAAAACTTGATATAAAATACGTAAGGCCAGTATTTTTCGCAGATGAGATTGAGGTAGAGGCTAGATTGGTGGATTTTGAAAGCTTTTTAAAGATATCCTATATAATTAAAAATCATAAGACTAAAGAGAAGATAAGTGTCGCAAACACCTGGCAAATTGCTATAGATATGATAAATAAAGAGACTTGTACTATTATGCCCGATAGCTTTAAGGAGGCTATTAAAAAGTACCTTAAAAGGAGTTCGGAATGAAAATTTTATTAGCTATTTTAACTATTGCAACTAGCTTTTTTGCTCTAAATGCCGAGGATATAAGGGCTAATATAAAGACTCAAAATATAGATGGGAATTTCACTCAAACTAAGATTTTAAGCGGATTTCCTAATGCTTTTAAGAGCTATGGAAATTTTTCGTTAAAAGAGAGTGGGCTTATCTGGCATACTTTAAAACCTATTAACGCAAAAGTTATCATAGGAGAGGATGGAATTTTTGAGCAAAGAGGTGAGAGTTTAGTAAAAATAGGGCAAAATTTTGATAAAAAGCTTTTTTTGTCAATCGTTAAGCTTGATTTAGACGAGCTTAAAAAAGAGTTTGATATCCAAATTTTAAGCCTTCAAAATGGCTGGAAAATAGATCTAAAGCCAAAAAATATTTTATTTAAGCAAATTTTTTCTCATATATCAGTATTTGGAGATAAATTTGTAGAAAAAATCGAATTGGCTGAGGTTAGCGGCGATAAGACGATAAATGAATTTTATGACATAAGATGAAAAAAATCTCGATTTTTATACTGTTTTCTTCTATTTTTTTAGTCTCCGTTTTTTATATTTTTGCAAATATAAACCGACTTGAAACCGATATTTTTTCGCTTATAAATTTTAAAGATAATCAAAATGAACAGCTTATATTAAAATCTATGCAAGATGATTTGTCAAATGAGTTTTTACTTATTTCAGACTCAAAGGAGTTTATGAAAAGCACGGAAATTTTGGCTAATAAAACCGGACTTTTTGAAAAATTTAGCGCTACTGTTGATATCGATACAAAAAAATATTTAAATGATCTTGGACGTTTAAAATTAACTCTATTAAATAGATCTGCCGTAGATAAAATTATAAATAAGACTGATGAGTTTTTTAAAGAGAGTGCAGAAAGTTTTTTAAATCAATTTATCTTTAGGCCTTTAAACGTGAGGGATGATTTTTTTGCACTTGCGACTTACTCAAGTATGTTTGATGAAAAAATAAGATTGAATATAAGCGATATGATGCTTGAGATTAAGAACGAAGATGGCAATTTCTTTCTCGTAAAAGCACGTTTGAAGCCAAATTACGATCCAGAGGAACTTATTAAATTTTATCAAGAGTTAAAAGCGCAATCTAATATTAAAAATTATAAAACATATATAAGCTCCGGCGCGCTTTATGGGGCTTTTGCAAAGATGAATGCCGATAAAGAGAGTTTATATATGAGTCTTATTTCTTTATCTCTTACTAGTCTATTTTTGCTACTTGCCTTTAGAAATTTCTCAATTTTTAATATAGTTTTTATAGCTATTTTTGGATTTGCTTGCGGATTTTGCGCCTCACTTTTATTGTTTGATCAGCTTCATGTTATGGTGGTTATTATTAGCACGAGTCTTGTTGGACTCATGTTTGATTTCGCGCTTCACTGGCTTGGTAAATTTAAAAATCAAAAGATACGTGGTCATAGCGTAAAAAGTATGCTAAAGATTTTTTTATTAGGTCTTTTTATCACTATGAGTGGATACGCAGTCTTTATTCTGGCTCCTCTTGAGTTATTAAGGCAAGTTGCGGTGTTTTCATTTTTTACACTGTTTGGAGCGTTTTTATTCACATATTTTTGCTTGCCTTTATTGCTGGAAGGCAAAATTTTTTCACAGAGTATCGGATTTAGTAAAATTTTGATATGGTTTCATGGTTTTTGCATTTTATTGTCAAAAAGAATAGGATTAAAATTTTTAATATTCTTATTTATTATCTCTTCTTTGTTTTTGATGATAAATTTTTCTAAAATAATTGTGAGTGATAATATTAGAGATTATTCGAATTCCCCACAAAATTTGCTTGATGATTCCGTAAAAATCGCACATATAACAGGCACAAACGTCTCAAATTCAATGATAGTCGTTAGAGAGGACGAGGACATAATAGCTAAAGAAAGAGCTTTAATAAAAGAGCTTAAAGATGCAAAATTGATTCAAGACTACTCGTCAATTTCAAAAATATTTTTAAGCAAAACGGAACAAGACAGTATAAAAGAGCTATTTAAAAAAGCTAAAACCGATAGTAAAATATCTGGTTTTTATCAAAATTTAGGCATTGATAAGGAGCTATTAAAGGCCGAATTTGAGAAGATTGTTAATTTTAATACACTAAGTATAGATGAAATTTTAAGTAGCAATTTAGCAAGAGAATTTAAAAAATTTATACTAGAGAATAAAAGCAGCGTAATATATGCCGATGGATTTATAGAAAATAATCAAAGCAGCGAGATTTTAGCTAAACATAATGCCTTTAGTGTTAATTTTGTAGATGCTCTAAATCAAAATTTTACCGAAGCAAAACACTCTGCGGTAATATTAAAGATAGCTGCATTTTGCTTAGCTTTTATGGTTTTATGGTTATTTTTTGGTTTTGCCAAAGCCTTTATTGTAATGAGCCTTATCGCTCTTGGTATACTTATAATTTTGTGCGCATTTATTATATTTGGTTTTCATATAAACATATTTGTCGTATTTGGGCTCATATTGGCAAGCGCTGTTGGAATTGATTATATGATATTTGCGATGAATCAAGATTTGATGAGCAACGAGCGTATTTTTGGGATTCTTACTGCATCGCTAACCAGCTTTATATCGTTCTTTATGCTCTTTTTTAGTTCGACAAACGCCATAAGTCTATTTGGACTCTGCGTTAGTTTAAGTATAGCTTTTTACGCATTGGTGGCTAGTATTTTAAGCGTGAAGATGGAGTCAAGACAGCCAAATAAGCTTGCGTAAATTTAGAAAAAATAAGTATAATCACGCATGTATCAGGGGAGCGTTAGCTGAGATTAGGCGCAGGTCTTAGACCCTTAAACCTGAAGCGGATAATGCCGACGTAGGAAGATGCGCTACTTCTGATGCAAATTTAACCCAAAAGAAAAAATATGCTAATAATAAACGGCAAAGACGAGAGTGCCTTCATCGGCAAAAGTGTCGATGAATTCGCTTGTCAAAAAGGATTCAATAAAGAGTATATGGCTGTGGAAATCAATGGTGAGATTTTGCCGAGGGATAAATTTGACTCTAAATTCAATGACGGGGATAGAGTCGAGATAGTTTGCTTTGTAGGTGGTGGATGATGGATATTAATGATGATTTTTTAGAGCTTAGCGGGCATAAATTTAGCTCTCGCTTTATCTTGGGTTCTGGCAAATTTTCTCTATCTTTGCTTGAGGCTGCGATAAAGGACGCAAAGGCTCAGATCGTTACGCTTGCACTTCGCAGGGTAAATGATGGCGGAAGCGAAAACATACTTGATTTTATCCCAAAGGATATCACTATCCTGCCAAACACTTCAGGAGCCAGAAACGCCGATGAAGCCGTACGTATCGCAAAACTTGCGCGCGAGCTTGGATGTGGCGACTTCGTTAAGGTTGAGTGCATAAAAGATAGCAGATATCTGCTGCCCGATAACTATGAGACGATAAAAGCAACGGAAAAGCTTGCAAATTTGGGCTTTGTCGTGATGCCTTACATGTATCCTGATCTAAACGTGGCGCGCGATCTTGTAAATGCGGGCGCTGCTTGTGTGATGCCTCTTGGAGCGCCTATCGGCACGAACAAAGGGCTTGCCACTCGCGAGTTTATAAAAATTTTAATAGACGAGATAGATCTGCCTGTGATAGTTGATGCGGGCATCGGAAGCCCTTCTCAAGCGTGCGAGGCGATGCAGATGGGTTGTGCTGCCGTGATGGCAAATACAGCCATTGCAACTTCGGGTGATGTGCGCGCGATGGCAAAGGCTTTTGCGCTATCTATCGAAGCGGGCAGACTTGCCTATCTGGCTGGGCTTGGCGAGGTGAGTGAAATCGCAAGAGCCTCTAGTCCTCTGAGCGGATTTTTGGAGTAGGGCGTGAAAAATTTTGACGTGATGAGCTATATGGAAGGCATGCAGCGCATAGATGAAAGCCTGATGAAGCGCGTTTTAAGCCTTAGAGAGAGTTACGAATACAAGCGCTACGGCAAAGCTGATGTGGCAAGAGCGCTAAAGATGCAGCGAGTGGATATAGAGGGCTTGCGTGCGCTTTTAAGCCCCGCGGCAGGCGACTTTCTAGAAGAGATGGCGGCTCGCGCGCAAAGTGATATGAAGAGGTATTTTGGTAACAGTATCGAGCTTTTTACTCCGCTTTATATCTCAAATTTTTGCGATAGCAACTGCGTTTATTGCGGATTTAGCTCGCATAATAAAATTTCGCGCCTAAGGCTAAAGATAGACGAGGTAAAAACGGAGCTTGAAAATATCGCAAAAAGCGGGCTTAAAGATGTGCTGATACTTACGGGCGAGAGCGCTAAGAAGCGAGATCTAAGCTATATAGGCGAGGCCTGCAAAGAGGCTTCAAGGCTCTTTAGCAACGTTGGTGTTGAAATTTACCCGCTAAATTCAGATGAATACACCTACTTGCACGAGTGTGGCGTGGATTACGTGATAGTTTTTCAAGAGACATATAGCCCAGAAAAATACGCGCAGGTTCATATCGGCGGGCAGAAGATGAGCTTTGCTTATCGCTTCAACGCTCAAGAAAGAGCGCTTATGGGCGGCATGAGAAGCGTTGGGTTTGCGGCTTTGCTTGGGCTTGATGACTTTAGAAAAGACGCCTTTGCAACGGCGATTCATGCAAATTTTATCCAGCAAAAATATCCGCACGCAGAAATCGCGATATCCTGTCCTAGGCTAAGACCTGCTAAAAATAAGAGCGAAGTAAACGCGGGCGAAGTGGATGAAAGAAGCCTTTTTCAGGTGATTTGCGCTTATAGAATTTTTCTTCCTTTTGCTAATATCACGATCTCAACACGCGAGAGTGCGAAATTTAGAAACGGGATCATAAAAGTAGCCGCAAGTAAAATTTCGGCAGGTGTTAGCGTAGGGGTCGGCACTCACTCTGATGCCGGCAAAAAGGGCGACGAGCAGTTTGAGATAGACGATACTCGCGGAGTGAATGAAATTTACACCGATATCCGCGCGCTTAATCTGCAGCCCGTGATGAGCAATCACATCTATGTTTGAGCTTATTTGCGTTACAAATCGCCATTTAAGTAGGGATTTTTTAGGCGATTTATCGCGTATAGTTAGCGAAAAAAAGCCAAATGCTGTTATCTTAAGAGAAAAGGACTTAAGTGAGTGTGAATATGAAAATTTAGCTTTAGAGGTGCTAAAAATAACTAGAAATTCTGAGACTAAGCTCATTTTGCATACACATTTAGATGTCGCTTTAAGGCTTGGAGTTAAAAATTTACACCTTCCTTTTGGTGAATTTGTGAAATTTAATGAGTCAAAAAACAAACGAGATTTAGCTAAAAGCGCAAATTTAACTATCGGAGTTTCGGTTCACTATCTTGATGAAGCCATTATGGCACAAAATTTAGGTGCAAACTATGTAGTAGTAGGACATATCTTTAAGACAAAGAGTCACGAAGGCGAACCTTCTAAAGGACTAGAGTTTCTAAAAGAAATTTGTGCAAATTTAAACATTAAGACATACGCTATCGGCGGGATAAATGCTAAAAATTTAAGCCAGATCAAGGACGCCGGAGCTAGCGGAGCTTGCATGATGAGGGAGTTTTTGAAATTTGATTAAGGCTAGCGGGAAGCTAGATTTAAGGCTAATTTATTATCATTTTAAAATTTTTTGGAGGATAATCGGTGAATAAACTTATTTTTGTGACATTGCTTTGGGCTTTTAGTTTTAGTTTGATAGGCGAGTTTTTAGCAGGCAGAGTCGATAGCTACTTTGCGGCATTTTCGCGCGTTGTTTTGGCGCTTCTTGTCTTTTTGCCGTTTATGAAATTTGAGGCGAAAAACGCCTCCATTTACGCCAAGATCGCACTCATAGGCGCGGTTCAAATCGGGGCTATGTATATGTTTTACTACAACTCGTTTTTGTATCTAAGTGTGCCTGAAGTAGCGCTGTTTACGATATTTACGCCTTTTTACGTAAGCGTGGTTTATGATCTTTTTGCCAAACGCTTGCGCCCGCTTTATCTACTTAGCGTTGCGGTTGCGGTTTTTGGTGCTTTTATCATCAAATACGGCGGTGTAAATAGCAATTTCTGGCTTGGATTTTTGCTGGTTCAAGGCGCAAATTTATGCTTTGGTGTCGGACAGAGTGCGTATAAATTTTTGCTTGAAAGCAAGGGATTTAGCGAGCAAAAGGGGCTTTTTGGCTGGTTTTTTGTAGGTGCTTCAATGGTAACCGGCGTAGCGTTTGGTGTATTTGGAAATTTCGAGAAAATTTCACTTGATATGACGCAGTCTTTAGTGCTTCTTTGGCTTGGTATCGGCGCTAGCGGGCTTGGATACTTCATGTGGAACAAAGGCGCATGCGAGGTTGATAGCGGAACTTTAGCGATCATGAATAACGCACTCATACCTACTGCGATCATTGTGAATTTGGTATTTTGGCATAAGGATGCAGATCTTGCACGCCTTATCATCGGCGGAGTAGTGATATACATCTCGCTTTTAGTACATAATAAGATAATAGCTTACTACGAAAAGAATCAGTTGTTATAAACAAGGATTTTTAATCAGTTATAAATGGTGCCAGAGGTCGGACTGTAATTATATGGAATAATCCCTATTTTTAGGGATTTTAATTAAAAGTATTCTTTTAAAACTCCGTAAAAACTATATCTTTTTAAAAAAAATCTATATTGCTGGTCCATGATTGATTAATAGTATGTGTTATCTTTTTTATTATTACTCTATATATTTTATTTTCAATCTGCAAATTTAAATATCCTCCGGCAAAAAAGGGTACCCCCATACATCTTACATTGCCTTTAAAAGTATTGTTTTGATTGTTTTGTAGATAGCTCTGTCCTATTTTTATGGCTTCATTCTCATTGTCTGCAGAAAAAAGTTGCCTTTTTAATACTGGAGCCCCACTGCCTACTACAGTTACTTTATCTTCTCCTGTCGCAGCATCTCTCCATGTAACCTCGCATGAAGAGTAGTTTGTGATTTCTGTTTGTTCAAAATTAAGCTCTAAATAGTCCTCTTCTTTTATAATATAATCAACTCTGTCTGCTACTTTGTCCCGATCAATAAAAATCATGGTTTTATTTTTTATACTAAAAGTTAAATCTAGATCTTTGGCTATCTTCTCGCAAAATGCCACGTCACTCATATCGTGTTGCTCTAACTCTACCACTTCATTAGATCTATCAAAATTTATTTTGGTTCTCAATCCATGTTCTTTTGCTATATTTTCAATAATTTGTTTGTAGCTGAGTCCTATGTGAGATCTGCTTTTGCGGTCTTTTAGCGAGCTCATAAAATCAGCCGATATAGCCTCTATATCATAGGTTATTTTGTATTTTGTTTTTATAGTAGCGATTTTAAAATGGCCTAGGAAGTATCCATCTACATAAATTTCAATATCATCTTTAAGCCTAGGCGCAGGACTACCATATCCTAGAACTATATTTAGCTTGTCTGTATCTTTGCCTTCATTGTCATTTATGCTTATATTTATCCAATCCATTACATGTGTTTTGTCTACTCCGTTATATAAAATTTTTACTTTTGGCGATAGATATTTTGATGTTATTCCCATAGATAAGTAACCTTTTTGACTTGCTTGATTTCAATATCGGGCAAATTTACTATATCTCCGCCCGATAAAAATTCTTTATTTAATAGATTTTCATTGGCTCTTAAAAATTGAGAGTAGACATCATCGTCTATTGTTTTGTAGCGTTTGTAGCATATAGCATCTAACGTGTCGCCGTCTTTTGCTAGGTATCTCATTTGTTTAACTCCTCGGTAAAAATATCATTTGCTACTGCAAGTAACTTGTTTATATCTTTTAATGCGTACTCTGCTAAATCATCATCTAGTTTTTTTGCTATAAAAGCTTCACGAGGCTTAGATAATATAGTACCATGCGATGTTTTATAGCTTGACTTTAATAAATGACGTGAAATAGAAAAATCACTATTTTTGGGGGTTTTACTGGTAATTAAGAATTTACCGCCGCCATCTCTTGGCTTTTGTTCTGCAAATCCTGCTAAAGTTATGCTCTTTTGCTTATTTAAACTAACTACTACCCCGCTACTTGTAGCTTTTCTTGGTAACATGGTGGGCGTAATCTGTTTTCTAAAAGTAAAAATCTTAATATTCATATCATTAGGGCTGGCTCTTTTATGCGTAGTCAAGAAGTTTATTTTTTTCTTAGTAAGCGCAAGGCGTGATATTATTGAGCTAGACTGCTCCCTTTTAACTTTTGTTAATGTCCTGTTCATAGCGTTTTGAACATTTTTGCGCAATCTATCTAGCTCTTTGTCATTCTTTCCGCTCATTTTATGCCCTTTTATATCTTAGGTGGCTCTACCAAGTAGCCCGATATTTGTATTTTTTTAGTGTAATAAAATACTCCATTCATTTGTGTTTTTACCCAATTTGATATATTCTGAGTAAGCTTTGTTATAAAAATTTGTCTATCCTCGGTTAAGTCAAAGCTAGATATATTGAGCGGTATGCCTAGCTTTACTAGATTTTCAAAACCTTTAAAGTCAGACATATCATCAAGGAGTATTGTCGCATCAAAGCTAACCTCATCTTCATATCCTCCAAGATGAGTGTAAACCGGTTTTGTTATTGTGTTTTGTTTGTCAAAGTTTATACTGGTAGTCTTAGTGATATTAAAAATATTATGCTTGACCTCAAATATATATCTGTCTATTACTATTAACATTTTTATCCTTTTTTGTTATATAGGCTATCAAAAAATAAGATGAATTTTATACACGTGATGAAGATATTATTACCTTAATTTCCGATAAATACCCCATATACCATCGCTTAAAGTCCGCTGAAGTCAAGGGATATACGTTTGCTTAATATCCGCTTAATGTGCAATATGCCAAAAACATTATATGGCGCGCTATAGGCGCTATTTGTAAGTCTTTTGCAAAAAACATTTAAGCATATAATACTACAAAACCAAACAATACTTAAGTTCTTAATAGCGGTGTCAATACTTGTAAAATATTTTGGGTCCTTCCTGAAAAATATTTTAAACTGCGGTGGCGTCTCGCGAAAGATTGAGAGATATAAATAATCTTAAAGGGGTTCGTTTTCGTTTTTAACGTATTTTTCCTGATATTTTTAGTAAAAAAATGCAGTAAAGCTTAAAAATATTCTCATAATTGTATAAATACATAAATATATTATTAAAAACCCCTATTTTTAGGGCTTTTATTTGATTTTTTATGCAAAAAAAGATAAAATCTTAAAAAGCAAAAAAGCTTTTTTGAATAACTGAGCCACTGACTTCAAACAAATTTCTAAAAATATTAAAATCTGAATGCAAAATGGGAAAAATAATAGATATTTTTGCTAACGCTATTTTTATTAAACCCAGGCTAAATTTAACAGAGTGGGCTGAAAAATTTAGAGTATTGTCGCGTGAGAGTTCATCCAACTACGGAAAATTTAAGCCTTTCTCCTACCAGATTGAGCCAATGAATGAAATTTCAAATCAAAAAAGGCGTAAAATTGTACTGCTTTGGGCATCTCAACTTGGCAAAAGTGAAATGATTAATAACACCATAGGATATTACATACATCAAGAGCCAAGCACAATACTATTTATGCTACCAAATGAAAACGATGCGGAAGATTACTCAAAGCGAAGATTGGCACCTATGATCAGAGATTGCAAGAGCCTAAATGATCTTATAAACTCAAACGATGCCAATAATACTATTTTGATAAAAAACTTTAGGGGTGGAAATTTAGCTCTTGTTGGATCAAATTCTCCTTCAAAGCTTGCAAGTAAGCCTATAAAAGTGCTACTTGTTGATGAAGCCGATAGATGCGAGGCTACAAAAGAGGGAGATAGCATAAAACTTGCAGAGAAGCGAACTATCACTTTTGCAGATAGAAAGATCATAATTAGCTCAACTCCAACCATCAAAGGTAGCTCAACGATTGAGGCTGAATTTGCATCATCAGACAAGCGATTTTTCTATGTCGATTGTCCTCATTGCGGATTTTCTCAAACTCTTAAATTTGAGTATTTGGTTTGGGATAAAGACAAAAACGACAACCCAATTTATGACAGCGCAAAATATCAATGTGCCGAGTGCGGGTCTTTGTTGAGCGAGCAAGAAAAGAACGAGGCGGTAAGAAGCGGCAAGTGGATAGCTCAAAATCAATCTTCAAAAACAGCCGGATTTTTTTTAAATGCTATTTATAGCCCATACTTTAAAATGAGCGATATTGCTAAAGATTGGTATGAGAGCAAAAACGATCAGCTAAAACTTCAAACATTTATTAACACTATAAAATGCGAGGGCTTTGAGCCGCCTTCTGTTAAATTTAATGAAAATGAGCTATATAACAGAAGAGAAGAATATACTAACGATAACTTCCCGGCAAGCGTAGAGTTTATAACTGCGGGAGCTGACATACAAGATAACAGAATAGAGATAAATTTCATAGGATGGGCTAGAGGGCTTGAGGCCTTTAACCTTGAGTATGTCCAAGTTTGGGGCAATACTGATCAGGATAAGGTTTGGATGGAGGCGTATAAAGAGCTTGTAAAGAAATTTAAAAGGGAGGACGGCAAAATATTTGCCATTTCGCTTGCATGTATAGACAGCGGATTTAATACTGAGAGAACTTACAAGCTCGTGAGCCTTGATAAAAGATTTATAGCCACAAAGGGGCTAAGCGAGCAAAGCTCAAAAGCCTCATTTTTAAATAAAGTAAAAAATATCAAAAAAGGCGTTAAATTTATGCCTGTTGGCACCTGTGCCGGCAAGAATGAAATTTATAGACTTCTGCATATAAAAAAGCCTTCAGAAGGGTATTTTCACTATAACGAGAGCTATACTCAGGAGTTTTTTAATCAACTTACTGCAGAGAAAATCGAAAAAGTAAAAGATAAAAACGGATATTCTAAACTAAAATGGGTAAAGACAAGAGATCGTAACGAGGCACTAGATATAACACTGCTTGCGTATGCCGCCGCAAAACTTATTAAATCAGTTAAGAAAAAAGTGGAAGTGAAACAAAAATGAAAAAAGTCCATGATAATTTAATGATCAAGAAAACTAGATATGACATGACGATAAGTATAGAGTGTGCTTCAAAATTTGAGCAGCTCTGTGAAGCCTACGATCTTAAAAAATCAGATATGGCGGATTTGATTATAAATGCATTTTGCGAAGGGAACTTAAAATATAAGCACTATATGCAAAATTTAAGAGCTAAAAAGCAGATCGTCAAAAAAAGAGCGATAAAAAATCTATCACTTTTTGGAGATTTAGGTGATAGTAACAACTAGTGAATTAGGCGACATCTTATCTTTAACCTCTAGGCGCATTCAGGATTTGGAAAATGAGGGCGTTTTTGATAAAGTTGAGCGCAACCGGTGGGATTTAAAAGAGTGTGTTGAAAAGTATCTGGAATATAAAATCGCAGGCGCAACTAGCCAGTATGGACTTACAGAGGCTAGAGCTCAGAAAGAATTTGCCGAAGCAGAGATTAAAAAGCTAACTTTAGCAGAGAAAAAAGGCGAAGTTATACCTATTGAAAAGCTAGAAAAAGAGCTAAGCGACATAGCATCAACCTTATCAAATAAGCTTTATAATTTGCCAAACAGAATAAAGATGAATATAGAAATTAGCGATGAGGTAGAAAACAGACTTATATACGAGCTTGAAGAGATACTAAGAGAGCTTAAGATGCCCGAAACTTATCAAAAACACAAAAAGTTAAATGCTAGCTAACTTTAAATTTGCTGCATCGGTTAAAAATTTAGAGCGGTTTGAGCTTACGCGATCGATTGCCTCTAAAACAGATTTAGGCATAGTTAAATTTATGCGCACTTTTACATCTTCTTTTATAGGCTCATATATGCTTTCTCCGTTTTTTAAAGCGCCCTCCACATAGCACGCAAAAGCCTCTTTAAGTTCTTTTATTGCCTCCGCTTCACTCTCTCCCCATCCCGCCATTAGGTTATTTTTAGTAAGCCCTAAATCGGCATATTGCGCGTAATAGTCGCCGTCATCAAGTCTTTTAACTGTTATGGTATAAGGCAAATTTAGATAGTATTGAAGGTCTTTTTTCATTTTTTAGCTCCTATTTTTTCTAAAACAGCAAGAGTATAAACTTCTTTTATAGGCTTATGTCTAGGGATTATTATGCTATCTTTGTCTTTTTTAAATTTATGGTGCGAGCCTCTTGCGTGCTCTAATTCCCAGCCGAAATTTATTAAAATTCTTTGCAAATCTTCAAAGCTTGCATTTTTTGGATTATTCGCTAGTTTTGATATAAGTTTATCCAAGCTTCCCATTTAATTTCCTTGTTTATACACATAAATATACACACTTATTAATTAAAACAAGATAAAACCCGCGCCGTTATTTCACTTTAAAGCCCCGACAGCTAGGCTTAATATGCTATTAGTAACCGATTTTATAGCCTCTTCGCTTGAAATGGATACCGCCTTTTTAAGTTTAGTTAGTATCGTTTCGCTCTCTTTTAAATTTGAAGGAGTTTGATTAAGCACTATAAGCCCTTTAGCCGTTAAGATAGCGTTATGCACGCTCTTATCTCCGCCGTATCGCTCCAAGCTTATATAATCGTTTTTGCGTAACCACTCTATAGAGGCTTGAGCTAAGCTCTCAGCCTTGCTTAAAGGCTCGTCAAGCTCGGTTATAACGCCTGTTATATCGGACAGATAAAAGCTTTTTTCTATCGGAAAGCTGCCTGCTAAGATAGCGAAAATCTTACCCGCATACAAGTTAAACATATCCATATTTTTAAAGTCCGCTTGCATTTTAACCCCCTTTTTTTATTTTAAAGCCCCGACAGCTAGGCTTAATATGCTATTAGTAACCGATTTTATAGCCTCTTCGCTTGAAATGGATACCGCCTTTTCAAGTCTTGACATCAAATTTTCATCGTTTTTAAGGCTAGGCGGGGTTTGTTTAAGCAATATAAGCCCTTTAGCCGTTAAGATAGCGTTATGCACGCTCTTATCTCCTCCGTATCCGCCTACCTTTATATACTCGTTTTCGCAAAGCCACTCAACGCTTGCAAGGGCTATTTTTTCACATGAATTTATAGGCTCGTCAAATTCGGTTTTATCTCCGGTTATCTCATAAAGATAAAAATTCTTTTTAAGCGGAAAGCTATCTATCAAAAGCGCAAAAATCTTACCGATATATAGGTCAAATAGCTCCATATTTGAAATTTCTATTTTCATTTTTTATCCTTTCCTTTGTCGTATCTTTTTCTAAAATTTTAGAAAAAGCCTATTTTTGGACTTTTTCGATATCAAATACTTTGTTTTTTATCTCTTCGTATGATTTGGCTTTGATGTAATTATCTAGCCAAGTATCAACCCAAGAGGGCACTTTATTTGTGCTACCCCAATTAATAATAGTTTGATAGGCTAGACCTGTCATTTCTGCAAAATCTTTTTTATTTAAATTTATACTCTTTAATACTTCTTCAAATTTATTTATATCCATATTACGCCTTATAACTTATTCGGTTACAATTTTACAAAAAAATAACTGAATTTTAGCTTTTTGTATTGACAAACTAACCGATTTTTGTTATTATTCATTTCATAAGTAACTTATTAGGTTACTTTTAATAAATACAAAGGAATAACATGAGTAACTTAGTTGCAATCAATGCAGTTGAAGTAGAGTTGGAGGTAGTAAATAGCTGATTTTAGATTTTTCCAAAACCTCAGAAAAACAAAGAATTAATTTAAAATCTGCTATAATAATATACAAATACTTATCATAAAGGATACATTATGGCAGATGAAAAAGAAACCAAAGGCAGCAATATCGTTCAGATAAGATTGAGCGATAAACAAAAAGATGAGTTGCAAAGAAAGGCTGATGAGGTTGGATTGCCACTCACGCAATACATAATCTTTTTGATAACAAAGGACTTAAAAGCCCTAAATTAAGGGCTTTGCTTATTTTTCTAAAATTTTAGAAAAATAAAAATATACATTTCCATATCATTTTCTTATCGAATAACTTGACAAAGGATAAGTAATTAGTTATACTTCGCATATCATTTGAAATTACTTTGATAAGGATTTGATATGCAGCTATCTTTAACTTTCCCAACAACGGAGCTACAAGGCGCATTCCCGGCTAAGGCTGAAATGCTTTTTAAATTTTTAGCCGTCGATAGCAAATTCGCCGACTGGATTAAAAACCGTATAGCTCAATACGGCTTCATAGAAAATCAAGACTATGTTATTCAAATCACATACACCGGAAGACGACCGCGCAAAGAGTATTTTATAACTCTTGATATGGCTAAAGAGCTTTGCATGGTAGAGAATAACGACAAAGGCAAAGAGGCTAGGCAGTATTTTATCAGGTGCGAAAAGGAGCTACAGGCATTAAAATTTGACAAATACATAAGCGAAGTGGCGAATTTAAACGCTTGCCTTATAGATAAAGCCAAACGTCACCGAAGAGAGATAAACGGATATAAAGGTCAGTTAGTCCGGCACAACAAGAAAATAACGATTTTAAAACACGAACTAGCCAAATTTGAAGACAGAGCTAAAAGATACGAGGATATAAGTTATGAAAATTTAAAAGCTCTTTATCATAATACCTTGCTTGATCTGGAGTATTACAAAAAGAAATACAAGGAAAAAGAGAAAAAAGAGCGAGTATCGATGGACTTTTTAACCCAAATCCAAAACGGACTATCAAATTTAAACAACTACATCTACGAAGATTAAGGCGGGATAACTTCTCGCCTTAATACGCTTTAGGAAATTCTCTTGATTTCAAATTTAATTTTTAAGCATTGTATTAATTATTTTTTGATATCTTTTCTATTCACGGATTAAGGAATCACCATGTCATTAAATACAAATATATTCGCAAGAGCTAAAAAATTGCAAAACAATACCACTCAAAGCGTCGTAAAAGTAGTATATAAGAACTATCAGGGCTATACCTTAGAGATAGAGCCCGTGGAATTAGCGGTTATTAAAAGCTCTATAGGCTTTTTAGCCCAAAGCGGAAATAGCTTTATCGCCAACGCTAGGGGAAAGTATGGCGGAAAATATTAAAAATCAAAAACAATCCAATAACAATGAGTTAGTCGATAGTGAAATTATAGACGATAGCGATAGCTCTGCAGTCGAGAGCATAAATACCGAAACTCTTGAAAAGGTGGGCGATGTTATCTCCAAGATAGAGACAAGCAAGCAACGCACCGCTTTAGCTCAGATACAAGCTACTAGCGAGGACAATCAAAGACAATTTGAATACGCTATGCTCCAAGCTAAAAATGCTAACGATAGATGGAATAAGTCGTTAATAGTCGGAGCCGTTGCGGTAGCAATTATGGTAATTGTAAGTATATATCTTTTAATTAACGGCGATCAAGCTATAGGACTTGGTCTTTTAGCCTCTACATTTTCGGGCGTCTTTGGGTATCTTGCAGGTGCCGGAGCTCATAAGTAATTAATTTAAACAATTACATCTACGAAGATTAAGGCGGGATAACTTCTCGCCTTTAAATCCCTTGTATAAATAAAACACTCCGTTTTGTTAATCTTGCCTCTATGAAAGCGCAAGAAAAAATCAAAAAAATAGACGAAGCCATAGACAGTGTTATAGCAAATTTAAGCAATGGTATAGAAATCAAGGAGTATTGGATTGACAACATCAAAATCGTTAAACGCACTCCGCTTGAGCTTATTGATGAGCTAAGGCGCATTAAAAAACTTACCGTTAAAGACATGCAAAAAGACAAAAAGAGCGTTAAATACGTATTTGGCGGTAGCTACTAATGAAGATATTTAATATTTTTTCTAAAAACCAAACCAAAATAAGAGGCAAAAGCGGCTTTTTTGGTTCAGGGCGAAAACAAAAAGTAAGCCTATTTCGCTATCCAAGCCTTGAAGCCCCCGAGATTAACAGAGGCGAACTTACAAGGCTTATAAGAAACACTGATCCCGACAATGCAAATAAAATCTTAAGAAATCAAGCAAGAAGCCTAAGCACGGCAGTAAGCCTTGCAAGCGGCTTTTTGATATGCTCGACTCTGAAATTCTAGGCGAGAGCGGTTTTGTGCTTGATATTGCAACACAAAATAGAAAGTTAAATACCGCTATTCAAAACGCCTTTTTTGATTGGGAGCAAGAGTGCTGCCTGCACGGAGTATATGATTTTGAAGATTATGAAGAGCTAGTTTTAAATGCCTTATATAGAGACGGAGAGGCTTTTATAAGGATTATTAGAGGTCAAGCGCTTAAAATCGAGCTTATCGATGCCGATGATATAGATAACGACTTTAACGATGAAGCCCTAAATATCAAATGTGGCATACAAAGAGCGAGTAAATATAGTTTAACGCCTATTAGATACTACGTTAAAAAAGATGGAAACGAAAGACTAGTTATTGAGGCTAAGGATATTATACATATCAAAAAGCCGCTCATCGCAAAACAAACAAGAGGTAATTCAAAACTAGCAAGCGCGATACTGGATATTCATCAAAAAGATAAATTTAAAAAAGCAGAACTAAATAGAGCAAGACTTGGCAGTGAAATGACCGGGTTTTATCTAAGAAAAGACGACAGTCCACTTGGCGGAGCAATTCCTGAGTTTGATGAAAATACAGGGGAGCTTATAGAAAATTCAAGCGTTGAGCTTCCTGAAAGCGTAGAAGTAGGAACTATGAGGTTTTTAGATGATGGCATACAGCCACATTTTATAGATCCTCATAACCCAACAAATATAGAATTTTATCTAAAAAGCACAAATCAAGAAGTAGCGCGCTCACTTGGCATATCTTACGCAACTCTAACAGGAGATTTGAGTAGCGTTAATTATAGCTCTATTAGACAAGGAACCACAGCGGAGCGCAGAGGATTTAGACGAACTCAAAACTTCTTACGCCGCAAAATGCACAATACAATCTTTAAAGAGTGGCTACTTATTGAGCTTTTAGCCAACAAAATAACTCCAAGCGAATATGCTTTAGTATTAGCTCATTTCTCATTTAAACCTCAAGGGTGGGAGTATATAGATCCTAGTAAGGAAGTAGCGGCAAATTCAAAAGCTATAGATAGTGGTTTTAAGACTCGTGTTGAGGTATTGAGAGAAAAAGGCATTGAGTATGACACTTATCTTGATGAGCTTGAAAAAGAAAAGCTGATAGTCGCCAAACTAAAAGAGATTGAAAATATTAGAAATTCAAGGAGCAAGAATGAATGAGGAATTGTTAAAAGAGATGCAAAATTTCAGCGTGTCTTTTAGTAAGGATACCGGATTTGATGACGAAAACAAGACTATAAGTTTTATTGCCTTATCAAAAGATAATCTGCATAAAAGAGTGAGCTTTTGGGGCGATGAGTATTATCTTAGCGTAGATACAAAAGGCGTTAAATTTAATGCAAAAACACTATATAAAGATCACAATCCTACATTCCAAAACGCTATCGGCAAGATTGTAGAGGCTAAATTTGAAAACGGAAACATAAAAGCCAAAGTTAAATTTAGCGATGAGGTAGCAGATTCAAAAGAGGCTTACGCCAAATACAAAGCCGGGCTAAGCAACTCGGTTAGTGTCGGGTTTGGAGATTATAAAGTAAAAGAGATGGATAAAATCGATGGAGTAGAACATTATCAAATTTACGAGGGCGAAGTTGTAGAGTTATCCGCAGTTTGGCAAGGGGCAGACAAGAACGCAGTAGTTTCAAAATTTAATAAACCAAAACAAGGAGAAAATATGCCAAAACCACTAGAAATTAAAGAAGAATTGCAAGAAACACAAGCTAATGAAGAGTTAGCTAAATTTAGCGAAAAGCAAAAGGCTCATGATGAAAACAGAAGCAATATCATAGAGCTTGCAAAGATACTAGGACGCGAAAAGGAGGGGTTAGAAGCCATAAGCGAAGGCAGAAGTTACGCCGAGTTTTCTCGCGATATGGCCACCTTAAATTCTCAAAGCGAGATTAAGAGCGTAAATGTGATCACAAAAAGAGCCGATGAGCGAAATTTCAGCCTTGCTAATATCATCAAATCCGCAGTCGATAGAAATATAGACCTTTCAAGAGAGATGGAGTATAGAGGCAAAGAGATAGGGCGCTTTGCCGTGCCAGATAGCTTTATAGCCAATTTTAACGATCAGATTACAAGCACCGTGACCGCACCGGGAGGAGTAGATAGAGAGTTTAGAAGCGATCTTTTAATAGAGCAGATAAAGCAAGAGAGCAAGCTGTTAAATTTCTGCACTTGGCTACCTAACCTAAGTGCAAATCTAACTATCCCGAGAGATACCTCAGAGATTACTGCCGATTTTGTCGAGGAGGGTAAAAGAAGAGATGCCGAAAAGCTAAATTTCGATAATATCACTCTTAGCCCGCACACTCTAAACGCCAACATCATCATCACGAGAACTATGTTAAATATGAGTGCTTTCGCGCTTGAGAGTTTTGCGTTTAAAAAGCTAAGAGACGCTATACGCAAGAAGATAGAGCAAACCATACTATACGGCGAAGGTGTAGTAAAAGGGCTCTTTGCCACAAGCGGAGTTCCAAGCGTTACGGGCTATATGACGGCGCCTACGCTTGAGCTAACTTTGCAATTCGGCGATAAACTTGATGCCGCAGGGTTTGATACGGAGCATTCAAAATTCTTCTTTAACGGAACGGACATCAGCAAACTAAGAGCGACAAGGCGCGGTAATAGCACCGAAAGAATGCTTATAGATGTAGGCGATACGGACCTACAGGGCTACGCCTATTATAAAAACAACAACCTAAAAGCGGGCGATGTGATATTCGGAAACTTTGAGGACATTTGGATAGGAGCGTTCGGATCGCTTGAAATCTTGCCGTTAATGCAAGAGGGTGGAAACGTATTGCTTCAAGCGTTTTACGATATAGACGCAAAACTTGCACGCGAAAAGTCTTTTGCGATTTCTAAAACATCACATTAAGGAGTAAGTTATGGGAAAAACATATATAGTTTTATACTCTACCTTGATCATAGATGAGGTATATGAAGAGGGAGATACTTTTAAATTTCCAAGTGGAACCGATAGAAATTTTATAGAAAGATTAGAAACTATAGGGGCTATCAAGGAGTTAAAGGAAGAGGAGGAGGACGAATCGGATATTGATGATGATCAAACAAAAGATGATGAGCAGAAAATAAAAAAGACTGCCAAAGATGATAAAAAAACATCTAAAGGCAGCAACAAAAACAAAAAGATAGACGAAAACGGCAATATAAATGATTGACTTGGGTATGGTAAAAAGAGATGTGAGTACAATTTTAAACCAGAGTTTTAGTATAAATTTAAAGTGTATTAGAACAGATAAGGTTATAAAATGCCATTTTAACACAAACTCTAAAATCATATATTCAGACGGGGCGGTAGGAACTGAAATTACCGCCCTTATATCCATTGATGATTCAAAATACTTAAGGCTTAAAGATGAGGTTGAAATTTTAGGCATAAGATATGAGATTACAAAAAGCATCATCGAAAGCCAAGTATTAAAAAGACTATTTTTAAGGGAGATTTAGTGTCAAAGAGATATTTTATAGAAGAGCTGCAAATTCCTATAGATAGCAATACCCCATCGCCATCAAAGAACCGTAGGGCGCAAATAGTAAAATCCCTTAAAAATCATCTTAGCGAACTAAATTACGGCATAGAAGTTTTTGAAATATACGTATTTGATAAAGACAATCTGCTTCTTATAGTTATTAAAGACACTGAGGACAACATAGAAGCGGCTGCGTTAAATCGTATAAAACACGAACTAAGCGTAAGTGTAAACATAATAACTTCATCATATACGCAAAACGATGAGATATTGACAAAAACCCTAGATAGACTTAAAGAATTTGATGAAGAGTTTAACTATATGAATCTTAGTGCTATAAATAGATCTAATATAGAAGTTTTAGACAAAGATTACGTTATGACAGAGATAAAGATAGAGTTTATTTATCAGACTGATATTTGGAGAGCATAATGCAATATATAGGCACTATTTGCGAAATTACTCCCGATAAAAGCATGGTAAGAGTTAATTATTTGGGAACTATTACAAAATTTATCCCTTATGCACAAAGGGCTAACTCTTTTAAAAGATCGTTTTCTCCGCCTCGAATCGGCGAGCAGGTAGTAGTAAATCAACTTAGAGACGGAGGATTTAAATACGCAATGCCCTCCATATTTAACGCTAAGACCCCAGAACCTAGCGGATGCTCTCAAACAAAAGAGATTACAGAGTATGAAGACGGCACAATAATAAGTTATGACACTTCAAATTCCACGCTTGAGATACTATCTCCAAAACTTATATATATAGTTTGTAATGAAGTTAGAATAAAAGGAAATTTGGAAGTAGAAGGAAATATTCACGCTACAGGAACTATTATCGATGATAGCGGGAACACAAATCATCATACGCACTAAAAATCCCTTGTATAAAAACACTGCATCAATTTAATATCATAATCTCGTTAAAGCCATAAAGGAGGCGGTGTGTTTTGGAGCACCGCCTTATAATTTTTAAGGTTAAAAATGTATCAAATAGATGAAATAGAAAGCATAAAGCGCATTTGTAAAACTTCAAAACTGACAAAAACTCTACGTCCGACATTTGGATTGGATAGATACATTGACAAAAAGATGACTCTAAGCGAGCTTTTGGCTTTAAAGCGTGATATGAAATCTCAAATTTTAACCTTTGAGCCTAGGGTTGAAAATCTAAAAATAGATCTTACGCCAAGATTTGATAACGTTTTGGACGTGGTTATAAGCTATACAGCCAAAGGTGATATTAAAACAAACGAAGTGAGGCTTAGTTTATGAAACCATTAAGAGTGCCACAGTTTATCAAGCCTCTAAATATCGAACGAGAGCGCCAAAGTATAGTAGATGAATTTAAAGTAAAAAGCGGAAAGCTTGACTATATACCTTTAGTCGGAGATGATTATATGACGCTCATCGATATATTTTTATTTAGGCTTAATAATTTTTTTGAGCTCATAAATATCAAGATTGCCAATAATTATCTAAATTTTAGCACTGGAGAATACCTTGATGAGCTAGTATCTCTTATCGGGATTAAGCGAAATGAAGAAGTAAAGCCTATAGCAGAAGTTGAAATAACTGTAAATTCGGCTACTTTTCTACCAAAAGGCAGCAAATTTACCGACGGAAAGGGGCATTTTGCCTTTTTGCTTGAGGATGCAAATATCGCAGACGAGGCGACTGTTAAAATCGAAGCCGGCGGATATTTTAAAGAAAATTACGAAACTACGGTGCTAGAGATCCCCAACATCTATATCAAAACAATCAAAATGACAAAACCCTTTAGCGGCTTTAAAGCGCGCGAAAACGATGATGAGCTAAGAAATAGGTTTTTGCTCGCTTTGCATCGTTTTAGCACTGCGGGGAGTCAAAAAAGCTATCTTTTTTATATTTTAAGCATCGAGGGCATAACAAAGGCTAACGTCTATCATTTAAGCCCCGGTGTCGTGCAGATAGTTTATTTTTCAAAATACGAAAAAAATATCGCCGAAGCCAAAATATCCGAAGCTCTGCAAGATAGAGTACCGCTTACCGATAATGTTTTAATGAAAGAAGCAATGCAGATCAAATTTGACTTAGTTATTGAAGTTAGACTAAGACAAGACTATATGTTTGCAGAAGTTTTAAAGAATGCAGATCAAAAGTTAAGAGATTATTTCGCAAATATAGACATCGGTTTTACTCCGCATTTTTCTCAGATCATCGAGATAGCTTTTGATGAAAACACTATAGCGGTTGAAATAAAGAGCGAAATACCGCAATCAAATAGGGATAGTATTTTGATACTTAATTCATTGCAAATTTTAAAAAAGGCTGACTGATGCTAGACCTGAGAACTTATAACGATACTTTATTCCGAGTTGATCAGGTATTGGGAAGCAAAATGTCTCAGTGGTTAAGATTTGATAAGCGTTTTTTCTATGAACAAGATGATTTTAATAGGGCGTTTTTAGCACAAACTTTTGATATTGAGCCGGCATCCCAAAGTCTAGAAGAGACTAAAGGGCTTTTGGATGAACCTCTAAAAACTTATTTTTTTGAAGGAACTTTTTTTAGTCTTGAAAAGGCACTTAACTCTTTTTATAAAGGGATTGTTTTAAAAGAGTGGCAAGATTACGGCGGAGAGCCTTATCACTTCAGACTTGAGATTGAGCCGGATGAAAGAGGCGTGAGCAAAGAGGGTTTTAGAAAACTTGATGAGTTGGTTGAAAATTATAAAAACGTTCGCTCTACACTTGGCGGCATAGAGATAAGCCTAAGGGTGGAAGTAGATGAAATTTTTAAAGGAGTTGCGGTAGATGGCGAATTGATCCGCATTATCCCTGAGATTATTACGCAAAGAGATTCAGACATAGGAGTATATTATGCAGCGATTACACATGAACTTGAGACATTGGAGGTTGGAGCATGAGCTTTAAAACCTTGCTAACCGCTAAAGGCGCAGAGCTTATAGTGCTATCCCAAACTACTCAAAAGCTTATAGAATTAAATGAGTTAGCAGTAGGAGATGGGGAGGGGGATATAAGCGTTAGCCAAACTGCTTTAAAAAACGAAAAATTTAGAATAGGCATAGCAGCAGTTTTGCAAGATCCGCAAAATCCAAACTATCTAATAGTTGAAGCCGTAATCCCTCCTAGCCAAGGCGGATTTTATGTAAGAGAGGCTGGTGTATTTACTGCTGAAAATGAACTATTTGCAGTGGCTATCATGCCGCCTACATATAAACCAAATCTCGATGAAGGGAGTGCAAAGGAGTTAAAAATTCGCTTTGTGATTGAGGTAAGTAGCACAGAGAACGTCCAAATTACGGTAAATAACGACATATCAAGCGTGAGTAAGGAGTTTGTGGTATTTGAGCTGGGTAAAAAGGCTGATAAAATTCACGTCTATACCAAAACGCAAAGCGATGAGAGGTTTGCCGGTAAGCATGTAGAGACTGATAAGGCGGATAAGGCAGATACCTATACAAAAGAGGAAGTAGATGCTCTGATACCGGAGATACCCGATCAGCTTGATGCATATACAAAAACCCAAACAAACGAACTACTAGAACAAAAGGCTGACCAGCTTACTACTTACACAAAAGAGGAGGTCGATGCTCTGCTAGCCGGCAAGTATGATAAAACAAGAGTTTATAACAAAAACGAAATAGACTCGATGCTTCTTGGATTAAGCAGTGGTGTAACGCTTAATCAAAATAGTAACAGCGCATTTCTAGACGCATTGATATTTTCATAAAGGATAAAAGATGAAATTTAAAAGAGTAAAAGATAAGTTTTTGGAAAAAGAATCAAGTCATACGATAATTAGCGGCATTGACGGTAAAACTATAATAGTAACAGCACTTGATTTTTTTACGGTAGTTCAGACGTCAAAGTTGAACAAAACCGAGGCTGTGCATGATAATGTAGCTTTATTTATATCAAAAAAGACAAGCGGCAATGTAGTTTTAGCGCTTGGTGAGTTTGCTATTGGTGGAGCTGCTACACCGCTATATATTTCAAGCGATGAAGAGCTAATCATAAAAACGAGTGGCAATCAAGGCACTCAAAAATATTTAAATTATTTAGTTAAATACGAGGAGTTGGAAAATGCGTAAAATAATAAGAAATGCAGGCAGTATTTGTCCTAGTGGGTATATATGGATAGCGCATATTGGGCTTTCTACTACAACCAGTGGGCAACCTATATCAAAACTAATATTTCCGGCAGGAACTTTTAGGACTGAGGCAGAAGCTGCAGCTAAAGCAATGAACACAAATGCGAAAATAGTCAATATCATAGAAGTGAGTATTCAAGGATAAAATATGCAATACAAAGAGATAAAAAATAAGACTATATATTATGAAGATAGAGGCGAGACAAAGGCGTTAAGTATAAATCCACAGACTGATAAACCGTTTAGTAGCGATGATGAAGCTTGGTTTTTTGCAGAAATCACAAGCGAGCTAAATCCTATGCTTTTAAGCGAGGCAAACAGCTTTAAAGCTAGCATCGAAGGTAGAAAGGGGTATCTAAAAGGCGTTTTAACGTCTAAATTTAACGAGGCCGTATCTAAAAGCAAGGTTTACGTAGACGGCATAGGCGACGTAGATGCGGGCGTGCAATATCTCATAAACGTAATGACGCTGATCGACTTGTGCGGAAAAAGCGGAACGATAGCTTTTAGGATGTTCGACAATACGAGTAAAAATTTAGACCTAGCGCAACTAAAGGCCGTTAAAACGGCGATACAAACCAAAGGCATAAATTTATACTCCAAAAAATGGCAGCTTGAAAAGATGATCGAGGACGCCAAAGACGAAACCGAGCTAAATGCCGTAAATATAGATTTTGGAGAGTGATAGATGGACTTAAACGTTACGCCGCTTTGCGAAAACAGATACGAACTTACGCAGGATTTTGAAATTTTAGGCATAACGATACCCAAAGGGTATAAAACCAACGGAGCGAATATCCCTAGAGTTTTTTATATCTTTTATCCGCCCTTTATCCCAAAATACCTAAAGGCTATCGTTTTGCACGACTACCTTTGCGATCTAAGCGATCAGACCATACAAAACGACAAATTTAAAAGCAAAAACGAAGGTTTTAAATTTGCCGATCTTAAACTAAAAGAGGCTTTGAGAGAGTGCGGAGCCGGCGCTTTTACTCAAAATTTATTTTATATCTGCGTCCGTATTTACCATAAGCTAAAGTATGGGAGAGAAAAATGATAAAAACCGTTTTATCCACCGTCGCGAGTTTTGTAGGCGGTAATAAAATATGGCTTGCGATAGTTTGCGCGCTAGTCGGAATCATAATAGGATCGTGCGTATTTTTTAAAATTTCAAACGATTCCATGATTGAAAAAATAAGCGATCTAAACATAAAGCTCGCCGCCGAAAAAATAAGTCGCGACATAGAAAAGTCGAATTTAAAAGCTTGCGGCGACAAATTAGAGACTCAAAACGCCAAATTTGAAGCGCTCGAAGTAAAAACGCAAGACGCTATCAAGGAAGCAAACAAGGCAAAGGCGAGATTTAAAAAGCTTGCCGCGCCTAGCAAGGACGACGCGTGCGAAAAGAAGCTGAAATTTTACGAGGACGCGGCGGCGGTAACGGCTAAGTCCTTTAAGGAGAGAAAATGAATCGGGAAAGTAAACGAGCCGTTCGGAAATACCGAACCGTTGCTTTAGTTATCGCTTGCGGATTATTTCTCGGCGGCTGCGCAAGCAAAGAGCCCCAAATCATCACGCGCACGGAGTATCAGGAGGTAAAAACCCCCATAGCTTGCATAAAGCGCGAGGATTTGCCTACGCCGCCCGAATACGACCCGAGCGAGCCCGAGACGTTTAAAGAGCTGATGGGGTATGCGGTAGAGGCGGATAGGCTTTTGAAAGGATGTGCAAAATGAATAAATTAGTGCCGATACGTTGTATAAATAAAATGCCAAATAAGCCAAAATACGATTATGAGGATATACAAACCGCGCGCGAGTTGATGGAATATTATAAAACGTGCGAGGAGCTTTTGAAGGGCTGCGCATCGCAAGAGTATGAGTCGGTCAAGGAGTAAAAATGAGCGAAATTAAGCTTTTACCCGAGCCAAAAAGTAAATTTAGGCGTTGGCTAGTGCTGGCGCTGGGTGCGGTGTTTATTATACTTTTTAGCATCGCCGCGTATAGCTTTTATGAGCGCCTTTTTTACAACAAAGACATAGCCCTCACGGCCTGGGCGGTCACTCAGGGCGTGATAAACGTCCTACTAAGTCCCGCGAAACTACTAACGATTTTTAAGGCCTAGTCCGTGGAAATGCACTATCTTTTCTACGTGATGATCATAGGCTGCGCGGGATCAATAACGGCCTTTATCAAAAACGGAGGCAGCGGCGGGATAAAGGAGCTAGCCAAAAGAACGTGGGACGGGTGCTTTAGCGCTTACGTAGTTTATGAGATAGCCTTTTTCTTTGCCAAAGACGAGCGTGTGAGCTTTGCTATTTGCGGGATAGGGGCTTGGATGGGGAGCGAGGTGCTGATATTCGTGCGCGATTTCGTGTCGAATAAAGCCGGAGGTAGGAGATATGATAGTTATGAGGAGTAAAAAATGAAGCTAAAAATTACAAGATTTAAAAACATAAAAGACGGCACGCTCGGCAAATTTGAGCTATTTTTAAACGATAAAGTCTTTTTGGACGGCTACACGCTAGAGCCCGCAGGGCCCGATACGACGGCGCGCGGTAAAGATAGGCGAATACCCGAGGGCGCTTATGATGTGTTTTGGCATCATTCAGCTAGATTTAACCGCGTTTTGCCGGTGCTTTACAACGAAAAAGTGCCAAAAGATCGTTACATAGAGATCCATTCAGGCAACTATCCCAAACACACCGAGGGCTGCATACTTTTGGGATCTACGTTTAGCGACGAGGGCGTTTTAAATAGCCTCAGCACGCTAAAAAGTTTTTTAGCTCTGACTTTGGACAAAGAGCTACAAGTGGAAATAATAAATAAATTTTAGAAAGTGAGGTAAAAAAATACCAAGTAAATACGGCGTCAATGTCGAGCTTTATAACGGCTCGCTAAACCCATACGAGATAAACAATCAAAGACCCATAGCCATAGTCGGAGACGATACTAAACTAGTTGCAGGGCTTTACGTTTATAGTACCGTCGAGGATGCGATTAAAGAAGTAGAAGGCGGCACGATTAAAAACGCACTTGATGATCTAAAAGCATGCGGGCTTCATTCGCAAGTCGTGTTAAGTTCTTTTAGGCCAAGCCAAAATGGAGATAGTGATACAGCAAAGCAGGAAAATTTAACAGCTTGCCTAGCTGCTATTGATGAGCTTAAAAAGGCTGAGAGTGTTGTTATGGCCAAGCCAAAATTTATAGCTGCTCCTGAGTATAACGACACAGGAGTATATGAGAAGCTAAAGCAACTTGGCGAGTATTTAAGAGCTGTATATGCTATAGAAGTTAACGCCACAAGTGAACAAACCGCGAAAGCTGCAGTGCAAACTCTATCTACAAAGACAGCTATCATAACATATCAAAAAGTAAAAAGAGTTGATAAAACAATAAGGCCTATGAGTATGTTTTTGATAGCTCTTTATGCAAAAGTTATGAGTGAAACTGAATACGGATTTTCGCAGACATACTCAAACAGAGTTATTCCGGGCATTACCGGTATAGTAGATAGTGTAGAGTTTATTCAGGGTGTAGATTGTGAAGCAGATAGACTTAGAAGCGAGGGCATAACCATAGCATACGTTGATGATGGAATTCGTGCATGGGGTGGTGAAACAAGAGATGAGGATTTTACTAGCATGCATACTTACGTGATCTTTTACACTGCTATTGAGACTATATTTGAAGCACAAAAAAGAGCTATAGATAAAAGAATGCGAGATGTGCTTAAAAATGTAGTGGATAGCCTTGAGGCATTTTATCGTAGGCTTGTGGCAAATAACGTAGCAGTCGGATTTGAAGTAACCGTACCGCCTGAATTAAACACAAACGAGACTATAAGCGAAGGTAAAATTTATATAAAACATAGAGTTCAAGAGATGCCTCTAATCAAAAACATCACAAATAGAATTTACCGCGTTACCGATTATTCTCAAGTTCTTATAGAGGAGCTGTAAGATGAATGCAAACAAGAAATATGAACTGATCGGACGCATAGTAGAACAAAAAGAGATTGCTCATAAATTAAACAGAGACATAGGAGAGCTAAAAGAGGCTATCGTATCGTTTTTAAACAGGAAATTTTTATTTAGTATCTGGGATGAAACAACTCAAAACTACAAAAATAAAAATATATTATTAAACGAGACTTTGCAAAAAATAAAAGAATATGAAGATGAGCTAGAAACGCTTAAAAACACAGAGGAGTAAAAAATGTTAAAAGCACAGGCTATCACAGGTGGAAATTTATTTATAGACGGCATAGGGCTTTTTGGAGAGCTGGTGGATTTTGAGCCGCCAAAATTTGAACATGAGACTATTGAGGCGAATTCCGAAATAGGCAAGTATGAATTGGTATTACCGACATTAAAACCTTTGTCTGCAAAATTTACTGTAAATAATGTAAGTGAAACGTATTTTGGTCTTTTAAATACTAAAGTTAAGCAAAAGGTATATGTAAAGGCTAATCATAGCGGTAGTGAAGGCAAGCATGTTCCTATAATCGCAACTTTTACGGGCAATATCAAAGTTCTTGAAGCTCCAAAATTTGAGATGAATAAAGAGGCAAATATGACTATCGAAATGAGCTGCATAACAGTTAAATATGAAGTCGATAAAAAGCCTGCAATTACTTATGACATTGAAAATAAGATATATTCTGTAAACGGCGAGGATCTATACGAGCCAATCAGAAAGAATATATCATGACGCCGGAAGAGAGAAAAATTTATAACTTTGGGCTTCTTAAACTAAAAGAAGATGAGGTATATAAATGGGGTTCAAGAGCCGCGAGACTAAAAGAAAATTTAGTCTCTTTGTTAAACGAGCCCTTTAATGTCAGAGAATTTAAGATGGTTTCAGACGATTTAGTAGAAGCCGTAACAAAAAGAGATGAGATAAAAAAGCAAATAGATGAATTAAGAAAGGAAATTTAACCATGCCACTTAAAAAAATTGAATTACCAAAACAGACTTTCATATTTTCAGACGGACAAACAGTAGAGCTTAAGGCTCCAACCTTAGCACAAATCCAAAACGCCGAAAAAAGATGCAAAGGCGATGACATAGAAAGAGCCAAGCTTTTACTTATAGATATGAGCGATGGCGAGCTTGATAGCGAATTTTTGCTCTCCTTGCCTGTCGGGGAATGGGTAGAGTTGGCTAAAAATATTAGTGATTTTATGGGCATTGAAATAAAAAACTAGCAGAAGGGTTTGCTCTAATAGGGCATACCCTACATTTTACTCTTAGTGATATTTTATCAATGGAATTTAATGATTTTGTAGAATACTACAATATATCTAGGCGGCTAAATGAACTTTAGTTTGGTCGCCACTCGTAAATTTATTATTAAAATTTAATATCTGAATAGCTTAAATTTTCAGTATCTATTTTTTGCTGTTTGATTCGCTTATTTTCAGCTAAAAACTCTTTAATATTAGAGTAGTATTTAATAAGTAAGTAGGCAGAAACCAGAGGGACGGTAATATACCAAAATGATAAAAAAGCTAAAAAGCCGACTGCAAGCATTATATAAAATGCGAGCATTGAAAAAGCGAAAAATATAGTATTCATTTTAGCCCTCCATTGTATAAATTCATAATTAAATTTTAATAATATAAAGATAAAAAAAGGCTGAAAATGAGCAAAACGACCCTGCAATGGGCATTACTGGCGACTAAAAGGAGCGTAAAATGAGTAAGAGTGCCACACTTACCTTTGGTATGGATTTAAGCGATTTTAATAAGGCGATGAGTGCCATCAATCGCCAAGCTACAAGCTTTAGTGATCAGATAGAAAAATCAATACAAGCTCCTATGGCGGCATTAAAAAAAGGGATGGAGCAGATAAAAATAAATCCTTTTGATTTAGAAAAAAATGAATTAATACAATCAAAAATCAAAAATTTAACTTCAGACATCAAAAAAGCCATGACTCATAAGCTAAATTTAGATATTGAGGAAGCCAAAAAAAATATAAGCGGGCTTAAAGAGGAGATTATAGCCACTGTAGGCTCTATGGCGGTTTTAAGTAAGCCTATATCAGCAGCTATTGATTTTGAAAGCTCTATGGCTGATGTAAAAAAGGTTGTTGATTTTACAGGAGAAGAGGATATAAAAAACTTCTCAAGCGAAATTATGAAAATGAGTAGAACCATACCTTTGAGTGTAAGCGAGCTAGCTCAAATAACAGCGTCCGGCGGTCAGCTTGGAATACATAAAAAAGATTTATTGAATTTTACAGAAACTGCCGCAAAGATGGGAGTTGCTTTTGATATGAGTGCAGGCGAAGCCGGTGATAATATGGCAAAACTTATGAACATCTTTAGTATGGAGAAGGTTAGTCAGGTTGCTGCTCTTGGTGACACAATAAATCATATCTCAAACAACACTGCAGCAAAAGCCAGTGATATTGTAAATTCGATAGGCAGAATAGCTGGTAACGCTAAGGATTTTGGGCTTAGTGCTGATGCTACCGCAGGTCTTGCAAGTGCTTTTTTGGCTTTAGGTAAAACGCCAGAAGTTGCATCTACGGCAATCAACTCTATGTTGACAGTTCTAAATAATGCTGATACAGCAAGTGGGGATGTAGCCGATGCATTTAAGCAGATAGGTATAGATGGTAAAGATCTAAAACAAGCAATATTAAAAAATCCACAGCAGGCTTTATCTAGATTTTTACATACCTTGTCAACAATACCAAAGGCTAAAAAAACAGGAATTTTAACCTCAATATTCGGTAAAAATTTCGGAGACGATATATCGCTTGTTACAGGTGCTATAGATAATTTTGATAGGGCTATGAAATATAGTGGAGACAAGAAGAAAGTCGGATCTATGGAATCGGAATTTAAAGCCCGTAGCGAAACGACTGAAAATAATTTACAGCTTATGAAAAATGCCTTTAATGAAATAGGAGTAAATGTTGGGTCAGTATTTTTACCTATTTTAAACAAGGCTATAGATGTTATAAAGTGGGTTAGTTATCAAATTTCAAGTTTCGCAGAGACTTTCCCTGGGCTTATAAAATTTGGATTTGGTGCAGCAGCGGCAATAACAGCCCTAAAGGCAGCATTTATAGCAAAACAAATAGCTGTAAATGGGGCTGTCTTGATGAGTGGCGAATTTAGAAAAATTTTGATGCGATTGCCTATCGATTGCCTAAGGGCAGGCGGAGCGCTAAATACTTGCTCTTTAAGCTTTAAAAATTTTGGCTTCTCAATGGCAGGCGCAAAACTCCAAGCTGGGCTACTGTTTAATACATTGCTCTTAAAAATTAAGGCTGTTGGTATCGCAATGCTAACAAATCCTATAGGAATAATAGCCATGTCAATTGCCACGGCTGCATTTTTAATATACAAATATTGGCAACCTGTAAAAGCATTTTTTAGCGGTATTTGGCAAGGATTAAAAGAGGGGCTATCTCCACTCATTGAATCAATATCTGCCGTTTTTACACCAATAATAAAAATCATATCGGCTGTATTTGAGCCGTTAAAGCCTATATTTAGCTCTATAAAGAGTTTTTTTAGCTCTCTTTTTTCTCAAAGCGAGTCCACTAAAGAAAGCTTGCAAGGATTTGAGAGTGCGGGTAAAGCTGTAGGTAATGCAATAGCTGGCGTGATCAGCTTAATATCAACACCTCTTAAATGGATCATGGATAGCATAAAGTGGGTGTTTGATAAAATATCAAATTCTGCAATAGGTAAGTGGCTAGGTGAAAAAATGGGGATAAATCTAAAGGGAGCTGACAGGATTGAATCAAGTGAAAACATTATAAACCCTGCCAAATCTCAGCCAAATCAAAATCCTATTCCAGTGCAAACTACTCAAGGCACAATAGACAAAGTAGTCCAAGATAGGCAAGCTGCCGCATCAAATCAAAACACAAAGACTATCACAGACAATAAAAAGATAGATATAAATTTATACGGATCACAAACCACACCTCAGGATGTAGCATTGGCCATTAGTGAAAATAGTTATAGTTTTGGGGATTAGGCTACTTCTGAGACTTATTGTGATTTTTTAAATAGTTTTCAAAAGCTTTTTCTATATCATTCTGGTCTAGTCTGCTAGCATCATAAATGCAATATGTATGAAATTCTTGCTGAGTATAAAAGACGAAATGAGTAGAGGTCTCCAAATTGTTTATGGCGGCAACGTTGTGTTTTTTGCATAGGCTATTAAATGACTCCTTTAGATATTTTATTAAATCATTGGTTGAATGACAGAAAAAGCCCTGCTCTAATATTGTTTTATGAATTTCCAAAAATTCGCCTTTTGTTACTTTATCCATTTTATCTCCTTATTTGACATTATTTAAAAAAATTTTTATTTCCTCAAGCTTTTTGGCTCCTATACCTTTAATACTTAGTATTTCATCATCGCTTAGTTTTTTAATATCATCTAATTTTTCATATCCTGCTTTTATAAAAGCCGTAGATGCCGGCAAACCCTGCAAGTTTTGAATTTTTATCATCATCTCTTTTTTTGTGTTAAATTCTTGATAAAAATCACTTGTAGCCTCAAATCCATTTTTTAAAAAGTCGTTTTTCTCTATGAAGTTATTAAATTTCGACTCTTTGTCTTCATCATGCGAGTAGTATATTTCAAAAAGTCTAAGTATAGCCATACAATTTTTTGATATTGCATTTTTTATTAGCTGTTTAAAACGTCCTTTGCTATAATTATAGTCCTCCATTGTAATCTTCTTAAAAAATCTCTTTTCTATCTCATTAAGACTGTTGTATGCTTCTGGCGTTATTATTTCACCTATGCTTTGTATAACATTATTAGTTGGGGATTCATAATAAAATATAGTGTTTAGGCTTTTAAAATCATCTTTAAATTTTACATAGTATCCGTAAGCTTGATAACTTGCCATGTTATAGGCTATGCGAAGTGGATCGTCAAAGTCAAGATATGACGCTCTTTGTTTTAGTCTGCTTAACTCTTTTGGCGTAGCTATATTGCTTGAAATTTCTCTAGCTTCATTAACTTCTTCATCACTTGGATCTGGGTATTCTACCGTTTCACCTATGTTTGAGAACTTTGTAAATTCTCCATTTTTTAAACTGTTCATCATGTCAGTTACTGCATCATTGTTTTTAGCATTTTGTTTACTTGCTTTTTCTTCTTTAATCTTTTTTTCTAATTTTTTAGCATTATCGGTTTGTCCATAAAATATTAAGGCTACGAATAAAAATCCTATCGACACCCCTATTTGTCCGCCTAAAAGCATAATAAAACCTAAGATTATCAAAAGCCATATCAAGGTAATAAGTATCTTATTTTTCATGCTATCTCTACACTATACTTTTTATAACTTTGCCTACAAGCTTACAAGTCTCTTGTGTTTTGTTTGGTTTATTTCTAATAAAAAGCATTTAGATCTCTAAAATCTGATTTTGACTTCCCGCAATAACTATGTTTTGAGAGCCGTCAACGTTTATATCTATTTTTACATAAGCTCCGTCTCTTAGTGCTTGCAGAAATTCCTCGTTTGTAAACACGGTCAATATCCCGTTTGCCACGCCGTCGCTTATCCTGCTTACGTCCTCGTTCCTTTTGGCTTGATAAATCCTGCGATTTTGCTTTCTTTCTTCTTTAATAATATAAACCCAAAGGAAACCCAAAGTTGCAAAAGAAAGTATAACCTGCCAATATTTTGTAACAAACTCTATCATTTTTTATCCTTCTGAAATTTCTTTTAAAGCATTTAATTTTTTTATAAAGCCGTCAAGTATAACTTCGTTCCCGTATCTTTCGTAAAGATCAAGAAATTCCTTAAATTTAGGGCTGCTTGTCTTTGTAGTTTTGTAGCCGGCTATTTGATTGCCCGATCCGCTTACGGCTATATTTCCACTTCCTATGTTTATGCTTGATCCCATAAGTTTATCCATACTTACTCCTAGTTGCTTTGAAATTTCTAGTAATTTTTTATAATCTAACCTTCCATTGTTTGTTTCATACCTCTGATATGTTCTAAGAGATACTCCCAATTTATCTGCTAACTCTTTTTGGGTTAAGCCTTTTTCTTCTCTTATTTCTCTTATATTTATGACATTTTGTTTCATATATACGCCTTTTATTGACATATTTAAGCTATTTTTAATTGACATACGACAAAAAATGACGTATAATTCAAACATCAATTAAATAATTATACCAAAATATTATTTTTTGATAAGTTCTTTTAAAAAAGGCAAAACGATGATTTTGTTTTATTTATTGTTGGGATTGATTGCGGGGCTAGCTACGGCGCATTTTATGGCTTGGATTTTAGGGATGCTCGACTAAAAGTGTGTAAAGGCTTGGCATTTTTTGCCGGTTAAAGTGCATTTTTTCTTTTTGTAGTTTTCGCAAAACACAATTATTGGCTTAGTATCCTTAAAACCTATCTGCGCATTATGCTTTGCGTATCCTCCGTCAAGGTATAGGTTGCATTCAAGGGTTTTAAAGGTGGTCGGGGGTATTGGCTTTAAAGATACGCCAAGCTGAGTATGAGCCTAAGCTAAAGCCGCCGACAAAGCCGACGATGAATGCGTGTGTAGTGTCGCCGAATGTTTCGGCTATGAAATTTAAAAGAAAATCCACTTTAAAGCCTTTGGTTTTTAAGTGAAATTATAACGAAAAGGAGATGAGATGAAAAATAAAAAACATGAATTTTTGCAAGAGGCTTATTTAAAAATCGGAGAATGTGATGAAGAGATCAGGAAGCTAGAAAGGCAAAAACTAATATCTTCAAAAATAGCAAAGCTTATAAACAGCGGAAGAGACCCTGAGTTCTTTGATGATTGCAAAAGCTTTGATGATGTGGTTAGTAAATTTAAAGACAAATACGGGTTTTTACTATAGAAATTTGAAAGGGTGTGAGATGAGAAATATGGATGAGCTTTGCATAAGCCTTTGCAAAACAAACAACGAGATTGAGAAGCTAACGGAAAAAGCCAGAATTTTAAATAGCGTAATTAAGTATCTGCTAAACGGTGGCGATGATAGCGTATTTGAAAAGTGCCAAACCATAGATGAAATTTTAGAAACGGCAAAAAAAATTAATTTTCGCCGTCTTGAGTTGTGCGAGTAGTGAGCTCGCTACTTAGGTAGTTTAGCTCCTGATTGATGTGTTTTATGAATGACTCTATATTTTCTATACGGCGCAGCAGACTTTCGCGTTGTTTGTTTGCCTCGTCGGTAAGCTTTATTAATGTTTCTAGTTGGGTAGTTGTATCCATAAATAAGTTCTTTATGTTGAGGTTGGTTTGGCAGTCTAATTATAACTTAAAGGGCTTTTTTATGGATGCGAGTTGAATAGATATGTCTGTTTCATTGTTTTGGCTCCTTTAGGTTGTTTTATTCGTGGTGGTTTCTGCAGCATAGAGGGGCTTAAAGAGTGAATTTGAATGAAAGGTGGGTTAATGAAAACTCTAGCACAAATCATATATGAAAAAACCCGATACGCATTAAAAGCGTATTGTGAGGTAAGGGGCATATCTTATGGAGGGCTCAGAGGTGGATTTGTTGGCAAGGCAAACGCTAAAGTCCTTGAAGCAGATGGTATAGAGTGGCGCAAGGCCAGCAATGTCAAAGTAGGCGACGGAACTTGTGCCGGAAAAATATATCTAAACAAGAAAGCGAGTTAAAAATGAACACAAAGGCTATTCAATTGGCTATTTTTAGAGCCAAAATGGCATTAAAGGGATTTGAGGTGGCTACAAGCTCAAAAGGTGCTATATATGGCATAAAAAGAGGTGTAAAAAGGGTAAAAAATGCGAATAATGCAAATTTTAAAACAAATTTTAGCGCATAGGCACAAACCTCCGGCAGAGAGAAAGATATACGGATTAAGCGGAGCGGTTTTTAGCGGTGCGCACTACTACGTAAGCATAGACGGCTTTATAGTATGTCGTGTAGGTGGTGCTGCTATAGATATAAAAGACAAAACAAGGATGACAAAATGCAAACAGAACTTATCAGAAAGCTAAAAAGATTTTTTGAAGCAAAGAGTAGCCTAGAAAGACTGGAGTCTCAAATAAGAGATCTGAAAAATAATAAAAAGAGTTATGTTGAGACCATAGAAAGACTTGAAGCAGAGTTAATGGGCGAACTTAGCGAAGAAGAGCTAGATGAAGCAGCGGAGATGATGGACGACCGACACAAATAATATATGGAATAAGTAGTTAGCAGTAGGGGACTTCGTGTCTAAGATCAATATAGATGATGTATTAAATGCAGGAATAGATAGCGTTAGGTTTGTTATGCCAAAACAGAGTTTAAACGGCTTTTTGAAAAAGCTTGAAATTTTAAGCAAATTAAGGCTTGTAAGCCGCAATAAAACAGTGAAAGAATATGCGGAGCATAAATTTAAAGGAGTCAATAAGCCTCTTTTTGATGCAGATGAAAAGCATCCGTTTAAAATCCGCTACATAAGCTTTAAAAGAGGTGTAAAAAGTCTAACCAATACGATGTTGGTCGTTGAAAACTCAACTGAGCTAAACGATCTTTGCAAAAAGCGTAAAAAGCAGTTTGGCTATTACGTTTGCGTTGTTTTTGCCGGGCTTTTTCAGCCAAGCAGAGATATTTATAAAAAAACTTACCAAATTTTAGGAAAGTTCTTGAGGCGTTTTAAGCCTTACAGTTGGGATATTGCCGTAGATTTCAAAGACGAAGAGTCTATAAGCTACAAATCAAAGGCAAGGTTTAAAGAAGCTGTTGAGGATTATGGCGAAGATGTAATAAGCTATAAAACCAGCCTTTATGCCAATAGAGGTATTAAGGGCGGCAAGTTTTATGCAATCGATAAGATTTTGCTTTATGATAAATATAACAAACAGGTTAATTATCACAAGCAAAAAATAAATGAGCAGTTTAAGGGATGGAAACGATTAGAAATCACCTTTAAGCTCAAGGGTAAATTTATTGATTTTATAGAAAACGAAAGTTTTAAAGAGTGCATAGAGGTGATGGACGATATAGCGGGAAGGCTAAGCGATGAGTTCCCGTTTGGTGTTTGTCTTGATAAATTTAATGAGCAGACTGCATATTTTAAAGATATGCGTAGGCGATTAAATTTGGCTAAAACTATTTACTGAGGATCTTAGATGAAAGATTTTAATGTTGATATTTATATCAAAGCACTAAAGGTTTGTAAATATTTTACATTGGAGGGTGTTGAGAATTTATGCAAAAGATACCCAAATAATAACTATATAAAGCTAGCTTTAAAAATCAAAGCAAAAAATCAAGCAAAGGATTAAAAATGAGAGTATATGTGGCAAGTGCTTACGAAACAGCTTTAAAGTATGGTAAAGATAAAAAATTCGTAAGAGATTTAGCTCTCAAAGCCCTAGATCAAGCTAATCAAAAATTTGATAGTAGCGATGAGCTATTTTCTCCTGTGCTTAGTTTTATGAATAAGCATGAAGATAAGAGCAGAGATGTTGTTATGCAACTTTGTTTTGATGAATTGAGACAATGTGATGCGTTATTTGTTCCTAATTTGAAATATACAATCTTGAGTGAAGGCGTAAAAGATGAGTTTGAATTTGCAATAAATAACGGCAAGGAGATATTTTTTGAGAGTTTGTCTATGTGGGAGATATTTTTAAGAAGAAGAGAATATCAAAAAAAAGATACAAAAGACACCAAAAGCA
The DNA here is from genome assembly GCF_025319965.1 of Campylobacter sp. RM16187. Taxonomy (NCBI): domain Bacteria; kingdom Pseudomonadati; phylum Campylobacterota; class Epsilonproteobacteria; order Campylobacterales; family Campylobacteraceae; genus Campylobacter; species Campylobacter sp. RM16187. The sequence goes on from NZ_CP012549.1 coordinate 871,357, forward strand.
ATGATATTGCACTACTAAAATATATGATAGAGATACAAAACGAGAATCTTAAATTTGCTTTTGAAAAATTAGCTTTTTTATTCTCAAAAGTAGAGGATATACACAAAAGCCTAAAGGAAGATCATGTTTAATAAAACTATTTTGATTGGCAATTTAACCAAAGATATAGACTTAAGGTATCTTCAAAACGGAACAGCCATAGGCAAAAGCTCAATAGCTGTAAATAGAAATTATGTCTTAAATGGTGAGAAAAAAGCGATGTAATGTTTGTGGATATAGTATTTTTTGGAAGGTTGGCTGAAGTAGCAAAGCAATATACATCAAAAGGCTCAAAATTGCTTATTGAGGGCAGACTAGTGCAGGAGTCCTGGAGAGATACTGCCGGGCAAAACAGAAGTAAACATGTGATAGGCGTAGAGAATATGGAGATGCTAGGAGGAGATGGCGGATATAGCATAAATACACAAAATAATACATATTCCAAAAACGGACATGATACAGAAGTAGATGATAAAGTAGCTGATGCTAGGAATTTTGCCAACCCCGTAGCTAAAAAGGCCAAAGAATCCAAAGAGTTAGATCGTAATCTTGAAATTCTAAATGAAGAATACGACAGAGTAAATGAAACTTCCCATTTTAAAAAGGCATTGATATGAAAGTTTTGGATCAAGTTATATCTGATGAATACGCCATATATAACGGCGATAGTTGTGAAGTTATAAAGAATTTTGGCGATGATAGTATGCATTTTATCATATACTCGCCGCCTTTTGATAGTCTTTATACTTATTCCAATTCAGATAGAGATATGAGTAATTCGGTTAATGGCGAGTTTATGATGCACTTTGAATTTTTGGCTTATGAGCTTTATAGGGTGTTAAAAAGCGGGCGACTTATGGCTTTTCATGTTATGAACGCTACAACCTCAAAAAGCAAAGACGGGTTTATCGGAATTAGGGATTTAAGAGGCGAGCTTATAAGGCTATTTCAAAAAGTAGGCTTTATATTCCACAGTGAAGTTTGCATATGGAAAGATCCTGTTATAGCTCAGCAACGCACAAAGGCGATAGGACTTTTACATAAACAAGTAGTGAAGGATAGCGCTATGAGTCGTCAAGGCTTAGCCGACTACCTAATCGTTATGAGAAAACCGGGCGAGAATTTAGAGCCTGTCGAGGGCGGATTTACTTACTATAACGGCACGGATAACTTTAACGAAAAATTTGAGCCTGAAAAAGGAAGGCTGGATCGCGGCAGCATAGAAGTATGGAGTAGATACGCAAGCCCGGTGTGGATGGATATAAACCCGAGTAAAACCCTAACCAAAGAAGGAAGAGAAGATGAGGATGAAAAGCATATGACTCCAACTCAACTTGATGTTATAGAACGTGCAATCCAACTTTGGAGCAATGAAGGCGATATTGTCTTTACTCCGTTCTTGGGAATTGGTAGTGAAGTATATCAAGCTTTAAAAATGCGTAGAAAAGGCATAGGCATAGAGCTTAAAAGCTCATATTTTAATGTTGCGGTCAAAAATTGCAAGTTGGCCATAAATGAGCGAGAGCAAAAGAGTCTGTTTTAAAGGTCGATGCTATGAATTTATTTTTACAAGAAGCGAACTTTAAAATTTATGAGATGGTAAGAGAGTTTTTAGATGGTATGCTTGACAAGCTAAACGAGCTTGATGAGTTTGAAATAAGCGAAGATGCGCGTGAGATAATAGAAGAAGTCAAACGCGATATAGAAGACTTTTTGAGATAAGGATAAAAAATGACATATGAAAGTTTTTTAAATTCAAAGAGAAGATTGGCAGCTTTTAAAAGCATAGATATATCAAGAGATGAGTTAAATAAAGCACTTTTTGAGCATCAAAAGGATTTAGTCCAGCTTGCACTTAAAAAAGGGCATTTTGCAATATTTGCAATGACAGGAAGTGGCAAAACTCCTATGCAAGGAGAGTGGGCTTATCAAATTTGGAAAAAAGAGCAAAAGCCGGTTTTGATATTAGCTCCTTTAGCGGTAGCTCATCAAAGCATAAATGAGATAAAAAATATACTAGGCTATGACGTTAAATATTGTGAAAGTGCCAAAGATGTGATTAATGGTATTAACATAACAAACTACGAGAAGCTCGATAAATTTAATCCGTGCGAGTTTGTAGCGCTTGTATTAGATGAAAGCAGTAGGATCAAAAGCTATACATCTAAAAGCAGAGATTTAATTATACAGAGCTTTAAATCTACTCCATACAAACTCGCATGCTCAGCAACGCCATCGCCAAATGACTATACGGAGCTAGGTAATCATACAGAATTTTTAAACATAATGAGCTTAAGTGAAATGCTATCTATGTATTTTATACATGATGGTGGAGATACTTCAAATTGGATATTAAAAGGGCATGCGGTTAGGCCTTTTTGGGAATTTATAAGCACTTGGGCTGCATTTTTTACAAAGCCTAGCGATCTTGGATACTCTAAAGCGGAAGATGAAAAATTTAAGCTGCCAAATTTAACTATGCATCACATAGAAGTAGAGCATGCAAGCACTACTTCGCTTTTTGCTGTGGCTGCACAAACCTTAACGGAGCGTAGGCAAGCAAAGAGAGATAGCATAAAAGATAGGTGTGAGGCTGTTGCTAAAATTTGTAACTCTAGCGATGATAACTTCTTGGTTTGGTGTGAGCTAAATGATGAAGGAAAGATGCTAAAGGATCTCATAAAAGATAGTGTTGAGGTCAAAGGTAGCGATAGCGATGAGTTTAAGGCTAAAGCTATGCAGGACTTCGCAGAAGGCAAGATAAGAGTTTTAATCACAAAGCCAAAAATAGCAGGGTTTGGAATGAACTGGCAAAAGCATTGTAAAAATGTAATATATGCGAGCTTATCGGATAGCTTTGAGGGATTTTTCCAAAGCTTGAGGCGAGTTTATAGATATGGCCAAAAGCGAGATGTGGATTGCTATATAGTCACTAGTGAAGCGGAAGCCAATGTAATATCTAATATAAAGCGCAAAGAAGAAGAGTTTATAAAGATGATAAGCGGGGTTTTGGAGCAAACAAAAGAGATGATTCAAAGAGAGATAAGGCGGACAAAAACGATCAAAACAGAGTATGAGCCAAAAATGGCTATGGCTATGCCAGAGTTTTTAAAAGTGAGTTGAGGAGTAAGCTATGAATGAATTAATCAAAATTTCACAAGTAAGAATGAACACTGATGAGGTCAATGCAGTAAATGCAAGAGATCTGCATATGTTTTTGGAGAGCAAAACAGACTTTTCAAATTGGATCAAGAGAAGGATAGACGAAGCTGATGCCGTTGAAAATACCGATTATACGTCATTCGCCAAAAAAGTGGAGCGAGAAATCGGCGCAACAGAACGCATTGAATACATCATAACCTTAGATCTTGCTAAGGAAATAGCAATGCTTGAAAGAAATCAAAAAGGCAAAGAGATACGCAGGTATTTTATAGAGTGTGAAAAGCAACTAACAAGGCGCATTAAAGCCCCAAGCACTATGAAAGAAGCTCTGCTCTTAGCTCTAGAACAGCAAGAGCAAATCGAAGCTTTAGAGGCTGAGCAAAAAGCTAATTTGCCATATGTAACATTTGCCAAAGCAGTTGAAGCAGGAGCAACTAGCATAAACATAGGTGATTATGCGAAGGCGCTATGCAGTAATGACAAAATAAACGTGGGGCAAAAAAGACTTTTTAGATGGCTTAGAGAAAATGGATATTTGCAAAAAGACAATATGCCATATCAAAAATATATAGATAACGGCTACTTTGAAGTAGTGACAAACACAATTGTAACAACAAGAGGCAATATGCAAACCTTTACTACCAAAGTAACAAGCAGAGGACAGGTTGCACTATCGCCAAAGATAGAATTTGACTTTTCAAAAAGCGCTTAAAGGAGTCTATTATGCAAAGTGATTTTATAACAAGGGCGCAAGCTCAGGAGATTTTAAAATGTAGTGTAAGCACTCTATGGAGGCTTTGCAAGGCTGGCAAGATCAAAAAATTTCAAAGATCTTCAAAACTAAACCTTTACTCTAGATCGGACATTAATGCTTTTATTCAAAGCACTCAAGATTATTCAGCCAATCAGCCCACCACTGCATAAGCCCTCGCATTAAAGGCATATAATTAGCCCTGTTATATGCCTCTCTTATCTTGTCTTTCTCTTTGTGTGCTAGGCATCTTTCTATAACATCTGGGCTAAATCCGTGAATATGAGCATTTTCATTTGTAATTGTGCTAAACATAGCCCTAAAGCCATGAGATACTATTTCGTCTTTACTAAAGCCCATGCGCCTAAGAGCCAAATTCAAAGTGTTTTCGCTCATAAATTTGCCGTTTTTAATACTAGGAAATAAAAAATCATTTGGTAAAGTGTTACTTTTATACTCATTTAATAGCTTAATTGCTTGCTTTGATAGCGGAAGAGTAAAAGTTTCACGCATTTTCATCTTTTCGCTTGAAATTTGCCATATGCCATTTTCAAAATCAAACTCATCCCATCTTGCGCTTCTTATATTAAATGGTCTAACAGCAGTATATATGGCAAGTTTTAGAGCGAATTTAGTTTTTATATCTCCATTGTAATTATTAACGGCTATTAGTAGTCTTTTGATGTCATCATGGCTGGTAAGTGTTGAGAAATTTTTAACCTTGCCTGATTTGAATGTGTATTGATAGTTGATGTCGGATATGATGTTATGGCTTACTTTATCTACTCCAACGGCGTATCGCCATATCTGAGAGCAAAGCATATAAATTCTATTCATAGTTTCAAAATGCCCTGTCTTTTCTATCTTTCTTAAAATGCTGATAATGTCCGCTTTTGTTATATCGTTAATCTCTTTGGAGCCTAAAAACGGGAAAAGATGCCTTTCAAGCCTTATAATTTGTTTATCAAGTGTAGTTTTAGCGACTTTTGTAGCTTTGATGTTTAACCACTCCATAGCTATACTTTTAAGTGTCGTATCTGATGAGGTCTTGATGATGAGCGGGTCATCTCCGCTTGCAATCTGCTTTAGAAGCTCCATTTTGCGCTCTCTTGCTTCGGCAAGACTAAGAGTAGGGTATTCGCCTAGAGCCATTCGCCTGATTTTTTGAGTTATCGGGCTTTTAAACTCGAAAGCAAAATATTTACGCCCGATTGGTGTTACAAATAGGTATAAATTTTTGCCGTCCGATTTCTTATACTCTTTTTCTTTTGGTTTTAGTGACTTTATTAGCTTATCTGTTAGCGGAGCGTTTATTTTAGGCATTGTTACTCTTTTTACGGATTATTTTTGATATTTTATAAAAACTCCGTTAAAAACTCCGTAAAAAAATCTGGCAAGAGATGAAAAAAGATGAAATAAAATGATTAAATATGAAAATGTATTTTTAACAAAACAGCGTATTTTAGGGGCTTATTTGAAACAAAATGAAAAGATGTGAAATGTTTTGGAAAGTATAAATGGTGCCCGAGGTCGGACTCGAACCGACACAAGGTTGCCCTTACCAGATTTTGAGTCTGGCGCGTCTACCAGTTTCACCACTCGGGCCAAAAAGAATTGTATTTTACCTAAAAGAGATAAAAGATATATTAAATTTTGAAAGAATATTTAAAATTTTGGATAAATAAGAAGCTCCGCAAGGAGCTTCTATGAAAAGAAATTATTTCTTTTTGCCTTTTTTGCCAGCACCAGCCACAACTGCTTCTTTCAGCTTTTTGCCAACTTTAAATTTGACCGCTTTACTAGCAGGTACATCAATAACTTTCTTAGTTCCTGGAACTCTAGCTTTTCTTGCAGCTCTATCAGCTGTGCTAAAAGTACCAAAACCTATGAAGCTAACGCTACCGCCAGCAGTAAGAGCTTCTTTGATTGTCTCTAGAGCGGCATCAACAGCTTTTAGAGAATCTTTTTTTGAAAGACCAGCCTTTTCGGCGACAGCTTGAATAAATTCAGCTTTTTTCATAGAACCATCCTTTTAAGAAGTGATATATAGGCATTTTACAACGTTTTTTGAAAAAAAACAATAGTTTTGAAACCTAAATTTCATTAAAAAATGTAGTTTTTTATAAAAAAAGTGAATTTTTTATAAAATTTGCATATAAAACTCATTTTTGAATCCATTTTTTTTGATATCAATTAGCATTAAATTCTCTAAATTTAATTTGCTTAGTTCGTCAATTGTTTCAATCCTTGCTTTTGCTATTTCTCTTAAAATAATTCCTCGGTAAGCTTTGGCATAATGGCTTACGACTTTGCCGTTTTTTATAAATTTAAAAGTCGTAAAAGGCTTTTTTATTTCATAAAATTTTTCATAAAATTCAGCTCTTAAGTCTAGTATGTCATCATCTTTGAGCCAGTTATCTATTGCTAAGGAAAAATGTTCTTTATAAAATTTTTCAATATTTAATTTGTCTATTTTTTCTCCCTGCTTTAGTTTATACTCACAAATTTCATCTCCAGCCAAAATGCCTCCGAATAAATTTGAGAATATCATTACGTTTTTATCGATAAAATTTTGAGCTTTAGTGTCTAAATTTTTATAGTTTAAGTGCTTGTAGGCTACGCCTTCGTATCTTAAAACAGCTTTTATAGCACTTTTTTTAAAAATATCCTCTCTTAAATTTTCGCACTCTTCTAAATTTTTAAGTCCGAATAGCTTTGATAGTTCGCTTGTTGTAGCTCTTTTTAAAAATTCATTGTATTGATTTAAAATTTCAATCCTTAGATCATATAGCTCTGGAAATATAAAGCTATTTTTGTCTATAAATTTATTTGATTTTACGGCACTTTTTGCCTCGCTTGGAGAGAATAAAATTTTCATAACCGCCTCGATAAAAGTAAAATTTTAAAGCCTAATAATACTCTAAACTAAATAAATTTTTAAATTTGACGATAATTCATGAATTGGAACTTAAATTGCTTCTAAAAGTTTATAGAAATATTAGGATATAGATATGCGTATTACCAATCAACTAATGAAATTTAACGATACATACAACTACCAAGTAAATATGAAGGAACTTTATAGGCTAAATACTCAAATTTCAAGCGGATTAAAGATACAAAATTCATTTGAAGATAGCAGTATTTATAATGATGGCATGAGGCTTGATTATGAGGTTGCAACGCTAAATCAAGTTCAAGACGCGACCTCTAAGGCTGGCAGTTTTTCTCTTAATACGGATAAAGCTTTAAAAGAATTTAAAGAAAAACTTGAACTGTTTAAAACAAAGCTTGTTCAGGCCGGAAATGAACATCATTCAAAAACTTCAAGAGAGGCTTTGGCAAATGATCTACAAGGCATAAAAAACCATCTTGTAAATATCGCAAACACATCTATAAATGGGCAGTTTTTATTTTCTGGAAGCGCTATTAATACAAAGCCGATAAATGGCACTACAAATCAGTATTTTGGAAATTCTCAAGAGATGAGAGTGGTCGGAGGCTCACAGGTTAAGCTGGCTTATAACATGCCAGGAGAAGAGTTATTTCTAGGTAGAGATGGTGATTATAACAAGCATATAAGCACAAATGTAATGCTAACCGATCAAAGCGTTTTAAATAGACATGATAATATAAAATATCTGAACGAAGAGAGCAAGATCAGAAATATGATCGGTTTTAACTATGTTAAGGATGAAAAAACTCTATCCGATTTGGATTTTGGCGGACCTAATGCAAAATCATTTCAAAATACGACATTTTATCTACAGGGTAAAAAGCCTGACGGAACAACTTTTACAAGTAAATTTCAAATGACAGCTGACGCTTCCATAAAAGATCTCATGGAAAAAATCGGAACCGAATACGGAAATACTCCAAATAATAGAGTTGTAGATGTCACGATAAATAACGAAGGGCAATTTAATATCAAAGATCTATCAAAAGGAAATCAGGTAATAGATTTTCATATGATAGGCGTTACAAGAAAATTAGATAACGAGCAAGCTCTGACCACTGCCAATATCAATACAGCTTCTAATCATTTTAATCCTACTAATAGTCTTGAAGACTTAGAAGCTATGGTAAATGCAAATCCAAATGACTTTGTAGTAACGGAATTTGTTAAAAGCAATTACAATGATATAAATGGTAATCAAACCAATGCCTTTGATTATGATAGGGTGAAATTTAAAAATGACGGCAGGCATGTCGTAGGTACTGTTTCTCAGATCGCAAGAAAAAGTGGAGAATTTGCGACAGATAATACTACATTAAGTGAAGTTGCCGGAACTGAAAAATTATACAATGGCGAAAGCAGAAAATATAATATTGATGGACAATCTTTGCAGATGAGTATCAAGTCAAAGCATGGTGGAAAATATACTGTGTCTATGACATTTAGCCTAAATGGATTAAATCCAAATTTCACTATAAAGGGAACAATGCCCGATGGTGCAGCAGTAAACTATAATACTCCTGTGTGGGATAGTGTATATAATCCTGTTACAGATAGTATAGATGGCGTTAGAACTCACGCAAAAGATGTAACTTTTAGACAACTTAATGATATTATCTCTTTTGTAGTTAACGACAATATACCAAATCCTGATGCCATAGTTAATCCTCCAGGATTAACTCAGCTTGAGAAATCTTTTTTAGCCTATCAGCAATCCATTAAAGACGCTCAAGGTAGCGTAGAGGTAAATATGGATCATAGAGGAAGAATTAAGATAACCGATAAGCAAAATACAAATACTCCTATTGAGGTTGCTATTTTTGATAGAAGAAATTCGGATATTTTTGCCGGTGATAGCACCGGTAATACTCCGGCTACTTCTCAAGGAGTTGGCTCTGTTTTTACTTTTTCTGCGAATAACGCACTTGATATAGACGTGCCAAGCGTGGATATATTTAGCGATCTTGACAATATGATAGAGGCTGTAAGACTAGGACAGTATCGTGCCGATTCAAATGGACCAGATCCTAGAAATTCTGGAATCCAAGGCGCAATAGAGAGGATAGATCATATATTTGATCACGTAAATAAGCTACATACCAAGGTAGGTGCTCTTTCTAACTCATTAAAAGACACAAATACAAGAGCAAGCATACTATCGGTAAATGTTAAAACAGTAAAATCAGAGATAGTAGATGCCGACTATGGAGAGACTTATATGCATCTTATGCAAAAAATGATGTCATATCAAGCTATGTTGCAATCTGTTGCAAAGGTTAATCAGCTAACTCTATTAAACTATATGTAAAAATACGCTATAATCAGGCTTTTTATAAAGGATTTAAAATTTTAAGAGAGTCGATTTTAGTTGTTGTTATATGTTTTTTAATGTTTTTTGGAGTTGCTACCATAGCTCCTGATGCAAATTTTGTAGGGAGCTTTGGTAAAATTTTAGGTGAAACAAACTTTAAACTGTTTGGATTTATCGGCTATATTTACCCTTTTGTTTTTATCTTTTTTGCTTACTATATTTGTAAATTCGTAAAAAATCTTGATTGGGATTTGGCGCAAATAGTTTCTGGAGTTATACTTTTATTTTTTGCGTTTTTGATGTTTCAGGCTAATTCAAACTCCGATTATGGCGGTCTTATTGGTAATTTTGCGATTTTAGCTTTAAAGGATATCATCGGAGTTATAGGCACATGGGTTTTTATAGCTATGATTTTCATTTTGGCTTTTGGACTTATTGCTCAAGAGAATATAGTGATAATACTAAAAAGAGCCTTTGTGGAACCTACAAAAAAAGAGCCTAAAAATTTAGCACAAGCTCAATATAAAGAGCCAAAACCGATTGCAAAAAAGAAAAAATGTGAAAATATAGAAAATTTAAACCAAGATGAAACAAAGCAGAATTTATCTGGATATGATGAGATTTTGGATTGTGAAGAAAAAACGCAAATTTCTACTATAAATGGAGTTGAGATTTTAAATGAGGTAGTGGAAAACAAAAAGCTACTAGACGAGCTTGATAAGGGTAAGGTAGAAAAACCAAAGGATTTTGAGCTTCCACCGCTTAAATTTCTAAACGATCCCCCAAAGCGTTCACATAATATAAATGAGGTTGAGATTGATCAGAAAATTTCAGATCTTTTGGATAAACTTCGCAAATTTAAGATAGATGGTGATGTGGTTCGCACCTACACCGGCCCTATTGTAACTACATTCGAGTTTCGTTTGGCTCCACATATAAAAGTAAGTAAGATTTTGACCTTGCAAGATGATATTGCTATGGCTCTTCGCGCCCAAACAATACGTATTCAAGCGCCAATTCCTGGCAAAGACGTAATAGGTATTGAGGTGCCAAACCAAAATATAGAAACAATATATTTAAAAGAAATTTTAGATAGTGAAATTTATAAAAATGCCTCAAGCCCTCTAACTATCGCGCTTGGCAAGGATATAGTGGGGGCGCCTTTCGTAACAGATCTTAAAAAGCTTCCTCATCTTCTTATAGCAGGAACCACAGGAAGCGGTAAGAGTGTGGGCATAAACGCCATGCTTTTAAGTTTGCTTTACAGAAATAGTCCGCAGACCTTACGCCTTATGATGATAGATCCTAAGATGCTTGAATTTAGCATCTATAATGATATTCCACACCTCTTAACACCGGTTATTACTCAGTCTAAGCAGGCTATAACAGCACTTGCAAATATGGTCTCTGAAATGGAGCGTAGATATACGATAATGAGCCATACTCGTACTAAAAATATCGAAAGCTACAATGAGAAGATGAAAGCAGAAGGCGGAGAGCAGCTGCCATATATAGTTGTTATAATAGATGAGTTAGCAGATCTTATGATGACAAGCGGTAAGGATGTGGAAATATATATCGGTCGCCTGGCTCAAATGGCAAGAGCTAGCGGAATACACCTTATAGTGGCTACTCAGCGTCCAAGTGTGGATGTGGTAACGGGACTTATAAAGGCAAATTTGCCAAGTCGCATTAGTTATAGGGTAGGGCAAAGAGTAGACAGTAAGGTCATTCTTGATCAAATGGGTGCCGAAAGCTTGCTTGGACGAGGCGACATGTTGTTTACTCCTCCTGGAAGCCCGGGTATCATACGTCTGCACGCACCTTTTGCAAGTGAAAAAGAGATAGAAAAGATAGTGGAATTTCTAAAAGCTCAACAAGATGTCGTATATGATGATAGATTTTTAGCTGAAAATGGCACGGAAGGAGTCGGTTCTACTTCTAGCGGAGCTATTGGCAGTGGCGAACTAGACGAGCTATATGATGAAGCCAAAGAGATTGTATTGAGCGAACAAAAGACATCCATAAGCTACTTGCAGCGCCGCCTTAAAATAGGTTACAACAGGGCTGCTACTATAATAGAACAGATGGAGCAAATGGGTGTGCTAAGCCCTGTAAATGCCAAAGGGCAAAGGGATATTTTATAATTTTAGTAAAAAACTCTATTTAGATAAAGTCCGTTTGGTGGGGCGGGTATTCGCGTAAGAGGTTGTTTGTCTTGTAGGGCTAAATTTATTAAATCTGCTCCATTTTCTAGCCTTAAAGCCTTTAGTATCGTAGCCACCATTAGACGAATTTGAGCGCGTAAAAAACCGTTAGCCTTAAAAACTATAATGGTCTTTTCTTTATAAGAGTAGCAAAATGCTTTAGTTATAGTGCGAACAGGACTTTTTGTATCGCTTCCAACTTTCATAAATGCGCTAAAATCATGCTCGCCTATAAAAAGTGCTAAAAGCTTATTTGTCTTATCTATATCAAATTTTGGCAAAAATGTCTGATATTGACTTAAAAAAGGGCTAAAATCTCCATGATTTATAATATATCTATACTGCCTAAATTTAGCATTATATCGGGGATGAAAGTTATCATCAACTCTTAAAATTTTTTTTATATGAATATGCGGGTGAGCGTGGCGATTTATTAGATCGGCCAGTCTTTTAAAGTCTTTAAAATGATCTCCGCATCTAACGCTTGCAACTTGATTATTGGCGTGTACGTCTTTATCGGTTCTAGAGCTTGATGTGATCTTGTCAAAGATTCCAACATGGGCTAAGGCTATACCGAGTTCATCTTCTACTCCGTTTTCGTGCGGTTGTGTTTGAGATCCTTGAAATTTGGAGCCATCGTAGCTAAATATTAGTTTTATTTTCAATCTAATATCTTTTTAAAATCGTTTTTTTGTAAAATAGCATCGAGCTTATTAAAAATAGAGAAAATATTGATAAAATTGCTATAAAAAGCTTTGAAGATAACATCATAATCATTGCAAAATAGGCAAACAAAACTCCAAAAGTACCAAAATATACAAATCCTTTTTCATATCTATAGGTTACTACTCCAAAACTTAAGGAAAACAGCGTTGTAGCAACCGGAAAAAGCGCTATCAGAACATAGGTGGTAAAATCTCTCGCCTTTTTTTTGTTTGTATTGATATCGCTCCAATACTCTAAAAAAGAGCGTGTTTTTGAAATTTTATCGTTAGAAAGAGTGTTTATTTTCATATATTTAAAATCGGCCTGATGCCATACATCATCTTTTATATCGTAAATTTTGCCGTTATTTAGTCTAAGTTCCAAATTTGATCTATTGTTTATTATCTTTGCGTTTTCGGCGATAATTAGCCTTTGAGCATTAATTTGTGGCGAATATAGGGTTACACCCTCATATGTAGTGCCGTTGATATCGTTTTTTTGACTTTGGATATATATCATCCAGTTTGAAAATTTCTGCCCAAACTGAGTTGTCTTTAAATTTAGCTTGGCTATAGTTTTTTTATACTCTATAAAATTTCCGTTTAGCTCAGCCGCCGTAGGGATTAGGACTATGGCCGTGATTAGTAGAAAAATCGAAACTATAGAGCTAATTAACATAAAAAATCTAGCAATAAAATTTGGAGAGTATCCTAAAGTAAAGATCACAATACTCTCGTTCTCTTTAGATAGTCTAAAAAGCGTCATCGCTAAAGATACGAAAAATGCTATCGGTATCGTAAAAAGCAGTATACGAGGTAGCATAAATAGATATAGCTTAAAGAGTTCAAAGAAGGTTATCTCGATATAGGAGGTAATGCGTGCTATCTGTATAAAAAATACTATCGACATTATCAGAAATAGTGTAGAAAATAGCGAAGCGAAGGTGCTTATAAAATTGGTAAAAAGATAGCTATTCACTCTACCCATAAAGTTTTTCCAAAAGTTCTAAAAATTGAGGTTTTAGCAGATAAACAATAAGTAGTCCGAGGCTTAAAAACGGCACAAATGGTAGCTCGTATCCTCTTTTTCTAACTATCATGTATGCGGGTAGCGTCAAAAGAGCCGCCATGTATATCGACATAAGCCCAAGTTTAATACCTAAAATCGCCCCCATAACTCCTGCTATAAAGATATCCGCACTTCCCATAGCCTCACGTTTCATGATGAAGCTTACGGCAAGTCTAAGTAGCCAAAATACGAACATAAAAATTGCTGCACTAATTAATCTATCAAAGTCGCCACTCTCGCCAAATATGGGTAAAGCTCCATAAATAAGAGCCAAAATAAGACTTGTAAATAAAAGTGGATCCGGGACGGCTTTGTATCGAAAGTCAATCACACTAAGACAAAGCAGGATAATAAAGCAGGTGCCAATTATCACTGCCGCATAAAGCTCTATTTCAATAAAATATGCAAAGAGCATTAATATACCGCTTAAAAACTCGACTAAAGGATACTGAAAGCTAATCTTATCCTTACAAAATCCGCATTTTCCACCTAAAAAGATCCACGAAAGTATCGGCACATTGTGATAGAATTTAAGCGGAGTTTTACAGCTTTGACAGTGAGATGCTGGAAAATTTATACTTTCGCCCTTTGGCATTCTATATATCAAAACATTTCCGAAAGAGCCGATAACCGCACCTAAAATAAAAAATATCGCACCTATCATAACCCGCCAAATCTCCTACTGATTTGATAAAAATTTTGAACTATTTTTTCTAATTCCAAACTTGTAAAATCCGGCCAAAGAGTATCGGTAAATGCAAGCTCGGCATAACTTGCCTGAATAAGCATAAAATTTGAAAGTCTCTTTTCTCCACCAGTTCTAATTAGTAGGTCAATAGGTTCACTTTCATCTAAATTCGCTTCTAAATTCGCTTCATTAATATCTAAATTTTGCTCTTGCATTCTTTTAAGAGCTCTTAAAATTTCATCTTTGGCACCATAATTTATAGCCAAATTTAGCTTTAGCTTTTTATTGTCTTTAGTAAGTGATTTTAAATTTGAAATTTCATCTCTTAATTTATCGTTAAAAGGTATTATATCGCCGATCACATTAAAATTTATCTCATTTTTTATAAAGCTCTCTTTTTTTGAAACTAAGAATTTTAAAAGTAGATCCATTAAAAAATCAACCTCACTTTTTGGTCTACTCCAATTTTCAGTGCTAAAGGCGTATAGGCTTAAAATTTTTATATCATTTCTTATACAAAACTCGCACATGGCTTCGACTACGTTTGCGCCAGCCTCATGTCCTTTTGTGCGTATGAGCCCTTGCTTTTTCGCCCATCTGCCATTGCCATCCATTATAATCGCCAAATGTTTTAAACTATTCAAATTATCCCTTAAAATCGATTATAGAGCTGCTTTGAGTATAAAGTTCGTTAAATACCCCGATATTTACATCGCACTCAAATTTCTCTTTTAAAAACCTTGCAACTTTTTCAAAAGGCGTTGTTATATTTAAGATTTGAGAGTTTTTTATATTGAAAAATAGCGGAGCGAAATTTGAAAATATAAGATAAATTTGAGCTTTTTCATTATCTTTTTTCATCTGAAAAATTCCTAAATGCTCATTATAAAAAAACGGAATATGTATGATATTTTTTTGTAAAGCAAATAGCATATTTACGTAAATTTCATAGCTCTCTTTTGTCTCGCAGGATGCTAAATTTGAAAATATATATTCATAAAACCAGTTTAAATTATCATTTATTATCAATTTTTCTATAATACTCAATCCGTCTGAAAGTGCACTATGGGCTTTTAAATCAGGCTTTTCGTATAGATTTTTTATCACTATATTTTCACTTCCCGAGCCTATTTCACACCAATATTCTCCGCCTATTTTTAGATTTTTCATGCTCTTTGTGCTTAGGGTTTTGTTTGCAAATTTTAAATTATATCTATTAAAGCCAGTTTTTTCCAATACTTTTATGCTTACCGGAAGTGAGGCGTTAAGCATGATAGCACTTTTATTTCCGCTTGCTATTTTTTGTATTTTTGATATCGAACTTATCATAAATTATAGGCCAAATTTAAGATCTCTCTTGCAATATTTTGTTTTGAATTTAGAGTTATCTCTTTAGTTTCCGATGTTGTTATAAAGCATATTTTACTTACATCCGAGCCAAATTTTACCTCATCATCTAATACATTTAAACATACCGCATCTAAATTTTTATTTTTTAACATATTTTTAGCGTTTGTCAAGGCGTTTTTTGCATCCATTTCCATCTTAAAGCCTATTTTTTTAACATTTTTAAACTCTTTTAAAGAGCCTAAAATATCTATATTTTGCCTTAAATTTAAATCCCAGTTGCTACCAAGACTCTCTTTTTTCAGCTTGCCAGTGAATTTTTCTTTTGGGATATAGTCGCTTACCGCAGCAGTCATTACAAGCATATAGGCGTTTTGTAAATTTTCATCTATAGCACTTTTTAGCTCTTGAGATGTTTGAAATTTTATAGTTTGATATGGAGTTTTGTTTGTTTCAAAACTTGCTATTAGTGTTACATCAGCACTAGCGAAATAAAACTCGTCAGCAAGAGCCTTTGCCATCTTACCGCTTGAAAAATTTGTAATAGCCCTTGCATCATCGATTTTTTCTATAGTAGCTCCGCCGGTTATTATAACTTTTTTGCCTTCAAATTTTGGCTCGTTTAAAGATTTTTTTACTTCGTAAATTATTGTTTCTGCATCAGCTAACGCGCCTTTTCCAAAATCTTTGCATGCCAAAGTTTTCTCTATCGGATCAATAAATTTAATCCCATTTGATTTTAAAAACTCAAAGCTATTTTTAGTAGAGAAATGCTCTATCATCTTTGTATTTGCCGCAGGAGCTATTAAAATAGGAGCATTTGAGGCTATGAGAGTCTGCATAAATACATTATCACAAATTCCGTTTGCAAGCTTATTTATTGTATTTACGGATGCTGGAGCGATTAAAATCAGATCCATTTTGGCATAGTTTATATGATTAAGCCCGGCTTGCCAATTTTCACTTTGGCTTGTTAAAATCGGATGATCACTAAGTGCTTCAAAGCCAAGTGAAGAGCAAAATTTAAGCGCTCCGTCGCTAAGCATCACATATACGTCCGCACTTTCTTTTTTAAGTATGGATAGAATTTCAAAGGCTTTATAAAAGGCTATGGAGCCACAAACAGCTAGTAAAATTTTTTTATTTTTCATCTTTTGCGCCAAAGAATTTATAGAAAAATCCGCTTTTATTAATCTGCTTTGTTCGACTTATGGCAAGAGCACCGCTTGGGATATTTGAGGCTATTGTGCTTCCGGCCGCTATTAATACATTATCTTCTACGGTTACAGGCGCGATCAGCTGAGTATCGCTACCTATGAATACATTTTTACCTATTTTTGTTTTATGTTTTGCTTTGCCATCGTAGTTGCAAGTTATGGTTCCGCATCCTACGTTTGTGCCTTCTTCTATTTCACAATCTCCAAGATAGCTTAAATGCCCAGCCTTTACGCCGTTTAACTTACCGGCCTTTACTTCTACAAAATTTCCGATATGAGTATTTTTGATATGAGAATTTGGTCTAATATGTGCTAGAGGTCCGATGTCAGAGTTTTCTATCACGCTATTTTCTATCACGCTTGAACTCTTGATTTTAGAGTTTTTGATAACGCACTCTCCAATTATGCTGACGTTTTCTTCTATCTCGCACTCATCTTCAAATTTTGCCCTGCTGTCGATATAAACAGTATCGCTTAGACGCATCAGCACGCCAGCTTGCATCCATTTTTTTCTAATCTCTTTTTGCATCAAATTTTGAGCTATATCTAGCTGAAATTTATCGTTTATGCCCATAAAATTTTGTTCATCCACCAAGACGGCACTGCACTTTAAATTTAGCTTATTTGCGATTTTAATAGCATCTGTTAAATAATATTCATTCTGTGCGTTTTGGTTTTGTATGAGAGGTAAAATTTTCTTTAAAGCCTCGCTTTTAAAGCAGTAACAACCCGCGTTAACGCTTTTTATTAGCCTTTGGCTTTCGCTTGCGTCTTTTTGCTCGACTATATCTTCTATGGTGCTGCCGTTCATTATGACTCTACCGTATCCTTGAGGATTTGCTGCTTCAAAGATACTCACGGATATATCGGCATTTGCCGAGCTTAGTCTTATCAGATCGTTTGTTTTTACAAGAGGCATATCTCCGCACATTATGATTGTTTTTTCACTTGTTAGGCAAACATCTTTAAGAGCTCCTGCCGTGCCAGGGAACTCTTTTAAATTTTGCTCATAAATTTTTATTTTTGGGAAAAATTCTTTTATTTTAGCCTCTACAATCTCTTTTTGATAGCTTAAAACCACGCTTACATCATCGCTTATTTCGTAGGCTTTTCTTAAAATATGCACTATCATAGCCTCTCCGCAAAGCTCGAAAAGCACTTTTGGCTTTGTTGATTTCATCCTTGTGCCAAGACCTGCGGCAAGCACTACCACGCCTATATTGCTCATTTTAATTCCTCGAGGTGTTTTTAAAAATTTGAAATAAATTTTATCTTGTAGTTGCTAAATAGTTGATTAACTAATATCTTAATTATTAATATACAACTTTAATAATTATTACTAATTTTATTCAAAGACAAGATAGCGTTTCTATTTCATTATCAATATATTTTATCTATATCTATAAAAATTTAAAAAAGAGCTAATATTAATCAAATTTTAACTGCTTTTCAACTAAAAGAAATTAAAATAGTAAAAAATTTTAACTGCAAAGAGGGTTTAGAATGGATTTAGGAACCGTTGTTGGTTGGATTTTGATTATGGTTTTGCTATTTGGCTCGATGGCCATAGGCGTTGGTATCGGTCCTTATATAGATATTCCATCTGTTATGATTGTTTTTGGAGGAACTGCTGGTTGTCTATTAGTTGGCTTTAAAATGGAGCAGATGAAAAAGCTGTTTACGTTTTATGGTGTTGCAGTTAAGCCAAAACTTTTTAATCTTCCTGAAATAGTTAAAAAAATGGTTGAATATTCTACGAAAGCAAGAAGAGATGGAATCTTAGCTCTTGAAAATGACGCTAACAACGAAACTGACGAATTTTTAAAAAAGGGCCTTTCTATGGCTGTAGATGGTAATGAGCCAGACGCCATTAGAGCTTTGCTTGAAATAGATATGGAGCAAACCAGCTCAAGACATACTGATAATATTAAAATTTTTGATCAGGTTGCAGGTTTTGCAGGCTCTATGGGTATGATAGGAACGCTAATCGGACTTGTTGCGATGCTTTTAAATATGTCAGATCCTTCGGCGATTGGTCCATCTATGGCTGTTGCTTTGATAACCACTCTTTATGGAGCGATGATAGGAAACATACTAGGAGCTCCGGTGGCAAATATCCTTAGCATTCGCGATAAGGATGAAAGCCTTGCTAAAACAATAATAATCGAAGGTATTATGGCTATTCAAGCAGGTGACAACCCAAGAACTCTTGAAACAAAACTTTTATCCTTTTTGCCGCCAAAAGATAGAGTAAGTCAGTTTGATAGGTAATAAAAATGGCTAAAAAACTAATTGATCCGGCTGATTGTCCTAAATGTTTGCCGGCGTGGCTTGCATCTTTTGGTGACTTGATGTCTCTTTTACTATGTTTTTTCGTCCTTCTTCTTTCTATGAGTACTATGGATGCCAAAAAGCTTGAGGCGGCTATAGGCTCGCTTAGCGGAGCTTTGGGCGTGCTTGAAGGCGGAAGAAGACCTGATGTGGCGGCTGAGCAAAATGAGGAATTTCACTCCGCTGCAAAGCTACCAACCACCGATATACAATCAAAATTTCAGCAGACTGTAAAATCCATAAATGAGCTTTTGCATGCAAGCGGATCTCCGGAAGTATCATTTGAAGAGAGCGAGGATGGATTTATCATAAGATTGCCTGCAAGTTTACTGTTTGAAAAAGGTAAAGCAACTTTACAAAACGATGATGCGATTTTGTTTTTGAGACGAATTTCTATGGTGATAGATAGGCTTCCCGAAGATATCGTAGCAAACGTTATAGGGCATACCGATAATCAAACGCCAGATAGTCTAAGTATATATAAAAACAATTGGGAACTCTCATCCGCAAGAGCCATGAGTGTAGTTGATGAGCTTATCAAAAATGGAGTCAATCCTAAAAAACTGATGGCTTCAGCTAAAGCTGAATTTGAGCCTTTTGCTCCAAACACAACAGAGCAAGGCAGGGAGAAAAATCGTAGAGTAGAAATTCACTTCATATCTATGAATTCTAAAAATAAAGAAAAAACGCAAAAAAGCATACTTGACATGCAGGGAGCTCAGTGAAAAAGGTACTGATATTATTATCGGTCGCTTTTGTGCTATTTGCCGATGATACTGTAACTATCCCGACGGTAAATTTAACCCTAACGGCTCCTGATACACCTCAGCAGTTAGTAACCTCGCTAAATGTATTAATAGTCTTAACCATACTTACTCTTGCGCCTTCGCTTGTCTTTATGATGACAAGTTTTTTGCGCCTTATCATCGTGTTTTCGTTTTTGCGCCAAGCGATGGGAACTCAGCAGATGCCGCCATCTACCGTGCTTATCTCGCTTGCTATGGTACTTACTTTTTTTATCATGGAGCCTGTGGTTAAGCAGTCTTATGAAGTAGCAGTAAAGCCATATCTGGACGAAAAGATAAGCTATCAGGTTGCGTTTGAAGAGGGAGTTAAGCCGTTTAAAGACTTCATGATAAAAAATACTCGCGAAAAAGATTTGGCTCTGTTTTTCCGCATAAGAAATTTGCCAAACCCTCAAAACATCGATGATATCCCGCTAACGATAGTTATGAGCGCATTTATGATAAGCGAGTTAAAGACTGCTTTTGAGATAGCGTTTTTGATCTACTTGCCGTTTTTGGTTATAGATATGGTTGTAAGTTCGGTGCTTATGAGTATGGGTATGATGATGCTTCCGCCTACGATGATCTCGCTGCCTTTTAAGCTGCTTATCTTCGTGCTTGTGGACGGATGGAATTTACTTGTGATGAATTTAGTGCGGAGTTTTCATTAGATATTTAGTGCTAAAATTGAAAAAAGGATGGCAAAGATGGCATTTAAGTATAAATTTTATCTTCCGATTAAACATCTAAGCCATAGCGGAGCTTAGTATGAAAAAGGCTTATCTGGCGCTCGCTCTTGGTTTAAGTCTAAGTGCAAGCAGTCTAAGCGAGATCATAAACCTAGCCCAGAGCTCAAATTTAGCCCAAATTTCAAACATGCAGCCTCAAATCGCCCGACTAAAACAAGAAAGCGTGAATAGTGCGTACTTGCCAAATTTAAGCATAAAGGGCGGATATAACTACCACCTGCTAGATCCAAGTATATTAACTCCAAAGCAGAGCCTTCAAATTTTAGCAAGCATTGAGCTTTTGCTTTATGATGGAGGCAAGAGGGAAGCTAGCCTAACTGCGCTTAAACACCTGCACGGAAGCGAAATTTTAAAAAATGAGGATTTTAAAAACTCTCTTGCACTTGATATTTCAAGGCTTTATTTTAACTTTGTTGCGTTAAACGAGATAATTAAAGCAAAAGAGGCTCAGATAAAATACCTTCAAAACGCTCTTGATAGACTTGAGAAATTTTACTCCGCAGGGCTTGCCGCGATCGATGAATTTGAAGCGATCAAGGCTAAATTTCATGCCGCAAAGGTTGAAGCGCTAAGCTATAAACAAAAGCAAGATGAGATAAACAGCAAGATAAATCTTCTTACAAATCAAATTTTAACCCCAAAAGAGGGCTCTAGGATAGATGAGCCAAATTTGGCGCAAGCCTCAAGTAAAACGAGTCTAAAGGTGCTTGAAGAGGAGCTTAAAGCAAGCAGAGAGGATATAAAGATAGCAGACTCTGCTACGCTTCCGCAAGTTTTCATCAAAGATACATACTCATTTTACCGAAATGACTTTGACAACGACTTTTCTTCGCTTGATCCGCGTTTTCGCGCTATCACGCCATATCTTGATACTATCTTTAAAAAAAGACATAGGACAAATGAGATAACACTTGGCTTTTCTTGGAAAATTTTTGATTTTGGTTCAACCGATAAGGAAAGGCAGATCAAACAGATAAAATCAAATCAAGCGGCTTTAAATTTAGAGCAAAAACGCCTTGAAAACGAGATAAATTTAAAAAATTTAAAAAACGAGCTAAATATCTTAAAAGAAAAGATCAAAGCTCATGAGCTGGCACTAAAGGCTGCGGATAGCTCTTATGAGGCAGTTTTTAAAAAATACGAAGCGGGACTTAGCGGATATGTGGAGTTTTTGCAGGCTTTAACGGCTAAATTTGAGGCAAAAAGCGGACTTGAGCTAAGCAAAGATGAGTACGAGATAAAAAAAGCCGAGTTTTTATACGAAAACGGCGAGGAAATTTTAAAGCGAGTGAGAGATTGATATGGGTAAGATTTTAAAAATTTTAATCGCATTTTGCGTGGCTTTGTGCGCTAACGAGCAAATTTATGCAAATTTTGACGTAGTGGCTAAGCATAGCTCAGAGCTTGCCATAAAGAGCTTTGGTATCGTTAAGCGAGTAAATGTCGATGTATCAAGCGTGGTTAAAAAGGGCGATGTGCTGGTTGAGCTTGAAAACGAAAGCGAAAAGATCGCGCTTGAAGCAGCTAAAAATGATCTGGAGCTTGCAAATTTGGCTTTTAAACACACCAAAGATATCCTAGATCGCTTTAAAAAAGTAAAAAGCGTCACATCCGCACAAGCCTACGAAGACGCCGAATTTGAGTTTAGGCGAGCTAGTTTGGCAGTGCAAAAAGCCAAAATCGCTATCAAAAATGCAAACGAAATGCTTGAAAACAAGCTTTTAAAAGCACCTTATGACGGAGTGATATCCAAAAAAAGCGTTGAAGTAGGCGAGGGCGTGGGAGGAGTGGCTCAAAAGCTCATTAGTATCTTTTCATATCCCGAGGTTAAGCTCGTGCTTAGCTTTGATGAGAAATTTAAAGACGCAGTAAAGATAGGAAGCGAGTTTAGATACAGGCTTGATAATTCAAGCGAGGAAAAGGTGGGCAAGATAGCTCTCATCTATCCTAAGGTGGATACAAAAACGCGTAAAATTTATGCCGAAGTTTATGCGGAAGCACTTACCGTCGGGCTTTTTGGCGAAGGCTATATAGTGGTGAAATAGATGTATAGATTTGCCATAAACCGTCCCATAACTACGCTCATGATATTTATGTCGCTTGTTGTTTTTGGCGTCATGTCACTGCAAAGAATGCCCGTAAATCTCTTTCCTGAGATTGAAATTCCGCTTATCAAGATCACTACCTACGCAAGCGGCGATATGAATCTGATCGAATCAAAAGTGACAAAAAAGATCGAGGATGAGATCTCCACGATCGACGGCATAGATAAAATTCACTCATACAGCTACAATAATCTAAGTGTGGTGCTTATACAGTTTGATCTTGAAAAAGATATCAATGTAGCTGCCGATGACGTGCGCGATAAAGTTAGTAAAGCTGGCGTTGAAGGCAGAAGCGAGATAGAAAAGATAAAAGGAACGGGAGATAGAATTTTAAATATCTTCGTAAGCTCAAAGAGCGGTGACGAGGTTGCGCTTATGAAGCTTGTGGATGAGAAGGTAAAGCCCTTTTTGCAGCGAATCGACGGGATAGGTAAAGTCGGTGATGTGGGTTTTTTAGAGCCTCAGGTTAAAATTTATCTTGATCCTTTTAAACTTGATAAATTTAGGCTAAATGCAAATGATATTGCAAATTTGATAAAAACTCAAAATTTAAAAGCTCCTCTTGGCAAGCTTGAAAGCGCAAATTCGCAGCTTTTCTTAAAGAGCAGTTTTGACGCTAAGAGTATAGAGGAGCTTAAGGAGCTTAGGCTTGCTAGCGGAGTGTTTTTAAAGGATGTCGCACGCATAGAGCTTGACAAACAAGATACCGACAGTATCGCCGTGATGAACGGCAAGCAAGGCGTCATGCTTGAGCTTTTAAAGATAAGCGGTGTAAATGCGCTAGCCACGATAGAAAACGTAAAGTCCAAGATAGATGAGTTAAGTCAGATCGTGGGCGAAGAGTATGAGCTAAAGATCGCTTTTGACAACAGCGAAAACATCACAAAGCACATCGGGCAAGTTGGCTTTGATATGGTTCTTGGCGTTGTTTTAACCATCTTTATAGTCTTTTTCTTTCTTAGAAATTTTAGTTCCACTGTTATCTCGGCGCTTTCCATACCTACGAGCATTATCGGGACGTTTTTTATCATCGATATGCTTGGATTTGACCTAAATCGCCTTACTTTAATCGCGCTTACACTTGGAATTGGAATTTTTATCGATGATGCGATAGTTGTTATAGAAAATATCTCAAAAAAGATGCAAGAAGGCGAGACAAACCCGTTAAAAGCAAGCTTTGCCGGAGTTGGCGAGATAACATTTAGCGTTCTTTCCATAAGTGCTGTTTTACTCTGCGTGTTTGTGCCTATTGCATTCATGGAAGGCATTGTTGGCAGATACTTTAACTCCTTTGCCATGAGCGTAGCGGGCGGTATCGCCGTATCGTTTTTCGTTTCCATAATGCTTATACCAAGCCTTGGCGCTAGATTTTTAAACGCACAAGAGGGCAAATTCTTTCATCTTACGGAGCCTTTTTTCGTCGCTCTTGAAAACGGCTATGCGTGGCTTTTGGCGATTATTTTAAAATTTAAAACTCTATTTGTGGTTTTAAGCCTTGCTTTGCTTGCGCTTTGCATGAGCCTTGCCATGAAAGTCGGCATGGATTTTATGCCTATTGAAGATAATGGCGAATTTGAAATTTTCATTAAAGCCCAGCCCGGAATTTCACTTGTTGCTATGAGTGAAAAGTCCTCGGTCGTGCTTGATGAGCTAAATAAAGACCCACGTGTGGATTATGCCTATATGCTTGTAGGATATACCGACGCTAAGGATGCTTTTAAGGCTAAAATTTACGCTAAATTAAAAGATATAAAAGAGCGCAAAGATAGGCAGCCTCAGATCATGGAAGAGTATAGAAAGAAGCTTAAGATCGATGGTTTAAATATCAAAATTTCAGCCCTTCCTATGGTTGATGCAGGCGGAGCAAACGAGCCTGTGCAGCTAGTTATCACGGGTGATAGTTTAGAAAAACTTGATGAAATTTTATCTCAGGCTAGGAAAATTTTAGAGAGCGTTAGCGGAGTTGTCGATATAAGCAGCGACAACGAAGATAGGATAAATCAGCTTGAAATTTCGGTAAATAAAGAAAAAGCCAAGCGTCTTGGTATAAGCCAATATGATATCACAAGGGTGGTTTACGGCTCTTTTGGGCAAAATTTCCTCGGCTCTTTTGACGATGGCAATGACCAATACGACATAATGCTTAGATTTGATGACGAGTATAGAAAGGATATAACTTCACTTGAAAAGCTGCATATCAGAAGTGCAAGCGGTGAAGCTATCGCGCTAAATTCGGTTGCAAATTTTAAGCTTACTAAGACCTTTTCATCGATCATGCGATTTAACAAACAGCGCCAAATTTTAATCGTAGCAAACGTTGATAACATCCCGCTTGATAACGTGCAAAAAGTTGTCGATGAGCAAATTCCAAGCATACTGCCAAAGGGGTATGATTACCGCATGACGGGTTTTATCGAGCTTATGAATGATACTAATGAGGCGTTTATATTTACGATTAGCCTTAGTGTAATTCTCATATACATGATACTAGCTGCACTTTATGAGAGCCTTATCATGCCTTTTATCATCATGATATCCATGCCTTTAGCCTTTGGCGGAGTTGCCGTGGGGCTTTATCTAAGCGGAAATTCTTTCAGTCTTTTTGTGATGGTTGGAGCGATTTTGCTATTTGGAATGGTCGGTAAAAACGCCATTTTGGTTGTGGACTTTGCAAACAGATACGCAAACGAGGGCATGAATGTAAATGAAGCCATCATAAAGGCGGGCTCAAAGAGGCTTAGAGCGATACTGATGACAACCTTTGCGATGATATTTGCGATGCTTCCGCTTGCTCTTTCAAGAGGCGCAGGATATGAGGGCAACTCACCTATGGCTATATCTATCATCTCAGGACTTATTAGCTCGACTATCCTTACGCTGTTTTTGGTGCCTGCGCTGTTTGGAATAACCTATAAGATAGATAAATTTATCGGCAAAATTTACAAAAGAGATCAAATTTAAGGATCCAAAATGAGCTTTAGAGCCTTTTATCTGCTTGTTTTTATCGGGATTTTATTTAGCGGTTGTGCCTCTTTAAGCCCGGCTAAAAATCAAAATTTACATAGTAAATCAAACAATGCTGAAGCCAAGCAAGAGCATATCTGCAAGGATAAAACCTCAAGCGAGTGTAACGATATGGGTGTTGAGTTTGAGCTTGCGGATGATTTTAAGAGTGCTGAAATTTGCTATGAGGAGGCTTGCAAGAGCGACCTTGCGGTAGCCTGCTCAAATCTTGGCTCGCTTTATCAGAGATTTGGTGATGATAAAAACGATGCGGAAGTGTTAAACCTCTTTTTAAAATCTTGCAGGCTAAATAGCAAATACGGCTGTTATAATGCAGGCAATTCATATAGACTAGGCACCGAGACGGGACATAATTTCGTGCGAGCTATAAAGCTCTATGAAAAAGCCTGTATAGATCTTAAGCACTCAAAGAGCTGTACGAA
Organism: Campylobacter sp. RM16187; assembly: GCF_025319965.1. Taxonomy (NCBI): domain Bacteria; kingdom Pseudomonadati; phylum Campylobacterota; class Epsilonproteobacteria; order Campylobacterales; family Campylobacteraceae; genus Campylobacter; species Campylobacter sp. RM16187. The sequence continues at coordinate 897,224 of NZ_CP012549.1, forward strand.
TTTAGGCGGTATGCATCATTTCTCTTTAGGAGTTGAGGGCGGTAGCAGAGATGTGGCTAGGAAGTATTATAAGATGGGTTGCGAGCTTGGCGATGAAGTAGGGTGTAAAAATTTCTCCTTGCTTGAGGATAAATTTTAGCTCCAGCTTACTTTAAAAGTCGTGTTTTGACCGATCTCGCTTTCGCAAATTATGCTTAAATCGTTGCTTTCGCAAACTCTTTTTACCAAATTCAGTCCTATACCAAATCCGCCTTGGTCGTTGTTAAAGCGTGTGTAGCGATCGTAAATTTTCTTTTGCTGCTCTTTACTGATACCTTCGCCGCTATTTGTGATGGCAAATTCATTTTTGCTTAAATTTATACTTACAAATCCGCCTACATTTGAATATTTTATAGCGTTACTGATGAGGTTATCTATCATTCTTCTTACCTCATAGAGGTTTGCGTTTATACTCGCTTCGCTTAAATTTATTTGCGGGCTGATTGAGCGTTTGGCAAAAAACGGAGCGAAATATTCAAGCCGTTCGTTAAATAGATTTTTTAAATTTATCTGCTCTTTTTTGCTTGCGTCGCTTTTGCTAAAGGATAGGTAGGTAAGATCTTCATAGATATTACTTAGGCTTCTAGCTGCCAGTTCGATGTTATTAAGGCGTTTTAAATTTTTGCTGCTAAGCGTGTTTTTATCGGTTGTTTCTATACTCATCATTATTATGCTAAGGGGCGTGTTTATCTCGTGCGTTGAGTCTTTTATGAAGCGATTTAGCGCATTTATCTTGGCGTGAAGCGGCTCTAAAGAAAGCTTTGCCAAGTAGTAGGCTATAACCATGATAATTGTAAGTATCAGAAGTAAATTTCCTAAATTTTTAAGCTTTAAGAGATTTAAATCGCTTCTTATATCTCTTCCTTCAAGCAATATATTTGCCGTTGAGAGCTCTCCGGTAGCATTGCTTTCCATGCTTTGAAGTGCTTCGTATATGACTACCTTGCCATCTTTTAAAAACGCTACGTTTTTTTTGGTATCTTGCAGACACTCAGTGTCTTGATAGATTATCTTACCTTCTTTTGAGACGATACACGCGCTTACTTGTTTTTCTTGCATGAGTGCAGCGGCGGAATTTATGCCGTTCATGCTGGCTTTCATGTAAATTCCCATTTTTATCTCTTTAAGATTTTTTGCTTCGTTTGAGATAAGTGCCTCTTTTGCCATTTTGTAATCGTTTATCGAAAAATAGCTTAAAAATAGCGCACTGGTGATTAGATAGAGGGATAAAATTTTAGATATTATCTTGGTTTTTTCAGACATAGATGTAGCCGTCACCTCTTTTGTTTATGATGCTGTCCTTGCCTAAAATTTGGCGTAAAGTCCTTATATATACGCGCAAACTTTGCTCGCTTGGCTCTTCGTCATATCCCCAAATTTTATCATATATAATCTCTTTTGTAAGAAGCTTGTTTTTGTTTTGTAAAAATAGCGCTAAAAGCTCGCTCTCTTTGTTTGAGATATTTACGTTTTCACCGTCTTTTTGAACTGTTTTGCTGTCTATGTGAAATCTAAACCCGTCGGCAATTTCGATAAAGTCATCGTTTGTATGTGAGAAATTTCGCCTAAGTAAATTTTTGATACGCAAAAGCAACTCTTTAAGCTCATAGGGTTTTTTGAGGTAGTCATCGCAACCGCTTTTATAGCCCACCTCAAGATCTTCTATAGTATTTAGGGAGGTCGTAAATATAGCAGGCGTAGTTACGTCAGCCTTCCTTAAAGACGATAGAAGCGAAAATCCATCGCCTTTAGGAATTTTAACGTCAAGTATCAAGATATCGAATTTTTGCTCATAGGCTAGATCAAGAGCGGTTTTAGCATCTATGCAAGCGGTTATATTATAATCTCTCTCGCTTAGATACTCGGTTATCATTTCGCTTAGAATTTCATCATCTTCTACGAGCAAAATTCTTGTCATTACATTATGCCTTCAGGTTTTTTCATCTCTTTTTTCATTTCATCTTTTTTCATCATCATATCATCTTTTTTGCCAGACATATCTTTTTTCATGTCGTTTTTCATCTCGTCTTTGTGCATTTTCATATCATCTTTCATCTCTTTTGCCATCGGCATATCTTTTGACATCATATCATCTTTTTTCATATCTGCCGCCATAGCGCCACCAACCATAAACATAGCGCCAAGCGCAACTAAAACTAACTTTTTCATTTTGTCTCCTTGTGATAAATTATGCTGAAATCTTAACCAAGAAGTATAAAGTGAGTGTGAAATATAAAAAATTACAAAAATCCGCAGATAAAATATACCAAAGGAAGACTGATAAAGCTAAATGCAACGCCTGTAGCTACGGCTGAAACTGCAAGCTGACTGTCTAAATTTGCCTTCATTATCATCGCACTTGCTAAAACCATCGGCGGCATGGCACACTGAAGAATTCCTATGAGCCATTTAGGGCTAAATTCAACGCTAAATATTAAAGCTATAAGGATAAATATAAGAGGAGCTACTAGCATTTTGCCTGCGATTACGATTAAAGTGGCTTTATATGAGCTTCTTATGCTTCTAAAACCAAGTCCGATACCTATAGCAAAAAGGGCGACCGGAACAACGCTTTGGCTAAAAAGATTAAGCGCGGTAAAGATAACTGAAGGAAGCTCGATACCTCTTAGTATAAGACCTGCTATAAGTGCGATAAATGGCGGAAATTTAAGCACTTTTATCGTGTTTTGAACCAAAGAGACCTTTGCGGGAGCTCCAAAAGATAGTATGAATGGGCCAAGTATTGATATGGGTATGGATGTGGCGAACTGATCGTAAAATATAACTTCATTTAAAGCATCTTCTCCAAAAAAGCCCGTGATGATAGGCATACCGATAAAGATGGTGTTGCCAAACATCGCCAGCAATAAAGCGCTAATGGCTGTAGCTTGGCTAAATTTAAACACCTTGCAGATAAAAAACACGATAAAAGCGGCTACAAACGAGGATAAAAAGCCTGCCAGGATTATGTTTATGAGAGTTTTATCTATACTTACGTGATAAATTTTATCAAATATCAATGCGGGCAGAGCAAAACATAGTGCGTAATCTATAAAAATACTCGCTTGCTTTTGCTCGAAAATTTTAACTTTTTTTGCAAAATATCCGGAAGCTATAAGAATAAATATTGATAGCAGGGGAGTAAGCATAATTTTCTTTATCTTTTAAATTTAAGCCAAAATTATATGGTAATGGTTATTAAATAAAAATAAAAATTCTTTTGTAAATATTAATAAAGTTAATATTTGTATATTAAAAATTTTTGAATTTAACGTATTTTTTACAAAATTTTTAATATAATACTTGATTTAAATTTAAAAATTCAAAGTAATAGTATGAAAAAAATAATCAAATTTATAATATTTTTAGCCATTCTTTCCGCCTGTTTTTATTTTGCGTATGAAAAATATTTCAAAGAAGAGAAAAAAGATGAGTTTATAACATCTGTCGCCGTTAGAGGAGATCTAAGCAAAAGCATAGATAGCAACGGCGAAATTTACGCAAACGAGCTTATCGACGTGGGTGCGCAGGTTTCCGGTCAGATAAAAAAGCTATATGTAAAGCTGGGCGATAAGGTAAAAGCAGGCGACATGATAGCAGAGATCGACTCCGCAACTCAGCAAAATAACGTAGATACTAAAAGAGCTCAGCTTGGAATCTATGAAGCGAAGTTAAATAGCGCAAAGGTCGCTCTTGAGATTGCAGAGAGTAAATTTAACCGCGAAAAAGAGCTTTTTAGTAAAAACGCAACCTCAAAAGAAGAATTTGAAAATGCCAAAAATTCTCTTGCCGTTACAAAGGCAAACGTAAAAGAGATAGAAGCGCAGATAGCTCAGACTAAAATTTCTCTAAACACCGCTCAGATCGATCTGGGATACACTAAGATAGTTGCGCCAAAAGAGGGCACTATCGTATCGGTTCAGGTTGAAGAGGGTCAAACCGTAAATTCAAACCAGACGACGCCGACCATCGTAAATATAGCGGATCTAACGAAGCTAAAGCTAAAAATGGAGATAGCAGAGGGCGACATCACGAAAGTAAAGGTTGGCTCAAAGGTTGAGTATTCTATACTTTCAGAACCAAATAAGAAATTTTATACCGAAATTAGCTCCATTGACCCTGGACTTACCACTCTAAGCAACGGCAAATACAGCCAAAAATCGTCATTGAGTAGTTCTAACTCCGCTTCATCTGCAATATATTACTATGCGAACGCTCTTATAGATAATCGGGATGAAATTTTGCGCATAGGTATGACAACCTTAAATGTCATCATACTTAAAAGCGTAAAAGATGCGATCATAGTGCCAAATACGGCTATCAAAAAGCAAGATTCAAGGATGGTGATAGAGGTGCTAAAAGATGACGGCTTAATAGAGACAAGAGAGGTTAAGGTGGGGCTTAGCGATAGTATAAAATCTCAAATAATAAGCGGTATAGAAGATGGCGAAAGAGTTATTACCTCAAGGAGTTCGGCCGATCAAATAAACAAGATGATAGAGCGCGAAAATAAAAGAATAAGAGGCAGGTAAAATTTGAGTTCATTAATAGAGCTTAAAAATTTAAGCAAGAAATTTAAGCTTGGTGAAAATAGTTTCGATGCTCTTAAAAATATAAATTTAAATATAAGAAAGGGCGAATTTATCGCTATTATCGGGCAGTCCGGTTCAGGCAAATCAACGCTTATGAATATCCTTGGCTGCCTTGACAGTCCGACAAGTGGAGAGTATCTTTTAAACGGGGACAATGTGGCTAAATTTGACTCGGATTCACTTGCTAATCTAAGACGTAATAAATTTGGCTTTATATTTCAAAGATATAATCTATTAGGAACTTTAAATGCGCTATCAAACGTATCACTGCCTAGCGTTTATGCGGGGCTTGAAAAAAAGGATAGAGAGGAAAGAGCGACTAAAATTTTAAGCGGATTAGGATTAGATGACAAGCTTGATTCGCTTCCAAATAAGCTAAGCGGTGGACAGCAACAGCGCATAAGTATCGCAAGAGCGCTTATGAACGGAGGCGAGATAATCTTAGCCGATGAGCCCACAGGCGCGCTTGATAGTGCAAGCGGGCTAATGGTGATGGAAATTTTAACGAATTTACATAAGGAGGGACACACCATAATCATCGTAACTCACGATGCAAACATCGCGGCCTACGCAAATCGTATCATAGAGATAAAAGACGGTGAAATTTTAAAAGACATAGCAAAAAAAGATGAAATTTTCCCTTCTAAAACCACTAAGCTCAAACAAAAAAATGCCATAAGCTTTTACAAAGATCAGTTTATAGAGAGTTTTAAGATGTCGTTAAATTCGATATTTAGTCATAAGCTAAGATCTGTCTTAACCATGCTTGGCATCATCATCGGCATAGCTTCGGTTATCTGCGTAGTAGCTCTAGGCAAGGGCTCTCAGCAGCAAATTTTATCAGACATCAGGGGTATAGGTACAAATACCATAGATATATATCCTGGAAAGGGTTTTAGCGATCTTAGAGGCATAGTAAAGACTCTAACCATATCAGATACGGTAATGTTATCTCGCCAAGACTATCTTGATAGTGTTACTCCAAATACAACTGCAAGCGGTATGTTGACATATAGAAATAAATCAGCCTCGGCAAGCATGAGAGGAGGAGGTGCTCAAAGTCTTGATGTCTTGGGGCATAAATTTGAAAAAGGTAGATCGTTTAATGAAGATGAGGTAAAAAACTCCGCTTCGGTTTTAGTCATAGATCAAAATACAAAATATGAATTTTTTCAAGGAATCGATCCGATAGGAGAAACTATACTTTTTGACAAACGTCCGTTTCGTATAATAGGAGTTTTGAAATATAGTAGTAATATAGGCGACTCAAGCACGCTTAGAATTTACACTCCATACACGACTGTTATAAACAAGATAACCGGCGATAGGTTTATAAACTCCATAACAGTCAAAGTAAAAGATGAGGTGAATGCTCAGGTCGCCGAGCGAAGTCTGACTGAGGTTTTGGCTGCAAAAAGAGGAAAGAAGGACTTTTTTACAAGAAATTCGGACACCATAAAAAAGACTATAGAGAGCACGACTAGAACGATGACGCTTCTGATATCTTGCATAGCTTTTATATCGCTTCTGGTAGGCGGAATAGGGGTTATGAATATAATGCTTGTTTCAGTAACCGAGAGAACAAGGGAGATAGGCATAAGAATGGCTATCGGTGCAAGACAGGGAGATATCTTACAGCAGTTTTTAATAGAGGCGGTATTGCTGTGTGTGATCGGAGGGATAGCCGGTATAGCGGCGTCTTTTGGGATAGGATATGTGTTTAATAAGTTTTCACCAGAAGTTCATATGATATTTTCTAATCTCTCTATAGCAGTCGCTCTATTTACCTCTACTTTTATAGGCATAGTTTTTGGCTATATGCCGGCAAGAAGCGCCTCAAAGCTAAATCCTATAGAGGCTCTTTCAAGGGAATAAGATGAAGAAAATTTTGGTATTTGTGTTTGTGGTTTTGTTTAGCGGATGCGCGGTAAAAAGCATAAATGAAGACTATAGTAAGCTTATTTTAGATGAAAATTTAAGCCGAAATTTTGAGTTTGAACAAGAGTGGTGGAAGGGGTATGATAGAGCTTATCTGAACGAGCTTGTTGAGCTTGCGTTAAAAAACAACACAAATTTGCTAAAAGCAGCGATAAATATAAATAAAGCTTTGGCTCAAGCAGGCGTCGTAAGTGCAAATTTGATCCCGAATTTTAGTGCAAATTTCTCGTCTGATGTAAGTAAAAATTTAGAAGGCGGTAAGCTAAGTAAAAGCTATAAAAGTGGTGTTTCGCTAAATTATGAAATCGATCTTTGGCAAAAGCTTGCAAACTCACGTGACGCTGCTCTTTGGGAGGCAAATGCGACGAAATTTGACGCCGAAGCCGCAAGGCTTGCTCTCATAAATGGCGTTGTGGATAGCTATTTTGAGATCATATATCTAAACGAAAGTCTTGAGCTTTATGATGCCGCGCTTAAAAATTACCGCGAGCTTGAAGCGATAACTAGGGCTAAATTTGAGCTTGGTAAAGGCGAAGAGCTATCTTTAAAGCAGATTCAAAGCTCGCTTTTAAACGCTCAAAATAGAGTTTTAACCACGCAAAAAGATCTAAATTTAGCCAAGCAGACTTTAAGGATATTGCTTGCCGAAGGACCGGAATTTGAGTTTAAATTTGCCAAAATTTCACTTGAAAATATAAAATTTCTAGGTGTAAATTTAGACGTGCCGCTTTACGCTATCGCAAATCGCCCCGATCTAAAAGCGGCCATAGCTCGCATAGAAGAGAGCTTGCTAAATGTAAAAGTTAGCCAAAAAAACTTTTATCCAAGCGTTAGCATTGCAGCTAGCCTTAGCGGAAGCGGTGATCAGGCAAGTGAAGCATTTTCGCTTAAATTTTTAGGCGGAAATTTAAATCTTAATTTGCCGTTTTTGAACTACTCTCGCCTTAAAAATAGCCTAAAAATTTCAGAGGCGAATTTTGAACTAGCCAAAATAAACTACTTTGAAACCTTGATAAAATCGCTAAATGAGCTTGATACGGCGTATAAAAATTTAAAAAACGATGAGCTACTTTTGAAAAATTACGAAAAGCAAGCCATAAATTTTGAAGATATAAGCGAAATTTATAGGCTCAAATTTGATGCGGGCAAAGGCGAGCTAAAAGACTACTTGCAAGCTAAAAATAGCGAACTTGACGCTCGCTCCAACCTCATCTTACAGCGATATAAACTGCTGCAAGATGAGATAAGTATATATAAGGCTATGGCAGGTAGGGTTAAATAAGGGCAGAAAATTAGAAGCTGGGATGTGGCTATTTGATTTTGGTCGCAACTATCCTGCTACGATAGCGATGAGCCTCAAAAACTCCATAGCAATAGACATTGATGATATCAACTAATGTAGAAACAAGCCAGATCAAATCGGTATAAAACAAGTGTTATTATTGATTATTAAACCATCTTAGTTTTTGATATTTATGATATAGAAGGCAATCAAATTTCATTCGCTCAAGAGATATGAAAACTTAAAAAATAGATATCGCAAGAGGATTTAGCTCCTCTTGGCGTAAAAATTCCTTTTAAATTCGCTAAATTTGCCCTGCATGATCGCCTCTCTCATCTGTTTCATCAAATTTAGATAGTAGTGCAGGTTGTGAAGGCTGGCTAGGCGGAAAAATGTAAGTTCGCGCGCTTTATATAGGTGATTTAAGTAGCCGCGCGAGTAGTTGCGGCAAGTATAGCACGAGCACTCAGGATCTATGGGCGCGTGGTCGTTTATAAATTTGGCCGATTTTATATTTATCTTGCCAAAGTTTGTAAACAAAGTACCGTTTCGTGCATTTCTAGTAGGCATCACGCAGTCAAACATATCAACTCCACGCTCCACGTTTTCTACCAAATCCTCAGGAGTTCCAACTCCCATTAGGTATCGCGGGCGGTTTGCGTCGATATATGGTATCACGCCTTCAACTGTATCATACATCTCTTCGTTGCTCTCTCCTACGCTTAAGCCACCTATTGCAAGTCCGTCAAAGTCCATATCGCATAGCGCTTCGGCACAAAATTTGCGCGCTTCGTAGTCGGTTCCACCTTGGATAATGCCAAATATATTTTGCGTTAAGCCTATGCCTTTTTGCTGATTAGACCTGTGATAATCAACAGCCTCTTTAGCCCAATTTATCGTGCGTCTTATGCTAAGCTGGGCCCGCTTAGCCTCAGCAGGCAGGGCGATAAGATCATCAAGTATCATCATGATGTCTGAATTTAGATCATACTGCGTATCAAGCACGCTCTTTGGCGTGAAGTAGTGAGAGCTGCCGTCGATATGACTTTTAAAGTGGATCCCATGCTCGTCAGGCTTTGAAATTTTACTAAGAGAAAACGCCTGAAAGCCGCCGCTATCGGTTAAAAAAGAGCGGTTAAATTTGCTAAATCCATGAAGTCCGCCAAACTCTTTTACAACCTTGCTTGTCGGGCGCAGATAGAGGTGATATGTGTTTCCTAAAATGATCTTGGCGTCTAAAATTTCCATCATATCTATAGCATCCAGGCTCTTAACGGCACCGACCGTTCCTACAGGCATAAAAACGGGGGTTTGTATGGTCGAATGAGCGGTAGTTAAAGTGCCTGCGCGTGCGTTGCCGTCCGTTTTATCTATACTAAAAGTCATTTTGCTATAATATTCCTTTAAATTTGGAGTAGTTATGAAAAATATTTTGGTAATTGCAGATGGAATTGTAGCGAAACATTTCTTAGAAAGATTGTTTGTGGCTAAAAATAGCTCACATCATTATACTGTTATAACTTATAAAGACGATATTATACCTAGAAATTTAAGCTTGGAAAATTTCTCTTTTTATCGGTTTGATCCTACTAGCTTTGAAAGATTAAAAGGTGTAGTGAATGATTATTTTAGCCAGTTTATGGTAGTTGTAAATGATAGCTTTGATGCTGTAAATGTATATAAAAATTTAAGGCAAATTAGCAAGAAAACCGATATTTTGCTTATGGATATTTGGGGGCTCGAGGATAAGTGCATAGATGAAGACAAACATTTGACGATTCTTGACGAGAGAGATGTTATGACGGTTAAGCTTATTGATTCACTTCCTGATATGCCTTTGGTAGCCGATAATGTAGGACTTGGAAGAGGTGAGATAATGGAGGTTAAGGTGCCTGTAGGAAGCTCATATATGTATCGTCACGTAGCATCCATACCTCAAAAAAAGTGGCGTATAGTTATGATTTATCGTGGATCAAATTTTATGATCGCCACCCCATCATCAATGATATTGCCAAACGATACCTTGCTCATAGTCGGCGAGCCAAGTGTGCTTTTAAGCGTATTTAGAAGCATTAAAAAAGAGACGGGGCAGTTTCCAAGCCCATTCGGATCAAATTTGTATGCCCTGATAGATATGAAGAATATGAGTGAAGATGAGTGCAGAAAGCTTGTCGCAAGAAGTATTAAATTTAACAAAAGGCTCAATAACAAGCGACTTTATATCAAAGTGATAAACTCTATGATAAATGAGGTTTATGAAACTCTAAGAAGTATGAGCAATGAGTCTATAGTTGTTGAATTTAACTATTTTACCAGTAGTTGCGAGATCATAAAAGAAGATGTAACAAAGCACGATATAGGTATGCTAATAACTACAAATAGTTTTTTTGAAGCCAATAAAAGGCTGTTTTTTGATACAAAAAGGCCTATTATGACCATAGGCAAAAACAAGATAGAGGATATTTCAAAAGGCGTTGTTTTAAGTGGCGGAGAGGATATAGAGAGTCAGTCTGCGGCTATTCTTGATTGCTGCTCTCAGCTTGATATCCCTATTTCTTTATATCATTTTACTATTGGCAAGGCTAAAGACTCAAGTCTCGCAGAGCACTTTGACAACCTCTCTAGAATTTTCGGCAGAAAGGTGGAAATCATAGAGGACAGTGAAAAAAATCCGATATTAAAGCTAAAAAACGAGGAAAATTTGCTGCAATTTGTTCTATTTACCAAAAAAATGAGCAGAAAAGATCCTTTGGCATCTATTTCAAACGATATGAACAGGCTTTATGTTAAGCTTAGCGGTAATTACCAAATTTTTATACCAACAACTTAGTAAATTTAGATAGAATAAAACATATAAAAATGGGGGATGCTTTGCAAATCGATATAAATTTAAAAGATATATCAAGAAACTACAAGGTCTATATAGATGAGCTTAAAGAGCTAAAAATTGATACAAAGGTGGCTATTATTACTAATTCTAAAGTAGGTGGGTTACATCTTGATAGTCTGCTTGCTGTTTTAAAATGTAAAGAGAAATTTATCATTACCCTGCCTGACGGAGAAGAGTATAAAAATTTAAAGAGCATAGAAGAGGTTTTAGAACAGCTTTTTGTAAGTAGGCTTGATAGAAGTAGTGTTATCATCGCATTTGGCGGAGGTGTGATAAGTGATATGGCCGGGTTTGTAGCTAGCATTTATCAAAGAGGAATAAGGTTTATAAATATACCGACTACTCTTTTAGCTCAGGTTGATGCGAGTGTGGGCGGCAAAACAGGTGTAAATAATAAATTTGGCAAAAACCTTATAGGCTCGTTTTATCAACCAAGTGCGGTGTATTGTGAGAGTAAATTTTTACAGACCTTGCCAAAACGCGAATTTGCAGCTGGTGTCGCAGAGGCTATAAAAATGGCTGTGATGTTTGATAAAGAGATGTTTGAGTGGCTTGAGGGTGCAAATTTAGAAGAGAAAACAAATTTACAGCAGCTTATCTATAAAAGCGTGTTTTTAAAGGCTAAAGCCGTTGAAGCCGATGAGCGCGAAAAGGGTGTGCGTGCTGTGCTAAACTACGGTCACACCTTTGCTCATGTGATAGAAAACGAAACCGGATATAAGAGATTTTTACACGGAGAAGCTGTGGCTATAGGTATAAATATGGCTAATTCATTAGCGGTTAAATTAGGACTTTTAACTGATTTAGATAGAGATAGGATTAAAAATTTACTGATTAAATTTAATCTACCTGTAGAATATAAAATTGCAGATTTAGATGTCTTTTATGATGCGTTTTTCTTAGATAAAAAGAGCGAAAATTCAAAGATTAAATTTATTTTACCAAATGGTATAGGCGGATATGAGATAAGGCAAGATATCTCAAAAGATATTGTAATGCAAGTTTTAAGCGAGTTTAAATGAGAAAATTATCGGTTTTTTTACTGTTTTTTGTATTTTTGTTTGGTAATGGTGATGGAATAATAGCCGAATCAAACGCTACTGCCGCTATCAAAGATACCGCTTTGCTTGAGCTTAGGAATAAACTTATACCTATTAACGAAAAGCTTGCAGGCAATATTTGGATTACAAGGTATTCAAACTATAAAACATTTCAAAACTTAACTGATGAGCTTAAATCTATTGAGGCTATGCTTAAAAAGCAGAGTAAATCTAGTAGTAAAAGCACGATTGAGCTGCAAAAAAAGCAAAACACTATCAAAGAACAGCTTGAGCTTTTAAAGGAATTTGAAAAAGCACCTTTTTCTAGCATGATAACGGCTCCTGAGATAGATAGTATGCAAAAGATCACAAACCCCATAGCTGTAATTTCGGGCTTTTCTTATATTAAGCAGCTTAGAAGCACTAAAGACGAATACAAGATACGTCTTGAGGGGCTTGATAGGATTATAGACGAGCTTAATAAAAAAGAGGAAATTTTATCTGAAATAGTAAAACTTAGCGAAGACGAGATCTATAAAAATGAACTGATTGATATTAGGCAGGAGATTGTCGAGTTTAAGGCTGCTGAAGATATCGCTCAGACTACATACAGTGTATATGAAAAAAGGATTATAGAGGCCATAAGTAGAGTGACCGAAGATATCAAGGCTCAAATGAAAAAGGCTATGAATATAGGGATTTTTATCCTTGTCGTTGTGGCTTTGTCGTTTTTATTTAAATTTATTATCAAAAAGACAATTACCGACAACGAGAGATTATATACTGCAAATAAATTTATAAATTTAGTAAATATAACTCTTATAATTTTGATTTTACTTTTTGCCTATATTGAAAATGTCACGTATCTTGTTACCGTGCTTGGTTTTGCCTCGGCGGGTATTGCCATCGCGATGAAAGATATGTTTATGAGTATGCTTGGCTGGACGGTTATCGTATTTGGTGGAAGTTTTCACGTAGGAGATCGTATCAAAGTGCGAAAAGACGGGGAAAATTTTGTGGGCGATATCATAGACATATCTCTTCTTAGAATGACCATATATGAGGATGTGACTTTTAACACTTATCAATTTAATCGCAGAGCCGGACGCATTATCTTTATACCAAATAACTATATTTTTACCGATCTTATAGCAAATTTCTCGCACCAGGGAATGAAAACCGTTTGGGACGGTATAGATATTACCCTTAGCTTTGAATCAAACCACAAAAAAGCTGTATATATAATAAAAAATATAGTTAGAAAGTACTCTAAAGGCTATACGGACATAGCAAAAAAGCAGATGAGTAAGCTAAGAAATCAATACAGTATCAAAAATCCAAACGTAGAGCCTAGAATTTTCTCATTTATAGAGCCTCATGGAGTTAAAATTTCGGCTTGGTATATGACAAATTCTTTTGCTCCTATGGCCTTAAGAAGCACTATTAGCTCAGAGATTATAGAGAGCTTGCTAAAAGAGGATGATATAGTGATCGCATATCCTACCCAAACTCTTTATATGGATAAAAGAAGAAAGGCGAGTGATCCAAAACCCATAGAAAATAACGAAGAAATAATGTAATGCAGGCAAGAGAGAAAATTTACTTTAAAACCTTCGGATGTCGCACAAATATATACGATACCGAGCTTATGAAGAGCTACGTAAAGGATTATGAGATCACAAATGATGAAAATGAAGCCGATATCGTAGTGATAAACTCATGCACAGTCACAAATAGCGCAGATAGCGGCACTAGAAGCTATATAAATAGCGTTAAAAAGCGCGGCGCAAAGGTGATACTCACAGGATGTGGAGCGGTTAGTAAGGGTAGGGAGCTCTTTGATAAAAGCTCTGTTTTTGGCGTTATAGGCGCAAGCAAAAAAGAAGATATAAATTCGCTCCTAAAGTTTGAAAATCCGTTTTTTGAGCTTGGAAATTTAGAAAGTATCGATAAAAATATCGTTACAAACTACGAAAATCACACAAAGGCTTTTATAAAGATTCAAGAAGGGTGTGATTTTATTTGTAGTTACTGCATCATCCCTTCGGTGCGCGGTAAGGCAAGGAGTATGAATGAGGCAAGTATCTTAAATGAGGCTAAAATTTTAGCCTCAAACGGCTACAATGAGCTTGTCTTAACGGGAACTAACATCGGCAGCTACGGCAAAGATACAAACTCATCTCTTGGAAAGCTGCTTGCAAGGCTTGGGCAAATAAACGGCATAAAAAGAATTCGTCTTGGAAGTATTGAGCCAAGTCAGATAGATGAAAGCTTTAGAGAAATTTTAAAAGAGAGTTGGCTGGAAAGACACCTTCATATCGCGCTTCAACACACAAGCGAAGCAATGCTTAGGATAATGAGGCGCAGAAATAGGGCACTTAAAGATATCGAGCTGTTTTTAGAGCTAGCAGAGCTTGGCTTTGCGCTTGGGACTGATTTTATCGTCGGACATCCCGGAGAGAGCGAGCAAATTTGGGCTGAGGCACTGGAAAATTTTAAGAAATTTCCGCTTACTCACTTGCACTGCTTTGCTTACTCGCCAAGAAATAACACTCACTCGGCAACTATGAAGATCGATGTAAGCGGCGATGTGGCAAAAGAGAGGATGAAAACTCTTAAAGAGATAGTAGCGCAAAATAATCTCAAATTTAGAAACGACAACAGAGTGCCTTTAAACGTCTTAGTCGAGCAGTTAAACGGCGAATTTTATGAAGGGTTTGATCAGTTTTATAATAAAGTCAAGATAAAAACAGATAGAGATATTGTCAAAGAGTGGGCAATAGTGGATAAATACGATGTCAATAACGAGGCAAATTATGCAAAAATTTAAATTTAATAAGAAAAATATTATTGCTATTTTAGCGCTACTATTAATATGCTTGATGTCTATAGTGGCATTTAAAAATCAGCCAAAAAATATTATGTATGATAGTTACGAAAAGCTACTTGATGGTAATCTGATATCTGAAGCTACTATAGTGCAGAATGAAATTTTGATCACGACAAAAGGCGGGCATAAATACACTATCGTAAAAGATGGGATAGATATGAGCAAGCTGGTTCAAAAAGTGCCCGTAAATGTGAAAAAAGAGCATCCTATAATAGAAGAAATTTTAGCTGTAATATTTCTTATAGCGATTGGATACGGTGTTTTATTTGTTTACGGAAGATACAAGCTAAAGAAAAAATCGGAAAACACAAGCGATGAGAAAATGGGAGTGTATGAGATTGAAAATATATTTACAAGCTCGGTTGTGCCGGCTATATCAAATGTAAGCTTTAGCGATGTGGCAGGCATAAAAGATGTGAAATTCGAACTTAGCGAGATAGTGGACTTCTTAAAAAATCCTGCCAAATACAGAAAATTTGGTATCAAAATGCCAAAAGGCGTACTTATGATAGGACCTCCCGGAGTTGGTAAGACGCTTGTGGCAAAGGCTGTAGCAGGAGAGGCAAACGTGCCGTTTTTTTACCAAAGTGGAGCTGCATTTGTGCAAATTTACGTAGGAATGGGCGCAAAGAGGGTTAGAGAGCTGTTTTTAAAAGCTAAGGCTTACGCTCCATCGATAATCTTCATTGATGAGATAGACGCGGTCGGTAAAGTGCGCGGCGGAAGCAGAAACGATGAGCGTGAGGCTACGCTAAATCAGCTTTTAACCGAAATGGACGGCTTTGAGGATAACTCGGGCGTCATCGTGATAGCCGCTACAAACAGGATCGAGATGATAGATGAGGCATTGCTTCGCTCAGGCAGGTTTGATAGGAGAATTTATCTATCGATGCCTGATTTTTCAGATAGGGTTGAAATTTTAAAATCATATCTTAAAGATAAAAGCTCTAGCGTATCGCCTGAAGATATAGCTAAGATCAGTGTCGGTTTTTCAGGAGCCGCACTTGCTACTTTAGTTAATGAAGCTGCTATAAACGCACTTAGAAATAACAAAGGCACGATAGATATGAGCGACTTTGAAAACGTGCTAAATAAAGTCTTGCTTGGCAAAAAGCGCGTGCTTAGCTACAACGATGAAGAGAAAAAAATTCAAGCACTTTATCAAAGTGCAAAGGCTCTAAGTGCTTATTGGTTTGGAGTTGAGTTTGAAAAAATTTCGCTTGTGGAAGATCACTTTAGAGCCACTGAACGCGAGATAGAGTCTAAGACTCAAATGCTCTCTCGCATAAAAGTATGTCTAGCCGGTATGAGCGCTTTAAAAGAGAGCAGGGATGACATCTTTTCAAACGCACACAGCGATATAGCAAAGGCAAAAGAGATCGCTCAAAATATGGTTTTTGAGTATGGTATGGGCAAAACTCTAGTGCCAAATCCTGCTGATGTGGAGAGCATACTTCAAGAGGCGTATAGCGAGATATCGGAGTTTTTGCGAGGGATGAAGGTGCAAACGGAAAAAATTTGTGAGTACATCATAGCAAACGAGAGTATAGATAAGACAGCGATAAAGATAATAATACAAAGCTCTTATGAATAATTTGCAATAATATGCTAAAATCGCACATATTTTAACAATGGAGTAAAATTTATGAAGATAAAAATAGGAATTTTAACGCTTTCAGATAGAGCAAGCGAAGGTACTTACGAGGATCAATCAGGACCTGCGATAAAAGCGGTTCTTGATGAGTGGATAACAAGTGAGCGCGAGTATATATACGAAGTAATCCCTGATGAGTTTGAACTTATAAAAAAGCGACTTATAAATATGGTTGATAATCTTGGATGTAATCTGGTTTTAACCACCGGAGGAACCGGTCCTGCGGTTAGAGATGTGACTCCTGAAGCAACTGAAGCAGTATGCGAAAAGATGATGCCCGGCTTTGGAGAACTAATGCGAGCGGCAAGCTTGAAATTTGTGCCTACTGCGATACTGTCACGCCAAACAGCTGGCATTAGAGGACGCGCCTTAATCGTAAATTTACCTGGGCAACCAAAGGCTATAAGAGAGTGCTTGGAGCCGATATTTCCTTCTATACCTTACTGTATTGATCTTATCGAGGGTGCTTATATAGAGACTGATGAAAATGTGATGAAGGTCTTTAGACCAAAGCAAAAGAAGATTTCTTAACTGATCAAAAGGAGAGTTTAAAATCTCTCCTTAATCTATTTTTTTGATTTTTTTATATAAATATAAATTGCCGTTAATGCAGCTACCGCTACAAGCATTGCTAAGACTATATTTTTAAATAGCTCTTTATCATAATCAGTCCCTAAATAATACCCCACAGCAAGTAAGATCGCCACCCAAATTCCAGCTCCCAAAGTTGTATAAAGGCTAAATTTAAAAAGATTCATTTTGGCTAGACCTGCAGGAAGGCTTATATATTGACGAATTCCAGGGATTATACGACAGTTAAATGTAGAAATTTCACCGTGCTTGTTAAAGAAATTTTCAAATTTTTGCATCTTTTCTTCTGTAATTCGCACGTATTTGCCGTATTTTAGTATAAGATCTCTTCCGAAAAAGTAGCATAGATAGTAGTTAAACACTGCACCGGCTAAAGAGCCGCCTGTGCCTGCTAAAAAGGCTATGATCAGATTCATCTCGCCTTTGCTTGCAAGATATCCTGCTGGTATCATAACTATCTCGCTTGGAAACGGAAAAAACGAGCTTTCTAAAAACATCATGCAAAATATGCCGATATATCCCCATTGCCCGACAGTTTCAACGATGAAATTTATAACTTCACTGAGCAAATTTAGCCTTTAAAGTAAAATTTGGATTTGTAAAGCCTAAACGCATTGTTTAGGCTTTGGTTGCATTAAAACGCAGGAAGAATGGCACCTTCGTATTTACTCTCTATAAATTTTTTCACTTCAGCCGAATTTATAGCTTTATCTAAAGCTTTTATTTTTGGAGCGTTTTCATTGCCTGCTTTTACAACCACGTAGTTCGTATAAGGGCTATCTTTGCTCTCAAGCGCAAGCGCATCTTTTGACGGATTTAGCTTCGCGTTTAAAGCGTAGTTTGTATTGATAACCGCGATAGTTACGTCACTTAGTGTTCTTGGAATTTGCGCTGCTTCGATCTCGCTAAATTTTAAATTTTTAGGATTTTCCACGATATCAAGCGGAGTTTTTAGAGGATTATCGTTTAGCTTGATAAGTCCTGCAGTTGCAAGCACATCCAGTGCACGGCTCTCGTTTGTCGGATCGTTTGGTATCGCTACAGTGTCGCCGTTTTTTAGCTCGCTTAGATCTTTTATCTTAGCCGAATAAACTCCCATTGGCTCAAGGTGAACGCCTACAGTTTTAACCAGATGAGTGCCTTTGTTTTTGTTAAATTCGTTTAGATATGGTAGGTGTTGAAAGAAATTTGCGTCAAGATCGCCATCTTCGGTTGCCAAATTTGGGATAGTGTAGTCGTTAAACTCTTTGATCTCAAGTTTAAATCCGTCTTTTTCAACTAGAGGTTTAACCACTTCAAGAATTTCTGCGTGAGGAACAGGTGTAGCGCCAACTATGATTGTCTTAGCTTTATCAGCCGAGCTTAAAGTTACTGCAAGTAGTGCACCAAGTAGAATTTTAGAAAATTTCATTTTTTTATCCTTTAAATTTATAAATATAGCTAATTCATTTAAAAGGATAGTATAGGCGGGAAGCTTATTAAATTTCTTTTTAAATGTTTAGCCAAAACTAAGCACTTAAAAAGAAATTTGTGCTTAGCGTTAGTCTTTCGACGACTTAAATTTTACACAACGACACATTTCGCACATATCTGATTTCATCTTCTATCCTTTCTTTTAAATTAAAATAATTTTGAGATTGTAGATAAAAAATATTTAAAAAAAAATAAAAGTAGCAAAAAATGCTACTTTTTTGTTACTTTGTAGAGTAAATTTCCTATTGATTGAAAAATTTGAACCATTATGATTAGGATAACCACCGTATAAAGCATGATATCAGGTCTAAAGCGCTGATATCCGTAGTTGATCGCAACTGCTCCAAGACCGCCTCCGCCGACCGCTCCAGCCATCGCTGAAAATCCAACGATAACTATCAAAGTAAGAGTTATGGCTGATATTATGCCCGGAAGTGCTTCGACAAACATTATCTTAAATATGATCTGCGAATTTGACGCGCCAAAGCTTTTTGCGGCTTCGATTATGCCTTTATCAACCTCTTTTAGCGCACTTTCGATGAGTCTTGCGATGAAGGGTGCAGCACCTATGGTAAGAGGCACGATGGCTGCCGTTGTGCCGATACTTGTGCCCACTATCATCTTAGTAAACGGGAAAAGCACGATGATGAGTATGATAAACGGAAAGCTTCTTAGCGTGTTTACGATTATATCAAGCACTAGATACAGCTTTTTGTTTGGCTTAAGTCCGTCTTTATCGCTAAGCACTAAAAGCACCGCGGGGATAAGCCCAAGCGCGAATGCAAGCAGGGTGGAAACCAAGCTCATATAAAGCGTCTCGTTGATCGCAGGAAGCAAAATTCGCTCAAAAACATCGGGAAATTTAGAAAAATCTATCCCAAACATCACGCTACCTCCCATAAAACGCCACTTTGTTTGACATACTCTATCACTTTTGCTTCATCTTCTTTTTCTACGTTTATCACGAGTGAGCCAAGGACGTTTTCGTTTAACTTTTCAAGCTTTCCCCAGACGATGTTAAAATCGACATTTAGAGTTCTTGCCATGTGTGTGATAATGCTTTTTTGAGCTACTTCTTTTGGAAAAAACAGACGGATATTTACTCCGCTTTGAGGCAGAATCTCAACTTCTCCTAAAAACTCTTTCATCTTCTCATCCGGCTTTAAAAATAACTCTTCGATCCTGCCTGAGCCTATGATTTTGCCGTGTTCTAGCAGGATAGCTCTATGTGCGGTTGATTTTACGACTTCCATCTCGTGAGTAACTATAACTATGCTTATTTTTAGCTCGCGATTGATTTTTTTTAAAAGCTCAAGAATAGAATTTGTCGTGTTTGGATCAAGAGCCGATGTCGCCTCATCGCTTAGTAAAATTTTAGGATTTAAGGCAAGCGCTCTAGCTATAGCTACACGCTGCTTTTGACCTCCGCTTAGCTCGCTTGGATAACTTTTTGATTTGTTGCTTAGCCCTACAAGCTCGAGCAACTCGCTTACTCTTTTTTGAATTTCACTTTTTGGATATTTCCAAAACTCAAGCGGTGTTGCGATATTGTCAAATACGTTTTTTCTAGCCATTAGCGCAAAGTGCTGAAATATCATGCCGACATCTTTTCTAAAGTGTCTAAGCTCATTTGCGCTGATATCTTTTATTTCTTTGCCATATACTTTTACGGAGCCGCTTTGATAACTCTCAAGTCCGTTTATGCAGCGAAGCAGGGTTGATTTGCCTGCGCCGCTATGTCCTACAAGTGCGAAAATTTCGCTCTCATTTACTGTAAAACTCACGTCGTCTATGACTTTTGTATCACCATAGTATTTAATCAAATTTGAAATTTCTATCATTAAGTTTATATGCCTTGTTATTTAAATAAAAAATAATAAATCACATAAAACCAACTAAGAAATCCATGTATAATCGCCCATAAAATGCTTTTGTTCGCACCCCATGACAAGGCGACCGCAACGACAGTTCCTAAAGTAAATCCACCAAATCCTAAACCCTTCATTCTTATCCTTTAAGTTATTTACTAAATTTTTTAAGCTCAGCTTCCACCTTTTCAAACTGCTCTTTTGCACTTGCAAGACCTGCTTTGTTTGTTTCTATCACATCAGCAGGAGCATTTGCCACAAATTTTTCGTTATTAAGCATGTTTGAAAGCTTTATTATCTCTTTTTCAAGCTTGTTTTTTTGCGCGGTAAGTCTACTTATCATCGCCGACATATCAACGCCTTCAAGCGAGATAAATACCTCTAAATTTTCGCTTACATCACATACCGCATCATCTATCTTGCTACTTGTAAATTCGATTTGCTCGCATTTGGAAAGTAGGGCGATATACTCTTTTGCCTCGCTTAAATTTTCGCTTCTATTTAGCTTCACGTAAGCCTTTGAGATTTTAGAATTTCCTAAATCGATAGTCGCTTTTGCGCGTCTTATAGCAACTATCGCTTCGATTACTAGTGAAAAAATGCCTTCGATCTTTAAATTTTGCTCTTTTATCTCAGGATAGCGCGAAATCATTATAGAGCCTGAGTTTTGTAAATTTGTGCCGCTTAGCTCGTGATATAAGTATTCGCTGATAAACGGCATAAACGGACTTAGCAGCCTCATCGCCTCTTTAAATATGCTTCCAAGCTCTTTTACGCTACTTTTATCGGCTTTGCTAAGCTCAATTCCCCAGTCGCAAAACTCATCCCAGAGAAATTTATAAAGCGCATTTGCAGCGTCATTAAAGCGGTAAGCATCGATATTTTCACGCACCTGCTTAACACACTCGTTAAAGCGACTGTTTATATAAATTCCAAGCTTGGTTTTAAGCTCTATCTTATCAAGATCTTCAAATTTACTCTCGTTTAGTAGCAAATATTTGCTAGCATTATAAAGCTTGTTTGTAAAATTTCTTACTAGCTTCATCTTGTCTTCACTAAGCTTTATATCGCGTCCTTGAACGGCAAGCAGTGCCAGAGTAAAACGCAAGATATCGGCGCTATACTCCTCGATGCTATCAAGCGGATCGATTACGTTTCCAAGGCTTTTACTCATCTTTCTGCCTTGCTCGTCTTTAACTAAAGCGTGCAGGTAGATATCGCTAAACGGAAGCTTACCAAGCGCATTTTGCCCTTGAAACATCATCCTTGCAACCCAGAAAAATAGTATATCAAAGCCTGTTATAAGTAGGTTGTTTGGATAAAATTCTTTTAAATCCTCTTCAAACCATTTTTCGTTTTTAAGCTCGTCACCGTTTCCCCAGCCAAGCGTGCTAAACGGCCAAAGCCCGGAGCTAAACCACGTATCAAGCACATCTTTATCTTGATGTATCTTTTTGCTTTTACATTTTTTACATTCGGTTGGTTCGCCCTCATCGGCCCACTCATGACCGCACTCATCACAGTAAAAAACGGGAATTTGATGTCCCCACCAAAGTTGGCGAGATATACACCAGTCTCTTAGCTCCCTCATCCACGCGTTAAAGCTATTTACCCAGTGTGCAGGGTAAAATTTAGCAAGCCCTGCGCTTACGTCGGCTATGGTCTGATCGGCGATCTCGCGCTTTACGAACCACTGTTTTGAGATGTAAGGCTCTACGACATTTTTACAGCGGTAGCAGTAGCCTACTTGATTTTCGTAGTCTTCAATCTTTTCGATATTTCCGATCTTTTCAAGCTCCGCTACGATGATATCTCTTGCCTCAAGTCTTTCAAGACCTTTAAATTTATCGCACTGCTCGTTTAGGATTCCGGTCTCATCAAAGCAGGTGATAAACTCCAAGTTATGGCGTTTGCCAACCTCGTAGTCGTTCATATCGTGAGCAGGAGTAACCTTAACAAGTCCCGTTCCAAACTCCATATCTACGTGCTCGTCGGCTATGATCTCTATCTCGCGGTTGATGATAGGCAAAATCACTTTTTTGCCGACTAGATGTTTGTATCTCTCGTCGTTTGGATTTACCATTACGGCTGTATCGCCGAAGTATGTTTCCGGGCGAGTTGTGGCTACTACGATATAGTCTTTGCTATCTTTTAAAAAGTATCTGATGTTATAGAGCTTGCCTTTGTTGTCTTTATGCTCAACCTCGATATCGCTAAGTGCGCCATCATGTGTACACCAGTTTATCATATAGTTTCCGCGAACTATCGTGCCGTTTTCATAAAGCTTGACAAATGCCTTTTTAACGGCTTTTTTAAGCCCTTCATCCATGGTAAATCTCTGGCGACTCCAAGCAGGAGTTATGCCAAGGCGGCGCATCTGATGAACTATCATACCGCCGCTTTTTTCCTTCCATTGCCATACGCGCTTTACAAACTCTTCGCGTCCTATACTCTCTTTGGTTATGCCTTGAGCTAAAAGCTGCTTTTCAACGACGTTTTGAGTGGCGATTCCTGCGTGATCAAGCCCCGGCTGCCAAAGCGTTTTGTAGCCGTCCATTCTTTTATAGCGAGTGATGATATCTTGAAGTGTAAAAGTAAGGGAGTGGCCGATATGAAGCGAACCTGTTACGTTTGGAGGAGGCATCATAATGCAAAATTTGCGTCCGTCTCTTTGGATCTCTTTGTTTGCGTCTATCTCGAAATATCCGCGCTCTTCCCAAATTTTATAAAATTTCTCTTCAACCTCTTTTGCGTTGTAAAAACTCACTTCAAATCCTTTTAGAATTTATCAAAAATGCTCGATTTTATCAGAATTTTACTAATAAGGCGATTAAATTTATAAGAGTAGATTTAAATTTAAGGTTGAAGGAGGAGGCTCTAGCTGAAGCCGCCTCTTTTTGGTTTATTTTACGATAAATTCTTTTTGAGCTAAATCGTAATCGCTCATGCTCTCATCATACATATTTTCAGTGATAACAGCAGGAAGCATGCATTTACCACTCATCACAACTCGAAGCGGAGTGTAAAGAGTAAATGGCGTCTTATCCTTTTCGTTTACGTATCCTGAGCTAAGAGAGTAGAACGTAAGCACTCTATCGTCAGCTATCACGTTATGCTCGACATTTAAGGTATTTGTAGTTGCTTTTGTCCTTAAATTTGGAGCTATGTTTTCATTTATGATCTCAAAGCAAGGGCTTACCTGCTCGTTTATCACGCCGTTTCTTATGTAGTCATCTGTCTTAATCATGAGTTTAGAGTATATCACGTCGTTTAATTTAAGGTTGTTGATATCTATCTCTTTGCCGTCTTTGCCGACAAATTTTCTCATGATATCAAGCCCTTTTTTATCAAATTTGTGATTTATCTCAAGCGGTTTATATGCCATACTTCTTACGCTTAGATATACAGATGATCCAGATTCGGGGATGACTGTAATTTCAGGTTTTTTAGGAGATATATCGATACTATTTAATCCGTCAAAAAGAATATCTTTGCCATCGTAGCTTATTTTAAATTTATTTCTAGATGAAGTATCTTTTATGTAGGTTCTTAAAGCCATGAGAGTAAATGCACGCTCCTGAGTAGAATACATTTTGTCTATATTTTTTATTAGATAGCTTGCCATCTCTTCGCTAAATGGATTTTTCTTAAAATGTCTAGCGTGAAGTAATAGCGCAAATGCAGTATTTCTCTTTCTTGAGCCAAAATTATCGGCTAGGGATTTTTCTTTATTGTAAATTACATCACCAATTTGCTTAAGCGCATTTTCACTCTCTTTTTTAAGGCCAATATTTTGAAGGATAGATGCCATTAGATAGGTTTCAAGAGAGGTTGAAAATTTCCTATTGTCATAAAGAGTATTGGCTGCGGATTTTTCAAGCTTGTTTTGAGTGCTTAATACATAAGCTGCATATAGGGCTTGAAGATTGTCTTTTGAGCCAAAATTTATGAGCCAGTTAAGCGCTTTGGATTTCACATTTTTATCAAGAGCAAATCCTGATTTTTCAAGCTCTAGAAGCGTATCTATAGCGTATATGGAGGCAAAATTATTAGTATAGCTTAACTCACCCCAATATCCGAAGCTTCCATCTGTTTTTTGCATTTTTATCAGATCTTTCATACCGGCCACTATAAATCTCTTGATATCTGCCGCATCTATTCTTGATTTTGTGCTATTTTCATCGTTAAGCACTAAGGCGTTAAGCTCTAAAAGCTTACTTGAGCGTTGCTCTGAGCATCCGTAAGGATAGTTTATAAGCTTATCGCTATTTGCTCCAAGAAGGCTTTTTATAGAGGTTGAAGCATCTATTTTAATATCTTTAAATTCGGGGTCTAGTGTTAATGTCTTTTTTTCGCTTGCTTGAAAAGATGTCATATATGTACTAAGCGGATATGGGTAAACTACGTCTAAATTTAATGAGTATGAGTAGCTTTCTTTGCCGTCATTTGCTTTAAATTTTAAGAATGATTTACCGGTAGAGTTTGCATCTATGACAACGATTGTTTTTAAATTCTCGTTTGGCTTTAGAGTTATCTTCTCTTTTTCAAGTTTTGCGTTTAAATTTGTATCTAAGCTAAGAGTAATCTCTTTTGTATCGTTTGTAGTATTTATAACTCTTAGGATGTAATTTATCTTATCGCCTTTTACTAAGTATGCGGTTTGTGTAGGTTTTAATATAATGTCATCTTTGACGTTAATTTCACTTATATCAAAACCAAGCTTACTTTCGCTCTTTGCTAAAACGGCTAGATTTATCTTGGAATTGAAGTCCTCAAGAACCTCTACTTCAAAAGTTGCATTTCCGCTAGCATCAGCTTTTGTAGTCTGCATTTTGATATAAGTTTTTACGTTTTTCTTGTCAACTGGAGTTGCAAATTTCGCCATTCTCATCTCCATTAGTGAGCTAGCCGTATCACCGCCAAAGCTTAGCACTTTACCGTCTTTTTTAAATCCGGTAATACTGTCAAATATATCAAAATCAAGCACAGAATCCGCTATTGCTTTATTAAAGAAATCAAGAGGGCTTTTTAATTTTTGATTAGTTATCTGCAAAATTCCCTCATCTACAGCAAATAATGTAATCTCAGAATTAGGATCGGCTTTTACTTCCATCTTAAATTTAGAATTTGACCTTACTACATTTGGAGCCTTTGCTTTTACTTCCATATTTCTTTCTTTATGTTCTGCTTTGGCATAAACTTTATCGTATGCCCTAAACGGAAGTATATCGCTATCGGCTACTCTTATGATGAGAGCGCTTACATATAATCCCTCAAAGTCAAAATCCAGATCAAATTTTACATTGGCTGAGTTATTTTGGATATTTAAAATTTTATGTTTTTTTACCCCGTTGCTTTCAAGTGTAACGAGTGCCATAGCGTTTTTGAGTACAGAGCTTACATCTACACTCATCACATCGCCTTTTTTATAGCTCTTTTGATTTAGTTTTATTTGAGCTTTTGCCAGTTCTTTTGTAGGAGCAAGTGAGCCGTAATCCCAGCCACTGACATATATATTTATGCTTGAACTATGTCCGCTTATAGTATCCGTTACGACTACTTTGTAATCTCCGCTTTGAGAGAAGCTGTAAGAAAATGTATTTGTAGATTGCGATACTTTAGATATGCTTTCATAGTTTTTATTCCATCTCATCACACCTTCTTTATCTAGGTTGTAATTCCATACTCCTCTTTTTATATCTATTACTTTTTCTATTCCTTGTTTTTCTTCGCCACTTATAGGATCTATGTTGATGAAGTTAAAATTTACATTGTTTTTAACCTCTGTAAAGTCGGTATCGGCCTTAATCCCCACCATAGTTTCAAAAGGATAGATAGTTAGACTTTTACTTGCCGATATATTTTTACCATCATCATTGATATTAAAGACCAAGGTTGCTCCAATTACGCTTGCAACCTTTTTTTGCCCTATAAGTGGTTTTACTATCTTTGTGCTCTTGCCGTCTTTGTCAAGCTTTACATCTTTAAATATCTGGTCAAAGTAGATTTTAGAATATTCGCTATTGCTAAAATTATAATTTTTAAATTTATCGTTTGAATACTCTTTTTGATACATATTTAGCTCTATGCTACCTTTTAAATCACCAGCAGGAGCACCAAATAGATAGTTGCTTTGAAGCTTGGCTTCTATTAGTTCATCTTTTTTATATATATCTTTATTTAGTGTTATATTATTTTTTATGCGTTGAGGAGTGAAAGACTCAACTGAGAAATTTTGAGAAGTTAGTATTCTGTCTGCGAAAATAACTTCAAATTTAAACGATCCGCTAAGTTCTGAATTTACACTTTCGTCAAAATTTATCACTCCAAGCCTATCTGTCTTTACTGATTTATTGAGTATTGTTTTGTTTTGAGGATCTTTTATTTTAAGTTTTACAGGCATTTCGGATAGAGCGCTAAATAGAGCGTTTTTGATTATTATCTCTCCTTTTATTGTATCTGATGGACGAATTATATCGCTCGCAAAGTGTAAGTAAGCGCTGTAAAGTTCATTTGGAGCTTTCTTTGGATAGTAGCCATTTTCGTTTAAATTTTTGCCCTGAGTCAAGATTATAAACCCTTGCTCTTTGCCTATGGTTACGACAGCAGATGAAGCTTCTTCGCCGATATTTTTCTTGTTAAATTTAAATATGCCCTCATCGTTTGTTATTCCGCTTGCTAAAATTTCGTTTTTATTAGAATAAATTTTTACATCCGCGTTTGCTACCACAGCATTTTGACTAAGTCTATTGGCGAATAAAAAGATCTCATCTTTAGCCAGTTTGACGCTTACGCCTATATCTGTTAAATATACTACTTTAGATGTGCTTTTTTCTTTGTCGTAATATATTGTTATAAGATACACTCCATCTCCGCTATCTGCGAAGTCAAGCTTGATCTTATGTTTTGAAATTTCATTTAAAGTCCCGCCAAGCTCATAGTTTTTACTTGCTACCTCTTTAACTAAAGGCGATAGGTCTTCGTTTGAAAAATTTAAGAAGTATCTATAGTTTTGATCCATTAGTTTTTCTACTACTACTTTTGCAGTGCTTGTATTGACGCTTTCTATGGCTATCTCGCCGATATTTGACATATATGGAGCATTTTGCGGATCGCTAAATTTTAAAAACGGTTTTAAATTTCCAAATTTGATTTTAAATTCAGCACTCTCTCTTAGTAATGAATACCTATCTCCAAATCCTTTTAAATATCTTATTTTATATTCTGTATTCGGTTTAAATTCATCGCTTGTGACATCAATGTAATAATAGTGATCTTGCGGTATATCTTCTTTCTCTGTATAATTCGTATACTCAATCTCGCTAACTTTAAAATTTTTAACTCCGTCTATACTTACAAATTTATGAAAATTTCCATAATCAAGCCAATTTTTTAAATATAGTCTTATGGCTAATTTTCCATTATCCAAACTAACTGCTTTAGGGGCGGTTAGAAGCATAGTTTTAGCCTCTGGATTATCCACAAACATCTCTTCTGTCGTAGGCTCTTGAGGTATTGCGTAGTTATTATCCAAATTTATTCCAGAGGTGCTTTTTAGATTATTTGATACGTCAAATATCAAATTTTCTCCGCTACTAAGTAGTTTTACATTAAAGTTATTCTTTGTTTTGCTTGTGATTTTGTATTTGATATCGTTTTTCGCTAGATTTTTTCTCTCGTAAATTTTAAAATTTTTAACAAATTCCTCTTCTTTAACTTCGTCATTAAAGCCTATCAGATAATCACTTTTAGAGTATTCTACAAATTTGTCTAATACAAAATCCCCGCTGTAAAACCCGGACGAAGTTTTATCTTTAATGCAGTTGTAATCAATACCTTTTACAAGTGGTTTTGTAAGATAAAGCGTGATATCGTTGTTTCCGTATTCGTATACTCCTTCAAGTTCTGGTGTGCATGTTAGAAGTTTTTTATGCGTCATCGTTCCAATTAGTGACGATGTAGCCTTTTTTTCGTATTTTACTCCAAAGATTAATACTCTATCATCAGGCGCTCTAAAATCACCCGTAAGAGTGAAAGCATTTAGGCTCAAACATAGCATAAGAGTAGCTGCTGTAGATCTAAATAACATCAAAACCTCCTTATTTCTATTTTTATTTCGCTTAAATTTGAATTCTCATCCAGACAACCTATTTTGTGTTCACCTTCTTTTAGAATTAGCATTTTTTCGGCTGCGTTTGTGGTCTTATTAAACTCTTCGTCATCTATTTTGTAATAAATTTCATCTCCAATATATGCGTAACATTTTAGCATAACTTTAGTTTCCTTCTCATTACTCATTATTATTTGTTCGTTAAAAGGTGAGGCTATTAGAGGCTTATGGTTTTTAAATTTATAAAAGCAGGGGCTGTCTTTTATATCCTGTTTTGAAATTTTATTGTTTTTTAGCAAGAAATCCACCTCTTCGCTTCTTATGCTATCGCAGTCATCTTTTAGTTTAATACCGCTGATAAGCTCGTCAATTTGTATATTTTTACACTCTTTAAATTTAAAAGCGTCCAGACAGCTCTCTTTTTCTTCGATTCCATTTGGAATATCCATAAAAGATAGACTCTCTTGCTGAGCTAAAATTTTAAAAATATCAAAAACGACTTTGGAAGCATCAGAAAATCCGCTTAAATTTTTAGTCTTTTTACCGTTAAAATTTCCAAACCACACTGCTATTGTGTAGTCTTGATTAACCCCTATGGCATATATATCTCTTGAGCCATAGCTAGTGCCGGTTTTAAAGGCGATTTGCGGAGTATCCTTTGCATATCGCCATGTGACTCCTAGGTAGCTTCTGGCTGCCTTTGATAGCATTTTTGCAGTTAGATACGCACTTTGTTCGCTTATTAGACGTTTGTTTTCTCCTACTGTTTTTCCTGCGACTTCAAGAGGTTTTAACTCCCCTTTATTGGCGTAGATTGTATATAAGTGGGCTAAATTTAATAGGCTCATTTCAGCGCTTCCTAATGATATGCTGTCGCCGTAAAATTCTTTTGTGTTTTTTACTAAATTTATCTCTTTTAGCATCTCGTATAGTGAGTTTTCTTTAAGTTTGTGATTTAAATTTACAGCAGGTATATTTAGGCTAAGCGCTAAGGCCTCTGTAGCCGAAACTATGCCCAAAAATTCGTTATCGTAATTTTTTGGATTGTATTCTCTTATGAAAATTTCAGTATCTATCATCTCTTTTTTAGGGGTTATGAAGCCTTGATCAAGTCCTAATGAAAATATAAAAGGTTTTAGAGTAGAGCCTACGTTTCTACTCATAATCACTCCGTCATTTTCTCCGTCTAAAGCCTTTTCGTTATGTGAGCCAACATATGCAGCTACACTCATTGATCTATTGTCTATAATTATGCCGGCTGAATTTTTGGCGTTTTTGTCTATCATTAAATCTGAGGCTATTTTTAAATTTGTTTCTAAAATATTTTGTAAACTTAGATTTAGATTCGAGGTTATAACTCCGTTTTTAATAGCGATTAAAGAGTATTGTTTGGCATTTAAAGGCGCATTAAAACGTTTATTTTTAAATGGCTCGCTTCTGGCTCTTTGATATTGGCTCTTATCTATTATTTTAGCCTTATACAGCAAAGTTACTACGCGGTTTTTTAAAGCATTTATGTTTGATTTTTTATCAAGGCGATTTGCGTTTGGATTTTTTGGGATCGTGCTAAGAAGCGCCATTTGAGCGATGCTTAGATCTTCTAAATTTTTATTAAAATAAAATTTCGCAGCCGCTGCAACGCCTTCTATGTTGCCGCCATAAGGAGCGAGATTAAAGTAAAATTTTAAAATTTCATCTTTACTGTAGTGCCACTCAAGCTGAAAAGCGGTAAAAATTTCTTTTATTTTATTAGCGTACGTACGCTCTTTTGGGCTCATCATGCGGGCTACTTGCATGGTTATCGTTGAAGCACCTATGCGGTTTTTGTGCGTTAGGTTGTGAAACGCAGCCCTAATCATAGAAAAAGGATTAAAGCCAAAATGGTAGTAAAAGTATCTATCTTCAAAGAGTAAAACGCTATCTTTGAGTGTTTGTGGGATATTTTGCGCCTCAAAACGCCAAATTTCATCGCTACTTGGGCGCATAGAAATAATCTCGCCATTTTTATCAAACAATATCGAAGAATTTTCTCTAGTGAGCATTTTCGTATTTAAAGGGAAGGCAAAATCAAGTATTAAAAATGCCAAGAAAAGAGATGCGATAAAGATAAAACCAAATTTAGCAAATTTAATAATTTTACTCTTCATTTTAAAATTATAACAGATTTTATAGGCAAAGCTAACGTAGTTATCCTTTATTTATTAATTATGATATAAAATATCAAAAATAATTTAAAAGGATCATTTATGCAATATAGAATAGAAAAAGACACCATGGGTGAAATCAAGGTTCCAAACGATAAGTATTGGGGTGCTCAAACCGAAAGAAGCTTTGAGAATTTTAAAATCGGCGAAGAAAAAATGCCAAAAGAAGTTATCAAAGGCTTTGCTTATCTTAAAAAAGCTTGCGCGATAGTAAATCACAAGCTAAACAGACTTGATGAAGCCAAAACCAAAGCCATATCACAGGCTTGCGACGAGATAGTGCAGGGCAAGTTATGCGGAAATTTCCCTCTTGTAGTTTGGCAAACAGGCTCAGGAACTCAGTCAAATATGAACCTAAACGAAGTCATCGCAAATAGAGCGACTGAAATTTTAGGCGAGGACTTTAGAGTAAAAAAACTTGTTCACCCAAATGATGACGTAAACAAAGGTCAAAGCTCAAACGACACTTATCCAACCGCGATGAGAGTTGCGTTTGTAGTAGAAATTCAAAAGCAGCTTTTGCCTGCGCTTAGCAAGCTTAAAGCGACTTTAGAAAGCAAGAGTAAAGAGTTTAAAGATATAGTAAAAATAGGGCGCACGCACCTGCAAGACGCTACTCCGCTCACGCTTGGACAAGAGCTTAGCGGATATGTCGAGATGCTTAGAAAAGCTCAGCTTCAAGTAAATGACGCTATGAAGTACCTTTGCGAGCTTGCTATCGGCGGAACGGCCGTAGGAACGGGGCTAAATTCGCATCCGGAGTTTTCAAATTTAGTAAGCGAAGAGCTAAACGCTCTAACAAAAAGCGAGTTTAAATTCGTCTCTCATCCGAATAAATTTCACGGACTTACAAGCCATGACGGCGAAGTATTTTTAAGCGGAGCTCTTGACGGCTTAGCTGCAAATTTAATGAAGATAGCAAATGATATAAGATGGCTTGCAAGCGGTCCAAGATGCGGAATAGGCGAGATATTTATCCCTGAAAACGAACCCGGTAGCTCCATAATGCCCGGCAAAGTAAATCCGACACAGTGCGAAGCGATGACTATGGTGTCAGTTCAAGTTATGGCAAATCACTTTGCGGTCACTCTTAGCGCCTCTCAAGGAAATTTCGAGCTAAACGTGTTTAAGCCTGTGCTTACTTACAACTTGCTTCAATCAATCAGACTTTTAAGCGATGCGATGATAAGCTTTAACGACCACTGCGCGGTGGGAATTGAGCCGAATTTAAAGGTGATAGACGGCTACTTGCACGGCTCACTTATGCTAGTAACCGCGCTAAATCCTTACATAGGATATGAAAATGCAGCCAAGATAGCTAAAACGGCTCATAAAAACGGCACGACACTAAAAGAAGAGGCTGTAAATTTAGGAATTTTAACTGCCGAAGAGTTTGATAAATATGTCCGTCCTGAAGAGATGACATATCCTAAAAAATAAATTTGATTTAAATTTTACCCTTTCGCTTGATTTTTTTAACTTTTTGCGAGTGGGTAAAATTTATTTTACTTTAAATTTAGCTACAAAAAACATACAAAAAATAAAAAAGCAAATTTGGCATATTTTCAAATAAATCAAATATTTTAAATAAAAATTTCATTTAAACAAAAATCAGAGTATTTTTATCTTAAATCTTATTTTTGATAATTTATATAATAATTTTAAGTATATATTTTTATTTTAAAATAATGAAAATAGCATATTTCTAAAAAATATATTAATCAATTATTATAAAAAAAAATTAATATATTTTATAAATAATAAACAATGAGAATTAATAGTAATATTTCATCCAAGACAAAATATTATTAAAAAATTTATATTTCATTTAGTATTTTGTAAAATATTAAAGTTCTTTTTATTTTTTCTATATATATAATTATGTAAAATTTACATATTTGTTGTGGTATAAATTCATTTTTTTAAGGAGTAGGTATGAAAAATGATGTTCTTGCCAGAGTTAATGAGCGACTCAATATTCTGGCCAAGCTACCAAGAGTAAAGAGTGAAGGCTCCATAAGCGAAGCTCTGAAGGCAAGCGGCTTTACTCGTCGTGATTTTATGAAATGGGCAGGTGCGATGACGGCGTTTATGGCGCTTCCTGCATCTATGACGCCTATCGTTGCAAAGGCTGCAGAGCTAAGCGATCGCTTGCCTGTGATATGGCTTCATATGGCAGAGTGTACAGGCTGTAGCGAAAGTCTACTTAGAACGGATACTCCTACGGTAGATAGTCTTATATTTGATTATATATCGCTTGAATATCACGAGACTATCATGGCGGCTTCCGGTTGGCAAGCTGAGGAGAATTTAGAAAGTGCTATAGAAAAATATAAAGGCAGGTATATACTTTTAGTTGAAGGTGGTATACCTATGGGTGCTACAGAAAACTATCTAACTATCGGGGCTTTAGGACACACCGGATATCACAATGCAAAACACGCTAGTGAAAACGCTGCAGCAATCTTTGCCATAGGTACCTGTTCCAGTTTTGGAGGTGTTCAGGCGGCTCGTCCAAACCCTTCAAATTCACAAGCTATGAGCAAGGTTACAAGCAAGCCTGTTATTAATGTTCCTGGCTGTCCTCCAAGCGAAAAAAATATCGTAGGAAACGTACTTCACTATATTTTATTTGGGACACTTCCGGCTCTTGATGTATTTAATCGTCCAAAATGGGCTTACGGTCTTAGGATTCACGATCTTTGCGAAAGACGCGGACGCTTTGACGCGGGCGAATTTGTTCAAAGATTTGGTGATGAGGGCGCAAAAGACGGATACTGCTTATATAAAGTCGGCTGCAAGGGTCCATACACATTCAATAATTGCTCACGCGAGAGATTTAATCAGCATACAAGCTGGCCTGTTCAAGCAGGTCACGGCTGCATAGGTTGTAGTGAGCCTGATTTCTGGGATACCATGGGACCATTTGAAGAGCCTATGGGGGATAGACTGTTTGACACCGTTTTGGGTCTTGGTGCCGATAATGTAAGCGACAAGATAGGCATAGGTGTGCTTGCGCTTGCTGGTATAGGTATGGCTGCACACGCTGCACTTGCTGTTTTTGCAAAAGATAAAGAAGAGAAAGAGGCATAATTATGAGCGAACAAAGAATAGTAGTAGATCCTGTAACGAGGATTGAAGGGCACTTGCGCGTAGAGGTAGTGGTAGATGAAAATAATGTAGTTAAAGAGGCCTATTCAGGCTCAACTCTTTGGCGCGGAATAGAACAAATCGTAAAAGGACGCGACCCTAGAGATGTTGGATTCTTCACTCAAAGAATTTGCGGAGTATGCACCTATTCTCACTACAAGGCAGGTATTATTGCTGTAGAGGATGCATTGGGTATTACGCCTCCTTTAAATGCCGTATTAACAAGAACTCTTATGAGTGCGGCGCTTTTTATGCATGATCATCCTGTGCATTTTTATCAACTTCACGGACTTGATTTTGTTGATGTTGTATCGGCTCTTAGTGCCGATGTTAGAAAGGCTAGTGAAGAGGCTTTTAAATACTGTGATACACCTCTTGCGACAGGAGCTGATCACCTAAAAGCTGTACAAGATAAGGTAAAAGCCTTTGTTCAAAAGGGAAATTTGGGGCCATTTGCTAATGCTTATTGGGGACATAAAACTTATCATTTTACTCCTGAGCAAAATTTAATAGCTCTCTCTCACTATCTTGAGTGTTTGAGAATTCAAAGAACTGCGGCTCAAATGATGGTCATATTTGGTTCTAAGCAACCCCATCCGCAAAGTTTAACAGTAGGTGGAGTAACCTGTGTGATGGATATTCTTAGTCCTTCAAGACTTGGCGAGTATATGGTTAAATTTCAGGAAGTTAAAGAATTTATAGATAGAGCTTACTATCCTGATTTGGTAATGGCAGGCAAGGCTTATGCCAATGAGCCTAGCGTACTAAATGATGTTGGAACACCTAATTTATATACATATAAAGAGTTGCCTTTGGGTTCGAATGAATGGCTATTTGAGAGCGGTATTATCTTAAACGGCGATATAAGCAAGGTTCATGAGGTTGACGATAATAAGATTACCGAAGAGGCTACACACGCTTGGTATAAAAATCCTGCACCTCTTCACCCTTATGAAGGACAAACCGATCCTAATTATACGGGCTTTAAAAAAGGCAAAACCCTAGATCAAAATGGTAAAGAAGTTGAAGCTCAACTGTTTGATATTAAGGGTAAATACTCTTGGATTAAGGCTCCTAGATATGACGGAATTCCTATGCAGGTAGGACCTTTGGCTAATATTGTTATTAACTATGCAAAAGGCAACAAATATGTAGTTCCTGTTGTAGATAAATTCTTAAAAGATACAGGACTACCGATAACAGCAGTGCTGTCTACACTAGGAAGAACAGCTACTCGTATGATTGAGGCAAAGGTTATTGCAGATAATGCCTTGAAGGCATTCGGTAATCTTGTGGAGAATTTAAAAGTTGACCAAGAGACTTGCGCTAAATATGTCATAGATCCTAAGAAAGAGTATAGGGGCAGATATATGGGGCATGTTCCAAGAGGCGCTTTATCTCACTGGTGCAGAATCAAAGACGGCGTTATAACAAACTGGCAAGCGGTTGTTCCTTCAACTTGGAATGCATCTCCAAAGGATGCAAACGGTGTTCGCGGTTCATACGAAGAGTGTCTAATAGGGCTTAAGATAGCCGATTTAACTCAGCC
Source organism: Campylobacter sp. RM16187 (assembly GCF_025319965.1). Lineage (NCBI taxonomy): Bacteria > Pseudomonadati > Campylobacterota > Epsilonproteobacteria > Campylobacterales > Campylobacteraceae > Campylobacter > Campylobacter sp. RM16187. Next base: position 932,494 of record NZ_CP012549.1, read on the forward strand.
GCTTGAAATTATTCGTAAAATTCACTCTTACGATCCATGCATTGCGTGCGCGGTTCACGTTATGGATACTAAGGGAAATAAGATTAGCGAATACAAAATCAATCCAAATTTGTAAGGAGGATTTATGTCACATCATAAACCCGATCGCATCAGCGAATACGAATTTTCGATAGGTCTTAGGCTTACGCACTGGATTAGATTTGTAGCGATTGCATTTCTAGTTGTAAGCGGGTTTTATATATCTTATGTGTTTATAGCTCCTGAGGTGACTAACGAGCCTACGATATTTTTAAATGCAAAATGGCGCGCGGCTCACCAAGTAGCGGGATTTATACTCATTGCGGTTACGATATTTAAGCTATATCTTTTCTTCTTTGATAAGCTTAGCAGAAAAGAGCTTGCTAGTATTTATGATTTCTTTAGTTCAAAGGTTTGGATAGCACAGATCAAATACTACATATTTTTAGGACCGCATCCGCATCTAAGAGGCGTTTATAACCCGCTTCAGTTTGCGTCATATCTATTCTTTTATCTCGTGCTTTTTGTGATCTGCCTAACTGGCATGGTGCTTTATGTGCATGTTTATCACGAAGGGCTAGGCGGCTTATTTTATGAGCCGATGAGATATTTTGAGGAGCTTATGGGCGGACTTGCAAATGTTAGAACGATTCACCGCGTAGCGATGTGGATAATTATGATATTTGTTCCGGTTCATATTTATATGGCTGTATTTAACGCAGTTAAAGGCAAAAACGGCGCTATGGATGCCGTTGTAAGCGGATATAAATTCGTCAAAGAAGAGCACTGATATATGAAGGTGCTTGTCCTTGGCATCGGTAATGTAATGTTCTCCGACGAAGGTGTCGGAGTTCATTTTACCGAAATGATAAAAAGAAACTACAAATTTACTCACGAAACCGACTTTTTGGAATTTGTTGACGGCGGCACTTTGGCTATCGCTCTAACTCCTATTATCACAGAATTTGACTATCTTATCGTAGTTGATTGTATAAGCGCTGATGAATCAAGCATAGGCGATGTATATTTTTTCGACTACGAAGCAATGCCAAACAAAATTTCTTGGGATGGCTCAGCGCACGAAGTTGAGATGCTTCAAACTCTTCAGCTTATGGAGCTTGCAGGAGATATGCCAAAGACTAAAATTTTAGGCGTAGTTCCAAAGCGAATAGAGCCTATGAGTTTTGAGCTCTCAAGTGAAATTCAAGCTAGCGCCAAAGTCATGGAAAAAACACTGCTAAAACACCTTGAAGAACTTGGATTTAGCTATGAAAAAATCGCAAATTTAAATATAATAGACCTCGCAAACGAATACAAAAACAAAGGCATCTGATGATACTTACCTATGAATTTGAGTATGCAAACTCAAATGAAAATTTGGCATTTTTTTTGAATTTTTATGCTAAAAAAAGCAAGCTTTCTTATGGTATAGAGCGCGAAGGCTCGTTTATAAGGCTTCATCTGGAAGGTGAGCAAGAAGAGCTTTTAAAATTTTCCGATGAAATTTCAGCTCTTATACCACACTTTATATTTTTATCAAATTCAAAAGTTTTTGTAAGCGAAGAGCTAAAAGGCGAGCAAAAAGAGTTTAAAAATACTCTTTCAAACATCACTCCAAGCATAATACAAGACTTTCACGAGGGCAAAATTTCAGCTTGTGAAAATGGAGTTTTTAGTGATGTTAAACTCTTTAAAGATGATAAATTTGAAGCTGTTATAAAAGAAAATTTTACAGAGTTTTTAGAATTTGCGCTTTTAAGCTTTAAAAATGGAGAAAATTTTAAATTTAAAGATTTAGAAGGAAGTTTTGAAATTTTAAATTTTGATGAGCTAAATAGCGATTTTGATCTTGTGATGCCTACAAAGCTTAAAAATTTGCCAAAAATTTTCATTTGCGATCAAAACTCGCAAATCGCTCTTGCAAGCTACGAAAAGCCTATGATAGAGCTTAAAACAAACGCCCTTTATAGACAAAATCACCCAAGCGCACCGCATTTTTTTAACGTAAAAGCGCCTCGTGATATATTTATCTACGCATTTTGTGAAAAGCTTTTTGAAGCGGGCGTAAATTTCATAGCGCTTAAATCAGGCAAAGAGCTTTTTAAAGCTACCGTTTTAGAAAACGAATATATCTTTTCAAATGCTCAAATTTATTATAAAGATGGCTTTAGCGACTTCATAGAGGTTTCAAAAGATAAAAATTTGGCTAATTTCTACTTAAGCGCCGATGAGCTAGGCATCAAGGACGAAAATAAACTCAGAGTGTTTTTAAGCAAATTTGATGAAGATGAGTTTAAAATTTATCTTAAAAACAGCGATTTTGAAGTGCTAAATTTACAAATTCCAAGTAGCTTTGAAGAGATTTTTGAGATGATATCAAAAGAAGAGGGCGGAGATAGGCTTGTAGCAAATTTTAGCGCAAATTTTTCGCTCGCAAGTGGAAGCATAAACACGCCAAACAGCTTTTTCTCGCTCTTTTGCATAGTCGGCAAGATATTTGGATTTGATGATGATTTAAAAAGAGCCGGCACTAAACTGCTTGAAAATGCGATGGATTTTAACGGTCCAAAAGGTCCGAGACTTGATTTTAAAATGGCTTCAAAAACTGGTTTTGATATCGTAAAATTCATAAGAAGCGGTATGAGCTTTCGCTTAGCTGGCGTTGATGATAAGATTTTAAGCTTTGGCTATCTTGAGTCATTTGCGCATTTTATATCTGATTTTTGCGATGTTTTAAGAGAGGATTTTGAGTTTAAACACATCGTTTTGCAAGGCTCTTTGTTTGAGTGTAAGGCTCTTTCAAATCTGATCGCTAAACACGTAAGAGTCGGCACAAGCGCAAAATTTAGCAAAGGACTTTCGCTTGAAGAGATGCGTGAGATATGAAATTTCAGGTCTTGTTCAGGGGGTAGGATTTCGTCCTTTTATCTATAATTTAGCTCTTAAATTCAATCTTTTTGGCGAAGTTTATAACGATGATGAGGGTGTTAAACTAACGCTATATGGCAAAGATGAGGCATTAGCTAAATTTGATAAAGCTGTGATAGATGAGCTTCCTAGCCTAGCTAGGATCGATCAAGTTTTAAAATTTGAGCTTGACGGTGTTAAATTTAGTGACTTTAAGATAATTGCTTCAAAGTCCGCCAAAAAGCACGCTCCGATTTTGCCTGATTTTGCACTTTGCGTTGATTGCGAGCGAGAATTTTATGATCCTAAAAACCCGCGCTATCACTATCCTTTTATAAACTGCACTAATTGCGGGCCTAGATTTTCCATCATCAAATCACTTCCATACGACCGCATAAATACGACTATGAACGAGTTTAAGATGTGTGAATTTTGCGGTGGTGAATATAAAGATCCAACCAACAGAAGATATCACGCTCAGCCGATATCTTGCCCAAACTGCGGCCCGAGCCTAAGCCTAAAAGACAAATTTGGAAAAATAGTAACAGCAGGAAATGAGAGTGTAAAAACTGCCGCAGAGCTTATAAATGAGGGCAAAATTTTAGCTATCAAAGGGCTTGGCGGCTTTCATCTGGTTTGTGACGCTACAAACGAACAAGCCGTTAGCGAGCTTAGAGCCAGAAAACACCGCCCTAAAAAGCCTTTTGCTATCATGTGTAAAAATTTGCAAAATGCTAAAAAACACGCTTATATCTGCCCTGCCGAGGAGCAAATTTTAACCTCAAATTTAAAGCCGATAGTAGTACTTCAAAGCAGAGCCGAATCAAATTTATCAAAGCAAATCGCACCAAATCTTAATAAAATAGGCATATTTTTGCCGTATACCGGCGTGCATCTTTTGCTGTTTGAATACCTAAAAAACGACATAGTGGCAACCTCTGCGAATATCTCAGGCGAGCCTATCATCTATAATGAGGCTAGCTTGCTTGAAAAGATGAGCGATGTGATTGATTATTATCTTGATAACAACCGAGAGATAGAGTCACCAAGTGATGATAGTATCGTATTTGTCGTTGATGATGAGCCTGTTTTTTTACGAACGAGTAGAGGGGTAAATCCTAAATTTTTGCATACAAATTTTAAAGATAAACGCACGATTTTAGCTGTCGGAGCGGAGCTAAAAAATCAATTTGCCATACACAAAGATGGCGAAGTGATGATAAGCCCTTATATAGGCGATCTCAAAAACGTAGCGACTTATGAGAGGTTTTGCTCTTTAATAGAGCTTTTTGAGCAGGTTTACGAGCTTAAATTTGACGAGATAGTAGCTGATTTACATCCGCATTTTTTAAATTTAAAATGGGCAAAAGAGTATGCCGCTAAAAACGGGGCTAAAATCACTCAAATTCAGCACCACTATGCTCATCTGCTATCTGTTATGTTTGAGCATAATCTTGATAAAGATAAAAAATATCTTGGTTTTTGCTTTGACGGAACTGGGTATGGAGGTAACAATACAATATGGGGTGGGGAAATTTTACTCACTAGCTCAAAAAAATATGAGAGGATTTTTCATTTTGATGAGTTTTTGTTGCTCGGTGGGGAGAGTAGTATTAAAAACATATACAAGATTGCCTACTCGATAATATTAAAATATCACTTGGAGGAAACTGCAAAGGAATTTTTGAAAAAATTTGATCAAAACGAGCTAAAAAATTTAAAAACAATGCATGATAAAAAGATAAATTCCATTGCTACAAGCTCGCTAGGAAGGATATTTGATGCTTTTGGAAGCATTATTTTGGGGCTTAAAACTGTTAGTTACGAAGGTGAAATCGGAATGGAACTTGAGGCTTTATATGACGAAAGTATACAAAAAAGCTATAAATTTGAACTGGATAATCAAAAAATAGTCTTTAAAGAGGCTTTCAAGTCGGCTCTAAAGGATGATAAAAAAACAGCTGCAACAGCTTTTATAAACGGACTTTGTGATATTGTAACCCAAATTGCTAAAATTGATAGTAGGGATGTTTTGCTTTCGGGTGGAGTGTTTCAAAATAGAGTTTTCTTAAGAAAAATAATTAATAGTTTTAAAAATAATAGTATAAAATATTATTTTAACAAAACTCATCCAATAAATGATTCTTCGATAGCTACGGGGCAATTATACTATTCATTAAACAACTTATAAGATTTAAGGTTCTATAATAGTATAGGATTCACTTAAGGAGGGCGATATGGACGAGATAATCAGATTTAGTGTTTCCTTGCCGAAGCAGTTGTTAGATGAACTTGACAAGAAGGTAAGCTCACAAGGCTATGCATCAAGGAGCGAATTCACGCGTGACTTGATTCGAGAAAAGATTATCAGCGATAGTTGGAAAAATGCTGATGAGGATTTGATAGGAGTTTTGACGCTGATTTATACTCATCATCAAAACGATTTAGTAGTTAAAATGATGAATATAGAGCATGATGCCTGTGTGGAGATAACATGCACAACTCATATACATATAGATCATTATAATTGTCTGGAGACTCTTATTTTGCGCGGGAAAGCGGCGCAGATAGAGGAATTTTCAGCTAAAATAGCAGGGCTTAAAGGAGTGAAATTTGCAAAACTCACTAAAGCGGCTGTTCCAAGCTCGTAGATTTTAGATTGGTTGGCGGGCAAATTTAAGATTGCCCGCCTAAAAAAGTTATTATTTTTTATTCAGTATTTATCAACTTCTTGCTAAAATCGTTCATATCCTACTAAATTTTTATTCCATTTAAAAGGTTCTTATAATTTATGAAGCACTTCTCTTTTAAAAAATTTGTCGAACATGAGGCTAGCTCCGGAATCTTACTGATTTTTGCCGCTATTATCGCAATGATATTTCAAAATGGTGTTTTAAGTGAGTTTTATAACTCATTTTTACGTATAAATGCAGGTTTTATTTTTGATGAGCTTGATATCCAAAAGCCCCTTATTTTATGGGTAAATGACGGTCTTATGTCGATATTTTTCTTTCTTTTGGGGCTTGAGTTAAAGCGTGAACTTATAGAGGGAGAGCTTAGAAATTTCTCTCAAGTAATTTTGCCAGTAATTGGAGCTATAGGTGGCATTGTGATCCCTGCTCTTATATTTTATCTTTTTAATCATTCGGATTCTTTTGCTATAAAGGGCTGGGCGATACCGACTGCCACTGATACGGCTTTTGCACTTGGTATTATTATGATACTTGGCAGGAGAGTGCCTGCTAGCCTTAAAATTTTCTTGGTTACTATGGCGATTATCGATGATGTTTGCGCAATTTTAATAATGGCAATTTTTTACAGCGGGAATTTATCTATAGTCTCTATCGGTATTGCAGGTGTTGTATTGTTGGGACTTCTTGCATTAAATTTACTCAATGTAAACAAAAAAGCACTATATCTGATTTTGGGCATTATTCTTTGGATAAGTGTTTTAAAATCCGGAGTGCATGCGACTTTAGCAGGTGTTGTATCGGCATTTTTTATACCGCTTAAATTTAAAAATAGTGATAGATCTATGCTTAAAGAGATTGAACATGATCTGCATGGATATATAGCATTTTTTGTGTTACCTGTGTTTGCATTCGTAAATGCAGGAATTTCATTAAATGGAATTGGCGTAGAGCAGATATTTCATCCTGTATCGGTAGGCGTAATCGCAGGTCTTTTTATAGGCAAACAGCTTGGAGTTTTTGGATTTTGTTTTATCGCCATAAAACTTGGCATAGCAAAACTTCCGAAATATTCCAATATGCTTCAGTTTTATGGACTTTGTATATTAACAGGCATTGGATTTACTATGAGTTTGTTTATCAACTCTCTTTCTTATCACGATACTCAGCAGTTTGCATATGCAGATAAACTTGCGATATTGATAGCGTCTTTGATATCAGGAATCGTAGGGTATGCGGTTTTATATTTTGCTGGTCGCCATAGAATAATAAGGTGCGTAGAATAATTAATGTTTTTCTTAAATAAGAATTTTTTAGCAAACGAGCTTGTGAAGTGGCGTAATGAAGGCCTATTAGATAGAGTAAGTTCAGAAAAAATAGCAGCTAGATATGACATAGATTTGCAAAATGTGAGCGATAAAAAGAGCTTTATTTTAAAGCTTATAGCGTATTTATTTTTGGCTCTTTCATTGATTACTCTTGTAGGAGCCAATTGGGAAGAGATGCCAAGAGCTGTAAGACTTTTAATTATTATAAGCATTTTGGCTTTTGTAAATTTAAGTGCGCTTTTTATGCTAAAAAACGGTAGAGAATCTATGGCTATCAGCTTATTTTTCTTAGGAAATTTTTGCTACGGTATAGCTATAGCATTGATAGCTCAAATTTATCATTTGGGCGAACATATGCTAAATGGAGTGTTATTGTGGGCTGTTGGTGCCTTTATACTCTCAATAGCTACCAAAAAATCAATTTTAATTACTCAGAGTTTAGCAATAGCTCTTCTTTGGTTTCTTATGGATATCGAGCTTAGAGTCTCGCATGAGTTTTTGATCTTTATGGCAATATCTTTTTATATGCTTTTAAAAGATGAGTCAAAGGCGCTTACCGTGATGCTTTTTATATCTATTTTTGTCTATATTATTTGTAATATGGCAAATTTAAGCTCTTTTGAATTTTCTCAATTTATGTGGTATATAACTATAAATCAAATCGTCTTAATAGGACTTTCATACTCGCTTTTTGGTATTTCTTTATCACTTGTGGCTCAAAAATTTAATAAGATTAAAATAGCGGTTGCGTTAAGATGGATCTCTTTGATTACCGGGATAGTAATACTTCTTTTTGCTATGTCTTTTATTAGCCATAGAAATTATGACTATATAGATCTAAACAACTCACTTGCTTTTTATGGCAGGATTTATGGTGTTTTACATATCGTTTTTGCTACATTTTCTTTAATTATTTTAGCCCAATTTAAAAGGTATTACGTAGCTATTATTGCTCTGTTTTTATTGTTTTTGCCTTTTGGTATCGGATATTTTTTTGAGTATTCAAACGCTATATATTCCATACTAAGTGTTATAACAGGAGCCGTGCTCATAAAACAAGATTATTTAAAGTTAGGGTTATCAACTATCTTTATAGTTGCCAATGTGAGGTATTTTGATCTAATAGGCGATTATATAGGCACAAGTTTACTGTTTTTGCTATTTGCAGTAATAGTACTTGTAGTCTCTAGAAATAAAAAGGCTATAAAAAATGAGAGTTAAAATTTTAATATTTGCCATTATTTTTCAAATTTTAAGCCTAATTGCGATGCTTGCTTACGCCTATGCTCCTATATATTTTGGCAAAGAGATTAAAGTAGATGTAACTCTTTATGATCCAAGGGATTTACTAAGAGGAAATTATGTGAGTCTGAACTATGATTTTTCGGCTTTGCCGATTAAATACGCAGATCTTCAAAAGCCAGGAACTAAAATTTATCTAGCACTAAAAGATATAAACGGTACATATGTAAAAGATGAATACAACTTTGTAAAGCCTAAAAATCAAATATTTTTGACCGGAAGAATTTATGGAAACAGGGTAAAATTTGGAATAGAGGCATTTTTTATGCCTATTGATAAAGCCTTGCAAATAGAGAGGGATATCCGTCAAAAAGGCGCTTGGGCAATCTTATCGGTAATGGATAATGGTAGCGCAAGGATAAAAGAGATAGTTTTAAAATAGTAAAAGATAAAAATAAGCCAAATTTTAATTTAAATCAGTAGTATTGTTATTTTGAAAACACAAAAAAGGATATAACATGTGCAAAGATTGTGGATGTTCACTAGGTGGACATAATCATACTCATACCCATGCTGATGGAACGACTCACTCTCATACACATGATCATAGTGGCGATCATGGACACAATGCCCATCATGAGCATACTCACGAAGCCCATACTCATCCTGTGCTTGGCGAGACAAAGACCATTGAAGTAATTACTAAAATTTTATCTGAAAACGACAAAGAGGCGCAGCACAATAGAGACCATTTGGATGAGCACGGAATTTTATGTATAAATTTAATGAGTAGTCCAGGTGCTGGCAAAACCACTCTTCTTGAAGCCACTATAAAGAGTGATAAATTTAAGATCGGTGTTGTTGAGGGTGACCTGGAGACAAACCAAGATGCCGATAGGATATTAAAAGCTGGCGCAAAGGCTCATCAGATCACAACCGGGCAAACCTGTCACTTGGATGCTTTTATGGTTCATGAAGGTCTTCATCATCTGCCTTTAAACGATCTTGATCTGGTTTTTATAGAAAATGTCGGAAATTTAGTCTGCCCTGCAAGCTATGATGTGGGTTCACACTTAAATGTTGTGCTTATCTCGGTTCCTGAAGGAAGCGATAAAGTAAGCAAATATCCTGTTATGTTTCGCTCGGCAGATCTTGTAATCATTACTAAAATTTCATTGCTTCCTCATTTTGATTTTGATGTAAAAAAGGTTATTGGTGACGCCAGAAAACTCAATCCAAAAGTAGATATTATCGAGCTTGATAGCAAAACAGGTCAAGGCGTTGATAAATGGATAAACTATTTGCAGTTTAAAAAGGAGTTTAGATAATGTGCCTTTCTATTCCATCAAAAGTCCTTGAGATAGATGAGAATAACGTCGCATTGGTTGAGACTTTGGGCGTAACTAGACGTGTGAGCTTAGATCTAATATCCGATACTGTTAAAGTGGGCGAATATGTGCTAATTCATGTTGGATATGCAATGGAAAAAATTGATACTAAGTTCGCACTTGAAAGCTTAGAAATTTATAAAAAAATCGCCGAAGATATGGCAAACGGTGAGATAGATGAGGATGAGGGTGATATGGGTTTAAGTGCTATGAGTGAGAAAAGATGACTCTAATCAATGAATTTAGAGATAAAGATCTAATTTTAGCTCTTAGTGAACTTATTAAAAGAGAGAGTGTAAAGCCTCTAAATATCATGGAAATTTGTGGAGGACACACTCATAGTATTATGAAATTTGGTCTTACCGGGCTTGTAGGAGAGAAGATAAACTTCGTTCACGGTCCAGGTTGTCCTGTGTGTATAATGCCTAAGAGTAGAATAGATGAAGCTGTCAAGATTGCTTCTAGAGATGACGTGATACTATGCACGCTAGCGGATATGCTTAAGGTTCCTGGCTCAATTACAAGCCTTCAAAAGCTTAGAGCTGATGGCGCTGATATTAGAGCATTGTATAGCCCGCTTGATTGTATAAAAATAGCTCAGGAAAATTTGAGCAAAAATATTATATTTTTTGCAATCGGTTTTGAGACCACCACTCCAATGACTGCTAGTCTAATGCAAAAAACAGTAGAGCTGGGCATAAAAAATTTATTTTTTCATATAAATCATGTAACAGTTCCAGCTCCAGTAAGAGCGATAATGGACGATGAGAGCGTCAAGATAGATGCCTTTTTGGGACCAAGCCACGTAAGCGTGATAACTGGATATGAAATTTATGAAGATATCGCAAAGGATTATAAAAGACCTATAGCCGTAAGCGGATTTGAGCCACTTGATATTATGGATTCGGTTTTAAATTTGGTTCGTCAGCAAAATGCCGGTACTTATAATGTATATAACGAATACGCAAGGGTTGTAAGTAGAAGCGGAAATTTAAAGGCCAAAGAGCTGATAAATAGATATTTTGAGCCATGTGATTTTAATTGGCGCGGACTTGGGGTCATAAAAGATAGCGGAATGAAAATACGCCAAGAGTTTAGCTATCTTGACGCAAGAATGAAGTTTGATTGCGAAGTTAATAGTAAAGCCGAGAGTAAAGCCTGTATATGCGGAGAAATTTTACGAGGGCGAGCAAAACCGTATGATTGTAAAATTTTTGCTAAAGCCTGCACTCCAAAAAATCCGATAGGCTCATGTATGGTATCTAGCGAGGGAGCCTGCGCGGCATATTTTAAATACGCAAAGGAAGCGATTTGAGTAAAGATAGCAAGATAATGCTCAGTCACGGCGGTGGCGGAGAGGAGATGAATTCTCTTATAAATGATCTGATTTTTAAAATTTTTGATAATGAAATTTTAAGCCAATCAAACGACTCTGCACTATTAAATTTAAGCGGAAAATTAGCATTTAGCACAGATAGTTTTGTGGTAACTCCAATATTTTTTAACGGCGGAAATATAGGTAAGATAGCCGCTTGCGGCACTATAAACGATCTTGCGATGGTGGGAGCCAGAGCCAAATATTTAAGCTGCGCACTAATTATCGAAGAGGGGTTTGAGATAGATAAGCTTGAACGAGTTTTAACCTCTCTTGCCGATATTTGCAAAAGCTGTGGCGTTAAAGTAGTTTGCGGAGATACCAAGGTAGTTCCTAAAGGAAAATGCGATGGAATTTTTATAAATACTTCCGGTATTGGAGAGCTTATAGACGGGCCTGTAGGACTAAATGGATTGAAGCAGGGAGCAAAAATACTTCTTTCTGGTGATATCGGAAGGCATGGAGCAGTTGTTCTTGCCAATAGAGAAGAGTTAAGCTTAGGAGGCAATCTTAAAAGCGATTGCAAGAGCTTAAAAGAGATAGTTGAAGAGCTATTTAATGCCGGCATAAAGCCATTATCTATGCGAGATGCCACCAGAGGCGGACTAAGTGCGGTTTTAAACGAGTGGGCTAAATTTTCTAAATTTGACATATTGATAAAAGATGAATTTATAAAAGTTAGCGACGAAGTAGCTGGAGTTTGCGAATTGTTTGGATTTGAACCTTATGAGCTTGCTAATGAGGGTACGTTTGTGCTGGCTGTAGATGCTAAAGACGAAGAGAAGGCTCTGAAGGTTTTAAGAAAATTTGATGCAAACGCAAATTCTGTAGGAGAAATTTTAAAAGATCAACATTCAAGAGTAATACTTCAAAACATATACGGCTCAAAAAGACTGCTAGAGGCTCCCAAAGGCGAGCTTTTGCCTAGAATTTGCTAGGAAATGCGATGCACGAATTAAGTATAGTTCAAGATCTAGTAAGGCTCTGCGAACAAAATGCAGCTAAACAAAATGCAAAAGAAATTATAAAAATAGAGATAAAAGTAGGGCGCCTAAGCGGAGTTGAGCCACACTATCTGCAAAGCGCCTTTGATGTATATAAAAATGAGACTATCTGCTCAAACGCCAAGCTTGTAATAAATTTACAAAATATAGTCATAGAGTGCAATCAGTGCGGACTAAATACACAATTGGGAGAAAATGACTTCACCTGCCCAAAATGCGGTAGTCAGGATTTAAGAGTAATAGACGGAGAGGATATGTATCTGATGCGTCTTGAGATGAGATAAGGTGAAATTATTGAAAAACGGCAAAGATATAAATGTAGAATTTGAAAAATTATTAAAAAAAATAGAGATTGAAGAGGCTGATGTAGTAGCTAAACTAAAAAAATTAGTAGATTTTATTAGGCCTGAAAATTTAGAAAATATTGATTTAACAGAATCAAAAATCAATATGCTTATAGAGTTTTTTAACCGAAAAAGCCAAAGCTCAAACAAAATTTCCGATGAGATAAATCTATTTTTTATAAAATTAAAGCTATCGAACAATATCAGTAAATTTGGTATCTTGTCAAAAAACGGCTTCGGATATGAAATAAAAGAGAGATTTTATAATAAATTTCTTCCAAACCCTCCAAATAAAGGCGAACTAAGATATCTTTTTGCCACTCTTTTTAAAAGCGGGGATGATCACAAATGGATCTGCAATATAGATGATGAAAAATGGATAGAACTATTTTCGTCTATTTTTTCAAATTCGACTCATATACACTCTACCAAAAAGCATCTTTTTAACGAGCTATTATACGCTATGGAGATACTATCCATACGGATAGCTTCAGAGGAGTTTGATCATAACTTCATCAGGCTTGATAATACACTATTAAACAGAGACTCCGCATTCATAGCGCTTCAAAGGGATGTAGCGAAATTTGTTAGCAAGATGCAAGATGATCACATAGAAATAAGCTCTACAAAGCTTGATTTCAAGCATTTAGAAGTGCTTATAGAGCAGTGTAAAAAGCAAATTGATAAATTTAAGAAAAAATCTCTAAATTTGGGAATTTCTATCGCGGTCACATATGAGCTTGAACGTTTGGTTCAGATTATAAAACGAATAGAAAATATCATAGAGCTTATTAAAAAATTTGATACAAAAGAGTCAAATATAGTTTTTATTAGGTTTTTTAAAGAGTCTGTCAAAAGAAACTCCACTAGAAATTCTCTCAGCGAGGTATATAGACAAAGCAGTCGCATAGTGGCTAAAAGTATTACAAATAATATTAGCGAGCACGGCGAACACTATACGGTTGATAATAAAAAAGAGTATTTTAAAATGTTTTTAAAGTCAGCTGGAGCCGGAGTTATAATAGCATTGATGGCTCTACTAAAAATCAATATAGTTCAGTCTGACTTTTCGTTTATAACGCAAACCATCCTAATAGGATTGAATTACGGTCTTGGCTTTGTGATAATTAGTCTGATAGGCTTTACGGTAGCTACCAAGCAGCCTGCGATGACAGCCTCTACCTTTGCAAAAGAGGTTGAAAAAGAAGAAGATAATATGGTAAATCAAGATAAGCTTATAGGGCTTATATTTAAGGTTAGCAGATCTCAATTCGCCTCTGTTGTAGGCAATGTAAGTTTGGCTCTACTGACATCGTTTTTAGTTGCATATTTTGTCATAAAGGGTAGTGGGGCTATTTTAAATCCTAGTGAGGCTTCTTATTATCTAAAAAATTTAGAGCCTTTTACCCCTCTTTTCTTTGCAGCGATAGCCGGAGTTTGGCTATTTTGTTCAGGGCTAATATCTGGATATTTTGATAATAGAGCGGATTGCCTGGAGCTTAAAGAGAGACTTTATCACCATCCTTGGCTAAAAAAGGCGCTTAGCGATGATAAAAGGCTTAAGCTGGCAGAGTATATCCATGATCATCACGGAACAGTGGCTGGAAATTTTTTCTTTGGTATTCTTTTGGGTATTACGCCTCTTATAGGTAATATCTTAAATTTGCCTCTAGATATTGCTCACGTGGCTTTTTCTAGTGCAAATTTAGGCTACGCATCTACTCATTTGCAAATATCTTATTATGATTTTTTGTATTACTTAGCTTGCGTATTTTTAATAGGTTCAATTAATCTTTTAGTAAGCTTCGCTCTGGCTCTCAAGGTCTCTTTAATCTCAAGAGATACAAACATAGGAAATCTCTTTTCTTTCTTAAAAAAGCTTTTAAAACAGATGTTAAAGCGTCCTCATGAGCTGATTTTTCCTTTTAAAAATAGATTGGATGAGTAGCTTATAAAACCCCAGCCATCATAGATAGTGCTATAAAAACCAAAAGCATAGATATTATTATCTTGATAAAATCTATAGTGACCTTTTTAATAAGTTTTGCACCAAAAAATGAGCCTATAAATGCAAAAACCGTTGCCATAAGAGCCAAATATAAATTTTCATCTATGCTGGAAAAATTTGTGCCATATACCATAAGCCTTGAGATATCAACCATAATGGCAATAAATATGCCTGTGGCTACAAACTGCTCCTTTGGCATTTTACATTTTATTAAAAACATACTTCTAAAAGCACCTTGATGCCCTGATAATCCTCCGAAAAATCCGCTTATAATTCCTCCCAATGGCAGAAATTTAGGCTCAAATTTGATATTTTTAAACTGAGGCATAATATCTATAAATACAAATATCAATATCAAAAATCCTATGATAAATTTTATAGTATCAACTTGAAAATTCATATCAAAAATTTGGTAATTAAAAAGAATTTTTGCGCTACCTAAGGCTTTTAGCGTTAAAGCTCCGATAAACGAAAATATCATGGCTAAAATTCCAAATCTTAGCAATATATCTTTGTTTATAGAGCGAGCAAACAAAGCTCCTTTGAATATATTATTGCCAAAATGCACTATAGCCGTTATCGTTACCGCTACATCCACCGGAAAGAATATCGCCATAACCGGCATTAGCAGTGTGCCAAGTCCGAAACCTGAAAACAGAGTAAGCAAAGACGCTGTAAAGGCGACTAGACTAATTATTATAATTTCCACCAAAACTCCTATACATAAAATTATATGTAAAATTTTACTCAAATATTAAAAATGGTGCTTCTAATACATTTCTTATTATCTTAAGCGGCGACATTAGGGTATCTGCCAAAACCTGAGTAGAGTATTTAGGTTTATCAAGTGTTCCGCGCACCTTAATTACGGTTGAAAGCCTGCGATCTTTGCCTAGAATTATCTGATTTACTATCGGGATTGAGCCGATTATCGAGCTTGCGTCCTTTAAAAGCCTTAGTTCCAAATCCACATCTATCTCTTTGGTCGCTAAATTTATAGTCCCACGACCACCTATATCTGCGCTTGAGCCATCCAGCTCTATAGCTATAATATTTAGCAAGTCTCCTTTTTTTTCAAATAAAATTTTACCAAATTTTACAGGAAAGCCTTTTTCGGTAAAGTCCGGAGTCTTAAAGATGATTAGAGACGGAACAGAGTTTAGAAATGTCAGTAATTGATTGTAGAATGTATAGCTCTTTAAATTTGCGCCATGTAGCCTTATTTCACCCTTTAAATCATCGGTACTATTGCCGACTATCCTTAGCTTAAAAAATCCACCTTCAAAGCTATCCATGCCAAAAAGGTTGTTTACAAAATCTCCCGTGATATCGTTTGCAAACATATTAAATTTTTTATCACTTTGTATTATGCTGACATTTCCGCTTTGAGGTCTTGCATTAAATTGAATTTTGTCTTTGACAATACTTCCGTTATAGCTTAAAAACTTTAGAGTGCGATTCAGATCTGATATAAATAGATCTGAATTTAATCCGTCAAACTCTAAATTTTTGTTTTTACCGCTACTTTTATCGCTTAAAATTATCTCATTATCTATAACCAAATCCATATTTTTTATATGAACTTCGGTTTTTTTATCTTTGATGTTAATATTTAGATTATTGCTGAGGCTATTTGCAGTTATTAAATTCTCGCCTATCTTTATGTCAAAGCCGTCACTATCGTATTTTGAGCCGTCTTTATTTAAAAATGGCATATTGAATTTCGCATTTCTTAGGCTAATTTCAAAATCATCGAAATTTTTTGTTTTTAGTGTGAAGTTTCCACTATTTAATCCAATCTGCTTAATTAAAGGCGAATAATCATAAATTTTTGAAATATCATCTATTCTTATTGTGCTTTCATCTCCGAAACTTAACTGTATTCTTGGATCAAGGATATCAAAAAGCACATCTTTCTTTCTAAAGTCAAGAGAGGCGTTTAGTGGCAAGTTTTTAAATTTTACTATCTCCTCGCCATCAAAGCTTAAATCAAATTGATTGATAGTGCCGTTAATATCGCCTTTTTCTTTGGTTGCATCTATGGCTACTTTAATATCCCCCTTAAAAAAATCCATTCCGCTATCTTTGGCATCTACGATTATTTTATCATCTCTTATCTCTACTATCGCCTCTTTTACATTAAACATCGCGCCAGCTATATCAATCTTGCTATCTTTTGCTTTAAATTTGCCATTTGGCGTTACTTTAAGCGGATCAAATTTAATATCAATGCTTATTTTTCCTACATTTCTACCGCTTTTTTGTTCTATCGGCACATTTATATCATAAGCTTTTAGTATAGAATTAACCGCTTTATCGTAGATTGAGTTTGTTTGTAAATTTAAAATTAGTCCGGCATTTTTCTCATCAAAAATTTTATAAATTTCTAAATTTGATCCGTTTAGATTCTTTCCATTCCATCTTGGTTTTTTAAGCTTAAAATAAAGCGTCTCGTTTTTTAGCTCTATATCGGCTTCTTCAACAATTGCAGCAGGCAAGCTATCTTCGAATTTGACCTTTAGATTTTTAGAAACTCCTTTGGCACTAAGTTCATTTAAGAAGAAATTTTGAGTTTTTAGATCAACTTTTCCGCTTAGATTATGCACAAAATAGTTATCCGCTACAATGTAGCCGTATATCCAATTTTTAACATCTTCGTTTAGATTTAGCTTGACATCAAGCTCGTGCATAAAGCTTTTTAGACTGCTTGCGTTTATGTCGCTTACATCGTAGTTTATAATCTCATTTTCAAGATGAAATTTCATCTTTCCATCAAGTTCGTGGCTCACGAAAGTGCCGTTAAAATCATATATATTATGTCTTATGTCGGCATTTGATGTTCCGCTTAGATTAATGTCAAAATCCTTAAAGGCAAGATTGTAAACATCTATAAACAGACCGTTTTCTTGGCTTGTAAATGTGGTATCCAAAGTAAGATAAGCGGTGTCGACATGAAATGCGTTCTCGTAAAAAAGCACAGTTAGCTCATTGTCTTCAAACTCGATCTTTTCTAAAATAATCTCCTTAAATAGTCTATCAACCCATATTATATTGTTCGTAAGACTTAAAAAGTCTTCGTTTGAGCTGTCTTTGTGGCTTGTTTTTGGAATTTTTAATTTTTGAGCTCTTAAAATGAGTTTTTTATCAAGTTTTATATATAATTTCTCTATTTTAAAATCGTTGAAATCTATATTTTCGATACTGATACCATGTTTTAACGTAGCTATAAGGATTGTAAAAAATATGATAAAAAATAGCAGAATATGCCAAATTTTTTTAATTGCCTGTGAGATAATAATCATTTTTTTCCTAAGCTTTTTGGTCTATCTTAGTAGGCCTATAGCTACCGATAGCGTAATTTACCTGCCAAAAGGGACAGTCGGAGAAATTATAACATATCTAAAACAAAGAAATTCTAACATAATCAACATAGATAAATACATTTTGGCCACACTTGGGCATCCGCAATCTGGCTGGGTGGATATCAAAAAACAGAGCTTAAGCAAATTTGATTTTTTATACGCTCTTACTATAGCTAAGGCTGCAATGAGCGAGATAACCTTAATACCTGGAGAAACCACGGCTATATTTTTACAAGATATGGCTAAAAGCTTAAATTTAAATGAGCAAATTTTAAATGAAATTTATGATAAAGTCGCACCTTTTGGTGATGGATTTTTTATTCCGGAAACTTACAAGATACCGATTGGAATAAGAGAGAAGCAGCTCATAAATCATTTAGCGAATCTATCAAAAAAACGTCATCAAGAGCTTTCTATTGAGCTACTTGGAAAATTTGATCAAAAAGAGTGGCAAAAATATCTAATAATAGCATCCATCATACAAAAAGAGGCTGCGGATGAGAGTGAAATGCCAATAGTAAGTTCTGTGATATATAACCGCCTTAAAAAAGGAATGAAGCTGCAGATGGACGGAACTTTAAATTACGGACTTTACTCTCACGAGACAATTACGGCCAAAAGAATAAGAGAGGATATGAGTAAATTTAATACATATTTACATGACGGGCTGCCACCAAGTCCTATATGTAGCGTATCTTTGGCTGCGATAAAGGCAGCCGTAAATCCGCAAGAAAGCGAGTTTTTATACTTTGTTAGAGATAAAAAAACAATGAAGCATAAATTTAGCAAAACATACCAAGAACACAGCAGAATAATCGATATGCAAAGATAAAAAATCAAAAGAATTTAACCTAAATTTTGATAACATAACACATTTTAATAAAGGGTCTATTATGAGTGATATTATCTGGACAAAAACCGATGAGGCTCCACTTCTTGCAAGCTACTCGCTTTTTCCTATTCTAAAAAGCTTTTTAAACAGAGCAGATATCAGTATAGATGTAGCCGATATCTCGCTTGCAGGTCGTATGATCGCCACTTTTAGCGATGTTTTGAAAGATGATCAAAAAGAAAAAGATTGGCTGGAAATTTTAGGAAATATGACAGAGGATAAATTTGCCAATATTATAAAACTACCAAATATTTCAGCCTCTATTCCTCAGCTAAACGATGCCATAAACGAACTAAGAGCCAAGGGATATGATCTGCCTTTGTATCCAAATGAGCCAAAAAATGATGCCGAGAGAGAAATTTACAAAAGATATCAAAAAGTGCTTGGAAGTGCCGTAAATCCTGTACTTCGCCAAGGAAATTCAGACCGCAGATGCGTAAGTGCAGTAAAAGAGTATGCGAGAAATAATCCTCATAAGATGGGAGAATTCAAATCAGACAGCAAGGCAGAAGTAGCCTATATGAATAGCGGAGACTTTTATTTTAATGAAAGATCTATGACTGCAAAGAGTGATGATACTTTAAGAGTTGAATTTACTAACAAAAATGGTGAAAAAACGATATCAAAAGAGATAAAAATTTTAAAAGGCGAGGTAATAGACGCTACATTTATGAGTGCAAAGGCTTTAAAGCAGTTTATAAGAGATCAGATAAAGGATGCTAAAGCCAAAGATCTGCTCTTTTCGGTCCATCTTAAAGCTACCATGATGAAGGTTAGTGATCCTGTGATATTTGGACATTTTGTTAAAGAGTATTTTATCGAGGCATTTGATGAATTTAAAGATGAGTTTAAGAGCGTGGGAATCAATGAAAATAACGGCTTAAAAGATCTTTTTGAGAGAATTTCAAAGCTAGATAAAAATACTCAAGATAAAATTAGAGCTAAATTTTATGAAATTTATACTATGCGTCCAGGTTTGGCTATGGTAAATTCTGATGCAGGAATTACAAATTTACATGTCCCAAGCGATGTCATCATAGACGCTTCAATGCCTGTGATGATAAGAAATTCCGGCAAAATGTGGGATCAAAACGGGGCTCTTAAAGAGGCTAAGGCCGTAATCCCCGATAGCACATACGCTAAAATTTATGAGGCTGTGATTGAAGATTTTAAACAAAAAGGCACACTTAACCCAAGCAAAATAGGAAGTGTATCAAATGTAGGTCTTATGGCTAAAAAGGCGGAGGAGTACGGAAGTCACGACAAGACTTTTATAATGCCTGATGACGGGATTTTAAGAGTAAATAATTTAAATGATGAGGAAATTTTTAAATTCGAGCTTTGTAAAGACGACATTTTTAGAATGACTCAGGCAAAAGATGCTGCGATAACCGACTGGGTAAATTTGGGAATAAAACGTGCAAAACTTACTAACACTAAAGCGATATTTTGGCTGGATGAAAATAGGGCGCACGATAAAGAGATTATCAAAAAGGTTAAAGAGATACTCTCAAAAAGCGATTTAAGCGGAGTGGATATAGAAATTTTAAGACCTGAACTAGCTTGCAAAAAATCTCTTGACATCATAAGATCTGGCAAAGACTGCATAAGTGTTACCGGAAATGTGCTAAGAGATTATCTAACTGATCTATTTCCTATACTTGAGCTTGGCACAAGCGCGAAGATGCTATCGGTTGTTCCTCTTTTAAAAGGTGGAGGAGTGTTTGAAACGGGAGCCGGCGGGTCCGCTCCGAAGATAGCCGAGCAGTTTTTTAATGAAAATCATCTTAGGTGGGATAGTTTAGGAGAATTTTTAGCTTTAATTGCGTCTTTAGAGCATTTGGCCAATTTAAAATCAAATCAAAAGGCTAAAATTTTATCATCTACTCTAAATTCCGCGGTTTCAAGATGGCTTAAAGAAAACAGATCTCCGCAAAAAGAGGTAAAAACTCCTGATAATCGTGGCAGCCATTTTTATTTGGCGCTTTACTGGGCCGATGAGTTGGCTAAAAATGGCGAAATTTTGGCTGATAAATTTAAGGATATCGCCAAAGAGTTAAAAGATAATGAGAAAAAGATATCCCAGGAGCTTTTAGAGGTTCAAGGTCAAAAGATGGATATAAAAGGGTATTATAAATTTGATGAAAATTTGGCCTCTAAGGCGATGAGACCGAGTGAGACTTTTAATAAAATCATAAATTAAGGAAGAGAAATGAAGATTTCAGTAATTGGAGCGGGTAACGTAGGTGCTAGCGCTGCAAGCGCGATAATGCTAAGAAAGATAGCTGATGAGATAGCTTTGGTCGATATATTTGGTAATGTTGCGCTTGCAAAAGCTATGGATTTGGCTCAAAGCGCTGCTGTTTTTGACATTGATGTTAAAATTTCTGGCGGAGATGATTTTTCACTTATAAAAGATAGCGATATAGTCGTAGTAACGGCAGGAAGCCCTAGAAAAGAGGGTCAAAGTAGAGAGGATCTACTTCTTAAAAATGCTCAGATAGTAAAGAGTACCGTAGAAAAGATCGCCAAATTCGCACCAAATTGCATAATTATAAACGTAACAAATCCTCTTGATATACTAACATTTGTAACATATAAGGTTAGTGGGTTTGATAAAAGTAGAATTTTAGGTATGGCTGGAGAGCTTGATTCAGCAAGGCTAAAATTTGAAATTTCAAAAAGGCTAAATTTACAAAATTCTCAGATAAAAGCTCATGTAATGGGCGCTCATAATGACGATATGCTTGTGCTAAAAGATAATATAAACGTAACTTTAAGCGATGATGAATTTGAAGAGATATCAAATGACACAAAAACCGGTGGAGCTAAATTTGTAAAGCTTCTAGGAACTTCGGCCTATTATGCACCAGGAGCCGCGGCGGCTAAGATGTGTGAAGCCATAAAAGATGAGAGCGATGAGTGGTTAAGCTGCTGCGTAGTAGTGGATGATGGTCTAACTTGCGGTCGCAGAGTCAAGCTTAATAAAAATGGAATTGCAAAGATAAAAGATCCAAGCCAAGAGGAAAAAGAGGCGCTTGTAAAGAGCGAAAACGATATAAGAAAAAATATAAATTTCTTGATAGAAAGTAGTGTATTGAGCTAATTTAATGGATATTCACGAGTATCAAGCAAAAGAGATCTTAAAAGAATTCGGTATCAAAATCTCAAACGGCAAACTTGCATATACGAGTCAAGAAGCTTTGGATGCGGCTAAAAATTTAGGCGGAAATATCTTTGCGATTAAAGCTCAAGTTCATGCCGGAGGAAGAGGTCTTGGAGGAGGCGTAAAGATAGCTAAAAGCCTAAGTGAGGTAGAAAATATCGCAAAAAACATGCTTGGTATGTATCTAATTACACCTCAAACCACAAAAAAAGGAAAGCTAGTTCGTAAAATTTATATCGAGCAAGGACTTAATATAAAAAGGGAATTTTATCTAAGTTTAGCCTTTGATAGAAAGCAAGAAAATATTGCGATTATCGCCTCAAAGGATGGAGGCGTTAGTATAGAGGAGGTTGCTCATAGATCTCCTGAACTGATAAAAAAGATAAACATAGATCCGCAAATCGGACTTTGCAATTTTCACATCTTAAATTTGATTGGATTTTTTAATTTTGACAAAGATTTAAGTAGAAAATTCATTGAAATTTTAAAGAAACTTTATCAAATTTATATACAAAAAGACGCTACTTTAATCGAGATAAATCCTCTTATCTTAAATGATAATGATGAATTTTACGCACTTGATGCAAAGATGAGTTTTGATGATAACGCTTTATTTCGTCACCCTGAAATTTTAGCCCTTAAAGATGAGAGCGAAGAGGAGCCAAGTGAAATTGAAGCCAAGAAAAATCGCTTAAATTATATAAAGCTAAATGGCGATATAGGCTGCATAGTAAATGGTGCAGGGCTTGCTATGGCTACAATGGATGTAATAGAAAACGTCGGCGGAAAGAGTGCAAATTTTTTAGACGTAGGCGGTTCTGCGAGTCCTGAAAGTGTGGCTAAGGCCTTTGAGCTTATACTAAAAGATCCAAACGTCAAAGTGGTTTTTGTAAATATCTTTGGTGGAATCGTTAGATGCGATAGAATTGCAAGCGGAATTTTAGAAGCCGCGAAAAGTATAAATTTAAATACCTCTATAGTCATAAGACTTGATGGGACGAATGCAAAAGAGGCCATGGGCATGCTAAAAGATGCGAATCTTAAAAATTTGCATATAGCTTTCAATCTGCTTGATGGCGCTAAATTGGCTGTAAGCTTAGCGAGAAGTTAGATGAGTATTTTAATAGACAAACAAACAAGAGCCATAGTTCAGGGCTTTACCGGCAAAGAGGGAAGCTTCCATGCTCAAAGCTGTCTAGAATATGGCACTAAAATAGTCGGCGGAGTTACACCGTTTAAGGGCGGAAGCACACATCTTGGACTGCCTGTTTTTGATACTGCAGCGGAGGCTGTCGAAAAAACCGGTGCTAATACATCTTTAATATTTGTTCCGAGTGCATTTGCCAAAGACGCTATTATAGAGGCTGCAGACAGCGGAATAAAGCTTGCTGTTGTCATTACAGAGCATATAGCCGTGCTTGATATTCTTGCGGCAAAGGCTTATGCTATCAAAAAAGGAATGAAGATTATCGGTCCAAACTGTCCTGGCATCATAAGTTCTGATCTTTGCAAGCTCGGCATTATGCCAAGTTCTGTTTTTAAAAGATCGGATATTAATATTGGCATAATCTCAAAGTCCGGCACTCTTACATACGAAGGCGCAAACGAGATTGTAAGAGCGGGATACGGAATATCTACGGCTATAGGAATAGGCGGAGATGCCGTTATAGGAATGGATTATGAGGAGCTTTTGCCTCTTTTTGAAAAAGACGATGATACTAAAGCTATACTTTTGATAGGAGAGATAGGCGGGGATTTAGAGATAAGAGCTTGCAAGATGATAGAGGAGAAAATTTCAAAGCCTATAGTAGCCTTTATCGCTGGAAATTCAGCCCCAAAAGGGCGCAAGATGGGTCATGCCGGAGCTATTATAAACGGAATCGAAGGAAGTGCTGAATATAAGATGAAAGCGCTTAGTAGAGCCGGAGTTTATGTAGTGGATTCTCCAAGTAAGATAGGTGAAAAATTTAAAGAGGTAATGAAATTTTCATAGATAATAATTAGCAGAAGTTCTCTTAAATAAAATTAAAATAATTTTTATCTATTTTTTACAATCTTAAATTTAAGCAAGATTATATAAAAATGCTGGATTTGGAAATTTGAGTCAAGGAAAATATATGCTGATAAGAGATGATGCCCCAGTATGGGTAGACACTACCCGCTGTAAGGCGTGTGATATCTGTGTGAGTTACTGCCCCGCAGGAGTTTTGGGTATGCGTATAGAGCTTGGTGCAGTACTTGGAAAAATGATAGAGGTGGTTCATCCTGAGGCCTGTATAGGCTGCAGGGATTGTGAGCTTCACTGTCCTGATTTTGCCATTTATGTAGCAGACAAGGGCTTTAAATTTGCCAAACTTACTGCAGAGAGTAAAGAAAGAGCCGCGGCAGTCAAAGCAAATCATTATGAAAAGCTAGGGGTCTAAAATGAGAGAGGTGATAGCTAGCGGTAATGAGCTTGTTGCAATGGCGGCTGTGGATTGCGGTTGTAATTTTTTTGGCGGATATCCTATAACGCCTTCAAGCGAGATAGCTCATGAGTTAAGCGTTCTTTTGCCAAAAAAAGGCGGTAAATTCATACAGATGGAAGATGAGATAGCGGGAATCTCTGTAGCGCTTGGCGCCGCTATGAGTGGAGCTAAGGCGATGACTGCAAGCTCAGGGCCTGGAATTTCATTAAAAAGTGAGCAAATAGGGCTTGGATTTATCGCCGAAATTCCGATTGTGATAGTAAACGTAATGCGCGGAGGCCCTAGTACAGGACTTCCTACAAGAGTAGCGCAAGGAGATCTGCTTCAAGCCAAAAACCCAAGTCATGGCGATATTAATAGTATTGTTTTAGCTCCTGCTAGCTTGGAGGAGTGCTATACTGAGACGATTCGAGCCTTTAATTTAGCCCAAAGATTTATGACTCCGGTATTTTTACTGCTTGATGAGACTATAGGGCATATGCACGCTAAGGCAATTTTGCCTGATATCAGTGATATAAAAATAGTAAATAAAGAGCAATTTACCGGAGATCCAAAGGATTATAAACCTTATGAAGCTAAAGCAGATAGGCCTGCCGTGCTTAATAAATTTTTTCAAGGCTACAAATATCATATTACCGGACTTCATCATGGAGTTACCGGCTTTCCGACAGAGGATGGAGAGATAGTTTCATATAACATAAATAGGCTTTTTAATAAGATTAACCTACATCTTGACGAGGTAGAAAATAGCGAGGAATTTGAGCTTGAAGATGCAGAAATTTGTATCATAGCATTTGGAAGTGTTGCTAGGGCGGCAAAAGAGGCGATTTTAAATTTAAGAAAAAATGGAGTCAAGGTAGGAATGTTTAAGCCTATAACTTTATTTCCAACTCCTGAAGCGAAGTTAAAAGAGATAGGTAAGAGATTTAAAAAAATACTAATCTGCGAACTAAATTTAGGGCAATATACGGGAGAGATTAAAAAAGCAATGCTAAGAGATGACTTTAAGACTCTACTTAAGGCAAATGGACGCCCGATAAGCCCTCAAGAGATAGTTCAGAAAATAGAGGAGTTTTAAAATGGCATTTAATTACGACAAATATTTAAGAATAGATAAGATGCCGACTCTTTGGTGCTGGGGATGTGGGGATGGAGTGATACTTAAAGCTGTTATTAGAGCGATAGATAGCTTAGGCTGGGATATGAACGATGTATGTGTAGTGTCTGGTATAGGTTGCTCCGGACGATTTAGCTCTTATGTAAATTGCAATACAGTTCATACTACTCATGGACGCGCTATAGCCTACGCAACAGGTATAAAGCTTGCAAATCCGGATAAAAAAGTTATCGTGATAACAGGCGACGGAGATGGGCTTGCGATAGGCGGAAATCACACTATACATGGATGCAGAAGAAATATCGATATAAATCATATTTTGATAAATAACTTTATTTACGGACTTACAAATTCTCAAACCAGCCCTACGACTCCTCGCGGTATGTGGACCGTAACGGCTCAATACGGAAATATAGATCCAACTTTTGACGCATGCAAGCTAGCTACGGCTGCGGGGGCAACTTTTGTAGCCAGAGGAAGCGTGATAGAACCTGTCAAGATGGAAAAGATGCTAGTAGAAGGATTTAGTCATGATGGCTACTCTTTCTTTGATATTTTTTCAAATTGCCATATAAATTTAGGTAGAAAAAACAAGATGGCAGAGGCAACTAAGACACTTGAATGGATAGACGGTATAACTTTAAGCAAGACAAAATTTGATCTGATGAGTGAAGATGATAGGATTGGCAAATTTCCTCTTGGAGTTTTACACAAAGATAACAGCAAAACCGAATATACAAAGGCTTACGATCAAGTTATAAAAGCGGCTCAAAGTGGCGAGAAAATCGACTTTAAGGATATAAATTGAAAAGAGAGCTTAGATTTGTCGGGGTTGGCGGACAAGGTGTAATTTTAGCCGGAGAAATTTTAGCCGCCGCCAAGATAGAAGATGGAGGATATGGGGTCAAAGCATCTACTTATACTTCACAGGTTAGAGGCGGTCCTACTAAAGTTGATATAGTATTAGACGAAAGCGAAATTTTATACCCATATGCAAATGAGGGTGAGATAGAATTTATGCTTGCAACGGCACAAGTAAGCTACAATCTTTTTAAAAGCGGAGTCAAAGAGGGTGGTATAATAGTCATAGAGCCAAATTTGGTCAAAGCTAGCGATGAGGATAGAAAAAAGTGGAAAATTTATGAAATTCCTATTATCTCTATAGCTAAAGACGAAGTCGGAAATGTCATCACGCAAAGCGTTGTAGCCTTAGGAGTAGCTGTAGAGATGAGTGGTTGCTTGGATGCCAATTTAGTAAGAGAAGTTATGCTATCAAAGGTACCAAAGAAAGTCTATGAGGCCAATGCTATGGCTTACGAGCTAGGATTAAAATACGCTAAAGAGGCAAAAGAGAGTTAATTAATACAAAAATTATAAAGGAAAAATATGAAAATAGGAATTTTTTACGCTACAGGAAAGGGCGATACCGCAAAGGCTTGCGAGTATCTAGCTTCAAAATTGGGTGCTAAAGTAAAGGCTGTTAAGGAAGTAGAGCAATCAAGCGAGTTTGAAGACTTTGATCTTTTGATTTTGGCAAGCTCAAGTTATGGATTTGGCGAACTTCATGATGATTGGAAAGCAAAATTATGCCTGTTAAAAGAGGCTAAGTTAAAAGGTAAAAAAGTAGCTATTGTAGGAGTTGGCAACCAAGAGCGCCACAGTGATAACTTCTGCGGCGGTGTAGTTGAGTTTTTGCCTTGCATAAAAGGAACCTTATTGCTTGGTACCAGTGAAAAAGACGGTTATAAATTTGACTACTCTTCATCGTTTATAAATGATAAATTTATAGGTCTTGCGCTCGATACAAAAGGCGATAAGGAGTATGAAAAGCGCATTGATAAGTGGGTAAGCGAGATAAAAAATCAAATTTAGATTTTTATACCGCCAATAGTTAATTGCGATTAGTAAGATATTTCTTCTTAAATAAGTGTATTTTAGCAGGTCTGAACGCTATCTTGCACTTGTTTAGCAATGGATAAAATTATTTATTGCATTTCATTTAGATAAAACAGCTTTAATACTATAAGCATTCACACAAAATTATAAATAATACTTTATATCATGGATAATAAATTTAATTTTATTTATATTGATATTGACTTTTATTTTATATCTTATTATAATTTCAAGAGCATATTTTATTTTCTTATTATAGGAGTAAATCATGAAAAACTTTCAAGAAGCACGAAACAGGCTACAGTTGTTTTGCTGGCGATAGCTATGTCGGGATTTGCTCAAGAGGCGGATAAAGTCGTATCCGATAATTCGCTTTTAAAAAAAGATACGAAAACAAGCGAATATTCGGATATAAAACTAAATATCTTAAAATATGCTTATATCCCCACGGATAAGCTCTTAATGCTTTGGAGCGATAACTCTTATGCTGATAAAGCCATGTCAAACCCTGCGATATTGTTTAACGACAAAAGCGATGACGTAGAGATAAAGGCTTATTATCAAGTTTCAAACGGAATTAAAAATTTTTCCATACCCTACCTTGAAAATATAGAAGAGTTATCAAGCGGTCGGATTAAAGAGATTTTACAAAACGAAATTCGCTTTGTGATTTCAGAGCAACTTCCTGCGGAGATTATGCTTAAGGTTTGAACGGATATAGAGTTTAAAAGAGATTTTATAAGTGATCCTACTAAAATCTTATCCGATTTTGGCTATGATCTAAAGAGTAATTATAAAATAAATATATATGAAGATACCGCCTCTACAAAACATCTAATCATACCGAATTCTCCTATCAATTTAGCTCAAAAAAGCAAAATTGATAGTGAGATAGAGTATTTTTTAAAAAATGAAAGTAGTTTATTGTCCGATAATCAGTATAAGAAAATTATTATATATAATTCTAAGTGTAATAATTGCCATAAACCATACGATACTAAAATTTATATCGAATGCACATCTTTACCTACTTGTCAATAAGGAGAAAAAATGGAAAATTTAGTAATTATAGAAAATTCGGCGAATTTTGATCCGAAAGATATCGATGAAATTCAGTTATCCATAGGCTGGACGGAGCAAAAGTATATAGACGCGGCTCCTTTGTATTCACACTATGATATGTTTAGAAGCTATGATTATGTAGCTATCGCTAAGATAGGAGAAAAAACTATCGGAGTTTTGCATGCTTTTTCGGATAGAGATAACTTTGCCACATCTTATCTTTACGGTATTATGGTTCATAAGGATTATCAACGTAAAGGCGTAGGACGAGCTTTGATGAACGCTTTTAATAAAAGATTTGCTCATACTACGACTTGGGTCGTAACGCCGATTAGCAAAAATAGGGATGCGGTAGCGTTTTTAGAAAAATTCGGTTTTATAGAAAATTCTAAAAATTTTACGATTTGCTCTAGAAAAAGAGTGCCTAGAATAAATATAAATGAGTGATTTTGCTAAGGCTATCTGCGATCAATTTCCAAATTGCATATTTAGCGAAAAGTTCGTTTTAAAAATAGAAGAGTTTTTAAAACAGACTAAATTTATAAGTAGCGCTCAGTGTATGGCATTTGATAAGAGATTAAACGGAAAGATAAATTTAGAAAATTTTAAAGCCGATATATCTAGTATTAATCTATACGCTGAGTATATGCTGCAAAAATATATTTGCAAGGCTATTTTAGATGTCAAAAAATATTTAAAGTCGGATGTCGTTAAATTTGACGATATTGAATTTGCTAGCAAAGAGACGCACAATGAAAAGCGAAGCATACTTATATTTAGCGCAAACGACAAAAAGCTTGTGTATAAGCCCTATAACGTAAAACACTTAAAAGTTCTATTAGATATCTTTAATCATATTAAGCAAAATTTAAAATACGATATATCTATGTTTCCTGAAATTTTACACTATGAAAAAGATTATTGCATTATAGAATTTTTAGATAGCGATCAAAATTTAGATGAGACTAGATTATGCTACTGTATAGGGGCGGCTTTAGCTTTTAGTTATTGCTTTAGAATTACCGATCTACATAGCGAAAATATCTTATATGCAAATAACTCTTTTTATATCTTAGATACCGAAACTTGCTTTTATAGAGATGTTTATGCGGATCATTTTGCGCTAAGCTATACGGGGCTTTTAACGACTAAGAATAGTTGCGGACTTTTTGATAGGACTACAAAAGATATGATCGTGCAAATAAATAAAGATTTTGAAGTCTCATTTTTAAGCGATAGAAGAAATAGGTCGAAAATTATTAACATAAAAGATAACGCACATATCGTTTATAGGGGCTTTAAGGATTGTTATAGGGCGATTATGAAGCATAAAGATAAGATTTTAGAGATTATAAATTCAAACGATTTGATATTAAGATTTGTATTTAGACCGACTAGTGTTTATATAAAATGGATGATTTTACTATTTACGCCGTCTTTAAATTTTAAAGATAATATAATCAAACTTCGTAATGAGATGACAAAATATAAAAAAGGAAATATATCTGAAGAAAATTATCAAGATATAATAAAAAACGAGCTAGCCGATATGATACTAACCGATGTGCCGTATTTTTATTATGATACTACAAAAAACTGCATATATCATAAAGATAGATTAGTTGTGGATAATTTTTATAAGGAAAATTTTAGCTTTTTTGTAAAAAGATGGCTTGATAGTATAAATAATAAAAATTTTATAAGTTTGCAAAAAGAACTAAACTACTTAATGGCTTTAAAAAGATAAATATCTCATATATAAATTTGATTTTGATAGAAAATTAAAGGCTTTATATACTTAAACAATATAAATTAGATAATGCTATATGATACGAATCGGCAGCTATATCCATACCTTTAGCAAAGCAAAATATACATTGTCCGTATTTCAAAAAACATATAAGGCATATAGCTGCATTACAAATAATATCTTTAAACTTAAGACTTGGTATCAAATACCAATTTTATTTATTTTATAATTAAAAATTACGATTGAGCCTTATTTATACAAAACAGACCCCAGTCTTACCATATTTGAGCCGCATTTTATGGCCAGCTCAAAGTCGCCACTCATCCCCATAGAGCAAATTTTAGCTCCGTGCGGTTCAAGCTCTTCATAAATTTTACGCGTGATTTCAAAGCTTTTTTGGATACTCTTTATATCATCCACGTGCGCGCCGATACTCATCACTCCAACAGGACGTAAGAATTTGCAGCTCTCTTTGATAGACAAAAATGTCTCCACCGCCATTTTGGCTTCCACTCCTTGCTTGCTCTCTTCTTCGGCGGAGTTTATCTGAAGCAAGCATTCAAGCTCATAATCAAGCCTTTTATCCACTTCAAGCGCAGCCTTAAGACTCTCACAACTTTGCCAAAGAGTGGGGCGAAGAGATATGAGTTGGTTTATCTTGTTACTTTGAAGACGACCGATAAAGTGCCATTTTATAAGATTCTCAGGCAAAATTTCAGCTAAAATTTGCTGCTTGTTTTTAAGCTCTTGAACTCTATTTTCGCCAAAGTCGATCTGCCCCTCATTAAAAAGCTCTAAAACCTCTTTTGTGGTTACGTTTTTACTAACGGCTATGAGTTTAACCTCTACACCGATTTGCACCTTTTTGATGCGCTCTAAAATTTCAGCTAAATTTTTCAATTACTAACTCCGCCAAGCCTTAATATATCGTTGAATGTAGCAACTAGCATAAGTGTAATCAATAAAGCCCATCCGCAATATGTTAGGCCGATATAGACTTTTTCATTCATTTCTCGTCTAAAAATCAGCTCATATATATTAAATAGAATATGTCCTCCGTCAAGTGCTGGGATGGGAAGTAAATTTAATACGCCTAAATTTACAGAGATTAAAGCAGTGATTACAAGAAGGGTTGATATACTTATCTGTGCGGCTTTAGAAGTAATATCTGCTATCTGAATTATACCTCCCATATCTTTTATAGGCACCACGCCCTCTATTAGCTTGCCAATGCCTGTAAATATGAGTTTTGAGGCGTTTATCGTCTCATTAAATGCAAATTTTAAAGAGTCAAGACCTCTGCTTTTTAGATTTATAACCTCGCCTGAAGGAGAAATTCCTATAAGTGGTTTTTCTATTTTTTCTCTGAAAAGATTAACGCTTTCGCCTATTTTTGGCGTTAATTTTACAGTTTGTATCTTTTTGTTTCTCTCTATTTCAATTAGGGTTTGAGTTAGCTTTACATTTTTGCTTATATCGTCCCATTCGCGAATTTCTACTCCGTTTATGCTTAAAATTTTATCATTTTTTAGTAGACCGGCTTTTTGCGCGGCTGAATTTGGCATCACATTACCGACCACGGGAGCTAGCCTATCTACACCAATATACCCAAGCACAATAAATATCAAAAATGCTAAAGCGAAGTTAAAAAACGGCCCTGCAAAAAGTATGAAAATCCGTCCAAGAGGGCTAAGTTTGGTATAGCTGTCATCGTCCATATTTTTTAGATTTGGTTTGGTATCATCCTGTCCTTTTAGGCTCACATACCCTCCAAGAGGAATAGCTGAAATCGCATATTCGGTTTGGCCTACGCGTTTTGAGTATAGACTATCTCCAAAGCCTACGCTAAATTTTAAAACTCCTACATTTAAAATTCTAGCTGCCATAAAGTGCCCAAGTTCGTGAAAAAATATTAAAAAAGATATGGCAAAAACAGTTATAAAAAAATACCATGAATAAGCGTAAACACCTAAAATAAGCAACAAAACTACAAAAATTATACTTTTCAATATTTACCTTTTTTATAAAAACTGGCTAAATTTAGCATTTTATTTTAAATTTTACGCTTAATATTAATCTATCTTATCACTAAGCAAAACGGCTATAAATTTAGTGTTTGGATTGGCGTCAAGTGCTATTTTAAGGCTCATTGTAAGAGGTACTGCCAAAAACATTCCGCCGATTCCAAATAAAAATCCCCAAAAAAGTAGACTCATTAATACAACTAGCGTGCTTATACCAAGCTCTTTACCTAAAAATTTAGGCTCTATAAAATTTCCTATTGCAACATTTATTACAAGATATAAGGCTATCGTCCAAACGGTCGAACTTACATCGCTCATCAAGAGTGCAACTAAAATAGCAGGTATTGCAGCTATGACCGAGCCTATAGTTGGTATGAAATTTAAGACAAAGGCTACTATTCCCCAAAGCGGTGCGTAAGGCACACCGATGATATGAAGTCCGATAAAGATCAAAATTCCGGTAGCCAAAGAGGTTAATGACTTAATCTCCAAATATCTTTTCAAATTTGATATGAAGGTATCTGCTATCTGGTTTGCTTGAGGATTTTTGCTAGCGAAATACTCGATTTTTTGATGAAATACATTGGTTTCAAACAACATAAAGGTAACTAATAAAAATATAAAAAAGCTCTTTGATACAAGTTCTGTACTCCCTTTTAATAGAGTGCCAAAGGCGGCAAAAATTTTATTAGGGTCAAATTCGCTTGGTACTACTATATCTTGTGTATTGATAATATCATATCTCTCAATGATCTGAATAGTCTGATCGCTAAAAGTTTTAAACTTTTCCTGAAGCTCCGGAAGATAGCCAAGAAGTCCATTTATAGTAGTTATAACAGTATTCGCAATAAAGCCAAGCGTTACAAATACAACTCCAACAACAACCATAAAAGCTAATATTCTAGGAAATTTAAGCCTTTGGAGATAATTTATCGCAGGAGACATTACTATGGCTATAAAAACTGCTATAAGGAAGGGAAATACAACCATACTTGCAGCCTTTAAACCTGCGGCTACAACAACAAAGCTTGCCAGATAGACTATTACTAGATTACTTCTCAAACAAATATTCCTTTATCTGGCAGATCTTATATATGCAAATATATACTCAAATCCAGAATATAGTGTTAATGCTACGGCAAACCATAAAAGTGCATTGGCAAAAGGCCACTGCATGATCAAAAATCCAATGGCTATCATCTGAAATACCGTTTTTACCTTGCCTGCCATTGAGGCGGCGAAATTTAGTCCCTCTGCAGCTATCACTACTCTAAAACCTGTTATAAAAAATTCTCTTATAAGTATCAGATATATAGCCCAAGGATTGGCTCTATCCATCATCATAAGCCCTAAAAATGCGGCTAAGGTTAGCATCTTATCGGCCAAAGGATCTATTATGGCGCCAAGCTTTGTTTTTTGATTCCAAGCTCTTGCGATATATCCGTCAAAAAAATCTGTCACGCTGGCTATTGCAAAAATTAGTCCCGCAAAATAGTTTATCCAGCTAATATGGATATTTTCAAAATGAGTATTTGTATTTACAAGGATATAAAACATAGCAGGCGCCAGTAAAATGCGTAAAAACGCAAGGATATTCGGTAAATTTAAACTCATTTAAATGTTGTTCCGCCATCTATTATAAATGTATGACCGGTTATCCAGCTAGCCTTGCTTGAGCATAAAAACAGGCAAGCTCCGGCCAGATCCGTAGGCTGACCTATACGATTTAACGGGCTTAGCTTAGCTGTCATATCTCTTACTTCTTCATAGTTTGTAAAGGCTCTTAAAGCATCCGTTTCGATAGGACCTCCGCTTACTATGTTTACTCTAATGTTTTTTTCTCCAAGCTCTGTTGCGGCGTATCTTGCCATAGCTTCAACAGCAGCCTTTGAGGCTCCGTGACCTGCGTAGTTTTCTATATATACTAAATTTCCGGTTGAACTAAGCGAGATAATACTACCACCGCCGATTTTTTCCATTCTCTTGGCGGCCTCTTGAGCTCCTACCACAAAGGCATTTACAGTAGCGGTAAAGATATTATTTATACCTCTTGGTCGAAGTTTCATAAATTTAGTATATCCACCAACTACGGCACGCCCTGAAATAATCGCATTTGATATAAAAAAGTCCACTCTATCAAAATCGGCATCTATAAGCTCGAAAAGATCCTTATATGTTTCTGGTTCAAGTATATTTAAAGAGTAGGCGCGCGCCTTTATTTTGAACTTATCCTCAAGCCCTTTGGCTTGCGTTTTGGCTAGTTCCTCATTTGAGTTATAAGTAAAAGCAATATTTGCTCCAACCTCTGCAAACTGCTCTACTATCGCCCTTCCTATACCCCTTGTCCCACCGCTTATTACTAAGGTTTTACCTTTAAATTCGTTTTTAAAATCCATTAAAATCCTTTTATCTCATACTGCTTCATAGTCTCTTCTATCTTTTTGAAATTCTCTTTGCTAGGTTCGCAAAGCGGCAGCCTATACTCTAGACTTGGAAGTAGTCCCGCTATATACATAGCCGCCTTTATAGGTATTGGATTGCTCTCGCAAAACAACATCTTATTGATATTATAAAGCTTATCATTGATAGCCTTTGCCTTGATATACTCTTCATCAAGAGCCAGATGCGTAAGCTCTGAAATTTTATCAGGAAGCAGGTTTGAGGTTACTGATATGACACCCTTCCCACCATTTGAAAGGATAGGGTAGTTTATAGCATCCTCTCCGCTTATAACGACCAAATTTGGCTCATGAGCAAGCAAATCTACGCATCTATCGATACTTCCGCTCGCCTCTTTTACGCCAAATATATTTTCACAGTCATTAAAAAGTCTAAAAATCGTGCAAGGTAGTATATCCACACCTACACGACCCGGGACGTTATATAAAAGAACCGGAATTTCAACACTTGAGGCTATTGTTTTATAGTGTTGATATAGTCCTTCTTGGGTAGGTTTATTGTAATACGGCGCAACCGAAAGGATGCCGTCAGCTCCATGAGCTTGGGCAAATTGAGCAAGTCCAACCGCCTCATGAGTAGCGTTACTGCCGGCGCCGGCAAGCACTTTTACATTCGTATTTTTGCATGTCTTTACGGCTATTTCTATACAAATTCTATGTTCATCATGGGTTAGAGTGGCACTCTCTCCGGTAGTTCCCACAGGCACTACTGCGTCTATTCCGTTTTGAATTTGCCTTATAATAAGTTTTTCATAACTTTCTTCATCTAATTTACCGTTTTTAAAAGGTGTTATAAGAGCGGTCATTGCGCCCTTTAGAATCTTTTTCATTTTTGATCCTTTCTTAAAATAACTGTAGTAGAAGCCCTATCGGTAAAGTATTTTTTAGAAATTTCATTAATATCTTTACCCTTTAGATTTTCTATCTTCTCTTGAAGCTCAAAAAGAGGTTTTATGTCGCCCTTGATAAGAAAATCCCCATATAAATTCGCAACTCTTGAAGCGCTACCAAAAGAGTGTATGAAGTCCGATTTTATGCTATTTTTTATCTTTGTTAGCTCATCTTGATTTATATTTTCTTTTTTAATATTTTCTAAAATCTGATGTATCTCTTTTTCCACCAATTCAGCTTTTACTCCGGGATTGCAAACCGCTATTATTATAAAAAGACCTTCGTCGATATTATCCATATTGTAAGCATAAATTTGATTTACTAAACATTTTTCATCAACTAAAATCCTATGCATTACTGAGCTTTTACCACTACTTAAATACTCGCTTATAGCGCCTAACGCCACCTGATCTTGATGGTTAAACGGCGGGGCTTTAAAGGCAATCGCGATCATCTCCACTTCGCTCTCTTTATAAATTTCAACCCTCTTTGCTCCATTTTGAACAGGTTCTACGCAGTGAATATTTGGAATATCCTTTGAGTTTTTAATCTCTTCAAAGTGCTTTTTACCAAGCTCGAATGCCGTTTTTTTATCTATATCTCCGCTGATTAATAGTATCGCATTTTTAGGCTGATAAAAGATAGAATGAAATTCTTTTATATCTTCAATTGTCCAGTTTTTAATATCCTCTATAAAACCTATCGGCGTCCAATGGTATGGATGATAGGTAAAGGCTGTATTAAAGAGAGTGAAGTACAAAAAACCTATAGGGTTATTATCTGTACGCCAAAGCCTCTCTTCTAAAACAACATTTCGCTCAGGCTGAAATTCCTTGTCTTTAAGGCTTAAATTCGCCATTATATCAGCGTATAATCCTAGCGATTTGTCTAAATTTTGCTTTGAGCACTTAACAAAATAGTGAGTATAATCAAAGCCTGTGCTTGCGTTATTTATACCGCCAAAACCCTTGACTATCTTGTCGAACTCTCCAGCTTTTAGATTTTTGGTAGATTTGAAATTTAGGTGCTCTAGCATATGAGCTATTCCACTTTTTCCCATTACTTCGTTTCTTGATCCTACCTTGTAAAAAAGATCGATACTGATTACATTTGAGCCTTTATTTACCGGAATGTGATAAATTCCAAACCCGTTTTTAAGTTTAATTTTTGAATATTTTAAAAGCATATTTTTTCCTTATTTTCCTATATCTATTCCCACGGCTTCGCTAATATTTGCGAATCCGTCTCTTTCAAGCAGCTCTAAGAGCTCTAAATTAATATACCTACAAACAGCAGGACCTCTAAATATAAAAGCGGTGTAAATTTGAACCAAATTTGCGCCCATTCTAATACGCCTATAAGCCTCTTCGCCGCTATCTATACCGCCACTTGCGATTAATACGGTTTTACCAAACAATTCATCAGCTACGATCTTAAAGAGGCGTCGAGATTTTTCAGTAATCACTTTACCGCTTAGTCCGCCAAAATTTTGTAAATTTTGTGATTTACTAAGGCTATAATCAACGCTTGTATTGTTTATGATAACCCCGCTTGCACCACCTTCGACTGCTGTTTTACAAATTTCAACTGCTTTTTCATCGTCCATATCTGGTGCAATCTTAAAAATAATAGGTTTTGTAGTTATAGAAGTTAGCCTGTTAAAAAGCTCCTTCACGAACTCTACATTTTGCAGATCACGCAGGTTTAGCGTATTTGGAGAAGAGATGTTTATAACAAAAGCATCACAAATATCGCTAAATTCTTTAGTTAAATTTTCATAATCTTCAAGTGCGTTTTCATTTGGAGTTACTTTATTTTTGCCTATATTTGCAAAAAGAGGTATGACAAAAGGGTATAGTTTTTGAACTCTTTTTGCTATTTTTTTTGCCCCCTCATTGTTAAAACCCATTGCATTTTGGATACTCTCTTCTTCTACAAGCCTAAAAAGACGAGGTTTTTTATTTCCGCTTTGGGGCTTGGGAGTCAAGGTCCCAAACTCTATATGACCAAATCCAAGTGCCGTTAGCGGTTTTAGCATAGTAGCGTTTTTATCAAATCCTCCAGCGATTCCTATAGGATTATTAAAAACCAAATTAAATAAATTTTGCTGAAGTCTAGCATCATTTACGACACATTTATTGGCAACAAAACTCATTGAACCCGGAAATATCTTATCTGCATAGACCATCGTACACTCCGCTATCGCGTGTGCAGTTTCTGGTTGAAATTTAAAAAAAATAGTTTTTAAATTATTATAATTCAAGATCTTTCCTTTAAATTTTCGCTGATTTTATCAAAACAGAGCTTAAATTAGCGATTTTTATTACCTTTACAACTATCCTATCTTAGGCAAAGAGCCTTTTAGCTTTTGATAAATTTCACAGCCTTGACTAAGCTCTTCATCATTGCCAAATCCTACTACTTTACCACCGTTTATAACGGCTATTTTATCGGCATTTTGAACCGTACTTAGACGGTGGGCTATGACGATAATTATCTTCTCGTGTTGTAAATTTGATATCGCCTTTGTGATCTCTTTTTCACTCTCGTTATCAAGAGCCGATGTAGCCTCGTCAAATATCAAAATTTGCGGATCTTTATATAAAGCCCTTGCGATAGCTATCCTTTGGCGCTGACCTCCGGAAAGATTGGTGCCAAACTCATTTAAAATCGTATTAATCCCATCTTCAAGCGCACAAACAAATTCATAAGCATTAGCCATCCTTAAGGCTTTTATCACAGCTTCCTCATCAAATTCTCTTCCGTAAGCTACGTTATTTGCAATCGTATCGTTAAATATATATACGCGCTGAGTAACAAGGCCGATATTATCCCTCAAAGATCTTATATCAAATTCTCTTATATTTGTTTCGTTTATTAAAATTTCTCCGCTATTTGCATCATAAAACCTCATCAGCAAATTTACGATTGAACTTTTGCCTCCTCCGCTTGAGCCTACAAGTGCTATCATTTGAGATTTTAAAGCGGTCAAATTTATACCTTTTAATATCTCTTTATCTGCATAATTTAGTCTCACATCTTTAAATTTAACCGACTCTATAACCAAAGGAATCTCTTTATCTCCACTTTTTATAGATGGGGTTTTGTCAAGTAACTCAAATGTCCTCTCTGCGGCAGCTACGGCATCTTGAACCTTGTTATAAAGCTTTGAGATTCTTTTAACCGGAGTATATAGCATAAAAAGTGCGGTCAAAAACGAAAAGAAGCTTCCCATGGTGATTTGTCCGTCAATGACCTCTTTGCCACCTATTATTACAACCGCGGCAACACCTATGCTGCCGATAACCTCCATTATCGGACTTACGGATTCATCTATTTTGACGCTTTTTAAATTTAGCTTAAAAAATTTATTGTTTTCGTCTATAAACCTGCCATGTTCGTATTTTTGAGCATTATTTGCCTTAATTATCTCAATATTTGTAAAAATTTCACTAAGCCTAGAGCTAATATCAGAAGTCTTCTCTTGCGCCGCTTTTGATAGTTTTTTCATCTTTTTTGCAAGTAAAGAGAGCGGATATATCGCTACAGGAAGCACTATAAGAGCAAAAAAAGCAAGCTGAGCGCTTTGATATATGACAACGCATAACAGCCC
Organism: Campylobacter sp. RM16187; assembly: GCF_025319965.1. NCBI lineage: Bacteria > Pseudomonadati > Campylobacterota > Epsilonproteobacteria > Campylobacterales > Campylobacteraceae > Campylobacter > Campylobacter sp. RM16187. Next base: position 971,498 of record NZ_CP012549.1, read on the forward strand.
CACTATAGTAATACTCTCTCTTATCATCTCAGGAATCATTGAGGAAACTATGCTTCTTATGCGCTCTATGTCATTGATATTTCGGCTTATAAGCTCTCCTGTACGAAAGTCGTTAAAGAATTTCATATCTAAATTTAACAAATTTCCAAGTAGCTTCTCTCTAAATCTACGCACTACGTCTTGTCCTATAAAAGCCGTAAAATAAGCTTGCAGAAAAGTTCCAAGACCCTTTAAAAAGTATATCGCGACTATGGCGTATGGCAATAGATATAATAACTCTTTGTTTTTGTCTATAAAAATTTTATTTAATACCGGCTCTATAACCCAGGCTGATGCCGCAGTGCCTCCACTGGCTAAAAGCATACCGGTTATGGCTAAGGCAAATTGCGGGATATAGTCTTTAAAGTATGGTGTAAACCGTCTAAACACGTCCTTTAAACTCATAGATTTCATACTTTTTCCCACATAGTGCCACTTGGAGTATCCATAATGGCTATTTGCATAGAGGCAAGCTTCTCTCTAATCTCATCCGCTTTAGTGTAATCTTTTAGCTTTTTGGCTTCATTTCGCTCTTCTATTAAACCTTTTATCTTTGTTTTTTCCTCATCGCTTACGCCAAACTGAAAATACTCATATACATCGATTTGTAAAATCCCAAGCACTCTGGCTATTAGCTCTAAATTTGCTAAAATTTCACCTTTTTGAGATTTATCTTTTGGATTTTGATCTAAATTTTCGTTTGCTGTTTTTACAAATTCATCTATTGCAGCAAGCGCTTTGGAAGTATTTAAATCGTCTCTCATGGCATTTAGAAACTCTTCTTTAAACTCTTTGTTTTCTTTTCCTAAATTTGAGTCTATAACTCGTTTTTTGAGCCTATAAATCTTATCAAGCCTCTTTTTGCTAGCCGATAAATCCTCATCAGAATAGTTAAAATGAGCTCTATAATGAGAGCTAAGCAGATAAAATCTCAAAACCTCACCTAGATTTTGCTTTAAAGCATCTTTAACAAAGAAGCTATTTCCAAGACTTTTACTCATCTTTTCATCGTTTACTTTAATAAATCCGTTGTGCATCCAGTATTTTGCCAGGGTTTTTTGCTCGCCGCATCTGCACTGTGCGGCCTCGTTTTCATGATGCGGGAATAGTAGATCTATACCTCCTGCGTGTATATCTATTTCATAATCTTGTCCGCTTGAAAGATATTTTTTTATCATTGCCACACACTCGGTATGCCAGCCCGGACGACCTCTGCCAAATGGACTTTCGTACCATTTTTCATCAAATTTCCATAGTACAAAATCCTCTTCATTTCTTTTATCGATATTTGACTCAACTCTGGCGATATTTTGATCGCTCTTAGCTTTTCCGCTTAGGCTTAGATACTCGTTATCTTGAGCAGTGTCAAAGTAAATTCCGTCCCCTTCTATCTCGTAGGCGATATTTTTGTTTTTTAGATTTAAAATATACTCTATTATAGCATCAAGACACTCGGTAGCCTTTGGCTCTATATCGGCTTCAAACACGTTTAAAGCTCGCATATCATCTTTATAGCTTTTAATATATCTATTGGTGATAGATTCTAAGCTCTCACCGGTTTCATCCATCTTTTTTAAAATTTTATCATCGATGTCGGTAAAGTTTTTTACAAATTTAACATCAAATTTAAGCTCTATCAATACTCTTCTAAGCAGATCAAAGCTAATAGCGCTTTTAGCGTGCCCAAGATGCGAATCATCATATACTGTTGGTCCGCATACGTAAATTCTAACCTTTCCGGTTTCAATAGGCTCAAAATTTAACTTTTGTTTTTTTACACTATCAAAAATTTGCATCTATAAATTTCCTTAAAAATATTAAAATGATCATTTCTATGACCAAAATAATAGCCATAATTCCTAATCTTTTAAAGCTGATTATAGCCAAAAATCTTTTAGTCCCAAAGGCTCGTATGGTTAGTATAAGCAGTATAAAACCTCCCATTGAGCTAGCCAATGCTAATCCGAAAGCTCCATAATATTTCATTAAAATAACTGCCAATATTAAGTTTATCACCAAAGTTATTACCGCTATTTTAGAAGTGGTTTTTTGCTGCATTTTTGCATGAAGCCATTTTGAAAAAATTTTAGCCAAACCAAACGGCACAAGTCCTATCATATAAGCCTTTAACACAAGAGCGGTATTGGCCGTATCTTGCTCATTAAACTGACCTCTTTCAAAGAGTAGCTTTATAATAGGATCTGCCAATATAAAGCCTCCTATTGCCGCACCAAAAAGCAGAAAAAATAAAGTTTCAAACCCTTTATTCATAAATTTTAGAGCCTCTTTTTCGTTGCCGGCTTTTAGATTTCTTGCTATTTTCGGGAAAAGTGCAGTAGAAAGAGCTATGGCAAAGACCGCAAGTGGAAGCTGAAAGATACGGTTGGCGTAGAATAGATAGCTAATGCTTCCGTATACTAAAAAACTAGCCAACCAAGTATCCATAAAAGAGCTTATTTGTATTGCGGATGAACCAAATAAACCATGATAAAAATTAGTAAAAAAGCCCTTTGTATCAGCTCTTTTTCCTTTGACAAATTTAATCATTCCTCCAAAAAATATCTTTGACATAGAGGTAAGATAAAGCGCTATCAAATGAGATATTACCTGCAAAATTCCCCCCGCAACCACTCCGAAGCTCAGATAATAAGCGACAATTTTAGGCTCTTTGCCTTGAGCTAAAATAAGTGCAAATATCATGGCTATATTTAAAAGTGCGGTTGAAAATGCAGTTGTGATAAAGTGTTGTCTATACTGAAGCAAGGTAGCAATAAATGTGACTACGTAAATTAACCCAAGATAATAAAAATTTATCTTTACCAAAGGAACAGCTTGAGAGATTTGACTCTCGTTTAAACCCGTTGCGATAATTTTTGTAAATTGAGGAGCAAATAGATTGACTAGTAATGTCAAAATCATTACAAAAGATAAAAATTTTAAAAAAATTTCAGCAGAAAATACGCTTTTGTTTTTAGAGTGAGTGAAATTTGGCAATAATGCATCTCCAAATGCTCCTTCTGCAAAAATTCTGCGAAATAGATTTGGAATTTTAAAAGCTATAAAAAATATATCACTATAAATTCCTGCACCAAGAGTAGAAGCCGTCATCACATCTCTGAAAAATCCTAAGACTCGAGACACCATAATGCCGGCACTATTTGAAAAAAAGCCTCTTATAAACATAAATTTCCATTTTGATATTGTTGCTGAAATAATATTTAAATTTATATTTAAAAAACGTAAAACTAGACCCTATAAACTAGTTTTAATTAAATTTTAGAGAAAATAGACAAATTTAAAAATAAGAAATTTGAGAGAATGTTGGGTGGAAAATAGTCAAAAAGAGCCAATTTGCCTTGATCCTATTGCAATGGACACTATAAATCCTTATAGTGAAATTCCTGTTTTAGCTAGAAATTTTAATGTCGATAGCAAATTTATAGATTTTAAAATTTTATCGATTGTTACAGAATATAAGTTAATAGGTGATAGTGAAAGTAAGATATTAGAAGATGTCGAACTTGATATTTTTGACGACGATACATTCTATGTAAATCAAGTTGAAAACATAAAACAAAGCTATAAGGTAGAATTTTTTGACACAAGAAGAAAAAAACAAAATTTACTACCGGATATCTCCATAAGTGCCAATAAAAATCTGACCAAGATAGTAGCTACAGTTTTTAAAAGCAGTGACGTAGTTTATTTTAAAGAATTTGAAAATAAAGTAACTGAATTTATCTATAAAAAATTAATTAAAGTTGGAATTTTAGTAGGAATTAGAAATAAGGCTATGAAAAGCGAACTAAGCAAAATTTCATCGTTTTTAAGAGTAAAAGAGATAATAGATAAAGACTATACCTTTGTAGTAACTTCCGGCGTAGATAAAAAAGACTCTATCGATGATTCTATTATATATCATTATAAAAATAAGATTCAAAAGACAGATGATAGTGACAGAATAAACTACGCCAATCGCGGCTATCTGCTTGGAGTGGCCCAAGGCGAGCTTATAATAGAATATCAAAAGCCTGTTTTAGGTGAATCAGGACGTGATGCAAGAGGTGCTTTATTGCCTGTGACGGAGCCTAAAACGACTGTTGTAAAGATGATAGAGCATAGCGATGAGATAGAAGAGAGGGTGGATGACTCTGGTATAAAATATTATTCCAAAAAAGCAGGGTATGTTTACGATCAAAAAAATATATTTGATATCAAAGAAGAGCTTGATGTAAACGAGATCTCCTTTAGAGCAACCGGATCTATAGATACGGGACTTGATAATAATGTTGTCTTAAACGTAAAAGAAAAAGATGTTACAAAAGATGCCATAGGCGAGGGAATGAGTGTTGAAGCCAATGAGATAAACATAGAGGGTAATGTCGCTCAAAACGCCGTAATAAAAGCAAATAAGGTAAAAATTGGCGGACAAACTCACGCAAAAGCTCATATAGAGGCTAAAGAGGCTAAAATAGCCGTGCATATAGGAAGCTTTGATGGAGATTACGTTGAGATAGATCGTCTTGAGAATGGAAGAGTTAAGGCAAAAACAGCGAAAATAAAATCTGTTCTTGGCGGTGAAATAATAGCTGAAAAATTAGAGATAGGAGTGCTGGCTTCAAATTCAAATATAATCATAGCCGACACCCTCGAAATAAGGCAGCTTAAGGGCATAAACAATAAAATTCTAGTAGATTTTAGCATGGTAAAAAATACTGGCGAAACTATAAATAAAAATTTACAAAAAATAAAAGAGATTAGAGAGCAGATAGTAAAAATACCCAAACAGCTTGAAGCCAAAAAGTGTATTATAGAAGAAAATAAGGGTCCTATCAACATCATAAAAGAGAAGATGGAAGAGTTTAGGGTTGCTAAAAATTCTCCTCCTGTAACATTCATAAAAAAACTTAAAGAGTATCAGCAATTGGTTCATGAATACAACAATCTTTTAAGTGAATTTGAAGAAAAAAAATCCAAAATAACAGATCTAAAAGATGAAATTCAGGCTATTCAGGATGGAATTTTTAATTCAAAGGTTATAAATTATAGTAACTGGCGTGAATTTAATGAGATAAAATTTAAGTTAGTAGATCCTCCAAGAGAGATATCTTATGTAACTAGAGAAAATGAAATAGCAAGAGTTTTAACAATTAAAAAAGTAGAAAATGAAAACGGAGAGATCGATTACGTAATTAGGAAAAACAACAACATAAGAAAGGCCTAAATAGTTGTTTTTTGGTCTTAAATTTAAAAGCGATTTTTACGAATGTTTGGCTCAAGACGATGGATCCCTTGAGATAAATTTAAAAAATTCTTGGGATTTTAAATTAAAAAGAGATATTTTAAATCAAATTTCAGCCATTTTATTATCCAAAAAATTTAAAAGAATTATCTTAAATTTTGCAGAAATTACCGAGCTTGACTATGCTGCGGCTCTATTTATAAGCTCAGCTGTTAAAAAATCGGATAAAAAATATGAGCTTATAAATTTACGCAGTAGTCATGAGAAAATTTTTACATCAATCAAAAAAGAGTTGTCAATGGCTGTTAAAAAAGACACTCTTGCTCCTGCAAAGAAAATTATCAATATAAAAAATACAAAAAATTTTCTTTATGAAATAGGGGAAAAAATAGGTGAATTTTACTTTGGAGCAGTTCTGTTTTTTACTTTTTTGGGTGAATTTTTAGTTAAATTTATAAAAACTATCTTTATACCAAAGACCCTTAGAATCAAAGAAATTTTAGCTCATTTTGAAAATGCCGCTATCAAGTCAGCGTTTATAGTCTGCCTCACTTCTTTTTTGGTGGGTATAGTTTTAGCTTATCAGGGAGCTAATTTATTAGAGCAGTTTGGCGCAAGTATAATCATAGTCGAGATGATGGGTATGTTAACTCTTAGAGAGATAGCACCTTTGATTGCTGCCATAGTTATCGCCGGACGCCTAGCATCAAGCTATACCGCGCAGATTGGCGTGATGAAGATAACAGAAGAGATAGATGCTATGAAAACTATGGGGTTTGATCCCTTTAAATTTTTAGTCTTGCCAAGAGTTATTGCTCTAATTTTTGCTATGCCTATAATTGTATTTTTAGCCGATTTGATAGGGCTTTTGGGCGAAATGGTAGTATGTCAGACATATCTTGATATTAGTTTTGGCGATTATTTGGCGAGGTTTAAGCAAGAGGTAGAGATAAGACACTTTTACGTGGGTCTTTTTAAAGCTCCTTTTTTTGGTATGGTTATAGCATTTATAGGGTGTTGGCGAGGATTTGCAGTTGGCGGAAATACTCAAAGCGTAGGCAAATATACAACCATAAGCGTAGTAAATGCAATATTTGGAGTAATAATGACAGACGCGTTATTTTCTATAATATTTACTCAGCTTGAGGTCTAAGATGATAATAAAAGCTACCGATATAACTACTAAATTTAATGATCGAATTATACATGACAAGGTTAGCTTTTATGTCAAAGAGGGTGAAATTTACGGACTTTTAGGTGGTAGCGGTAGCGGTAAATCCACACTTATGAAAACAATGATATACTTAAAGGAGCCAAGCGAGGGCAGAATAGAGATGCTTGGAGAAGATCTATGGTCTATAAGAGAGGTAAAAAGACAAGAGATAAGGCAAAAATGCGGAGTGATGTTTCAGTTTGGAGCGCTTTATACCTCGATGAATGTGCTTGAAAACATCTATATCCTACTAAAAGAGTATAGTAATATGAGCGAAAAATCGATGAAAGAGATAGCGATGTTTTGGCTACTTAAAGTAGGCTTGAAACCAGATACAGCTCTACTTTACCCAAGCGAACTAAGCGGTGGTATGAAAAAACGTGTCGCTATGGCAAGAGCTCTTGTATTAAGCCCCAAAATTCTATTTTTAGACGAGCCAAATAGCGGACTTGATCCGATGAGTGCAAGGGCTTTTGATGAGCTGGTTTTAGAGCTTAGAGATACTCTTAGTCTAACAGTTGTGATGGTAACGCATGATATAGACAGTATCCAAAGCATATTAGATAGATTTTTAATACTTGAAAATAAAAAGATAGCCTTTGAGGGAAATTTAAACGAGCTTAAAAGCTTTGAAAACAATCCTCTTGAAGAGCTCTTTAGGGCAAGGAAAATTTAGATGGAAAATAAGATAAACTATACTCTTATAGGGCTATTTTTTGTCATAGTCGTGTCTATCGCCGCCGGCTTTATATGGTGGATGATAAGCTATGGAAATAATAAGAACGAATACAGATCATACTACATACTTACAAATGACCTTCCAAACGGGATCAAAAAGGATTCTACTGTTAAATTTATAGGGGTTGATGCGGGAATAGTAAAAGATATTAAATTTGCAAGCCAAAAAGATGCACAAATAGAGATTGAATTATGGGTTGCCAAAGGGCTTCCTGTTAAAAAAGATAGCACTGTAGTGGCAGAGATTCAAGGAATAACAGGCATAAGCTATCTAAATATACAAAGAGGATCACAAAATAGTCCTATATTTAGTGATAGCGAAAAGCCTTATATTACTCTTGAAGAGAGTTTGTTTCAAAAAATAGGCGGAAAGGCTAGTAGCTTAACAGAAAATATCGATAGAACGCTTGCAAATATAAATAAAGTTTTAAACGAAGAGAATACTAAAAAAATATCTTCCATTTTAAAATCCATTGATGAGCTTGCGGCTAACTTAAATAATATTAGTGCAAATACCGATATAAATGGTTCTTTGGAAAATCTAAACAATACTCTTTTGGAGTTTCAAATCTTGGCCAAAAACGGCTCTAAGACACTTGAAAATATCAACTCATTTTCTAATAATTTTTCCAATCTGGCAATTAAGCTAGAAAATTTACAAAGAATCATGGAAGAAAAGATAAAAAGCGGAGAGTATGATATAAAAGATATTTTAAGCTCATTTTCACAAGAGGCTATAACTACATTTTTAGAATTTCAAAAGACTCTGAAAGAATTTAGGCAGACTCTTTTTAGGCTGGAGGATAAGCCTTACGAATTTTTCTTTAAAGACCCTCAAGACAAGGATAAAAAATGAGAAATTTGGCTATTTTTGTTTTTTCTATATTTATGGCAGGTTGCTCAATAATAGCAAAACCGGCGCCATCTATTGAATATTTTATGCTTGGCAACAATAGCTTTAGTAAGTGTGAAGGTAAAGATAAAATTTTAGTTTTTGTAGAGCAAACTAAAGTTATTAGCATGTTTGATTCAAGAAATATAATTAAAATTAACAGCAAAGGGCAAGTAGAGACTATCAAGGGAGTCAAATGGATAACGACACCAAGCGATATGATATATAAGAATTTTCTTGCCACAATAAATAGTAGTTGCGAGCTTGACGCTAACTTTGATAGAAGAAATTTAGTTCTAAAAACAAATCTAATTACACTTCAAACTGATGAAAAAGAGGCTACTATTAGCCTAGGATTTACTATTTTAAAAGATGAAAAAAATTTAAACAGCTCTATTATAACGTCAAAAAGAACTATTGATGGCAATAATCCGCAAGATGCAATAAGTGCACTAAATTTAGCTATGGATGATATAGTAAGTAAAATTTTAAACGAACTTAAGGAATACAGATGATAAAAGCAATCGAAGGCGTAATAACCAAAAAAGAGCCTGCATACCTGCTACTTAAAACCGCAAGCGGCGTGACATACGGCATATCCATATCGCTTTTTTGCTCGGCAAAGCTTGAAAAAGGCGAAAAAATAGAGCTTAACATCACGCAAATCATCAGAGAAGACGCAAATTTACTCTACGGATTTTTAGACGCAAGCGAGCAAAGGATGTTTGAGATGCTCATCAAACTAAACGGCATAGGCGCAAGCACGGCTATGGCGGTATGCTCCAGCCTAAATCCAAACGCCTTTACTAACGCGATCATAAATGGCGATGCGGACGCTCTTAAATCAGTTCCCGGCATCGGTGTAAAAACCGCAAGGCGTATCATAGCCGAACTAAGCGACGCCAAACTAGTAGCCGATGAGGCGATGCCAAGCCACCAGCACGAGGCGGTCTTGGCACTTGAGAGTCTTGGATTTAAGCGAGATAAGATATCTAAAGCGCTTTCAACCTGCACGGCAACTAACGTAAGCGAGCTTATCAAAGAAGCTCTTAAAAAACTCGGATAAAGGATAGATATGAAATTTGGAATTTTATTTGGCGCTAGAAGCTACGAGCATGAAATCAGCATCGTAAGCGCAATAGCTCTAAAAAACATGCTTAAAATCGAGCCGGTGTTTGTATTTTGCGATAAATTTAGGGAGTTTTATCTAATCGAAGCAAAAGACATGAAGGCAAATTTCTTTAGCTCGGGCAACTATAAAAAGAGTAAAAAGCTACTGCTTAAAAACGGCGGATTTTTTGCGGGCGGGATGTTTGGCGAGAAAAAGATAGAGGTTGATGTGTTTATAAATTTGATACACGGCATGGACGGAGAAGACGGCAAAATGGCTGCCTTGCTTGATTTTTACGAGATAAGATATATCGGTCCTAGGCTTGAAGCAAGCGCGATGAGTTACAACAAAGAGCTAACCAAGCTTTTAGCCGTAAAAGCAGGCGTTAAGGCGCTAAAATACGAAGTCTTGCGCAGGGGCGATACACTAAATTTAGCGCTTCCCGTCATACTAAAACCTGTTCGCCTAGGCAGCTCTATCGGAGTAAGCGTGGTAAAGGATGATGGCGAGCTTGAGTATGCACAGGACGTGGCGTTTGAGTTTGACACTCAGGTTTTGGTTGAGCCGTTTATAGAGGGCGTGAAGGAATATAACCTAGCAGGCTGCAAGATAGACGGCAAGATAAAATTTTCGATCATCGAAGAGCCAAAAAAGAAAGAATTCCTTGACTACGAGCAAAAATACATGAGCTTTTCAAGCGAGAGTAGAGCAAAAGAAGCCGATATAAGCGAGGCTCTTATGGCAAAACTAAAAGAGAGTTTTGAGAGAATTTATAGCTGTGGATTTGACGGAGCGCTTATCAGATGTGATTTTTTCGTGATAGATGATGAAGTCTATCTAAACGAGATAAATCCAAATCCCGGAAGCCTTGCAAACTATCTATTTAGCGACTTTGAAGAGACTATAAATTCGCTCGCTAAAAACTTGCCAAAAGAGCGCGATATAAAGATAGATTATCAGTTTATAAACTCAATCACATCGGCTAAAGGAAAGCTGTAAATTTTAAGTAGAAAGCAGGGGAAGAGTGACCCCCTGCAAATTTTAAGATATATCAGAAATCATATCTTATGTTAGCAAAAAATGTTCTGCCGTCGCCAAAAAATCCCTCTGTATACTCGTAAGCCTTATCAAATAGATTATCCACGCCCACATCTACGTTAAGATTTTTCGTAATATTTGCGATAAATTTTACGTTTGTGACCATAAATCCACCGGGTTTAAATGTGCCGTCACTATTGCTTTGTCTGCCTGTTTCGCCCTCTTGGCTTATGTAAAGGCTAAATTTAGGAGCGATCTTAAGATCTGCATACAAAAAGCCTTTGTGTTTTGGGATACCCGTTAGATAAACCCCATCTTTGCCTGAATCTGCGTGCATATATGTGTAGTTTGCACCCATTTTTAAATTACTCATCAAATTTGCATGAGCTTCGAATTCAAACCCATAGATATCGGAGTTACCTATATTTTGAAATTGTCCAATTTTTTTAGGCTTTGTTTGCACTACTATAGTCTCAAATTTCTTTCTGATATCAGAATAAAATATTGCGGCATTAAGCCTAAAATCATCACCGAACTTCTTACTATAACCAACTTCATAGTGATATGCCTCTTCAGCTTTCAAATCAGGATTTGGGATAAATCTACCAAATCTAAACGAGTATCTATCTTTAATAGTTGGAAACCTTGTTTTTTTGGCAAAGCCAAGCATAAGCTCATCTTCATCCGTAAAACTATGTTTAAATATGGCTTGATAGTTAAACGATCCGTCTTTTTTGGTTGGATGTTCATATAGTCTCTTTTTGGCTTTAGGATTACTCTCCCAAGCAGGTATGCCGTAGTGCTCTGCTTTGATAGCCTTTCTTGAGTCATAGCTTATACCTGTTGTTAAATTAGTTCTCTCTGTAAAGAAATAGGTATGCTCAAGTGCAAGCGATAGTGTCTCATCCTCATATCTTTGCACAGGCACGTCTATATCGCTTTCTCTATGCACATCCCTTTTGTAGCTTGGTGCAAATTTAAGGATATTATTTTCGCCTATATTTGCTCCAACCTCAAATCCAAATCCGTAAGTATAGTCATTGTATTTACTTTTGAAACCTCTTTTGCCAGGTGCCGATTGGTTAAAATTACTATCGCTCATATTGTGAAGCGAGTTTTTAAACTTATCATAGTATGCTTTTGACTTGACATACCAGTTGTTAAAATCAGTATTGGATAGAAAATAAATACTCTCTTTATTCCACTGCGGCCAATACCAGTAAGAATCGCTAAAGAAATCCGTCTTATCCCTACCTTCATAAAGCCTACCGGTTTTTTCACCTTCTTGCTTTGAATAGCTGATAACGTATTCATCGCTATCGGTAGGAGTAAAACCGAGTTTTAATCCTACTTTTTTATCTCTACTTTCAACATGGCTATGATCTTTTACAAAATCATGATTCGAGGTCATAGGATTACCGTCATTTTCGATAAAGCTTCCATTAACTTGAACATAAAAAAGCTCCTGCTTGGTAGCAACTCTAGCATCTACAATATTGGTAAGCGTTCCGCTATCCTTGCCGGCCCTTGCTCCGTAACCCAAAGAGGCCTCGAGCTCTCTTGTGGGCTTTAAACTTACTATATTTATAGCGCCGCCAAGAGCGTTTGGTCCGTACAAAACACTACTTGCACCTTTGCTTATATCTATACGAGAAAGATCGTAAGTGGTAAATCTACTTAAATCCATGTTTCCATCATAAGGCACATAGACAGGAATTCCGTCTATATAAACGGGGATTTGAGTAGAGCTAAGACCTCTAATTGATATAGAGGTTTCATTTCTAGCATAAGCTCCTCCTCTTAAGCTAACTCCGGGAGTAAGTTTAGCTATGTCACTTACAGTTTTAGCATTGTTTAATTGAATAGTCTTTTTGTTTACCACAGATACGTTTGGTGTCGATACACCTTCATCTTTTGCAGTAACTTCGACTACACCAAGAGTAAATATCTCTGCATGCAAGCAGACGCAAAGCACAGCACTTAAAGCTATAGACTTTTTCATTAAAGCAGTCCTCCTTAAATTAAATTTTTATATAGAGATAATGCCCTAATTTTCATTAAAATATATTTAATAAATTTTATAATTTTATTTATTTTTGAGATGAAATTTTAATATTATTCTTCTAATTTAGCCGAATTTAAAGGCTTATTTGTTATATTTTATGTAAAATTTTACATAAAAGAGCAAAAAATGACTACATTTAGCAAAGATGAAATCTACACCGCCACCGAAGTTGTTAGAAATTTTAGCACTGTTCTTACCAAAGTGGGCTCGGCACAGATAAAGCGAGCCGTCATCGTAAAAAATAATAAATTTGAAGCGGTTTTACTAAATATGGCCGAATACGAGCGCTTATGCGAGGCAGTGGAAGTTTTGCAAACTATATATTCGTCAAGAAAAAAGGGCGAAAATGGCGAGTAAGGAGATAATATACAAAGGCAAAGGCTACCAAATCAGCTACGAGATGCTAAATTTATCAAACGAACACGCGATAGTCTTTTTACACGGCTGGGGAGCAAGCAAAGAGATAATGAAAAAGGCTTTTGGCAAATTTCTAACTGGTTTTAAGCATATCTACATCGACATGCCCGGTTTTGGCGCTTCAAATATGCACGAGCCGCTTTATACGAAAGATTACGCCGAGATTATGAGACTGTTTTTACAAGAGATAAACATAACCCCAACTCTTATCATCGGGCACTCGTTTGGCGGCAAGGTCGCAACCCTGCTAAAGCCTGCAAATTTAGCTCTTTTAAGCAGTGCCGGCATAGTTACCAAAAAGCCGTTTTTTGTGAGATTTAAGATTGCTATTTTTAAAATTTTAAAAGCGCTTGGATTTGGCTTCTTGTATAAATTTTTTGCCACAAAAGATGTAAAAGGCATGAGCAAGCAGATGTATGAAACGCTTAAAAACGTCGTAAATGAGGACTTTACAAGCGAATTTAAAGACTACAAGGGCAGGGCGTTCATATTTTGGGGCGAAGATGATAGCGCAACTCCGCTAAAAAGCGGCGAGCAGATACATAGACTCATAGCAAATAGCGATTTTCATCCGCTTAAAGGCGATCACTTCTTTTTCTTGCTGCATGCAAATTATATCAACGGAGTTATCAACTCTGAATTAAATTTAAAGCCAAATGAGGAGCTAAAATGAGTGAAAATTTAACGCAAATTTTAATCCAAATCGGACTTGTCGCCTCGCATATCTTATTTACTCTTGCGCTTGGATTTTATCTCATCACATGCCTTCAGTGGTTTTCGTATAAATTTGAGCGAGTGCTTTTTCACTTCACAAAGCCCGCCTGGCACGTATTTTTTGCGATCATTCCTATCGTGCTTTACTATACGACAGGTAAGTTTTTTTGGATATATTTTTACTTTGCAATGGTGCCAAGTCTTTATCTATGGCACAAAAAGCTTGATAAAAAGCTGGTTTTTACGCCTAGAATCAAGCGATTTTTCATCATACTTGCACTTGCTTTGGTGCTTGAAAATGTATTTTGTTTCATCTCCGCAAAATGTCAAAATTTAGGTGTTATCTTGCCGCTTACACTTTCGTTTATCCTTAGTTTTATGCTTGAAAAAATGAATTTTAAAGTTTACGAAAAATCGGCTGTTAAAAAACTTGAAGGTATGAAAGAGCTTAAGATTATCCTTATAACGGCAAGTTTTGGCAAGACGAGCATCAAAAATTTCTTATTTGAGATCTTAAAAGATGATTTTAGATGCCATAAAACTCCTCGCAGCGTAAATACCCTAGCAGGACTTATCCAAGATATAAACAACAATCTTGCCGCCGATACGCAAATTTATATAGCCGAAGCAGGGGCTAGACTAAAGGGTGATATCGCTGAGATAACGGCCTTTTTGCAGCCTCAAATCGTAATCGTAGGCGAAATAGGGGCTCAACATATCGAATACTTTAAAACACTTGATAATATCCGCTCAACCAAGCTTGAAGCGCTTGGCTCCAAACAGCTTGAAAAGGCTTTCGTGCATAGCTCAACACTAGCAAAAGAGAGCGAAAAAGTGGAAATTTTTGATAAAAATTTAAAGGATATAAAGGCAAATTTAGAAGGCATAAATTTTAGCCTTGATGAAGTTGAATTTAGCTCGCCTTTGCTTGGCAAATTTAACTGCTCAAACTTAGCCGTTTGTGTTAAAACCGCTCTTTATTTAGGGCTCGAGCCGGCAAAAGTTCAAAATTTGATATCTAAGCTTAAAAATGTCGAGCATAGGCTTCAAAGGATTGATGCGGGCGGCAAAATCATAATAGATGATAGCTTTAATGGCAACTTTAACGGCATGAGTGCGTCTTATGAGCTTGTTTCAAGCTATGAAGGTCGCAAAGTGCTGATAACTCCGGGAATAGTCGAAAGCACTGCTGAAGAAAATGAAAAACTAAGCAAAATTATAAATGAAACTTTTGACGTAGTGATGATATCAAGCTCACTAAACGCAATCGCACTGCTTAAATATCTTACAAAACCAAAGATAATCATCATAAAAGATAAGTCAAAAATGCAAGAAATACTAGCTCAAAAAACCAAAGCAGGGGATCTGATACTATTTTCAAACGACGCGCCTAACTTTATGTAATAAATTTGGGCTTTTATAAAGCCCAAAAATTGATTATAAGGCACGTTAAAAAACTACTTTAAAAAGCCAATACTTTCCAAAATCTTTAGAAAAATAGAGCTAAAATTTCAAAGATAAATTTTTCATTTGCATTTTTGCGTCAAAGTTCGCTTTTTAGGCAAAAATTTAAAAGCACTGTGTTTATATCTAACACACAAATTACTTCAGATTTCTCAAGCCAGAAGAGCTCATTTATAATCTAGCTTCACTATTGCCAATCATCAATTATGACTGATACAGTGTGTTATATTGGTGTTTCTTAAAAGCAGATTTTGGTTTTAAGCAAAAGAGAAATTCCTCTGCATACACATCAACACATCCAACAAAAAGTTGCATTTTACTCATTGCGTTTTATGCTGTTTTATTTTATGATAAAATCTATAAAAAGGTTAAATGCAAACTATTTTCATCATTTTGTATTGAAAACTATAATTTTCAAATTAATATTTATATTTTCAAGATACGCTTTTCGAATATAAATCAAAGCTCTATATATACGATATTTTATAAACTTTACATTTTGTATATTTTAAATTTATCCATTAAATTTAATGTGATATTTTACGCTTGATTTCATATATTTTTCTATATATTAACAAAAACCTTCTCTTTTATAAAATTCCTAAAAATTAAATTTATGCAACTAATGATAAAATAAACTTTGAAAAAACTAAGGAGAGTATAAAATGGAAATAAAACATATAGAAGAAAGCTACGATAGCATACCTTATGTATCACAATCTTTCAAATATTCCCACCCTCATAAATTAGAAGCTATAGCGAAACTTTTGTTGCTTGATCCACCTAATGCTTCAAAGGCAAAAATTTTAGAGATAGGATGTTCTTTTGCTGGAAACCTGATACCTTTTGCCCTGAATAATCAAGAAGCAACATTGGTTGGAATTGACTTATCTGGCACTCAAATAGAAAAAGGAAATAAGATTATCGGTGAAATTGGAATAGAAAATTTAAAACTATATCAAAAAGATATATGCGAAATGAGCGATGAACTAGGAAAGTTTGATTACATAATAGCTCACGGTGTATACAGCTGGGTTCCAAAAGAGGTTCAAGACGCTATTTTAAAGACCATAAAAAATTTACTATCCCCAAATGGAATCGCTTACGTATCTTACAATACCTACCCTGGATGGAAAAACAAGTCGATTATAAGAGATTTTATTGATATTTTTATGCCAAAAAATAAATTTTCCCCGCAAGAACAAGTTAAATTTTTAAGAGAAAATCTGAAATTTCTAAAAAGTTATATGAGCGCTATAGGTTTTTCTGACAAACAAAAAAACCTTATAAGCACCATAGACAGCTTAGATACGAATGATGACAGTTATATATTTCACGAGTATTTTGAAATTTTCAATGATCCTTGCTTTTTTTATGAATTTATAGAACATATAGAAAAATACGAGCTTGGCTATCTTGTTGATTCCAATCTAATATTTTCCTTAAATAACGCATACGATCAGCAACTATCAAATATAGTTAAAAATTTTAATAATATGGAGCCAAGAATAGCCATAGAGCAATTCTTTGATTTTACGGCAGGGATGTCCTTTAGAAGAAGTATCATAACACATAAGGAAAATTTAGCGAAAGCAAGACTTGATAAAACATTTAGTAAAAAAGTTTTAGATGAGCTAAATTTACTCGGATCATTTATGATTAAGGACAATAAAATATTTGATTCAAAAAATAAAGAGATAAATAGTAGAGTGATAAAAATAGTAAATATTTTAAACTCATCCTTCCCTTCTACAATCTCTATCAAAGATCTTGTGGAGATGTTTGATGAAAATGATAAAAATCAAGTTTATGCAGATATTATATCGCTGATCATTAACGATAGCGTGGATATACTACCAAATCCTATAGTTTGCGTTAAATACAACCCTGGCAAAAGCAAAATAAAAAATATCTATAAAAGATACATTAAATATTTTTTGAATAACGATGAGCGAATCATATCATTTTCCAACTATCTAAACGAAATAATAGGAAAATTTGGCAAAGAGGAATTTGAGATAATGCTAGCTTTTGATGGGCAAAATAGTATTAAAGATATCAAAAGACTACTAAAAGAAAAAAATATAGAGATGCAAAGAAAAAATGAAAAAGGCGAGCTCGAAAAAGTAGATAAAAACGAAGCAATAGATATCTATACTACTGGTTTAGTTGAAAAGATGATCAGAAATAATATGTTTGAGTTAATTTAGTCCTTATGTTTTTTTGGATAGTCAAAAAACAAAGCACGGTTTTCATGCTCTTTGATCTCTTTAAAAGAGCATTCAAATTCTACGCAAAATATCCCGCAAGTAGGGATATTGCCTATTACGGCATCGCTTAGAAGCTCACAAATTTCAGTTATAGTGTCGTTGTGCGATACGATAAATACGCTATTTAGCCTATCATCAAGCCCTCTTATAAACTCAAGCATATCACTCACACCAGCTTCGTAAAACATATTTATAAATTCTATCTTGCTTTTAAATTTAACCGCATCAGCCATCTTATTAGCAGTTTTTGCACAGCGTTTAGCAGGGCTTGAAAAGATCGCATCCGCCCTCACCTTATGCTTTTTAAGCCTATCGCACATCAAAGCCAGATCTTTCTTGCCTCGTTCGTTTAGATCGCGTTCAAAGTCGTTTTCATATTCTTTTTGAGCTGCTTTTGCATGCCTTATAAAGTAAATTTTTTTCATATTCACTCCTATTTATACGCCCTATTTCTGGCTATTTGCTTGATGCGCTCTATCTCTAAAGCGCTAAATCCGGACTTTAGTCTAGCCTCTTCGTTTAGCTCCCTGCTTTGCATAAACGAATTTGGATAAATTCTCTGAACGATAGCGATATACTCGTTTGGATCGACGTTTTTACGCTCACACTCAAATTTAAACCACCTATCGCCCTTGCTGACATGTGAAATTTCCTCATCCAAAATCACTTGCAAAATCTCTTTTAAGGCAGCTTTCGTATCGTTATTTTCAAGTTTTTTAAGCATAAAAGCATTTGCATCAAGTCCGTTTGCCTCCATATATCTTGGAAGCACAGCCATACGCTCAAGCAGTGAGTTTTCAGTCATCTTAAGCGCTACAAAAAGTCCGTTGTGAACTTGCATATCGCCGTATTTCACGCCAAAATTTTGCATATATTGTTCAATCATCTCAAAGTGCCTGATCTCATCTTCAGCCACCTCAAGCCAGTCGTCATAATACCGCTTAGGAAGCCCTCGGAAGCGATAAGCCGCATCAAGCGCTATATCTATGGCGCTATATTCGATATGAGCGATCGAGTGAAGGAAAGCTGCGTCTTTATTTTGCTTGCTTGATTTTTTATCCAGATTTTTCATCTCTACTACATCGCAAAATTTAGCGTAGCTTGGCTCTTTAAGCTCTAAAATTTCGCCGTCATCGACTATCTCGTAATGCCCTACTTTGTAGCCACTATAAAATCTCTTAAATTCGGCAAATTTTTTATCCCTGTCACCACAAAGTAAAATTTCACCAAGCTCTTTAAAAAATCTCATAAAATTCTCGCTTTCATTACAAAATACCCTACTGTAAAGCCTATTATATGCGCATACCAAGCGACATTTACGCCCATTATCAAAGGCACGAAACTCATAAGCAAGATAGCTATTAAAAGCCCTTTGGCACTGCTTCTATCAAGAAATGCCATGATGCCAAGAAGCACGCTTATGGCTCCGCTTGCTCCGACTAAATTTATAAAATTTCCGTTAAATTCATAGGCAAAATAGATATAAACAAAGCTTAAAAGCGAAGTAGCTATGCCTCCAAGGAGATAAACTAGGCTAAATTTTAAAGCTCCAAGTTCGCGTTCCAAAATAGAGCCAAACTGAAAAAGAACCGCCATATTCATAAGTAAGTGAGTTAAATTTCCGTGCATAAACATCGAGCTTAGTGGTTGCCAGAAAAAATTTTGATCTAAAAGTAGCAAATTTAGCCCGAAAACCAAATTTAAATCACTATCTTGAATAATGAAATTTATAAGAAAATATACCAAACAGTTAAAAGCTATCAAAAAAGGGGTTGCATACAATCAAAATCCTTTTAAAAGCCTTTAAATTTTAACTCTGCCAAAGCCTGCAAATCTATTTGAGCTAAGATATGTAGAGCTACATTTTTTACAGCTTACCACATAGGAATTTATCTTTTTTCCGCCTGCTTTATGCTTATTTTTTTGAGAAAAATTTATGACTCCTTTTTTACTTTCCTTCCCGGAATGATGTATAAATTCTATAGTTCCATCGCTATATATATCGCTTACTATGCCTATATGCGTAATTATTTTTGTCTTTTTATAATTTTTTGTTTTGTTTGTAGTGTTGTTAAAAAATATCAAATCTCCTACTTTTGGGTTCTCTTGAAAAATCATATCCTGATTTTTATATAGATTAAAAATAGCCTCCGATTTAAAACCATATTTAGTATAAAACTTTTCTAAATTAGCCTCTTTAAAATATATATTGTTATTTTTCTTATTTATTAAGGATACAAATCCTGAGCAATCTTTTCCATTTTTCTTTCCAAGATATCCATTTATCATTTTTGAAATATAAGATGCCTTGGCCGCATAATATACTCCAGTATGATCAAATTCTGCAAATTTGATATGAGTTTGATTATCTTTTATTTCTTCTATTGTGTTTGGTATTTGTTTTTGATCTAAATTCGGAGTTAAGTGAGAACAACCTGATAGAAAAAAGCAGCTTAACATTGTGATTAAAATAGACTTTTTAAATTTCAATTTATATCCTAAGTTTTTATTAAGCGATTAAAATTATATAGATAATTGGGTAAAAAAGGCTTTAAATGACTTAAATTTTCTTTTTATAAGTTAAATTGCGTTATAATCGCTATCTTATAAGGATTTAATTATGTTTTATTTGGAAATAGAAGGAAATAGTAAATTAAGCGGAGAGGTCGCTATAAGCGGTGCTAAAAACGCGGCATTACCGCTTATAGCATCAACGTTGATAATGAAAGATGATGTGGTACTAGAAAATATCCCAAATGTTGCAGATATAAAGACTCTTGCGACTTTACTTGTAAATTTAGGTGCGAAGTGCGATTTTTTAGACTCTCATATACTAAAAATCAATACAAACAATATAAACTCTACTAAGGCAAACTACGATATAGTCCGTAAAATGCGCGCTTCCATCTTGGTTCTTGGACCCTTACTAGCCAGATTTGGACATTGCGAAGTAAGCTTGCCCGGAGGTTGCGCCATAGGCCAGCGCCCGATAGATCTGCACTTAAGCGCACTTGAAAAGATGGGTGCAAATATCGAAATAAAACAGGGCTATGTAGTAGCTACCGCGCCAAATGGCTTGCACGGAGCCGATATTGTATTTGACAAGATTACAGTTACAGGAAGTGAAAATATCATAATGGCGGCCGCCTTAGCGCACGGCACCACACGTCTTACAAACGTAGCAAAAGAGCCTGAGGTAGTGCAGCTATGCGAGGTTTTAGCAGATGTCGGAGTGTATATAGAAGGAATCGGGACTAATGAACTTACTATTAAGGGCACGGGTCAAAACCTCATAACCTCTAAAAATATAAGAGTAATTCCAGACAGAATAGAGGCTGGCACCTACCTTTGCGCAGGTGCTATTACAAATTCTAAAATCACAATAACAAATGCCAATGCAAATCACCTAAAGGCTATATTAACCAAATTTAACGAGATGGGCTTTGGCATAGAAATTAATGACGACAAAATAACCATACTTCCTACGGATAAAATAAAGCCTGTAGAGATAGTAACAACAGAATATCCCGGCTTTCCAACCGATATGCAAGCTCAATTTATGGCTCTTGCGCTAATTGCAGACGGAGTTAGTGTGATTGATGAAAGATTATTTGAAAATCGTTTTATGCACGTAAGCGAACTTAGCAGAATGGGCGCTGATATACGTTTAAACGGGCATATAGCAAGCATATATGGAGGAGAGAAGCTAAACGCAGCAGATGTCATGGCTACTGATCTTAGAGCCTCTTCAGCCCTTGTTCTTGCAGCTCTTGCAAGCGATGGAACAAGCAAGGTGCATAGAATTTATCACCTTGACCGAGGTTATGAAAATTTAGAAATAAAGCTCGCAGAACTAGGAGCTAAAATAAAAAGATTGGAAGAGTGATAATGATAGTAAATGAAGCTTTAAAAACTATATTTGATAGTGTAAAATCGAGTAATAATAGTGAATTTGTAAGCATATCCATGGCAGTAGGAGAAATTTTAGCCGAGAATATAATCGCCGTAAAAGATTTGCCTGCATTTGATAACTCGGCATTGGACGGCTATGCTATGAAATTTGCCGATAAAAACAAACCTCTAAAAGTTATAGACGCTGTTTTTGCAGGAGATAGCAAAGATACATCGATAAAAGATGGCGAGTGTATAAAGATAATGACAGGCGCAAAAATGCCAAAAGGTGCAGATACCGTGGCTAGACTTGAGGATGTTATCATAGAGGATGAAAAAGTCATAGTAACCGATAAAACAAGAGCCTATGATGCATTTAGGCATAGAGGAGAAGAGGTAAAAGTAGGAGATGAGCTTATCAGCGCAGGCACCAGACTGGCTCCAGCTCATATAATGATGCTCGCGGCTCAAGGCATCTCTCGTGTAAAAATATTGGTAAAGCCAAAAATAGGTATTTTCTCAAGCGGAGATGAGATAATAGAGCCTTGGCAAATAGCCAATGAGAATCAAATTTATAACGCAAATGCCGAAGCAATAGCTGCCATACTGTTAAATTTCGGTTTCAAAAGTAGCTATTTGGGGATAATAAAAGATGATTTAAACGAGACTATAAATTCGTTTCAAAATGCAAATTTTGATGTGATTATTTGTTCTGGTGGGGCTAGTAAAGGTGAAGCTGACTATATGAAAACCGCTCTGCTTTCGCTTGGTTTCAAAGAACTTTTTGAACATATAAATGTTAGACCTGGTCGCCCATGCAAGGCATACTCTAAAGATTCAAAATTAGTTTTTATACTTCCTGGAAATCCTATGGCAGCCTTTTTACTCGCATTTTTGCTTGTAGTGCCATTTTTAAACGGCAAAAATTTGATGCAAGTTGAAGCGGAAGCCTATCAGGATCTAAAGATAAAGTCCGGACGTCAGAATATAGTATTAGGAACACTAAAAGATGGTAAATTTCATATAACAGATAACAATAAATTTGGTTCAGGTATGATATTGCCTCTAGTAAAAAGTAACGCCATCTACCTTTCTGATTTCGATCAAAACGAGATAAAAAAAGGTGATAAGATTTTTATTTATAAAATTTCTTGACAAACGGTGATGATTTTGATAGAATTGCGACTTCTTATCCGCGGGAATAGCTCAGGGGTAGAGCACAACCTTGCCAAGGTTGGGGTCGCGAGTTCGAATCTCGTTTCCCGCTCCATCTTTTTTTTAATCTTTTTTTCTGTATTTTTATCCGCTAACTCTATTGCTTTAAACCCTATGTATTGCATAAATAGTGACTCTATAACCCTTAAAACATTAGGATATGATGGAAAAGATGAAGAAATTTTAAATTTAAACGGCAATAAGGCCGCTAAAATAAGCTCAAACCAGATAGCCAGTATCGCAAAGTCTCGCCTTATTAATTTTGAAGACAAAAGCGGTGGCGAGATGATTTTTGTAAAAGATTGTAGTGAGATTGAGAAACTTCAAAAAGAGTTTTTAATAGCCGTTACAAAAGAGTATCCTGATATCAAATTTATCAAATTTCCTGAAATTTCGGCACAAAACGAATTTCCTAAAGACTTCTCATCCTATAATCTAGATCAAATTTATATTAACTCTTTAAATAACTCAAAAGGAACCTTTAGAGCTATATTTAACGCAAACGGCATACAAAAAACATTTTTTTTCAGATATGAGTTTAAGGCTCTAATGCCTGTTTTAAAAGCTGTAAAAAATATCTCAATGAGGCATATTTTGGGCATTGCTGACTATAAAATGGATATGGTAAATTTTGATAATTTTTTAAAAGATTCTTTTACCAAGATTCCGTCATCAAGACTAATATCAAAACAAAACATTAAAAATGGCGAAATTCTTTTAAAAAGACAGTTTGAGTTTTTAACTCTTGTAAAAAGAAATGATAATATTCAAGCTGTTTTAAACGATGGTTCTTTAAGTGTAGTGATAGAGGTTAAAGCTCTTGAACATGGAAATTTGGGCGATATTATCAAAGTAAGAAGCAAGGATAACAAAACTTTTTATGCTACAATCGTATCTAAAAAACAAGCGATCATAAGATGAGAAAAATTCTAGTAGGCATTAGCGGGGCAAGTGGTGTAAATTTAGGCGTTAAGCTTGCTAATGAGATAGCTAAAACAAACGAGTGTCACGTCGTCGTAAGTAAAAACGCTAAACTTGTGCTTGAAAAAGAGCAAAAGCTAAATTTGGCTATCAAAAACGCTAAAATTTACGATGACAGCGATATCTCAGCAGCCGTAGCCTCAGGCTCATTTGGCATAGAAGCTAACATCATAGCGCCCTGCTCTATAAACACATTAGCAAAAATTCATGCAGGATTTAGCGACACTTTGCTAACTCGCGCGGCCGCAGTTGCACTTAAAGAGCGAAGAAAGCTGATCCTTGGCGTTCGCGAGATGCCGTTTTCTACGATCGCACTTAAGCAGATGGCAAAGCTTTCAAGCATGGGCGTTGTCATTGCGCCGCCTATTTTAGGGTATTATGCAGATATAAAAAGCGTAGAAGATATGGAAAATTTCATCATCGGCAAGTGGCTTGACGCTCTTGGCATAGAAAATCGAATTTATAAAAGATGGGGCGAAGAGTGAAAAAATCTTGCATATATCCGGGAACCTTTGATCCGATAACCAATGGACACATCGACGTTATCAAGCGTGCGACAAGGATTTTTGATAAGGTTATCGTAGGCGTTGCAAAAAGCGAGAGCAAGCAGCCGTATTTCGATATCCAAAAGCGCGTTGAGATGGCTAAAATCGCAACTGCAAATTTAAAAAACGTAAGTGTTATCAGCTTTGATAATCTGCTTGTGGATTTTGCCAAGAGTCACGATATAAACATCGTTATACGCGGGCTTCGCGCAGTTAGCGACTTTGAATACGAGCTTCAGATAGGCTATGCAAACGCCACGCTTTGGGATGAGTTTGAGACGGTTTATCTCATGCCAAGCCTTAAAAACGCCTTCATATCAAGCTCTATCGTGCGCTCGGTTTTAAGGCATAATGGCGATGTAAGCAAGCTTGTGCCAAATGAAATTTTAGAAATTTTAAAGGAAAAAAATTAGATGTATGTACTGTTTGAAGGGGTTGATGGGGTCGGCAAAAGCACTCAGATAAGAAGAGTTGCGAAATTTTACGAAAACTCCGTTATCACTCACGAGCCCGGCGGAACGAAGCTTGGCGAGAAGCTAAGAGAAATTTTGCTTGGCAAAAACTCGCTTAGCAAAGAGGCTGAAATTTTGCTATTTTTAGCCGATCGTGCCGAGCATTTTGATAAAATTATAAGCAAAAACGAAGATAAGATAGTTTTAAGCGATAGAGGGTTTGTCTCGGGCATGGCTTATGCGATGGCAAATGAAAGCCGTACAGGCAAAGCCTGCGACGAAGCGTATGTGCAAAAACTGCTTGAGTTTAATAAATTTGCTCTAAGAGGCAATCTGCCTCATAAGATAGTATTTTTCGAGGCGAATTTGGAGCTTTTAAACTCCCGCGTTTTTTCTCGCAAGCTTGATCATATAGAAAGTCGCGGGGCGGATTATCTGCTAAACGTGCAAGAGTGCATGAAGCGCGTTTTAGGCTTGCTTGATATAGAAATTTTAACCATAAATGCAAGCGATGAGATGGATAAAATAACAAATTTGATAAAGGAATTTATAGATGATTAGCGCATTAAGAGGGATGAAAGATCACCTGCCTCCAAGCGGGCAAACCTACGAATATATCATTAAAATTTGCGAAGAGGTGACGAAAAACTACGGATATAGCTTTATCATGACACCTCACCTTGAGCAAACCGCGCTTTTTAGGCGAAGTGTGGGCGAAAGTAGCGATATCGTGGGCAAAGAGATGTATCAGTTTATCGACAAGGGCGAAAACGACGTCTGCTTGCGCCCTGAAGGCACGGCAGGCACGGTTAGAGCGTTTATAGAAGCAAAGCTTGATAGAGCCGGAGGCGTTAGAAGATACTTTTATCACGGCTCGATGTTTCGCTATGAACGCCCGCAAAAGGGTCGCTTGCGCGAGTTTCACCAGTTTGGCTGTGAGTGCTTCGGCGAGGCAAGCGTCTATGAAGACGCAAGCGTGATCTTGATGATAAATGAAATTTTTACTAAGCTTAATATCAAAACTTCGCTTAAGATAAACTCGCTTGGAGATAGTAGCTGCATGCCTGCTTACCGCGAGAAGTTGCTTAAATTCTTAAGCTCGCATGAGGCTCTCATTTGCGAAGACTGCAAAAGACGCAAGGATACAAATCCTATCCGCGTGCTTGACTGCAAAGAGCAAAAATGCCAAGAAATTTACAAAGATGCGCCTTTGATAATCGATAATTTAAGCGCAGAGTGTAAGGCTGATTTTGATAAATTGCAAGAAATTTTAACCGCAAACGGCATAAAATTTGAGATAGATTCAAGGCTCGTGCGCGGGCTTGACTACTACTGTAAAACGGCTTTTGAATTTATAAGCGATGAGATAGGAAGCCAAAGTGCGGTCGCAGGCGGCGGAAGATACGATAAGCTAGTCGAATATCTAGGCGGCAAGGCAAGCTATGGGGTCGGCTTTGCTATGGGTATTGAGCGGATAATGGAAATTTTAAGCACGAGAGAGGCTAGCGCCAAACGCGAAGGAGTTTATATCTGCGCGCTTGATGAAATGGGAGTTGATCACATTTATAACCTCGGCACAAATTTAAGGAAAAAATATAAAACCGAGATAAGCTACGAGGCTAGAAATTTGCAAAAACATCTTAAAAACGCAGACAATAAAAACTGCGAAATTTTCCTCTGTGTGGGCGAAAATGAGCTAAAAGAGGGTAAAATTTGGTATAAAAATTTAAGCACAAAAGATGAACGCGTGCTAAATTTAGACGAACTTCAAGGAGTGCTAGGTGAATAACTACGGTTTAAATTTATGGGGCGATTCAAATTTCGTCATTGAAAACGGCAAAGTCTGTATAAATCACGGCTCAAAGCCGGCGATCATTGACATCGTAAAAGGTATCAGAGACGAAGGCTACAGAGGCCCTATGCTTCTGCGCTTTCCGCACCTTATACAAAAGCAAATCGAGCAAATTTACTCAAATTTCAAATCAGCCATCAAAGAATTTAGCTACAAAGGCAGCTTTAACGCCGTCTATCCGCTTAAGGTAAATCAATATCCGGGCTTTGTAAAAAACCTAGTTAAACACGGCAAAAAATACGGCTACGGACTTGAGGCGGGTTCAAAGGCAGAGCTTTTGCTCGTGATGGCCTACAACAACGAAGGCGCGCCGATAACGGTAAATGGATTTAAAGACAAAGAGATGATAAACATAGGCTTTATCGCCGCTGAGATGGGGCATAACATCACGCTTACCATCGAGGGTCTTAACGAGCTTGAAGCGATAATCGCAATCGCAAAAGAGCGCTTTAAACCAAAACCAAACATCGGACTTCGCATCAGACTTCACAGCTCGGGTTCTGGAATTTGGGCAAAAAGCGGCGGTATAAACTCCAAATTTGGACTAACGGCAACGGAGCTTATTGAAGCGGTAAATTTGCTAAAAGATGCGAATTTGCTGGATTGCTTTAATATGATCCACTTTCATATCGGCTCGCAGATAACCGAAATCCATCCGCTTAAAAAGGCTCTCATAGAAGCGGGCAACATATACGCAGAGCTACGAAAAATGGGGGCGAAAAATCTAAAAGCCATAAATTTAGGCGGCGGTCTAGCTATCGAATACTCGCAGTTTAAGGAAAATTCAAGCCGCAACTACACCCTAAGCGAATACGCAAACGACGTAGTTTACCTGCTAAAAACCATCGCCAACCAAAAAAACGAGCTTGAGCCTGATATATTTATAGAAAGCGGTCGCTTCGTAGCCGCCTCTCATGCAGTGCTCGTTGCGCCCGTGCTTGAGCTTTTCTCTCAGGATTACACAGAAGAAAAGCTTGCGCTTAAAAAGAAAAATCCTCAGCTCATAACCGAACTAGTCGATCTTTTAAACACGATAAAAGCGTCAAATGCGATGGAGTATCTGCACGATAGTATGGATCATATGGAAAGCATTTTAACGCTATTTGACCTTGGATATGTGGATCTGGTTGATCGCTCAAATGCAGAAATTTTAACCCACCTTATCATCAAAAAAGCGGTAAAAATGCTTGGAACTAAGCAAAATAATCCGGAGCTTTTAAAGCTACAAGAAGAGGTGCAAGAAAGATACCTGATAAATTTCTCGCTCTTTCAGTCGCTGCCTGATTTTTGGGGTTTAAAGCAAAATTTCCCTGTCATGCCGCTTCATAGGCTTGATGTGCGTCCTACCCGCTCGGCTTCGCTTTGGGATATCACCTGCGATAGTGACGGGGAGATTGGATTTGACGATGAGTTTAACCCTCTCTTTTTGCACGATATTGACGTGGAAAAAGAAGAGTATTTCTTGGGATTTTTCATGGTGGGAGCCTACCAAGAAGTGCTTGGCATGAAGCACAACCTCTTTACGCACCCGACGGAAGCTACGATCGAGATAGATGAGAGTGGATATAAAGTAGCTCACCTACTTGAGAGCCAATCAATCCTTGATATCATGGAGGATCTTGACTATGACATCTATGAAATTCAAGACACGCTAAACGAGCGAATCGAGAAATCAAAACTGGTTACCGACACACAAAAGAAACAAATTTTAGGCGAGATGTATCTCTTTTTAAACGATAACGGTTATCTAAAAACCATATCTTAAATTTACGAAAAGGACAAAAATGCTGTCAAATAGAGTTCAAGTACTAAGCGAGTCTTTAACCATTGCCATAAGCTCGCTTGCAAAAGAGATGAAGGCAAAGGGCGAGGATGTGGTAAGCTTTTCAGCGGGCGAACCGGACTTTGATACCCCAAAAGCGATAAAAGATGCCGTTATAAAGGCGCTTGATAAGGGTTGCGGTAAATACACTGCAGTTCCCGGCTCTCCTGACGTGCTCAAGGCTATCGCTTCAAAACTAGAGCGCGAAAACGGCTTAAAATATGAGCCAAGCCAGATCATTACAAACGTGGGTGCTAAGCATTCGCTGTTTAATATCTTTCAAGCGCTGATAGATGGTGGCGATGAGGTCATCATACCAAGCCCTTACTGGGTGAGCTATCCCGAGATGGTGAAATTTAGCGGCGGAAAGCCTGTTTTTATAGAAACTTGCGAAAAGACAAAATTTAAGATAACGCCTGAACAGTTAAAAGCGGCGATCACTCCAAAGAGCAAAATTTTAGTTCTAAACAGCCCTTGTAACCCGACAGGAGCGATATATAGTCGCGAAGAGCTGCTTGCTTTGGGCGAAGTTTTAAAAGATACGAAAATCATCGTGGCAAGCGATGAAATTTACGAGAAACTTAGCTATGACGCGCCTTTTGTGGCGGCTGCAAGCGTGAGCGAGGATATGTTTAAGCGAACTATCACGATTAACGGACTTAGCAAGTGCGGAGCGATGCCGGGCTGGCGCTTTGGCTATATGGCAAGCGTGATACCTGAGCTAAACACGGCTGCTAAAAAGCTTCAAAGCCAAAGCACGAGCAACATAAGCTCGATCGTACAAGAGGGAGCTATCGCAGGGCTCATGGGACTAGCCGATGATGATATAGCTATGATGAGAGCTGAATTTATCAAGCGAAGAGATACGGCTTGCGAGATGATAAACTCCATAAACGGACTTAGCGTGCTTAAACCCGAAGGTGCGTTTTATCTCTTTGTAAACTGCTCTAACGTTGAGCCCGACTCTATGAAATTTTGCCGTCGCTTACTTGAAGAGGCGAAAGTAGCTTGCGTGCCGGGAGTTGGATTTGGCATGGACGGATACTTTAGACTATCATTTGCTACAAGCATGGAAAATATCAAAAAAGGCATAGGTAAAATTGCGGAATTTGTCAAAAATTACTAATATTTAAAGATGCAAAATGACTAATGTAACCATAAACGGCGCAAATTTTAAAATTCAATCCAAAACTATGGATGAGCTTAGGAGTGAAATTTTTAGCAATAAAGAGCTGTATCAATTTTTAAAGAAATTTAGTGCTGAAAATCCGGATATCTTTATACTCAATGGCTTTGCAACCAGTGAAAATTTAGATATAAAAGATGGTGCAAATATTGTGCTCATAAAACGAGGAGTTATGCCTGAAGCTGGAATTTTACGTTCTATGATAGAGGCTAGAAACACACCTGAACTAAATGACGCGCTCAAACATAGTTGCATTGGAGTAGCCGGACTTGGTGGACTTGGATCCAACATAGCTATTAGTCTGGCACGCGTAGGGGTTGCTAAGCTTGTACTCGTTGATTTTGACGTGGTTGAACCTAGCAACCTAAACCGCCAACATTACTTTATAAAACATATCGGAATGAAAAAAGCTGAAGCTTTAAAAAGTATGATTAGCGAAATTAATCCGTTTGTAAATGTAATTACTCATGATATTTTTTTAGATAGCTCAAATGTCGCGGAAATTTTTGCACCATGCTCCATAATCTGCGAGGCTTTTGATAATGTCGCAAGCAAAACTATGATAGTAAACGAAGCCGGAGCGAGCTTAAAAGATAAGCAAATTATCGCTGCCTCCGGAATGGCGGGATATCATAGTTCAAATTTAATAAAAACAATAAAATTTGCTAAAAATGTTCATATATGTGGCGATCTAAACAACGCCGCCAAAGTAGGACAAGGACTAATGGCACCGCGCGTAGCGATTTGCGCTAACCACCAAGCAAACCTTGCAATCCGCCTTATGATGAAGTTAGAAGTATAATAAATTATTTTTTGTATTGTGTAAAAAGGTTTAGTTTTCCTATTTTTTAAAAAACCTTAATATCTTGGCTTGCATCTTAAAAAATTCGCCAAGCTCTAGTATAGGGTAAGCACCGGCGTATTTTTTACCGCCTTCTATACTTTTTGAGACACCTCCTCGTGCGGCAATTTGAGCAAAATCACCTACTTTTAGATGCCCTGTAGTGCCGCTTTGTCCGCCCATTACGACGTTTCTGCCTAGCTTACTTGAGCCTGCAAGACCGGTTTGGGCTACTATGAGGCAGCCTTGTCCTAGCTCGCAGTTATGTCCTATCTGCACGAGGTTATCTATCTTTGTGTGGCGCTTGATGATGGTTGGCTCAAACACGCCACGATCTATCGTCGTACACGCGCCGATCTCTACAAAATCCTCTAAAATCACATTTCCGTTATGATAAATTTTTATATGCTCACCCGTTTTTGTGTGCGCGTAGCCGTAGCCGTCCGAGCCTATAACTGCATTTGCGTTTATGTGGCACTCATCGCCGATCACGCAGTCGTTATACACGACTACATTTGGATGCAAGATGCAGTTTTTACCGATTTTTACGTTATCACCCAAAAACACTCCCGGCATTAGTACGCTACCCTCGCCCACCGTTACGCCAGAGCCTATATATACGTTTTGCATTACTTTGGCACTAGGTGAAATTTGAGCCTCTTTTGGCGAGCTTGCAAAAAGCTCTTTTGCAAAAAATTTGCTTAAAATCGCAAATGCCAAATGAGCGTTTTCCACGACTATCGCGTGCATATTTGCAGGCACAAATTCCTTTAAATTTTCGCCTACTAGTATCGCTCCGGCCTTAGAATTTGCGATAAATTTTGCGTTTTTTTCGCCGTCACAATAGCTTAGCTCGCTATTTTTTGCATTAGCAAGCGAATTTAGCGCAGTTATCTCGCGCTCTTCACCTTCAAATTTCAGCTCTAAAATCTCATAAATTTCACTTAATTTCATCACATATCCATAAGTACCGACCCACCGCAAACGATGTCGATCGGATTGTATTTTTTGATGGCTTTTAAGAAATTTTTCACTCTAATCGTATCGTCAGCCACCATAACAACGATAAAATTTTCATTTGTATTTGCAACTATGCCGTTATAAGCCTTAAGTATCGCGTCAAGTCCGCCGAAATTTTCACTTAGCGGAATTTTTACAAGCGCCATTTCTTTCTCGACAAATTCGCCCGTTTCTATAACCTTATAAGTAGGTATGAGCTTGTGAAGCTGTTTTACGATCTGCTCTAGCACCTTCTCATCGCCCACCGTTACGATACTAAGGCGAGATAAATTTGTCTCAGGTATCGGCGCAACGGTAAGAGTGTCGATATTATACCCACGCCCTGCAAAAAGCCCGGAAATGCGCGAAAGCACGCCGTGTTCGTTAAGAACGATGACTGAAATTACTCTTCTTATACTCATCTTCATTCCTTGCTTTTTAATATCATATTATATATTGCAGCCCCCGCAGGCACCATAGGAAGCACATCTTCAAAGCGATCGACTCTAACGTCAAGCATAGCCACCTTGCCAAGCTTTATCGCTTCTTTTAGTGCCTTTCTAAACTCATCTTTGGTGTGGCAGACAAACCCTACTCCGCCAAAGCCCTCTACGATCTTTACGAAGTCAGGTTGCATGCTAAGATCGGTTGAAGAGTAGCGCTTCTCGTAAAAAAACGTCTGCCACTGGCGCACCATGCCCAAAAAGTTGTTATTTAGGATGATGTTTATCACCGCGATACCGTTTTCCGCTGCGGTCATTAGCTCTTGGATGTTCATTAGAATCGATCCGTCGCCCGTAAAATTTATGACCGTTTTTTTAGGATCTGCGCACTTTGAGCCAATCGCCGCAGGCAAGCCATATCCCATCGTGCCAAGCCCGCCGCTGGTTATAAGCTGTCTTGGTCGCGAAAACGGATAAAACTGCGCCGCCCACATCTGGTGCTGACCTACGTCGGTTGATATTATCGTATCATCGCCCGCTATCTTGGCAGTCTCTTCTATAACCCACTGCGGCTTTAAAATTTCATCGCTATCGCTGTATGCAAGCGGATTTAGCTTGTCGTAGCGAGAGAGGATATCTTTCCAGTCTTTGATGTTTTCAGGATTTACTTCGACCTTTTCTATGAGCTCTTCAAGGACGAAATTTAGATCACCGACTATAGGAAAATGTGCGTTTACTATCTTGGAGATCGAGCTTGGATCGATATCCACGTGAATTATCTTTGCGTATCTTGCAAATTCGCTTAACTTGCCCGTTATCCTATCGTCAAACCTCGCTCCAAGTGCGATAAGTAGGTCAGTCTCACTAAGCGCCATATTTGCAGCATAGCTTCCGTGCATACCTGCCATCGCAAGTAAATTTTCATCATCATGAGCCAAAACTCCAAGCCCCATTAGAGTCTCTATCGCAGGAATTCCAGTCTTCTTAGCAAATTTTCTTACAAGCTCGCTAGCGTTTGACGCTATCACTCCGCCGCCTAGATAAAGTAGCGGTCTTTTTGCCGCCGATATCGCTTCGGCAGCCTTTTTGATCTGCTTTGCGTTGCCTTTATATGTAGGCTTATAGGTTAGCATTTTTATCTCTTGAGGATAATCAAAATCACCAATTGCCGCCGTTATATCCTTCGGTATATCCACATGCACAGGACCGGGGCGACCTGAGCGAGCGATGTAAAACGCCTCTTTTAAGATTCTTGGAAGCTCTTTGATGCTATTTACTAAGTAGTTGTGTTTCACACAGGGGCGAGAAATTCCCACCGCGTCGATCTCCTGAAAGGCATCGGTGCCTATGAGCGAGCTTGCAACCTGACCGCTTATAAGCACGATAGGAATGCTATCAGAATACGCTGTAGCAAGCCCTGTAACGGCATTTGTAAATCCGGGACCACTCGTTACGAAAGCCACTCCGACCTTACCGCTTGCTCTTGCATAGCCGTCAGCCGCATGAACTGCAGCTTGCTCGTGGCGCACTAAAATATGCTTGAAATACTTTTGCTTGTAAGTTTCATCATAGATGTTAAGCGCCGCACCGCCAGGGTAGCCAAAAACTATCTCAACGCCCTCTTTATGCAAGGCTTCGCTGATCATCTGCGAGCCGGAAATTGCCTTTATCATAACAACGCCTTTTTTGAATTTGTTTAAATTATAAGCTTTATAGCTTTAAAAAGGCGTAAAATGAAATTTGGATTTTAAATTTTAACCCTCGTTTTGTTACGATATTGCAAGGGGTTTATGAGAATTTGGATAAATTTATCTGTTTGCGGTTGGTTGTTTTAAATTTTATGATTTTAGAGCAAATTTATATTTTGAGCAGAACCTGCATAGTTTAATTTAAATTTTAAAGCCTGCCCGTTGAACGCACTCGGTCTAGCATGACCGAGTATAATAGCCAAAAATAAATTTTAGCCAAACCAAGCGATCAAAAAGGCCAGATAGCCTCCATAAGCTTCGTTCCCCACGGCTTTCTGGTTGATTTATCCACATCGCCTTCGGTTTTATATAAAATTTTTGCATCAGCGATATATTTTGAGTCTATTTCGTTTGAATTTGATATATCATAAGGTCTTATGACGCCGCTTAGCTGCACGATCTGCTTTTCGCCGTTTAGCAGCAGTTCACGAGAGCCTTCAATGAAGTAGTTGCCGTTTTCAAGCACTTTGATAATGCGCGCTGAAATTGTCGTTTTAAAGCTCTCTGTGCGAGAATTTGAAGCTCCTCCGCTAAATTCGTTTTTAGTGCCTGCTTTAAAGCCAATATCGCCAAATTTATTTAGCTGATCCGCGACATGAGAAAGAGGCGCGGAGCCTGCAGTAAACACACCTCCGCCAAGTCCTATCGTGCTATCTTTGTTTGTATTTCGCTTGCCCGTTGAGCTTTGATTTGCGCTTTCGCTTATGACGACTGTGACGATGTCATTTACGTTCATAGCCTTTCTATCAGAAAATAAAGGATTATCCCCTCTTCCAAACAAGCTTCCCGGATTTGGCTGGTTATTTACGTGCTTTGCAGGCAGTTGCTCGACGTAAACGGGCGGTTTCATGTCGATTTTAGGATCGGCACTTGGCACACATCCGCTAAAAATCGCGCCTATGAAAACAAGAGATAGATAAAATTTGGCATTCATAAAAATTTACCTTAATCTGAATATTTATGATAAAATTAAGCAATTAAAGTTCCACATATCACCAAGGAGATGGGATGCAGTCCAAAGGAATTTATCTAATAACCGCTAATTTCTCAAAAATTTACGAAATTATATCAGCAAAATTTAAAAATGTGACCGTTTTTGAGCCCATCGGCGGATTTGTATGCACGAAAGAGGCGGCTGTCGCATTTGAAAACGGCAATGAAAAAGAGCTTATCAAAAGCATCATAAAAGAATTTAACAGGCTACAAAAAAAATATGATTTAGTAGTCGTTAGAGCCTTTGAAGCCTTTTCTAATCTCGGCAAATTTGAGCTAAATTTGATGCTTGCCAGACATCTTAACACTCCCGTTTTTAGCGAAAAAAATTTAAAAGCTCTAAATATCAACTCAAATTTAGTGATAAGCTCGGATTTAGATGAGGTTTTAAATGCAAATCAAAGCATAATGACGCCTTTTAGATTTGAAAATTTGCTTATAGAAACGGCAAGCAAAGACAAAAAAATGGTCGTTTTGCCCGAGAGTAACGATGAGAGAATTCTAAAGGCTAGCGAGCTTTTAATGCAAACCAAAGCCGTAAATTTAACCCTTCTTGGAGACGAAACCGCCGTAAAAAGCAGAGCTGATGAACTCGGTATAAATTTAAGCGGAGTGAAATTTATAAATTTAGAAAAAAACGTATTTCAAGAGAGCTTTGCCAAGGAGCTTTACGAGCTTAGAAAACACAAGGGCTTAACGCTTGAAAAAGCAAAAGAGCTGATCTTAGATAAAACCTACTTTGGCACCATGATGGTGCAAACAGGACTTGCCGACGCCATGGTAAGCGGAGCCAGCACAAATACCGCAGATACCGTTAGACCGGCATTTCAGATAATAAAAACAACTCCCGATAGCCCATTGGTATCAAGCTCTTTTATCATGTGTATGGGCGAGGAAATTTTGATATATGCAGATTGCGCCGTAATACCAAATCCAGACGCTAACGCACTAGCTCATATAGCAATCTCATCCGCTAAAACCGCAATCGAATTTGGAATAGAACCTAGAGTCGCCCTACTCTCATACTCTACA
Source organism: Campylobacter sp. RM16187 (assembly GCF_025319965.1). NCBI lineage: Bacteria > Pseudomonadati > Campylobacterota > Epsilonproteobacteria > Campylobacterales > Campylobacteraceae > Campylobacter > Campylobacter sp. RM16187. The sequence goes on from NZ_CP012549.1 coordinate 1,006,701, forward strand.
GGAAATAGCAGTGAAGGAAGCGACACAGATCTTGCAAAAGAGGCAAAAAAGATTATTAACGAGCTTGAACCAGAGCTTAAAGTCGAAGGGCCGATACAATATGATGCCGCAATAGATCTTGGAGTGGCTAGAAAAAAGATACCAAATAGTGATGTGGCAGGACGTGCTAATGTATTTGTATTTCCAAATTTAAATTCAGGCAATATAGGCTACAAAATAGCTCAAAGAAGCGGTCATTGCATAGCCATAGGACCGATTTTGCAAGGATTAAAAAAACCTGTAAATGACCTAAGTAGAGGATGCCTGGTAGATGATATCATAAATACAGTTTTAATAACAGCAATACAAGCAGGAGAGAAAAAGTGAAAATTTTAGTATTAAATTCAGGTAGCTCATCCATAAAATTTCAACTTTTTAATATGAAAGACAATCATGTCATAGCAAGCGGACTTATAGAAAAAATCGGAGAAAGCAACTCTTACGCCAAGTTAAAAGATATAGCTAAAGATATAATTTATGAGAAAAATTTGGCTATAAAAGATCACCACGAAGGGCTTGAAGTGATGACAAGTCTTTTTGTGGCGTCAAATATACTGCACGATTTAAGCGAGCTTGACGGAATCGGACACAGAATAGTACATGGCGGAGAGAGTTTTACCGAGTCTGCTTTAGTGAATAATGAGGTCATCGCTAAAATAGAACAAAACTCAATACTCGCCCCGCTTCATAACCCTGGTCACTTAGCCGGCATAAGAAATGCGATGCAAGAGAGCGGAGAAAAAGTGCCTCACGTAGTCGTATTTGATACCGTTTTTCATCAGACAATGCCAGAATATGCCTATAGATATGCTCTACCTTACGAACTTTGCAAGCGATTGCACATACGCAGATATGGCTTTCACGGTACATCTCATCACTACGTTACAAAAACCGCGGCAAAAATGCTTGGTATAGAGTATGAGAAATTTAACGCCATCTCGCTTCACCTTGGCAACGGCGCTTCGGTTTGTGCGGTCAGTAACGGCAAAAGTGTCGATACTTCGATGGGTCTTAGCCCACTTGAAGGGCTTATAATGGGCACAAGAAGCGGCGATATGGATCCTGCTATAATAACTTATCTGCTAAATTTGGGCGAGCTAAAGGCTGATGAGATCGATGCCTTTTTAAACAAAAAGAGCGGGCTACTTGGAATTTGCGGCTCAAACGATATGAGAGAGGTAGTAGCCAAGATGGAGCATGACGAAAGAGCGCACCTAGCCTTTGAGATGTTTTGCTACCGTATCAAAAAATATATCGGAGCTTACTATGCTGTGCTTGGGCGCGTTGATGCGCTTATCTTTACAGGTGGTATCGGCGAAAATGCACCATATAGCAGAGAGAAAATTTGTGGCGATTTAGCGCATCTTGGCATAAACATAGATCATAAATTAAATTTCGCCAAAGCAAGCGGAGCTAGATGTATAGACGCTGACAAAGCTTCTATAAAAACTTTAATCATTCCTACAAACGAAGAGCTTGAGATAGCACTTGAAACAAAAAGGGTGATAGAAAACAATTAAAATACGTAATTATGACACAATAAATCTAAATTTAAGAGAACTAAATGAATAAAATCACTTGCGTTTGTCTGGGAACAAGAAATATGAAGAAGGCTCTGGAGTTTTACAGGGACAAATTAGGATTTAAAACTAACTGCAAAGAGAGTAATCCAAATGTTGTATTTTTCGATACTTTTGGAACAAAATTTGAGTTATTCCCACTTGAATTGCTAAGCAAGGACATTAATGAATCCAGCCCGCCGACAGGTAGCGGTTTTGCGGGAATTACGCTTGCTTATAATGTAAAGAGCAAAAAAGAGGTAGATGAGGTTATTGAGCTAGTAAGAAAGGCGGGAGGAGTAATCGTAAAAGAGCCGCAAGATGTCTTTTGGGGCGGATATCATGCCTATTTTACAGATTTGGACGGCTATTACTGGGAAGTGGTGTGGAGTCCTGATTTTAAATACGATGAAAACGGATTATTAAAATTTTAGTAAAGATAGAAAATATCATCTCAAAACACAATCTCATTTTATTGTTTCGCAAACTAATACAAGATGATTCCTATTTGGTTGTTAAAAGAGGTATTTTACTATTATTTAAGAAATTTAGGCTAGCCAAGATAGCTAGCCTAGCGCCTAAAAGGCTAAATTTTATAGATATTTGCAGGTAGCGCTTGTCTAGCGCAAGTGCCTACAAGCCAGTCGTTAAGGCTAAATTTGCCTTTGCGCTTTGGATCAAGCAGACCAAGCAAGTTGTGATTTATACCCACTTCGGTTCCTTCTATCCTGAGTGCAGGTTTGCCGTCTATGTAGTGAGTTCTAGCGCCAAATTCGGTGTGTCCAAAGCCGTGCTCAAGGCTTATAACACCTTTTGCGACGCCGTTTGTCACAAACGCAGTTCCTTTTGCGCTTGCGTATGGAGTTACGACTTTGACCTCATCGCCTGTTTTGATGTCGCGCTCTTTTGCTATATCTTCGCTGATACGCACGAAATTTACAGGATGTATGCTTCTCATCCTATCGCTCATGATGGTGTAGTAGTGCTGCGCGTTTGATTTTTTCGAGCTTACCAGATACTTCCACTCAGATTTCGGGAAGAATTTTTCAAGCGGAGTGCCGTCGCTTGTCACAGGTTTCATCAGCGTAGGCGTGCCCGGCATGTATTCGCCCGTGATAGAGTGGCGATGTCCGCCAAGCGGCTCATAGTATATCGAGGCCGGATTTGGCGCAGGCACTTTTACGGTTGCCTTATCGCCCTTATAAGCCGTGACGTAATCATCATATCTTCCGCCTTTTGCAAGCACGTGAGCGACCTTTGCCACCTCTTCTTTTTTGAGATATTTTTCTATAACAGGCATGATCCTATCTATCTTGCTAAGCTCGGCGTCTTCTTTACTGATGTCACTTACCGCTTCGCCGTCAAAAGCTAAATTTGCAAGTGCGGCTGCATAAAACTGCTCTTTAGTGTCAAGATCCATGGCGTTGCCGTCCTTATCCTTAAACGCACCCTTGCCAAAGCCTTTTAGCCCAAGCTTTTTGGCTATCGCGATATAAAATAGCTCGACATCTATCGGCGTGCCGTTTTTATCGGTATCTTGTCTTGGTTTAACGGCAGGATAGCGCACGACTGAAGTTTTGGTTATAGTTCCCCAAAGTGAGTTTGGCATACCCCAGTTTTCTAAATTTAACCCGTCAGGCACGATATAGTCGGCATAAGCGTTAGTTTCGTTCATAAATGCGTCTATACCGATGAAAAGCGGCAGATCGCGGCTATCTTTTAGCGAATCTTTCACCGCTGTTTCAAGCCCCGCTTGTCCGTAGATGACGTTTGTCATGTAGTTTATAAAAATTTTAGCCTTGTAAGGATAGCCCACCGCGTGGCTTGTAAGCGTCTCGTTGATAAGCGGCATAGAGATAGGATACCAAGGCTGCTGCGCAGGATAGCCCGTCCCGCCTGCTGCGACCTTGCGCTTAAACTCCGAGCTTGTCTCGTAGTATTTGCCAGAGCGAGATAAATTTACGCCGCTTGGCTTATAAGCTCCTTCAAATTTCTCAAGCTCATATCTACCGCTTAAAAATTTATGCGTGCCTGCGCTTGCATTTACATTTCCACCCTTGTAGCCGTAAGTGCCCATAAGCGTATTTAGACAAAGTATCGCGTAAGTGCTCATCGCAGCTTGAGTGTGCATCATACCGCCGTGCACGTTCGTGCTTACTTGGCGACCGTTTTTAGTGAAGTTATCGCAAAGCCAGAGGATATCATCCATGCTTACACCGCAAAGCTCGGAATACTCTTTCATGGTGTGCTTAAAGGCTGATTCTTTAAGTAGCTGCATAGAGCTTTTTACCGCTACTTTTTTACCCTCTATCTCTATCTTGCCTTTGTAGTATAGTTTAGCAGGCTCGTTTATCTTGTAGCTTTGAATTTTGCCGCTTTGCGAGCACACCTGCCACTCGTCATTAACTCGCGCAAATTTGCCGTAGTCTTTATGCCCCTTTTGAGTGATAACTAAGTGAGTTGCGTTGCACCAGTGAATTTCGCCTGCTAGCTTGGCTTGGTCTAAATTTGGCTGGATGAGGTAGTTTGTCGCGTATTTTTCATTTTCGATTATCCATCTTATCATCGCCATAGCAAGCGCTGAGTCCATGCCCGGCCTTATGCCTATCCAGCGAGCCTTGTCGCTTGTGGCGTATTTGATAGAATTTGATACCGTAGGATCGACGACCGCGTAGCCAAAGCCGTTATCTTCGCTTCTTGCATGAGCTATCATCTTGGCTTGTTTTTGGAACGGATTTCCGCCGTTGCCCGGCGCAGTGCCCCAGTAAATGCTAAATTTAGAGTGCTCGTAATCAGGCTTTGTATGCGCAAAGCCGCCCGCATTATGAGCGATCTTGCCGCCTGCTCTAAAGCCGCCGCCGCAAATTCCGCCGTGCGAGTAGTGATTGACGGTGCCGAAAGATTTTTTCATAAATCTATCTACGATATCGCTTCTGCCGTCATATAGATAAAAGCTTAAAAGCTGGTTGCGTTTAGTGCCGTATTCAGGATTTTCAGCGTCTATTAGCTCATCTGAGTAAAGCGCGCGAAGTCCGTCCACGTGTCCTTCGCCAAATAAATTTCCACCCTCGACAACCTCTTCTATAAGCTGCTCAAAGCTGATCTTTTGCCATTTGCCCTCGCCTCTTTTGCCAACTCTTTTAAGCGGAGAGAGAATTCTAATCGGCGAATAAAGCATCTCAGGAAGCATCGCGCCTCTAACGCAAACCGTAGCGCGCTGATCGTCTTCACCGCTTCTGGTTGTGGCTATGAGAGCGTCGTTTATAGAAGTGTTATAAGGCATCCAGTGGAAATTTGCAAGCGGGTGGAAGGGATTTCCCACAGAGCGAAGCACGCGGTTATTTTTATCATCTATGTGAAGTCTAAGACCGCATTTTGTCGTACATCCATGACACATCGAAAAGACTATAGAGTGGCCTTCGTTCATCACAACCTTGCCGTCAACTACTCTAAATTCAGGCTCGTGAGAGTTGCCTTGCACCTTATAATCATCTATTTTTTCATCTTTACTCGCAGCCGCAACCACAGGAAGAGCTGAAGTAAGCATAGCTTTTTTTATAAAATCTCGTCTTTGCATTTTTAGCTCCTCTTAAAGTGTTATCTCTTCGTTCCAGTGAACGACTCGTTTGTAGCCCGCTTTTTCCTCTGCTTCTACGTCATTTTTAGTTAGAACCTCGCTAACTCCGTAGTAAAACACCTGCGGATTTGTATTTTTCGGACTATTTATAACCATAGTCTCGTGAGTTGCTAAAAATTTTCTGATGTTTGAGTTTGGATCGTTTAGATCGCCCATTATACGGCTTCCGCCCACACAGGTTTCCACACAGCTTGGAAGCAGTCCCGCGCGAAGTCTATGATCGCAAAATGTGCATTTATCGGCTTTTAAAGTCTCTTTGTTGAAGTATCTTGCGTGATACGGACAGGCCTCAACGCAAAGCGCACAACCTATGCACTCGCTACTGTTTATCTTAACGATACCGTTGCTTCTTTGGTGGCTTGCACCTGTCGGACACATGTCGATACAGGCTGGACTTTCGCAGTGGTTGCAAAGCCTTGGAAGTGAAGCCATAGCGGCTCTTTTGCCGTCTTTTGCATACGCCTCATACTCAGAAACTATCGTGCGAAACATCCCCGCCGGCACGTTGTTTTCCATGGCGCAGTTCATGGTACAGGATTGACAGCCGATACAGCACGTTAGGTCTATAACCATACCGAAGCGCTCCTCTTTACTATCTTCAAACTTAGTCGGTGCAGCCTTAAGCGCAGTCGCAGCGACAAACAACCCCGCAGCAGCCATGAAGCTACGACGCGAATTTTGGTTTGATTGCATCTTTTCCCCTTTATCAAAAAGTTTTGAACTTGAGAAATTTAACATAAATTAACTTAAAATTATTATTAAATTTAACTATTTATTTTTAAGCTAAATTTTAGCTACGCAAATTTGGTATAATTTCCATCATCTAAATTTAGTAAGGATAAGATCTTGAAATACGCGCTTGACTATAAAGATAGTTTTGAAAAGTCACTACTTTTTTGGCTAACTCGATACGTGAAATTTAAACTAAGCTCGCTATCAAATAAAGAGCTTAGAGACCCGAAAGCGCTTGCTAGCGTGAATTATTCATTAAGCAAAGAGGTAAGAAGTATAAACGAGCTTGACGGACTGGTTAAATCAGCCCGCAACGCAGGACTTACAGGCATAAATACTTATTTTAACCCGCTTAAGAAAATTTACGAGACGCTTTGTTTTTACGAGCTTGAGAGCCTAAAACAGATAGATGAAGAGCTGCTTAGCGAAGTTTTGGCAAGCACTACAGGCGGGCTAAGTGATGCAAGCAAGAAAAACTACAGAATTTCGGTTATAAATTTCTTTGCGTTTTTAGATAAACAAAACGAAGAGGACGGCAGAGCGCATATATATGATATATCGCTTAAAAATTGGGGCGGCATAAGCGGCATGAGAGGGCAAAAGCTGCCTGAATTTATGAGCGAAGAAGAGGTTAAACGCTTTTTATCCGCTATCGAAAATAGCGACTTTAAAGTAAATACAAACCGCAACAAGCTCATCATAAAGACGATAATATTTACAGGGATTCGTGTGAGCGAGGCTCTGAATTTAAAGCGCAAGGATATAACGGAAGACGGCGATCTTTACACTATAAGAATACGCGGCAAAGGCAACAAATACAGAATAGTAATGATAAAGCGCCATCTTATCGAGGCTCACCTTGACGCTATCGCGATAAACTACATAAACAAAGAGGGCTATCTCTTTATAAACAAAAAAGGCACGCGCCTAACGCAAGCTTACGTAAGCAGGATAGTCGAGCAAATTTTATTTAAAGCAGGAATTCGCAAGGAAAAAAACGGTGCTCACATGCTTCGTCATACCTTTGCAACGATGTTATATAAAAAGCAAAAAGACCTTGTGCTAGTGCAAGAAGCGCTCGGACACGCAAGCTTAAATACATCCAGAATTTATACGCATTTTGATAGCGAGAAGCTAAAACTAGCCGCACAAGTGGCGGAGGATCTAAACTCTAATGAGTAAAAGGCTAAAACCGAAATTTTAGCCTTTTAAATTTGGCTACTTAAATTTACCTTGCGACTTCTATCGAGATATTTTTGCCGTTTGAGCTTATCACGATCTCATCGCCGCTTTCAAGCTCATCTTTTAGTATCATATCGGCTAGGCGGTCTTCTACCAGCTCATAAAGTGCGCGTCTAAGCGGTCTAGCGCCATACACTATGTCAAATCCCGCTTTAGCTATAAATTTCTTAGCCTCTTCGTTCATGCTAGCCTTAATACCGCGATTTAGAAGCGTTTTTTCAAGCTCTTTAAACATAATTCCGACGATTTGGACAAGCCCTTCTTCGCTTAGCGGATTAAAAATGATCGTATCATCAAGCCTGTTTAAAAATTCAGGCTTAAAATAGCTTTTTAGCTCGTTTTTAACAGCCTCTTCCCTCTGCTCACCTTTTAAATCCATGATGAAATTTGAAGCGATGTTTGAGGTTAGGATGATGATCGTGTTTTTAAAATCAACGGTTACACCCTTATTATCAGTTGCTCGCCCGTCATCCATGATACCAAGCAGGATATTAAACACATCTTTATGCGCCTTTTCGATCTCATCAAACAGTATCACGCTATACGGACGCCTTCTAACAGCCTCGGTTAGCTGTCCGCCCTCATCGTATCCTACGTATCCCGGAGGCGCTCCAAGCAGCCTTGAGACGCTGTGCTTTTCCATATATTCGCTCATATCAAAGCGGATAAGCGCTCTTTCATCATCAAACAAAAATTTAGCCAGAGCCTTAGCCGACTGCGTCTTACCTACGCCTGTTGGACCAAGAAATAGAAACGATCCTATCGGACGAGAGCCTTCATTAAGCCCTGCTTTATTTCGCTTGATAGCTCGTGCTAAGGCGTGAAGCGCAGGATCTTGCCCCACGACGCTAGCTCTTAAGTGATCTTCTATCATGAGATACTTTTGCTTCTCGCTTGTTAGCATCTTAGAAACTGAAATTCCCGTCCATTTGCTTAAAATTTCAGCCACCAGCTCCTCATCCACTTGATTTTTAAGCAACACGCCAGCTTTTTTCATCTCTTCCCACTTGATCTCAAGCTCTTTTTGGCGGTTTGAAGCGTCTAAAATTTTGCCGTATTCTATCTCGGCAGCCTTTTGAAGATCGCCGTTTCTGCGTGCTATTTCGGCTTCATTTTTTAGGCTGTCTATCTCTTTTTTTGCATTTGAAATTCCGTTAAACACGCTCTTTTCGTTTTCAAATTTTACTTCAAGAGCTTGCTTTTTCTCGTTTAGATCGGCGATTTCCTTTTCTATCTCTTTAAGGCGCTCTTCGTTTTTAGCCTCATCCTCCATCTTGAGCGCCTCTTTTTCAACCTGCAATGTCACTATCTCACGCTTAATCTTAGCCAACTCATAAGGCTCGCTTTCTATCTGCATCTTAAGCTCAGCCGCTGCTTCATCAATTAGGTCTATGGCTTTATCAGGCAAAAAGCGGTTTGAGATATATCTATCGCTTAGCTTAGCAGCTGCCACTAACGCGCTATCGGTTATACTTACGCCGTGATGAACCTCTAAACGCTCCTTTATACCTCGCAAAATTTGCAAAGCCTCGTTTACGCTTGGCTCTTTTACGTCAATCGGCTGAAATCTACGCTGGAGTGCGGCATCCTTTTCAAAATACTTTCTATACTCTTTTAGCGTCGTTGCACCAACGGCATGAAGCTCTCCGCGCGCTAGTGCCGGCTTTAGTATGTTTGCCGCGTCCATACTTCCCTCACTAGCTCCGGCACCTACTATAGTGTGAATTTCATCGATAAAAAGTATGATATTGCCCGCACTTTTTACCTCGTTTATAACGGCTTTTAGCCTATCTTCAAACTCACCTCTATACTTTGCACCCGCGATAAGAGCGCTCATATCAAGAGCGATAACTCGCTTATTCATAAGGCTTGTCGGAACGTCTTTTGAAACTATTTTTTGCGCTAGCCCTTCGACGATAGCCGTTTTTCCGACACCCGGTTCGCCAAGCAAGATAGGATTGTTCTTGCTCTTTCTTATTAGAATTTGCATCATCCTAGTTATCTCTTCATCTCGCCCGATAACCGGATCAAGCTCGGCGTTTATAGCTTTTTTAGTTAGATCAATGCCAAATTTTTCCAAACTATCAAGCGTCTCGTCGCTTGTTTGAGTGTCTATCTTGCGCCCTGCCCTAATGGCTTCTAAACTCTTTTTGATCTCAAGCACATCGGTAAATTTAGCCAAAATTTCTCTTATCTCTTTAAGCTCTAAAGCTGAAATTATCCAAGTATCAACCGCTATAAAGCTATCGCCCATGCTTACCATAAAAGCCTTTGCGCTCTCAAGCGAATTTAAAAGCTCGCGTGAAATTTGGACATTTTCTTTGCTTACGTTTGAGCTGGTCGCTAAGCTTGAAATTTTACTCTTAACCTCCAAATCAACAGCGTTTTTTGAGATCGACATCCGGTTAAATACTTGATTTAGTATGGAAGCCGAGTCCGTAACTAAACCCCAAAATACGTGAAGAGGCATGACTTGCGGATTTTTAGCGTGTATGGCTAAACTTATCCCGTTCTCAAGAGCTTCTTGCATCTGCGCAGTTAAACTTTCACCTATGTTTGCCATTTTATTCTCCTTAGTTTTATAATAATCGCATTATATAACTTTAGTGAAGTATTGTCAAGTTTTATTAGTAAAATTTACTAAGTTTACTCTTTTGAAATATTAAAAACCGGCTCAAATTTTTAATAAATGCAAAAATTTATTTTTAAATTTTAAGCTAGTTTTTTAAAAGTTATAAAAGCTAAATTTGGTGTGTATTTTCTTGATTTATCAACTCTAATTTATTTTAAATTTAGCCGATTTTTAGCCAAATTTCATTAAAATTAACCCCACTTAATAATGTATAGGAGAATTTTTTGAATAAGAGAAAGCTTTTTTTTGCTTCAGGTTTCATCTCAACCGTTCTTGCAGCAGGCTTAATAGCCGTAAATTTAAACGCAAAAAACAACCAAGATGATGCAAGCGCTAGACTTGAGGCTCTATCAAAATTTACAAAAACGATATCAACCGTTGAAAAATACTATGTAGATGATATGAAATTTAAAGAGATCGTCGATAAGGCGATTGAGGGGCTTTTAAATAATCTTGACGCCCATTCGGGATTTTTAAACGAAAAAGCGTTTAAGGATATGCAGGTTCAGACAAACGGCGAATTCGGAGGGCTTGGTATAACCGTAGGCATTAGAGACGGCGCACTTACGGTTATATCGCCTATCGAAGGCACGCCTGCGGATAAAGCCGGTATAAAAAGCGGAGATATCATATTAAGAATCGACGGCAACGCGACGCTGGGCACAACGATAGAAGAAGCCGTTAATAAAATGCGCGGCAAACCAAAGACGCCAATCACCATAACTATCGTGCGAAAAGGCGAGCCAAAGCCGTTTGACGTTAAGCTAATTCGCGATATCATCTCGGTAGAATCAGTCTATGCAAAGATGATAGAAAATGAAAATATCCTCTATGTTCGCGTTACAAATTTCGATAAGCACGTAACTCAAAAAGCAGAAGAGTTCATAAAAAAACATCCAAAAGCCCAAGGCATCATCCTTGATCTTAGAAACAATCCGGGCGGACTCTTAAACCAAGCGGTCGGGCTTACAAATTTGTTTGTCGATAACGGAGTAATCGTATCTCAAAAAGGAAGAAACGCAAGCGAAAATTCCGAATACAAGGCGATAAAATCAAATAAGATCACAAACCTTCCGCTAGCTGTTTTAGTAAACGGCGGAAGTGCAAGTGCTAGCGAGATAGTAAGCGGTTCGCTTCAAGATCATAAGCGCGGCGTGGTGATAGGCGAAAATACATTTGGCAAGGGAAGCGTGCAGATAATATTACCGGTAGACGGAAAAGAGGCGCTAAGGCTTACTATAGCTAGATATTACCTGCCAAGTGGTCGCACAATACAAGCAGTAGGAGTAACTCCTGATATAAAAGTATTTCCTGGCAAGGTTCCTCAAGAGGAATCGAGTATGTTTGCGATAAAAGAGAGTGAATTAAAAAAACATCTTGAAAATGAGCTAACAAAAATCGCAGATCATAAGCAAGATGTAAATTCAACAGCTAAAAAAGATGAAGCAAAAGAAGATAAGACTATACTGGCTCAAGCAAAAGTCAATGAGGACATGCAGCTAAAATCTGCTATAGATGCTATAAAAGTGTTAAAAATCAAATAACCTAAGGAGAACAGGATGGAGAAAAAAGAGTTAGTCTATGAAGGAAAAGGCAAAAGGATGTACGCGACTGATGATGCGGATCTTTTAATAGCCGAGTTTAAAGACGATTTAACGGCTTTTGATGCCCAAAAAAGAGGAAACGAGGCTGGAAAAGGTGCTCTAAATAATAAAATTTCAACGCAACTTTTTAATCTTTTAAAAGAAAAAGGTATAGAAACCCACTTAGTAAAAACACTAAACGATACTGAACAACTGATTAAAAAATGCAAAATAATCCCTCTTGAAGTGGTAGTAAGAAATATAGCTACAGGTTCACTTACTAAGCGCCTGGACATACCTGACGGAACGGTTTTGCCTTTTGCCTTGGTTGAGCTATATTACAAGGATGATGCGCTACACGATCCTTTGGTAAATGACGAACACTGCCTGGCTATGGGGCTTGTAAAAAGCGAAAACGACCTTGATAGACTTAAACATTTAGGTAGAGAGATAAACTCTGTATTGTTTAAATTTTTCGCGGATAGGAAGCTAAAACTTGTTGATTTTAAAGTCGAATTCGGCGTAGATAAAGATGGAAATATTATACTAGCAGATGAAATTAGTCCTGATAGTTGCAGATTTTGGGATGCCGATACAAATGAAAAGCTTGACAAAGATAGATTTAGACAAGATATTGGAAATGTAAAAGTAGCCTACGAAGAGGTTTTAAGAAGAATTTTATCATAAAGGTTATAGATGAAAGCTATAGTAAACGTATCACTTAAAAACGGAGTTTTAGATCCTCAAGGAAAGGCTGTAGAGCACGCACTTGGCTCGCTCGGATTTAACGGCATATCAAACGTAAGAGTTGGAAAACAAATCGTCCTTGATATAGACACCAAAGATAAAGATGAGGCCAAAAAAGCTCTTACAAATATGTGTGAAGAGCTTTTGGCAAACACAGTTATAGAAGATTACGAGATAATAATATGAAAGTAGCGATAGTTCTTTTTCCTGGAACAAACTGTGAAACGGATACAAAATACGCATTTGATCTTTTAGGATGCGAAACTGAGATCATCTGGCATAAGCAAGATGAGATAAAAGCCGATCTTATCGTTCTTCCCGGTGGCTTTAGCTACGGAGACTACTTAAGAACGGCTGCTATCGCTAAATTTTCTCCCGCTATGAAAGCGGTGTTAAAGCACGCTCAAAAAGGTGGATACATCTTAGGAATTTGCAACGGATTTCAGATGCTTTGCGAGCTAAAACTGCTTGCAGGAGCTATGAGAAGAAACGAAAATTTAAGCTTTATCTCAAAGTATCATCACCTTAAAGTCATTGCAAATTCAAACAAATTTCTTTCAAATTTAGAGGTCGGCGAGATAGTAAATGTCCCGCTGGCTCACGGTGAAGGAAATTTCTATACTGATGAAGATACTTTAAAAAGCATGTATGACAACGAGCAAGTACTTTTAAAATATTGTGATAAAGATGGAAATGAACTGAATCCAAACGGCTCTATAGATAGTATTGCTGGAATTTGTGATAAAAATAAAAAGATTTTCGGACTTATGCCACATCCTGAGCGAGCATGCGAGAAAATCTTAGGTGGAGATGATGGACTTAGGATGCTTAAAGGGCTAGTTTGTTAAAACACATCGCCCTATTTTTGATAGCCGCTTTTGCTATCGCTCAAGAACCTAGTATCTTTGATATGATGGGAGGCGAAAGAAGCGAAAAGGTTATCAAAAAGGCTCCACTACAAACTATAGCTCCCACAAACGAGCCTGAAATCAATATATCTGAAACTCAAATTTATCAGACAGTAGAGCCGAGTCAGCTTATAATCACAACCTCTAATATACCAAAAGAGGTCTATGCTGGCGAGATTTTTAAATTCGGAATTACCGCCAATACTCAATCAAATATAGTCGTAGATATCAAAACAACTGTATTAGAAAATGAAAATTTAAAATGGTTGAATAAAAATTTACAATGGGAAAATATCGGCAACGGAATTTACAAAAGTGAGATATTTTTAGAGGCTAACTCAACAGAGCAAAAAAATACTAAGATAACCATAAATTTAAAAAGAAATGGTGAATTTTTCCAAACTGCAAACACAACTATCAATCTACCAAGCTTAAAACAGATAAAAAGCGATCAAAATTATAGTCACATAGTAGCAAACTCGCTAGAAATCAAAAAACATAAAACAAACAAATTTGATGATAAAAATTTAATTATGATAGTTGAACTAGTCGGCAAAAATACCAACATAACAGACTTTTGGCTAAATGACCCTGCAATATTAAAGCAGGGAGTTGATTCCGTAAGTGGGAATTTTAATTCACATAGCGGTTTTTATTTTGCGATTTTTACTCCCGAAAAAACTTCTCTGGATTTTAGCTATTTCAATCTAAAAAACAAAAAACTAGAAAGCTTTTCTCTTCCTGTCATAGTCGAAGATGACGAAATAAGCACTCAAATCGGACTAAATCCAAAACAAAGCAAATTTGAAATTTACAAAGATACAGCCGGATATATTCTACTGGCAACTTCCTTTATTTTGTTTTTAATCAAAAGAAATAGTATATTTTTAGTATTGACACTGATTTTTGGAGCTTATGGAATATATAGCTATAACCCTTTGGGGAATGCGGTGCTTAAAAAAAATGTAAGTATAAAAATTCTCCCTACTCAAAATTCAAGCATATTCTTTACGACTGAAAATGAAGAAAAAGTAGAAATTTTAGGAGAAAGAAAAGATTTTAAAAAAGTCTTGCTAAATGATGGCAAGGTTGGCTGGGTGTTAAAAGATGATATTATCAAGAATTAAAGCCGCCTATTTCGCGGTTGAATTTACAATCAGTATTTTTTTAGTTGTGTTTTTTATGTGGCTTTTTAAAAATAACATTCGCACTATAAGGCGTATTTGGGCAAGAACACAGAGGTTTTTTGGATTTTACTCTATAAAAATCGAAGGAGAATTTAGCCAAGACGCCAATATGATTATTATGAATCATCAAAGCATGCTAGATATAGTGGTTTTAGAAGAAGTGCATCCTAAAAATCTTTGTTGGATAGCCAAAAAAGAGATAGGAGAGATACCTGCAATAGGCAAAATTTTAAGCTTGCCAAAAATGATCGCCGTAGATAGAGAGAGTAGACACTCTTTGGTAAAATTGGTAAAAGAGGCGCAAGATCGGATAAATAACGGGCGCGTTTTAGCTATTTTTCCTGAAGGAACTAGATCTCAGACAGATACGCTTTTGCCCTTTAAAGGTGGAGCAAAAATAATAGTAGATAGGCTAAATTTAAAGGTACAGCCTATAGTTATAGTCGGAAGCGATATAATGGATGTTAAAAATTTCAGCTTCAAAAACGGCGAGATTAAAATAATATGCCTTGATTTGGTTGATACAAGTGATAAAAATTGGCTAGAAATTACACGCGAAAAAATGCAAAAAACCCTTGATAAAGAGCGAGAAAGTCTTAAAAGCTAATACGCTGCTATTTTAACTACATAAAAAAGGAATAGTAATGAAAAGAATTTTTCTTATTCTATTTCTATTGTTTAAAATTTCAGTTGCAGATGAGATAAATTTTGATATTTTTTATGATCAAAACATCACAAACCAGCAGGTAGATAAAGAGCTTGATAGACTGCTTTTTATTTTAGATAAAAATCCGAATTTGATAAATAAGGAATTTGGATACAATGAGCGAATTTTTTCATTTTTTATCATAAACAGCAAGATCGGCAATACCGGCAAATTTGACTTTGAGCGTATAGAAAAAGTGCTTCAATTCAAACCTGATTTAAATTACAATATGTATAGACTGGATTACACCTCTCCGCTTCATATGGCTATTGTTTTAGGAATTAATATTGATGGTAGTAAATGGTTAAGAGAAGATGAAAATCTAAAACTGATTAAAATTTTACTTAAAAATGGAGCTGACTTAAACACTAAAGAGCTTTTGACCACAGCCTACTCTGCTAATAAATTTGAAATTTTTAGTTACTTTCTTGATAATGGCGCAAAAGATACTACTAGAATTTTATTTTCTATTGCTGCAGACATAGGAATATTTATAGGAAACAATGGATTTTCTATTCATAAAAATAAGTTAGAAAATAGCAACGAAAGAAAATTTGCTAGAACAGATATATTTAAAAAATTTTACGAAAATAAGATCAAATTTCTAAAAGAGTTAGTTAAATTTATAGAGTTGGATAAAATTGATCTCAAAGAGATCGAAAGCTTTATAATCATAAATTCTATCCTAGATAACAAAAGCGCAATTCAAATTTTACTAGATAATGGACTTTGCGAACTTACAAAAAGTTGTGAATTTTTAAAAGATACAGCAAATCATTACGATAGCAAAGAGATTCTAAAACTACTAGACGATGCAAAATAGTCTTAAACTTGATATTATCTATATCAAGTTTATTGAATTTATCTTATAATCAATTGAAAAAATTAGCAATTTATAGTATAATCTGCCAAAAATTTAAATAAAAAGGAAAAAATATGGCAAAAAAAGCAGATAAATTTGAATTTCAAACCGAAGTGAACGAGCTTTTAAATCTTATGATTCACTCTTTGTATTCAAATAAAGAGATTTTTCTAAGAGAGCTTATATCGAATGCTTCAGATGCTCTTGATAAGTTAAACTATCTTTGTCTAACAAACGATGAGTATAAGAAACTAAACTATATGCCTAGAATCGACATTAGCTTAGATAAGGATAAAAAAACACTTACAATAAGCGATAACGGAATAGGAATGAATAAAGAGGATTTGATAAATAACTTAGGCACCATCGCTAGAAGTGGAACAAAGAGCTTTGTTAAAGAGCTTAGCGGTGAAGCAAAAAAAGATAGCGCACTTATCGGACAGTTTGGAGTCGGATTTTACTCAGCCTTTATGGTATCTGATAAAATAGAGGTTTTAAGCAAAAAGACTCTTGAAGACAAGGCATTTTTATGGAGTTCTGATGCTAAAAGCTATGAGATAAAAGAATCTCAAAAAGATACCCATGGAACAACAATAACCCTATTTTTAAAAGATAGCGAATTTAGTGAATTTTACCGCATAGAAGGCATTATAAAAAAATATTCTAACCATATTCCGTATCCTATATTTTCCGATAAAGAAGAGTATATTCCGCCAAAAGACGGAGAAAAAGAGGGAAGCTACGAGACAAAAAATGTTCAGATAAATAAAGCCTCTGCTCTCTGGAAGCTAAATAAATCAAATATCAAGGCTAATGAATATAATGATTTCTACAAACAAATCAGCCATGACAGCACGGATCCTTTGGCATATTTTCATACTAAAGCTGAAGGAAAGATAGAATACACCACTCTATTTTTTATCCCGGCCACAGAGCCGTTTGATCTATTTAGAGTGGATTATCAAAGTGGCGTAAAGCTATATGTAAAAAGCGTATTTATAAGCGATGACGCAAAAGAGCTTTTGCCACCATTTTTAAGATTTGTAAGAGGAATAATAGATGTTGAGGACTTGCCGCTTAACGTAAGCCGTGAAATTTTACAAGAAAATAAGATAATGGCAAATGTAAAAGATCAAAGCATCAAAAAAATATTAACTGAGCTTAATAAAATCAAAGACAAAGATAGAGAAAAATACATAAAATTTTACAAATTATTTGGAAAAGTGCTTAAAGAGGGGCTATATGGATTTAATAACGATAAAGAGCAAATTTTAGATCTTGTTCTGTTTAAGTCTAGTAAAAGAGATAGTCTGGTAAGTCTAAAAGAGTATAAAGAACAGATGAAAGAGGATCAAAAAAGCATATATTATATAAGTGGAAACAACGAGTCTATGCTAAGAAATTCACCTCTTCTTGAAAGCTTTAAGAAAAACGATATAGAGGTCTTAATAATGGACGAGGAAATTGATACTATAGTAATGCCTATGGTGTATGAATTTGACAAAACTCCTATTAAGCCTGTAAATCACTCTGATATAGATAGCGAAATAAAAACCGAAGAAGATAAGATTGACGAGAGCAAGCACATTGAAATTTTAGTAAAAATGCGCGAAATTTTAAAAGACGATGTTAAAGATGTTAAACTTAGCTCCAGACTTAGCGACTCGGCTGCTGTTTTGATATATGATAAAAACGATCCTGACTTTTCTATGCAAACTATATTAAAGCAGATGGGTCAGACAAATTTGCCAAAGGTTAAACCTATTTTAGAGATAAATCCAAATCATGAAATTTTTGAAAAATTGAACAAAAACGAGGCTATGATCCATGATATATCTACTCTACTTCTTGATATGGCAAAGATCAATGAGGGAATGAATATAGAAAATCCTTTAGAATTTAGCAAAACCTTAACTAGAGTAATGCTAAAAGCACTATAAAAACTACTATTTTTAATTTTGGTTATCTTAAATTTTGAGTTTTTAAGATAACCAAAAATTTAGTTATAAATTTCTATTTCTTTAAGCAAAAGATAATACTCCTGGTAATATAATAAAGATAGATTAATTTAATGAAAATATTTATTTTTGAAAATAATCAAAGGAGTGCCAATGTCGCTATTTCAATCAAAAGGCTTTCAGCGTCTTTTGATGATTTTAAGTATAGCTTCGATACTTGTTTTAGGATATATCTTCCTACAAATGCGAAGCGTGTCAGAAGACTTAGTAGGTGCTGCACAAAAACAGCTTACATCATATAAATTGGCTGACGAACTTAGACAAAGTTCTGATGACTTGACCAGTCTTGTTAGAACTTTTGTGGCTACTAATGGAAATCCGATTTATGAAAAACAATACAATCAAGTATTGGATATAAGAAATGGAAAAATTCCTAGACCTGATACGAAAGAGCAAATTTCTCTAAAAGATCTTATGCAAAAAGAGGGATTTACACAGGATGAATTTAAGAAGTTGGAATCTGCTGAAGGAAAATCTACAGATCTTGCCAAGCTTGAAATAAAAGCTATAGATATTATTAAAAAATACGGTTCTAAAGATGAAGCTATGGAGCTTGTATTTGGCAAAACCTACAATGACTACAAAGCTGAAATTTCTAAACCTATAGATGAATTTTTCGCTTTAGTTGAGCAAAGAACAACAAAAAGCTTTGAGTTTTTTAAAGATAACCTGACAAACCTTCAAATTATATTCTTGACTTTATTGATAGTAACGATCATACTTGTAGCTCTGCTTGCATATGTTAGCGAAAAGGTTCCGGAAGGGCTTCTTGGGGCAAAAGCATCAAAGATAGAAGAAGTTGTCAAAGAGGTTTCAAAAGGAAATTTAGCAGTAGCTATAAAAACAGACAATCCAAGCAGTGCAATTGGGCTTTTAAAAACAGCTGTTGATAACTTAAAAGCTCTAATAAGCGAAGTTAAACATCTCTCTGCAGAAAACTCATCAGTCTCATACGAGCTATCTGCAGCAGCTATTCAAACTGGAAAAAACGTTGAAAACTCATCAAATATAATTCAGGAAACTACAAATAAAGCTACAACTATAAAAGAGCAAATTGAAAATTCCATAGAAGAGGCTAAAAAGAGCAAGGCTGATATGGAGGCTGCGAGTAGCGGTATCATAGAAGCAAATAACGCTATAGAGCATCTAAGCAACAAAATTCAATCCAGTGTCGAAGTTGAGCTTGATCTTGCAAGTAGAATTTCTCAACTTAGTAGCGACGCAGAGCAAGTAAAAGGTGTGTTAGCTGTAATAAACGATATAGCAGATCAAACAAACCTATTAGCACTCAATGCAGCTATCGAAGCGGCAAGAGCTGGCGAGCACGGGCGCGGGTTTGCAGTAGTTGCCGATGAGGTTAGAAAACTGGCCGAAAGAACTCAAAAAAGCCTAGTGGAGATAAATGCTACAATAAATATTATAGTGCAAGCTATATCAGACTCAAGCGAGAAGATGAACTCAAATTCTAGACAAATAGGAGAGCTTACTTTAGTGGCGGATGAGGTTAGAGACAAGATAGTATTTATGAGCAATAGTATGCAAAAAGCCATAATTATGTCTGATGCCAGAGTTGAAGACTATATAAAAACCGGTGATAATATAAAGCAAATTATCTATGGAATGTCAAATATCAACAACATCTCATCCGAAAATACAAAGAGTGTCGAAGAGATAGCAAACGCGACAGATCACTTAAATAAAATGACAGAGATACTAAATAATAAACTTTCTGAGTTTAAAACTTGATATTTTATGGTCTCTTACTGAGACCATAAAAATTTATATTTTTTCCTTGGCCATTCCAGCTTCTATCAAAAATCTACTTGGTTGATAAGTAACTCTTTTTATCTTATCGTATTTTGCATAGCTTAGATATAGCTCATCTCTTGCTCTAGTAACAGCAACATAAAACAGCCTTCTCTCCTCTTCCAAACTTCCACCCATACCCATGAGCTTTAAATTCGGAAAGCGATTTTGCGCAAGATCGACTATAAAAACCTGATCAAATTCAAGCCCCTTGCTAGCATGCACACTTAAGAGATTTACACCCTCACCTTCACTCATCTCATTACTGCCAAGAGTTATGAAGTTATAAAATTTTTCCAAATCACTGTAATTTTTACTAAGCTCACTTAATATTTCAACTTTAGCCATAATTTTCTCTATAGCTTCTACCTTTAAGCTCTCATCAATATTTCCGTTTTTCATTGTAGCTCTTTTAGTCGCTAAAAAATCCGCGATAAGAGAGTAAATTTTGCTATTTTTAATCTCGTTGATTAAAGAATTTGGTCTAGAAAGACGTCTTGCGTGAAGTAAAAAATTATAAATTTCATACAAAAATACAGCTGCATTTTCATTTAGTTTCTGCATTTTAAGTATTGGGTGAGAGAAAAATTTATCACTAAATTTAAGCTTAGAAAACCTAGACATCTCGCCTATCTCGCTAAATTCATCAAAAAGCCCCAATTGATAATTTTTTTTCTTTTTCTCAAAAGCATTCACTTTATCGTCAGGATTTAAAAATCCATCTATCAAATTTCCATGCCCTACTTTTACAATCAAATCAAATATCTCCTTACTAAGAGCGGCTCCAACACCCTTGGCATATTCGCACACATGAATAAATGCCATGATATCTTTTGGATTTATTAAAATCGCGTATATATCCATTAAAGCTCTTATCTCCCTACTTTCAAAAAAGCTAATTCCGCCTTTTCGCTTAGAGCTTACTCCTCGCTCTTTCAAAGCCACCTCAAGCCCATCGGCACTTGAGTTATTACGAAAGATTATCGCAATATTTTCTTTGCTAAATTTTGAATTTGATATTATCTCGGCAATATTTGAATACTGGTTAAAAAGCTCATCATAAACAAGAAGCTTTGGTGATGGTAAATTTCCCTCTCGGCTTACAATCAGTTTTTTATCATACAAACGAGGATTGTTTGAAATCACTTTATTTGCAAGGGCTAGTATACTTGAACTACTGCGGTAATTGATATTTAAAGCATAAATACTAGCGTCTTTAAACCTATCTTTAAAAGAGCCGATTATCTCTATATTTGCACCGTTAAAGGCATAAATGCTTTGATCAAAGTCGCCTACGCAAAAGAGGCTTTTTGTATTAAAAGCATCTATTAAAGAGCCTTGCAGAGTATTTGTGTCCTGATATTCGTCTATTAAAATTTCATCATATTTTAAAGGCGCTCCCTTTCTTAGCTCGTTTCGCATTTTTATAAGCAGATCGTTAAAGTCCGCATAGCCAAATTTCGCCTTCTCTTGTTCAAACTCACTTAAAATATCCTCATAAATTTCAGCATATACAGACTGCTCTTCATTTCTAGCCTTAAACCACTCATAAAAACTCTCTTCATTGCTTGAATTTTGATAAAGTGAATATAGATCGTATAGATAAGCTCCACCATACGCCTTAGCTTCGCCCAAATGTTGAAATCTGCGCCTTTCCACAAGACTTTTTAAAAGGGTTTTTAGCTCGCTTGGCTGTTTTAATACTATATTTTTTTCAAGAGATTTTAAAAGAGAGTAAGATACAGAGTGAAATGTGCCAGCAGTAATTTTAGAAGTAATTTTTTTGTCAAAATAACACTCTAGTCTCTCTATCATCTCACTTGAGGCCTTGTTTGTAAAGGTTAAAAGCAAAATTTTACTAGGATTTACTCCTAAATTTAATAGATGCGCTATCCTTGCAACGATCGTTGAAGTCTTGCCTGTGCCTGCGCTTGCTATGATAAGATTATGCCCAAAAGGCGCAGTTGCGGCACTGTATTGATCCGAATTTAGTCTTGAAAGTGGCATTTATCCTCTCTTAAAAAAGATTTGATTATACGCTAATTTAAATTTAAAGCTTATAAAATTTAAAATGACACTGACACTTTTAACATATTTATAAGAAAATTTTAAGTAAAATCGAGACTAAAATCCAAAATACGGAGAGAGTTTTGCAAGTAGATAAGTGGGTGTTTTACGCTTGCGTCGCACTAATAACTATAGGTATTATTTTTTCACTCTCTTTGCCTGTTTTTACCGTGCTTTTTTTTAACTATGAACCATATCACTTCTTTTATAGACAGCTAGCGGTCGGAGCTTTAGGTATATTTGTCATGTGGGCTCTATCGCAGCTAAATCCAGATAAGTCACTAGTATGGATAGGCTTTGGACTATTTATCCTATGCGCTCTTGCTATGGGTGTTATGCATGCACTTCCAAGCTCTATGGTTACGGATGCGGGAGGCGCAAAAAGATGGATTAGGCTACCTGGATTTTCACTCGCTCCGGTTGAGTTTTTTAAAATAGGCTTTGTCTATTTTCTTGCATGGAGCTTTGCAAGAAAGATTGATGATAGCAAAAAGAGCTTAAAGGAAGAATTTAACCTAATACTTCCGTATTTATTTTTATTTTTGATAGTTGTTTATCTAATAGCAGTCCTTCAAAACGATCTTGGTCAGGTTATAGTTTTGGCTCTTACTCTTGTAATGATGGCTCTTTTTGCAGGAACTAGCCTTAGGCTTTTTGGGATAGGGCTTTTTGGAGCGGGCATGCTTGCCACAATCGCAATAGTAACATCAGAGCATAGAATTTTACGTATTAAATCATGGTGGGGAACTATACAAAATATAGTGCTTTCAATACTGCCTGAAAATATGGCAAACGCCTTAAGAGTAGCAGATGTGCCTGAGCCATATCAAATTTCGCACTCGCTAAACGCGATAAAGCACGGCGGATTTTTCGGAGAGGGGCTTGGTGCAGGAGTATTTAAACTAGGCTTTTTAAGCGAGGTTCATACCGACTTCGTATTAGCGGGTATAGCTGAAGAGATTGGTGTATTAGGAATATTTGGTATCACTTCAATAATTGTATTTTTACTATATAGAATATTTAAAATTTCATCAAGAAGCGAAAATAAGGTCTATCATCTATTTTCACTAGGCATAGGGCTTTTGATATCATTTTCTTTTCTTATGAACTCTTACGGAATTACTTCCATAACTCCTATCAAAGGTATAGCGGTACCATTTCTAAGCTACGGAGGAAGTTCTATTTTAGCACTTTGCGTGGGTATAGGGATGGTTTTGATGATAAGCAAAAAGGTATCAAACTAAATGATAGTAATATGCGGTGGTGGCACCGGAGGACATCTGGCTATCGCAAAAACCCTCAATGAAGAGATTGCAAGTCGTGATATAAAAACCATCTTCATTGGCTCAACTAACGGACAAGATAGGCAGTGGTTTGAAAATGATCAAAATTTCAGCTCTAAATTTTTCCTGCCTAGCCAAGGAGTAGTTAACAAAAAAGGCTTTAATAAGCTTATTTCACTTTTTAATATCGTAAAACTAGCTTTTAAATGCAGGCAAATTTTTAAGGATAATAAAGTAAAGGCCGTAATAAGCGTAGGTGGTTACAGTGCAGCGCCTGCGGCATTTGCAGCCATTATATCAAATATACCGCTTTTTATACACGAACAAAACTCCATAGTCGGAAATTTAAATAAAATTTTAAAACCATTCGCAAAAGAGTTTTTTAGCTCATACGATGAGCCTAAATTTGACTATCCTGTAGCGGATAAATTTTTTGAAACCTCGCGAGAGAGAAAAGAGCTAAGAACTATAATATTTCTAGGAGGCTCTCAGGGCGCATCGGCTATAAATTCACTTGCTTTAAATCTAGCTACGATATTAAAAGAAAAAAATATAAAAATAATTCATCAATGCGGTAAAAATTCGCTTGATAACTTACGAGAAGAGTATAAAAAGCTTGGATTTACAGATAAAACTTTAGAACTTTTTGACTTCAGTAAAGAGATAGAGCTAAAAATGAAAAAGGCCGATTTAGCCATAAGCAGAGCTGGTGCTGGCACACTATGGGAGCTTTGCGCAAACAATTTGCCAGCCATATTTATACCTTATCCTTATGCGGCAAATAATCACCAAATGTATAATGCAAAATTTTTAGTAGATCAAAATTTAGCCAAATTTTGCTTTCAAAAAGACAACAAAATAGATAAAAACGAGATTTTACAACTAATAGAATCTATAAATTTAAGAGAAGTTTCATTGAATTTAAAGCATCAAATATACAAAAACAGTGCAAAAAAAATCATAGATGAAATCTTGTTTAAGATAACTTCTCTCCGATAGAATTTACCTTAAGCTCTTTTAGTTCATACGCTAAATAGTGGTATATAAGCTCCTCGGTCTTTAGGCTTTTATCGCTAAATATAGGATTTATCATAGATATTATCCTATCTGTCATTCCTGCGATCTCGACTAGCAGGAGTTGATCATGTCTTTTTTTAGCTATCTTGATACTATAGAGAAAAAACTTATATAAAACTTTAAATTCGCTCAAAATTACATTTGATATGATATTAGCCCTTATTTTTAGAGTTTCATCTATTTTTTTTTGGAATTCAACTAGATCTTTAAGTATATTTTTTATAGTTTTCATCTCTTTGGTATTTTTTTGTATCCATCTTTTAGAATCGGCTTTAAGCAAATTTCCATATTCTAAAACAAAAAGATCTATAATTTTTTTTATATTTTTAGAAGCTTCTTGAAGCTTACTGCTAGTCTCAAGACTAACTCCCTTTTTTTCGGTTTTGATTGAAATTTTTCTAATGATTTGATCAAGATATAAGCTAATATTATAATAGTATTCTTCATTATCGAATACATTTGCAAAATACATACTATCTTTGCTCTCTAAAATATCATGCACTTTAATGGAGTCAACCAAAGTACTAAATTCGGCAATACTCATCTGAGTAGCCTCTTTTGCAATCTCTATATTTAAGAGTAATGCAAGTTCAGACTTTATATCATTGATGTTTTTTAATATTGAAGGATAATCCATTTTGTCCACCTATCCTCTTTGGAGCTTATGTACTAATTCATCATACTCTACATTTGATTCTTTTAAAATTTTATCTAATAATTTACCAGAAGCTTCCATTCCGCCTGTTTTTTCAGCCTCTAAAAGCTTTTTATATATACCTTCTATGAATTTTACGCCATCCATATTGGGCCTTCTTCTCACAGAGTGATATCCCACTATTTCACCGTTCTCATCCACAGATGCAGTTACATTTGCAAAAACCCAATAATATCCGCCTTTAAAACTCTTATTCTTAACAAATGCAAAAATCTCTCTTTTCGACTTAATTCTATCCCATAAAAGCTTAAAAACAATGCGAGGCATATCCGGATGCCTTATGATATTATGAGGCTTTCCTAAAAGATCACTCGCTCTGGCTCCGACTATTTCTAAAAACGGTTCATTACAATAGGTTATCTTTCCTTTTGTATCCGTTTTAGAAACTATAAAATCATTCTCTTTGACAAAATACTGCTTCTCTTCTTGCATCTTACAAAAAATCCCTTAATTAAAAGAAAAACTTTATAATAAAGAAAAATTATACCCAATATAAAATATAAATTTTATAAATTTTTAATAAAGCTAATCAGCATTTGCTTATTTTTACCATCTTCCGCTAGCTCCGCCTCCACCAAAGCTTCCGCCTCCGCCACTAAAGCCGCCTCCTCCGGAAGAGCTGCTTGAACCCCCACCACTTGAACTGCTAAAACCTGAGCTACCAAGACCTCCTCTAGATCTTCTTCTTTTGGAGTTATTCATCTTTTTAACCATAGGATAAATGAGTATAAAAAACGCTCCAAGCAGAGCAAAAGAGACTAAAGCCGTATCGGTATTTAAAAACATATCCAAAAAAGAAGATGAAAACACGCCGGCAAATGCCGACATAAAAGATGTTAAACCAATGTCTTTTAAGAACTTAAATTTAAAAATTACACCTATAAAAAGCAAGGCAAAGCCGCCGACTATCATAATAGTAGTAAAACCAAAAAACGTATCCATCTTAGGATCAGTCACATAATCATTACTACTATCTTCATCTATGAAGTTTAGTATCTTATCTATACCATCTAAGATACCTTGTTCTAAATTTCCATCTTTAAATTTAGGGATGATTACTCTTTGTATTATCTCATGGCTTATAGCATCTGTTAATGATCCTTCTAAACCATATCCTACTTCTATGCGAATTTCCTTTTCATTTGGAGCTACTACTAACAATACTCCATTGTTTTTATCTTTTTGTCCTATGGCCCACTTTCTTGCAAGTTCTAAGGAGTAGCTTTCTATACTTTGTCCTTCAAGTGAATTTAAAGTAACTACTACTACTTGATTTGTTGTATTTGTTTCATGGTTTGCAAGAATTTTAGTTAAGTTTTCTCTTGCTGTTTGGCTTAGTATATTTGCTTCATCTACTACTCTGCCGGTGAGGGTTGGGAGTGAAATTTCACCCGCAAACAAAGATAAAAAAGCCGATAAAATCAGTAAAATTTTCTTCATCTCTAAGCTCTTAAGCCTCTTTTGCCTTCTTTATAGTTTAAAAAGCCCAAATTTACGTATCTGCTGCCATCTTCTCTCATCTCTATACGCATAGTTAAAAGTGTAAATACAAAGACGATACCAAAAAATAAAAAAGAAGGCAAACCGTAAGGCAAGGCTTTCATCAAAAACAAAGTTAGCATGCCTGAGAGCACAGAAGACATACCGACTTGAGTCAAAAAAAGAAGATTAAACTTATAACTCACGATCCACAAAACAAGCCCTCCAAATATCGAGATCGCAAGCATAGCGAAAGTAGCATCTTCATAAGGATGGGTTGTGTAGTCATTGCTCTTATCATCATCCATAAATTCTAAAGTCTTGATCACACCCAGCTTAAAAGCGCCGTTGATATTTCTTTCGCTCAGTTTAGCCTCTATAATATCTGATGTTATCGAATCGCCTTTAAGCCAGTCGCCATTCGTAACGATAATCGCTCTTGAATTTAGATAGTCTTTCAAGTCGTAAGATACAACCAAAATAGCCGTCTTATCGTCTATATTCCAGTGTTTTGCAAGATTTTGAGCGTAAGAAGTGATGTACTCTTCTTTTTTTAGTTTTACCGCAACCACTATGAGTTTGTTGCCGTATTTAGACTCATGCTCACTTATCCTCCTGCTAAGATCGCTCCTAGCAACTTCATTTAGCAGACCTGATTTATCTATGACAGCGCCTGAAAGCTCGGGGAAATTTGACTGAGCAAAGACAAAGCTAAAAACAACCATTAAAGATATCAAAATTTTATTCATAACAACCTCTTTTATACTAACTCTACCACTTGCCGCTGGCTCCGCCGCCGCCAAAGCTTCCGCCTCCACCGCTAGCGCCACTGCCGCTACTGCCTTCGCTTTCAACGAAGTACTTATAGCTATCGACTCCTTCTTTCCAGCCGTATATTAATTTTTCATCAGGTGTATTCATAATCTCTTTTAGTACATAAGGAAAAACGGCTACTATACTTACTAAAATGGCTAATGTTTTATATATTATAGGATCTATCGGTGCGCTGATAATAGCTCCGACAAAGCCTCCTAGCATAATCGAACCAAAGATACTAGAGCCTACATCGCCTATAACTCTACGTCCGCTTAGCCTACCTATAAATATAAAAACAGAACAAGAGGCTATCAAAAAGGCAATGACAAGCAAAACATTATCGACAAATACCTGCTCTTTTACTATATCGTTGCTTGCATCTTCATCGGTAAAATCCAAAATTCTAGCGACGCCTTCTAATACTCCCTCTTCAAAATCACCGCTTTTAAATTTTGGAACCATTACCTTTTCGATTATACTCTTGCTTATTGCGTCGGTTAGAACTCCTTCAAATCCGTATCCAACTTCTATGCGAATTTCCTTTTCGTTTGGAGCTACTAACAACAGCACTCCGTTATCTTTATTTTTTTGACCTATAGCCCACTTTCTTGCAAGAGCTAAAGAGTAACTTTCTATGGAGTATTTATCAAGCGATTTTACAGTTGCGACTATGATTTGACTACCGGTTGCTTTTTCATGGGCTTCAAGTGTCGCAGTTAAGCTATCTTTTGCCCCTTTAGTTAGTATATTTGCCTCATCCACAACCCTGCCCGTAAACTCAGGAAGTGAAATTTCAGCCGAAAAGAGTGACATAAAAGCTAGTAAAACAAATAATATCTTTCTCATAACAACCTAGTTTTTGGGTCAAATTTGACCTGTATTTTGTATAAATTTTATAAATTTACCACCTACCGCTGGCTCCGCCACCGCCAAAGCTTCCACCTCCGCCGCTAAAGCCGCCTCCTCTACTTCCACCGCCAAATCCGCCGCTACTGCCGCCCGCATAGCCGCCGCTCTTTAAAAGTCCTCTTGGCATCTTTCTTATGCTGTTAAAGACAAATATAAAAATTGCCACTGTTACAACCGCAGCTACTATTATAGAAAGCATAACAGAACCGGTAAATGCACTGACAAGAACTCCTATAAAAAATCCTAGCAAACTAGACACTAACACAGAAGTAGCAATGTCGCTCACAATCCTATACTTAATCAACTTGCTAATAAAAACTAGGATAAGCGAGCCTCCTACCATACTAGCAAATACAGTAAAAAACATATCTTCCATAGGATCTGTCACATAATTATTATTAGCATCATTATCTATAAAATCAAGTATTTTATAAGTTGCTTGCAATACTCCTTGATCTACGTCCGAGTTTTTAAATTTCGGAACAATAATCCTTTGTATTATACTGCTAGCCGTTGCATCCGTTAAAGAGCCTTCAAGCCCATATCCTACTTCTATACGAACCTCTCTTTCATTTGGAGCAACGACAAGTAACACACCGTTATTTTTATCTTTTTGACCGATACCCCAATGTCTTCCAAGCTTTAAAGAGTAAGACTCTATATCTTGACCCTGTAAAGAGTTTACCGTAACTACTACAACTTGATTTGTAGTGTTTTTTTCATGGTTTGCAAGAATTTCTGTGAGCTTATCTTTTGTCTCTTGTTTTAAAATTCCAGCTTCATCTACTACTCTGCCTGTAAGCTCAGGGAATTTTATATCCGCAGCAAAAATAGTTACGGATATAAATAAGAGGGTTAAAATTTTTTTCATAATAGCTCCTTTGGGTTGCTATTTAAACGAAACTTCCGGTGTCTTTTGCTCGCTTTCACTAGCCTCAAAAGTCTCTTTTATCTTAGCGTCAGGATGAAAAATTTGTGCTACAAATTTACCAGGAAAAGTTCTTAGCACTAAATTATACTCCTTAACTGCAGCAATATAGTCCATTCTAGCTACGGCGATGCGGTTTTCAGTGCCCTCAAGCTGAGACTGAAGAGCTAAGAAATTTTGATCGGCTTTTAACTGCGGATAGTTTTCACTAATAGCCATAAGTCTTCCAAGTGCTCCACCGAGAGTTTTTTGAGCCTCTTCAAATTCTTTAAGCTTTCTTGGATCCTCAATAGTACTAGCATCTATCTTCATCTGCGAAACTTTACTTCTAGCCTCTGTAACTTCTGCAAATACACCCTTTTCGTGAGCCGCATATCCTTGCACCGTGTTAACTAAATTAGGTATAAGATCAGCACGCCTCTTATACTGGTTTTGCACCTGCGACCACTTCTCTTTGGTAGTCTCGTCAAGTGTCGGAACTTGATTGTAATACTTTAAGAAAATTCCTCCAAAAATCGCAACTACGACTAAAAGTCCTGCTAATCCTTTCATCTTAAACCTTTCTTGGTGATTTTATTTTTTTTACTCCTGTTGATATAAAAATACTCCAAATGCTAGCTGCCAATGATTTTAAAAATTCGCCAACTCGTCGCAACCTGTTTTATTACCTAAATCACAACCCAGTTTAAAGTATTTTTTAGCTTCAGCCTCATTTTTTTCGACTAAACCGCCTTTTAAATACAAAAACCCTAGTCCCGCGCAACCTGCGGCAAGTTTATATTCGCAAGACTTTACAAAATACTCAACAGCCTTAGAATCCTTTTGCGCTGCATACGCAAAGCCTAAATTTCTGCACGCTTCGCCGTTTCCGCCATCGCAAGCCACCGCCATAAATTCAGGACTATTAATGACCTTGCAAGCGTCTTTGGATTTACCGCTTGCGCAAGCCTTACTAATAAAATTATAAGCTTTTAGTATATCTTTTTTTCCGTATTGATCGTCTTTATATATAATCCCTAAAACCAAGCAATCTTGAGGTCTTTCGCCTTCGCAAAGAGGCTCTAAAATTTTAATGGCTTTTTCTACATTTTGGCTTACGCCTTTGCCTTCTCTATAAGAATATGCCAAATTTCGGCAAGATAGTCCGTGGTTTTTCTTGCAACCTTGCTCCCATAGTTCAAAGCTTTTTTTGTAATCATTAGCGCCGTAGTAAAAATTACCTAAATCGTTGCAACCGCTAAGATCGCCAAGATCGCAAGATTTTTGCGCGAAAAATTTCTCTTTGCTTATTTTGTAAGCCTTATTGCATGCTGCGGAGTCGCCGCCTTCACACGCGGTTACGTATCTGGAAAAATCAGAGCCCTCCTGAACTTGTCCTCCGCCACTATCTTTTCCGACTTTAGAGCAGCAATCGCTTCTGCCTGTTTTATCGCAGCATTTTTGATAGGCTTGTTGAGCTAAAGACTGATCTTTTTTTACTTTTCCACCAAAGCCGAATTCATAAATTTTACCCGCCTCGTAGCAAGCCAAATCGTTATTTTTATTAAAACAACTGGCGTGAAAAAACTGAATCGCACTTACCATATCGCCTTTATTTCTTGCATTAACTCCATTGGCGTAATCTTGTCCCGCTTGCACGAAAGAAAAACCTAGGCATATCGCTAAAGCCGAAAAAATAAGCCTTTTCATAAAATCTCCTTAAGATAAATTTAAATACAAGGCTATTATATCGTAATGCTGCTATTATGTTTATAAAATATTTAATGATTGTATAAAATTTTTAAGAAAATGGTGCGCTCGAAGGAATTCGAATCCCTGACCTTTTGAACCGCAATCAAATGCTCTATCCAGCTGAGCTACGAGCGCACAATATAATTAAGCAAGGTTCGAAGTATAACCAAACCTTTCTTAAATCTTTCATAAATTTCTAAAAAGCCCTTATAAATTTACAAATTTCACCATAAAGTCTTAAATTTTATAAAATTTAATCATCAATAAAAAATCTTTATGCTATCGTTATAAAGTTTAAATTTAAGATCACAAATTTCATAAAAACAAATATTTTAAGATAGTTAAGTTATGACAAAAAGCTGTAAAAATAAGGAAAAGAAGTGATACATAAAATTCTAATTGCTAACCGTGGCGAAATAGCCGTGCGAATCATTCGCGCCTGCAAAGACCTACACATCAAAAACGTAGCCATCTACACAAAGCCCGATCAAGACTGCCTTCACGTAAAAGTTGCCGACGAGGCTTATCAGATAGGCATAGATCCGATCAAAGGCTATCTTGACGCCAAGCGTATCGTAGAGGTTGCCAAAGCCTGCGGAGCAGACGCCATACATCCCGGATACGGATTTTTAAGTGAAAATTACGAATTTGCAAAAGAGGTGCAAGACGCCGGACTAATATTTATCGGTCCAAACGCGGACGTAATCCGCAAAATGGGTAATAAAAACATAGCTCGCTATCTAATGAACAAAAACGGAATTCCCGTAGTTCCTGGCACTGAAAAGCTAAATAACGAAACCATGGAAGATATCAAACTTTTTGCCGAAAAGATCGGTTATCCCGTTATATTAAAAGCAAGCGGAGGCGGAGGCGGAAGGGGAATTCGCGTCGTGTGGAAAGAAGAAGAGCTTGAAAATAGCTTTGAAAGTTGCAAGCGCGAAGCCAAGGCGTTTTTCAACAACGATGAAGTATTTATGGAAAAATACGTCATCAACCCACGCCATATCGAATTTCAAATCGTGGGCGACAAATACGGCAACATCATTCACTTAGCCGAGCGTGACTGCTCTATCCAGCGCAGACACCAGAAAATTTTAGAGATCGCACCAAGTCCAAGTATCAGCGAAAATTTGCGTAAAAGCATGGGCGTAACGGCGGTTGCGGCGGCAAAGGCGGTTAATTATACCAATGCCGGAACGGTTGAGTTTTTGCTTGATGATTATAACAATTTTTATTTTATGGAGATGAACACAAGAATTCAGGTTGAACACGGGGTAACCGAAGAGATAACCGGAGTCGATCTAATCGTAATGCAGATAAGAATCGCAGCCGGCGACATCCTTCACATGCAGCAAAGCGATGTCGTCACTCAAGGCTTTGCTATAGAGGCTCGTATCACAGCTGAGGACGCGTGGCAAAATTTCATCCCAAGCCCGGGGCGAATTTCAGGCTACTACCCTGCCCTTGGTCCTAGTGTGCGCGTAGATAGCCATCTTTACAAAGATTATCAAATTCCGCCGTTTTACGATAGCTTGCTTGCAAAACTTATCGTGCGTGCGACAAGCTACGATCTAGCGGTAAATAAGCTAAAGCGCGCGCTAGATGAATTTACTATAGAAGGCGACGTAAAAACAACTATCCCGTTTTTGCTAAGCATTAGCAAGGAGCGTGACTTTAGACGTGGATTTTTTGATACTTCATACACAGAAACCAAGATGCCGTCATTGCTTGAAAATATGAAAACAAAAGATAATGAGAGCAATGAAGAGGTAATAGCTGCAATAACTGCGGCAATCCAAAAAGTAAAAGAAAATAGAAAGCTAAAAGAGGAACTTTAAATGAATGATTTTTTCGATAGTTTAAAAGATATAAAAAAAGAGATGATAAAAGAACTCGGCGAGACACCTAAAAAAGAGGTTAAAAAGCAAGCAATCAGCAAAGAAGAAGCTATAGCACATAAAGAAGAGGTGCTAAGAGAAGAGTTTTTAAAATATGTCAAAGATAGCGATATAAAAAAGATATGACGATATCCTTTTGTACACTTCCTGGTCTTTGTCCATATCTTAAAGACAGAGACTCAAGGATGGAGTATAGTTATATAAGTGATTGTGATTTTGATACAAATGACGCGATGGTAAAACATGGCTTTAGGAGATTTGGCAGATATTTTTCTAAGCCAAATTGTAATAACTGCCAAGAGTGCGTCAGTATAAGAGTTGATGCTCAAAATTTTAAATTTAGTAAATCCGTTCGCAGAACAATTAAAAAAAATACAAATACTTCTATATTTATTTCAGATCCGATTGTAGACGAAGAGCATCTAAGACTGTATAAAAAATATCATAAATTTATGGAGAAAAAGAGAGAGTGGAAGTATTACGAACTTGACCTAGTAAAATACTATGATCTTTATGTAGCCGGATATGGAGATTTTGGCAAAGAGATCTCTTACTATGTAGATAAAAGGCTTGTCGGAGTTGACCTTATAGATATTATAAAGGATGGGATTTCATCAATTTATTTTTACTACGATCCTGATTTTGCCTATCTATCTTTAGGAAAATTTTCTATATACCAGCAAATTTATCTAGCATTAAGACTAAATTTGCGTTGGATATACTTAGGATATTATGTCAAAAACTGCCCTAGCTTGGTATATAAAAATGAATATAAGCCTTATGAAGGTTTGAAAGAATATGTAAATCTTGATAAAGAGCCTATCTGGGAGAGTCTGGAACGCTAATTGCTTTTTATTAAAAATAGCCAATTTTGGAGATATTTTAATGAATATAAGGCAAACTTTAGAATCTTTAAGCATCGAAACAAGCGACGGCAGACTTTTTTCCGAACTTCAAGCAATGATGAAAAAAAATTTCACCAAAACTCTTGGAAAAAAGGATAAGATAATCTCATTTTACGATGAAAATGAGATAATTCAGAGAAAATATTTTTTTAAATTTATTACTAAAATTTATAACCAGACACATAAAGACGAGCTAAATATCAAATTTGCAGAATACATCACAATCAAACTACTGTATAAGCAAGAAAATTCTCTGAAAATTACCATCTTTGCAGATATCGAATTTGTAGATAACGAGGCAAGATTTAGATTTGACAGACCGAATGCTTTATTTATAAGCTATATTGCTCAAAAATTTAAAAAATCTCAAATTTTTATAAATGACGATCAAAATTACCTTATCATAAAAATAGCCAATGCGAACGAAACATCAGGATTTGATGAACTCTTTGATAAAAGTGAACATATGAGATTTTGCACATATTTTAGATACGACAAAGATAAATTTATAAAATTTAAACGTGAAGCCAATATTCAAAATTCACAAAAATTTGTTCGCAGATTCTCAGCCTTAGCAGACTTATTTTCAGAACATTTTAAAACACTTGAATGTGGGCAAAATAGTGATTTTGAAAGTGTTAGAAGCAGATATCTTGAGCTTGTCAAAATTTATCATCCAGACCGTCATGCACAAAAGTCTGAAAAAATAAAAAAAGAATATAGAGAAAAATTTGAAAAAATTCAAAACGCTTACGAGAGCTTAAAACCGTATTTTAAAGAGCAAGAGATATTTGTAAGTGCCTAGCCTTGCATCATATATATTCTTTTTCTTTCGCTAGAGCTACCTATATTTAAGGCTTTTCTATACTTTGTGATAGTTCTTCTTACCATAGTTACACCAAATTTTGATTGTATGAGCTCTAAAATTTTAAGATCGCTTAGAGGTTTTTGCGGATTTTCGTTTTTCACAATATCAGTCACAAAATCCTTAATTGTGGAATTTGAGACTTCTTCATCAATAGCTGCGGAAAAAAAGCTTTTTATAGGCACCAAGCCTCGCGAACACTGCAGATATTTATTTGAGATCGCCCTAGAAATAGTGGATGGATTCCTGCCAAGATCATCGGCAATATCTTTTAGCTTCATTGGCTTCATATCTCCACCGAAAAAATAATCATATTGATATTCTACTATCATTAAAGCTATTTTTCTAAGAGTTGCTTTGCGCATATCAAGGGCATCTACAAGATCTTTTGCTTCTTTTATACGACTACTTACAAACTCATTTTTAGTATCAAGACCTTCTGTATCAAGTAAAATTTCAGGGTAAAATTCATCATTTACACCTATCTCTATTCCGGCACTGCCACTACTTATAAAAATATCTGGAATTTTTGCTACTTGATCGCTTAAATACTCAATTGCAGGAGGATTTTTAAACTTACGCACTATAGCAATAGCCTCATCATACCTGTTGATTTTAGTAATCCTGTCTAAATTTTCAAAATTTTCTATTATAAATTTAGCACTCTTGTATAGCTCGTCATCAAGCTCAAATTCATTAAGCTGAAACAAAAAACTCTCTTTATAATCATACGCCCCTACACCACACGGCTCAAGATAGGCAAATCTGCTCCTAACTCGCTCCACTTCATCTCTATCAAA
The DNA here is from genome assembly GCF_025319965.1 of Campylobacter sp. RM16187. Taxonomy (NCBI): domain Bacteria; kingdom Pseudomonadati; phylum Campylobacterota; class Epsilonproteobacteria; order Campylobacterales; family Campylobacteraceae; genus Campylobacter; species Campylobacter sp. RM16187. Next base: position 1,041,832 of record NZ_CP012549.1, read on the forward strand.
CCCTGTAAAAATTTCATCATCCCAATTAAAATACCCTTCATCGTTAAGGCACTCTACTATCTTTTTTGCGATATCTTGAGATTTTTTCGTAGGGAAAAGAGGTTTATCTATTTGAGATATTAGCTTATCATACAAACTCTCTTTAAAAATAGTATAAGTTTCAATACTGTCACTAACTGAATTTTTAGAAATTTCAGTAAAGTAGTTCTTTTTAAAATAGTTTTGACTTCTATGTTCTATAGTTACAAATGGATTGTCTGCGACAAATGGCTCCAGCGTCTCTTTTAACTCTTCAATGCTTGAACTTAATATCGGAAGCCAGCTTCTAAGAGTGGCAGATAACTTACCTTTTAAGGCAAGCGACTCTGTTTGACGCAACATATCATAAACTTATTCTAAAAGCCTAAATTCTTCGCCAAGATAATGGGTTTTAACGAGTTTATCGTTAGCCACCTCTTTGGCATTTCCAAAAGCCAATAAAGAACCGTCTTTTATAACATACGCTCTATCGCAAATCGCCAAAGTTTCACGCACATTATGATCGGTTATTAATACGCCTATTCCCAAATTTTTAAGATCTCTTACTATATTTTGAATATCAAAGACGGCTATAGGATCAACTCCAGCGAAAGGCTCGTCAAGAAGTAAAAATTTAGGCGTTATCATCAGGCTTCTTGCTATCTCACAGCGCCTTCTCTCACCTCCGCTTAGGCTCACTCCCTTTCTTAGACGAATCGGCTCAATATTTAGCAGATTTAACATTTCATTGACTTTTTTTTCTATAATATCACTGTCTTTGTATAAAATTTCAGCCCCGAGAAGTAAATTCTCCTCTACGCTTAAATCTTTAAATATACTAGATTCTTGTGGTAGATATCCTATGCCCATCTGTGCTCGTTTATGAAGCGGAACATTTGTAATATCGACATCATCAAGCAGTATATTTCCGCTACTTGGAGTAATTAATCCACAAATCATATAAAAAGTTGTCGTCTTGCCGGCCCCATTTGGACCAAGCAGACCCACAACTTCTCCGCTTTTTACCTCAAGAGAGATTCCTTTAATTATATTTGATTTTTTAATAGTTTTTTTTAGCTCTTTTATCTCAAGTTTATGCACCGAAAACCTCGTATTTGCGCCCTCTTTCATGAGGTGTAATTAAAATTTTAACATAAGCGATATTAAATTTTTTAAGCATATCCTCAAGCTCATCATCACCCCACTCTACTAAGTGTAGCCCTTCTTCAAAAAAATTTTCAAATAGTCCGTTTTTTAAAATTCCTTCAAATCCATTTTGAAAAATATCATAGTGAAATACGTTATTTTCATATCCTTGCATAACAGAAAAAGTAGGAGAAGTAACATCAGAATCTATACCGCGAGCCTTAGCGATAGCTTTTACTAAAGTAGTTTTGCCACTAGCCAAATCACCCCTTAAGATTACAACCCCCTCTTTTGGAAGAATTTTGGCAAGCTCATCAAGCTCATTTAAATTCAGAATAAATTCTCTCTTCATAGCTGTTTTACATACTCGCTTTGGGCTGATTTTGGGATACTTTTTGTAACAGGGATGGCTAAAACCTCGTAGCTTACTTCTTTGGCTAGAAATTTGATCGTGATCTTGTCACCTATCTTAATCTCCTTGGCAGGCTTTGCTACGACTCCGTTTATGCTTACTACGCCACTTTTACACATATCTTCACTGACCGCACGGCGCTTTGTAATATTTACTGTATTTAAAAATTTATCTACTCTCATGTTAATAATTCTATCCAAAAATCTCTTAAACATAAAAGTAGACACACTTATTTATCGTAGTATTTCAAAAGATCTTGCAAATTTAGCGGTATTACGCTACCGTGAGTTTGATTTTCATAAATTTTAAATCTATATAAAATATTGCTATTTCTTAAAATTTCAGCTAAATCGCTAGCCTTTATTAAGCCTTCTTTGTCGGTTTTTCCGGCTCTTTTTTCAAACTCTCCCACACTTAAATTTACAAATTTAGCCTTTATTTTATCTTTAAATTTACCATTTAAAACAGATTCTTTTAAAATAAGCGAATCTCCCCACCATAAAGATGGAGAGGCTATAAAGAAATCATCAAATAACGCTTCATTTTTAAGCATGACAAATAGAGTAAAAAGTCCGCCAAAAGAGTGACCATAAAGTGTCTTGCGGCTCTGTCTCACATCAAATTTAAACTCTATAAAAGGCATTAAAATATCTTTTATAAATTTATAAAAAGCATCAGCTCCTCCACCTTTCGCAAATTCATTACCAAGAGCCTTTGGAGTATAATCTCTCGTGCGCCTTTTGGCGTCATAGGCTAAATTTGTATCATAACCTATCGCTATTATAAGGGGCGGCTCTTTGGTTGGCCTATATAAATTTAAAATCATAGGAAACTGTGCATTGGCATCAAGCATAAAAATAAGGTTTTTAAAGCTCTTTTTATCTTTTGGAATAGCTTGAAATATCCTGTAAATTTCACCGTTATCGGCTTTTAAATTTGAAATTTCAATATCGAAATGATCATATACGAAGCCCTGTATAGGCTTTACATTTTGATTTGGCGCACCGGCCAAAAAAGCAAATCCAAACATAATATATAAAAAGACTTTAACTACCATTTTGAATTAATCTTAAACAAAAATCTTCTTCCCTCTTCGGGATACCAGTAGTAATTGCCATCATCAGCCAAGCCCTCATCGTATCTAACATTGTCAAATATATTGTAGGTGGTAAAACTTAAAGATAGATTATCATTTACACTCCAATTCACACCAATATCTGTAGTAAACAGCTTTTTATTATTCTCGCTTACCTTATTTCCTGGTCCAAATTTTACGCTAGTTAGCTCACTTTCGTAATTTGCCCCTATAAATGCCGATATATTATTAATAGGCTCATAAGCTATCATTATATTGGCCTTATGCTCCGGAGTTGCCGTTAAAGACTTACCATCCAGTCTGGAAAGCGTTGTTTGATCAAAGCTAACATCACCATTAGGTGTGCTTATAACAGGATTGCCGGTTTTTATCTTAGAGTTGTTGTATGTGTATGACGCGCTTAAATTTAGATTTTGAGTTATATCGTAATCACCGCCAAGCTCAATACCCCAAACATCAGCTCCGTCTATATTAAAATAGGTTCCCCATCCGGGACATTTTACATGGGGTGCTCCTGTGCAGCCACTATATGCGGGGATTTTATTTAGATTACTTCCGTCGGTATCTAAAATTTTATTTTTAAACTCGTTTTTAAACAGTGTTAAGTTAGCACGAAAATCGCTACCATTATCGTAATATGCAGCGATCTCATAGGTAGTGCTCTTTTCAGGCTCCAAATCTTTATTTCCAAAGTCAACTATTCTCCATCCACCCTGAATAGTTCCTACTTCAGGTGAAATTTGATTTATGTCAGGGCTTTTATATCCCGTTGCCACTCCGCCTTTTATAGTCCAGCTATCGTTGATATTATAAACTGCATAAATTCTAGGAGAGAAATGGCTGCCAAAATACTGGTTATGAGTCCATCTGCCACCAAATGTCATATACAAGGTGTCTCTTAAAATCTCCCACTCATCCTCCAAAAATAAAGCATGCTCTTTCATCGAGTACTCTGCTGGAGTTTTAAGACCGGATTTTAATGCGTTTGACACTATAAAGGTAGTCTTGACCGCCTGCTTGCTAAAATCATATCCGAGAGTTAGAGTATGAGAGTCTAAAAATGTACTGAATTTAGAGTTAAAGTTATTATTTTTTACAGTAGCGGGAGATAGGCTGTCAAACAGGCTTGTTCTTTGCGTATGATCATAGGTATAACTTATATCCGCATTTATAATATCAAAATCTCCAAGATAGCCTACTGCGTAGCTATATCTGTCGTAGTCATACTTATTTATAAGCTTATTTGTCTTCAAGGTCGCCGTTTTACCTACTGTTCTTGAATAGTCATGCATATCCTTTGAACCTAGCAGATAAAATTTATTATGCTCGTCAGGAGCTATCCAAATTTTAGCACTTAAACTCTTTTTATCACTCTGCTGATATCCGCCTTTATACTCATCCTCATCTCTTAGTTTTTTATATCCCCAAAGTTGAATAGCCAATTTATCATCTAAGATAGGTGAATTTAAATAAAAGTCCATCTGCTTATGATCACCTATTCCATTATGATTTTGCAACAGATATGAAAATCCTACAGATCCGCTAAATTTATTAATACTCTTTTTCGTTATTATATTTATAACCCCACCTACAGCATCGCTTCCATATAACGAACTCATAGGCCCCCTTATAATCTCTACGCGCTCTATCGCATCGACAGGAGGAATAAAATTAGAGTTCATATCTCCCGCCCCTCCTTTTGGATTTGCGGCGCTAGAACTTACTCTTTTCCCATCTATTAGTATTAATGTTTGAGAGCTCTGCATGCCTCTTATTGAAATTCCGCTAGCGGGACCGTCTTCTCCGCCTACCACACTAACCCCCGGAACCTTATTTGCAATATTATGCAAAGATTTAAAAACTCCTTGAGACAATTTTTTATTATCAATCACAGAGACACTTGCTGGAGCCTCTTTTATATCTTGCTCAAATCCTCCGGCAGTTACTACTACTTGATCAAGCTGAATTAATTCCGCTCCAAGCAGATAAGAAGAACTAGCAATGCAAGCAAAAGCTGCTGCGGTCTTTTTAATTTTAAGCATACAAACCTCCATTTTAGAATATATTCCAGTGAGAAAATAGTAACTAATTTGTAATAAATTTAATATTAATTATCATTATATTACGGAGCGGTTGATAGTTTTTATTTACTCAAATATTTAGTAAAAATTAATTAAATTTAGCTAAAATTACAAATCTAATTTTCAAAGGATTTTATGATGAAAAAAGATGTTAAAAAGGTTGTTTTGGCATACTCAGGCGGTCTTGACACAAGCATTATTTTAAAATGGCTTCAAGATGAGTATAAATGCGAAGTTATAACTTTTACCGCTGATATCGGTCAAGGCGAAGAGCTTGAACCAGCAAGAGTTAAAGCGCTAGAGCTTGGTATAAAACCAGAAAATATCTTTATAGAAGATCTTAAAGAGGAATTTGTGCGAGATTTTGTATTTCCGATGTTTAGAGCAAACGCCGTTTATGAGGGCGAATACCTACTTGGCACATCTATAGCTCGCCCGCTGATAGCAAAACGCCAAGCCGAGATCGCAAGAACGGTAGGAGCTGACGGAGTAAGTCACGGTGCGACAGGCAAAGGAAACGATCAAGTTAGATTTGAGCTTGGATACTACGCACTTGGAGATAACTTAACCATAATCGCTCCTTGGCGCGAGTGGGATCTAAACAGCCGCGAAAAACTGCTTGCATACGCAGAAAAAAACGGCATAAAGATAGAGAAAAAACCGGGCAAAAGCCCATACTCGATGGACGCAAATTTGCTTCATATAAGCTATGAGGGCTTAGTGCTTGAAAACCCTGCGCACGCTCCTGAAGATGATATGTGGAGATGGAGCGTAAGCCCAAAAGATGCGCCTGATGAAAGCGAAATCATAGAGATAGGATATGAAAAAGGCGATCCGGTAAGCATAAACGGCAAGAGATTAAGCCCTGCGGAAATTTTAGCCGAACTTAACCGCCTTGGCGCAAAACACGGCATAGGAAGACTTGATATAGTAGAAAATCGCTCCGTAGGCATGAAATCTCGCGGCTGCTACGAAACTCCGGGCGGAACGATCATGCTAAAAGCGCACCGCGCCATAGAAAGCATAACTCTTGACCGTGGGGCTGCCCACCTTAAAGACGAACTCATGCCAAAATACGCAGAACTTATCTATAATGGCTACTGGTGGTCTCCTGAGCGAGTTATGCTGCAAGCGATGATTGATAAAAGCCAAGAGAACGTAAACGGAACTGTAAGAGTCGAGCTATACAAAGGAAACGTGATCATCCTAGGTAGAGACAGCAAAAACGATAATCTCTTTAGCGAAGCGTTTTGCACATTTGAAGAAGATAGTGTCTATGATCAAAAAGACGCGGACGGTTTTATCAAGCTAAATGCGCTAAGATTTATCATAGGGCGCAAAAACGGGCGCAAATTTGACTAAAATTTAAATTTATAAGGATAAAAATGAAAGTATTATTAATAAAAGACGTAAAATCTCTTGGAAAAGCAGGAGAGATAAAAGAGGTAAAAGACGGCTACGGAAACAACTTCCTAATCGGCAGAGGCTTGGCAAAAGCAGCAACTCCTGACGTACTTCGCCAATATGAAGCGGCTCAAAAAAGAAAGGCTGAAGAGCTAAAGTATGAGCTTGCAAATTTAGAAACTCTAAAAGAACAACTTGAAAACATAAAGCTGGTTATCAAAAAACCTCTTGGCGCTAACGGCTCGCTGTTTGGCGCAGTTACCAAAGATGAGATCGCTCACGCTTTAGAGCAAAAACACAACCTTGCAATAGATAAAAAAAGCTTTGATACCGACGGACATATCAAATCAACAGGTATTTTTGACGTGGACGTAAAGCTAGGACACGGCATCCATGCAAAGCTTAAGCTAGAAGTCGAGGGCGAGTAGTGTTTCACGCAACAACCATCCTCGCCTATAAAGGCAAAAACAAATCTGTAATCGGCGGTGACGGGCAAGTAAGCTTTGGCAATACGGTGCTTAAAGCAAATGCCGTTAAAATTCGCAAAATTCATAACGGCAAAGTTTTAGCAGGCTTTGCCGGAAGCACTGCCGATGCGTTTAATCTATTTGATATGTTTGAAAATAATTTAGAACACGCCAAAGGCGATCTGCTAAAAGCCGTGATAGAATTTAGTAAAGAGTGGCGCAAAGATAAGTATCTGCGCAAGCTTGAAGCTATGATGCTAGTACTAAATCGCGATAAAATTTTCTTACTAAGCGGAACAGGCGACGTGGTAGAACCTGAAGACGGCAAGATAGCAGCCATAGGAAGCGGCGGAAATTTCGCACTTGCAGCAGCTAGAGCGCTTGATAAATTTAGCGACATAGACGAAGAGCTTTTAGTAACCGAGAGCCTAAAAATAGCCGGAGAGCTATGCATATACACAAATACAAATATAAAAACCTACGTTTTAGAAGAGAATAAAGAATGAATTTAACCCCAAAAGAGATAGTGAAATTTTTAGATGATTATGTAATCGGCCAAAAAGATGCCAAGAAAATCATCGCAATCGCCCTTCGCAACAGATATCGCAGAATGAAACTTGAAAAATCAATGCAAGATGATATAGTGCCTAAAAATATACTTATGATAGGCTCAACAGGCGTTGGAAAAACCGAGATCGCCCGCCGCCTTTCAAAGATGATGGGACTGCCTTTCATAAAAGTAGAAGCTAGCAAATATACTGAAGTTGGCTTCGTAGGACGCGATGTAGAGTCTATGGTAAGAGATCTGGTTGCGGCTGCGATAAGTCTCGTAAAAACCGAATTTAGAGAGAAAAACCAAGATAAAATCGATGAATACGTCGAGGATAAAATAATCAAAAAGCTTCTTCCGCCACTTCCAACCGGAGCAAGTGAGGAGAAAAAGGCTGATTATCAAAGAAGCTATGAGAAGATGGCAGCAAGACTTAAAAACGGCGATCTTGATGATCTAAATATCGAGATAGAAATCACCCAAAGCAGCTTTGATGCTGGCACAAACATGCCTCCTGATATGGCTCAAATGCAAGAGAGTTTTGTAAAAATAATAGGACTAAGCAACAAAACCGTAAAAAAAGAGATGAAAGTAAAAGACGCTAAAGAGGCTCTTAAAAACGAAGCTAGCGAGAAAATTTTAGATATGGAAAGTATCAAGTCTGAAGCTTTAAGAAGGGCTGAAAATGAAGGTATCATCTTTATCGATGAGATCGATAAGGTTGCTGTTAGCTCCGGAAATTCAAGCAGGCAAGATCCGAGTAAAGAGGGGGTTCAAAGAGATCTTTTGCCTATAGTTGAAGGCTCGACCGTAACTACAAAATTTGGAGTTATAAAGACCGATCATATACTTTTTATCGCGGCGGGTGCGTTTCACATAAGCAAACCAAGCGATCTGATACCTGAGCTTCAAGGAAGATTTCCGCTTAGAGTTGAACTAAGCAGCCTTGATGAGAATGCGCTGTATCAAATTTTAACCCAACCTAAACATTCGCTTTTAAAACAGTACGAAGCGCTTTTAAAAACCGAAAATGTCGAGCTTAAATTTCAAGATGAAGCTATAAGAGCGATAGCCAAAATAGCTCAAAATGCAAATGAGAAGATGGAAGATATCGGTGCAAGAAGGCTTCATACGGTAATCGAGCGAGTTATAGAAGATATAAGCTTTGAAGCTAGCGAACATAGTGGAAAAACTATAGAAGTTGATAAAGCACTTGTGGAAGATAGGCTTGGAGATATAATAAAAGATCAAGATCTAGCAAGATACATACTATGAAATCAGGCTTTGTAAGCATAATCGGCAGAACAAACGCAGGCAAAAGCTCGCTACTAAACTGCCTGCTCAATGAAAAAATCACAATCGTATCACACAAACAAAACGCAACAAGACGCAAGATAAGCGGTATCGTGATGAACGGAGAAGATCAGATAATCTTTACCGATACACCAGGACTTCACGAGAGTGATAAAACGCTAAACAAACTAATGATAAACGAAGCTATAAAATCAATGAGCGATTGTGACGTGATTGTATTTTTAGCCTCGGTTCATGACTCAACGCAGGAGTATGAGAAATTTTTAAACTTAAAACCAGCCGTGCCTCATATCTTGGTTTTAACAAAGGTTGATGAAGTTTCAAATGATAAAATTTTAGAAAAAATATCTACGTATTCTAAATTTCAAGATAAATTTGTAGCTTTGCTACCTTTCAGTATAAAAAAACAGACTTATAAAAAGCCTCTGCTTGATGAAATTTGTAAGCTTTTGCCTGAGCATGAGTACTTTTACGATCCGGAGTTTTTAACACCCACTAACGAAAAAGAAATTTATAAAGAATTTATACTTGAGGCGATATATGATAATTTAAGTGATGAGCTACCCTACTCTACCGATGTGATCATAGATAAAGTTAAAGAAAAAAATGAAATTATAGAAATTTTTGCCTCAATAATAACCGATAAAGAGATACATAAATCCATGATTATTGGAAAAAATGGCGAAACAATTAAGAGAATCGGAATAAATTCACGAAAAATGATATCAAAATTAACAGATAAAAAAATATTTTTAAAACTTATAGTAATTGTTAAAAAAGACTGGCACAAGGATGGAAAAATCATAAACAAAATAAATAACTATTGATTTTTAATTTGTTTTTTATTAAAATGGTAAGTGTTATTTTATATTTTAAAGTGATTGCAATATGCCAAACAAAAATAAAAATAAGAAAAGTGGGAGCGGTATAGTATCTATAGATGCATATACCCAAAATTCATATATATTTTTAAACAACGAATTCTCAGAATGCAATATAGAAAAAGTAAATAAAAATAGTTTTTTTATATCTTACTTAAAATATAAAGACTTAATGATAGGCTCGGTAGAGATACCTGGCGGAAGTGAAGATGCAGATATTCCGGATCTCATCACCATTAAAGCTTATGAGGAATTTGATTTAGATACGTCTAAAGAGTATAAAATAACATACAATGAACTTGAACATACGGGTTCTGAAAATAGAATTTTTAACCTTTTTGTAATAGAAAATGCAATAATAAATCAAATATTTTCTCCTATAGCGAGAAAAGTATCCTATATAGACTATATCGCAGCTGCACCGCTTATGTTTGCAGCCCCTTACAAAAAAAATCTTTTATCATCCCAAAGCATAGATGCATTTGTAGTTATGCAAAATGACGATGCTTTCATATCTGTATATAAAAACGGGGATTATTTACAATCCAGACCATTAAGATACTCAATAAAAACAATTAACGATAAATTTTCTGCATTGCGTGAAAATAGAGTTGATGAGCTAGAATTTGAGAAAATCTTAAAAGACACCGAAGATGATATAGACAAAGAATTTTTATCTCAAATTTTTGATGAAATTTCATACTATATCAGTGATGTTTTAAATAGCATAAGCAGAATTTATGGCATAAAAATTCAAAACTTATTTATATTAAGCGATATTGATATAGCTAAATTTTACAATTCTTTAGAAAGTAAAATAGGCATACCTGTAAACACCTTTGATCTAAAAATATCCATAAACACAAAAGAGGTTCAAGTAAGTGGATTTCATGCGCTTATGTCTGTCTTTGCACAAGACTATAAAGATATAAATGATGATAATTTTAATTTTTCTCTATTTTTGAGACCACCACCGCTATTTAAAAGAAATAGTGGAAAGCTGATGCTGTATATAGCAGCAGGTTTTTTATTGGCTTTTTTATACCCATCATATCAGTATATATACGGTTTTATAACAGAACAAAATACAAATATACTGACAGATGAATACAATATAGCTCATGCGGAAAGAGTAAGAATAGAGTCTACTCTGGCAAGACTAGCCAATGAATATCAAAATACAAAAAAAGTTTTTGATGAAGAGAATGAAAAGATAGATTTTAGAAAGGGTTTGCTAACTGAAATTTATGATAAAAAAGCAAACTATCCTATGAAAAGCATAGTTCTTTATGAGCTTACAAAACTTATTAGCGAAAAAGATATAAAAGTTGGAAAAGTTGTTAATACGGATAAAAATATGACTATTATGTTACTTAGTCAAAATGAAAAACAACTTACCGAATTTATAGAAAATGTAAGCAAGCAGGTAAAATACTCTATAACAACGCAAGAGATTATTTTTGACCCAAATAAGCAAAATCCGATGTACGAAAGCAATGTCACAGTAAAGATCAAATAATGAAAAAAGATAGTATTTTAGTAAAAATAGACACTTATTTTGATAGCAAAAAGGATAGTGAAGTATCTATGATGCTTCTTGGAACTCTTGTTATAATAGCATTTTTAACATATCTACTTACTTGGGATCCCGCCCAGCAGTATTATGAAACAACATTAAATCAAAATGAAGAAATATCTAGAAAATTAGACGATACAAACAACTACTTAGCCTCTGTTACCGTAAATGGAGATGTAAATTTTAAAATAAAAGAGCAACAAAATAAGCTAAATTCTTTAAGCAAAGAACTTGATACAGCTAAATTTACAAATCAATATTTTGATAATAAACTACAAGAATTATCATATCTTCTTTTCAACGAACAAAACTGGGCTAAATTTTTAGACAGTTTAGCATTTTTAGCTAATAAAAATAGTGTTAAAATAACAAAAATTTCAAACGAGTTTAAAAACCCTACTCCAAAAAAAATTGAACAAGTATTAGATATAAAAATAGACCTTGAAGGAAGCTTTAAAGATATTGTAGGCTATATAAATTCTATTGAAGAATCCGATTTAGTTGTAGATGTAAATTATATGGATATTAATTCTACTAAAAAAGAACTAATAGGAACTGTTGGTATTTATGTATGGGGGATGAAATATTAATGAAATTTTATAAAATAATACTACTCGCTTCTATATCTTGTTTGACAGCTCTTGCAAACAACTCAACTCAAGAGCGGCAAAATATAGTACAAACACAAGAAAAAATTCAAAATGTTACTGCTCAAGAAAATGAGCTTAAAAACTCTGATATTAAAGAGTATGACAAGATGTTTGAATCTATAAATACACCCAGAAAAGGTCTAAATGAAACTAATATAAATAAGCTACAAGATCCTTTTTTAATACAAAAACACTCAAAAAAAACCATATCGGATGATAATGCAAGCTCTAGTGAGGTTCTTGGTCTGCATGCTATATTTAATGATAGAGCAAAAATTAATAATAAATGGTATAAAGTCGGCGAAAAAGTAGGAGATTATACACTTAAAAAAATAAAGGCATCAAGTGTGATGCTAGTAAATAAAGATCAAAATTTAGAACTAAATATTACAAAAGGAAGAAATAATGTTGGTATTAAGATTAAATAAATTTATAGCCATAATAGCTTTAATTCTTTTTTCAACATATCCGGCTTTGGCTAAGGATAGTTGCGATAAAAGAATTTTTAACTTAAAAATAAGCGAACAGGTATCCATACAAGAAATCTTAACGCAACTTTCTGATATATGCCATTTTAGCGTTATCACAAAAGACCAATTCGCCAAAAATGCAATAAACGAAGAGATATCGGGAATCAACATAAAAGATATGACTCTTAATGAAATTTTCAATATATTGTTACATGAAAAAAATATATACCATACCTTTGATAAAGGAATATTAAGAATTTCTGCACTGCAAACAAAAACATTTAAAATTGATTATATAACATCTATTAGAGAGGGTGCTGCTATTACTAAAGCATCTGTAGATTCTGCGCCTATTGAAGTAGGAAATGATCAGGATGACGGCGATGTTTCAGATATTACAAAAGGTGGCGGAAAGCTAGATAACGTAATCAGAAGTATTGAAAGATTCGATTTTTGGGAAAAACTTGATTCTGAAATCAAAGCCATATTAAATAACACCACAGAGAGTATTGTAGCCCCGGATCCTATAATAAATGCTAACGCGGGACTTGTTACAGTTACAGGAACCGCTGCTCAAATAAAAAGAGTATCAGAATATATTGATGATCTTCAAAAAAGATTAAAAAAACAAGTACTTATAGATGTATCTATAATATCCGTTGATCTATCGAATAGTTACACAAAGGGAGTTGATTGGAGCAAATTTAATATAGGTTTTAAGACGGGTCTTTTTAATAGATTTATACCTATAAGCATGGAAGAAACGATAGAAAAAGACTCCAGTGGCAACCCTATTAGAGTGCCTAAATTTACATATGGAACAACTCCCGGAAATACAATACATTGGTCAAGCAGAAATATTGATCAAGGAAATTTAAGAGGGGGATTGTCTCAAAATCTAAATCTAATACCCGGATTTACTTTCAATCTGGATGGGGTAATCAACTTCCTTGAAGTAAATGGAAAGACAAAGATAGTATCAAGTCCAAAGATAGCTACTCTTAATAATCAACAAGCCCTTATCTCTGTTGGAGATAACATAAACTACAGAGTCCAAGAAGAGAGTACAAACAACAACGCATTAAGCGGAAAGACAACTGTAACTTACAAACAATACTCAGTTTTTATAGGAATTTTACTAAATTTACTTCCTGAGGTTTCTGACGATAATAAGATTATGCTAAGAATCAATCCTTCATTAAGTAGCTTTAAATACAACGAGGACGATACAAGACAAACCACTACAATAAGGGAGATAGCTCCGGATACTATCCAAAAGAAACTTTCAACAGTAGTTCACGTAAATAGCGGAGATACAATAGTTCTTGGTGGGCTAATAGCTCAAACCAAAGGCAAAGAAAACACAAAAGTACCTTTCTTGGGTGATATTCCAGTTGTTGGAAATGCATTTAAAAGCACAAAAGACCAACTTAGAACAACAGAGCTTGTGTTTATAATAACTCCTAGAATTATAGATATATCATCACCTACCCCAGTAAAACAAACTCTTAAGGATTTAGGTTTTTCAAGGTCAACATATGAGCAGCAATAGATACACAATAATAAAAAATTTATTTGCCGAAGATAGCAATGAAAACGAGTATATACATTTAGATAAATCTGTTGCGGCATATAAAAAGATTATGAATCTTATAGAAAAACCTGTAAAGCTTATAGTGTTTTATGGAAAACCTGGCGGCGGAAAAACTTTTTTATTAAAAAAGATAGTAAAAGATCTTAAAGATCGAGATGATATCATATTTTTTTCTTATCCTTTTTTTAATGAATCTGAATTTATGAGTTCTCTCTATGAAGCAATATTCAAAGAAGAACCGAAAGACAAAGTAGAGACATATGAGCAGTTCGTTAAAATTTGTAATACAAAATTTGACGAGAATAATAAAAAAATATTTACAGTATTTTTAGATGAAGCCCAGCTATACCCTGAAATTTTAATAGAAAAAATTAGACTGCTTTCTGATAGCGGATTTTTTAGATTTATATTCACCGTCCGCAAAACAGATAGTGGAGATATATTGACAAAGGATTATTTTCAGGCTAGAATTTGGGAGAGTATAGATATAGGTTCTATTGATATTAATGATATGAGAGTTTATTTAGAGAGCAAATTGCAATCTAAAAAATTTGATTATCAATTTTTAAAATTTACAGATGAGCAATTTGAGTTAATCAGTCGCTTAATAAAAGGTAGTCTTACAATGCTTAATAAGTTGATGTTTAACTTTTTTGAACTTTATGAATACTTTGAGGAAAATCAACCAACCGTTATCAGTACTGATACAATGAATACTAAAATTTTAGAGATGTCAGCCATCAGATCGGAGCTTATAAATGCTTGAAGTACAAGAGATATTGGAACTTGAAAGAAAGTGGAGAGTTTACGATAAACAAAGAAAAAACAGTAAAGGCAACAAAGATAAAAAGTATCAAACATACATGCTCGTTGCTATACTTGCTGCATCTGTAACTACAGCCTCGCTTGTATTTTTTTATTTTGAAGATATGTCTATAAATATTGCCAAAAATAGCTCTTCAACATATGAGATAAAAAATACTAATGCAAATCAAATGAAGACACCAGAAACTATACTCAAAGATACTCTACCTAATACATATAACAATACATTAAATAATGATAATATAATAAACAATGAATCTACTATTGAAAATAATGATATTAACGATATGCAACAATCTTTGGCAAAAAATGATTTAGAACAACCGATTAAAGAATTAAAAAATACCAATACGAATCCTATAGAGACAGTATCGAGTGAAATCACTGGCATAAGAAAAGAAGTTATACTAAGCGCTCCCACTGAAGAAACTATAAATTTAAATGCTGAAAATGTGAGTCTCAAAAACGATAGCCCGATAGAGAGCCAAAAAGTATTCAAATTTGAAATACAATCTTCTAATTTAGATATCTCTGTAGATGAGTTAAAGACTAAATTTGATAAATCAAACAGCTCTGATTTAGCTGTGCTTATAGCCAAAAAATACTATGATATAGAAGATTATAAAAATAGTGAAAAATGGGCTCTGATAGCTAATGAACTAGATAGTGACAATGAAGAGAGTTGGGTAATTTTTGCGAAATCCAAGTATAATTTAGGTCAAAAATATGATGCAGTTAAGGTGCTTAGAATTTACAATGACAAAACAAACTCAAAAGAGATTGAGGATTTAATAAAACATATTGAGAGTAATGCCATATAAATTTAATTTTATATTAAGGAGCATAAGTAGGATATAAAAAACTTAATATATAAATATTAAAATCTATTTTTATTGCAGCAAGTCAAAAAGGAGAATAAAGTGGCAGATATGATTTATGATTTATTTTTATCTACTGCCTTTAAAAACAATATAATATCTGAGCAGCAAAAACAGGATATAGAGAAACTATTAAGCGAAAAAGTAAATTTTGAACAAGCTATAAAAGATATATCTGCAGATATATCAGAACAAAAGATTATGAATATATTGGCAGAGTTATATAGAACTCAAAGAATAAGATTATCCAATATAGTTGAGAAATTTATTATAGACTTGCCTGAGTTTTTGAAATTTACTGCAAAAAAATTTGATCTTGACTATATCGATCTTGACACTATAGACATAGATTATAGACTATCAGAAAAAGTATCACTGCTTCAACTTAAAAAGCATGAAGCACTTCCGGTAAAAGAGGATGAAATAAGAGTTTATGTAGCTTTTAAGAACCCTTTTGATATCGAGGCTCAAGACAAACTACAAAATATATTCAGTAGAAAGCTTCTAAAAGTAGTGGTGTCAGATCCGTCCCAAATAGATAAACATCTAAGTAAAATCGAGCTTAGCGAAAGTGTTAAAGGGATAATTGCAGATATCAGGAAAGAACTTTCAAGTACTGCGATTGCAGGAAACGAGGAGAGTTCTGGCATATTAAAACTTATTGAAATTATTTTAAAAACATCGATTCTAGGTAGGGCTAGTGACATACATATAGAGCCTACCGAAAATAACTGTATAGTTAGAAGCAGAATTGATGGCATGCTTACGGAGACATTTATTTTTGATAAAGACATATTCCCGCCAATGGTCTCTCGTATGAAGTTACTTTCAAATATGGATATCGCCGAGAGAAGAAAGCCTCAAGATGGTCGTTTTTCTGCTCAAGTAGCAGGCAAAGAGTATGATTTTCGTATCTCTACCTTGCCTATTTTAAATGGTGAGAGTATAGTTTTACGTATTCTTGATAAATCGAAGGTTCTTATTAGTCTTGAAAATTTAGGAATGCATCCTGAAAGTTTTGCTAAATTTAATAAGGCAATGAAGGCTCCATATGGTATTATATTGGTTACCGGACCTACTGGCTCAGGCAAAACCACAACTTTATATGCTGCATTAAACGATATAAAAAGCATTGAAACAAAAATCATTACAGTCGAGGATCCTGTAGAGTATCAACTAAATATGATACAGCAGGTTCACGTAAATGAAAAGGTTGGTCTGACGTTTGCTTCGGCTCTTAGATCTATATTAAGACAAGACCCGGATGTTATAATGATAGGAGAGATTAGAGATCAAGAGACGCTTCGTATAGCTATACAAGCGGCACTTACGGGTCACTTGGTTTTTTCTACTCTACACACAAACGATGCAATCAGTGCTGTAACTAGAATTGTGGATATGGGTATTGAATCTTATTTAATTAGTGGATCATTAGTAGCTATAGAGGCTCAAAGACTTGTTAGAAAACTATGCCCTTACTGTAAACAAAAAACTGCTCTTCCTTTAAAGATGCAAGAGCAGTTTGAAAGCTATCTACCGCAAGATTATCAATTTTATAAGCATGTAGGTTGTGAAAAATGCTCACAAACAGGATATATGGGACGTGAAATGATAAGTGAAATTCTACCTATTAGCGACACTATAGCTAGCATGATAGCAAACGGAACCACAAAAGAAGAGATAAAAAAAGTAGCTTACGAAGAGGGCTTTATAGACATGTTTAAAGATGGGGTTATAAGGGCTGCAAAAGGCATAACTACAATAGATGAAATTTTAAGGGTTGCTAAAGTATGAAATATTTTGAAGTCGAATATATGTCAAAGGGCCGTCGTCAAAAGATGGTACTTAAAGCAAACAACCAAAATGAAGCAAAAAATGCTGCCAAGCTTAAAAACGCAGGCGCTATAGTAAAAATTGGCGAGACAAAAACAATACCTCTTGAAGAGCAATTTCAAGATATTATTTCTAAGATTCAAAATTTCTTCCAAGGCACTAAGGTCAAAGTACCAAATTTAGTAGCAGCCATAAGACAGCTAAGTGTTATGACAAATGCCGGAATTTCGATTCATGATAGTATTAAAGAAGTAGCAAATGCCACAGATGATAAAAAACTAAAATTTATATTCTCTACTCTTAATGATGATCTAAATCAGGGACAAAGCTTAACTGATTCTATCTCAAAATTCAGATCAGAGCTTGGAGATGTAGTTATAGCAATGGTAAAACTTGGAGAAAATACCGGAAATATGGCAGAATCGCTTGCTAAGTTAGCTGAAATTTTACAAGAAGTTTGGGATAATCAACAAAAATTTAAAAAAGCAATCAGATACCCTATTATTGTAGTATGCGCTATAGCGATAGCTTTTTTAATATTGATGATATATGTTGTTCCTAAATTTAAAGAGATATTTGAGCAGCTTGGTGCAAATTTACCGCTTCCTACCAGGATACTGCTTGGAATTGAAAGTGCATTAAGCAATTATGGTCTATATATTCTAATAGGCTTTATAGCTACTATATATGCGATAAAGTATATGTACAGAAAAAGTGATGATTTTAGATCAGGCTTTGATAAATATATGCTCAAAGTTTACTTGATAGGAAAAATTATCTTTTTTTCGACTATGAATAGATTCAATCTAATATTTACAGAACTTGTAAGAGCCGGGATTCCTATAGCGGAAGCTCTTGATACGGCAACTCTTACAGTTTCAAATCAAGAGATCAACAAAAAAGTATCTACGGTAAAAATAGGGGTTCAAAGAGGAGTTCCGCTCACGGAAGCTTTTAGAGACACCGAGCTCTATGAAAATATGCTAATACAGATGATAAGTGCAGGAGAGCAAAGTGGAAATATTGATGGTATGATGGAAAAGGTAACAGATTATTATAAAGTAAAATTTAACGATATTGTTGATAACATTTCAGCATACATAGAACCTATTTTAATTGGTTTTATAGCTGTCATGGTAGTATTTTTAGCACTTGGTATATTTATGCCTATGTGGGATCTGGCTAGTGCCGTAAAAAATTAAACTAAAAAGAAGGAAAAATGAGTTACACATCAAATGGTTCAAAAGAGCGACAAGTAAGTAGTGATGCTTTTTTGGTCTCAAAGACGGATACAAAAGGAAAAATAACATATTGTAATATGCCTTTTGCAGATATTGTTGGCGCTAAAAGTTCAGAACTTATAGGCAAACCGCATAATATAGTAAGACATCCTGATATGCCAAGAATTATTTTTAAATTTTTATGGGAATACATTAAAAATAAACAAGAAATTTTTGCATATGTCAAAAACAGAAGTTTTGACGGATCTTATTATTGGGTTTTTGCAAATGTTACCGCATCAATCGATGAAAAAGGCAACATCATAGGATATTACTCCGTACGCAGAAAACCAAATCCTAAAGCACTTGAAATAATAATACCTTTATATCAAAGGCTTTTGGATGCAGAAAAAAGTGGTGGAATAGATGCTTCAGGAAAACTGTTGACGCAAATTTTACAAGAAAAAAATACAAGCTATGATGAGCTAATGAATAACTTACAAAGACTATAAAAGGAAAAATTATGTTTTTTGGCAAAAAAGTAAACTATGATGAAATTTTAAGCGTTATCTCACAAGCTAGAAACGGTATTTTAGAACCTAGAATTTTGGATATAGATCCAAATGAACCTATAGGTCAAATTGCGCTTGGGATCAATGATCTTCTAGATCAAATAGAAGCTTTGCAAAGAGAGATGGGCACATGCGTAAAATCAGCAGAAAATGGAATAGCCTATAGAAATATATTTGTAGAGGGTTTTAGAGGACTTTTTAAAAGCAATGCAGAGTCTATGAGTGAAGGCGTTGAGGGTATTAAAGCCGGACAAAAAGGTAAAACAAGAGGAGTTTTATCAGAGAAATTTAGCGAGCTTGGCAATGGAAATAGTGGCATTGTTGATGTTCAAAATGATCTTGATCAAAGTATCAAAAACTTAACAGAGATAGCTACTATGGCTCAAGAGACATCGAACAGGGCTAGCGAAAGCATAGTAGCGGTAAATGAGCTCAGCTCAAATATGAGCGATTTGGAAAGCTTGATAACCGATTCAAGCGAAGCTATAAGAAACCTTACAAACAGAACTGATGAAATTTCATCAGTTGTAAATCTAATTAAAGATATAGCAGAGCAAACCAACCTTCTAGCCTTAAATGCAGCTATAGAAGCGGCACGTGCGGGAGAGCATGGGCGCGGATTTGCAGTAGTTGCCGATGAGGTGAGAAAACTAGCTGAAAATACACAAAAAGCAACAAGTGAAATAGGAATAAATATCCAAACACTTCAACAACAGACAAACGAACTAAACGATAACTCAAATAAAATAACACAGATAGCCCAAGTAGCAAATGTAAGTGTTGCAAATTTCAGAGAGGCTATTAATGTATTTAGCCAAGGCGCTACAAAAACCGCTAAAATTTCAAAATATGTAGAAAATAAGACAGTGGGAATAATAGGAAAAATAACGCAGGTAACCTATCAACAAACCGCATACAATAACGTCATTAACGAAAGAGGAAATGACGAGGATATGCAAAGGCAATCTGATAATATGAGAAGCTGGTATGAAAATGATTGCAAAAACTACTTTAGCGGCTCAAAAAGCTATGATAAAATCAGGCTTCCGGCAGAAGAGATGAGTAGTTTGATTTACAAAAATCTACAAGAGTCCGAAAATGGCTACTCCATGAAAGATATTTCAAAATTTGTAGATAGATTTACAAAATTAAAAGAGCTTAGTAGCAATACATTTAAGATAATTGATGCTATGGTTGAAGAGAGTATATCAAACGATAAAAAATAATTTAACTACAAAAGAGATTTTAAAGATCTCTTTTGTAAATTTATAGATTTAAGAAAGAAGTTTTTTAGCACAATCGCTTATGCTTTTGCCATCGCTTCTAGCGCCGATTTTTTCCTTTGCTATTTTCATTACCGTGCCTATATTAGCCCCGCTTCCGAGCTCAGATATTATCGCTTCTATCTCGGCTCTTAGCTCATCCTCGCTTAGCTGTTTTGGCATGTATTCGCAGATAATCTTTATCTCATTTTCTTCATTTTGTGCCAAATCATCCCGACCGCCTTTTTTATACTGCTCGACAGAGTCGATTCTACGTTTAATTTGAGTTTGGAGTATCGCAAGTACTTTTTCATCGCTCATCTGGGCTCTTTCATCAACCTCAACCTGTTTTATTGCAGAGTTTATAAGTCTTAGAGTATCACGCTTGAAGTTGTCTTTTTCCTTCATGGCAGTCTTAATATCTTCTAAAATTTTTTCTCTAATAGTCATGACATTTCCTTTAAAAATTTGATTTTTGGATTATAACAATTGTAAATTTAAAGCAAAATTTAATATAATCATTTCAAAAAAGGATAAAAATGCTTCTTGGAGTAAATATCGATCACATAGCCGTTTTAAGAGAGGCACGCAAAGTAAATGATCCTGATGTTCTACTAGCTAGCTTTGAAGCCTATTTAGCGGGTGCCGATCAAATCACAATTCATCTGAGGGAAGATCGTCGTCATATAAATGAAATGGATGTAAAAAATATCATTACCAACTCCAAAATTCCTGTAAATTTAGAGTGCTCCATAGATACCGAAATAATAAATTTAGTTTTAAAATTAAAACCATCAAGAGCTACGCTGGTGCCAGAAAAGCGTGAGGAGCTAACTACCGAAGGTGGATTAAATTTAGAAATATCTAATTTAGGTCAAGTTATAAAAAAACTCCAAGAAAACGAGATAGAGGTATCTCTGTTTATAGACCCTATTGAAGAGAGCGTTCAGTTGGCACACGAGCTAAAAGCCGATTGGATCGAGCTTCATACGGGTGCGTATGCGAACACTTATCTGATGCTAAACTCGAATCTAGCCAATACAAACTACTCTATTAAAGATTTGCAAAAAAGCAAAATAGAGCTAAAAGAACTTCTAAATTTAGAGCTTGATAAGCTAAAAGAATCCGCTAAATTTGGAGA
Organism: Campylobacter sp. RM16187; assembly: GCF_025319965.1. NCBI lineage: Bacteria > Pseudomonadati > Campylobacterota > Epsilonproteobacteria > Campylobacterales > Campylobacteraceae > Campylobacter > Campylobacter sp. RM16187. The sequence continues at coordinate 1,063,222 of NZ_CP012549.1, forward strand.
TTATCTTGGTCTTAAGGTGGCTGCCGGACATGGATTGAATTATCAAAACGTAAAAGATATAGCATCTATTCCGGAAATTAAAGAGCTAAATATTGGACAAAGTATAATTGCCAGAAGTGTTTTTGTAGGACTTAAACAAGCCATAAAAGAGATGATAGAGTGCGTAAAATAGCAATTAGCTTAGGTGATATTAATGGCATAGGACCAGAAATTGCGCTAAAAACTCATGAGGAAATTTCTAAATTTATGGTGCCAATCTACTGTATAAACAAAGAGTTGTTAAGTAGTGTCGCTAAAAAGCTAAATCTTAGTATTCCAAGTGATATGAAATTTTATGAATGCGGAGAGTGTTTTGATATAAAGCCTGGCAAAATCAGCAAAAAGAGCGGTAAATTTTCGTTTGACTCTTTTAAAAATGCTATTAAATTAGCCAAAAAAGGTAAAGCGGATGCGATAACAACTCTACCAATCAATAAAGAGGCGTGGAGTAAAGCCAAAGTGCCTTTTGTAGGTCACACGGATTATCTAAGGCATAAATTTAAAAAAGATGCGATAATGATGCTTGGATGCAATGAACTTTTTGTGGCGCTTTTTACCGATCACATACCCCTTGGCAAGGTATCAAAACAGATAAAATCAAAAAAATTTTATAAATTTCTCATATCTCTTCATAAATGCACAAAATTTGAAAAAATAGGAGTTTTAGGCTTTAACCCTCATGCTAGCGATAATGGTGTGCTTGGCGGCAAAGAAGAAAGCGAAATAAAAATAGCCATAAACCGAGCCAATAGATATTTTAAGAAAGATATTTTTATAGGTCCTCTAGTGCCAGATGCCGCCTTTAATCCTAGCTCACTTAAAAAACTAAATAAAATAGCAGCCATCTATCACGATCAAGGACTAACCCCTCTTAAAGCGCTTTACTTTGATAAAAGCATAAACGTAAGCCTAAATTTACCCATTATCCGCACAAGCGTCGATCATGGAACCGCATTTAATATCGCATACAAGGGCATTGCTGATACTTCAAGCTATATAGAGGCAATTAAATTTGCAGTAAAACTATGCGAGAGTTAAAATCATATTTTATGTGCAAATGTCTTAAATTTTGGCTATTTTAAAAAATTATAGATATAATTATTATACTTTGACTTATTGTGGAGGTCACCTTGTCGCGCGATAATCTGTTCGCATTTATTGTATTTTCAATAGCTACTATAGGATTTTTTATCTGGGGGTACGAATACATCCCGTCTCACCACTTCTTACTATTTTTAATAGCCAGTATATTTGGTATATTTATGGCGTTTAATATCGGCGGCAACGACGTTGCAAACTCATTTGGAACAAGCGTCGGGGCAAAAACAGTTACGATCAAACAAGCTCTTATAATAGCTGCCGTATTTGAGCTAAGTGGAGCTATTTTCGCCGGAGGAGAGGTTACTAAGACAATTAGAGAGGGTATTATACGCTTTCCTGAGACTGGAATTGACCCGATGCTCTTTGTGCTTATTATGATGTCAGCACTTTTAAGCTCTGGATTATGGCTATTTGTTGCCTCTAAAAAAGGACTTCCTATATCCACTACTCACTCTATAGTAGGAGGTATTGTAGGTGCTGGACTTACTATGGGTTTTATGACTATGGATGGAAAAGATGCTCTAGGAATGGTATCTTGGCAGGGTATTGGAAGGATAGCTATCAGCTGGGTTATCTCTCCACTCCTTGGAGGAATTTTATCCTACTCGATATATAGCTACATAAAAACAAGAATTATAAATCCGACTAGAATTTCCACAATTGAGCTTAAAAAGCTTAAAAAAGAGAGAAAGAGCTTTAAAGAGCAGTATCTAAGAGATCTAAAAACAAAGCCAGTAGAAGAGCAGATAAGAATATTAAGCAAAATAGCAATAATAGATGAAGAAAATATTGATGCTGAAAAAAGCGAATACAAGATGGCTATAAAATCTATGAAAGAGCGCGAAAAAACAATAGATACTTTTAGAGCTATGAGAAAGCATATCCCCATCGTAGCCGCAGTAGGAGCGATCATAATATCTGCGATGATGCTATTTAAAGGGCTTAAACATCTAAATTTTGACGTTGGTCTCATAGGCACTGTTTGGATTATATGCGTTATAGGCATAGTCACATACCTTGCAACCTTGGCAATGATAAATGTAATGAGTAAAAGCGATGCGGAAAAAAGCACAAATAGAATTTTTTCTTGGTTTCAAATTTTTACAGCTTCGTCATTTGCCTTTTCTCACGGAGCAAACGATATAGCGAATGCCGTTGGACCTTTTGCCGCTATTTTGGACGTATTAAAAACCGGAAGTATAAACGCTACTGCGCCTATTCCAAATATAGCCATGATAACGTTTGGTATCGCACTCGTTGTAGGACTCTGGTTTTTAGGCAAAGAAGTTATCATGACCATAGGATCTAAACTTGCAGAGATACTGCCAACTACTGGTTTTAGTGCCGAGCTTGGAGCTAGTGCTGTGATACTATTTGCTACAAAGCTTGGTATTCCTGTCTCCTCAACACATATTCTAATAGGAGCTGTTCTTGGAATAGGAGTCTTTAATAAAGATGCAAACTGGGCTATGGTCAAGCCTATCGTGCTTGCTTGGGTTATAACTCTACCGATAGCGGGCGGATCTGCGGCGATCATTTATATGGTGCTTAAAAGCCTGCTTGGACTATAAAATTTCATTTTGATACTACAAATTTGAGGCGAAATAAGCCTCAAATTTTACTTCTTGTATTTTCTAAAGAATATATAGTTATTATATTAAGTTTAAATTTCATCAAGCAACCTTGAAAGTTTTGCACCATAAACTATATTAATTATTTTTTAAAATATCTTTTTATAAGCTCAATATCGCAAGAATTTCCCACACCTTCAATTCTGATATCTGCCGACTGACAGTATTTTGCAAATAAACTATCATCATATGCATGAAATTCAAAAGACAACATTTTTAACAGCCAGCTATTTACGCTACTATCTTTATATATGCAATAGCTATTTTTACTAACGGCTACAATTTCATCGGCACTTCTTAACATTGCCTCGTAATCAAATTTTATACCTATTAAGCGACCTAAAAAGCTTATCTTAGGTTGTTCCATTTTTTGGCATTTGGCACTATTGCAATCTACAAAAGAAATATCGGTGACTTCATTTTTCGTAATTTCTTTTTTTGCTATACATTTATTCATGAGCTTTGAGTGTATATGATTTAAAAAATATGTAATAGGGAATTCTCCTATATTATTTTTTGATAAAAAGCAATCTTTTGAGATATTGTTGTCAAGATATATTCTGTAAAATTTGTTGTCTTTTGTATGTTCATTTTTTTCTTTAAAATCTACAAAATCTACAAAATTATTAACAATAGACAAAATCCCTTTTTCTCCCACATAAAAATTAGTTGTATTACCTTCTATTTCGCCGACATAATAACCACGTTGTAACGACTTTTTATAAATTTCAATTCCAGCATATTTAGAGATATAATATCTGTTTGCTAAATTAAAAACTACCAAATCAGCAAAAAATATCACAAACCATACAAAAAGCCAAAGTAGCTTACGTTTGCCTTTAGGAATTATTATAGCCATAAAGAAAGTTACGATAAGAAGTATTAGGATTATAAAAAAAGGAGTTGCGGGATGCGAATGCATATTGATCCTTTATCTTATAAGCGGGTAAATTCGCAAATTCACCCGCTTAAATCAGAATTTAATCTATCTTGAAATTCTCTATCTCATTAAAATTTAGATATCTGTAAATTTCATCTTCTTTGCCTGCGATTCTTTCAGGAACTATCCTCATATACTCTTCCACACTCGGCAGTCTTCCAAGTAGAGCGCAAACTGCTGCAAGTTCTGCGCTTCCAAGATAGACTTTCGCGCCAAGCCCCATTCGGTTGTCAAAATTTCTAGTCGAGGTTGAAAAGACCACGGCATTATCCTCAACTCGCGCTTGATTTCCCATACAAAGCGAGCAGCCAGGCACCTCTATACGTGCTTTTACGCTTCTAAACACGTCATAGTAGCCCTCGCGCTCAAGCTTATCCTTATCCATCTTAGTAGGCGGCACAACCCAAAGGCGCGTAGGTATCTCGCCCTCGCCTCTTAGCACCTCGGCTAGCGCGCGGTAGTGTCCGATATTTGTCATACAGCTTCCTACAAAGACCTCATCGATCTTTTTAGCGCGTCTTTCATCAGCTAAAATTTCACTAAGAGTCGCCACGTCGTCAGGATCGTTCGGACAGGCAAGTATCGGCTCGGTTATCTCGTCTAAATCTATCTCTATCACCTCGGCATACTTGGCGTTGCTATCGGCTTTTAGAAGGGTTGGATTTGCCAACCATTCGCGCATCTTGTTAGCTCTTCGCTCTAAAGTCGCCTTGCTTTCATACCCTGCCTTTATCATCGCTTCGATGAGAGTTATGTTTGATCTTATATACTCTATCACGGGTTCCTTATCAAGAGCCACTACGCAAGCTGCAGCCGATCTTTCCGCCGAAGCGTCGCTTAGCTCAAATGCCTGCTCTACTTTTAGGCTCTCAAGCCCTTCTATCTCTAAAATTTTGCCTGCGAAGATATTTTTCTTGTTTTTCTTTTCGACGGTTAGCAGCCCGCGCTTGATCGCGTAGTAAGGTATCGCATTTACAAGATCTCTGAGCGTGACGCCTCTTTGAAGCTTGCCTTTAAAGCGCACCAAGACGGATTCTGGCATATTTAAAGGCATAACGCCAAGCACCGCCGCAAACGCCACAAGACCGCTTCCTGCAGGAAAGCTTATGCCGATAGGAAAGCGCGTATGGCTATCACCGCCCGTTCCAAGCGTATCTGGAAGCACCATGCGATTTAGCCACGAGTGTATGACACCATCGCCGGGTTTCAAGCTAACGCCGCCGCGAGAGTTCATAAATTTCGGCAAAGTCTTATGCGTGATCGCATCGCTTGGCTTAGGATAAGCAGCCGTATGACAAAAGCTCTGAAGCACAAAATCAGCCGAAAATCCAAGGCTTGCAAGCTCTTTTATCTCATCTCTCGTCATCGGACCCGTGGTATCTTGGCTACCTACGGTTAGAGTCATAGCTTCGACGTAAGAATTTGGTCTTACACCCTGCATGCTGCATGCCTTGCCCACGATCTTTTGAGCTAGAGTAAAGCCAAATTCGCCCTCATCCTTAGGCTGTGTAGGTTTAGTAAATATATCCTCAGCGCCCAAATTTAGAGCCGCCCTAGCCTTCATGCAAAGCCCGCGACCGATGATAAGCGGTATACGCCCGCCCGCTCTTATCTCATCAAGCAGAGTATTTGGCGTGAGAGCAAAGTGACTCACCACCTTGCCTGCGCGCACTATCTCGCCTTTATACGGGTAAATTTCTATCTCATCGCCGGTCTCAAGCGAGCTTACATCAGCGATGATCGGTAGCGCGCCGCTATCTTCTGCGGTGTTAAAAAATATCGGAGCGATAGTAGTGCCCATAACTATGCCGCCTGTTTTTTTGTTTGGCACGCCCTCTATCTCACGACCAAGATGCCACTGGATGGAGTTGATGCCGCTTTTTCTACTTGAGCCGGTACCCACAACATCGCCCACATAAACCACCTCGCGACCGCTTTTTTTAAGCTCAGCTATCTTTTCAAGGCTTCCGGGCTGCCTTCTAACGAGCATAGCATTTGCATGAAGCGGGATATCAGAGCGAGTAAAGGCTTCACTTGCAGGGCTTAGATCGTCAGTGTTCGTCTCTCCAAGCACCTTAAAGACAACCGCCTTTATCACCTCATCAAGCGGTTTGCGCGACAAAAACCACTCCGCATGCGCCCAAGAGTTGATAACCTCAAGCGCAAATTCGTTACTCTTACTTAAATTTAGCACGTCGTTAAAATAATCATGCACGAAAATCGTATCTTTAAGCACTTCACAGGCAGCTTTTGCTACGGATTTATCGCTGTTTTGAAGCGAGGCTATAAGCACGATCACGCTATATCCGCCAAGCATAGGCTTTAGCATATTTACCGCGCTTAGCTTATCAACGCCGGCAATCTTTACATCGTGATTTATAATCTCGTTTAAAAACTCAGCCTTTATCTTAGCCGCATCATCAACGCCCGGATTTACTCTATTGGCAAGCAAATTTATAAGCTCGGCTTGCCTTTTATCACCATCTTTTAAAAGCTCGCAAACTTCTTTCATCTGCTCGTCACTCAAAGCAAGCGGCGGAATACCAAGCATTGCCCTTTCATCAACGTGTTTTTCATACTCTTTAAAAAAATCCATCACCGATCCTTTTGCTTAAAGTAAATAAGCTACAAATTTTAACTATTTAGCCCTATTTTATCCAAAAACGCATAAGAAACTAAACTAAAATTTGCTAAATTTAAATGCATCAAAACAAAAAGGAGTAAATTTGCAAAAAGCCTACTTCAAATCCCCAATCGGAGTCTTGGAAATTTGTGCGGATGAGGGCAAAATTTGCGCTCTAAATTTCGTGGATAAATTTGTAAAAACAGAGGTTAAAGATGAAAATTTAAAGCTTTGTTTAAAAGAGCTTAATGAGTATTTCAAAGGAAATTTGCGCGAGTTTAAATGTGAACTTGAAATTTCAGGCACTCCCTTTCAAAAAAGCGTATATGAAGCGCTACTTAAAATTCCTTACGGAAAGACTATAACCTACGCCCAGCTGGCTAAAAACATAGACAGACAAAAGGCTTGCCGTGCGGTAGGCTCTGCAAACGGCAAAAACAAAATCCCCATCATCATCCCTTGTCACCGAGTGGTTGCCAGCAATTCGCTTGGAGGATACTCAGGCGGCGAAGGACTAAAAACAAAAATTTGGCTGATAAATCATGAAAACAAAAAATCAGTTTTTTAAAAATCTTTGCTGAATCACACTAAAAATATATTTTTAAAATCGAGTTTAATACTGTACCTAAGTACAATATACCAATATTATTTTTATTGATATAATTCATTCAAAATAAATTTTAAAAAGGATAAACATGTCAAATTTAGCAGGCATTGTAAAACAACTATTTGGAAATGTTGTTGCAAGAGACTCTTTAGAGTTTTAAAAGTAGGCGATGAACTAATGATCGGAGAGAAAGTTATGACTCTATCTCCTGATGCAAAAGTTATTATTACTAGTAAAAATGGTGTAGATATAACAATACTAGGTAATGATGAGATTGTTTTAGATCAATCCCTGATAGATTCTGGCTCTAATAGCAATGTATTAGCCGACATAAACGATTTACAAAAATCTATATTAGAAGGACAAGGGCTACAAGATTTAGAAGCTACTGCAGCAGGCGGTGGCGGATCTATCAGCGCAGAAGGAATCAGTCTAGGAGGAACCAGCTTTACAGATTCTGGGCATATAAGCAATGTATTTAGGTCTTTTGGAGATTTAGACAATTCACCACAATCAGATACAAATATATCAGGTGTAAACTCTAGCCCTATTCCTAATACAACAGAATCAAACAATCAATCACCTATAAATCCTGAACAACCAAATCAACCTGAACAACCAAATCAACCTGAACAACCAAATCAACCTGAACAACCAAATCAACCTGAACAACCAAATCAACCTGAACAACCAAATCAACCTGAGCAACCAAATCAACCTGAGCAACCAAATCAACCTGAGCAACCAAATCAACCTGAGCAACCAAATCAACCTGAGCAACCAAATCAACCTGAGCAACCAAATCAACCTGAGCAACCAAATCAACCTGAGCAACCAAAAGGAATAGAGCTGCCTTCATCTGTATATGTAAGAGAGATGGCATCATACACATCTACAAGCACAAACAATGATATGAGAAGTAATATTGAAACAACTTCAACAGCCGATAATTCAGGTGCACAAATCAACGGAGCAAACACTAACTATTTTAAAGCTTTAAACAGTCAGTTGGACAAAATAGACAATAACTCTGAAGCTCACAATAAAACCGATGGTTTTGAAGTGGAAAACAAAAGTAATATATCTAATTGGTTTAGTGAAATAGTAGGAGAATATAATCTTGAAAAAGGCGTAGTCCAAAAGGGTGATGATAAATTCGATAAAGCCTTTATTGATGGCGAATTTATCAAAGAGGGCGGTTGGTATTCAAAGACAAGCGAAAAAGGAACTGTTATTTTTGGTTCTGACGAGGCAAAGCCTTTGGTGATAACAAATTCAGGAAATGAAGCAAAATACAATGCTTTAGAAAACAGAGTAGTCGTATTAGATGATCAGGATACAAATCCTGTAAGAGTATTTGGATCGGATAAAGCGGATAATATCACCATAGATGGCGTAACCGTTGATTTTATCTCTACTGGAACAGGAGATGATGAGATAACTTTGAAAAACGGAGCTAAGATAACAAACGATATTAACACCGGAGACGGTAAAGATACCATATCTATAGATGGAGAAGGCACAACAGTTAAAGGCGATATCTTTACAAACGATGGTGCAGATACTATCACAATGACAAACAAATCTACTGTTGATGGCAATATAAATACCGGCGACGGAGATGATGTTATAAATATGGATGGAGAGGCGAAAGTAGGAGCTAGTATCTATGGTAGAGATGGCGATGAAACAATAAATTTAAATAATGGCTCTCAAGTTGCGGGAAATATTGAAGCGGGAGTAGGTAGCGGAAAAATAATTTTAGATGGCGGTTCAAAAGTATCTAAGCGTATAAGAAGCGGTATAGAAGAAGAGTTTAATGCACAAGGAGATACGCCTACAAATCATGATTTCGCAGGAAACGTAAACGTAGAACTCAAAAATAACTCAACGGTAGTTCAGCATATTGATCTAAACGGAACAGGATTTAGAGAAATAACTATTGACAACTCAACAGTAGGTGGAAACATACATGCAGGAGAGTACTCAGACTCTAAGGTGGTTATTCAAAATGACTCCAAGGTAAATTATACGATACTTGGAGAAGGCGGAAACGATACTATCATAGTAAAAGACTCTGAAGTAAGAAAGAGCGCGGGTGAATTTTCTATCTTAGGCGATGTAGAAAGACCAAAAGAAGACTATGACGGCAATGATACTATAGAGATAACAAATTCAACTATACACAAAAAAATCGATGCCGGTGGAGGAGATGATACGATTGAGATAATTAAATCAACAGTAAAAGATCAGGTGCATGGCAATGACGGTGAGGATGAGATCTATGTAGAAAACGAATCTACAGTAACAGGAAATATCCGCGGCGGCGCAGGCAACGATGTGATAACTGCTAAAGGAAATTCGTCGGTAAAAAATATACTAGGAGAAGCGGGAAAAGATATTATAACCATAGAAAGCGGCGCTAAAGTAATAGACCAGATAAGAGGCGACACAAAAACTATGAATGATGAGCACGAAAAAGCAGCACAGGCAAACCAGGGCAAAAATATAGATATAGTGGATAGTGGTGCTGATATAGATACTATAACCCTAAGGGGTGCAGGAACCAGCGCAAAATATATATTGGGCGGAGACGGCAACGATATCATTCAGGTAGAAGATGGCGCAAATACTAAGCTTATCATAGCGGATGAAGGCGACGATAAGATAACCGTAAGTGGTACTGGAACTTATGTCAGCGGTATAAACGGTAGAGGCGGCGACGATATAATTAAAGTAGAAGATGGTGCAAAGGTAGACGGCATAGTCGGAAGATGGGGTGACGACGAGATAACTATAACCGGAGCCGGCACGGTCGTAACCGGGAACGTAGAGGGAAATGAAGATAGCGATACGATCAAAATTTTAGACGGTGCTAAAATAGAAGGATACGTAAGCGGAGGCCGCGGAGAAAGTCCTAGCGTATATGGTGGAGCCGAAAAATCTGATGGAAATAATATCACCATCCAAAACGCCGAAGTAAAAGGCAACGTCGAAGGCGGCACTTATGGTGGCGAAAACAAGATCGATATTTTAGATAATTCTACTGTCGGAGGCGATGTTTTAGGCGGAGGAGATAAAGATGAGATTCAGGTAGAAAACAGCTATATAAAAGGCAATATCGATACTCGCGGTGGAGATGATGTTATCAATACAAATAAAGCCACTATCACAGGCGAAGTCCTAGGTGGAGCCGGTCAAGATAATATAACCGTATCTGGCGGATCGGCTAAAGCCGTGCGAGGCGGAGACGGCGACGATGCTATAACCGTAACGGGAACAGAAAAAGACAATAATGGCAAGTCGATTGGAGGCGGAGCCAATATATCAGGCAATGTAGAGGGCAACAGAGGAGCAGACACTATAGTATTTGACGGTAAATCTCAAGCGCAAAATGTCTTTGGCGGAACGGGTAATGACACTATAACCGTCTCAGACGAAGGCACTTTCGTAAGAAATATCGTATGTGGTCAAGACGGTAAAGATGCCGTCACCGTGAAAGATGGAGCCGATGTAGGAGCAAGAGTAAGCACCGGTGGCGTTGACGGCGGAACACCTGAAGCAATCAACATCTCAGGCGCAACTACTATAATAGGAACGAATTCAAATTTAGCTCAAAACGACAGAGGAGTTCGAACGGCGGGTAGAATGGAGCTAAATGTAACGGATGGAGCTACTATACAAGGAAATATACATACCAATATACATGGAGATAAAGTCGATCAAATAATTAATGTTACAAATTCTACCGTAAGAGGCGATATACTAGGCTCAGCTACGGGCGTAGATAAAGTGACCGTAACCAACTCCACGATAGATAACATAAATACTAAAGGTGGAGATGATATTATATCTATTTTAAGCGGAGCTAAAATATCTTCAGCCATAAAGAGTGGAGTAGGAGATGATACAGTAACCATTCAAGGATCAGGTACTTCTGTAGTAAGCGGTGTAGATGCAGAAGATGGAAATGACATTATCAAAGTATCGGATAGTGCTAAAATAGAAGGAAATCTCTTTGGTGGTAAAGGTGATGATATTATATCATTAACAGGAGAAGGTACTAGCGCAAGGCTATTAGATGGAGCTGGCGGGAAAGACGTTATCATAAAAGATGATAAAGCATCTTCAACCGGTATAGCAGGTGGAGATACTGTCGTTACTAATAAATCCGGAAATTTAATTATAAACGATATAGATAGTAGTAAAACAATAGATCTATCAAACATATCTAAGGTAGATAAAAACATCAAATCCATTGATCTGTCAGAAGTGGATGGTGCAAAGCTAAATATAACAGCAAAAGACGTCTTAGATATAGATAAAGCCAATGGCGATGAAACACTTACTGTAAAAGGTGGCAGTGATGACTCATTAAAAGATTCTGATGGTGGTAAATGGAGTACCGGAGCTACTATTGATGGAAACACTACATACACCAACAATACAAATACAGTATCTATAATTATAGATAACGATATAGACACTAAAGGTTTGACTAACGGCTAATAACGGATAATTATTCCATCTCTCTTGTTAAAGCATACAAGAGAGATGGTTGTTTTAGTCTTATTGTGAGGACAATAAGAGAGTTTCATAAACACTTCAGGCTTATAGGATCGTTTTATAAATTAAAATTTATTAATCCTAACATCGGCCAAAATTATCTTAGACATCTTGTCTACCTCTCTAGTAACTTCATTTGTTTTATCTACTATTCTGATATTTTGATGAGTCATATCATCGATTTGAGAGATGGATTTGTTTATCATACTTATGCCTTCAGCCTGCTCTTTTATACTTTCACTCATCTCATTTATGCTTTGAGCTAGGACATTTGCATTAGCCTCTATCTCACTTAGTGATTTTTGAGTTCTTTCCGCTAGTTTTCTAACTTCATCTGCAACTACCGCAAAGCCTCTTCCGTGTTCTCCTGCACGTGCTGCTTCTATTGCTGCGTTAAGTGCTAGTAAATTTGTTTGATCTGCTATATCTCTTATTATTACTATTATGTTTTTTATCTCTTCTGATTGTCTTGTTACATCTTCTGCTTTTTGACTTATAGCATTCATTGAGCTTGACATCTGTTCTACTGCTGCAGCACTTTCTTGAAGAGAATTTGCTTGGATGTTGGTTCCGTCGGTGAGCTCCCTCATAGATTTAGCCAAAATATTAGCCTTTTCCTCGAGCATCTGAGCCTCATTTAGATTGTCTTGGAGCATCTTACAAATTACATCTCCCATATTTTTAACACCCATAACCATATCTTTCAAATCACTTTCAAGACCCTCTCTAAGCTCTACTTTTTGAGTAAAATCATTTTTTGTATATAGGCTTAAGACCTTTGTAATATCTTTTAAATTTTCAGATATAGAAGCAAAAAATGTATTTAATAAATTTTTTAACTCCAAAAGTGATGGATTATTTGGATCGGATGAAATTTTCACACCCAAATTTCCTCTTATCATCAAATTTGCAACACTATTTAGCTCATCTATCATCATATTGTCTTTCTTAATGCCATCTATAACCTTATCTATATTTTCATTTATAACCCTACTCATGACTCCAAATTCATCATTTGTGCCTATTCCTAACTTTTTAGGAGCTTTCGCCTCATAGGTCACAAATTTAAATACGTCATTTAGCTTATCTTGGATAGCTTTTATTGGATTTAGCGATTTTTTAAGCAATATGTATACAAACGCTGAAAGAGCTATCACAAATATTATCGCCAAAATAGCTTGGGTTCTTAAAATAGGTATAGTATTGTTACTGAAAGTATCACCCTCAATCTCTGCTACAGCCAACCAACTCTCGCTATTTAAAGGTAAAATTTTAGCAAATACATTTTGATTTTCTTGATTTACATAAGAAATCAATCCATTTTCATCAAAATTTTTACTCTCAACCTCTTTCATAAGTTGCACTGTCGAAGGTAGGGATTTTGACAAATTATTTGAATTTGAATGCATTAAAATTTTTGCATCTTTACCTTCAATGACATAGATATAGCTATACTCGGTTCTACCCATTTCAAGTATCTCTTTATTTAGTCCATCTATGCCAACATTTAAAGACGCCACACCTATTAGCTTGCCATCTTTTATAACAGGAGCCGAAAAACTAACCACTAGTTGATTGTTTGCTACAGATATATAAGGCTCTGTAAAAATGGGCTTATTTTCAGATTTTGCCTTTTTATACCAACCACGAGTCCTTGGATCATAGTCTTTTGCCGGGTTTCCGTCCGAAAAAAATGTCGCACCATCAGACTCTCTACCGTAATAAGCAAGAGATATTAAGCTAGTGCCCCAATGCCTAGCATCTTTGACTATTTTGAAAATTTCATCATCGTTTCCAGATGAATCCGCTATATCTCTAGCAAGTTTTACTACATACTCTTTATACGAATCAAAAAATTCACCCATAACATTTTTTATATCTTTTAGGATCTGCTCTTGATTTTGATTTACAAGTTTGACAACTTTATCCTGAGCCATACAATAATTGACCACAGATATGGCAGCAAACGAAATAAAAAGCGCTACAATAAGCATAATAGCGATTTTGTTTGTTATTGATCTCATTTAATATTTTCCTTATTTTAACTTTTAATTAATTCTACTAATTTATTATTTAAAAGATATTAAAATAAATAGGATTACAAAATGTAGAAAATATGGTAAATTCTACCGCCGAATAAAGCGGTAGAATTTGGATATCACATAGCGAATTTAGGATCGCTAAATGCGGTTAGCTTAGGCGCCTCGCCTTTGAATTTCTCGATATTTACAAGAGCTGTATGAGAGATATTTCCGTTTGCAAGTTTGCTGGTTGGCATATCTATGGTTAGCATGTTTGCCGAACCGTTTTTGCAAAGCCCGTTCATATCAGGGTCATACCAAGCACCCTCGCAAAGTCTCACAACGCCAGGCATGATGTTTTTAGTCACAACCGCTCCGGCAAGAGCTTCGCCACGAGCGTTAAAGACGCGAACTAGATCGCCGTTTTTTACACCAAGCGATTTGGCGTCTTTTTCGTGTATCCAGATCGGCTCGCGATTTGCCACTGCGTAGTTATCGCGGATGCTTGTGTTGCTTAGCTGCGAGTGAAGTCTATCTGCAGGGTGAGCGCTGATCATGTGGAACTGCGCAGGTTTGTTTTGCATGCCTAGCCACTCGATCGGCTCAAACCACATCGGGTGCGCCTTGCAGTCATCATATCCCATCTTTTCGATAGTTTCAGAGTAAATTTCGATAAGTCCCGAAGGTGTTCCAAGCGCATTTAAGATAGGATCTTCTCTAAATTCGCCAAATCTCACCCACTGATCGCTCTCAGGCGTCGAAGCAAACGTAACCGCCTTGTTTTCATTCCAGAATTCGTTAAATTCTTTCATGTCGGTTACTAGATCAGGATTTGCTTTTACTTGAGCGTATGCTCCGTTATAGTACTCTTTGATCCAGTCAAATTCGTCTTTTCCGTTATCTGTGTAGGCTACGACTAAATTTTTAGCATAAGCCTTGCATAGATCGGTGAAAATTTGATAGTCATCTCTTGCCTCACCAAATTTCTCAACAACTTGTTTCATCGGAACAATGTTCATATTTGAGTAATCACCGGTCATAGTGATGTCGTTTCTCTCATACTGAGTTGTCGCAGGGAAAACTATATCAGCCATCTTTGCAGTCGGTGTCCAGTATGGCTCGTTTACTACGATAGTGCGAGGTTTTTGCCACGCTTTTACAAGTGTGTTTGTATCTTGGTGGTGGCAGAATGGATTACCGCCGACCCAGTAGATAAAGTCGATATCAGGATATGTGATCTTTTTGCCGTTGTGATCTATCGTTTTGCCCGGATTTAGCAGAGCTTCAGCTATCCTAGCTAGAGGGAATACATACTCTGTCGCTTTTGAAAGCCAGCTTTGTCCTGTTCCGCCTGAAGAGGTCGTTTTGCCGATAAATTTACCGTTTTCATCAAAACTACCTGTAACGCTTCCTATAAACTCTCCCGCTTCGTTGAAATTTCCAACGCTTGCGCTGTTCATACCGCTTAATACGCCGCCTTTGCAAGTCGGTGCGCCGCCGTTTGAGTAGTGATAGCTAAGACCAAAGCCTCCACCCGGAAGTCCGATTTGTCCAAGCATGGCAGCTAGAGTTACCATAGCCCAGTGCGGTTGCTCGCCGTAGTGAGCCCTTTGCATGCCCCATCCGCTCATTAGCATAGTGCGGTTATCCATAAAGGTATCTGCAAGCTCTTTTATAAGCGAGGCTTTAAGTCCGCAAATTTTGCTTGCCCACTCTAGGTCTTTTGCCACGCCGTCTGTCTTGCCAAGCAGATAAGGAAGGAATTTATCAAAGCCCACTGTGTAAGTTGAGATAAACTCTTTATCGTATTTATCGCTTGTATATAGGTAGTGCATCATACCAAGCATCATCGCTGTATCGGTATTTGGCAGAGGAGTTACCCACTGAGCTTTGTCGAAGTATTGAGCTGTTTCGCTCTTGATAGGATCGATGATGATCACTTTTTTACCCGATTTTTTAAGCTCTTCAAAGTATTTAAAGCCTTGCTCGTCTGTCGAAGTCCAAGCTATGCGAAGTGTGGATATAGGGTTTGCTCCCCAGATAACTACTACTTTTGAGTGCTCAAGTATAAGCGGCCAGCTGGTTTGTTGCTCATACACTTCGATACTTCCTACAACGTGAGGCATGATAACTTGACTTGCTCCTGTTGAATAATCGCCCAAGTGACCCACAAATCCGCCGCTTAAGTTCATAAATCTATGGAGCAAAATTCTTGAGTTGTGCACGTTACCGCTTGATTTCCAACCGTAGCTTCCTGCAAATACGGCTTGGTTGCCCTTTTCTTTTCTCGTCTTTTTAAGCTCTCTGGCAACAAGCTTGATAGCATCTTCGTATCTTACTCTAACCCACTCGTCTTTGCCTCTAAGTTCTGGTTTTGGGTTATTTGGATCCATTAGATAGCTTTTGCGCACCATTGGGTATTTGATACGGCTTTTATAGACCATATCGGCTGTGAAATTTTGAAGCGAGTTTGGTATCTCGCTTGTCTTTTGCACAGGACCTGAGCCTACGATAACTCCGTCTTTAACGTCCACTTTTAGCATGCCCCAGTGAGCTGCGGTATTTACGGTGCCGTTTTTTACAAGGGCCGGATTTAGCTCATCGGCTAGTAAATTTGTGGCTGTAACCTTTGATAGCAGAGGAGCTCCGGCTAAAAGTGCGCCAAATTTTAAAACATCTCGTCTTTGTCTATTCATCTTTTCTCCTTTTGTGGTTTTTATCTCTCGTCTAAGCATTTTTAGGCACTACTTCACGTCCGAAGAGTGTTTTTGAAGATATTGAGTGATGAGCCACTCGTCTTTTTTGTCTATCGCGGTTCTGCTAAGCATCGATTTTACAAGACCCGGCCATTGGTTTGCAGTATAATGATCGGTCGCATGAGCACCGTGACAAATACCGCAGTTGTCTTTGTATAGCTGATCGGCTCTTGCGAACATAGAAGATACTTCATTTACAAATTCGCCCTTTGTGGTGTAAGCAACTGCTTCTACTTTGTCCCATTTGCCGTTTTTGCCCTTTTCAAGTGTTTTATACTCGATCTTAGCCGTCTTAGCAAAAGCCGCCGCTATGACGCGCTGTGAATCACTATAATAAATCACGTTATCTATAGCAGGGTTTTTATAGCCACGGATGACTATCTTTACTCTATCTCCGCTCTCTTCGCTTATCTTAACTGCGTTGGTTGGAAGCAGTCTGCCTATAGACTTGGTTGAAGTCGCATCAGAAAAAAGTGGCTTAACGACATCCGTATAAACCTCTCCTGTGGCAAATAGCGAACAGGCTAGCGTTACTGATAGTAATACCTTCTTCATATTTCTCCTTTATCGTGGTTGTAGGGAAATTATAGATAAAAAGTATGATTTAAATATGATTTTTTTTGAAATTTACGAAATTTTATGAATTTATTTAAGTAGTTTTGTGGATTTAGAAAATTTTAATAAATATACTTAATTTTAGCATAACAAATATCTATTAAATACAACTCTTGGGCTATATTTTTCTCTCAAACATACCCAACTTCGCTCACCGTCCTATCGCACTCCTCGTTTAAGCAGAGCTTGTAGCCTCTACCTTGAGCGCTCTGGATAAGCTCGGGATATAATTTCTTGCGAAGTTTATAGACAAACGAGCGTATCGCATCACTCGTGCAACCCTCTCCTTGCCACACGTTAGCCTCTATCATCTCAAAGCTAACGGTTCGCGTCTGGTTTTTAAGAAACAGATGAAGCAGCGCTTGCTCCTTTTTGGTTAGCGCCACGACTTCGCCGTCCTTATAAAGCTCTCTTGTAAATGCGTTAAACACAAAGCCGTTTTTAAGATCAACGCTTGCAAAATCGCTTCTAAATTTATTCGCTGCAAAGCTCATTGTCATCACTAGCTCGCGTTTGTCAAAAGGCTTTTTAAGCACGCCTGAGCTCTTAACCTCGATCGCACTTAGCATATTTTCATCGCTATCATAAGCAGTTAGAAATAAAATAGGCACGTTCTCATCGCTCTTTCTGATGATCGAAGCCATTTTTAGACCGCTCATTCTGGGCATGTTGATGTCAGAAACTATCAAATTTATATTGCGCAAGCCAAAGCACTCCAGCGCCTCTTTGGCGTCTCTGCAAGCGTAAATTTCATGCACATAGTGCTCTATCGCGCTTTTTATCGCCTCTCTTAAGTCATCATCATCCTCAACTAGAAGCAAATTCACATCTTTTAATATCTCTTTTATCTTACTATACATTATCCGCCTCTTTAACCTCTCTTTTTAGATAAAGCGCAAATTTCGTGGGCTCTTTGGCGCTTTCAAGCACAAGTCTTCCGCCAAGCTTATCGGTAGCTAAAATTTTAGCCACATAAAGCCCCATGCCCGTTCCCGTTTCTTCTTTAGTCGTAAAAAACGGCTCAAAGATACGCTCTTTATCCCCTCTTATGCCGCTACCGTTATCGCTTACGCTTATGCAAATTTCGCCTTTTACCCTTTGCAAACTCACCCAAACTCTGGGCTCAAAATATATATCATCTTGCATAAAATTCACAAGCTCATCTTTGGCGTTTGAAAGCAGGCTTAGCAAAATTTGCTTTACGTAAGAAGGCACTCCACAAACGATAAATTCGCCCTCTTCGCACTCAAACTCAAACAAAATTCCATTCGTATTTATCTGCGGCTTTACTATAAATGCAAGCTCGTTTATAACATCTTTTACATTAAAATTTATTATATTGTTATCGTTTTTATAAAAACTTCTAAAAGCGCTTATCGTCTCATCCATAAGCCTGATCCCGTTTTTGCAGCGACTTAGATGAGTTTTTATCTCGTCAAACTTGGCTTCATTTAAGCAGTCTTCGATGTTTTCAAGCGATAGCAAGATAGAGCTAAGAGGCTGGCGCTGCTGATGAGATATGGAGTTTATCATCTCGCCCACAACCGCCATCTTTGCGTTAGATATGAGCATTCTGTGATGTTCAGCCTGCTTTTCTTCAAGCTCTCTTTCGTGAGTTACATCACTTGCAGTGATGATAAGTCCGTCAAATTTCACTCCGCCTTCAAGCACGCTTGAGACGTTTAATCGGTAAAAAATTTTATCGATACAGACGATGAAATTTTGATTTTCGTAAGGGTGGTTTTTGAGATTTGAAAAGCTTTTTAAGCACTCAAGCTCTTTGGAATTTGCGATAAGAGCGTTAAATTCTCGCTCGTAATACACCTTGCTTTTAAGATTAAAAATTTGCTCAAATTTTTTGTTTATAAATTTGATTATCCCGTTTTCATCTACGAGTAAAAGCCCCAGATTTGGAGTCTTTGCAAAGGCTCGCTCCACATCGTTTTTGCTCTGTGTTTTATTGCCGGCAAGTAGATATATCAAAACTCCTGCAAGCAAAAAGCCCGCTAAAACTAGAAATTTAACATCGCCGCTAGCATAATAAAACCCAACGCAAATCGCCCCAAACAAGAAAAATAGAGCGAAAATAACCTTTTGCAAAAAGCCTCCTTGGTTTTGCAAATTTAAGCTTAATTAAGCTCCTTATACTCCACTATATCAAGCCCAAAACCGCCAAGCGCTACGAATTCTCGGTTTTTGCTTGAGCTTAGAAGCTCGATCTCTTCAACTCCTAGCTTTCTTAAAATTTGAGCTCCGATGCCAAAGTCTTTTATAGTGCTGTCGCAGGTTTTTTCATCTTGCAAAAATACCAAAACTCCACCGTTTTCGCTTAGATACTTGATCGATTTTAAAAGATCTTCGAATTTAGCCGAGGTTAAAAGCTCGATATCGCTTGCGGTTTTGTGAAATTTTACATTTGCACGCTTGTTTATTTCGCCAAATGCAAATGCAAAATGCGTTTGGTCTTTATGGTCGATTATGTCGTATTTAACGGCATTAAAGCCGGCTATCTTAGCCTCTGATTTTTCTTTTATGCTTATTAAACTCTCATGCTTTAGTCTGTACTCAACTAACTCTGAAACCGAGACCATATTAAGCCCAAATTTCTTACAGAACTCCTCAAGATCGGCTCTTCTTGCCATATTTCCATCATCTTTTACGATCTCACAAATCACCGCTGCTTGCGTAACTCCTGCGTATTTGCAAAGATCAACCGAGCCTTCTGTGTGACCTGTCCTACTTAGCACGCCGCCTTTTTTGGCTATAAGAGGGAAGATGTGTCCTGGCTTTACGAAATCTTCAGGCTTAGAAGTATGATCAGTCGCCAAACGTATCGTCATATCCCGCTCATAAGCGCTAACTCCCGTTGTGGCAGCCTTTGCATCTATCGTAACGGTAAAGGCTGTCTCGTGGCACGAGGTATTTTTACTCACCATCAAATCAAGCTCAAGCCTTTTTGCTATCTCCTCGCAAACTGCAAGACAAAGCACGCCTCTAGCGTGAGTTATAGCAAAATTTACCTTTTGTGTATCGCTAAACGCACCTGCAAAGACAAGATCGCCTTCGTTTTCTCTATCCTCATCATCGACCATTACGACCATTTTGCCGTTTCTTATATCGGCAATCGCTTGTTCAACTCTATCCATTTTTTCTCTTTATAATTAAATTTGTAAGAATTATACCTATTTTGTTTAAAATTAAAGATTAAACTAAAATTATAAACAATTTATAAATTTTATATTTTCAACAAATAGTTGTTTTATAGACATTAGGATAAATTTGCTTTTTTAGTTTTCTTGAAACGATAATTAAATTTTAAAATATTTTTGATTATAATACTGATACAAATTATTATAAAGGCTAAGATATGCAAAAGATTTCTTTTAATGATGGCATCTCAGAGACTCTGCTTATAAACTTATATTTTAGAAGCCTTGAAAACGAAGTAAAAGAGCCGATTTTAAAGGATGAGTTTTCAAAAGAGATAGTTAAGAGTATAGATTATGATTTTGCCAAATTTGATTCAAGCGATCTAAGCCGTGTAGGAGTCGTGATAAGGGCGAAATTTATCGATGATGCGCTTATAGAATTTGCTAAGAAGTATGATGAAGTCGTTATCGTGCAGGTTGGCGCGGGGCTAGATACCAGACCGCTTAGACTTGAAGCGGTGTGTCCAAATGCTACCTTTTACGACCTTGATCTACCCGATGTAATAGCGCTTCGCGATAAGCTCATGCCAAAAGCCAAGAAAAACTTTAGTATCGCTAGCTCCATGCTTGAAACCGCTTGGATGGATGAGCTTAAAGCAAAGCATCCAAATGCCAAATTTGCCTTTGCCTTAGAGGGCGTTTCGATGTATTTTGAAAAAGAGGTTTTTAAAGAGTTTGTTCTGAATTTGGCTAAGAGATTTGAAGGCATAGTCGCGCTTGATCTTATAAATAAATTTACTGCAAATATGGATTCTAGAAAGCATGATACGCTTAAATTTATGAAAAAAGCCGTAGTTTTTAAAATGGGTATAGAAGATCCAAGCGAGGTTGAAGAGTGGGACAAAACTGCGATAAAACATCTAAAAACAGGCACAATGATGGATAAGCACAAAAACAGATGGAGCCTTAGGGGCAGAATTTTTGGTCTGATTCCTGCTTTTAGAAACTCTTGCAGGATGTTTGTGTTTAAGATAAATTGATACCAAATAATATTTAGCTAGATAAATTTCTTAAATTTTAAAATATAAAAAAAGACGCCCAAGCAAACAATAGACGAAAAAACGACCGTTGCTTTATACCCCACAAAAGAGGCGATAACAAAGCCAAGAGCAAACGACAAATACTGAAATAACATACTTATGCTACTTTGCAAGGCGCACTCGCTTACCGGAGATTTTGTGGCTTTGCTCATTATCATAGTTGAGATGCTTACGGCGCCTATAGTATATACGGCAAAGCAAATTTGACACACAAGGATTAATATTATTAAATTCGCATATCCTAAAATCGGCAAAAGTAGTGTTAAAATCCCAAAAGCTTGAATAGGCATAGCCAAAATCATAGTCTTAATATTGCCTAATTTGTTTATAAGATAGCTTGCCGTAATGCTACCTATGATAACACCGCAAAGCCCGTATATGTGCACTACTTTGCCTATCTCGTCAAGACCTCGTCCGCTATCGACAAGTATAGGATTGATTAGTCCAAAAGACATGCACACTCCGATGCCTTGTATCATCAACACACTTAGCCAAAATTTCTTATCTTTGAAAAATAACGCCATACTTTTAAAGCTAACTCGATTTTGCCCTCTTTCAAGTTCTCTTGGTCGCTCTTTAAAAGTTGCAATCATAAAAAGAGCAACAATGGTAAGAAATATCAAAAATATAGTGGAAGCTTTCCAGCCAAAATTTGAATATATGATCAGCGTAACGCCTGTTCCTAAAACATGACCTATGAAATTTCCGCTAGCGGCTAGCGAATTTGCGCCTGCTAAATTTTGAGGAGTTGAAATTTTAATAATTAAAGCACTTGAAGCTATAGCCGAAGTGGCGGACAAAAAGCCAAGCATACCCGCCATAGCAAGAATAAAGCTCAAATTTTCTCTGACGTTTAAAAACGCAGTTATCCCAAGAGATACTATCATTAGCATTAAGACAACCGTAATAAAATTTTTATAAACTCCACCCATTTTTGCGACTGCAAATTCCACAAACGGCGCCCACAAAAATCTAAATCCATAAAATAATCCTATAAAATATACCGCGCCTATCTTTTCTAAGCTGAGTCCGTCTTGCCTAAGTATGGCCGCCAAGCTTTCGGAGAAAAACCCGACGCTTATGTATTGAGCCATATTTAAAGAGATTATCAAAAAGGCGATTTGGGCTTTGAAATTTAAAATTTTAATAGGCAAATTCAAAGCCCTGCCTTATAGATAGCTTAAATTTTATGCGCAAGATAAGGTCGTATTGGCAATTTATTAAGCATACTTTGACCAAAGTGCAATTTATTAAATTTTTATTACGCATCTTTATTTTTAGCATGCCAAATTTTTACATTTTGCTGAGCCTGCCACATATCATAATATCTTCCTTTGGCATTTAAAAGCTCTTCGTGAGAGCCTTTTTCGACTAAATTCGCATCGTCAAAGACTAAAATTTGATCCGCTCCTGCGATAGTAGATAGTCTGTGAGCTATAACTATGACGGTTTTATCCTTTACTAAAGTATCGATCGCCTTTTGCACCGCAAGCTCACTTGCGGTATCAAGCGCTGCGGTAGGCTCATCTAAGATAACGATAGGAGCGTCTTTTAGTATGGCTCTGGCTATGCTTATGCGCTGCTTTTCTCCGCCCGAAAGATTGCCGCCTATGTCGCCTACTCTTGTTTCATAGCCGTTTGGAAGTCTTGCGATAAAATCATCGCAAAGCGCGGTTTTGGCCGCATTTGCCACCTCTTTATCGCTTGCGTTTGCTCTGCCCATGCGGATATTGTTTAGCACCGTATCGTCAAACAGATAGACATCTTGAAATACCACAGATAAGCACTTCATAAGCTCTTCTTGTCTTATATGCCTTATATCCACTCCGCCTATTTTTATCTCGCCTTTTTGCGCGTCGGCATATCGCATAAGCATCTTTATCGCCGTTGTCTTGCCGCTTCCTGAAGCTCCTACTATGGCGGTCATGCTTTTGGCCGGGATTTTAAAACTGATATTATTAAGAGAGTTTTTATCGCTACCAAAATATGCAAAATCGACCCCGTTAAATTCGATATCAAACTTTTCAGGCGTTGTTGTAGGCGGATGAAATTCAAGCTCTTTCATATTTAAAATTTCTTTCGTGCGCCTAAATCCGTTTTCGCTAAGATCAAATACGCTAGCTACTATTAAAAGTATTGAAAAAGGCTCATTTAGCCTTGGAAGGATGACAAGCAAGGCTGCGAATAATCCAAGTGAAATTTCACCGTTTATATTTAGATGAACGCCGATAAAAACGGCTAGTAAGGTGGTAAATATAATCAAACTTCCGGTTAGCAAAATAGGCAAATTTGATCCCGTCATCTCATCAAGCTGAATTTGCCTTACGTTTTCTATCTCTCTTTGTAGCTTATTTGAGTTTTTGCCGATCAAATTTACGGATCGAAGCACGCCTATACCTTGGATATACTCTATGATACTTGATTCAAGAGACGCGTTTGCCGTCATAAATTTCTTTTTATCTTCTACTGCCATCTTACGTTTTAGATTATAAAGCGGGATAACAAGAGGCAACATCACAATAAGTATAAGAGCGATCTTTAAATTTGCAAAAAGAGTGGCGATGATAACAAAAGAGCAGATTAAAAGCGGCTCTAAAAACATAAGAGGTATCATGTTCATAAACATTACCGCAGAATCAACATTGCTTGCAAATACGGCGTTTAGCTCGCCGGTCTTATATCTGCCAAGGTTTTCAAGAGGCACTGAGGTTAGCTTTTTTCCAAGCTTTAAGCGAAGATCGTATCCTACATCTACAAAAGTGCCAGCATGATCATAATGAGAGCTTTTAAATTTAGCCACCATAAATACTATAAGCACGGCTATCATCGCTAAAACAACGAAATTTAAAGAGCTTTTATCCCCCTGATAAGCAAAAACAAGAAGAGGGTAAAACAAACAAAGCAAAACGGCTTGAGATACTATAGCTACGACGCCTGAATAAAGGCTATTTTTATACTCTTTTTGATACGAGCCTGCAATCTCTAAAAACATCTTGTAAAGCTCTTTTATGGAAGCGAATTTGATATCTTTATTCATGATAGGACCCCTTGTGGATGTTCCAAATTTGAGTTTGCGTATAGCTATCCCAAAGCTTGGAGTATAAATTATCATTTGCTAAAAGCTCTTCGTGAAGTCCGTTTTCTACCACTTTGCCCTTATCAAAAACTACGATCTGATCGGCTTTTTTAATAGTTGATAGGCGATGAGCTATGATGATTACGGTTTTGCCTATTATGAGATTTGAAATGGCTTTGATGATCTTCTCTTCGTTTTCAGGGTCTGCAAATGCAGTCGCCTCATCAAGCACTATGATAGGCGCATCTCTTAAAATTGCGCGAGCTATGGTTATGCGCTGCTTTTGCCCTCCGCTTAAATTTGCACCTCTATCACCGCAAATAGTATCATATCCATTTGGCAAAGTCTCTATAAACTCATGAATTTGCGCTGCTTTTGCGGCACTTATAACCTCATCTCTTGTTGCATTTGGCTTTGCCATTGAGATATTTTCATACACGGTGTCGTTAAACAAAAATGTATCTTGAAATACGAAAGATACGAAATTCATGAGCTTCATAGGCTCAATTTGCCTTACATCAACTCCTCCTATTAAAATTTCTCCTTCATTAACGTCCCAAAATCTAGGTATCAGCTGAGCTGCCGTGCTTTTGCCCGCTCCGCTTGGCCCAACAAGCGCCGTTACACTCCCGGCCTCAACCTTGAAATTAACATCTTTAAGGGCAAATTCATCTCTTGTTTCATATTTAAAGCTTACGTTTTTAAACTCTACGGAACTATCTTTTGGCTCTTTAAATGAGTCTGAAATTTTAAGAGGCTTTATATCTAAAATTTCTAAAATTCCGCTTGCCGCCGCCCTTGACTGCTGAACAAAATTATTTACCCACATAAGCGGTATCATCGACTCTATAATGCCTGCTGCAAGTATCAACGCCCCTATAAATTTGCCAAATTCCAAACTACCATTCATATAAAGATAACTACCCGCTATACCCACAACAACAAGAGTTATAATCGGACTAGCAAGCATTATAGCAACCCTTGAAGCGGTAGTCGTCAGAGCTATCCACTCCTTAAGGCTCTTGCAGTAGGCGTTAAGAGCATCGTTATAGCGTTTAAAGGAGCTTGCGCCGTCACTAAATGTCCTAACCACCGGCATAGCTTGAACAAATTCTATAATAGAAGCGTTTATAAGCGCTTGGTTATCGTCATACTCTTTTCTATATTTTGCATTATCTTTAAAAGCCATACTCATAACAGCCGCACTTACAAAAACCAAAGCGAGGCTAAGCGCCAAAAGCCTTAGATCAAAAAAGCCAAGTGCGATTAGGCATGCCATAGGAGTTACGGCTACTCTTGCCAGCATAGGAGTAGTGTCTGCTACAAAAGAGTGCAAATTTTTCACATCATCAAGCATGCTTTTTTTAAGCTTGCCGCTTCCTTTGGTTATAACCTCGCCGAAAGGAATCGCCGCTATATGCTCAGAAAGCTTGGTGCGTAAAATTTGCTCAAGCTTAAAGGCTGCCACGTGAGATACTCTAAAGGCGTTTGAGCGCAAAAGATATTCAGCTATGATAAATCCTGTGCCTACAGACAGCAAAGTATAGTTTATCTCCGCATTTGCAAGATACGAGATGACAAAAGCAAAAATACTAAAAGCAAGCACATAGCAGATAGATGCGATGCCTGCTAAGATCATACCTAGCTTTATCTCTTTTACAACAGGCTCGATGATCCTTGTTAAATCTCCTTGCTTTTCTTTCATAGGAATTCCTTAATTTTATTTGAGCGAATTTAATCCGCTATAAGCAGAAATTTGGGCTTATAAACAAAAAGCCCAAATTTGAAGTTTAAAATGAATATCTAACACCTAAGCCAAATCTTCTTGGATCCGCAAAGTGATTCATCCCCGATATGCCTCCGTGATGCATGAAGGTTACGACGTGAGAGTTGTTTGTGATGTTTGTTACGTATCCATAGATATCAAAGGCCTTAAACCTATATCCGGCACGAATATCGGCGGTAATCCAAGATTTTTGCTTAAATTTATTCTCCGCATCAAAATACTTATCGCCATTTCCTCTTAGATCAACTCTTGTATAAAATCCACTAGGATGAGTGTAAGCTACGCCCAAATTTAAAGTATAATTTGGAGTATTTTCTATCCTTTTATTAACCGCATTTGGATATTGAATATTCTCTTTATATTTGGTCTTATTTATGCCCAACGCTCCGCTTATATCAAGCTCGTTGCTAATCCTATAAAAGGCTTCAAGCTCGATTCCGTCGCTTTTTGCTTCTCCTCCATTACTTGTAACAAATATTCCTCCCGGCAAAATAGAGTATAGATGTATATCCTTGATATCCATATGAAATGCAGATATGCTAAATCTAAGACGATTATCAAAGGCGTTACCTCTAAGTCCTATCTCGTAGTTGTGGCTCTTTTGCGCATCGAAAGCTTGCTCTTTGATAAATGCGTAGTAGTTGTATCCGCCCGCCAAATAACCTTGAGAATATGATAAGAACGCACTCAAATCATCATTTATCCTATAGGTTAGTCCTGCTTTAGGAAGGAATTTATTCCAAGTTTTAGAATCGTTTAAAGTATTTATAGGAGCACCTTTAGGCATACCAAGAGGAGTCATAAAAGCCGCCATATCTATATCTTTTTTGATCTTTTGAAATCTTCCTCCAAGCGTTAGTAAAAAGCTATCCGTTAGCTCATAAGTTCCTTGTCCAAAGACCGCTGCGGTATCGCCTTTTACCGTTGCAGGAGCATCCATTTCCATCTTCATACCATACTGACTAAACTGCTGACCCATTCTTTTGTTTTCAGTCTTTTCACGCTCGAAATAAAGCCCGCTAACCCACTTAAATTTATCGGCATTTATGCTCGCAAGCCTAAATTCTTGAGACAAAGTATCTAAATGCACATCTTGAAACTGGATTAATCCATTAGAAGGAAGTAACGGAGCATAAGTAAAGTCGCTATCGTAAATTCCATTTGCTTTTGATTTCTTATGAGTGGTTACTGACGAAAATTTAACCCTGTCAAACTCATAATCAACTCCGAGCGCTTGAGAAAAAGTTTTAACCAAGCTATATGTAGGTCCTTCAAAATTTGCTTTTTTGGCATCCTTTAAATCTATAGTGCCAAAAAATCCTGTTCCTCCTTGATAAAAATGCTCTTTAGACCTCTCCTCAACCAAAGTTAAGCGCGCAGTTAGCCTATCTGTGGGCTTGAGCGTAAAGGCTAGATCAAATTTATGATCGTTTGTTTTATTGGCTTTTTTATCGCCGTTATACTCATTTGTTATCCAGCCGTCATCCTTTGAAGCGTATCCTCCGATATTTAAGAATAAAACATCATCTATTAGCGCACCGTTTGCGTTAAAATTTCCCATCATGTAGTTATATGAGCCGTATTCGCTTCCTACAGCGCCGTTCCACTCGTTTTTAGGCGGTTTTGATACGACATTTACAACACCTCCGATTGAATCTTTGCCATAAATCGTGCTTTGAGGTCCGCGTAAAACCTCAACTCTCTCGACATTGTTTAAAATAGAGTTGTAATTGCCCATATTATTGCTAGTAGCAATACCGTCTATGTATATAGTAACCGGATTTGAGTTAGTAAAATCGGAGTGATTTATACCGCGAAAATTTACTCTTGTCTTATAGATAAAATGCTCGGCGCTCAAATTCGGTATTTGACGCATGACGGCATCGGTATCTTTTAAGCGTTTTTCTTCTATCTCGTTTTCATCTATCACGCTTACGCTTTGAGGGATATCTTTGATATTTTCCTCCATTTTATTGGCTGAAACCGTTACTTCTTTTAAAGAAACAGAGTCAGCTCCAAACAAGCAAACGCTAGCTGCAACCGAGATAATGCCGACAAATTTTATGCAATTTAAACTCATGTAACACTCCTTAAAAGTTATTCAAGCTTAATACTACTATAATTTGATAATTATTACTATTACCTTATTAATGGTAGAGGGATTAAGTTTAGCGATAGAGGGATTTTATGAGTAGCTTTTCCGAACTAGAGCGGTTTTTTAACGAAACATGGGGCAATACCGAGCGATGCTTGAAAAATTTAAGCCTAAAAACCGAGGATATGATCTTAAACGCTCAGATGTTTAACAACGCAAACGGCTTTGGATACGGAATATTTGATATCTATTTCGATGATGATAAGGTGTTTAATTCCGCAGACATAGGAGAATACTCTTTTATGTATTTTAACACCGGAAATAGCTCGGTTTGTATGAGTAGCAAAAACGTTAAGGATAACTTGTTTAGACCAAACGACGCTTGGATAGGAGTTATAAAAGAGCCCTTTAAAGGCAAGGTTGTTTATGAGCGTAAAAAACGCTTTAAAAGCCAGTGCATTTTTATGGATAATAATTTAATAAAAGATTTTCCAATATTTAACGAGATGGAAAAATCTGAAACTATAAGCATTAAAGCAAGCTCTACGAATTTAGCACAAAAACTTATTCTCAAGGATTTAGAAAATTCTCATATATATAGAGATAAAATGAGAGAAATTTTTATTGAGTCTAAAATTTTAGAGATGATATATAAAAGTTTTTCAACTTCTGATAATTGTGATTGCTGCAAAGGATTAAATTTATGCGACCATGATATAGCCGCTATAAAAAAGGCTAAAGAAATTTTGCTCAAAAATATGTCAAATCCGCCATCCATCAAAGAACTTGCCAAAATTTGTGCTATAAATGAATTTAAGCTAAAAAGAGGTTTTAAACAGTATTTTGGCACAACTATCTATGCTATGCTACAAGAGGAAAGGCTTAAAAGTGCTAAAGAACTTTTATTGAGAAATGATGTAAGCGTAAAAGAGGCGGCTAGCATTGTCGGATACAGATCTTTGGCGCATTTTAGTAAGATTTTTAAAGAGAAATTTGATGTGCTGCCAATGGAAATCTCAAAACATAAAAAATTTTGGATTAAAGCTTAGAATACTAAATTTTCTAATCAATGTAATTTCAGCAAAAATTAAGTAAGTTTTTAAGGGCTTTGAAACATCGATAAAATGGGGATTTGGTTGCGGAGAAGGGACTTGAACCCCTGACCTTCGGGTTATGAGCCCGACGAGCTACCACTGCTCTACTCCGCGATAATAAAATTGGATGGGGTAAGAGGATTCGAACCTCTGAATGTCAGGACCAAAACCTGATGCCTTACCGCTTGGCGATACCCCAATACCAAATAAGAAAACGTGATTATATTCACTTTTTTAAAATTTGTCAAGACTTTAGCGCTAAAATAACGAAGTTTCAAACAAATTTTAAATATATTAAAAAGTACTCATATAAAAACGATGCAAATTTAACTATATGCGCTACAAAATAAAAACCTAAATTATATCCATATAAGATGTATCATAAACGCCTTCAATACGCTTTTTAAGATCGTCTTGCCAGCCGTGACTTAAGTAGCGCAAATTCATAAATTTATCTATCAAATTTGAATTTTCTTTAGGCGCATAAAAGACACGATTTACATCAGCCACACTCATAGAGCTATCATCCCTAGAGACCATCTCGACACTATCGCCCGCCTTGCAAGCGCCCGCCTCAAGCACTCTATAATACCAGCCACTTAGTCCGCTTCTAAAAATTTCTTTTGCAACTCCTGCGTTCATCCAGCGTTTTGATAGCTTAAAACATGGCTTTCTAGGCTGGCTTACTTGAAGCACAAGCGAGCCGATCTTATGCACATCGCCGATATATACGCTTTCTTCGCGCATGCCCAAGATAGTTAAATTCTCACCCATCGCACCAAAAGGCAAATTATTTAAGCCCAAAAACTCACTCCAAGCAGGATAGTTCTCATAAGAGTTTGCAAATATAGCCTTCTCTGCTCCGCCGTGATGCTTCTTATCAGCCACCTCATCGCCATGAAAGCCGAATTTATCGGCATAAATTTCATCATTTGTCACAGTTTTAAATATCGCGCTTTGCCAAATTTTATTTATCGAATTGGCCGCATTTTCATCTCCATAGGTTTGAACTTTACCTATCAATAAGGCCTTTACAATCCCCACCATAAACCTTTTTATAAATTTCTTAAATTTTATTCAATTGATTTTATAGCATATCAATAAGTATCAATATAAAAAATAGTAAGCAAGAAAAGCCATAAAAGCTTTCCTGATAACATACGTATAATCAAACAAAGTAAATTTAAGCTACATTTTGTAGATTTAATCTTCCGCCAAGCGGCTCATCATCATCATGAAATTCAAATTTAACAGCCCTAGCCCCAAAGTTTTTAGCAATAGCCTCAAGGGTATCGCGAGCAGATTTATGAATTTTGCTTTGAAGTTCGGAAATTAACTTAACAGACATCTTTTCGACCTCATTTCTAGCCTCTTCTATAAGTCTATTTTTATCCTCTTCTCTAAATGTGCTTCCAAAAAAGCCATTTAGTGAGTCGGGCAATAAAAATGGAATAAATTTACCGTTTTTCTCATCATAAAATTTCATATTAGCAATCGAAAATTTATATTTACATGGAGGCATTACTATTAGATATTCGCTGTTTGCAATATTTATTATATCCATCTTTGGACTGGTTAGATCATATATGAAATTTATCTCAAATTCAAATATCATCGATAGTTTTTTCTCGCTTACCAGCCATCTTAAATACTCTTTACCAAAGCTTCCAAATGCATGATCAGTCTTTGTTACTATTTCCTTGCTATAGACTTGAAAAACGGAAAGCTCACCGATAGACTTAAGCTGTAATATCTCATTGCTTATAGAAGCTTTGCTAGTTCGATTGCTGCCTGAAATTTTAACAATTTTAAACAGCATAAAAACTACAACCAATAAAAAAGCCATAAGTGCTAAAATCATATAATCAATCATATATTCTCCTTTTTTAAAGCCTTTTAGCAAAAAATAATGAATTTAGTATTAATGTCACTACTTTATATTAAAAAATTTGCCTAAACTCAAATCCTGCGCCTTTTAAGCTTTTGCTAACCTGCTCTTGATGATCCTTGCCCTTTGTCTCAAGCGTTATGATAATACTTGCATCGCCATACTCAAGCTCAGTGGAGAAGCGATCATAATCTATCTTAACGATATTGGCGTTTGCAGCTTTAAGCGCATCAGTTAAGCTTAAAAGCGCACCCGGCTTATCTATCAATGTTACTTGTATAATCATCTTGCGAGATGACTTGATAAGACCTTTTTCTATTATTATGTTTAACATCTGCACGTCGATATTACCGCCACTTAAGACTATGCCTACTTTAGAGCCTTTTTTGATCTTTACCTTGCCGTGCATAACGCATGCTACACCTACTGCTCCTGCACCTTCTACGACTATCTTTTGATTTTCCAAAAGATACAAGATCGCATTAGCTATCTCTTCATCATCTACTTGCACTATCTCGTCAACGCACTCAACAATATGAGCCAAAGTTATCTCACTAGCATCTCTAACAGCGATTCCATCGGCTATTGTACGAACTGATTTTGAATTTATAACTTTTTTTGCATTGAAGCTATTATACATTGCAGGTGCGCCCTTTGCGCTTACTCCGATTACTTTAATATCCGGATTTACCTGCTTAACACAGCTTGCCACACCACTTATTAGCCCGCCACCGCCAACAGGAACTATTATCATATCAAGATCGGCTATCTCGTCAAGCATTTCAAGCCCTACTGTTCCTTGACCAGCCATTACAAATTCATCATTAAATGGATGAATGAAGCTCATGCCGTTTTCTTTGGCATAAGATACGGCAAATTCATAAGCTTCGTCAAAATTGTCTCCGCTTAGCAAAACTTCCGCACCAAGAGCCTTGGTGCCGGCAACCTTTAAAAGTGGTGTAGATTCTGGCATAACGATAATAGCCTTGGCTCCAAACTCTCTAGCGCTTAAAGCGACACCTTGCGCATGATTTCCTGCACTTGCAGCTACGACTCCCTTGCTGCGCTCCTCTTCACTCAAATTTGCTATCTTATTATATGCACCTCTTATTTTATATGCACCAGTACGTTGTAAATTCTCTTTTTTTAGATATACGCTAGCCCCACTCATCTGGCTAAGTCTAGTGCTATATGCGAACGGAGTCTTATCCACAAATCCGCTTATTGTGCGTTTGGCTTGTATTATTTTATTTAACGATATCATTTTTCAACCTCTCTAGCTCTATTTTTATACATTTATCTTCGACAAAATTTATATTATTTTCTTTAGCTATTATTTTAGCATTTTTATTTGTGATACCAAGTTGAAGCCAAAGAGTTTTAATGCCTAAATTTATGACTTCCATTATCAAATTTTCAGCAAATTCGCCTTTTCTAAACATAACGGCTATATCTATCTTTTTATCTATCTCACTTAAGCTTCTATAGACTTTGCGACCCAAAATTTCATCCTCTTTAGGATAAATTGGAAAGATATTAAAGCCCTCTTTGATTAGAAATTTAGCTACTATATTACTAGCTTTGCTCTCATCTGGACTTAATCCTACTATAGCTATATTTTTAGATGTTTTTAATATATTATCAATTCTCATTTTTGCTCCTTAAAAGCACTCCACACTCTATATGAGTAGTGTTAGCAAACTGATCAAAAATTGCGAATTTACTTACTTTATGGCTCTTGGAAAGCTCTTTTAGATTCTCTTTTAAAGTGGTCGGATTACAGGATATGTAGATTATATTTTCATAATTTTTTATAAAATTTATTACACTTGACTCAAGACCTGCGCGAGGAGGATCTACTAAGATATGAGAAAAGTTAAATTCGCTCAAATTTATTTCTTTTAAGCGATTAAATTCTCTCACACCGGCAAAAGCTTGCATAAGCTCATCTGCCGAAAGTCTAATAAATTTTATATTATCGACACTGTTTAATTCACAATTTTTAAGTGCGTTTTCAATTGACTTCTTTGAAATCTCCGTAGCTAAAATTTTACTAAATTTATCAGCCATCGGAATAGTAAAATTTCCATGTCCGCAATACATCTCAAGCATATCACGGCTATCTTTTACACAATCTTTAGCCCAACCTATCATCTTTTCATTGACGGCTCTATTTGGCTGAATAAAGGCTCCATCACCCAAGATAAATTTATACTCTCTTTGAAGTATATTTAATCTTTCTTTTAAATTTTCGCTACCGCTTATCAGTTTTTTGCCCCTACTTCTTGCGATAACAAAAATTCCAAATTCTTGTGCCAGGCCATCAAATTCACTCTTTAAATTTGAAACATCTTTGTGGTACAAAAGCACTACCAAAAGCTCGTCTTTGGTTGATATAAACTCGATTCCAAAAATTTTATCTCTTAAATTTCTATTTGTTTCTATATATCTTAAAAGAGGCGGCATAAGAGCGGCTATTTTAGAATCAACTTTTAAACACTCATCAATCATTACAAATTTTTGATTTTTACCACGCATAGAGTAACTTATCTGGTTTTTATTGTGATAAATTCCAAACTCCGCTCTACTTCGGTAATAGATTGATTCTGAAGCGAAAAATTCAAACTCATCCGTATAAAACTCTTTAAATTCGCGCTTAATATACTCTTTTTTGAACTTTATCTGCTCGATATATGGTAAATTCAGAGTGCAACTTCCGCACTCTGAAACAAATTTACAATCCAAACTCAAATTAAACTTTCTGCCCCACAAATCTAACCATTAAAGCTACTGCCAAAAGTCCAAGCGGAAGAGCGATCCATATACTAAGCCCCAATGATACAGGCATATAACCTACAAGAATACTTACCGCACATATACTTAAAGCATAAGGCATCTGTGTTTGAACGTGATCTATGTGATTACATCCGGCACCCATTGACGAAAGTATCGTAGTATCCGATATCGGCGAACAGTGATCGCCAAATATAGCTCCGGTTAAAACAGCCGAGATATTTACTATCATATAGGCATGAAGCGCATCACCCTCAAGGCCACTATTTACTCCTACCGCATTTGCAAGAGGGATGGCAAGAGGCATTAAAATTCCCATTGTTCCATAGCTTGTACCTGTAGAAAAAGATATAAATGAACCCAATATGAATACGGCTGCAGGAAGGACTATCTTAGGCGTAGCGGAAGATAGCATATCGACAAGATATCTTGATGTGCCAAGCTCTTTTATAACAGAGCTTAAGCTCCATGCAAGAAGCAAGATAACAATCGTTACTATCATTGTTTTCCAGCCTTTAACCCAGGTCTCAATAGCCTCTTTTACGCTGAATATTTTTCTATATATACCTATAAATATCGCAACTATAGTCGCCAAAAGTGCGGATTGGAATAGAGCGACCGAAGCATCGGCATTACCGAATGTCTCTCTAAATGTTTCAAATCCAAACGGATTTGCTAAGGCTTTTTCAAGAGTCTCTCCTTGCAAGGCATTTAATCCGCTGAAATAAAAGCTGACAAATGCGCCTATTATAAGGACTAAAAGTGGAATAACAGCATTTGAACTTTGAAGCTTTATACCCTCTTTTGGCTCAAGAGTCTTATCTTCAACATCCACCATTCTTGACTTGGTTGAGTGAAGCTCTCCTGTGCGAGCTCTCCTCTCAGCCTTTAGCATGCCTCCAAATTCTCGTCCCATAAAAGCGGTACAGACTATAAAAAAGAGCATAAATAGATTGTAAAATCTATAAGGAATTGTCTCTACAAATATTCCAAAGGCGTTTATATCTGTTATTCCTATTAGCTCATATCCGTTTTTAATAAGTGAAATTTCAAGCCCTACCCAGGTAGAAATGATGGCTATGCCAGCTATTGGAGCGGCGGTAGCATCTATGATAAAGGCTAGCTTTTCGCGACTAACCTTAAATTTATCAGTTATAGGGCGCATAATTGGGCCTACAATCAAAGCGTTTGCATAGTCGTCAAAAAATACGAATAGTCCCATAACCCAGGTTGAAATCTGTGCAGAAACTCCGGTCTTTGCTCTCTTGCTAAGCCATAGTGCTACAGCCTTAGTGCCACCCATCTTTGTAATTAATGCAACAACACCCCCTATACAAAGAACCTGAAGTATAATACCGGCATTCCAGCTATCGGCCATTGAGCCTACTATACGCTGAACTATGCTGATAAAACCCTTCACAAAAGAGGTAAAAGCACCGTTGTCTGCTATATTTATTAGATATGTTCCACTAAACACACCTATAAAAAGAGACAAAATAACATCTTTTGTTATAAATGCCAAAACTATAGCCACAACAGGTGGCACAAGTGTCCAAATACCAAATATCTGGGCATTTTTTGCCGCCACTTCAGGATCTACGGCAAAAGCCAAGATAGGCAATAAAAATAAGAATAAAAATTTTTGCACTCTCTTTCCTTTGTATTAAATTTAATTTTTCTCCACATGAAGCCCTGCCCAAGTCTGAGCAGTAGCCATCAGCTCTACAATGTTTATATTCACATGCTTTGGCATATTTATACAGTTTACAACAATAGTCGCTATATCTTGCGCGGTTATAGGCTCAACGCCCGCATAAACCTCATTAGCACGCTCTATATCACCTTTAAACCTCACTTCGCTAAATTCTGTCTTGCAAATACCAGGCGCAATCTCTGTCACACGAATACCGGTTCCTTTTAAATCATTTCTTATATTCCTACTAAACTGCTTAACAAAGGCCTTAGAAGCTCCATATACGTGACTTCCAGGATATGGCCAAGCGCCGGCAGTAGATCCTAGGTTAAATACATATCCGCTCTTTCTAGCAGCCATTATGGGCAAAACAGCTTTAGTGGAGTACAAAAGCCCTTTTATATTAGTATCTATCATTGTTTCAAGGTCATCCACACTTGTTTGCAATATTCCATCTATGCCTAGTGCGAGACCTGCATTATTAACTAAAATTTCAATATCCCTGTAAGATTCCGGAATATTTTTTACAGCCTCCAAAACAGCATCCTTATCCCTAATGTCACACTCTATTATATGAGTATTTTTTAGCTCCTTAGCTAATTTTTCCAACCTATCTCTTCGGCGCCCTAGGGCTACTATTTTATAACCCTCTTTTGATAGCCTTCTTGCTATCGCATCGCCAAATCCGGATGTTGCTCCGGTTATAAAAGCCGTTCCTTTCACCACTACCCCTTCTAATTATCAAAATTTGACTTTAAGCCAAGAGCTTTTAAATACTGCAAATTTGCCTCTTTTTTGCCCATTATCGCATAATCAAAAGCGTTAAATCCGGCATCATCTACAGCATTTAAATCAACACCTACGGATATTAAAAATTTTAAAATTTCCACATCACTTTTACGAGCAGCCTCCATAAAAATAGTTCTTGATGTATGCTCAAAGTCGCAAGGTTTTATATAGCTTGGTAAAACCTCTCCTAGATTTGAAGCATAAGCAAGCTTTGTGTTTATATCAATAGTCCTCTTGCTTACATCAGCTCCGTGCTCTACAAGTAGCTTTACGAGATTAAGATCATTTAGTCCTACAGCCTTAAAAAGAGGGGTTTGTCCTAGCAAATTTGAATAATTTACGTCAGCACCGTTTTTAAGTAGCAGTTCAACACTTTTTAAATTATTAAGAGCGAAAAAAAGAGGGCTCTCATACCCACTATTAATATCTACTCCTATTTGTATAAACTCTTTAAGAATATCTATGCTTTTATCATAAAGCAGCGCTGTTTCAAAAGCTTTTTGCAAAGAGTCTTTAGAAATCTTTCCGGAGTATATAAACTCGTTTATATCATTTTTTGAGAATTTAGGATCACTAACGCGCTTTTGCACTTCGCTAATATCTAACATGCTGGCCGCAAAATCCTCTTTTTGTATCGCAATTGCAAATTTTAAAAACTCATTTGCAATCTTTGTGGCATAGTAAATAGCACTGCCCTCATCCATTCTAAAACTGGCCATATAGTGTTTTACGGTAGGACCAAGAGCCTCATTGTAGTTTTTGTTAAACACTCTAAATAGTAAAAAATTTGAAAGAGTTTGATGCCCCCAGTATCTAAAAAAAGCTCTATTTTGTTCAAGCTCTTTTTCATATTCTTCGGATTCAAGAAGAGTTTGTGCATAAATATCAGGCTCAATTCCGGCTTTTAAAAGCATAAATTTAAAATTATTTAAATTTATATCCGCAATTTTTCCTACACAAGAGCGACTCTCCGATCTTATTTTAGTTGAGGTGTCAAGCAGATTTTCTATATGCTTTAAATTTAAAAGAGAACTTGAGCATCTAAAATCAATGGCTGCTAATCCTGCTGCTTCGATATTAAAATTTGCAGAAAAAACACGTAGTTTATTGGCTAAAATTTCATCGCAGTCAAGTCTGCCATCATCTAATATACTTCCAAAAGCAAGGGGTACAAAAAATAAAAATAATAAAATTGCCTTTATGGCAAACCCCATTTCGCAACTCCTCTTTTTAAGAACTGGATTAAATTTCAATCAATTACTTTAATTTTGCTAAAATTTTAATTATAAGATTTTACAAAATTTCGTTTTATACTTTTATAAAGTCCGATTATATAACAATATTTTTTAAACGAAAGCGGCTTTTTGCAATATTTAGATAAAACATCTTAAAGAATTTAAATTATTTCCAGATTTACTCAAATTTAACACTTTCAAAAGCATTTTTTAGCTTTTCGTACAGAGGATGAAAAGGCACTCCATTCACTCTTAGATCGGCAATAGAAGTTATAAAGTTAGTATCTCTTTCCCATCTTGGCACTAGGTGATAATGCACGTGCTCAGCTATTCCAGCACCCGCAGCCTTTCCTAAATTCATTCCGATATTTACGCCCATTGCACCAAGCTCTCTTTTTAATATTTCCACACCCTTTCTTACAAATCTACTCATTTCTATCCAAGCCTCATCGTTTAGGCTTTCAATTTTTTCAAAATGCTCGTATGGTATTACCATAAAATGGCCCGGAGTATACGGATATAGATTCATCACACCAAAGCAATGCTTAGCACGAAATAAGACTCCATTTTTTTCGTCATTTTCCGGATGTTTTACAACATCGCAAAATACGCATCCGGACATTTTCTTGCTAAAATACTCACTTCTCCAAGGCGCACAAATATGTTCCATATCACCCCTCCTTTATGGTTTTAACCGCTTTTACAATATCATCTTGTCTCATAAAATGCTCCCCAATTAAGAATGCATCGACACCTATTTTATTTAAATTTACAAGTTGTTCATGATCAAATAGTCCGCTTTCGGCCACTATGATTTTATTTTGAGGCAAAAGCGGTATAAGTCGCTCGCATAAACTCATATCCATTTCAAAAGTTTGTAAATTTCTATGATTTATTCCTATTATATTCGCTCCGACAAAAATCGCCTTGGCGATATCTTCTTTGTCATGCGTCTCCACAAGAGCTTCAAGTCCGAGATAATGAGCGTATTCAAGAAGCTCTTTTAGCTTAGATCTACTTAAGGCCTTAGCTATCAAAAGTATAAAATCTGCCCCGTAAACAAGAGCCTCGACTATCTGATATTTATCTATTATAAAATCTTTTCTAAGTAGAGGCGTTGCCGTATATCTTCTAATCTGAGTTAAAAACTCTAAATTTCCTTTAAAATAATGAGGCTCGGTTAAAACAGAGATTGCATTAGCTCCGCCGTCTTCATAATTTTTAGCTATTAAAATAGGTTCAAATTCACTTCTAATAAGACCTTTGCTGGGGCTAGCCTTTTTAACTTCTGCTATTATCCTAAAAGGCTCATTTTCACTGGACCTTAATACTCTTGCAACATCTCTAGGCGCATAAGGATTATATGCCAAGCTTCTACCTAGCCATTCAAGAGGAAACTTGACCTTTCTTTGCTCCAAATCCTCTTTTGTTCGCTCTATAATCTGATCAAGTATCATTTTTTATTCTTCTGCAAACACTCTTTTATCATTCTTATATGTTCTTTTGCTTCATCGCTATCTATAAATTCACTATCATGCATAACGCCTTGCATAAGCTCATCTGCCTTCTCGCACTCTCCAAGCTTAAAATAACCCCACGCAAGAGAGTCTATATAATATACAGAATTTGGATCTCTTTCGAGGGCCTTTTTAACTAGCTCTACGCCCCTTTTTATATCCACATCATGATCTATGAGCAGATATCCGTAATAGTTAAAATATACCGGATTATCAAGCCTGTTTACAGATTTTTCAAAGTTATATATGATCTCATCAAGACTCTTTTTAGTCATTTTTTTAGAGTCGCGTTCATATTGATAGATTGCCATTTTCGCCTGATATTCCAAGTTGAAGCTCTTATCAAAGATCTCTTTTGCCTTATTATATGCACCGTCAAAATCTCCAATCATAGCATAAATTTCCATCAAAGCATCATCGTTATGTTTATGTTTTTTTAGAAATTTAATCGCATCTTCGTAGTTCTTTTGATAGACATAAATTCCAAGAGCCTTATTTAAAAATTCTTTCTCTTTCATTATTTCATATAAATTCTCATAAATTTCAATCGTATTGTTAAACTGTTGCATCTGAATATAAAAGTCTATCAAAGTCATGCACACATGCGCAGTGCAACCGTTGATTCTTCTTGATGTCTCAAGATAGCTTACCGCCTCTTGCTTTCTATTCATTTTATTATAAAGAAAATCAGCAATCCTAATCAAATTCTCATCGCTTTTTTCTATCTCATAGGCCTTTTGAAATTGTGCCAAGGCCTCTTCATTTTTACGCTGCATCGAAAAAAGAGAGCCGAGCATTATATAGCTTCTAGGCTTAGGCTCTTTTTTAATTAAATTTTCTAATACTCTCCTAGCCTCTTCAAACCTGTTTTGACCCATTAGCTTTGCACCTTTGATACGCAAAAAATCCGAATCATCTTTTAAATTTTGCTCAGCAAGTTTTAAAATTTCATTAAACTCAGGGCTATTTGAAACAAATGCGAATTTCAAAGCCTCTTTTAAATAAGTTATTTTATTTGTCTTTTTGTAAAGCTCCTTGTAGATAGTAACGGCATCCTCGTGTTTAGAATTATCAACCGCCATAAGCGCTTCAAGTATATAGAGATTTTCATCAAATTTTTTATCTTCGTTAGCCGCTCCTATGCAAAACATGGAAAATATTAATAAAATTCCTACAATCGCCTTATTCCCACGCATTCTCTCTCCAATTCATCAAAATGATTTTTAAAATAATCCCAAAAAGGAAAACTCATACACTGTTTAGGCCTAAACTCATAAATAGAACAATTTTTTTCGCTCTCATTAAAGAATATACAGGCATAACCACCATTGTAAATCTTCTCTTTTATACTAAATTTATACCCGTGCTTTTCTAAAAATTTATTTCTAAATTCGCCTTCATCAAGACTAAGATATCCAGCAAGAGCTGAAATTTCATTTGGACTTATCCATATATACCCGCTCTCGCCCGTGCAACACTTACCTCCGCACTCAGAGCACTTAGTAAAGTCGAATTCGTAATCAAATCCATCTTGTCTTATCAATCAAAATCCTCACTAAGAGTATTTGCTCTAGCAAAAATTTCACTAGCGACCTCGCTATACTTATCATTTTCAAAAACAAAAACAGGAGGCAATATCTTCATTAGCGCCTTTGAACTCTTTTTCGCCTCTATAATAACTAAATTTGCTTCAATAGTTGCTTTGGGATGAATAAAGCATAGCCTTGAGGGCGTAAATTTATACTTTTTTAAACATATTAAAATTTCACTAAGCTGCTTTGCATCATAACAAAACACAAAAGCCCCATGAGGTTTCAGAAGCGAATTTGACGACTTGATCAAATTTTCAAGAGGTAAAAACTCATTATATCTACTAATTTTTATATGCTCATTCTCGCTTCTTTTGGATCCATCGTGATAAAAAGGCGGATTTGAGACTATAAGATCATATCTTTTATCGCTTTTAAAATTAGAAAAATCGGCTGTAATAAAATTTGCCTCAATAGAGTTTGTATCGGCATTTTGTTTTGCCAAATTTATATTTGACTCCTGAATATCAAGCATATCAATATTAATACTAGCAAAATCACGTTTTAACAAAAGCCCCAATATACCACATCCGCATCCTACATCAAGGACTTTGCCTTTTGGCTTTGTTTTTGATACAAAATCATAAAGCATCATAGTATCAGAGTTATACCGATACCCTTTTTTAGGCTGCAATAGCCTCATCTATACACCTTGATAACAAAACCTTGCTTATTATCAGAAGTTATGATTTCATTACTATAAGATATGCGAGAAAAATCTCCAAATTCGTCTTTTATAAGCTCTCCGGCGGTTTTTGCCCTCTCTCTGCCTATACCGAAATTCGCATATAAATTTATCTTCTCAAGCTCATTTTTTGGTATCAATTGAGCCACTTTGGAAGTTGCTATAAAATTTCCATGGCTAACTATAGGGGTAATCTCAAAAAAATAGTTTGAATTATAGCGCTGTACAAACTCGCTTACTCTATTTTTACATATTACAGTTGGCTTATCTGATCCTATAACCATATCATCACACTCTATAGATTCTATAAAAACTACTTTTTTAGGCACTTCCGCCTTAAAATTTAGCTGAATTATCTTTTTTAAATTATCGTTTTCACTGCTTAAATATTCGCTCTCTTGCATAAGCTGCGAAATCTTGGTTTTAAGCTCGGATACTTCCAACGAGAGTGGATTTTGATTATTTTTTAAACTCTGCGTCAATGTTTCATTTTTTTTGGTTTGAATTTCAAGGCTGTTTTTTATTTTTTCTAGCCTTAAATTTATCTCACTTATCTCTTTATCTTTAAGAGCAAGGGTAGAATTTAGCTCATCAATAGTTTTTTTGTGAATTTCTACGGCAATTTCCGCATTATCTACTCGTTTTTTCGCCTCCTTGCTTATAATTGCATTGCCTTGTATTAAAGATGTGATCTTATCGTTTAATATTTTGTAGTTTTGAATATTTTTTTTATTTGCAAATATCTCACTCTCAAGCCTCTCTTTTTGAGTGGCTAACATTGCATTAAGAGAGGTTATATTTGACTCGCTTTGAATTATCTGTTCATCTTTTTTTAAATTTTGCTCTTTTAATTTAGTTATCTCTTTCTCAAGCTCATCTTTTGTATTTTGCAAATTTGAGCTTAATTCATTAAGCTGTTTTTTAAGTTTTTCAACCTCTTTTTTATGCAAGCTCCACATCCCGGTAACTTCCTTCTCAAAACCACTTCTTTCAATCTGAAGTCTTGACTTAAGATTTTCTATCGTGGCATTTTGCTCTTTATTTAAAGATATAAATTTATCATTTTTTTCGTTTATTAAATTTAACTCCGCAAGCTTTTTCTCAAGCTCTTTTGACTTTAAATCAAGCGATTCTTTAAGCAAATTTTGCTCTCTTTTAAGAGCCTCTATTTCATTAAGTTTTGATTTTATATCTTTTTCGTATTCATTTTTTTTGACTTCAAATTCCTTATTTAAAGTATTTATCATATCTTGACTTGCAGCCTGTATCTTTAAGACCTTATCCTTTTGCTCGGTTTCTACTCTTTTAAATTCAAACTCTTTTAAACTTAATGAATCGGTCATTCTAGCATTTTCATCTTTTATCTTAGAGAGCTCGCCGGTGATCTTTAAAAGCTCTTTTTCAAGTCTTAGCTTTTCATCCATCTGAGTCTTTAGATTTTTGCTCATTTCGTCACTATTTTTTGAGATTAGCTGAGCCTTATCCCTTTCAAACTGATTAAGCCTATTAACCATTTCGTTTCTTAAAGAATCAATCTCATTTTGAAGCTTGACAATCTTTTGAGATGAAATTTTAGAGCTTTGCAAATTTTCGTTTTGGCTCTCCTCTAGTTTTTTCGTAAGATCATTTATTGTCTCCAAATACTTCTCAGAGTCCATTATCATTCTTAAATTTATATTTTTATATGATAGGCTTGCATCTTTAGAACTTAGTAAATTTGCTATTTCTAAATTTTTACTCACTAAATCTATATTGTCATCATAAAGTATCTTGTTTTGAACTCTTAGGTCGCTTACTTGACGTTTTAATTCCTCTAAATCACTAGGTATAGGCTCGTTTATGCTGCTAATTTTTAAATTTTTCTCATAGCTTT
The DNA here is from genome assembly GCF_025319965.1 of Campylobacter sp. RM16187. Classification (NCBI taxonomy): domain Bacteria; kingdom Pseudomonadati; phylum Campylobacterota; class Epsilonproteobacteria; order Campylobacterales; family Campylobacteraceae; genus Campylobacter; species Campylobacter sp. RM16187. Next base: position 1,106,483 of record NZ_CP012549.1, read on the forward strand.
TTGGCGTTAGAAATTTACCGTAAGTATCAAGATTATCTTTTTTAACATATTTTTCCTGCTCGTTTCTAGGAAGCTCATCAAAGCTTAAAACATGGATAGCAACCTCATTTTGATCTTGTTTGGAATTGTATTTTTTACCCGTATTTGAATACACAAGATACAAACTAACTGCAATCAAAATACTAAATAGTACAAATAAAGTTAAATTTATGATTTTAAGCCTATTCAATTTAGATATTGCCTTTATCCTTAATACTTTGTATTACTTTATGTGCGTGATTTAAGGCCAAAACTATAGAACCCCCGTTTTTCAGCACTATATCACCACCTATATAAAGCCCCTTTACACTACTTTCATAATCGTCATCTACGATTGGATCCTTATCAGCATCTAGCTTTACACCGCATTTTTGTAAAAAATCAACGGGAGTAGAGCCACCTATAGCATATATTATACGATCAAAGATCTCACTTGTTCCATCAGTAAAAATGACTTTTACCTTTCCAGACTCATTTTCAAGCCCTTCAATATCTACGCCAAGCTTTAAATTTAACTTATTGGCATTAAAAAGTGCCATAACAGCAGCCTCATTTATATCGTTTAATCTGGTAAATTTATCTTTTCTATAATTTAGAGTTACATCGTTTCTTTCGCTAAGATCTACCGCATATTCTGCAGCAGAGTTTCCTCCGCCCACTACAATTATTTTTTCATTGCTAGAGCAAGAATCAAGGTTAAAATTTACAACAGAATTTAAAGATGGCGGAATTTTGTAGCTAGGTTTATTAGGACGCCCCATCTTACCTATTGAAATTACTACATTTTTAGCTCCGTATCCTGCTGTTGATGTAGTTATATGAAATATTCCGCTCTCCTCTTTTTTTACACTTTCAACTTCCGAGTTAAATGCGGTATCAATCTCGTTATTGTCAAGCAGCTCATCAAAATAGTCAAGCGTGCTCTCTTTTGTGCCGTCGTCAAAACCAACCACTCCATGAATAGTGCTATCTTGACCTTTATAGCTTTTATCTACACGCTTATTGTCTTTATAAAACTTCCTTATCGTTTGACTATGATTATCACCCTTTTCCAGCAATAAAACGTTTTTAAATCCATTTGCTTTAGCCTCTACCACGGTAGCGATTCCGCATGGACCTCCGCCTATTACCACTATATCATATACGCATCTCATATCTCTTCTCCGTTACTTAATAATTTTTATTGATAATTTAGCAAAATTTCTATTAAAAGTTAAGTAAATTTATAAAATTTTAAAATATTTGAATTATGAAGCTTGGTAATTGTTATCTTTAAATACCAAAACAGCCAATATGACCGCCTTGGTATTAAACAATAAGGATATTAGTTTTTCTTTACAAAATCAGCTATCAAAAAGGCAAGCTCAAGCGCCTGATCGGCATTTAGTCTTGGATCACACTGTGTTTCATAGCGATTTTCAAGACTCTTTTCGGTTATATTAAACGCACCGCCCACACACTCGGTCACATCTTGTCCCGTCATCTCCAAATGCACGCCACCGGCGTAAGTTCCTTCCGCTTTATGAATTTCAAAAAAGCTCTTAACCTCGGATAAAATTTTATGAAATTCGCGAGTTTTATAGTTGTTTGATGATTTTACGGTGTTTCCGTGCATCGGATCGATACTATAAAGGATATTAAGCCCTTCTTTTTTAGCTCCGCGTAAAATTTCAGGAAGCTTATCTGCTATCTTATCGGCACCCATTCTAACGATGACGTTTAGTCTTCCGGCTTCGTTGTTTGGATTTAGCTTGCTAGCTAGTTTTATCACGTCTTCGCTGGTTGCGTTTGGTCCTATCTTAACTCCGATCGGGTTATGAACTCCGCTTAAGAAATGAACGTGCGCGTCATCTACTCCGCGCGTTCTCTCGCCTATCCAAAGCATATGCGCCGAGCAGTCATACCAGTCTCCGGTAAGGCTATCTTCGCGCGTTAAAGCCTCTTCATAAGGAAGCAAAAGCGCTTCGTGAGAGGTGTAAACCACGGTTTGATTTATAGCTTGCGTATTTTGCGAATTTATCCCACAAGCCTCCATGAAAGCAAGAGTTTGGCTTAGCTTTTCAACCAATTCATCATATTTTTTGCCAAGCTCAGGCTTTTTTATAAAACCTAAATTCCACCTATGCACCTCATGCAAGTCGGCAAGTCCGCCCCTTGAAAACGCACGAAGTAGGTTCATCGTGGAAGCTGACTGATAATAAGCCTCTATCATCCTCTTTGGATCAGGTACGCGCGCAGCTTCGTTAAACTCAAAGCCGTTTATGATGTCGCCTCTATAACTTGGCAGTTTCACACCGCCAACCTCTTCGTAATCACTGCTTCTTGGTTTTGCAAACTGCCCTGCTACGCGCCCGACTTTTACCACAGGACAACGCCCGGCAAAGGTAAGAACGATCGCCATTTGAAGCATGACTTTAAACATATCTCTTATATTGTTTGCATTAAAATTTAAAAAGCTCTCCGCGCAGTCTCCGCCCTGAAGCAGAAACGACCTGCCTTCGGTTACATCTTTTAGCGCTTTTTTAAGGTTTCTTACCTCGCCCGCAAAGACAAGCGGCGGAAGCGAAGCAAGCTTATTTTCTACGCTTTTTAACTCATCTAAATTCGGATAAACGGGTTGCTGCAAGATATTTAAATCTCTCCACGAGCTTCTAGTCCAATTCATCTCATACCTTTTTAAAAAATAACTCCGATTTTAACGAAAAAGAACTTTTAATACACATAAAATCAAAACTAAAAGCCAAATTTGTGAATTTAAGTAACATAAATTTATAAGTGTTTCGAAATTTAACTAAGCTGTGATTAAAAATTTATTAAATAAAATAGCCTCAAAAAAAGAATTCCGATGAAAAACTACGAAAACGAAACAAAAGCGGGCATAATATACGGTCTTAGCGCCTTTATACTTTGGGGGCTTTTTCCGATATATTTTAAGCAACTTCACGAGCTTGGATTTGCCGAGATAGTCGCTCACCGTATCATCTGGTCGGTGTTGTTTTTATATATCCTGCTTAAATTTAGTAAAAAGTTATCAGAGGCAAAGAGGTTTTTCACAAACAAAAAAACCGCGTTTTTACTCTTTATCAGCGGAGTTTTGATAGCTCTTAACTGGTCGATTTATATCTATGCCGTAAGTATAGATAAGATCGTGGATGCAAGCTTAGGATATTTCATAAATCCTCTCATAACCATGCTTCTTGGCGTGATAATCTTAAAAGAGCAAATTTCAAACACGGGCAAATTTGCTATCTTTATCGTATTTATCGCTATCTCTATCCAAATTTACGATGTAGGCGGGCTTCCGTTTATCTCGGTTGTGCTGCCGCTTTCGTTTGCTATCTATTCGCTTGTTAGAAAGCGTATCAAAATTCCATCTCTGGAAGGGCTTTTCGTAGAGACTACGATGGTTATGCCTATTGCAATCGCAGCGCTATTTTTCATAGCAAAGAGCGGGCAAAACCACTTTGACTTTTCGTGGTTTGGGCTTTTTATCACGCTTTGCGGACCGCTTACGGTGATACCGCTTTTACTTTTTAACTCAGCTGCTTTAAGGATAAATTTAAGCACGATTGGCTACATGCAGTATATCTCGCCTTCGCTTCAGCTTCTAATAGCTGTCTTTGCTTACAACGAACCGATAAACACAGCCAAGATAAGCTCATTTGTACTTATTTGGATAGCTCTTGGCGTGGTTAGTATCGACGGGATTTACAAAAAGAAAAAGCAAATTTAAGTATAATCTCCGGTAAATTTCAAAAGGAAATAAAATGGATACTTTTAGCATGATGATCGTCGTTTCTCTTGCGGTTGCGATCATACTTTATATGCAGATTCAAAAAATTACTAAGAATATCGATCAAAACGGCACGCTTGCAAACAACTCTCCTGAAAATTTAAGACAAATTTCAGTGCAAAAATACAAAGAGTTTTGCGAACTTATAAACAACGAGCTAAGAGAGCTTAAAAACATGGCGCTTTATGATGATATGCTAAAGGATGCCGAGCTTAAAGATGGTTTTTTACAAAGCCTTAGCGAGATGAGCAAGAAGCTTGCTTTCATAGAGACTATGAATACGGCGCGAAACCCCGATAAATGGGAGAGCGAACTATTTGAGGTATTAACAAGGCTTGATGAGCTGGTTGAGGCGAATTTCAAAGACGGCGAGCGCGTGAGCGATGAGATAAGAGATAGGCTAGGCGCAGAGTTTTCAAAACTTCAAAATTAAAATTACGCTTAAAAATCAAATGATTTTACAAATAAGGCAAAACAAAACTCTATTTTTATATCTTTAAAATGAGAGCAGATATCATCTTAAAGTTATTTTTTGATAATGTATATTAAAATATCGTATTAAAATATAAATTTATCAAAAAAGGATTATTTTGATTAGATGTCCTTGCTGCGGATACTTAACTATGAAGTATATAAATGCAAATGACGGCTTTTGTGTAGATATATGTCCTGTTTGCCATTGGCAATTTGACAATCTTTCAAATTCTCGTCCAAATATATCAATAGGTCCAAATTCGGTATCATTAAATCAAGCTAAAGAAAATTATAAAAAGATAGGAGCGAAAGAAGAAAGACTCTTGCAATATGTTCGTCCTCCTACCAAAGAGGAATTTGCGGATAAACGGATAAAATGTCCTTGCTGCGGATATCTAACTATAGTAGATAAAGAGGATAAGAATTTAATACAAGATGTTTGTCCTGTTTGCTTTTGGCAATATAATACGCAAGCTATAAATAACCCGAGTAAAATAATAGAGCCAAATATAGTATCTTTAAATGAGGCTAGACAAAACTATAAAGAGTATAAAGCTTCAAGCAAGCTAGGCTCTATAAATGCAAGAGAGCCTATGGATGATGAGTTGCTTTAAAATTTTTGTCGTATTATAATTATATTGTGAGGATATAAAGCCTATATCCTCACTTCTTAACATAAATTTAACTAAATAAATTATTTGTTGATTTAACTTAGAAAAGAGACTAAAATAAAATGCTAACCCTATACATTCCAAAACTCCAAGATCTATGGTTTAGAGAAAAGATGTTAAGCGATGAAAAGACAATGGAGTATAATCATTCGTGGGGCGGCGTAATTTCCTTTCCTAGCCATAAATGGAGCCGATGGTATAATGAGTGGATAGCAAATGAAGACGATAGATATTTTTACAGATATATACAAAAAGAGAATGAATTTATAGGCGAAGTCGCTTATCGCTTTGACGATAAAAGAAGTATATACGTTGCAAACGTTATTATATATTCACCTTATCGCGGCAAAGGATACGGAAAGATTGCACTAGCCTTATTGTGCGAAAAAGCAAAAGATAACGGGATTAAAGAGATATATGACTATATGGCGGTTGATAATTCGGCAATAAAACTATTTATAAGTTGCGGCTTTAAAGAAGAATACAAAACGGCTGAATATGTGATGTTAAAAAAGATATTGGTTGATTAGGAAAATTATTTATCTTACATCTCTAAAAAGCAGCTATTTTGTTTTTATATCTTTTTACGCTTTTAAACCAATTTATTTTAAAAAGTTCCTAAAAGAGTGAATCTCTTAAAGTTCAAATAAACAAAAGCCCTAGAATACGGCGCTAAATAGGCTTATTTCGTTCTTTCTTCTGAAATTAAATTTAGAAGTAAAGACTAATATATTAGGAAATACCAAATGCACACTAAACTATTTAACGGAAAGATAAATTTAACTTCTAAAATGTATACTAAAGATCAGATGGGTCTAATATACACTGAAGTTTATGGAGGATGGATAGATATGCTTCATAGTCTTTGGGTATTTAAACTATTTCACGGACTTAAAGATCATAGTGAAATTACAGATGATGAATTTAGAGAGATATACTTAACCGCACTTCAAAGAATTCTCGAGGATGAAAAAGCTATATTGGAACCACCTTCTTATTTGTGGGACAATAAAAAGAAAAAACACAATACTCCTACAAGAGTAGTAAAGATGAAATTCGGAGATGAGATAGCTTGGGATATTCCTATGGAAGAGATGATAGATTATCTTAGACAAGAGATGATGAAAGAAGACTTTGATAAGGATAACTTGTTTTGGTACGATAAATACGCTCCTAGCTTGATCTGGGATCCTGAGTATGATGAAGAATACGCAAAATACGACGAAGCAAAAATTCTTGTTGTGGAAGGGCAAGGGTTTTAATACATAAGCACGAACTAGGATTTTAAAATAATAAACTTTCCTGCACTCAAGGCTAGTGTTGAAAAATATATAAGAAGTTAAGTAAAAAAATAATATTATAGCGTTTTTGGATTGACTCCTATCCTAATAAACTCAAGGAAATTTGATGAGCTACACCAAAAAAGACCTCATAACAACTTCAAATTTAACCAAAGATGAGATTTTCCACTTCTTAAATTTAGCCAAAGAGTTTAAAACTCTAAACAATTCAGACGTGAAAAAAGCAAAATCTCTTTACGGTAAAACGACGGTAAATGCGTTTTTTGAAAACTCAACGCGTACAAGAACCAGTTTTGAAATCGCAGCCAAACGCCTTGGAGCGGACGCCATAAATTTTAGCTCCTCTCAAAGCAGTACAAAAAAGGGCGAAACTCTAATTGACACTATAAACAACATAGTCGCCATGAAAACCGATATCGTGGTAGTTAGGCACTATAGCTCAGGCGCTGCGAAATTTGTAGCAGCAAACACCGATGCTCACGTGGTAAACGCAGGAGATGGACTAAACGAACATCCAAGCCAAGCATTGCTTGATCTTTTTACCATACTTGAACACAGAGGAAATTTAGAAAATTTAACCGTAGCCATAATCGGAGATATATTTCACAGCCGCGTCGCTCGCTCAAACATCTACGCCATGCAAACTCTTGGTATCAAGGTTAAGCTGTTTGGACCGCCTATGATGCTAACTGGCATGGAGGCTTTTGGTTGCAGGATTTGCAAAAGCATGCAAGAAGCCCTTGAAGATACCGACGTAATCATCATGCTTAGGATCCAACTTGAGCGCCAAGATGACGAGGTTGCATTCCCGTCCGTGCGCGAATACTCAAATTTCTTTGGACTTACCAGAGCCAAGATGAAATTTGCCAAAGATAATGTGATGATACTTCACCCGGGTCCCATAAACCGCGGAGTAGAGATAAACTCCGACGTTGCTGACGATCCGCGCTACACTCACATACTAAATCAAGTCGAAAATGGAGTTGCCGTAAGAATGGCGATCCTTCACACTCTAATCTCAAACAAACAAGGCTAAAGATGACAACGCTTATAAAAAACGCAACCATAATAAATTTTAACGAAACAAAAAAAGCAAATATCCTAATAGAAGGCGAAACGATCGCCGATATCACAACCGATGAACCAAAAGCAGACATCATCATAGACGCAAGCGGCAAGCTTGTAATGCCGGGACTCATCGACATGCACGTGCATTTTCGCGACCCGGGTCTTGAGTATAAAGACGATATAAACTCAGGTAGCGAAAGCGCGGTTGCAGGAGGTGTCACAACCTGCCTTCCTATGGCAAATACAAACCCTATCAACGATAACGCCGTGATCACTCGCGATATGATCGCTAAAGCAAAGGCAAGAGGGCTTATCGACCTGCTTCCCATAGGCGCCATCACAAAGAGCATGGGCGGAAACAAAGTCGTAGAAATGGGCGATATGATAAACGCAGGCGCAGTTGCCTTTAGCGATGACGGCTTACCCGTAGCAAGCAGCGACGTGATGAGATATGCTCTTGAATACTCCAAGCACTTTGGCTCATTTGTGATAAACCACTCGCAAGACTGCTCGCTATGCCGCGGCGGACATATGAACGAGGGGCGAGTCTCGGCGATTTTGGGCATAAAAGGCATGCCAAGAGAGCAAGAGGAGATCATGGTATCGCGCGACTTACTTCTTGCAAAGCTAACAGGCGGACACATCCACATAGCTCACGTCAGCTCGGAGTGGTCGCTAAAGCTAATAAAACAAGCTCGCGATGAGGGTATAAACGTCACTTGCGAAGTTACGCCGCACCACTTTACATACACCGAAGATGAGCTTATGAACTACGATACAAATTTCAAGATGTCTCCACCGCTTCGAACCAAAAGCGATGTAACAGCCGTAAGAGAAGCCATCGCAAACGGGCTAGTGGACGTAATCGTAACCGATCATGCCCCGCACCATGACGATGAGAAATTTATAGAATTTGACAAGGCTCCGTTTGGAATTTTAGGGCTTCAGACTTTGATACCGCTAACATTAAATTTAGTAAGAGACGGGCTTATAAGCTATGAAAAAATGGTTGAGCTAACCTCTACAAACGCAGCTAAAATGCTAAATTTAAAAAACAAAGGTGTGATAGCCAAAGGAATGCTTGCCGATCTTGTCATAGTAGATCCCGACATGGAGTATGTCTACGATAAAAATTTAAACAAATCTAAATCAAGTAACTCTCCGCTCATAGGCAAAACCCTCAAAGGTGCTGCCGTAAAAACGATAAAAAGCGGAAAAGTGGTGTTTGATTTCCCTAATGTAGTGGCGTGAAACTAAAAACTAGACTAAATTTACAAGCTAGGCAAATTTGATACTTGGCTTGTAAATTCTACTTCATTACCACCAAATTTCACGCAATAAAACAAGATTTTCTCAGTCAAAGTTGCAGATTAGATAGTTAGTATTTTGAGCTATAAAGCAATTTTAAAAAATAAAACTCAAATTTTTATATTAGGCTCGCAAGACAAGCTAACTACTAATATACTCAAAAAATTAAGCAAAAATTTCAGTAAAAATTTGCAAGCCCAAAATAATCAGGCTTGCAAATCAAATTTCATTTGCCGTTAAGCATATAAACCGAGCGTAAAAATACATCCACGCCTGCTAGCAAGGCACTTTCATCAAAATCAAAGCAGCAGTTATGATGTCCTGCGGCAAGGTCGGTTCCTATCATTAGATAGCCGCTCTTGCCGCCTGCTTTTTGCACCGCTTGCATGAAATGCGCGAAGTCCTCACAAGCTCCGAAGTCAAGTTCCTTCACGATAAGCTCATTTTTGATATACGGCGACTCTAGCGCAGCCTTTTCATAAAGTTCGGCTACTTCCTTACTGCTATCTCCGCCGCTTGTGCCGCCTGTTAGCTTCACGTCATACTCAACGCCGTGCATGATACTAACGCCATTTATGATATCCATACATCTTTGATACATAAACTCATTTAGCTCGGTTGTCTCGCCGCGAGTTTCGCAGGCTATGTAGCCGTTTGGTGCGATTACGTTTCTGCCCTCACCAGCCCTTAAAACACCAACGTTTATGCGAGTTACTCCGTCCGCGTGTCTAGTGATCGCATGCATCGCTAAAGCCGCTTCGGCAGCTGCTAAAAGTGCATTTGCTCCCTCTTGCGGTGCGCCTGCTGCGTGTGCTGATCTACCTTTAAAATTTACGTCAAATTTTGATGTAGCAAGAAGTTTGTTTGTGCCGCAAATTATGCCGCCGCTCTTTTTTGCCTGAAAGCCGATATGCCCGCCAAGCAGATAATCAATCCCTTCAAGTATGCCTGTTGGCTCCATTCCGACAGCGCCTCTTGTGCCCTCTTCTGCGGTTTGAAAGATAAATCTAAATTTGCCGTTAAAGTCATCTAAATTTTCGCTTATGATCCTAGCAAGCGCAAGCCCTATCGTGATATGTCCGTCATGCCCACAAGCGTGCATAATGCCGTCTATATCGGCTCTAAAGCCATCTTTACTAGCTCTATGTGAAGCCTCTCTACTCTCGGTAACATCCACGCCGTCTATGTCAAATCTAAACGCAGTAGTAAGACCTGCTCTTCCGGTATCTATCTCAGCCACAAGCCCGGTTAAACCATCTTCCATCACAGGCAAAAACTCTTGCTCCTCTTTGCTTAGCAAGCTTTTTGCTCTTTCTAGATACTTTTGCATAGCCTCTTTTGTGCCAAGCCCTTGTCTGGCTTCAGGTTTTACAACCTCGCGACCCATTTTTAAGGTGTATCCGTAGCCTTTCATTATAGAAGCGATCTTTGCGGTAGTAAAAAACGTAAACCAACCGGTTTCAGGATGAGAGTGGAAAAATCGCCTATTTGCGATCATCTCTTCTTTTAAATTTTCGACTTTAGTTTGAATATGATCCATATTTTCGCTCCTTATATTAAATTAGAAATCTTAATTGAATATTATAACTCAAATTTAATTCTAAAAACTTAAAAATCAAATTAAATTTAATAAATCGTATTTAAAAATAACTATTTTTTAATCAAATATTTAAAAGTTTATTTAAGTTCAGATTTTAGCTTAATTATGCGGTCATAAGACTCTTCTATGCGCTCTTTTTTGATCTTTTTGGAATTTATGGCATCGACAATCACTTGAGTAATATACTCGCTAGTTCTGCGCTCTCCTATCATAAATTCGCTAAATAGCAGTATATCTCCACCGGCATTTATGAAATTTACAACTTTTTGCGTCATGCTAAAACCATTCAGTCCGCCCATCAACATATCATCGCTTATAACTACACCATCAAATTTCAAATCTTTTCTAAGTAAATTGCCTATAATATCATTCGACATAGAGGCAGGAAACTGCGTATCTCTATCTAACAAATAGACATGAGATATCATTATTAGCTTGGACTTATCCCTTTTAATCGCATCATAATAAGGTTTAAGCTCGCTATAATCAAAATTTTCTATCACTGTCTTTTCTATATGTGAATCTGTTTTTGCCGAACCATGACCAGGAAAATGCTTAAGAGTCGTTAAAACTCCAACCTCACTAAAGGCATCTAAAAATTCATTAGCGTATAAAGAAACCTCATCTATATTTTTACTAAAAGCTCTATTTTTTGAGGCAATTATCGGAGAATTTGTATTTAGCAGATCAACAACGGGAGCAAAATTTAAATTTACACCAAGATCTTTTAGCTGATTTGCCATCTTTTTATATAGCTCGTTGGCACCGTTTAAATCAAGAGTCCTGGCAACCTCGCTGGCAGATATAAATGTGCTAAATCCTTTCTTATCCTTAAATCTAGTGACATTGCCACCCTCTTCGTCAATTGCAATAAAAATTCCACTTTGAGCTGATTTTAATGCAGAAGTTATTTTTTTTAAATTATCTTTTGTGCTTATATTTTTTGCAAATACAATAACTCCGCCAAAACGTTGATATTTTGCATCTGATACTACGGACATGGTATCATTCAAGCTTGAGCCGTTAAAACCAACCATTATCATCTGGGCTATCATTTTGCGAAGCGTAGGTCTCTCTTGGGCTAAGGAAATACAACTAAAAAACGTAAAACAAAGAAATAAATTTAAAATTTTTTTCAAATTTTATCCTTTCATAGGAGACTTTAAGCCAAATTTGAATTAGAAGTTAGTGAAATTATGCCTTCTATTTAGAAGATCGTTTAAGCTCTTTTGAATCTCTTTTCCATTTAGCATTGCAGCTACTTCATTTACAATAGGAGTATAAATTCCCTCTTTTTTAGCAATTTTTTCTATGGCGTAAGATGTATCTATACCTTCAGCCACCTCTCCTAAATCATTTAGTATCTTATTTAAGCTCTCATTTTTAGCAAGCCCTAAACCCACTCTATAATTGCGAGAAAGAACGCTTGAAGCGGTTAAAAACAGATCTCCCGCTCCACTCAGCCCTAAAAATGTCTCATCTTTAGCTCCAAAATATTTGCCAAATCTAGCCATTTCCACAAGCCCTCTGGATATAAGGCTGGCTCTGGCATTATTTCCAAGTCCAAGCCCATCGCAAACTCCACCAGCTATAGCTATGACATTTTTATAGGCTCCGCAAATTTCAGCTCCTATAACGTCATCCGAGACATAAGCTTTCATATATTTTGGAAATAGTTTTGAAATCTCACTTGCAAGCTCTAAATTTGTAGAATTTACAACAAGAGCACAAGGCATTTCGCTTTGAACCTCTTTTGAGAAAGTTGGTCCTGAAAGAAAGGCTAAGTTGCCTTTTTCTGTATGCTCTTCATAGATTTCGTTTAGAAATTTTGAACTTTTAGTCTCTATTCCCTTAGATGCTACTAAAATTTTTTGATTGTAATTTTTAAAATTTGCTTTTAGCCAATCACTTGTAGCTTGAGTGGGGATGGTTATAACCAATAATTCGGCTTTCATGGCCTCATCAACACTCACAAAATGCGAAATTTCACGCGGAGTACGAGAGCTTATTACGCACTCATTATTTCTAGAAAGCGCATGAAATAGTGCACTTCCCCATTTCCCAGCCCCAATGACAGCTATTTTCATCTTAAAGCTTTGTTTTTAAGAGCTCGTTTACTTTTGCCGGATTAAATGCACCCTTGCCCTCTTTCATAATCTGTCCTACGAAGAAGCCAAAGAGCTTATCCTTGCCACTTTTATACTCGGCAACTTTATCAGCATTTGCATTTAAAACAGAGTCTATTATAGCTAATATAGCTCCGTCATCACTTACTTGTTTAAGCCCTAATTTTTCTATAGTATCATCTACGCTTATATCGTTTTCCATAAGAAAATCAAGAACATCTTTAGCGGCCTTTCCGCTTATGGTGCCGTCCTCTATTCTATTTAAAAGAGTTGCCATTTTAGCGCTATTAACCGGGGAATTTTCAATAGTAACTCCGTTTTTAAGTCTACCAAGAAGTTCAACTAATACCCATGTGACACATAATTTAGGAGAGATTTTAGTATCTATTAGATCCTCAAAATATCTAGCGGTCTCAACGGTGCTTACAAGATTATTGGCATCATCTTCTTTGATTCCATAATCCTTAATATATCTAGCTACTTTTTGCTCCGCGAGCTCAGGAATCTTAATCGCTTCATTATACATATCATCAGGAATTTCTACAGGAAGCAGGTCAGGATCTGGAAAATATCTGTATTCAGCACTATCTTCTTTACCCCTCATGGATCTAGTTACTAAATTTACAGTATCAAAAAGGCGTGTTTCTTGGCAAACTTCCTTGCTGTAAGTGCCGTCTTCCCACGCTATACTTTGACGCTCCACCTCATAATCAATGGCTTTTTGAATAAATCTAAAAGAATTTAAGTTTTTAATCTCGACTCTTGTATAAAGCTTAGTATCGCCTTTTGGTCTAATACTTACGTTAGCATCGCAACGAAAGCTTCCTTCTTGCATGTTTGCATCACTGATATTTAAAAATCTTAAAATAGAGTGAAGCTTTTTAAGGTATGCTACGGCTTCGTCACTGCTTCTCATATCAGGCTCGCTTACTATCTCAAGTAAAGGAGTTCCAGCACGGTTTAAATCCACAAAGCTCACACTTCCTTCGTGAACGTTTTTACCAGCATCTTCTTCAAGATGTGCGCGGTTTATGCCTATTCTTTTTTTCTTTCCATCTACATCTATATATAGTTCGCCTTTTTCTACGATAGGAACTTCAAATTGAGAAATTTGATAAGCCTTTGGAAGATCCGGATAAAAATAGTTCTTTCTATTAAAAATCGATCTTTTATTAATAGTTGCATTTATCGCAGTTCCGAAACTAATGGCCTTTTTTACAACCTCTTTATTTAGAACCGGCAAAGCTCCAGGAAGAGCTAAACATATCGGACAAACATGAGTATTTGGCTCATCTCCAAAACTTGTAGAGCAAGAACAGAAAATTTTAGTCTTAGTATTGAGCTGGGTGTGAACCTCAAGACCAATTACAACTTCAAACATAATTAACCTTTGTATTTCTTAAATTTTGGAAAATATTTTATCAATTATTTCTTTTAACTTATCTAAAATTCGTTATTTTGAGTTGATTTTATAAGTTGCAATAGAGATAGTAGTGTTTAAAAAAGAAAAAATACCGCCTAAATTTAGGCGGTATAAGTTTAAAATCAGTGTTCTTCTGTTGCCAATGCGCCAGCGAGATACACAAAGGTAAGCATCATAAAAATAAATGTTTGAAGAATTGCCATAAGTGTCAAAAGTGCGTATGCAGGAAGTGGCGCTATAAAAGGTGCCAAAGCAAGCATAACAAGCAAGAATAAATCGTCTCCTTTAATATTTCCAAAAAGACGGAAAGATAAAGATACTATACGTGATAGATGCGATATGATCTCAACAAAGAACATAAGAGGAGCAAGTGCTTTACTAGGTCCCATAAAATGAGCAAAATACTTAATAACTCCGTTTTTCTTAATACCCTCAAAATGATAAAACACAAATACAATCAAAGCCAAAGTAAGAGTCATATTTAAACTAGCAGTTGGCGACTCAAAACCAGGAATTATACCCATTACGTTGCTTGTAAAGATTATAAGTCCTATAGTAGCAACAAGAGGAAGATATTTTCTAGCCAAACTCTCGCTTCCTAATACATCCTTACCCATAGATATAACGGCCTCTAAATATGCCTCGAAAACATTTTGAGTGCCGCGCGGAACAAGTTGCATGTTTTTAACCGCGAGTTTGGAAAAAGCTATAACTATAACAGCAGCCAGCAAAAAGTGCATTGCATAAGTAAACATGTGCATAACGTGCTTATCGCTTGTAAATTGAGAAGCGATTACATTAGAGAATAAAAATAAATTTTCTTCCATGTACTAACCTTAAATTCATAAATTTTCAGGTGATTTTAGCAAAATTATTGTTAAAAGTTTTTTAAGATTTTGAGTTTTATCTCTATGTTTAGGTGATTTCGTTAAATTATAAATTTCACTCTAAAAAGTAAGAGTAAAAAAGTTTCAAAATAGTAGCTCCCACCACAATCAAAAACATAGTTTTAATAAATTTAACTTCTTTTTTAATAACTAAATTTGACCCTATAAAAGCTCCAAAAATTTGCCCTACTCCCATTAAGATTCCAATCACCCAAAGCATATTTCCAGAAATGATGAATACACCCAAAGAAACTATATTGCTAATAAAATTTAAAAGCTTAGTATGAGCAACTGCCTTTTTCATGTTAAGTCCTATTAAAGCAACCATTGCAAATGTCCAAAACGATCCTGATCCTGGTCCGAAAAAGCCATCATAAAATCCTAAAATAAGTCCAAAGGCAACATAAAAAACCTTATAGTTCATTCTAGAAGCCTTATCACTCTCTCCTATTTTGGGCATAAAAATAGTATATATAAAGATTGCTATCAATAAAAATGGTATCATGATTTGTAAAAATTTTGGATTTAAAAACAATATCAAAGTAGCGCCGGTAGCCGCTCCGATAAAAGTAAAAATAATTCCCAAAAAGGCTTCTTTATAATTAATCATTCCCTTTCTAGTAAAATTTAAAGTCGCAGTAAAACATCCAAATGTGCCTTGAAGCTTATTTGTGGCAAGCGCCATATGAGGAGGAACTCCCATAGCCATAATAGCAGGAAGAGTGATAAGCCCTCCACCTCCTGCAATAGCATCTACAAAACCGCCTAAAAATGCCGCTCCAAAAAAATGCAGTAAGCCAAAAAATCAAATTCCATAAATTTCCTATAAAAAATTAATAGCAAATAGTATTACAAATTTTTAAAATTTTTAATTAAATTTGTTTTTAAGAAAGAAAAAATAAGAGCTACAGATAAAAACAGAAGATATCGATCAAAACGATCGATATCTTTAAAATTTATAAAAATTAGTTAATAACACCACAAACTAATCTAGGACCGCCACCGCCTAATGGCTTTGGATGATCGTGGTGATTGTCTCCACCAACGTGAATCATTAAAGAGTGTCCCTTAAGCTCGTCAAGTTTTTTTATCTTAGGAGCTAACACAGGATAAACCGCATTGCCGTCGTGGTCAGCAAAAAGTGCAGGCAAATCACCCTTGTGTCCTTTGTCATCCCATGGGAATGAATGTTTTTTGGTGTCTGTCGGATCCCAGTGTCCACCAGCTTTCATACCTAGACCTTTTTCTGTGGCTCCACAATCAGGATTAACGTGGATATGGAATCCGTGCATTCCAGCCTCAATACCTTTTAGATTTGGAAAAAAAGCTACACCATAATTTGTCTCTATAGCAACTACCTCTCCTACTTTCATATTACCCTTTTCGCTTAGTTGTTCCATAGGGATAACTAAGTGTTGTTGAGACTTTGGATCAAACTGATGACCCTCATGTGCAAAAAGCATACCGCTTAAAACGGCGCTTACCAATAAAATTTTTTTCATTTACTCTCCTTTTAAAAAGTTAACGTAACTATATCACAACATTGTAAACAAATCTTAAGAAAAATCATCAAATTTGAATTTTTTTATATATTTTTTGATTTATATTTATTTTTTTAGAAATATTTTATCTATCTCTCCACTCTGTCCGATTCTATACAGAGCAAAATCATATTTAATAGGGTCAAGATAGTCAAATTCTCGAAGTTTGTTTGTCAGCTCTAAAACGGCATTAAAATCGTAACTCTTTCTATCTATAAGCCCAAGTCTTAAAGATACTCTGTGAGTATGAACATCAAGCGGCATCAAAAGCTCGCTCTTAGGTAAATTTTTAAAAATTCCAAGATCAATATCGGTATCTCTTACCATCCAGCGCATAAACATATTATAGCGCTTATAAGGAGAAATCGGCTTACTGTCAAAGGCTCTGCCAAAGAAAAATTCATATCCGTCTGAACGGTAAGAATTTAAAGAATATATAAATTTTATAAGTTCGTTTACCCCATCTATCATGAGTCCGCTCTTATCAAAGCCGCTTTTGATTATAGCCTCTATATCACCATCTTTTTTAAGCCTACAAAAAGTTATAAAAATTTGCCTCACATCCTCTATATTTTGGAAGCGATATTTAAAATTTTGCAAATTTTCACAGATGTTTTTTTCGCTCTCATCAAAAAGGCTAAAATTTAAAGACTTTAAAAATTTAACTATCTGTTTAGCGCTACCGTATCCAAACAATGCGCAAATTAATGCGATATTTGGCTCTTTGTAAATAGTCGCCACCTGAAGCGGATCATCCGCATTATAAAGCCCGTCCTTGGTATTTTTACTAAGGACGTGACTATCAAGAAGCTCTTTTAAATCCATTATTGTTTAAGAGTAAGTAGAGTATCCAGCATCTTCTCTACCGTAGTTATTACTTTGGCTGCAGCACCATAGCTTGACTGAAATCGGATCAAATTCGTAAGCTCTTCATTTAAATTTACTCCGCTAATAGACTGATGTTCGCTCATAGCAATCTTATTTATAGCGGTATTCGCATCATTTAGTTCATTTGTGGCTTGAGTTTCACTTGCAATATCTGTTGTAACAAATCTATAAAATCCCTCTATGGTTTCGATTTTATCGGCATGCTTGTTAGAATAAAAATGTATCTTATTATATTGAAGCTGAACCATCTCATTTGCTACATCATTATTACCAGGAGTTGGATTTGAATAGGCTTTAAGCTTATGAGGGTTACTGGCAAGCTCACTTTTTACGCTCATATCCCTTGCATCTGTGCCCTCAAAAAATCTATTTATACCGATAATTCCCGGGAAATTTGTTCCATTGTCAATAAATGCGATACTATATTCGCCCGAATGTCTAATAGGGGATACTCCAAACATTCCCTTATTAGAAATCGGATCATATTGATAATATGCCTTAAAATAGTCATTTACGTCGTTTAAGATGTTATTGTCGTTATTGTCGTCGGTATCCGCATTAAATTTTTTTACTATAGAGGTTCCTCTAGTAGGATCGTCCATAGTAGTAGAAGCATCTATTTTTATACTCTTTCTAGCAACCTCTTGCCCTTGATTGTTATAAACCACCACATCAAAGCTTCCGTGTTTTATATCGTCATTAAAGTTCATTAGAGTTCTGGATGGATCTAAAAACGATAATTCATCGGTATTGATGCCTTCTACAGCAGATTTTGAATAGATATTATTGGTTTCGTTTATTATGCCTTTGGCAAGAGTATTTAGATTATCGATATACTTTTGTATAATTCCATCCTGAAATTCACCGCTATCATCGATATATCTTCCTCTTAGATCTAAGGCAGCACCCAGTTTGCCTCCGGTTATCTTACCAGCCATATCTACTCGCTTGCCATCTTCTCTCTCGTAATAGATATTGTTAAAGTCAAATTTATTAGCCGAGCTATCTAGAGCAAGAGGATGAAATGTCACACCATCCACTATAGTAAATCCGGAAATATTTAGATTATATTTTGCGCCTGTATCGGTAACAGCAGGATCTATATCTGCTCTGCCTTGAAGCTCGCCTTTAAAAGCAGTCGCATTTACAAGCCTTGAGATTGCAAGCTCCAACTGATCCCTTTTATCTCTAAGGTCATTGGCTCTAGTTGTGCCTATCGATTCTACGCGCATTATCTGCTTATTTATCTCAGATATCTCTTTTGCGTATTTATTTATCTCATTTACAGTAACTTCTATTTGAGAATTAGCGTCTTGTTGTATTTTATATAGCATCTTTACGCTATCTTGAATACTCTTTGATAGAGTTGAGGCTGAATTTAATAGATGTATCTTTTGAGAAGCTTCAGTAGGATTTGAAGCAAATTTATTCCATGCATCAAAATAATTTTGTATATCGCGACCTATTCCTACGCTTTGCAAATCGGGAAATCTCTTTGAAATTTCCTCAAGCATTCTCTTTTTGTATTCGGAAAATTCAAGATTACTTCCGGCACTTCTTAGCCTAGTAAAAGTAAATTCGTCGTGAACTCTTATTATAGTATCTACCTGAGTTCCTCTACCGACATCTCCTGGTATGCTATGTTCTGGCTCTCTAGCTGACTGAACCACACGCTGTCTTGTATAGTGTTCATTATCTGCATTTGTTATATTGTGACCTGTTGTTGTTATCTGCATTTGAGCAGCATCAAGCCCGCTTATGCCTATATGTAAAGATGAAAAAATACTACCGGCCATCTTTTAAACCCTTGCTTTAAATAGACTTTCAGGAGTCGGCTGACTCTTAAAATATCCATCGCTATCGTTTTTATTTTGAAACATATTAGAAGCCAAGCTATCAAAAAACTCTTTAACAACCACAACATATTTTGCGTATTCTTTGTTTTTTTCGTGAAGCTCTTCGAGTTTGCCACGCATTTTTACCAAATTTGACTTTATATCATCGTCTAAAATACTTGCCAAATCGGTGCTATTATGTTCCTTTGAAACTCTGACAAGTTCCTTATCAAGCATTGATTTTGTAGCTTCAAATTTTTTTACGAGTTGATTTTTTTTACTTACACTCTCTTCTACAGTTGAGTGCTTGGCTTCTTTTATGTTTTTTATATCTTGTGTAGTTACGGTTATAAGTTCATCAAGAACACCTATAGCCTCTTGTAAATATTTTTTAAGCATTTTGTCCCTTCTGTTTTTACATCGAGGACAAAAGCTTATCAGATAATCTCATCTGCAATAGCGCGTGCAGTTTTTGACAGATCTATCTTGTAAGTTCCGTTAGCGATAGACTCGGCTATTTTAGCTACTTTGCTCTCGCTCTTATCCTGGATGTTCTCTTTGTTTTCGTTCTTTTTAACTTCACTGTTAGGTGAAATTTGGCTCGGGCTAACCCCAGCTTTTACTCCGATTGAACTTAGCATTTTCATACCTTTAAATATATTTATTGCTAAATCGGCATATTTTTTAAATACTTAAGCCCTCTCTTTTAAAAAATTAAATAGCAATTCACTAAATCCTAAATTTCCGCTCAAAGCCCTACTCATAGTATCGTTATACATAGACGAGTAAATTTTATCTCCAGCATCTTTTGGAAATAGAGGATTTTCGTCCTTTAAGGCAATATCTAACACGCTTTTAACTAAAAACGCTTCAAAAGCATCGGTTTGCTCTTTTAAAAGCCTATCGTTTTCGCTTTTACTTCTATTTATGATCGAATTTGTAGCCATATTATTATATGCGCTTATAGCCAACTGGTTATCTATATTCATTATATTATCTCCAAATCAACGTGTATTGCGCCAACCCTTTTTAAATTTTCTATTATGGCTATTATGTCGCTCGGACTAGCGCCTAGCTTGCTTAGAGCCCTTGCTATGCTTGCTATAGTTGTGCGCTCGCCACTAACCTTTAGCATATTTGCATTTGCATCCAAAGCCATTCCGTCTTGTAGGTCAATCGCTGCATTTCCGGCATCATAGTAGGAATTCGGCTCAATTTTTATAGTAATTTCTTTATGTGTTATCACAACAGGATCAACCGTAACATTTACTCCGCTTACTATAGTGCCTGTTTTTTCGTCTATTATGACTTTATCAAGTGCTTTATATTCGACGTCAATATTTAAAACTTGAGCCAAAAATTCAACCATGCTAACGCCATTTGGTCTATTTATCTTAACAGTTCTTGGATCAATTGCTATTGCGGTTTCACCGCCTACTTTTAAATTTATAGCGTTTTGTATATTTGAAGCGGTACTAAAATTTGACTCTTTAAGACTTAAAAATATAGCCTCTTGATTATATATATCATAGGTTATCTCACGCTCTACAAAAGCTCCACCAAAGATAGTTCCAGCCGTTGCGTGATTTCCTGAATTTCTACCCTGACTCTTGCCGCCTATGGTAAGAGAGCCTTGAGCCAAAGCATATATATCTCCATCAACGCCCTTTAACGGGGTCATAAGAAGAGTTCCTCCTTGCAAACTTTTAGCGTCACCGATAGATGATATGGTTACATCAAGCTTATCACCCTGTCTTGCAAAAGCCGGAAGCTTTGCCGTAACTATAACAGCAGCCGTATTTTTGGATTTGATATCGTCCGGACTTATCTTTACGTTTACTGTTTGAAGCATATTTGAAAGCGATTGAATCGTAAATTCCGAGCTTGAACCATCTCCTGAACCATTAAGCCCTACTACTAATCCATAGCCTATGAGTTGGTTCTCTCTTACTCCTACGACATTTGCTATATCTTTAATCTGCGCAGCATTTGCAAAAGCGCCGAGAGATAAAGCAAGCAACATCGATGAAATTAGCTTCATAGCAATCCTTTTTTATTTTAAAAGGATAAAAGCAATAAATATTCCAAAAATTTATGAATAATACGTAAGAGTTGTATTTCCGAATTTCTTTGATTTTTGAAGAGTAAATTTTCCAATGTCTTCAGGAAATTGATAGCTGCTAATATGCTCTATTACGACCATATAAATTTGTTTTTTGTCTAAATTTCTTATCAAATTTATACACTTTTCATAAATTTGACCAAATCCCTCCCTGATATCAAATGGAGGGTCAAGATATAAGATAACATCTTCTAAATCTCGTCTATTTAAAATTTCAAGAGTAAGCTCAAAAGTGTCTCCATTAAGAACCTCCAAATTTGACTCATCTATATTTTTTGCATTTTCTCGCGCTATCTTAAAAGCATTTTTATCAAGTTCTATTGCGATTGCGCTTTTAGCATCATTACTAAGCGCTTCAGCCGCCATGAGAGCGCTTCCGCCAAATGCCTCTATAAAAATTTTACTTCTTAAATCATACCTCATGCTATCAAAAAAAGAGCCCTTGACTATACTTTTCGTGCTTCTTGTAGTATCAAGAGATGGCAAAAGAAGCTTTTTACCTTTAAATTTACCGCTTGAAATGGTGCTAAAAAGTTTTTTCATCTATAAAGCTTTATAAGATTGATGAGATCTTTTTTAAATTTATCTATAAGGATACTAATTTCATGCTCAATATCTAAATTTTGAGCCATTTGTCTAGTGCCGGCACTTGGAATTTGAATGGCTGAGTAAAATTCCTCAAGTGTATTTAAAAGTGTCTCTTTAGTAAATGGGATTTTTAAATGAGCGGAATTAGAAGATATAATAAATACGGGTTTTTTGCTCTCGATCTTTCTATCTGATATTATAAAATCACAATCTTTTTTATGCGCTACATAATCTTTCAAAAATAATTTAAGCGAATTTTCAAGCAAAATACAATCACAGTCAAATGAAATTTTCATATACATTCCTTATAAATTAAGCAAAATCTTAACAAATTTAAGCGTAAATTTTAATTAACTATATAGTATAAAGAAATTTTAGATATAGCCGATATAACAAAGTAGTATATTTATAAGGAGAAAATATGGAAATTTTCAAAGTTGCAAGTCAGCCGATAAATACGGCTCTATCAACAGGCAACACACATTCACAGCCTCAAACAAGGGAAGTTGAGCAAACACAAATTCAACCAAATATTGTCGAAAATCAAACAGAGCAAAACAATGAAGATCTAGTCAAAAAGCTAAACGAAGCCACGGAAAAACTAAATAGACAGATGGAAGCGCTGGATACAAATATACGTTTTGCTTACAATGACAAGATAAATTTTCTTTACGTTAACGTAATGGAGATGAAAACAGGCGAAATAATAAGAAAAATTCCAAGCGAGCAAGTAATGAAACTTAGTGAATATTTTAGAGAGGCAGTCGGAGTACTATTCGATAAGGAGAGCTAAGATGGGGTTTGGAAAAATTTCTTCTCTTGGGCTTGGAAGTAACGTTTTAACTCAAGATGTTATAGACAAACTAAAATCGGCAGATAGGGCAGGTATAATAAACCCTATCACACAAAATATGGAGAAAAACGTAACAAAACAAAAAGATCTATCTGCTATAAAAACACTTATAAGCTCGTTTAAGTCATCAGTTTCCGCTTTGAGCGATGAAACTATGTTTTTAAAAAGAAGTGTCAATACTAATGGTAAAAGTGCGGATCTAAGCGTAAGTTCTGGTGTTGGCTTGCAAGATATAGATATAGATGTGAAACAACTTGCGGCAAGAGATATATATCAAAGTAAAAAATTTATAAGCCCTGAATCGTTTGCGGCTAGAGAGGGCTCTTTTGTAATCAAATTTAACAATGTAGATTATAAAATAGATCTTAAGCAATCTACATCCTATGAAGAGTTGGCAGCAAAAATAACAGATGCCACTGGTGGCTATGTTCAAGCTAAAATTCTAAAAGTCGGAGGAGATAAGCCGTATCAGCTAATTTTGCAATCAAAAGATACCGGAGCTAGCAATAAGATAGAATTTTCTACCCAAGATTCAAGCGGAAACGAACTAAATAATGCAAATTATATATTAGAAGCTCTGGGTTGGGATAGTGCAAATGTAAATAGCAACAAAATATCTACAGCGCAAGACTCCGAATTTACATATAATGGTATAACGGTAAAAAGAGATTCTAACAACATTAAAGATCTATCAATAGGCTTAAATTTGACACTAAAAGAAGTGGGAAAAACAACTTTTAGTGTCAAAGAAGATACTTCTGATATAAAAAAAGAGATAGAAAACTTAGTAAAAACATATAATAGTCTAGTAAACAATCTTGATATAGCAACCGACTACAACAGCGATACAAATAATGCAGGAACTTTTCAGGGAATTAACGAGATAACAAGCATAAAATCTACTATAAATAGACTTTTATTCACTACAAAAACGATAGGAGAACAAGACAATATATCTATGCGCTCTATGCACGATTCAGGATCTTTTGCGGTAGCTATAAAATCAAAAAGCAGCAACCTCAATATAACTGATTTTGGCATAACATTAACCAAAGACGGACTGCTGGAGCTTAATAGCCTAAAATTAAGCTCAAAGCTATCCGAAAGTTTAGATGATGCTAAAAAGCTATTCGCAAAATCTAGTATGTATAGCACCATACAAACAGCGAGCAGTAAAGCCATAAATAGCGGCGCAATAAGTGTATCAAATGATGATTTTATAATTAACGGAAACAAAATAACCTTAACCACCCCTAGTACAAATACATCAAAAGAAAACGCCTTGGCACTTTTGAAGGCTATAAACGGAGCTAGTATTGTAGGTGTCCAAGCCACTTTGAATAAAGCTGAAGACAGAATTGTTTTAAAAAGCACAGACGGAACAGCTATAAATATTCAAGGCAAAGCTGATGTGCTTGAGAACTTTGGTTTAAGCGCTATGAATTTAACATCAAAAGAGACAAGAACTGATGGGGTATTCTCATCTTTGAATTCAAAACTAGATAATATAGTGGGTAAAAATGGAACATTGACTATATACAATCAAAATTTAATAGAAGAAAAAAAGAAGCTTGAAAAAGATAGGCTAAAAGCGACACAAGATCTTGATACTAAATACGACATGATGGCTCAAAGATTTTTAGCCTATGACAATATGATCAATAAGCTTCAAAATCAGTTTTCTACATTGCAATCAATGATAGATGCCGAGCTAAAATCTAAAAAATAAGAATGGAAAAATAATGATGAATAGCGCAGCTTACGCAGCATACTCTCAAAACGCAGTCGGAGGCATAGAGTCTCCACAAAAACTGATAGAGATGCTATATGAAGGAATTTTAAGATTTATTTTTAGAGCTAGACAATCTATGCAAAATAAAGATGTCGAGAAAAAAGTATACTTTATAAACAGAGCAAATGCGATTTTTGTCGAGCTTTTAAATTCGCTTGACTACTCTCAAGGAAACGTTGCTCATTATCTTAGCGGAATTTACACTAGACAAATTCAGCTACTTTCACAGGCAAATATAACAAACGATGAAAAAAATCTGGATGAAGTAGTAAGTGTAGTAAAGCAACTTCTTGAGGCTTGGAAAGAAAGCAATGCCTGAGACTATATGGCTAAACGAGTTTAAAATAGCGGTCTTAAACGAAGATGAGGAGTCTATAGAAAGACTTATCCAAAACGCTCCATTGATTTTTGATAGCATAGAAGAGCTAGAAGAAGTTGCGACACTGACCAAAGACGCGGAAGAAATCATACGAAAAAGATTGGAAAAACTGAGTCTGGAACTAAAAAAATTAAAAGACGCTAGAAACTACATATGGCAGTAAATCGATTTCAATCAATTTATGGCTTATTTGCTTTTTGTCTATTTGGTGTCAAGAAATTTTTGAAATTTACTTATCAAAAATAGCGCAAATTTCAAGTTTATAAAAACTATAATAACCCCAATAATAGTAAAAGTAGCAAATTTCTTCGGTGTTACCGCAATCTCGTTATAAGATTTAGCAATAATCCAGATGCTGACAGGAAGGGTTATTACACTAGTTACTATGGCAGGAATATATCTTTTAATAATAACCGATTGAAATATATGCACGATAAAATGAATAGCACAAGCGCTGAAGCAACCAAGCCATATCAGCCAAACAAATTTATTATCCGCCCATACAGCCAATATGCAAATTATTATGCACAAAACAAACTCTTCAAACACTCCAAAAGCAAAGGCTTCGGAACTAATGCTCTCATATCTTTTTAATACAAACGGATAATTTTTCTCTAAAAAATCCTTATTTTTATTAAGCCAAAATCTAAGAAAAATAATCTCTTCAAAATCATGAAATACAAAAATGATCGGAAACAACCAGACATATTCTTGCATAACCTATCCTTTGTATAATCTGCTTTATAAACACAAAAAGGCTAAATTCGCAAGATTAAATGCATAAATAAAGGCACGGCGATAAGCCGAGTTCTGTCGTGAGTGATTATTTATCTAATCCAAATTTCGCAATTTGGCTCTAGCGAAGGGTTTAACATAAGACTAAAACCATCCCTTCTTGCTGCAAGTCGGGTTTATATAGCCGCCATGCTTTCGCGTGGCGCTGGTGGGCTCTTACCCCGCCGTTTCACCATCACCGCCGAAGCGGCAGTCTGCTTTCTGTTACACTATCCCTTAGGTTTCCCTAGCCATCCGTTAGATGGGACTTTGTCTTATAGCAGCTCGGACTTTCCTCTTTTAAACCGAAATTTAAAAGCAATCACTTGCCGTGCCGATGAGATTATAGCGACTTTGCGCTTAAAATAACTGCCTTTTCATCCTGAACCAAAATCGCTTCTGAGTTATTTATCGCTCTTAGATCGATTTTCTCGCCAAATTTTGCGATTATATTCTCACATGCTTCTTCAAAAGGAAATTCGCCCAAATGCGGCAAGGTATAAAAACTAACCAAATTTAAAGCGCTAAGATCTTTTAACTCTACTAAATTTTCATCCATTAGCTCGATATACTCTATATCAGGCGATGTTATCACGGCACCTGCCGATTCACCGATATAAATTTTGCCGCTATTTACAAGGCTCTTTAGCTCGCTTATAACTCCTGATTTTTTAAGCTCACTTAAGAGATAAAAGGTGTTTCCGCCACATACATAGATGAAGTCGTTTTGGCTAAATTTCTTCAAAATTTCCGTCTTGTCGCTTACCGAGATATCAAGCTCATCAACTCTCACGCCGGCACTTTTAAAGCACTCTTTTGCCCCATCTACGTAGAAATTCACCTCTTCAAATTTACTAGCCGTTGATATGAAGCAAACACTCTTGCCCTCGCAGTCAAATTTATCCGCAAAGAGCTCAAAAACTCCTGCAAAATAAGAGCACAAAAAGATATTTTTCACGATTTTCCTTTTTGGTTGCTTTTTGATTTTTTAAAATTTTCTTGCTCTTCCTTGATCTCGCAAGGATCTTTTATGTATTCGATATTGCCCTCAAGCTCGCTTTCCCACTCAAGCTTACCGTATTTGTTTTTATCAAATTTTTTAAACTCCGCTTCGCTAAAATCTCCAAATTTAACTCTAAAATTCTCCATACTCTTTACATTTTTCCACTCGTTCATATCAAGTACGCCGTCTAAATCCATATCATTTTCATAGACGAAAGCTTCCGCAGCAGGAGGCGACTCGCAAGCCTTTGCAAATCCCAAAAAACAGGCTAAACACCCTAAAACAATCACAAAATATCGCATATTCTCTCCTTATTCGAAAATATCCTTATGCAAAATTTCTTCCAAAACCACAGTCGCATAAGAGCCCTTTTGCAAAGTAAAATTTATGCCAAAATGCGCTTTTTCAGGATTGTATTTATATTGAACATTTTCAAGATAGCTCCAAGCAAAACGCCTGCTTCCGCTCATTTTTGCTTCAAATTCACTTGCCTTGCTAAAGATCTCATCCTCTATCTTTTTAGCAAGCCCCTCGCTTTTATACGCCCTACTTCCTACGATAAGCCCGCAGCTGGTTCTATCTTTGAGATTAAATTTCTCAACCTCGCTTTGCAAATCCTCACACAAAAAATACTTGCCAAAAGGATAATGCCCCAAAACTTCGCCACGAATTAGCTTAAAAAACTGTTTTTGACTCTTTAACTCTCCTATCTCGTCCGCACTCATAAATTTATAAATTTCACCCAACTCTTTTGCGCTAAATTCATCTGCAAATCGCGAAATTTCGATACGCTTACTAAGCCAGCGGTTAAAAAGATCGCTTTGATAAGCGGAGATTAAAAACTCGCTCATTTTTGGATTTTTAAGCTTTTTGCCGTTTAGAGTTCCGTGCTTTAAAATTTCAAATCCACTAGCTGCATTATCGCCAAATTTGCCAAACCTCTGATAGCCAAAATAGTTCGGATATCCGATCTCATCTAGCTTCTTAATAGCCTGCTCTAGCTTAAGAGCATCGGTTGCAAGGACCTTTTTAAGACGGATAAAAAAACTATTGCCCTTTAAATGACCTATTCTTAGCTTATTGTTATGAGCGTTCATGTTTAGAATTTTCATTTTATCGTGGCTAAAATTTGCCAAATTCGCCTCAAATTTACGCGGCATAGAGATAAATTGAGTAGTCATTCCCTTCCTATCCTTAAGCCCCGCATAGCCAAATTCTCTTATCTTAACGCCCGTAAAGTCGCTTAAAGCCTTTAGAGCTTCTTGTGTCGTCATATCTTTTTTGGAAATTTCAACGATAAGATGCTCGCCGTCTCCGCTAAATTCGTAAAGCGGTATTTCACGCACTACAAAATCATCCGAATTCTTGCTGAAATAAGCATTTATAGGAGTGTGAGCGAGTGCGTATAAGGGCTTAAAAGTGGTGTTGTCTTGCATGGGTTTTGTGTCTTCCTTTTGTGATTTTTCCAAAAATATTTATTTTTACGCGAGCTTTTTTGGCTTCGTTTTTGATCCTGTGCAGATTTTTTTTGCTAAACGTAAAAAGCACTTCGTACTCTTCGCCGCTTAGCATTTGATTTTTAGGGATTTGCTTGATAAATTTTACCGCACAACCGCTTGACTTGCAAAGCTTAATCAAATCCGCACCAAGCCCGTCACTAATATCCATAGCGGAATTTATAAACCTGCTAGCCGAATAAAAGAATTTATCCCTTAAAATCGGTCTTTTAAAGCGAGAATTTCTACTTACCGCTCCGCCGTTCATCAAGGCCTTTAGTCCCTTTAAGCTTCCTCCAAGCCTTCCCGTAAATGCTATAAAATCGCCTTTTTTGGCACCATTTCTAAAGATAGGCTTATCGTAAATTCTTGAAACAACGGTTACGCTTATAAAGATCTTATCGCTACTTATCGTATCGCCGCCTATTATCGTTAATCCAAACTCATCGCACGCCTTTTGGATACCTGATTTAAGCAAAGAAATTTCAGCGGGCTTTATCTCCTTAGGAAGTCCAATCCCCAAAAGCGCGTATTTAGGAACCGCATTCATAACGATAGCGTCTGAGATATTTACGATCATCGCCTTGCAAGAAACCTCATCAAGGCTAAGCCAAGATCTCTTAAAGTGCGTATTTTCGTAAAACAGATCCTTGCTATAGACCCATTTTCCCGCAACCGCACCGTCATCACCTATAAATGAGTTGCTAAATTTATTGATTATCAGCTGTTCTTTATCCATACCACATTTTATAAAATTTGACGTTAAAAACTACTTCAAACGTTAGTTAAGCTAAAATTTTATAAACTACTCTTAAAAGGACGGCAGATGCTTGAAGTGAGAATTTTTAGATTTAACGCCAAAAACGATGTGTTAAGATACTACAAACCATATTTTTTTGAAAACTACAACTTTAAAAACTTACAAGATTTACTAGAGGATATTAAAAAAAACGATCCGTATTTTGATTTTGAAGGGGTTAAATTTGTAAAGATAAACGGCGTGGTAGTTAGCCTAGATACTAGCTTTGATCTAATCTTAAACCGTTTTAAGAGCACTCTTATCATAGAGCCTTTAAGCACAAAAAGAGCGGTAAAAGATCTCATCATAAACGACGATGACTTTATGGGGAAAATCAAGCTGTTTAGTAAATTTTATACAAAAGAGGATGCTAAATTTTACGAGAGTCTAAAGCCATATTTTTATGCAGGATTTATGAGTGAATTTGAGCCAAATTTCATCGGCTCAAGCACGATAATATTTGCTAAATTTCTATGCGAAAAATATCCTGATAAAAAAGATAAAATTTTAGCCGTCGTAAGCGATAGGAAATTTGGCGTATGGATAGCGGGAGATTTAAAAGAGTGGATATCTTGGAGTGATGAAATTTACAAAGGGGCTTTAGAATTCATAAAATCAAATTTAAAAGAGCCCGAAAGAAAACTGCCTGCTCTGAGCGCTGAAATGAAAATAGAAAAACTAAATTTCAAACATGATTTTAAGGATTTTATAATCGCAAGCTACGGTGAAATTTCGGACGATATAAGAAGTCTAAAGGCGAAATTCATCAGCACCGATAGCCAAAAATTGCCTTGTGGATTTGAGTTGATCGGACTAAATGACGAACTTGCTTTTAAACTTGCCGGCAAAATTTTATTTGACGCGTTTGATAGCGGGGCTGATTTTTTACTGGTTGATAACGAGCAAACCTTTTATATGTTTGATACGCTTTCAAACAAACTGCAAAAATCAATCGGCAGAAGCTTAGAAAAATTTTATATCCTACGCACAGCCGAGCTTGTAAGCCTAGCAAACGGCGAAATTCCAACAAGCATAAAAAATCATAAGCTAAAAGTGAGATTAGTATAAATTTAAAATCATAGTTTTATACAAGTCGCTTTTCGTAACATTATCACTGACAAATTCCAAGCATGTTAGTATCATAAACAAAAAGGATTAGCGATGAATAGACGAAATTTCTTCAAATTTAGCGCTGTTTCTGCGATTGGAGCGACTGTCGCCGAGGCTAAAGCCTTGAGTGATAAACAAATAGCCAGCATAATTGATATAGATCTTTGCGACAGTTGCGCGCATGAGACTATGCCGCTATGTGTAAAGGCATGCAAGATCAAAAACGAGCCTATATTTCCCGTTCCAAAAGAGCCGATCATGGACTACTGGCCTCAAACTAAGCATGAGGACTACTCAAAACAAAAGAATAATATCTCAAGGCTTACTCCATATAACTTCACATATATAGAAAAGCTTGAAGTAGACGGCAAAACGCTTCATATCCCTAGACGCTGTATGCACTGCGATCATCCTCCCTGTCAAAAAATATGCCCTTTTGGCGTTATAAGTAAGAGTAAAGAGGGTGCAGTGGATATAGACAAAGAATTTTGCGTAGGCGGTGCAAAGTGTAGAGATGCTTGTCCGTGGGGAGTACCTCAAAGGCAAGCGGGAGTGGGAATATATTTAAAAGTTATGCCAAAATTAGCAGGCGGTGGAGTTATGTTTAAGTGCGATATGTGCAAGGATCTGCTAGAACAGAACAAAAAACCGTCATGTGAGGTCGCCTGTCCTAAAAGCGCTATAAAATTTGGAAAACGAGATGAAATTTTCGCCATTGCAAACGAGATGAAAAAAACTCGCTTTATATACGGCATGGACGAAAATGGTGGCACATCAACCATCTATGTAAGCTCTATTGATTTTAATAAAATTGATAGTGCGATATCCAAAAAATATGAGAACAAGCCAAAAATGGGAATAATGGATATGAAAAATCATCCAAATCCTATGGAAAAATCGCAATTTCTAGCAGCTGCGACTCTAGTAACTCCTCTTGCCGCGATAGGTGCTGCAAGTATAGCTGTCATTAAGAGTATAAAGGATAAAAAATGATATCAAATACTAATGAAACAAAACAGAAAATAAAAAGACAAAGCCTGCAAAACCGCGTTATCCATTGGGGCATAGCTATAAGTATATTTGGACTGATAGTGACTGGAATTTTACAAATGCCGGTAGCAAAAAGATACAACATAACCAAAATTTTTGAGTGGAGCGGGGAGTATTATTTCACACTAAGCCTACACTATATATTCTCAATGGCGCTTATATTTTTTGCTTTTTATCACGTTATATATCATGCGATGAAGCGCGAATTTGATATATTTCCGAGAAGAGGAGATATCAAAAACAGCTTTCTTGTGATTAAAGCGATGATTATGGGTTCAGATGAGCCTGCAAGCGATAAGTATCTACCTGAACAGCGCATAGCATATCTTGGCGGAGTGCTTATAATAGCGCTTTTAATAGTTACAGGTATGATAAAATCGTATAAAAATATACTTGGATTTGATATCTCAAACGATCTTTACCTATGGGCAGCACTGCTTCACAATTTAGGGCTAATTTTAATAATTTTATTTATAATAGCTCATCTATTGGCTTTCGTTCCAAAAGCCAATCGCCCGCTTTTAAGCGGTATGTTTAGCGGTAAAATTGATGCAAAATACGCCAAACACAGACATAGCTTGTGGAAAGACATCAAAGACGAGTCTAATTTTTCTTAGACACTCGACTTTTGTTTTGCCAAATTCGCATACCTAATGCCAAATTTAGCAAATTCCTTTGCAAAAAATTGATTCAAATCCCTTAGGCTATCGTCATTCATTTCAATTAGCTTAAGGCGGTTTTTCTTGTAAATTTTAATCTTCTTTTTCTTGCGCTTAAGATAAGCGGGCGTTTCAAGCCCCCAAAATTCGATATAAACATCATAATCAACCAGATAAAAATCGCTAATCACTCGCTGATTTGTATTGGCCTTTTTCTCGTAGATAAATTTCACTCCACGATAAAAGAGCCAGTTTGCTATTATAAGCTCCGCCCTACTCTTTACCATGTCGCCACTATCGCTTTTATAGCGAGTTTGCTTGATCTTTGTTTTTCGCGAAAGCCTTATTAAAAGAGCTATCAGGATTAAAACAAGTATTAAGATAACGATAGTTTTTAAGTCTATTTGCAAAAGATCTCTTTAAATTTAAACACCGAATTTAAGCTCCAAGATATTTGCGCCTGATCTCATCGTTGCCTACCATATCTTTTGCAACGCCTTGCATAGCGATCTTGCCGTTTTCAAGCACATATGCGTAGTCGCTTATCTTAAGTGCTGCAAAGGCGTTTTGCTCGACTAAAAGTATAGTTATGCCCTCCTCTTTTAGCCTAACTATAGTATTAAAGACCTCTCCTACTATCTTTGGAGCAAGTCCAAGGCTAGGTTCATCAAGCATAAGTAGCTTAGGCTCGCTCATTAGCGCACGTGAGATGGCCAGCATCTGCGCCTCTCCACCGCTTAAAGTGCCTGCAAGTTGCTGCTTTTTATCAGCCAGACGAGGAAATAGTCTATACATTTGAGAGCGTAAGTGCTCGTAGTTTTCGTCGTTATTAAAAGCGCCCATACGCAAATTTTCATCAACCGTCAAATTTATAAACACCCTCCTGCCCTCAGGAACCAGCGCTATGCCGTGCCTAACAAGAGTATGAGTCTTGTGCCTTCTTGTATCATAACCCAAGAAATTTATCTCGCCTGTCTTTTTAACGCTGTTTAAAAGCGCGTTTAAGGTAGAGGTTTTACCCGCACCGTTTGAGCCGATAAGAGAGACGATATCGCCCGTTTTAACCTCAAAATCTATCCCCTTAACAGCTTCTATAAGTCCGTAATAAACGTGCAAATCTTTAACGCTAATCATTGAATAAAATCTCCCAAATAAGCAGATACGACCTTTTCGTTACGCACGGCATCGCTTGGCTTACCCTCAAAAATTACCTTACCGTAATCAAGCACCAAAACGCGCTCGCAAAGGCGATTTACAAATTTCATATCATGCTCTATAAGCAAAATGCTAAGTTTGTATTTTTCCCTAAGCATAAAGATAAGCTCGGCAAGATCTTCGGTCTCTATAGGATTCATACCCGCTGCAGGCTCATCCAGAAGCAAGAGCTTGGGATTTGTCGCCATAGCTCTAGCTATCTCGACTTTCCTTTGAACCCCGTAACTTAAACTTGTAGCAGGCTCGTTAGCATAAACGCTTAAATTTAGCTCATTAAGTATATCCATGGCTTTTTCGCGTGCAATTCGCTCCTCTTTATGAAAGCGTCCCATGTGCAAAATACTCTCGATAAAGCTATATTTTATATGTCCGTCAAGTCCGATTAAGACGTTTTCAAGCACGCTCATAGAGCTAAAAAGGCGAATATTTTGAAATGTCCTTGCTATGCCGTGCCTAACGATAACGTTTGGCTTTTTGCCGTTTAGCGTAACGCCGTTAAATTTAACCTCTCCGCCGCTTGGTTCGTAATTGCCCGTGATGATGTTAAATATAGTCGTTTTACCCGCACCGTTTGGACCTATAAGACCAAAAATTTCAC
This sequence comes from Campylobacter sp. RM16187, assembly GCF_025319965.1. Lineage (NCBI taxonomy): Bacteria > Pseudomonadati > Campylobacterota > Epsilonproteobacteria > Campylobacterales > Campylobacteraceae > Campylobacter > Campylobacter sp. RM16187. Next base: position 1,139,875 of record NZ_CP012549.1, read on the forward strand.
TTTCCTTTACTTGAAAGCTTGTGTCGTTTATAGCAGTTACTCCGCCAAATTTCTTGCTGATATTTTTTAGCTCTAAAATCATCGCTTAAGCCTTTTGATAGCCGATCTAGCTACATCCGTTAGCTCTCTTTTGCCAAAAATTCCCTCTCTTGCAAACAGCATAACAAGTATAAGTATGACCGAAAACACAATCATTCTAAGACCTGGCATCGCATCAAATGTATGACCAAACATGCTTATCGGCTCATCTAAAAATCTAAGCCACTCTCCGCCTCCTATCACCAAGATAGTGCCTAAAATAGCTCCAGTCATAGAGCCAAGTCCGCCAAGAACGATGATAATGAGCAGCTGGAAAGTTAGATAAAAATCAAACTCATTCGGAACAATAGAAGCAAATGAGCACGCCCAAAGCCCTCCGCCGACACCTTCTAAAAAGGCCGAGGTGCTAAAAGCTGTGGTCTTAACGGCAAATGTATTTACACCCATAGCAAGTGCCGCATCCTCGTCATCTCTTACGGCTTTCATCGCGCGACCGAATTTTGAATAAACTATATTTAGCACCATAATAACGCTAATAATAGCAATCCCGCCCGTATAATAAAGCGTAGCGTGCTGAGGTATGGAGCTAAGTCCAAGTGATCCGTTCGTGATGGACGGATAGTTGATGGCTAAAATTTTAATAATAAAACCAAAGCCAAGCGTAACAATAGCTAGATAATCACCCCTTACGCGAAATACCGGAAAGGAAAGAACCAAAGCAAGTATAGTAGCACAAACTCCTGCGGCAAGAAGAGCTAGCAAGAAATTTGAAGAGTGAAGCCAAAGCACAAATGCTGCAGGACTTTCAAGATCAAACTGATAGTTTTTAGCGTCCGCATCAAGAAGTATAAGAGCCGCCACATAAGCTCCAACAGCCACAAAGCCATTTGGCTCAAGCGAAAACTGCCCCGTAACGCCGTTTATAAGGTTATAGCTAACAGCTAATATAATAAAAATGGCGATATTGTTTAAAACCCTCAAAGAGTAATCATCAAAAATGTAGTGAGAGGCAACCAAAAATCCTACAGCCAAAGCAAAAAATATGATATGCGTAATCTTTGGAACTCTCATCTAAAACCTACTTTTCTCAAAGTTATAGCCTAAAATTCCGGTAGGCTTAAATATAAGAATAAGAATTAAAAATATAAAAGCAAAAGCATCTTTAAAGCCTGAAAATTCAGGACTTAAAGATACCACAACAACTTCGGTAAATCCGATAATAAATCCGCCAAGCACAGCTCCGCCGACAGAGCCTATACCGCCAAGAACGGCTGCGGCAAAGGCTTTAAGCCCTATCAAAACTCCCATCATAGGCTCGATAGAAGGATAGTTTAGCGACCAAAACACGCCGCCGATAGCTGCAAGCATGGATCCAAGCGCGAAGACTATCGCGATGATCAAATTTGCATCTATCCCCATCAAATTTACGGTATGTATATCAAATGCAAGCGCTCTTATCGCCATGCCGTATTTCGTGCGGTAGAGTATAAAAAGCGTGATAGCAAGCAAAATAAGAGTGATGATAGGCACCAGTACCGCACTCATCGCAACCGTAACATCGCCAAAGGTTAAGACCTTCTGCAAGTATTCAGGCACGATAAAGGCTTTAGGCTCACTACCGAAAATCACGTTAAAGAGATTTTCAAGCAAAAAGCTAATGCCGATAGCAGTGATAAGTAGCGAAATTCTAGGCGCTTTACGAAGCGGCTTATAAGCGATGGTATCTGTAATGATACCAAGTGCCGCACATATCGTCACGGCAAATACAACCGCCGCTATAAATGGCAAATTTAGTGAAACCATGCCAAAAAAGCAGACATAAGCTCCAACCATCATGATATCGCCGTGAGCGAAATTTATAAGCCTCAAAACGCCATAAACCATAGTGTAGCCTATGGCAATAAGCGCATACATACTGCCAAGGCTAAACCCGTTCACCATATTTTGTAAAAATAGTGAAAAATCCATCATCACTCCGAAGTTCGTTGTCTAAATTTCAAGGATTAACGTTTGCTTTAAATGTCGGTTTGCCGCCAACTATCTCTTTCATAACGACAGAGCGGATCGCGTTACCCTTCTCGTCTATGCTGATAACTCCTGAAACGCCTGAAAACTCTTTTGTCTTGTGAATTTGATCGTTTATACAAACACTGTCACTTGGATCTGCACACTTGTCCATAGCCTCAACCATCACAAAATACGCATCCGCTCCAAGAGCCGTAAAGCCCGCTATATCCCTTGTACCCTTTTCCTTCTCGTACTCGTCTAAAAATTTCTTAGAAAGCTCTGTAGGAGGATTTGAAGCGTCAAACGAATCGCTAAAGATAAATCCATTTACCGCATCTCCGCCAAGTTCTATAAATGTAGGATTTGCCACGCCGTCAGATCCGACCATAGGTTTGTTTAAATTTATCTGCTTAGCTTGGCGAGCTAGAAGCGATGCTTCAGGATGATATGTAGGCACATATACGAAGTCGGGATTTTTGCTCTTTATCTGCGATACTATGGCTTTAAAATCCTTATCGCCTGAGCTTATTTTAAGCTTTGATAAAACCTTGCCGCCGTTTTTTACAAATTCGCTTTCAAAGGTCTTAGCAAGCCCAAGAGAGTAAACCTGAGCTTGATCCACTACGATAACAGCAGTTTTGTATCCAAGCTCTTTTGCCGTAAATTCGGCCGCAGCCTTGCCTTGAAACGAATCCATAAAGCAAACTCTGCTACCAAATTTCACATTATCAAGAAGTTTATCTGATGTAGCAGCAGGTGCGATGACAGGAATTTTGCTTTTATCTGCGATAGCCATTACCTGCATGGTGTTTGCGGTAATAAGCTCGCCGATGATACCTACGGCTTTATTTTGCGAGATAGCCCTTGTTGTGGCGTTTGAAGTCTCAACCTTTTCGCCTCTGGTATCAAGCAAAACAACCTTGATCGTATCACCGTTTTTTAGAGTAGGGCGCATTTTATTTGCCAAAGTTACACCCTCGTAAGCTGTCTGTCCATACGCAGCAACAGGTCCTGTTACAGGCATAACGGCTGCTATGGTTATCTCTTTTGCAAAACCAAATGAGCTGATAGCCGCTAAAGATAGCGCTAAAGTCGTGATCTTTTTCATTTATACTCCTTAATAATTTATGTGTTACATTATATTACATTTCTAAGAGTAAATGGGTATTTTTGGATTAATTAGTATGATTTTAAATGTTGATTAGTTTAGAATTTACTCACTATATACAAAAATGATAACTTTTAGTAACATTTTTATAGTGTATGTAAAATTTGAATATAAAATTTGCTTAAACCAGCCTTGATTTAAGACCGGTTTAAGTGATACGGACTATCCGAATATCTCAAATTTATTAAATAGCTTCTCGTCATTTTCAACTATGCCGCGCTCTATTAGGCTATCTACAACTTCGCGCGTGCAGTCAGTTTGCTTTGGCCACTCTCTGGTATAGCCGTCAAGCTTGCTTTTTGGCGTTGCGTCTATGCAGATAGTTCCGCTTTTTGTGTAGTAGACGTCACGCTGCGCATCGATATTATTTGTAACTCGCCAAACAAGCATGTAAGGATTTTCAAGATAGTTTTCCATACCGACAAACACAAGCAGTTTAAAGTGCTCTTTAAGCGCAAGCAGCTCTTCAAAAGCAAACTTTATGCGGCGATTTTTAGCGTATTTGATAACACAAATCGGGCACTTTGTATGCGTCATAAACTGCCTTAGCTCAAGCACATCTTTATCTATATCCTGAAATTTAGCAAGCAGCTCCTCATCGCTTATGAGCCTTATCTCGCCTTCGCTAAAATCCTCAGTTGCATCTATACCAAGCTTGCCGCCAAAGCAAGCGTTTGGGCTAGCGTGATCAAGCTGATCGCAAACTCCTTCTGTTATAAGCAGGCTTTTTACCCCAAGGCGATTTAACACAAATTCGCTAAAATTTGCGTAGTCCGTAAGCGCCGGTGCACTCTCATCTACAAACACTGCGTGCTTAACGAAACTCATCTGCCCAACTCCCCAAAATGCATGCATAGCCTGCTTGGCGTGTCCCGGATAAAGCACCTCAAGCTTGGCTAAGATAAGGTTGTGAAAGACGCCGTTTTCAGGCATATCATAATCAATAAGCTCAGGCACGGTAGTCTTAAGAAGCGGAAGGAAAATTCGCCCCGTAGCCCAGCCCATGTATTTATCCTCAAGGGGCGGCTTACCGACAACGGTCGCATGAAAAATCGGCTCACGTTTGTGCGTAATAGCCGTAACTTCCATCACAGGAAAAGGCTCAATCGGTGTATAAAAGCCCGTATGATCGCCAAACGGACCCTCAAGCTCGGTCTTATCTGTGTCCACAAAGCCTTCTATCACAAAATCGGCATCATGCGGAACGTAAATTTCGTTAGTAAGCGATTTTACGAGTTTTGCGGGTGATTTGCGGATAAAACCGTAAAGAAGTAGCTCAAAAATTCCCTTTGGAAGCGGAGCCTGACCGCACCAGATATAAAGCGGATCGCCACCGATCGCCACAGACACGGGCATTTTCTTGCCGGCGCGCTTATATTCGTTAAAGAAATTTGCGCCGTCTTTGTGGATCTGCCAGTGCATGCCAAGACGGTTTTTATCATAAATTTGCAAGCGATACATGCCCAAATTTTGAAGCTCTCCATCAAGGCTTTGGGTATAAACCTGTCCCATAGTTATAAACGCACCTCCGTCAAGCTCCCAAGTCTTAAGCACGGGCAGGCTAAAAAGATCAACCTCATCGCCTTTAAACTTAACCTGCTGACACTCGCCCTCACCGCTTAATCTTTTGGTAAAAATTTTTCTCATCCCAAAAAGATAGCTGGCGAAATTTAGCTTTTCTGAGAAATTTTTAGGCTTTTTTGGCTTTAGCAAAGCTGAAATTTCATCTGCCACCGCATCAGGCTCCACGCCAAAAATAAGCTTCGTAGCCTCAAAACTGCCAAATATATTCGTAAGCACGGGAGCAAATTTGCGTCCTGATTTTTTACAAACCGGATTTGTAAAAAGTAGTGCTTTGCTGTCATCTTTTTTCACCTCGATATAACTGGCATGTGCTATCTCAAGGTCGATATCCACGGGCTTATCAATCACACGAAGCAGGCCGTTATCTTTTAAAATTTCGATATAGTTCATTTTTTCCATCTAATATGGCCATTCATATTATGTTTTTCATAAACACTCAAAATTTCTTCTATAAATTTTACTAAGAAAGTTTCATTTTCAGCTTTTGCGGTTTCTAACATTTGAATAAACATTTTCTTACCAGTTTCTGTTTGTTTTAAATTTTTCTTTAAAAAATTATGCTTGGCACATAAGGTCTGTCCATTTTCAAATGTCGCCTTACCGCCAAGTTCCTTTGGTTTTATATGATCCACATGCAGCTCTACTCCATCTTTTTGACCCACACCACAAATTACACATTTGTGTTCATCTCTATCTAAAATTTTCTTTTTTAGATCAGGTGTAAAATCTTCTAAATCATCTCTTAATTTGAAATTTGGTTCAAACCTATAAATGCCTTTTGCTACTTTAATAAGATATCCTTTTTGATGAAGTGTCCGTATTCCACGATCTGGGTCTCTAAAAACCTTTCCTGTTCTCTTCTGCCATTCATTAGTTAACCAATCTACAGCCTCAGGATGAGAAATATCTTTATTTGCATTTGCTTTGAAAAATTCTAAAATTAAGTCCAGTTGGGAGGTCATATTATTCCTTTCTCTTTATCCATAGTCTTTAAAAAACGTTTTTTTGCCAAAAAACAATAACTTTCATCTATATCTATGCCAATAAATTTTCTATTATTTAAAAAAGCTTCTATCATTGTAGTTCCGCTACCACAAAAAGGATCTAAAACAGTATCTCCAACATACGAAAAAAGCTTTATTCCACGCCTTGGCAATTCTCTTGGAAATGGCGCAGGATGACCTATTCTTTTTTTGCTTTCGCCGTTAAAACTCCAAAGCCCATTTGTCCAACTCATAAATTCTTCTTTATTAATGTCTGAAATTTTACTTCCATATGTTTTTTTCCAGCTTTTTTTATAAAATACAATAATTAGCTCAACAGGAGCTATAACATAAGGAGCAGATGCAGAAAGCCATGAACCCCACGCAGTTCTACGTGAAATATTACCTTCATTCCAAACAATAGTACTATGATAATTCCATCCTATTTTTTTTGCAATTGTAGTTAAATCAGCACCAATGCTTTGCTGGCCACCCTTATTTTTATCAATTGGAACGTTCAATAAAAACCTGCATTCGTCTTTAGCCCAAAAATAGACATTTTTTATCCATGCTTCACTAAATTTTAGATATTTTTTATATTCTCCTGCATCTTTTGTGGAATTATATTCTATACCTACATTATAAGGAGGTGAAGTAATTATCAAGTCCACGCTATTGGCATCTAATACTTTTTTATTAAGCACATCAGCATTTATCAATTTTATGTTTTCAAAATCAAAAAATATCATCATACCAACTCGTTAGCCATCTCCTCAGCGCGCTTTAAAAGCTCTTTTGCACCGCGAGATATAAATTCACGTGCAAGCTCTTTGCCGGCATTTGCAAATTCGCTCTTTTGCACGCTTAAACTCTTTTGCAAAACCTCGCTTCCATCAGGAAGTCCCACAATCGCATTTATATGAATTTGCTCTTTATCAAGCTTTGCGTTTATACCGATAGGCACTTGACACCCACCCTCAAGCAGCGTCACGAAGTCGCGCTCCACGGTTGTTTCTATAACGGCTCTTTCATCGCGCAAAAACTCTATTGATTTTAAAATTTCTTCGCTATCAACAGCCTCTATCCCAAGCGCACCCTGACCCATCGCAGGTATCATTTGATCTAGCTCAAAAGGATAGATAAATTTAACCTCATCTTTTAAATTTAGACGGTTTATGCCTGCCATAGCTAGGATTATCGCGTCAAATTCGCCCTCTCTTAGCTTTCTTAGCCTAGTTTGGACGTTGCCTCGAAGCGAGATGATCTCAAGATCCGGTCTCATCCTTAAAAGCTGCATCTTGCGTCTAAGACTAGTGGTTCCTACTTTGGCACCTTTAGGCAGATCTTCAAATTTAGCAAATTTTTCGCTTATCATAGCGTCGCGCACATCTTCTCTAGAACATATCGCGGCAAGCACAAGCCCATCAGGAAAAGCCACAGGTACGTCTTTTAGGCTATGAACCGCGATATGAGTTTCACCTTTTAGCATGCTATCTTCAAGCTCTTTGGTAAAAAGTCCTTTACCGCCGATCTTAGCAAGCGGAGTATCAAGTATCACGTCGCCCTTTGTCTTCATGCCGACAAGCTCTACCTCTATATCTTTATGAAAATCCAAAATTTTAGCCTTGATATGCTCGCTTTGCCACATGGCTAGGATACTTTTTCTTGTCGCTATTTTTAAATTTTTCATTTTTTACCTTTATTTATATTTACGCTCTTCTTCAACCACTTCAACGTCTATGATCTCGCCGTCTTCTTCCTTAGTCTCTCTACTCTCTCGTCTGTAACTATAATATTCGCCTTCACGCTCTTTTTTAAGCGGTTGGTTTTTTAAATTTGAAAACAGAGCAAAGATAATAACGACCACGCCAAGCACGTCCGTAGCAACGCCCGGGATAAACAGAAAAAATCCTCCGATAGGCATGCCCAACACTCCAAAAACATCGCTTGGCTTAAGAAACACGATCCTTGAAATAAGCTGGAAAAATCCAACCTGAAACATAAAAAACATGCCCAAAACAGCCGTCGCGATAACCTCTAGAACAAGAGGTAAAAATCCATATTCGCTAATGAAAAAATAAGCGCATATAACCTCGATCGCGACATAGGGCATAAAAAGAAGTCTTAGCATAGCGCCTCTTTGACCTTGGCTAAAATTTGATCTTTATGAACTGAAGTTTTTTCTAAACTTGCGCGCTTTACAAACTCAACTTCGCCGTTTTCAAGCCCCTTGCCAACGACTACTCCGAAAGGAATTCCGATAAGCTCAAATTCGCTCATCTTAACGCCAAATCTTTCATTTCTATCATCAAGCAAAGCTGAAATGCCAAAGCTTCTAAGCTCGCTATAAAGCTCATTTGCAAATTTTACTCCGACCTCATCTTTTAAATTTGAGATGATGATATGCACATCAAACGGTGCGCACTCTTTTTTCCAGATGCAGCCCTTATCATCGTGACTAGCTTCGCACATCACGGCAACCAGCCTACTAACGCCTATGCCGTAGCAACCCATATAAAACGGCTTTGCTTTGCCGTTTTCATCAAGAAATGTTGCATTCATCGCGGCTGAATACTTCTGTCCAAGCTGAAAGATATGCCCAACCTCAATGCCTTTGCTAACGCTGAGTTTCCCGCCGCAATGCGGACATTTATCGCCCTCTTTTACGGCTACAAGGTCTTTGAAGCGATCATTATTAAAGTTAGTAACGCTAACTCCTACGAAGTGGTAGTCTTTCTCGTTTGCACCGCATATCATCTGGGTTTCGCCCTCAAGCTCTCTATCTATAAAAAACTCTACACCATGAAGCCCGACCGGCCCGCAAAATCCGGCCACAAGACCGGCTTTGTTTATCTCTTCTTCACTAGCGTCCGTTATCTCAAGCGCGCCACATGCGTTGGTTGCTTTAACCTCTTGAAGCTCATCATCACCGCGGATGAAAAAGACCACAACCTTTTCTTCATCTTTATAAATAGCCTTTTTTATCACCGCTTTTATCGTGTAAAACTCACTAACTCTAAAAAATTCAGCTATATCTTTGATGCTTTTTGCGTTAGGAGTGTAAAATTTGCTCGCGTCAGCCTCGGGTCGCTCGGTGTCACAGCTGCGCTTTTTTCTTTTTGCAGCTTCTATATTTGCCGCATATTTACAGCAAGAGCACACCAATATATCATCCTCTCCGTTATCTGCTAGAACCATAAATTCCTTGCTTCCACTTCCTCCGATAGCTCCGCTATCTGCCTCAACCGCACGGAAATTTAGCCCTAAACGGGTAAAAATTCTCGAGTAAGTCTCTTCCATAAGATCAAATTCGCGCTTTAAATCCTCTTCGTTAGCGTGGAAGCTATAAGCATCTTTCATCAAAAATTCTCGCCCTCTAAGCAGTCCAAAGCGCGGTCTGGCCTCATCTCTAAATTTTGTATTTATCTGATACAAATTTAGCGGCAGCTGCTTGTAGCTAGTAATTTTGCCGCGCACAAGAGCCACTACAGCCTCTTCATTGGTAGGACTTATTACAAAATCATTGTCTTTACGATCTTTAAATCTCAAAAGCTCCTTACCAAACACATCGAATCGTCCACTCTCTTTCCATAGTTCACCAGCAGTAACAACACTCATCGTTACCTCTTGAGCTCCGGCGTTATCCATCTCATCTTTTACTACGTTTCTTATCTTATCAAGCACGATTTTACCAAGTGGCAAAAAGTTATAAAGCCCACTTCCGGTTTGCTCTATAAATCCCGCTCTTAACAAAAATTTATGACTCGGCAAGCTAGCATCCTTTGGAGCCTCTTTCAAAGTCGGTACATAAAGTCTAGAAAATCTCACTACTCACTCTCCCATTCAAATTCGCCATCCTCAATATGTGTGTGGTTCTTTATATCAAAGACATTTTTTGTAAATTTTATTATATTTTCGGAGTTGCTATCATCTGCCAAAGATTTTAATTTCATAGTAGGCGCATGTAAAAATGCCTTAAAAACTTGATGAATCAGCTTATATGCTTCATCATGATCGCTATGCTTTAAATAGCCCTTTTTAATAGCCTTTTCAAGCTCTTTTTGAGCGCACTCTTTAGCCTGCTCTCTAATACCTTTTATAGCAGGAGTGATAGCAAGCTCTCTAAGGTGTCTAAAGAAGTGTGTCGTATTTCTTCCTACGATAGTATAAGCTATCTGCGCCTGTTCCTCTCTGAGAGCTAAATTTCTACTCACGATCTCCTTTAGATCATCGACTGTATAAATTTTAATATTTTCACTAGGAGTTACAGCTATATCTCTAGGTACCGCGATATCAAAAAAATATCTATCAAACTCTCTTTTTTCTATCATCGAATCAAGTATTACAGGATATGGCGAAGCCGTAGCAGAAAATATAAGCTGATATTTATTGATATAATCTTTTAAATTTTCAATAGAATCATATTCGTTATTATCGCCTAATGACATAGATAAAACTTTTGCTTTGGCGATATTCCTACCAAGGATTATTACTCTGGCACCGCTACTTATGATATGCTTTGCGGCAAGCTCAGCCATCTCTCCAGCACCTACTATTACAGCAACCATTCCATTGATATTTCCGTCAAACATCTCTTTTGCTTTTTGAGCCGCCACGCTTGAAACAGATACTGGATTTTTAGAAATTTCAGTCTTATTTCTAACCTCTGCAGCACACTTAAAAGCGGCTTCTATGGCTCTACCAAGCTTCATTCCGCAATTTCCGTTTGCGTAAGCGAATTTAAAAGCCTCTTTTAATTGTCCTGCTATCTGAGTCTCGCCTATAACTAAGCTATCAAGAGAGCTTGCTACGGCGAATAAATGGTGAATAGCCCCGTTATCTTCATATATATCGGCTCTAGTGTAAAGCTCCTCATAATCTATACCGCAAAGCAGAGATATACAGGATATCATATGCTTACTAGCTCCCTCTATCTCCTTTACGCTAGCGATAATTTCGACTCTATTGCAGGTATTTAAAACCATACATTCATTAATGTTTTGGCTTGAATTTAAGAGCCTTAAAATTTCTGTCTTTCTCTCTATATTAGAAAACGAAAGCCTCTCTCTAACTGAAATATCAGTATTTTTATGTGTAAAACTTACGCTTGTATAATGCATTAAAATTCCCTATCGATCATACTGCTAACCATATGATCAAGTTCACTAATATTATATTGAGCTATGCTTTCTAAAGCCTTTTTACCAAGCTCTTTGGCCTCTTTTATCGAGCGTTCTATAGAGCTGGTTCTAGACATTTTAGATTTCACCCAATCAATTTGAGCACTGTTTAGCTCCGCTTTAAAAAGATTCATAAGCCTTCCTCTATCCTCATCACCTAAATTTTCATAAAGATAGATATATGGAAGAGTTACTTTGCCCTCTTTTAAATCACTTAGATTAGGCTTACCCAAAGTTTGGGCATCTTGAGTAATATCTAAAATATCATCGATTAGCTGAAAAGCTAATCCCAAATTTTTACCATAATTTCTAAATTTTTCCTCATCAAGCCCGGTCAAATTTGCACCTACCGCAGCAGTAGCCTCTATAAGCACTGCGGTTTTATAGTAAATCATGGTGCGATAAGCCTCTTTATCGGTATTAAAATCTCTAGATAGCTCCACATCCATCATCTCGCCTATACTTAGTTTGCAGACTGCATCTGAGATATTTTGAGCTATTTTTGGGTCAAATTTGGATAGTTCGTAAAAACCTTTAGAATATAGTATATCGCCTAGCATTATGGCTCTTTTTGTACCAAAAGTAGCATTTATACTAGGCTTGCCTCGCCTTGTATCAGAATTGTCTATCACATCATCATGAAGCAAGCTTGCAAGGTGTATAAGCTCTATTATAGCGCACAACCTCAGGCTCTCCTCACTCTCTCCGACAATTTTTAAAAGCAACTTTGATCTAAGCTTTTTACCTGAGCTAACATTCCTAAAAATTTCACTAGCTCGGTCGTATCCAAGCTCATCTATAAATTGATACATTATTTCATCAATTTTATCCATACTAACTACCTCTTTACAGGATCTAAAAATTCTACGTCAAGACGTTTTTGATCATCTTTTATATAAACTTTAAAAAAACCTTTGCCATCTTTAAAATTTTCAAATTCAAGATATAGCCATGCAATATCCATCGGAGGCTGTCTAAAATCTGGTATTAAGCTCTGTTTATACAGACTCAAACCACGCCTAAGAGACATAACAAGCTGACGAGGATAGTTGCGATATCTGGTGTGAAGAATTATATTTGTGTTATCGAACAAAGTCCATCGAAATTCAAAGCTATCTCGATCCTGTGCGCCTTTTTCTGTCACAAAAACTCTCGCCCACTCATCCTTTTTAAGCTCAAACAAATGTTGTTCGCTAAAACCTAAATCAACGGCATTTGCAAAGGCTAAAAAAAACATAAAAAAAACAGCTAGTATTTTACTCATTTTGACTTAAAATATCCCCACTAAGTCCGATGTAAATATCATTTAAGCCTTCATGAATTTCAGTTTGATTTTGCGCTATGAATGCGTTTTGCTGAATTTCATCAAATCCATTACGCTCGCAATATATGCTCATAGCCACAAATCTTTCAAGTAGTTTTTCAGTCTCGTTCTCTACTAAATTTCTGTTTGCATTAAATAAAATATCAAAAAATTTATCTCTTGGATTTTGAGCAAAGATATCATAATCCATAAATTTCCTTTAAATAAATTTTAAATTTATTATAGCCAAACAAACTTTTATTTTGATTATAAAAACAGGTTTTTTATTTATGACTATAACTAAATAAAATAATATTAGGTAATATTAATATCTAAAGATAAGTTACAAATCTTCAACCTAAATTTTGATATTTTTTACAAGGTGCCAGAGTAAATTTTTAAATTTAGATGAGTATTTTTAAGTACAGTGCCAAAGTAAAATTTGAAATTAAAAAAGGATTTTAGCTAAGAAATTTAGATTCAATTTTTTTAATTTCTATCGATCAAAATATTTAAATTTAGCTTAATTTTACTATATTTTAAGCTAAATTTATATGTAAAATAATTTGTATTTTTATATGTATTATTTTATGTATTTACTATAAAGCTTCGATATATTGCCAAGCTTTTTCTATCTCATATATATTGATTGCGCTCTTACTTTCGCTACCAAATCCCCAACATACATTTATATACTCTACTTTGGCACTGCTAGCTGCAAGTTCATCTTTATGACTATCTCCAACAAACAAAACCTTATCAAATCCAGCCATCTTTTTAATCAAATTTATCATAGTCGGATCAGGCTTTTGCGGTACATCTTTACTGGCTCCAATGATATGATTAAAATATTGATAAATATTACTTTTTACTAAAATATCATTTAGAGTTTCTTGCGGTGCATTACTCGCAAGCGCTACAAAGTAATTTGCCTCCACGCACTTTTTAAGCAGCTCTTCAACGCCCTCATAAGCTCTTGCATATCTGTCATAATTTATCTTAAATTTAGTCTCAAAACCATCTCTTAGCTTTGAATTTATCACGTTTAGTCCGTAAAATTCTTTGCCGAGATCTCGCCCTACTTCATTTATCGCCTTAACTATAAAATCCTCAGCCAAATCACTATCAAACCCAAGCTCTCTGCGAACCTCATTAACCGTCACGCAAATCGCTTTTGAGCTATCTATGAGAGTTCCGTCCATATCAAAAATTATCGTTTTCAATCCTCATCCTTGTATCTATTTTTATGCTTATCTTTTTTATATGTTTTAGAGTTTTTTAGCTTCTCAAGCGAATTTGCAGCGTCTAAAAGCTCGTTTCTATCATTATTTGCTATGATTAAATTTACAAATTTTTCAAGCGCTTTTGAATATGCCGAGTCAAGATATACAGGCTCGATTTTAGCTAAAATTTCAGCATTCTTAGCCACTCTTACTCTAAACTGCTCCTCGTCATAATCCTCTCTTTTAAGCCCGTTTATGGCTGATTTTGCAAATTTTTCAAGTCCGCGCAGATATTTTACACGCTTAAATTTATCATATCCTACAGTGTTCATCTTACTCTCCAAATCAAAGTGCAATTATACCCTACTTTTATCTTTCGAATTTCAAGCTAAAATTTAGCGTTTAAAGCCGCCGCATTAATAAAATGTAACCTTTTTATCTGTATAATACCGAAATTTAAATTTATCATAAAGGCAAATAATGAAACAAGAAACCATTGCCACACACTTTGGCTACGACACCAAAATCGGCACAGGCTCGATGGCGGTACCTCTTTACCAAACTACGGCTTATGACTTTGGCACTGCCGAAACTGCGGCAAATCGTTTTGCGCTAGCCGAGCTTGGACCGATTTATACAAGACTAAACAACCCTACGACAGATATTTTTGAAGCTAGACTTGCAGCTCTTGAAAACGGCGCGGCTGCTATAGCTACGGCAAGCGGACAGGCTGCTATATTTTACGCGGTTGCAAACATCGCAGCAGCAGGCGAAAACATCATCGTAGCTAAGAAAATTTACGGCGGTTCAAACACTCTTTTTCACCACACGCTAAAAAGATTTGGCATAGAGGCAAGAGCCTTTGATAGCGACAGCGCGGACGATCTTGAAAAGTTGATAGACGGCAAGACGCGCGCGATATTTTTTGAAACGCTCTCAAATCCGCAAATCGCCATCCCAAATATCGAAAAGATAGTCGCTATCGCAAACAAACACGGCATCATAACCATAGCCGATAACACCGTGCCTACACCGATCCTGCTTCGCCCTATAGAGCACGGCGTGGATGTCGTAGTGCATAGCGCAAGCAAATACATGAGCGGTCAAGGACTAAGCATAGCAGGCGCTGTGATAGCCAGTAAAGAGCTAAACTCAAAGATCGTTTCAAGCGCCAGATACGCGCACTTTAACGGACCTGACGAGAGCTATCACGGACTCATATACGCAGAGCTTGCCGAAAGTTTTGACATCTATACGCTTAGGATGAGGCTTTCGCTTATACGCGATATAGGCGCTACGATTTCACCATTTAACTCTTGGCAGCTGATACAAGGGCTTGAAACACTTGCTCTTCGTATAAAAAAACACTCCGATAACACACTAAAAATCGCTGAATTTTTAAATTCTCACGAAGCGGTTAAGAGTGTCACATATCCGGGGCTCAAAAACGACGTAGGATATGAAAGAGCTCAAAAATATTTTGACGGCGGCATGGCAAGCGGACTACTTTGCTTTGAGGTTGATAGCTTTGAGCGAGCTAAAACGGTGCTTGATAGGGTTAAAATTTTTAGCATCGTTGTTAATATCGGTGATTCTAAATCGATCATCACTCACCCTGCATCAACCACACATCAGCAAATTCCGCCTAGCGAACTAGCAAAGATTGGCGTACCTGCAGGACTTATCCGCCTAAGCATAGGCATAGAGGATGCAAATGATTTGATCGAAGATCTAAAACAGGCTTTAGAAGCGTAAGCTTAAAATTTACGAGAGAGTTTAGGCTCTCTCACTTTTAACTAATTCTTTAATTAGCCCTCAAAAACAAGCTATAATTACAAATATAAATTTTATAATCTTAAAACTATTTGTTAGTTTTTATAAAATAATGTCCAATCAATACATATCGTTAAAAATGAAAGAGTGTAAATGCTAGCTATTATTTTAATACTTATAATTTCTTTTGCTTGGGCTGTAGTGATAAATCAAATTTATTTGTCAAATTTAAATAAAATACTAAAATTTGTATCAATACTAACATGTGTAATTATTTCAACAACATTGCTAATATTTCCAATATTTATTATGCCAATATTTTTATCAATATTTCATAGAAAAAATATCAAATTTAATAAGGAAATTATATTATGGGTAGTTCTGTTTCTTGCTGTTATAAATTTTGACGATGCTAGATTTTTTATAACATACCAATACAAATGTAATATTCAAAAAGATTATGGGGTTGTTGTTTTGGATAACGATTATACTAAAGATGATGTAGAAAAATTTCGTATTTTATCAAGCAATGAGAAATTTTCGAACAAAATTTCAAAGCATCATAAATATAATATTTTAGACAATAAAGATAATTTAGTTGCAAAAGCCTATGAAATTTATATTCCTTATGGAATGGTATTTAATGAAATACATAAAGCTACTATAGGGAAAAATGGTGGCAAAAGTTGTGGTTTTGTTGGAGAGAAAGGTGATATTGAAATAAAACAATTTTTAAAAAACAAATGATGTAAAATTTGCTCCAATAAAATTTAACTTTAGACAATAATATTCCATTGAGAAATTTAACCAGAATTGAAATGTATCTAAAATTCTAATTCTGCGGAACAAAATAAGTTTTTAAAATTTCGTTGTATTTGTTTTCATCTTCACATTGAATAAGCAGCAAATCACCCTCTTCAAATACCGATGAGCCCGTAGGCTTGATGTATTCGCCCTTGCGTTTTATAAGCAGGATAAGAAAATCACTTGGCAACTCAAGTTCCGCTAGGTTTTTCTCGATGATTTCCGAGCCAAAATGTATAGTGTATTGTCTTAATGTATGATAAAAAATTGGTAAGTTCGATGCCTCAGCTTCTTCAACCTCATCATCGTCTTTAACTCCACATTTTACCGCTGAAAATTCAAGAGTAGCACCTTGAACAGCCAAAGATATCAGGACCACGAAAAAGATAGTATTAAATATTAAATTTGAATTTGGCAAATTACTTCCATAAGGATATGTAGCAAGCACTATGGGTACAACTCCTCTAAGACCAACCCATGAGATGAAAATTTTCTCTTTGATATTATATTTTGAAAACAGAAGGGATATAAATACGCCCACAGGTCTAGCAACAAACATCAACCATAAAGCTATTATAAAACCCATAAATGCTACAGATGGAAGTTCTGATGGAAATACAAGTAAACCTAGCGTTAAAAATACAACTATTTGCATAGTCCAAGCAATACCATCGTGAAATCCGACAAGACTCTTTTTATGAGCGAATTCTTTTTTATTTATAAAAATTCCAGCTATATATACAGCCAAAAATCCGTTTCCACCGACTTTTGTAACAATAGTGTAAATAAGCAAAGCCCAAGCTATCGAAAATACCGAATAAAGTCCAGAATACTCAAGTCTTAATCTATTAAATATAGATGGCAACAAGAATCCAAATATGTAGCCTAATATGCCACCTATTAAAAACTGCTCCGCAAGTATAAGTGCTATATTTGCAGGTGTCGGAGTGGTGGATAAAGATATCATTTGAATCATAGTCATAGTAAGAAAGATCGCCATAGGGTCGTTTGAGCCTGACTCTAGCTCAAGAAGCGGTCCTAGATTGTTTTTAAGCGAAATTCCTTTGGCTCTTAAGATGGCAAATACCGCCGCTGCATCAGTAGATGAGATAATAGAACCTAATAAAAATGCTTCCATCCAGCTAAAATTTAAAAGATATCTTGCCAAAACGGCAACAGTGCCTGCAGTTAGTATGACTCCGATAGTCGCTAAAACTATACCACTTACCATTATAGGTCTAACTGACTTAAAATTTGTATCAAGACCACCGGCATACAATATGAATATAAGAGCTATAGTGCCAATCTCTTGAGCCACTCTATGATTTGTGAAGTCAATTCCTAAAAGTCCGTCAGATCCGGCCAGCATACCGACAGCTAAAAAGACAATAAGAGATGGAATACCAAATTTATCAGAAACCTTACTAAAAACAATGCTTGCTATCAATAAAATAGCAAAAAATAGTAAAAAATTTTCCAAATTCCACCTCATACATAAGCCGATAATTAAAGCTAAATTTTAATTATCTGTATTTGAAATTATATCAAAAGCAACCTTATTTTAATAAATATTAGCCCTTATCTTTATGTTCATAAAAAATAAGATCAAAACTATTCTTGCGTTTAACAAGGGCTTTTTTAGATGGAATAGTGCCTGTATTGTTAAGCCTATCCACTTCACTTCTTAACTCATCTATAGTTTGCTCAAACTGATCAAGTTGCTCTTTTAGCTGCAATATCACATCAACTCCAGCCAAATTTACACCCAAATCACGAGTCAGACGAAGTATCATCTTGATACGATCCAGATCTTTCTCAGAATATAGCCTCATACGACCATCGGTTCTTGACGGCTCAACAAGACCTTCTCGCTCATATTGACGCAAGGTTTGAGGGTGTATGCTAAGCACTTTAGCAACAACACTTATAAGATAAACAGGCTCATCATATCCACGCATTTTATCTCTCCGGAAGTTTTTCTTTCATAATTTTTATCAAATCATCATCAAGCGAATTTGTATCCGGCAATGCAACTTTGATCTTAAGATACAAATCTCCATAAAGTCCACTTTTTCTATTTTTTACACCATAGCCTTTAATTCTTATCTTTTGTCCTGATTTTGAATTCTCGGCAATCTTTATAGTAACATCTTTTTGCAAGGTAGATATAGTTACCTTTCCACCAAAAAGCATTGTTCTAAGCGGAATTTCAGCCTCCTTATACAAATCATCGCCATCTCTTTCATACTCACTGCTCGGTTCTATATTTACAGTCAGTATCAAATCGCCCGCCTCGCCACTTCTAGCGCTCTTACCTTTGCCTTTTATACGAAGCTTCTCCTCATTGTTTATACCGTTTGGAATTTTTATCTTTAGACTATCTCCATTAAAATTTATCCTATGCTCACCACCCAAAATAGCAACCTCAAAAGGTATATTTACTCTGGCTCTAATGTCTAGATCTTGCGAAAATCCATTAAAGCCGTCATCAAATCCAGAGCTTGAAAATCCACTAAAGCCGCTTCTAGAAAATCCTCCAAAGCCTCCGCCGAAAATATTTTTTAATATCTCGTCAAGATCGCCCATATTGGCTGAACTGCTTGCAAAGTCATGGAAATTTTGTCCTCCAAACATAGTATCGCCGTATTGATCATATTGAGCCTTTTTCTTCTCATCGCTTAAAATTTCATAAGCTGCATTTATCTCTTTAAATTTATCTTCTGCACCAGGCTCTTTATTTATATCCGGATGATATTTTCTTGCCAATCTGCGGTATGCTTTTTTTATCTCGTCGCTAGTTGCGCCTTTTGAAATGCCCAAAGTATCATAAAGACTATTACTCATTTCATATCCTTAAAGCAATTTTTTTTATAATTATTGTAGCATAAAACTTTAGTCTATGTCAATCAAGTATACTAATTTTATATATTTACAATAGGCTAAAAAACATTAACTTTGCGTTAAGTGGGATACTTTATAATCCTTTTTTAAAATACTAATTATAAAAGGATTAATAATAATGAAAAAAATAGTTGTGATATCGCTTGTTGCAGCTTGTTCTATATTTGCAGCAACAATAAATTTTAATGAAGCCAAAGACGAATTTACAAGATTAAATCCGGAGAACTCTGATGGAGTTATACTCTCTTATAATAGCTCTATTTCTGAAGCTAAAAAATCAGTAGTAAATATATCCACTACAAAAACTACTACTGCAGGCAGTGGATTCGACCAGATGTTTAACGATCCTTTTTTTAGAGACTTTTTTGGATTTAACTTTAAAATCCCCCAAGATAAGCAAAAGAGTGCATCTTTAGGCTCAGGAGTAATAATATCAAGCGATGGGTATATAGTAACAAACAACCACGTAATAGAAGATAGCGATGAAATTTTAGTAACTTTACTGGAGAGTGAAAAAGAGTATAAGGCGAAGATTATAGGCACAGATCCAAAGACAGATCTTGCGATAATAAAAATAGAAGCAACCAATTTAAAAGCTATCAAGATTGCAGACTCATCTAAGATAATGGAGGGTGATATTGTATTTGCCATAGGAAACCCTTTTGGAGTTGGAGGAAGCATAACTCAAGGTATAATCTCCGGACTAAACAAGGATAATATCGGATTAAATCAATATGAAAATTTCATTCAAACCGACGCATCTATAAATCCTGGAAACTCAGGTGGCGCGCTTGTAGATAGCAGAGGTGCTCTTGTAGGTATAAATTCAGCTATTCTATCAAGAAGCGGTGGGAATAACGGAATAGGCTTTGCGATCCCTTCAAATATGACTAAAGAGATAGCCAAAAAGCTTATCGAGGATGGTAAGATCGAACGTGGATATATAGGCGTTATGATATCAAATTTAACAACGGAACAAAAAGAAATTTATAAAAACAAAGAAGGAGCGCTAATAAGCAGTGTAGAAAAGGGGCTTCCTGCCGATACAGCAGGACTTAAAAGAGGGGATCTTATAATACAAATAGACGATAAGCAGATAAAAAACGCAAACGATCTTAAAAATACGATAGGCTCTCTTACTCCTAATAAAGAGATCACTCTAGTATATGAGCGTTCAGGTAAAATAGAAACGACAAAAATAAAACTAGCCAATATGCAACAACCCAATACAGGAATGAGAGATAACTCCTCTATAAGCGGACTGAGCGTAGCTCCCATAAACGATGAAATAAGATATAGATATAAAATTCCTCAAGATATAGTAGGCGTACTAGTAACAGATGTCAAGACAAACTCAAACGCCGATAAATTTGGCTTCCAAAAAGGCGATATCATAATACAAATCGGTGAAGAAAATATAATAAATCTCAATGATTTTAACAAGGCTCTTTTAAATTCTAAGAACAAAAAAACTCTTGTATGGGTAAATAGAGGCGGAGTTATTCAAGGACTTGTTATTAAATAAATTTAAGGGCGTAAGATTACGCCCAACTTTTTTCTTTATATAGTTTTATAAATTTTCTGTTATAATCGATATCAACTTAAAATAAATTTTGGAAATATGGCATGATAAACATTTTGATGATAGAAGATGATTTTGAACTGGCTGAAATTTTAAGTGAGTACCTTGAAAACTATGATTTTAGGGTTACCATCGCGGAAGAACCTTATATAGGTCTTTCTACTTTAAATACTGGCAAATTTGATCTTGTAATACTTGATCTCACTCTGCCTGGTATTGATGGGCTTGAAGTATGCAAAGAGATAAGAAAAAGACATAACATTCCTATCATAATCTCAAGCGCAAGACATGATATTACCGATAAAGTTAATGCTCTTGACAATGGAGCGGACGATTATCTACCCAAACCTTACGATCCTCAAGAGCTACTAGCGCGTATTAAAAGTCATTTAAGACGCCAAAATGTAACTATAGCGGAAGAAAAAAAGCAGAAAAACAAGGATCTGGTTTTAAATGAATTTGAGCATATTATCACCCTCAAAAACGAGCCTTTAAACTTAACCGCTGCAGAATTTGACATCTTAAAATACTTGATCAAAAAAGAAGGTGGGGCTATCACGAGAGAAGAGCTTATATATAATTGCAAAAGTATTAATGAAGACTCATCAAATAAAAGCATAGATGTAATAATAGGCAGAATCAGAGCCAAACTTGGTGAAAATCCAAAAGAGCCTACATATATACATGCGATTAGAGGTATAGGCTATAAGCTTATTCAATAAATTTACCCCAAAATGAAACGTTCATCAGTTTTTTATACTATTACTTTTATATTTATACTTGCGTCTACAAGCATATTTCTGGCCTTTTTATGGCTAATGGAGTATGATAAGCAAAACTACACAAGAGAGTTGAATGCAAAATACTCTACAATAGCCAGAAATACGCTATTTTATATGAGTGGAATTATAAACGACAAAGAGTATGAACGCCAAATCGAAGGCATCAGAATGCCTGAGATTATAGATCAAGAAGAAAAAGAAAAAATTTTAAAAGATGCTACGATTTTAGAGGAAATTTCAGCAGATATTGGTTCAAGCGCTATTATGCTATATGAAAAACATCACTATTTAAAAATTAAACATATAGATAGAACCCTACTTTTAAAAGACAACGAATACCAACCCTATAGATATGATATTATCAAAATTATTTTTTCCATAGTTGCACTTATCTTACTTGCAGCTTACATCTTTGTTATTAGAAAGTTAAAGCCACTAAGAAAACTAAAAAGACAGATAGATATATTTGCCAGAGGAGATATTGACAAGATTAAAGATGTAAGTAGCGGTAATGATGAAATTTCAGAAGTTTCAGAGGCTTTTTATAATGCGGTTTGTCAAATTAGGCACCTCAATAACTCAAGAAAATTATTTTTAAGAAATATTATGCACGAGCTTAAAACTCCTATCACAAAAGGAAGAATAACCGCTGAAATGATACAAAAAGATAAAAATCAAGAAAGACTCGTGTCGGTATTTGTAAAGCTTGAAAGTCTTATAAACGAATTTGCCGCTGTCGAACAAGTAACATCAAGCACCGCTCTAAGCAACACCAAAATTTGCCTGATAGACGATGTGATAGATGAAGCTCTTGATATAGCGATGGTGGAAAAAGATAGTGTAGTCATAGATAAAATAGAAAATATTAGCATAAATATTGATTTTAAACTCTTTGCGATAGCTATTAAAAACATGATAGATAATGGACTAAAATACTCCAGCGATAAACATGTAAAAATAGCCATAGGCGATAAAGATATCAAGTTCATAAGCAGAGGCGAAAAACTATCAAAAGATCTAAAGCACTATATAGAGCCGTTTACTAAAGGTGAAGATGCCAAAAAAAGCTTTGGCTTGGGGCTTTATATAGTAGATAATATACTTGAGGCGCATAAGCTAAATTTGACATATAGGCATGAAAATGGATTTAATATATTTAGCTTTGAAAATTTAGAGAGTGTAGTAGTTAAAAAATAAAAAACTATTTTATTCGTTTCTTAATGTTTCAAGCACATTTATCTGGGCTGCTTTTTTAGCAGGATAGTATGACGAAAACGCCACTATCACAATGGCTCCAACAAGTATAAGCGACAAGTCAATTAAAGATAGCTCCATTGGTAGTTTAGCACTTCCATACACATCCGCGGGCAAATTTATAATATCAAAACTTCCCAGTAGCCAAACCCCAAATAGTCCTAGCATAAGTCCAAACACTATCCCGCTTCCTCCTATAGTAGCACCTAATGCAAAAAAGCTTTTTTTAATATCTCCTTTGCTTGCGCCAAGAGAGAGCAAAAGTGCTATTTCGTGACGACGGTTCATGACAGTCATCAGAAGTGAGCTAACTATATTTAAAGAGGCAACCAAAATAATCAGCATTAAAACTATAAAAAGGGCACGCTTTTCTAATGCAAGAGCCGAAAAGAAATTTCCGTTTTGCTGCCACCATCCAATCGCTCTTAAAGAGAGCGGAAGTTGAGCTGAAATCTTACTTATATCATCAAACGGTTTATCAGAATAGACATGAATTCCGTCATATCTGCCCTCTTCGTAGTCTAAAATTCTACGCAAAGCTTCTACAGAAGTGTATAGATAGCTCTTATCATACGCCACAAGTCCGGAGTCAAAGCTAGATATGACATCAAAACGCTTCATTTTTGGTATCAGAGCAAATCCTCCTGGATCGCCTTTTGTAAATATCAATGTTAGCTTCTCTTCTCCGCTAAGCACAAAATCATTTTTAATAGCACTTCCTACAAGCAACTCATATCCACTTATTTCCTTATCTTTAAGCCCTTCTTTGACAACGGAATTTATACTCTTTTCATCAGTAGAATTTACACCAAAAAGCATTCCACCCTCTAAGCCACTACTACCCTTTATTATAACCTGAGTCATAATATAAGGACTAAATTTAAGATTTGGAAATTTAGCTTTTAACTTGTTTACATCGGCATCTTCTATACTTGCACGTATGTTTGAAAGGATGGTTATAGGATAGTTCATCGTAAATAGCTTACGCTCAAATTCCTTATCAAATCCATTCATTATGGCCATTGCCACTATAAGCACCATAAGCCCTATGCTAACTCCCAAAAAAGCCAAAATAGCAGAGAGAGTGATAAAGGGCTGGCTTTTATCAAAGCGTAAATATTTAAAAAGAAGATACTTAACTAAACTCATCTAAGCAAAAATTCCCTTTTTAGGACCGCTTTTACCACAACACTCTTTATATTTTTTGCCACTTCCGCAAGGGCATGGCTCATTGCGAGGTATTTTTTTTGCTCTTACTTCATTTGTTGCAGTATCTTTGTTTTCTTCGTTTGAGTATTTAAGCCCTCTATTTTGCTCTTCTTGCATCTTTTGCATAAGCCTTTGCTCAGCATCAACCTCTTCTTGGCTCTTAAATCTAACAGCCTGAAGTATTTTGATACCCTCAAATTTAATACGTGATACAAGCTCCATAAATAGGTTAAAACTCTCTTTTTTGTATTCTGTTAGCGGATCTTTTTGATTATATCCTCTAAGTCCAATTCCGGTTTTTAGTATATCCATCTGATAGAGATGCTCTCTCCACGCATTATCCACCACTTGAAGGCAAAGCACTTTCTCTAAATACCTTCTTTGATCATCAGCTATAACACTCATCTTTTCTTCATATTCAGACTCTAAAATTCCCTCTATCTTTTGAGCTAAATCGTTAAAATCAAGCTCTTTTAGTTCGTCTGCATTTATTGCCAATCCGTTTTCGGAAAGTATTGAGACAAGTTTATCTATGTCAAATTCACTTCTAACACCGCCTACAAAAATTTCAGCCTGCTCAAGCAAATTTATTACATATTCGCCTCTATTTTGTTTGATTTTTTCACCAATATCAAATTCAGGATCAAGTAGCTCGTTTCTAAATTTATATACAGTCTTTCTCTGTTCATTTGCGACATCATCATACTCTAGGATATGTTTTCTGGCCTCAAAGTGCAGACTCTCAACTTTTTTTTGAGCATTCTCTACCGCTCTTGTAACCATTTTAGAATCGATACTCTCGCCCTCATCTATTCCAAGCCTATCCATTATACTTTTTATGCGGTCGCTTCCAAAAATTCTTAAAAGATTATCCTCTAAGCTTAAGTAAAATCTACTCATCCCAGGATCTCCCTGACGACCTGAACGGCCTCTTAGCTGATTATCGATTCTTCTGCTCTCGTGTCTTTCCGTGCCTATTATATATAACCCGCCAAGATCTCTTACTTCGTCGTTTATCTTGATATCTACACCGCGTCCGGCCATATTAGTAGCTATGGTAACAGCTCCTTTGGCACCTGCTTCGGCTATGATTTGGGCCTCTTTTTCGTGATTTTTGGCGTTTAACACCGAGTGAGGGATCTTTTCTTTTACAAGCAATTCATGCAAAAGCTCGCTTCTTTCAATGGAAGCCGTACCTACAAGCACAGGCTGGCCTTTATCGTGAGCTCTTTTTATCTCGTCTATTACGGCCTTAAATTTCTCTTTTTGAGTCTTATAGATAAGGTCGTTGTGATCAATCCTTATTGTAGGCACGTTTGTAGGTATCGAAATAACATCTAATTTATAAATTTGAGAAAACTCTGTCGCTTCCGTCTGTGCAGTTCCCGTCATACCGGAAAGCTTATTATATAGCCTAAAGTAATTTTGGAATGTAATATCTGCAAGCGTTTGGCTCTCTTCTTTTATCTGCACGCCCTCTTTGGCCTCAAGCGCTTGATGAAGCCCTTCGCTAAAACGTCTTCCCTCACTCAATCTACCGGTAAATTCATCAACTATTACCACCTCATTATCTCTTACGACATAGTGTACATCTCTTTCAAATAAATTTCTAGCCTTTAAAGCCTGATCCAAGTGGTGACTTAAGATCGCATTTTCAAGGTTGTATAAATTTTCTACGCCAAATAGCCTCTCAGCCTTGCTTATACCTTCTTCGGTTATGGCTATGGTTCTATTTTTCTCATCCACTACAAAATCGCCAGTAGCCTTATCCTGAGGAGTTGCAGGCGCCTCCCCTCTGATCATCTGACCGGCTACTTCGTTTGCCTTGATATACCCATCAAGAGTACGGTTGGTAGGTCCAGAGATAATAAGCGGAGTTCTAGCTTCATCTATCAAAATACTATCTACCTCATCCACTATTACGAAGTTATGCTCTCTTTGAACCTTATCCTTAAACTCCATCTTCATATTATCACGTAGATAGTCAAAGCCAAATTCGTTATTAGTGCCATAGGTTATATCGCTAGCGTAAGCGGCTTTTCTAACCTCGTCATCATATTCGCCACCTAAAACAACACCTACGCTAAGTCCAAGAAAGTTATAAATTTCACCCATTTGAGTTGCATCACGCTTGGCTAGGTAGTCATTTACCGTAACTACATGCACACCCTTACCAGTCATTGCGTTTAATACTACAGGAAGGCTTGCCACTAGCGTCTTTCCTTCACCTGTCTTCATCTCAGCTATTCTTCCTTCATTTAGCACTATGCCACCTATTAGCTGGACATCAAAATGACGCATATTTAAAGTTCTTTTACCAGTCTCCCTAACAATAGCGAATACATCGTTTAATACATCATCAAGTGTTTTTGAGCCATCTTGAATAGCCGCTCTAAGCTCGTTAAAGCTACTTTTTAGCTCCTCATCGCTCATGGCTTGATATTTTGATTCAAGCGCATTGATATCCTTGACTCGTTTTGCGTATTTTTTTACCTCTCGATCATTCTTTGTGCCGAAAATTTTCTGCATAATGCCAACTATCATCTATCCGCCTTATTTTAGTTATTTTATAAACCTAAGATTTTACCATTTATTTAATTAAACTTAGCTACAATTCGCACTTAAAAGGAAAATTAATGAAAAAATTTATACTATTTTTATCCATTTATATAGCCTCTTTTGCATCCAATCTTGACTTCAATACAATTCAAGGTGATTTCACACAAACAGTTACAAGCAATAAGACCTCAATAGACTATAGCGGTAAATTTTATCTTAGAAAAGACAACAACGCACTTTGGATATACACTAGACCTACGGCAAAAAAAATATATTTTGACAATAAAAAAGTAGTAGTTTTAGAAGAAGCTTTGGAACAAGCCATAATTTCAAGAGTAAAAAATATGCCAAATTTGGGAGATATTTTAAAAGAGGCGAAGAAAATCAAAGAAGGTCTATACAAGGCCGATTTTGACGATACCGAATATTTTTTGACTATGAAGGGTATCTATCCAACTAGAATTGACTATGAAGACAGACTTGGAAACAAGATAAAAATAATATTTCAAAACGTAGTCAAAAACTACGAAATAACTAATGAGTTTTTAACTCCGGTTATTCCGTCACACTACGATGTGATAAATCACTAAACCTATTCGCCAAAATCTTTGCCGAAATTTTTAATTGAATTTAGATCAAGAGGCTTTAATTCTATCTTGCCATCTTTTTTTATGATTATATCATCCTCATCATTTTTGCCTTTATCCTTATTTTTCGTTAGATAATTTCCCTGCTCTCTTATGATCTGTAAAATTTCTTCAAGTTTTGGCTCTCGCAATATCTTAAGCGAGATTATCAGCACTTCATCTATATCTACAGAGTGTTTTTTGGCAGTATATTTGGCAAAGGTCTCTTTGAATTTTTCCTTACCCATAGAAGTAAGGAGATCTTCTACATAAAAGCTTCCTATAACCACATTAAGCCCGTCAAACACATAAGCCTCATTATCGTTAATGTCTCTACCAGAAACACGAAGACTAACTGTTATTTTTTTTATTGAATTTTGACTATCCTTTGAGTATAGATCGGCTTCAAAATTTTCTATATTAAGCACATCCGAATATGCAAAAACTATTAAAAATAGTGATAAAAAGAGCTTTTTCATATCTCCTCCTTAATATTCTCAAAGATATTTTCCCTATAAAATTTATCAACCTCTTCATCAATTTTAACAACACTTCTTAAATAATCCCTAAAATTTTGCCCTCTTTGGTATATCAGCTTTAGCTTTTTAGGATCTGTAGCCCTAGATAGTGCAACATAAAGCTGTCCGTTTGCAAAAATATGATTTAGATCGCAAACTAAGCTATCTATACTCATTCCTTGCGATTTATGAATAGTAAGAGCATAGGCTAGTTTAAACGGAAACTGCAAAAAAGAAGCCCTGACTCTTTGCTCTATATTATCATCAACTAGCTCAAATTCTGTAAGCTCAAACCTACTTGGCATCACCTCGATTATCTCACCATTTGTCTTTTGCACTATGACGCTTTCTATATTATTGCCATCTTTTAAAATTTGCATTATAACTCCGCGCTCACCATTATAATATTCACCCCATTTGTTAGTGATAAAAATTACTCTGGCACCAACTTTGATGTGCAAAATTTCAGGCACGCTAAGACTATTTATCCAGTTTTCAAGACTCTTTTCGTGCAATTTTTCATCGTGAATTTCAACCAAGGCATTTGATATTTCAAGTTTACTGTCAAGCTTTTCAAGCATTGCAGAATTTAGTCTATCAGCCTCATAGTTTCTACCAAAAAGCACACTAGTGTTATCATCTATATCAAATTTATCTACGCATAAATTTTCAATATATTTTATAACTTTCTCATCTAATCTACCCACTCTTAAATTAGATAAAATTTCATAAAACTCTAGATCTTTTGTCCGTTTTGATTTTACTAACTCTATGTTTTTAAGACCGAATTCACTCCACGCATAGGAGCTAAATGCATAAACAAATTGAAATAAAGAATTTTGATTAGTCTCTTTTTTCTGCACCGGAGGAAGCTGATAAAAATCCCCGACAAGCATTATTCTGCCTACAAATTTAGAGTTTATAAGTCTATAGTAAATCATCTCCATAAGCCCGGCGCTAACCATAGATATCTCATCTATCACAAGCAGATCACAGCTATCAAGAACCGCTTTTACTTTGCTTAGTTGCGACTTTTGTTTTTTATCAAGTCCTCTTAACTCCTCCAAATTCGAGCAAATTCCGAATTTAAAAAAACTATGCACACTAACCCCGCCTACACTAACTGCACTTATTCCAGTACTTCCCAATACTACTACATTTTTAAGCTCATTTTTATAGTGTTTTATGACAGAAGTCGTTATGTAGCTCTTACCTACGCCGCCTCTACCGGTTAAGAATAAGTTTGATCTCTCCAAAATCTTTAAAATCTGATTTAACAATGATTTTCCTATTTTTTTGTAAAATTATAGCCTAAAACAAAGGAGATAAATTTGAAACAGATAGCTTTTTTAATTTTTATAGCTATATTTTTTACTTCATGTTCAAAAAATGCTTTGACACCCAAAAACGATGCTGAAAAATCACTTAGCAAAGAGAGTCTTGGCAGAATTTCTTATCTAAATTTAGATATAGATCAAAGCGAATCCTCACTTCCTAAAAATCAAAAAAACATTAAATTTGACGGAGAGGCTCTACTTAAAAAACGCTTCGGGGTACTTTATCTAAAAAAGCCGCCTGTTAGTGAAAAAGAGGCTTTTTGGGCTATAAATTTATACAAAAACTCTAAAAACAGACAGTATTACGGACTAAATTTCAAGCCTATTAAGGATGAGTGGTTTAATGAGCTTCAAACTAACACAAACATTCCAGCCTTTGGCACACTTTCTCTTCCGGCAATTACGACAGCTAACACGAGCCTTAGAAATCTGCCGACAGATGAGCCTATCTTTATAAATCCGGCACGTGCAGGAGAAGGCTATCCATTTGATTATTTGCAGCTTTCAACTATATCCATAGGAACTCCGGTTTTGCTCTCACACTACTCGCTGGATAGGGCTTGGGCGTTTGTGGGAAGCGATAACGCCTGGGCATGGATTAAGGCTCACGACATTCAAATTTTAAGCCATCAAGAGGTAAAAGAGCTAACAAACTCAAATTTTATAACTATAACAAAAGACAAATCTCCAGTTTATGATGCAAATGGAAATTTCTTATTTTTTGGACGAATCGGCGCAATTTTGCCATTTACAAAGCAGGATGAATATAAATTTTATGGAGAAATTTATACTAGAAGCGGTATAAAAAAATATGAAATTTCAAAGCAAATTTCAGCCACATATCCGCTTATTTTTAACGATCAAAATATTAAAAAACTAGCTTCTGGTATGCTAGAGCAACCTTACGGTTGGGGAGGGTTTGGAGATAACCGCGACTGCTCTTTATTTACGCAAGATTTTTTAGGAGAGTTTGGAATATGGCTTCCTAGAAATTCACTAGCCCAAAGTAAAATAGGAAAACAAATTTCACTAGAAAATCTATCAAATGAGGAAAAAATAAAAAAAATAAAAGATGAAGCCTTGCCCTATCTAACCTTGCTTCACTTTCCAGGACACATAATGCTCTATGCCGGAATAACAGATGGTGTTCCTATAGCAATTCACGACATGTGGGGACTAAGAACTAAAAATGACGGAAGAGCCTTAGTAGGAGGAGTAGCGATAACCTCACTTGAAATCGGGCGAGATAGAGAAGATATTGACAGTAAAAATTTGTTAATTTCCAAGATAGACTCTATGAATATCTTGGTGCCAAAACCGACACTTCAAGATATCATAGCCAAAGCCTACGATGTAAATATAAATGAAAATTCGGTGATTTTTAGAGACGGCACTACTGAAATTTTTGATGACAAAAAATCAAAAAACAAAGAAGAATTACTAAATAGTGCGGATATAGAAGATATTTTTGCAGAAGAATATCCATTATTTAAGCCGCTAACCTTACCCGCAAACGATGCAGGCAGATATAGAAACTACGCACTTTTAGATAAAATTTACGGAGCCGATGAAAGAAGCATAAGGGCAAATTTAGTAGATGTAGTATGGCTTAAAAATCATATAAATAAAAAGTTTAAATTTAACTCCAAAAACGGTGCGGCAAAGGCTCTTGAGGCAGTTTCAAAAGAGCTTGATGAGCTTATTAGCAAAGAGCCTGAGATGCTTAAATTTTTAGACAATCCTTCCGGCACATTTAACTACCGATTGATTGCTAAAACAAATCGTAAAAGCGCGCACGCTTACGGCATCGCAATAGATATAAATACCGATAAGAGCAATTATTGGCAGTGGAGCAAGGATGGCGTATATAAAAATCAAATTCCAGAATCAATAGTTAGGATATTTGAAAAACATGGATTTATATGGGGCGGTCGCTGGATCAGCTTTGATACGATGCATTTTGAATACCGCCCCGAATTTTTATATAGGTGGTAATCCTATAAAATTCCCGCCTCTTTTTTTACCTTATCTGCATACATCTGCCTTAAAATAGGTACGTATTTGCCTATTTTTCCTCCGTTTATGAGCTTTCCATCGGCTTTAATGACAGGCAGAAGCAAAAGTGTAGCAGCAGATATAAAAACTTCATCAGCGCTATATACATCGTTCATCGTAAATGCGCGTTGCTCGACTTTAAGACCGGCTTTACTGGCAAATTCCAAGATATTTTTTCGGCGAATTCCTGGTAAAATTTCATTTGAAAGAGGCTTGGTTATCAAAACACCATCTTTGATGATAAATGCACTTGAGCTTGTGGCCTCAGTTACAAAGCCATCCTCCACCATAAACCCCTCATAAGCGCCTCTTTTTACCGCCTGCTCTTTAGCATAACATTGAGCTAGAAGCGAGATGGACTTGATATCTCGACGTTTCCAGCGTATATCTTCAACACTTACTATCTCTATGCCCGTTTTTGAATCCGGATTTTCGATAATCTTTTGTTCGTAGCAAAATACAAAAATAGTAGGCTTAAGTCCCTTTAGAAACTTAAAATTTCTCTCTGCCACTCCACGGGTTATCTGCATATATACCCCGCCTTCTTGCAAGCTATTTTTGCTTATAACCTCTTTTAATATCTCTTCAAATTCACTCTTTGAGCAAGGCAAATTTAATTCAATGGCCGCTAAACTATTATCAAATCTATGCCAAAAATCCTCTCTATCTACAAGCTTTCCATTAAGAACCGGCACAACCTCGTATATTCCGTCTCCAAATATAAATCCTCTGTCAAAAGCACTTACTTTAGCCTCATCGGCTTTTACAAATTCTCCATTTATATATACAATTCCGTTCATCACATATCCTTTGATTAAAATTGTATAATTTTAACTTAGAGATCATAAAAAAGCCCATAAATATAAATTTGTCAAGCCTTAAGTCGCTTATTAAAATTTTTTTTGATATAATTAAAAGGAAATTTACGAAAAAGTATGAGAAAATGAGAGATAGCGAGCTTAAAAAAATAATTTTAGAAAATATTTTTGTAGTGTCAAAGAAGCCTGTATTATTTCGTGATCTGCTTGAGGCAAACTGCCTTTTTAACGAGGGAATGCTTATTGACCCGGCTAAGTTAAATTTCAAATTTAGATATTTTAAAACATATCTTGTCTATGGAATAATATGTATTTTGATAGTAGGGACACTTTTGACATTGACTCACAATCTATTCACAAGACTTGATTTTCACCTATCTATAATAAGCTCTATTATATCCACAGCTCTTGTATTTATTGGATTTGACATGTTTAAAATTTGGGCAAGAAAGGCCATCAGTAAAGAACTTATAAAAAAGGCTTGGGCTATACATTTTCCATATTTTCCTTATGAAAAATACTCCACTAGAGTTGAAATGATATATAACGAAGCTACAAAAAACGAGATTCCGAGAAAAGATTTAGAAAAATATGTATTGGAAAGATTGGTAGCGCAGTCTGAGACAGGGATAAAATAACTTATTTCAAATTTAACTGATCAGAGATCTGGTGCTTATATTTGATCTGTTCAACTCTTAGCCTAAGATCTTTATTTTCCTCTAAAAGCACATCTCGCTTACCACTTAAATCAGCTATCTCACGGCTTGTATAGTAAATTTGATTTGTTATATAAATTTTAGGTAAAAATATAGTAAAAGCTATTAACATAATTATATAGACTATTAAAAGAGTGTTGAAATCTAAATTTTGCTCTACTTTTTGGCTCTCTTCATGAAGAGCTAGCAAATCCTCTTTATCTTGCATTATTGCCTCTTAAAATTTTAAACACCCTCATTTTTGCACAGCTACTTCTTGGGTTTGCTTTTATCTCTTTAGAGGATGCCATTATAGCTTTTTTTGTTATTATTTCGCCTTTTGAGTGATTATTTCCGCATGTACAACGCATTGCGACATTGTCACAGATACAACTTTTAGCCCACTTTTTAAATCTTGTTTTTACTATCCTATCTTCTAGTGAGTGAAAGCTTATTATAGCCACCACACAGTCATCAATATCTGAATTTTCTATAGCGTCAAGCAGAGTCTCAAGCTCTTCTAATTCGTTATTTACTTCTATTCTAATCGCCTGAAAAGCTAAGGTAGCAGGACTTATGCTTCTATTTTTTAAAAATTTAGTTCCTATTATATTTGCAAGTTCGCTAGCACTGTTTATCTGACTATTTTTTCTTGCCAAAACTATCTTTGAGGCAATCTGTTTTGCGTTTGCAAGCTCACCGTAATCTCTAAAAATTTGAGCCAATCTATCCTCGTCATAAAAATTTACAACATCAAAGGCTGAAATTTGAGAATCTTTATCCATTCTCATATCCAAATTTTCACTTTTTAGACCAAAACCTCGATCGTCTTTGTCAAGTTGAAGAGATGAGACTCCAATATCTGCTAAAATTCCGCGAACCTCTTTTGTGTCGATTTTATTTAAAATTTCAGAAAATCTACTCTTGTAAATTTTAACTCTACCGGCAAATTCTTTAAGTCTGCAAGAGGAAAATTTAATAGCTTCATCGTCTCTATCGCAGGCTATTAAATTTACATTTTTATTATGAGTCAAAATAGCACTAGAATGACCCGCGTAACCAAGAGTGCAATCCACTATACTTCCGCATTTAATATCATCAAAAGTAGACAAAACTTCCTCTAGCAAAACGGGAATATGTGGCGATTCCAAAGTTATCCTTGTAAAATATATTTTTTATGTATAATAACAAAAAACAAATTCATCAAAGGTTAAGTCATGGATTTAAAATATTCAGCCGAACAGATAAGTAAAATTTCACTCTCTATGTTTAGGAAGAATTTTTTAGGTATTTTTCATGGCTCAATATCTGCCAGAATAGAGTTTGAGCAGTTTTTGATAAACAAAAAAAATGCTATTTTTGATAATCTTAAAGAGGAAGATTTAGTCCTTTTAAATTCTAAAAAAGATTATAGATGGAATGATGCAAGCCTAGATGCTGACATACACATAAATATTTACAAAAACATTAATGAGGCCAAATATGTCTGTTATGCAATGCCACCTTATTTAACCGCATATACCCTAAATCACACTTTTATAAAACCAAAAGATTATTTTGGATATATGAAGCACCACGAAATTCCAATATATGATCCTAAGCAGTTTGATGACTGGTATGAAAGAGCAGATACTGAAATTTATCGCTATTTGAAAGAAAACAAGACAAATATTATGATTATAAAAGGGTATGGAGTCTATGTTTATAACAGAACAGCATACCAGCTCGCAAAAGATGTTGCAATCCTTGAAAATACGTGCAAATTACTTCATATAGCACATTCATACGAAATATAGATAACTAACAGTGTTAAAATGTTAGTAAATTTATAAATTTTACATATTATAAAGTGCGAATTTAAGGTTACATTCACATAAATTCGGTAAAATAAAATCTAAAATTTTAATTGTTAGTTTAAAGGGAACTTAATGATAACTTGGATGCAAAAGCATAAAAAATACTTAGTGGTCACTATTTGGATAAGCACTATAGCGTTCGTCGGAGCAGGCTTTGTCGGATGGGGAGCTTATAGCATGAACACCGAAAAATCTACTTCGGTAGCCAAAGTCGGACATAGAGCGATAAGCGTCCAGGAATTTCAAAATAAATATGGCGAATTATACTCTTATTACAACCAACTGCTTGATGGAAAACTAACAGAAGAAAAAGCCAAAGAGATGGGGATTGAAAATTTAGCCATAGAATCCTTGGTGCAAGAAAATTTGTTATTAAATTTTGCTGACGATTTAGGGCTTGGCGTAAACGATGACGACATAGTTAAATACATAGTTGCCGATCAAAATTTTCAGATTGACGGCAAATTTAGTAAAGATCTTTACAATGACGTTTTAAAAAGAGCTAGAATAAATCCTGCGGATTATGAAAAAAATCTAAAAAGAGTAGTATTGCTTGACAAATTAAGACATGCGATCAATTTACCTACAAACAAAAACGATATAGATATGATGACATCTAGTTTCTTGATGCAAGATAGAGTTTCTTTACAAGTCATAAAAGCGGCAGAAAATGAGATACTCATAGATGAAGACGGAGTAAAAAAACTATGGGAAGAAAGCAAGACAAACTACAAAACTAAAACAGAATATAATCTAGAAACAAGTTTTATACCTGCTATCAGTGCCGATGTGAACGCAACAGAATTAAAAGAATTTTACAACGAAAATAAAAATTCATATAAAGATAGCGAAGATAAAATCCAAGAATTTGAGACGGTTAAAAAAGATGTTTTAAAAGATTATAACTTCAAAAGTACAAAAAAAACAGCACTAGAAGAGTATCTTTTAGTCAAAAAAGGCGAGAAAAAACTTAGCGATAAACAAACGGTATTAGAAGATGACTTTAGCTTTCCTATAATAGACGAACTAAAAAACTTAAAAGCCGGTGATATAATAAAGCCTTTTGAATTTTCTAAAGAGAATCAAGATGGATATATGATAGCCAAGGTTATAGAAGTTAAAAAACCTGAGGTTATGAGCTATGAGCAGGCAAAAGAACAAGTATTAGTGATCTATAAAGAGATCAAAGGGAAAGAGCTAATAGAACAAAAGGCTAAAAACCTACTAAAAGAGGACTTTAAAGGTAAGGACATAGGCTTTATAAGCAGAGATTCTGATTTAAACATAGAAGATCTAAGCAGTACAGAATTTAATGCTTTTGTTAGTAACTTGTTTGATAGCAATAACAAAAAAGGATATATTTTATTAGACAATAAAGCCGTTGTATACGAAATTTTGGAACAGCAGTTGCTTGATAACAAAAAAGAAAATGAGTATAAAGATATAGTAACACAAAATGTTAGTTATCTTAAAAATAGCGAACTCATTAAAGATCTAACAAGTGCGTTACAAAAACGTTATCAAGTAGAATATTATTACAAAAGGTAGTGATCTTGAGCACTAAAATTCTAGGCATCGATGTCGGTTCTATTCAAGTATGTGCCGTAATAGCTCAGCATGACGAAAATGGACTCAAAATAATCGGCATCGGAACAGCAAAAACACAAGGTATAAAAAAAGGCATCATAACAAATATCGAGTTAGCCTCCAAATCTATAAAAAACGCTTTAGTGGATGCCCAAAGAATAGCTGGAACTTATTACGAAAAGGTTGTAGTATCAATATCTGGCGCATACACAAAGAGTGTAGACAGTAACGGAGTTGTAAATATACCAAATCACGAAATAGGAATCAAAGAGATAAATCGCTCAATGTTTGAATCAGACAGAAGAGCCCTGATTCATAATGATTACGAAAAACTTCATATACTTCCATACAACTTTAAAGTAGATGATCAAGAGCATATAGAAGATCCTTTGGGAATGAACGGAAGCAGACTTGAGGTTCAAACCCATATAATAACGGCACAAAAATCTTCACTTAGCAATCTAAGAAAAGCTTTAAATTTAGCCGGAGTCGAGCCTGACAATATAGTTCTTTCAAGTTATGCTTCGGCTATAGCTACCTTAAATCAAGACGAAAAAGATCTAGGAGTAGCTCTTATAGATATGGGAGGTGCTACTTGCGATATGATAGTCCACTCCGGAAATTCTATAAGATATAACGAATTTTTAGGCGTAGGCTCTGCAAATATCACAAACGATCTTTCAGCAGCGCTTCACACTCCGCTTTTAAAAGCCGAAGAGATAAAGATAAACTACGGCTCGCTTATCAATAGAGCCAACGAGCTAGTTGAAATTCCTCCTATAAACGATGACGGAAAAGTTCAAGAAGTATCGCTTGATGTCATATCAAACGTTATTTATGCAAGAGCCGAAGAGACTCTTATGATACTTGCAAAAATGTTAGAAGATAGCGGTTATAAAAACTCTATTGCAGCAGGAGTCGTTCTGACAGGTGGTATGACAAAGCTTGAAGGCATAAGAGATCTGGCGTCTGCCATCTTTGATAACATGCCTATTCGAATAGCAAAACCAAGAGAAACAGAGGGGCTTTACGAGATCATGAGAGATCCTGCTAACTCTTGCGCTATAGGTCTTTGCATGTATGGTGCAGGGTATTTTACGCCTTATGAGATAGATTCTGAAAAAAAGATGAGATACAAGGATGAGTCTATTATAAAAAATAAAAATTTGAAAAATATAGTCCAAGATTCAAAGAATCAAACTACAAACACACAAAATGAGGCCAGTAATAAAATGTTTCAAGGAAGTGTTTTGGATGATGAGTTTGATATAGAAGACTTAAAAATCGAAGATAAACACGAATTAGCTGACATTGCGAATATTAACAAAGAGAAAAAAGATAGTTGGTTTTCGCGAATTTGGCAAAAAATGACACAACTATTTTAACTAGGAGATGATGCATGAGTGGCTTTACTGTAGAGGAGAAGAAAAATACTTACGGCGCTAAGATAAAAGTCGTAGGTGTTGGTGGCGGCGGCGGAAATATGATAAATCATATGATAAGAGAGAGCGGTGGAAATATAGACATTGATCTAATTGTAGCCAATACCGATGTAAAAGCTCTTGATAACTCTTTGGCGTATACCAAGCTTCAATTAGGAGAGCGAAAAACCAAAGGTCTTGGTGCCGGAATGATGCCTGAAGTGGGACGAGAGGCTGCACAAGAGAGCTACGAAGAGATCAAAAGCACACTCGAATATTCAGACATTGTATTTATAGCTTCAGGTCTTGGCGGCGGCACAGGCACTGGAGCGGCTCCTGTGATAGCTCAAGTTGCTAAAGAGGTAGGCGCACTAACCATAGCTGTCGTAACAACTCCTTTTCCTTTTGAAGGTAAGAAACGTAAAAAATTAGCAGATATAGGTCTTGAAGAGCTTAGAAAAGAGAGTGACTCTATAGTAGTTATTCCAAACGAAAAACTACTGACCCTTATAGACAAAAAAGCAGGCATCAAAGATAGCTTTAAAATAGTAGATGACGTATTAGCGCGCGCCGTAAGCGGTATGAGCACAATAGTGCTTGGATCAGGAAAAAGCGATATTAACCTTGACTTTGCAGACGTTAAAAAAGTAATGGAGCATAGAGGAATGGCTCTAATGGGAGTTGGGGAGGCTGAAGGTGAAGAGTCCGCTCAAGAAGCTATCAAAAATGCTATCCAGTCACCTCTTCTTGATGATGTTTCTATAAATGGCGCTATGGGAGTGTTAGTTCACTTTAGAATTCACCCAGAATGTCCGATGTCTGATATAGATGAGGCTATGACTATTATAAACGAGGCAGCCCACGAGGATGCTGATATAATTTTTGGTACAACATCAGATGATAATATAGAAAATAACAAAGTTCAAGTTACGATAGTTGCAACAGGTTTTAGGAGTAAAGATGAGATAAAAACCACTCCTGAGCAAAAT
Source organism: Campylobacter sp. RM16187 (assembly GCF_025319965.1). NCBI lineage: Bacteria > Pseudomonadati > Campylobacterota > Epsilonproteobacteria > Campylobacterales > Campylobacteraceae > Campylobacter > Campylobacter sp. RM16187. The sequence goes on from NZ_CP012549.1 coordinate 1,178,128, forward strand.
AGCCAAGCCTTCTCAGGTAATCCGTTTTTAAATCAAAGACTACATAAACTTAAAGTAAGCGGCGGGTATGATAGCGAAGAGGCTCAAGCCATACTTGAACTGCCTACATACATCAGACACCAAATGGACTAATAAATCCTCAAATTTTAGATCCGCACAAGCCACTCTGCGGATCTAGCTTATTTTATATTTAAATTTTAAACCCAAATTTATTTGAGCAAATTTCAAGCCCCAAGAGTTGCTTTTACCTCATCACTTGCCATCGAGATATTCCAAGCCGGCTCCCAGACCAAATTTATATCACATTCATTTACGCCTTCAACGCTTAAAGTCGCCTCTTTAACCCAGCTTAAGATAAGCTCGTGAAGCGGGCAAGAGCGCGTTGAAAGCGTCATCGTCACAACCGCCTTATCATCGTTTGCCTCAACATCATATATAAGCCCCAAAGATACGATATCAAATCCCACTTCAGGATCAACTATATTTGAAAGTGCTTTATAAATTTTATCCCTCATTTTTAACTCCGAATTTAGTGTATTTAAAAAAGTTTATTACATTAACCATAACTAGCACCACGCTTAAAACAAGGCAAATTTGGCTTAACAAATTTAAGTTGCCAAAATAAGCCGCAACAGAAACCGTCTGAAACACCAAAGATAAATTCGCCACCCATTTTATCATCATATCATCAAGCAAAGGCACCTTAGCCTTGCCTACAAATTTCGCCACATAATGATACCAGATTAAAAACGGCATAATCTTATAAAGATGTCCGACGATAAAGGCGTATAAAAAGCCAAAAGTAAGCGTAAATACGGCAAATTCTATCTTATCAAGAGCTATACAAACTATGCAAACAAACAGCCAAACAAGAGCGAAAAAGACATTTAAATTCCAGTAGTCATAAGCCTTTCTAACTCTTTTTTTAAGTATCAAAAGCGCTTCAAGCAAAAAGCAAATCACACTCAAAGCTATCAAAACAAGAGCGAATTCAAGGCTAAATTTAAGCGCCACACCGCCTACTAAAAATAGCGCGATAGATAGCTTGCTAAGATAAAATTTAAGATCATGCACAAGAGCAAACATAGGCAAAAGCACGCTTGCAACGCCAACTATGATCAAAAATACAAAGCCGAGTACAAAGTAGATGTGATAATGCAAAACCAGCTCAAAATCAAGCGCAAATTTACCGGACAGTATCAAGATAAGCATAAAGCCAAGCACGACTCCCACAAGCAAAAATAGAGCCGAAATAAGCAGCGCAACCACAGCCAAACCGCCTTTTTTGGCGCCTAAAAAGCTAAGCGCGTAAGTAACGGCAAAAAATAGTAGCGTGATAAATAAAATCCCGCCTCCCGCATGGATAAGTGCCATCTTTTCAAGATACATCCCAAGGCTTAGCACCAAAACGCCGGCCGAATATAAAATCAAATTTAAAAAAGCAAATTTTATAGTCGAAAAAGCCTTTTCAAGGATAACGGAAGTAAGCTGATATAGCGCTCCGATAATGATGCTCATGACAAATCCCACGAGGTATACGTGGAAAAATCCAGCGGTTTTTAGGCTTGTAAGCGAGCTTAAATCAACTCCGAAAAAGACAAACACGCTTGCAAGCAAGAACAAAATCCCAACGATAAAATATCCGCCGACCAGACCAAACGGCGGAGCAAATGTGTTTAGCAGCATTTAGCCACCGCATTTTACGTTTGTATCTAGTGTCTGCGCGCTCGCGCCCTCTTTTAGGCTGATTATCACCTTTACCTCTTCGCCTTCAAGCTTTTCGTGGGTGATATCGTAGTTTTGCTCGATCTTTGGGATGAGAGCGACCGGATAGTGGTGATTTATCATCATTACTTTGCTTTTGCTGTCAGCTATCAAATTTAGCGCCACAAGAGCATTTACCATTGGCTCAGGCGGCACGCATTTGCGCGAGTCAAACCCGATATACTCGACTCCGTCTTCGCTAAATTTATAAAAAGGCAATGTCGCGCCCTCTACATTGATCTGCGTAGCGTTTTTGAAAAATTCATTCATTTTTTATCCTTGTTTAAGATTTAGGATAATTATACTCTGAATTTTGGTGTGAAATTCTTGATTTGGTTCAAGATGTGTTTAATTTTTAAAAGCAGATATTAAATTTCATAGAGCAAATTTAAGCCAAATTTCTTTGTCAAAGCAGCTTAAATTTGCTAATTTGTTTAATTCTTAATGCAAGAAGTGTCTAACTCCGGTAAAGTATAGCGCCATGCCGTGCTCATTTGCAGCCTGCACAACCTCATCATCGCGTATGCTACCGCCCGGCTCTATGATGGCTTTTACGCCCACTTCAGAGGCGATATCGATGCTATCTCTAAATGGGAAAAACGCCTCGCTGGCAAGCGCGCATCCGTTTAGATCAATTCCTAGATCGCGAGCCTTGTTTACCGCAGCCCTAGCAGCATCCACGCGGCTTGTCATACCCATACCGATAGCAACCATGGCTGAATTTTTCACATAAACCACGCAGTTGCTCTTAGTAAGCGCAGCCACTTTCCAAGCTATCTCAAGGTCTTTTAGCTCCTCTTTGCTTGCCTCTCGCGTGGTTTGTAACTTCATATTTTCTAGCTCGCTAGGCTTAACCTCGTCGCTTTCTTGAAAGACAAATCCGCCGTCAACGTGCTTAAAGTCATATTTGTCGTTTGCTCTTGTTAGAAATTTATTACCTTGAGAGAAAATTTTGATACGTTTTTTTGACTCAAACACTCCAAGCGTTTCTTCATCGACGTTTGCAGCGATTATCACCTCGACAAAAATTTCATTTATCTTTTCAGCCAAAACCTTATCAAGCGTGCCGTTTATCGCTACAACTCCGCCATAAGCCGAGATAGGATCGCATTTTAGCGCCTCTGTATAGCTTTCAAGCAGGCTTGATTTCACCGCAAAGCCACAAGCGTTAGCGTGCTTTACGATAGCCACAGCCGGCGCTTCATCAAAGCTACTTGCAAGCATCAAAGCTGCGTTTATATCGGTCATATTGTTAAAGCTTGCTTCGCCTTTAAGGGCTTTAAAGTTGTTGCTAAAGAAGTAGTCAAACTCATACAAAGCGCCCTTTTGGTGCGGATTTTCACCGTATCTGGTGTCAAACACCTTGCTAGCAGTGATAAATTTCATATCGCCAAAACCGCCGTTAAATCGCTCGTTCATATAATTTGCTATCATCGAGTCGTAAGCTGCGGTGTGCTCATAGGCTTTTATCATTAGCGAGCGTCTAAATTCGAGCGCATTTTCTCCGTTTCTTAAATTTTCAAGCACAGCCTCATAGTCAAGCGGGCTAGTTACGATATAGACATCTTTAAAATTTTTAGCCGCACTTCGCACCATCGCAGGTCCACCGATATCGATATTTTCGATTATCTCTTCAAAGTCATCGGTTCTAATGGTAGTCTCTTTAAAAGGATACAAATTTACACAAACCAGATCGATCCTGCCGATACCGTTTTGCTCGGCTTGCGCTACATGGTTTTTGTCATCTCTTTTATGCAAAATTCCGCCGTGAATTTTAGGATGAAGTGTCTTTACCCTACCCTCAAACATCTCTGGACTCTTTGTGTATTCACTCACTTCAAGCGAATTTATGCCGCTTTGCACGAGCAGCTTATGCGTCCCGCCTGTCGAAAGTATCTCAAATCCAAGCGAAGCAAGCCCCTTAGCAAACTCCACAACTCCTTCTTTATCGCTTACACTGATTAACGCTCTCATTTTTACTCCTCTTTCTGATATATCTTAAAATTTCAAGTTCGTTTAGCTCTTCATATCGCCTTGGCGCAAAACTCTCGTCGCGCTCAAAGCCAAATTTCTCATACACTTTGATAGCTATTTCAAGCTCTTTATTTGTATAAAGATAGGTTTGATTAAAATTTTCATCGCAAAATTTAATCGCCTCTTTTAAAAGCTCGTTTCCGATGCCTTTGTTTTGAAATCTCTCATCAACTACAAACCATCTAAGCAGTCCCGCTTCATAAACCTCATCAACAGCGATACATCCAACCAAAACGCTATCTTTTATGCAAGTAAAAAGCTCTCGTTTTTCGCTTCCTAGACTTGCTACAAATTCAGCTATATCTTTAGCTATTTTTATTTCAAAAGCCTTGCCGAGATCAAATCTCTTTGCGTAATATCTTGCATTAAGCGAGATGATATCGCCCACGCAGCCGCTTATATAGCCTTTAGTTATTTGCACTGCGCCCCTTTATCTCCTCATAAGCTTCGTTGATCTCTTGAAGTTTTCTGGTTGAGCGCTCGATAATCTCTTCGCTCTCACCTCTTCCCATTAAGATATCGGGATGATATTTTTTTACAAGCTCGCGGTAGCGCTTTTTAACCTCGCTAAACGGCGCGTTTTCACGAAGCCCTAGCACTCTATACGGACTCTTTTTATGATATGAGTCATCTTTTCTTTGCTCATATCTTTTTTGATCATAAAATCTATCAAATTTATCAAATATCTCTTCCAATACCCTATCCGATATATTAAAGGCATCGGCTATTTGAGAAATTACAATTCTTTCCGCATTTAAAATTCTGCCGTCTATATAAGCTAAATTTATAAGAAACGAAACCTTAGCAATAGCGTCATTTTTACTTAGCTTAAATTTTTCATAATACTCTCTAGCAACGTCATAAACATTATTTAAATCCTCTTTTTGAGTGTTATAAATTTGCTTTAATTCATCTCTTTTTCTTGTATCACCACCTAACATAGAGGTTATATCGTCAAGTATCTCGCTTACTAGCTGAGCTTCCAGCTCACTTACCCTTCCATCGCTTTTAGCAACTTTTGCAAGCAAGGTTACTATATATTTAGCCTCCTCAAATAGGATTTTTTTTCTTGAGTTTTTAACGTTTTGCCTCATATTTTGAGGATTCTTACCAAAATCAAAGGCAAGCAGATATATGGCAAGAACAATAAGTATAATAATAAAAAAATTACCCACTATTGCGCCTATTTTACCAAAGGTGATAGATAGTATTTTTTAGTTTGCCGTTAACTAGCTCATTTTTACGCCATGAGCTCTCGTCGTTCATCACGTTCCAGCGGCGCTCATCAGGGCGATAAAACCAGTCTTTATCTATCTGGAAATATATCTGCTTGCCGTTTGATTCGATGATATTTGCGATGTTGTTATCGTGATAGCTGTTTTCATCAAAGTCGGTAAACGCTCTTTGCCCCATCTCCGAGTAGAGTAAAGTAAGCTCCTGAAGCATTTCGTTTAGCTCATCATCCATCTTTTTTACATGAAGCCCGATCTCTTCGGCCTCGCGAAAGAGTATCGGATACTCATGCGCAGGATAGTCGCTGTTTAGCCGCTCTGAAATTTTTTGAATTTTCTCTTCATCGTCGATGTGATACCTCAAAATTTCACGACAAATTTTAAGTGAAAGCGAGCTAGCGCGATCAACCGCACCAAACACAAGCGGATGAATGTACTCGTATAGCGATTTATACGGGTTTTCATCCTTATCTTTTTCGTTTGTTTTCCATAGCCTTATCACGCGGCTTAGCTCGTCCATCGACACGCTTACAAGCTCGTTGTTTTTATTTGTCGGACTTAGCTCATGCTTAAGCGAAGTATCAACGGGAGTTAGATACGCAAGCGGACCCATGACGATCTCGTTTGCACCAAGCGCCATCATAGTAGCAGCCGAAGCACAGTTTGCCGGCACAAGGGCGGTTATGTTTTTGCAGTAGTTTCTAAGCGTGCTGATGATACGAAGCGAGGCGATACCGCTACCGCCGTCACTTTTAATAAACAAAAAGGCGTTTTGTATCTTTTTGCCCTTTAAAATTTCATACATCGCACTTGCGTCGTTACCGCACACACTGCCCGCATTTGAGTTGTAGTAGGTTATCAGCGAACCGCCAAGCTTCGCCTCTATCGCTTTTATGAGTTGCTGTGTTTCGTTAAATAAAATCGGAGGCTTAGCCACATTTCGCTGACCCATTTTCTGCTCTCTTTCCTGATCTTTTTCCTCAGTCTTCTTGTTTAATAACCCTAGCAAACTCATTAAAGTAAACCTCGCTCATCTCTTTTAAATTTTCGCTCACGCCATCTATTTCAAATTTGCTTCCGCCCGTTACGCCTATCTTACTTATCTTAAGTCCGAATTTGCCTGCTAGTTCGCTAAATTTAGCTTCGTCTTTTACACCCACAACCGAGCGAGAAAAGCTCTCGTCAAATATCCATCTACTATCGCTAAATTTGCACTCGCATTTTGCACCTACGCCGCTCATGCAAGCCATTTTAGCAAGCGTCATAGCTACTCCGCCCGTGCCGACTGAGTTTGCAAATTCTAAAATTCCCGCCTTGTTTGCCTCTATCACAAGCTCCCAAAGCGCTCTTTCTTTTTTATAGTCGATCTCTTTTAGTTCGCCGCCAACGCAGTTATATAAATTTTTCATATAAAGGCTCGCTGCAAATTCGCCGCTAGTATCGCCTACAAGATATATCGGCGTGCCCTCTTTGGCAAAAACGCTTGGCAAATTTTTATGCGCGCACTCGTTTACGCCAACGCTTACTATAGCAGGTGTCGGATAGACGCTTACGCCGTCCGTGTCGTTATAAAGGCTTACGTTTCCGCTTACAACAGGAGTAGTTAGCTCACGGCACGCCTCTTTGATACCCTCGCAACCTTGCGCAAACTGCCACATAACTTCAGGATTTTCAGGGTTTCCGTAGTTTAAGCAGTCAGTTATCGCAAGCGGCATAGCACCGCTCATAGCTACTTTTCTGCCGCTTAGCGCAACCGCCATGGCAGCGCCTATTTTTGGATTTACATAGTTGTGGCGAGGGCTACACTCCATACCCATAGCTATGGCTCTGCCGCTCTCTCTCACGCGGATAACGCTAGCGCCTAAATTTCCGGGCTGCTTGATTGTGTTTGTTTGGATATTTGCATCGTATTGATCGTAGATCAAAGACTTATTTAAGATATGCGGATCGCGCAAAAGCTTATTAAATGCGGTTTTGTTATCAACTTTTTTAAATTTATCAAGAGTTACGCCCTTTATCTCATCAAGATAAGCAGGCTTTTTCGTAGAACGATCTAGTACCGGAGCAGCCTGCGCAACAGGATCTATCGGAATTTCGCCCGCAAGCTCGCCGTGCCAATAAAGCTGCATCTTGCCCGTATCAGTCACCTCTCCGATGATCTCAGCATCTAAGTCCCACTTCTTAAATATCTCTATAACTTTTTGCTCATAGCCTTTTTTAGCGCATATTAGCATTCTTTCTTGACTTTCGCTTAGCATAAGCTCGTAAGGCGTCATGCCGCTTTCTCTCATCGGAACACGGTCAAGATACATCTTCATACCGCTTCCGCTGCGCCCCGCCATCTCAAAGCTGCTTGAGGTAAGACCCGCTGCGCCCATATCTTGGATACCTATGATGTAATCTTTCTTAAAGAGCTCCAAGCACGCCTCAAGAAGCAGTTTTTCTGCAAACGGATCACCCACTTGGACGGTTGGACGCAAGGATTTATTCTCATCGTTAAAGCTATCGCTTGCCATAACGGCTCCACCAAGCCCGTCACGACCGGTCTTACTTCCTACGTATATGACGGGATTTCCTATGCCTTCAGCCTTGCCGTAGAAAATTTCATCGCTTTTACAAAGTCCAAGTGCAAAGGCATTTACTAGGATGTTTCCGTTAAAGCTCTCATCAAAACTCACTTCACCGCCTACAGTCGGGATACCCATGCAGTTGCCGTAGTGAGAAATTCCGGCCACTACGCCCTTTACAAGATATCTTTGGTGGCGCGCTACGCTTGAGCTACCGCTAATTTGTCCGAATCTAAGCGAGTTCATGTTCGCCACGACTCTTGCGCCCATAGTAAATACATCGCGCAAAATTCCGCCCACGCCAGTGGCTGCACCCTGATAGGGTTCGATAAAGCTTGGATGGTTGTGGCTCTCCATCTTAAACACAGCCGCAACTCCTTCGCCAACATCGATAACGCCTGCGTTTTCGCCCGGTCCTTGTATGACCCAAGGAGCCTTGGTCGGAAAGCCGCTTAGGTATTTTTTACTTGATTTATAGCTGCAGTGTTCGCTCCACATCGCAGAAAATATCCCAAGCTCAAGCAAATTTGGCTCGCGTCCTAAAATTTTTAGTATATTTTCATACTCGCCGTCGCTAATTTTATGCGCTTTTATCGTAGCTTTATCCATTTTATCCCTTCAGAAAAAATTTTAATTATTTTACTGAAACAAGCATAAAAACTTCATAAACCAAGAGGCTTAGAAAGGATGTCAAGCCTAAAATTTACACATCGTCAAATTTAAAATTTGAGCTGAAAAATAGCTCTTTGTTTTTTGCCACGACAGCTATGGCTATAAGCAAAAGTATAGCCGTTTGTATCACCTTGCTGTCAGGATGAGTTGCAAAAATTTCATTAGTCAAATTTGCAAAAAGATGAAAGAGGATGGCTATGGTTATATTTCTGTTCGTTTTAAAATAAAGCCAGTTCATCAAGATCACAAAAACAAACAGGCTAACGATAAAATTTAAGCTATACAAAAGCCCGCTAAGAGCTACTTCGCTATGATAATAGCCCTTGATAAAAGATAGGGGCAAGTGCTAAAGCGCCCAGTAAAAAGCAAATATCATAGATGAAGTAAAAAGGCTAAATTTCGCCCTTAATGCGTCTGTGCCGTAAGTGTGCCAGGCAAGCTCTTCTACAATTGCAGCAAAAATCAGTATAAACCACGAGTTAAACAAGGCAGACTCAAAGCTAGTTTTACCTGAGATATAAAACTGCTCCAAACCATGCCCAAAGATAAGCGATATAAATTGCGCCATCACAAGCGCTATAAAAGTAAGAAACAGGGCTAAAAATAGATAAAATTTGTTTACGTTTTTAAGGCTAAATCTATGCTTTATATCTTTAAATTTGACCCCCTCGCGAGCAAATAGATAAAAAGCAATAAAACAAGGAGCTATCAGCCCTACGATACTTAAAATGCCTTGTAAAAAAGTAAAATTTAAAGCCTCAGGCAACCTGTTTAAGTAAGCCGCACCAAAGAAAAACATCCAAGGAATAATAAGCGAAGCAGAAAAGAAAAAATAGAGCCTTATTGTATCTTATATCAGGTTTCAAAATTCGCGCGTTCTTCATAAATTTATCTTGAATCACTTCATAAATATAACTCAAAAAGCAGTTTTTGCTCTAGTCTTGTTGCAAGATTTTTTAAATTTATTTCCCAAGACAAAAATTGCTAAACATCTCATCAAGTATCTCGGCTCTCTCAAACGGCTTTGTGATGGACGAGATAGACGCTATCGCCGAATTTATCTCATAAGCAAACAGCTCAAGCTCGCTTTCACTGAGCAAATTTAAAGCTCTTTTGATCGCCTCACTTGCGCTTTCGCAGCACTGAATTTGACGCTTTGAATTAAGCAAAATTTCATTTACGTCTTGGCTGTCAAGATAAATTTCAAGCCTTTTAACTATCTCTTCTGCGCTATTTTTTGCCGAAATTTTAAGAGGATCACTTAGCTTTGAAGTTTGGAATTTAAGCTCTAAATCACATTTATTAAGTATGTAAAATATCTTTTTTTGAGACTCTCTAAGCAAATTTAGTATCTCAAAATCCTGCTCATCGGCTTCATTTGATGCATCAAACACAGCTAAAACTATATCAGCTTCTTCAATAGCCTTTAAAGAGTGCGTTATACCGATCTGCTCGATCTTGCCTGCATTTTTTCTAATGCCTGCAGTGTCTATAATGCGAACCAAGTGAGTGCCTATGCTTAGGCTTTCTTCTATGCGGTCACGAGTAGTGCCGGCCTCATCACTTATGATCGCTCGCTCGTAGTTTAAAAGAGAGTTTAAAATCGAGCTTTTGCCGACATTTGGTTTGCCAACTATCGCTACTTTAAAGCCTTCGATAAGCCCTTTGCGACTTTTGCTTATAGATACGATTTTATCAAGCTTTTGATGATTTAGCATAAGCATGCTTTTGATATCGCTCATCAAATTTTCAGGCAGATCATCATCTGCATAATCAATGCTAGTCTCAACAAAAGCAAGCGTCTTAACAAGCTCGCTTCTAATCTCATCTACAAATTTACCAAGATCACCTTTCATAGCTCTAGCTATGATTTTAGCGGCACTTTCGCTTCTTGCGTTGATTAAATTTTGTATGCTTTCGGCTTTACTTAAGTCCATCTTGCCGTTTAAAAACGCACGCTTGCTAAATTCACCCGGCTCGGCAAGTCTAGCTCCTAAATTTATGAGCTTAGAGAGGATCAAATTTGCCACCATAAATCCACCGTGAGTTTGAAACTCAACCACATCCTCGCCGGTAAAACTGGCAGGCGCTTTAAAATATAAAACTATGCCTTCGTCTATAAATTCATCGTCTGAGTAAATTTTAGCTAGAGTTGCAAATCTTGGTTTTAAGGTTTGAAGTTTGGTAAGTTTAAGGGCTAGACTAAGGGCATTTTCGCCGCTTAGCCTAACTATGCATATAGAGCCAACGCCGTGAGCTGTGGCGATGGCTGCGATTGTATCATTCATGCTTTTTTACAAAATCATTAACTACTACGAATTGCTTATCTCCATCGCTTTTTATGCCTACATATTTATCTGGAAATTGCTCGCGTAGTTTTTCTAGTGCGATTTTGACTAAAATTCCATCAAGTGGCTTAGTTTTGGCTTTTTTAGATGAGTTAACTCTCTCTATTATGCCTTTTAAATATTCATCCATAGCCGCCTCTTGATTTTTTAAAAACTCAGCTATTTCAAGACGAACCGAAATATTATACTTAGAACCTATCCAATTGTATATAAGGTATGAAATCGCCTTATATCTGTATCCTTCTTTACCTATAAGAAGCGCTGCATCCTCACCGTCAAGCTCTATTAATATAGTCTCGTCATTAAATTTACTAACCTCTATCCTATCTATTTTAAAGCAGCTAGCGTTTAAAAGATTTGTCAAATTCTCTCTTATCTCAGGCAAAACTTTCTCTATATCGGCTTTTGGCTTTTGCTCTTTTGCTTTATTTTCGCTAGTTTTATCCTCTTTATCATCAAATTTATCATCAAAGTCGCTTTTATTAAAGGTATCAATGATCGAATTATCAAGAATATTTTTGCAACTCTCCTTATTTGCTTTTGGCTTTTGCTCGACTTCTTGACTAGGCTCTATATATAAATGAGCTTGTTCAGCTTCATCAAATTTAAAGGCATTGTCGGAGATATTGGCCGATGTAGTTTTTGAAAGCTCGTCTTTTCTCTCCGACTTTGCAGAATTTCCGTTTAAGTCCTGTTTTTCATCCCTGTTTTCATAATTTCTTTTTTTGTTTCTATTGCGTTTTTTATCGTTTGATCTTTCTGATTTTTGAGAATTTTTACTATCTTTTTTATTTTCAACATGCTCACTGCAATTTTCAGAGCTATGTTCTTTATTCTCGACTCTATCTTTTTTATGCTTTTTTCCAAATTTGGAGCTGTTTTTTGAACCCTCTTTATCTTTTTTCTCTTTATTTTCTCTATAAGCCTCTATTATTGCCGTTTTTTTGAAAAAACCCAAAAATCCAGAGCTTGGATTTTGAATAATCTTAATATCAAGCTCAGTAACAGAGCAATTAAGCTCGGTGGCAGCCTTCTGAAAGGCCTCTTGTAGATTATTAGCCTCTATACGCATTATGCCTTTACCTCCACTTTTTTGTGTTTTTCAAAGAGCTTGTTTACAAAAATTTGTTGAATAACCGAACAAACGTTATTTACGAACCAATAAAGAGTAAGTCCCGCAGGGAATGTCACAAAGAAGAATGTAAAAATCAAAGGCAGGAATTTCATAATCTTCTCTTGCATAGGATCTGTAAATGTCGTAGGCGTAAGCTTTTGCTGTAAAAACATCGTAAGACCCATAAGTATAGGTAGAACAAAATATGGATCCATAACAGCTAAATCTTGTATCCAAAGTATCCATGGAGCAGCTTTTAGCTCTATAGCGTTTAATAAAACCCTATAAATTGCGAAAAATATCGGAATCTGCATAATTATAGGCAAGCAACCTCCCATAGGATTCGCACCGTGTTTTTTATAAAGCTCCATCATATGAGCGTTTAGCTTTTGCGGATCTCCTTTATACTTAGTCTGAAGCTCCTTAATTTTTGGAGAAAGCTCTTTAAGCTTATTCATAGATAGCATTCCCTTGTATGTAAGAGGGAATAGCACAAGTCTTATAATCAATGTAAGCACTACTATAGCCCAACCCCAGTTGCCTATATATCCATAAAGTAAATTTAAAAACCCAAACATAGGCTTAGCTATAAATGTAAACCATCCATACTCTATGACATCTGTTAATCTGGCGTCTATAGACTCCAATGTCTTATGATCTTTAGCACCTATATATCCACTAGTCTTAAAATCTCCTGTATTTTTAATAAAAACTATAGCATTATCGGCGGTATCTTTAGACATCACTACATTTAAAGGCTTATCGAAAGAATAAAATAAAGTAGTATAGTATCTATCGCTATCGGCCGCTATATTCACATCATCAAATTTTTCAGTACCATCCAAGTCACCATCTTCTAGTATAGTTAACTTCTCATCCGCATGACGTATAAGTGCTCCATGAACAGTATAATTATCCACAACCACACTTGGTCTAAATCCAGGAGTTATAAAGTATTCTCCGTTGCTAACCAAAACCTCCAAATCATAGTTACCGCTAGGATAGAAAGTAATGTTCTTAACTACTTTGGATCCATTTAAATTTTGAGTTAAAACCAAAGTTTGCTTTGAGTTCGTAACGTCTATCTGACTAAGATTGCTTACATAGTCTGTTTTAAACGCCTGCTCATTTAAATTTGTATCGCTAAATCTAATTTCAAGCGGAAGAAGGGTTTTAGAAGTTAGCTCTATCCTGCTTCCATCTTCATTTTTATATTTATCTTCATTTAAATAAAATTTTGAAATTCTGCCTAAATTATCAATTTGTGCTTCAAAATAAGCGCCTTTGATAGTGGCTATTGTTTTGGTTTGACTTTCGCTAATATCAGGCACAGAAGCAGTAGAATTTGAAGTTGTAGCAGGTGCTTGTTTGGCTTGTGTTTCTTGAACACTCACTGTTCTATTTTGATCTATTGGCAAATTTTTAGGGATAAAAAAATAATCATATACTATAAAAAAAATAAAAGAGATGACCGTAGCCAAAATAACTCTCTTTTGAACAGATAGTTTATCTAACACTATTTTTCCTTTAACGAATCTAAGACTTTTATAACATAAAATTTATTCTCTTTATATGGGATAAACCAAAAATTTATATTAGGTCTAACGTTTTGGTAAAAAATTAAAAAAGAGCTAAATTTTTTATAAATAACAGGGTAATCTATACCACCTTTAAATAGCTGATTGCAACGAAGAATTCTAATAATAGTAGCTAAAAAAGCTAAAAAAAATTTATTGTTTTGAAACTGCCAGATGGCATATTCGGAGCATGTGGGATAGTATCGACATGACTTTGGGGTAAATTTAGAAATATAACGCTGATAAAATTTGATTAAAGATATCATTGCCTCTCTCATCGTTATTTTTATTGCTTTAAGCATCCAAGCTTTTTTAAAGCCCAAGATATATTTTTCTGAATCTTTAAATAAGGGATTTGCTCAAGTCCCGCCTTAACAATAACCACATAAACACCGTCTTCGAGCTCATTATGAATTTGATTAAAAACTGCTCGCAATAGCCTTTTACAACGATTACGAACCACAGCTTTACCAACTTTTTTGCTAGCCACTATAGCTAGTTTGGGCTCGTTTGAAGGTTTATAAAAAATAGTGCAACAATCGCAATACCACTTGTTCGCCTCTTTATAAACCGTCAAAAATTCCTTTGATTCGCTTATGGAACCAAATTTACTTAAGCCGCCAATATTCTTCTACCTTTTGCACGTCTTGCGTTTATAATCTTACGTCCATTCTTTGTTTTCATTCTTTGGCGAAAACCATGAGTGCGTTTTTTAGGCGTTTTATGAGGCTGATAAGTCCTTTTCATAACTTTTTCCTTTTATTAAATTTTATGATAAAGTCGTGATTTTAACAACAAATTACTTAAAATCCATTGAATAAAATTTATAAAGCTCATAAGAGATAATCAAAATAAAAATTTTCTAAAATAGGCTTTTAAAAATTTTATTTAGTTTTAACTGGCAATTTGATAATATTTTTTAATGATTTATGCAAACGAAATTGAAATTTTAAGACAACTTCACTACTTAAAGGCATTTGGGTATAGATATATAAATCCATCTTTTGGATTACATATAAAAAATAATGTTTCAAACGATATAAAAGAGCTTGAAGAGCAGATTAAAAACTGTAACTTATGCGAGCTTTGCAAGAGCAGAAATAACGCTTTAGTGGGAAGCGGACGATTAGATTCAAAGATAATGTTTATAAGTGATACGCCAAGCGTTAGCGAGGATATCAGCGGAAGGTTTTTAGAGGGATCTATCGGGGAGAAATTTTGCAAGGTAATATATGAAATTTTAGGCCTTAACAAGCATGAATTTTACATGACAAGCATAATAAAGTGTAAAATTCACCAAAACAACTTAGCCATAAATCTTAGCTACGAACTTTGTAAGCCATATTTAATGTCTCAAATAGATATAATTTCACCAAAGATTATAGTCGCTCTTGGCGAAAACGTATTTTTAAATTTAATCAATAATTTGGAGCGAACAAATAGCTTTGAATCCATCAGAGGAAATGTTTTAAGGTTTAAAAATTCCTATCTTATGGCCACTTATTCGCCAGCATGGGTGCTAAAAAATCCAAGCAAAGAGCAGGCCTTAATAGATGATTTAAATAAAATCAAAGGGTTGTTATGAGAAAAATTCTTTTAGTTTTTTTAATTATACAAATTTTACTTTTTGCTAAGAGTGATAAGCTTTCAGATATTCCGCCTGCGTATGAAATTTACATAAATTTAGAACCATTTAAATGCGACGATACCTGTCTTTTAAATTTAGTTAAAGATGGTCTTTTGCATAGTTTTTTGGCAAGATATGAAAGAAGTGACAATGCAGAAGTTATTCAAGCTTTTAGAACTATCAAAGGAGAGATATCAACCGAGAAAGTATTTATACCAAGCGCTAATGCAGAGTTTAAAATCGCTATTATAATACCCCAAGATAGTATCAAAAGCTACGCCGCAGTAGTATCAAATTCTGCTATCGCATACATGATAAGACAAAATGCGAATATAGATATTAAATTTTACAACATCGGTAACGAATCTACGGATAGTATAAGAGATGCCTTAACAAGAGCCAAAGCTGAAAACATAAGCTATCTGATAACTCCATTTACTCAAGTTGGAGTAGCGCATCTAAATAATCTGTTAGAAGATTCTATGCTCGCTTATATACCTACACTCCACTCTTCAACTCTGCCTAATTTAAAAGTAAATTTGATATTTGGCGGGATTGATTACAAAGAGCAGATTGTAAGACTTTTGGATTTTTCAAATGGCAAAAATGCTGCATTTTCGGACGGTAGCCTATTAGGAAGCACATTAAATAAATACTCAGAAGAGCTTAGTGGAGGTCTTGTATATCAAAACGAAATAGGAAATCAAACCGATCTTAAAAATTTCGTAGATAGAAACAGCAAGATAAACGAAGCTTCAATATTTTTAAATATTCCTATTTTAAAGACATCGCTATTAAGCTCGCAACTTAGAGTATATGATATAAATGCAACCAATCTATTAAGCACGCAGATAAACTATACTCCAAGCATATTTAAACTAACCCAACCGCAGGATAGAGAATTAATTTATATAGCAAATTCTCTCTCCGCCGTAGATAGTAGCCTTGATTCAAATAATAAAATTTTAGGACAAGATATCAACTTTAACTGGGTCGGCTACTCCACAAGCGTAGGCATGGACTATATCTACACTGCCTATCTAAATCAAAACGCACAAAAGCTATTTAGCGAGCGAGTGGAAAATTCGCAGGTAATTTACAATACTAAAATTTTAAAAGTGGGCGAATCAAGCTTTAGCCATGCAGACGCGACGAGATAAACTCAAGCATCTGCTCGCTCATCTTAGCCATGCCCTTTTCGTTCATAAAGGCTACCGTTACATCGGCTTCAAAGAGCAGTTCAGGCTCGCACTCGCTCTTTAAATTTCCGACTTTATAAATTTGCTGATTTATAACGACAGAGACTTTTTTAATTTGCACAGCCTTGCTTCTAACCTCGATCATATCGCCAAGCGTTGCGGGCTTTTTAAATTTTGCATGAATTTCGCTTACTACAAAGTAGCCGTCCTTGCCAAACGGCTCTAAATCGGAGTTAAAAAACACCTCACTTCTTGCTCTTTCGCAAAATTTGATGTAGTTAGCATGATAGACTATGCCTGCCGCGTCCGTATCTTCGTAGTAAATTCTAAATTTCATATATTACCTTTAGAAAATTCTAGACATTTAATAGTCTTCATAAATAATAGAACTTAATTTTAAACTCTAAAAGAATTAATAAGATTTAAGCTCTTTTAGTCTTACCCATGCTATCAGTTGGAGCACGAAAGAAGCCAAAATAAACAAATATCCTACGCCAAAGACTAAAGTTAAATATCCTGCAACCAAGAGCCAAAAACTATATATGAAAAACGGATCTCCGCTTAGCTTAGTAAGCTCTTTATAGTATTTAATTCCCACTATAAAGCCATATACAAATAAAACTAAGCCAATAGCTATCGGTATAAATCCTATACTGCTTCCATTAACTCCAAAAGCTATAGCAGGAATAATAGCAAAAATAACAATCATATAACTCGCCAACAAACATACACTCATCAAAATATAATTTTTAAGTATGGTATTGCTTCCCGTAACTTTTTTGATAGAAATCAAAGCAAACACCATAGCTACTATAGAAACAATGCTAAACATAAAACCTATTGTAGGAACTGAGGATAAGATGCCCGCAGCTATGCTTATATAAACCTTTAATTTTATTGATTTTATATCATCTTGCTTTAATATATCAAGACTAAATTGAGTTTTTGTGATATATATCTCTTTTGCCAAACCGTCAACTATTTCAAAATCAACTTCTGCGCCTACTAAAGAATCAATAGGTTTGTTGTTTAAATTCTTAACATCTTCAACATCAAATCGATATCTAACGCCATCTTTTGCAGATATAATTCCGACATCTAAAATTTTACCTTGCATTTTCATCCCCTTGAGCTTAAAATTTATATAATTATATTAACAGATAATAAATTTCAAATTAATATTTATACTAAGTATTTTTTTTAATTTTTAGATCGCACCTTGCACCGCGCGTTACCATTAGCGACTGCTCATAAAAGATCAAAAGCGTTACCGATACCCCTACACCAAGCGCAAGAGAGACTGAAACGGTAGTTAGTGCGTTATCAAAAAAGAGCATTAGATAAGTCATCTTTTGAGAAATTTCGCTGCTGTTTGTAAAAGAAAATAGCGCTAAAATACTCTTATAGGCATAAATTCCAGGCACCATCGGCAAAAGTGCAGGAAAGGCTATGATTTCAGCCGGAACTTTAAGTCTTCTAGCAAAAAATATCCCTAAAATTCCAACCAAAAAAGAGGCGAAAAGAGTTGCAATCGAGATAGAAAAAATTTCGCTCTTTATCATCATAAACCTGCTTGCATGAGCAAGAGCCGCAAGTGCTGCGGAATATATCAAAGTTCGCTTTGGAGGAGAGCTAGCATAAGCAAAGCCAAGCCCTGCAATCGCCGCAAAGAACGCATCCGTAAGAGTTAAGATAACCAAATCAAACATTTAAAAGCCCTATGTTTGAAATAGAGATCGTCATATAAACGCCAATCGCGATACAGATGATAAGAAGCCCGGTATTTAGCCCTCTGCTAATGCCGACAAGAGTGTTTTCGTTAAGGATATCAAAGACTGAATTTATAAGCGGCACGCCCGGCATCAAAAACAAAATACTTGAACCAATTGCCACGTCAGGAGTGTTTGACACATCAAAATAGACGCCAAGATAGGCTATAAAAGACGATATAAACGAGATGATGATGTATTGTATCTTTAAATTTACGCCAAATTTGCTAAAGAGATGCCTTAGATAAAATCCGACAAAAGTAGCCGCAAAAACGCTTGCCATCGAGCCCATATCTCCACCAAAAAGCTTGCAAAAAGCCGAATTTGCAAAGCTCATCAAGATAAGCGATATGGCAAAATTTCGCTTAACAGGATTTGTGATCTCGTTAAAAAAGCTTCTTGCACTCTTAAGCGAAATCTTCTCATCATAAATTTGCCAGCTAAGCGCGCTTAGTTCTGATATCAGGTTAAAACTGATAGGCATCGCGGCGCTTGATTTCACATAGGTTCGGCGGATCGAATTATCCTGCGGATCCATCACGCTTATAGTAAAGTGCTTCACAAATATCGTAAGGCTCACATCGTATCCGTAAGCGTGCGCAATCCTACTTACACAGCGATCTATGCGAGCGGTGTAAGTGCCGATACTTAGCATCTTTGCTGCATAATCGATCAAAAAATCAGTTACTTCTTGGATATCTGGCTTTTTCTGCATAAATTTGCCTTATGCCTCTTTTGCGCGTGGAAATTTGATAAAAAATAGCAAAAGCTGAGCGACCATCATCACTTTCATAACAAGCTCGCTTGCTTTGTGCATCTGAAAAAACTCAGGTGTCGTGGTTCCTGCCTCACCCAAAGCCTGCGCGCTTAGCACGTAAGGTGTAAAATAAAAGACAAAAGATGCAGCCAATGCAAAATTTATAAGCGCAAGCATAAACGAGCTAAATTTTAGAGCAAATTTAGCCTCGCTTCTAAGAGCAAAAAGCTCGTAAACAAGCGCTAAAATCGCAACCGCCATCAAGACATAGTTAAATTTGACGAAGATATTTGTCATCAAAAGTCCGCTTTGAAAATGAGTCAAAATTCCATCACCTATGATGCTTTGCGGATAAAAAAGTGTAGGCGCCACAAAGGCTCCGATAGAAATTTCGATGCCGATTAAGGCTGTTAGAAGCAACAGATATAAACCTTTCATATTTTTCCTTTAAATTTGATATTTAAAATTTGCGACAAATCCTCTGTCAAAGCCTGCTAAATCCTTATAAAATTTAGCATCAAACTTGTTAATTTCAAGAGCTTTTGTCATACTTTCTTTTTGATCGTAACCCATCTCGCAAATGAGGTATTTTACTTTACGATTTCTTGTTTGCAAGATGATATTTTTTAAAATTTCATCACCGACTTTGCCGCCAAATAGCGCCTCGTGAGGCTCGTTTAGCACGAATTTACTAAGCTCATAGTCCTGCGCTATATAAGGAGGGTTTGACACGACCAGATCAAACTCGCCCTTAATCTCATCCATATATGCGCACTTTACGAAATTTATACGCTTTTCTACTCCGAATTTAACTGCATTTTTATGCGCTAACTTTAGAGCTTTTTCGCTTATATCGGTTGCGGTTATCAAAGCGTTTGAGTTAAGCGCCAAGCAAACGCTTATAATCCCGCTTCCAACGCCTATCTCGCAAACTTTTGGCACGTTATACTCGCGCAAAATTTCAAGCGATTTATCAACCAAAATTTCAGTCTCAGGGCGAGGCACTAAAACTCCGCTTTGAATCTCAAATTCAAACCCGTAAAAGCTAGCCTTGCCGGTTATATACTCAAGCGGCTCATAAGAGGCAAATCTATCAACAAGCGCAAAGTACCCGCTTTTATCTTCAAGCTCTTTGCTTAAGTTTAAAAATATCCACTCGATACTAACACCAAGATGGTGCATAAGCAAAATTTTAGCCACTCTTGCGGGATTTTCGCAAACAGATGAAATTTTAGCCGTCGCTAGCCTTAGCGCCTCATCTATTCTCATTCTTTAGCTCATTTATACGCTCATAAAGGCTAGGATGAGAGTGATATATAAAGGCATAAGCCGGGTGCGATTTAGGAAAGGCTTTATTTTCGCTTGCAAGCTTTTTAAGAGCACTTATCATATCGTCTTTGCTTTTTACGCCTGCTCCGAATTTATCCGCGCCAAATTCGTTCTTTCTGCTTATGCCTGAGATGATAGGGCTAAAAATGAAGCTAAAAATCGGTGAGAAAAGAAGCAAAAATACGATTATTGATCCGCCCGTTTTTTCAAGTCCAAGCGCGCTATATGCAGACGCAGGGATATTTCCAAATAGCGCAAACATCGCTAGTAGCATCACGGCGCTAACGGCTATCATCTTAAATAGATCCTTGTGCTTAAAGTGCCCTAGCTCATGGCCTAAAACGGCGATTATCTCATCTAAACTAAGCTTTTTTATAAGCGTGTCAAAGAGTACCACGCGCTTAGTCGCTCCAAGCCCGCCAAAATAAGCATTAAGCCTGTTATCGCGCTTGCTTGCGTCCATGCTAAACACGCCGCTACTCTTAAATCCGCAACTATCAAGCAGACCCTCTATCGAGCTTTTAAGCTCACCTTCTTCAAGCGGCTGCATCTTGTTAAAAAGAGGCGCGATTATCGTTGGATAGATCAAATTTATGATCAAAACTATCGTAAAGCTAAGCCCAAAAGCCCAAAGCCACCAAAACTCGCCCAGAAAATCGATACAAAGCAAGATAAGCCAAACAAAAAGCGAACCGAAAACAAGTGTAAGCGCAAGAGCTTTTATGGTATCGATGATAAAAATTTTAGGCGTAGTGTTTGAAAATCCGTGCTTTTTATCCTTCACGAAAGTCTCATATATGCCAAACGGAAGCTCGATGATGGAAGATATAACTATAAAACTTATCACAAATATGATATTTTCGCTTATGGAGCCTGTTTTGATAGTTGCCTCAGCTAAAGCCTTAAGCCCCCAAAATGCCCACACCATAAAAACAGCTAAGTGATATACAAGGTTTGCTATCTGAAATTTTTGGTTTGCGATAGCTATTTTGGCCGCACTTTTATACTCCTCTTCACTGAGCACTACAGCTTTGTTTTTGCTCTCTTTGGCAATAAAATTTATCTGCAAAAATGCGAGGTAAATTTTAACTAAAGTGTATATAAAAAATATGGTTATCAAAAAATTAAACATCTGTTTCCTTACTTTAAATTTTGCAAAATATTATCAAATTTTGGTAAATTATTTCAAAAAGTTGTCGTAAAAACTACTTGCAAAAACGATCAAAATCACAAACGGAATTATATATCTCACATACAAAAACCATACATCAACTATCTTTTTGTGATTTTCGCTTCCTTGCAGGATTTCAGCCTTTGCTTCATCTTTTAAAACCCAGCCCACAAATATTGCGCAGAGTAAAGATGTAAGCACAAAAAATATCGTAGCACTTATGGCATCGTAAGCGTCAAAGATATTTTTGCCGAAAATTTTCACGTCGCTTAGCAAATTTGTAGCCATCAAAGAAGGCAAATTTCCAAGCACAAAAATAGCCGTTAGCACTATCAAAATCGCCATTTTTCGCTCTATCTTCATCTTTTCTTGAAGCGTGGTGATAAGCACCTCGTAAATCGGAAGTGATGTCGTAAGCGCAGCTATCATAAGCAGCGTAAAAAACGCCACCGCAAAAACGCTTCCAAACGGCATGTGTGAAAATACTATCGGAAGGCTTTTAAACACAAGGCTAGGACCGCTATCGGGTGTAACTCCAAAGCTAAACAAAGAAGGAAATATCATAAAGCCTGCAAGTACGGCTATGACGGTATTTAAGATACCTGTTATCACTGAAATTTTAACCAGGGCTTCGTCTTTTTTAACAAAACTTGAAAGCGTGATCATCACGCCAAATCCAAGCGAGAGTGCAAAAAACACTTGCCCTAAAACAT